>DASYSD010000018.1:0-143003 GCA_036003745.1 Pyrinomonadaceae bacterium
ACAGTGGGCAATCTGTATGTAATGACAGAAACGCAGCAGGACGCGACGCGCACGCTAAAGACATATCAGTATTTCGATCCACTGGGGCGGCCGAGCCGTTCGTTTTCGAGTGAGACGGGGAGCAACTACATCGCCAGCGACACGCTCTACGATCAACTGGGACGAGTGTGGAAAGTATCGAATCCGTATCGCACGACGACGCTGGATGGAATAGCCGATCTGCAACACAGCAGCCACTGGACGATCACAGATTATGAGACGCTGGGGCGTGTGAGTGTGGTTACATCGCCGGACGGGGCCACGCTGCAGACGAGTTATCAGGGCGTCTACACGACCGTGACGGACCAGGCTGGGCGGCAACGGCGGCAGAAGACGGATGCTCTGGGCCGAGTGGTGCGCGTGGATGAAGCGAACCTGAGCGGCAGTCTGGGAAGCGTGGAGACGCCGACGCAAGCCACCGCTTACGACTACAACACGCAGGGGAATCTGGTGCATGTGACGCAGGGGACGAATCCGGTGCAGCATCGCTACTTTAAGTACGACGGGCTTGGGCGGCTCACCTACGAACGGCAGGTGGAACAGGCGGGCACGTTCACGGCAGCGGATACGGTAACCGGCAACAGCAGCTGGTCGCGGAAGTTGGTGTATGACGAAACGATCGGGACGGAAAGTTTCCAGGGCCTGCTGAGCAGTGCTTACGATGCGCGCAACATCCAAACGCAGTTTCGTTACGACCAGCTGAATCGCGTCTATCAGGTGAGTTATTCGGACGGGACGCCGACAGTCACGAACAAATACGATCAGAATCGGGAGGGATACTTCAATAAAGGACAACTGACGGAAGCCTTGACGGCAGCGGTGGTGGGAGGAGTGCCGGCGACGGGACAGCTCTACAACTACAACTTGATGGGGCGCATTGCGAATCAGCAACAGACGGTAGGAGCGCAAAGCTACACGATGAACTACGACTACAACCTGGCGGGCGGACTGGTGAGCCAGAGCTATCCGTCGGGGCGAATAGTGACGTATGGGTTTGACGACGCGGCGCGGTTGTCGCAGGTAGCGAGTGGGACCACGACGTATGCGAGCCAGTTTGACTACAGCTCGACGCCCGGGTTGTTGAAGTCGTTCACGCTGGGAAACGGAGCGGTGGAAAGCTACGTGTACAACTCACGCTTACAGCTGCAGAGTCAGGACCTGACGAAGAGTGGGACGCAGTTGCAGCATTACGACTACAAGTATGGGGTCTACGATCCGGTGAGCAACACGGTGGATGAGACGAAGAACAGCGGGCAGCTAGCGCAGATCGAAGGGTACATCGGGACGCAGAAGCAGTGGCAGCAACGGTTTACCTACGACAGTGTGAACCGGCTGAGCACGGCGCGAGAGTTTCGTGGTGATAACAGCCAGCAAAGTTATCTGGTGAACTACGAGTACGACGTGTTTGGGAATCGCTATCAGAAGGCGGCGCAGAACCCAGGGAATCCGTTTGTGCAGAAGTGGGTGGAAGCGGGCGAGATAGATCAGGCCACGAATCGCTTCAACACGGGAGTGACCTACGACAGTGCGGGGAATATCACGGTGGACTCGAAGTTCCGGAATCTGCAGTTTCAGTACGACGCGAACAACCGGCAGAAGCAAAGCGCGAATCTGGACAACAGCGGAGTGGTGGTGAGTGTCTACGATGGCGGCGGGCAGCGGGTAGGAGTGCAGGTCGGAGGAGCGTTAAGCAGCGTGCTGATCTACGACGCGCTGGGCAAGCTGGTAGCGGAGTACAACAATGCGAGTGGTAGTGGTGGCACGCAGTACATCTTCACTGATCAACAGGGCACGCCGCGGACGGTGACGAGCACGACGGGAACAGTAGTGGCACGACATGACTATCTGTCGTTTGGTGAAGAGCTGGGGACGGTAGGGCAGCGCACGTCGGGGCAGGGTTATGGTGGCGCAGATGCAGCGCGCCAGAAATATGCGGGGATGGAGAACGACGAGGCGACGGGGATGGCGCATACGCTGTGGCGGCAGTACGACTCCTACAGTGGCCGCTGGACGGCGCCTGATCCATACCAGGGCAGCATGGAGATCAACACGCCCCAGAGTTTCAATCGCTACACTTATGTAAATGACGATCCAGTGAACCAAATCGACCCGACCGGTTTGAGTCTTGCGGACATGGGTGTTTACCAAACCGCAAATCCGGAGGCCGCAAGAAAAGTGGCCCAGGCTGAAGATCAAGGAGTCAAGAACTTTGTTACTCAACTTCAGAAGGATACGACGGTTGCGTCGGGCGGCAGAGCTGCTTCTACCTTGTTGCATGAACTAGGGCATTCGGGGACGACCGACTCGGCTCAGACAGACAACAGACCCAGAATTACTAATATGGTCAGCGACAATCTCGGTGTCGGCAAGTTGGCAAATGGTGAATATCGTTTCAAGGTGGGAGCAAATGGGCTCGTCGGAGGTCCTAATGGTCATGATGGCGATCATGTGTTGGGGGCGATGGGTGGATCGATGGTCCGGGCAATCACAGGACTGACCGGAACAGTGCTTACCTGGTATGTTCAAGAAGTAGGCACCCGAAACCGGGGGCCGCTGTTTACGGTTTTCATTCTTCTACGGGGCAGCGATCTTGTAATGGTGCTGAAAGATTTGGACAGTCTTAGTCGGCTAATCAGAAGGGCACCGCAAACGAGTCCGGGGAAACTGTCCTTCCTGAATAGGAATGGGACGCCGAGGAGCAGAGTTGACGTTAATGTTGGCGACGAAATCGGCACAACTGCCCCTTGGACCAATCCGAGAAACCAGACTGGGATGCATTTCACGTTCGTGCATTTTCAGTTTATCCAGCAGTATCGCGAGAACCTAAGCCAGCAGAAGGGCAGTCCGGCAGAGTGGTTTGTTGCTCCTTGTGGATCGTCGAGTCCGGTGAGTTGTAAATAGTAGGTGAGGAAAAGAGCATGATCAGGATACTGTCAATCGTTCTGGTGTTTTCACCTCTTTGGACGTGGACTCAACGCCAGGATAAGAATCAGAAATCAGAAGGTACCTCCGAAGCCAGACTGCTGGGAACAATGATAACCGGCGATGACGGTTTGAATATGCTTTACAGGATGGGAGAGGAGTTAGAGGCAAGCTTCAATCCCAAAGAAGACTATTTCGCCATCAGAGTCTGTTCGAATGATCCGCTGCCCATAGCTTTACCAATGGCCGTTGGCGTTCCATTTCTGACAACCATAAAAATGGAAAAGCGAGGCGTGCCAAAATCTCGAATCTATTATCTCCGTCAAAACAAGAATTGCCAGCTTCCAACGAATGGATATGCCCAGACCGAGTACTGGCTGATCCCCAAAGGTGCGGAGTTTCCTGTCTATGTCGAAGCACGAAACGCCTCAAATTTGACGGGTATACAGTTTGTTCACAGGGATACGCTCGAGAAAGGCGATCGATCCGAGGTCGAAGAAAAAATAGACGAGGTGACGCCACAAACCTATGCAGCAATTCTTGAGAAAGTGGTAGCTTTACTGAAAGAGCACAAGAGTGCGACGACGGTGCTCGAGGTTTTTTACTACAAGCGTTCCTCGCCTGCTGAGTTAAACAAAAGGGTAGCCGACACCACGAATTATCTTAGGCGCAATGGTATCTCGCAATACCGCATTCACATAAAGCGAGTGTACTCGGGACCTGATTCTCCGAACGCTGAAAAGTATCCGGACATTTTTGTCGTTGTCGAGAATTAGGTTGTGCAAGGACCGACGCTTAAAACTCTTGCCTTATTCCTTCTGGCGTTGCTGGTCTTTACATCGGGTGCGCTCAAGATGTTGTCGGCGTCAAACCCTTAATTGCTTGGAGTGAAGCGGCATCGATGCGAGGACGATCTCTATCAGAGTGGCACGAAACCGACGGCCTCACATTAAGGCAGACTTTCTACTCCCCACAATCACCTCGCTAGATTGTGGAGAAACGAGACGAGCCAAAACGAGACGGCGGCGACAAAGGCGGCGGCGGGGATGGTGAGAATCCAGGCCCAGACGATGCGGCCTGCGACACCCCATTTGACGGCGGATAATCTGCGCGTTGCGCCGACGCCGACGATCGAACCGGTGATGGTGTGTGTCGTCGAAACGGGAGTTCCGGTTAGCGTGACGTAAGCAAGTGTCAAAGCCGCGGCGCTCTCGGCGCAGAAGCCGCCGACTGGTTTGAGTTTTGTAATTCGCGTCCCCATTGTGCGCACGATACGCCATCCTCCTGACAGCGTGCCCAACGCGATGGCTGCGTGTGCGGCCAGCACAACCTCGATCGGAATTTTGGGTAGCGACCCGTCCGCGCCATACTGCATTCCCCAAACACCACCCGCCGTGAGCACAGCGGTGATGATTCCCATAGTCTTCTGCGCATCGTTGCCGCCATGGCCCAAAGAGAATGCCGCCGCTGAAAAAAGTTGACCCCGCCTGAATATTTTATCGACACGCGTTGCTGAAAAACGTCGAAAGATCCAGTAGACCAGCACCATCAGAGTGAATCCCAGCACCATGCCAATAAGAGGAGAGAGCACGATGAACTTCAACGTGCGAAACCAAACTTCAGTTTTTAACAAACCACTAACACCGCCGTGTGCAGCAATACCGGCTCCGGCGTAACCCCCAAGTAGTGCATGTGAACTGGAGGTCGGCAGTCCGAGATACCAGGTGATGAGATTCCAGACGATTGCGCCAAGAAGTGCCGCAAGTAAAACGTAAAGACGCAAGTCGGCGCTGATGAGGTCCATACGAACGCCGTCGCCAATCGATTTCGCGACGCGTGTACCGAATACCGCAAATGCAATGAAGTTGAAGAAGGCGGCCCAGATTACGGCCATCCCGGGCGAAAGAACGCGTGTGGAAACGACTGTAGCGATCGAGTTTGCAGCATCGTGAAATCCGTTGATGTAGTCAAAAACGAGCGCCAGTAAAACGAGAATGATGACGAAGGCAAGGGTTGCGGTCATGTGCGATGGTTACTAAGTATGCTTAATAATCACACTCTCAATAATATTCGCCACGTTCTCGCAACGATCGACCGCGGCTTCGAGCTTCTCGTAAACCTCTTTCCATTTCAAAACCGTTAGTGCGTCAGGCGGATCGTGAAACAGTTCCGCGATCGCAGCGTGATAGATGTCGTCGCCTTCGTTCTCGAGCCGATGAATCTCAACGAGCCGCTGCGTAACGTTTTTCGGACGCTGGAGCGTTGAAACAATCTCTTTGAGTTGTTCGGCCATACGCTCGATCACATCAGCAAAGTCGCGAGCGTAATCCGTGATTTCCTTGACGTCGAAGATGATGATCGCGCGCGCCGCATCGTCGATGAGGTCGACAATATCGTCCAGCGCAGTCGACATCGTGTAAATATCTTCACGATCAAACGGAGTGATGAATGATTTGTTCAGCCGCGTCGAGATATTGTGTGTAAGCTCGTCGCAGGCGTGCTCGAGTCCCTTGATGCGCTGGGCATACTCGCCGTAGTCGTGATTCTTGTCCGCCAGCATCTCCTTCAGCTCGCGCGCGGCCGAAGAAATGTAGAGCGTCATCTGCGTGAATAGATCAAAATATTGATCTTCTTTGGGAAGGAGGCTTAGCAGACCCATAATGTTTTCCGATCTGTCTGAACGTCGTCTGAACGAATGCCGGACTATAACTTACCATTAGCCGACTTGCCAAATGTCATGCTCGTCGTATATCAAAGGCGCCAATGACCCAAAACCATCTGGCAGACATCCAGCAACTTCTGAAAATCGAATCCGAAGCGATAGCGCAAACGGCGACCCGGCTCGACCAGTCGCAAGTCGGCCAGGTGGTCGAATTGCTCGCGAACTGCAAAGGGAAGGTAATAATTCTGGGGGTTGGCAAGTCAGGGATTATCGGCCAAAAAATCGCCGCTACGATGACCAGCACCGGCACGGCCGCGCTTTACCTGCATCCGTCGGATGCGCTGCATGGCGGCCTTGGAATAGTGCAGCAGGATGATGTCGTTATCGTTTTGAGCAACAGTGGCGAAACCGATGAGATTGTCGCGATGTTGCCGTACTTAAAGAATCGCGGTGTGCCGATCGTGGCGATTGTTGGGAATGTGAATTCGACACTTGCCTCACGTGCTGATGCAATGCTCGACGCGTCTGTTGATAAAGAAGCATGTCCTTTAAATCTCGCGCCGACGACGAGTACGACTGTGGCCCTCGCGATTGGAGATGCGCTCGCGATGACGGTGATGAAAGTCAAAGGACTGACGACGGATGACTTTGCAGTCAATCATCCGGCAGGCCAGCTAGGTAAACGACTCACGTTACGAGTTGCGGATCTGATGCATAGCGACGGCGAGAATCCGACGATTCCGAGTGGCTCGTCATGGGTTGAGGTTGTGCGAGCGATAAGCAAGGGTGGACTCGGTGCGGTGTGTGTGGTTGATGTTAAGGGCCGGCTGGCAGGAATCATTACCGATGGTGATTTGCGGCGCGCGATTGAGCAGACGAGTCACGAGTCGTTGGCGAAGTTGACGAGTGACGACTTTATGACGCGGAAGCCGGTGGTTGTGACGCCGGAGTTGCTCGCGTTTGATGCGTTGCGGTTAATGGAAGACAGGCCTTCACAGATCTCGGTATTGCCGGTAGTTGATCAGGATGAGAGGTGTGTGGGGTTGATTAGGGTGCACGATATTGTGAGGAGCGGTTTATAGACATGATTAACAAGACTGTCTCAGGATTTGATGTTTTGAGTTCAGCCTTTAGGCTGCTGTTTCGACGAGCAAGCTAAAGTTTGAACTCTAAACTGAATCACATATCGACAATGTCCCAGGCGGATCTTACGCGCAGTAATTTCGACATCAAACCTGCATGCATGAGGTGACCGCTGCGTTCCGCTACAACCTTTCCGAGGATCGGCATACCCAACAACGCAAGATCGCCGATGATGTCGAGAATTTTGTGACGCACAAACTCATCCCGAAACCGCAACCCGTTTTCATTCAACATTCCTTCGGGCGTAAGGACGATCGCGTTGTCGAGTGATCCGCCACGGATCAGATTTGCGCGCCTGAGTGCTTCAATCTCATTAGTGAAACCAAACGTTCGCGCTGCCGCGATATCACGACTGAACGCGCCGTTGCTCAACTCCACAGACAAACTCTGCACGCCAATCATCGGATGTGAGAAGTCGATCAAACACTCGATCTGATAAGTATCAGCTGGTTCAACGCTGATGCGGCGATCGCCCTGCTCGTACGAAACCTTCTCTCTAACAAGCAACGCGCGTCTGGCAAGCGGCTGTTCCACGATCCCTGCACGTTCGATGATCTCCGCGAAGTCTTCCGCAGAACCATCCATGATCGGAATCTCGAGGTTATCGACTTCGATAAAGACGTTATCGACGTTTAGCCCGCGGAGTGCTGCGAGCAGATGCTCGACAGTCGAGAGCATCACACCGGTGCGCATCAGTGTCGTCGCGTAACTGCAATGCGCAACAGACTCGACCGTGGCAGGAATCTCGAAGCCACCAAGATCGGTGCGACGAAACACGTATCCTGTGTCCGGCGGAGCAGGGACTAGACGAACATGAACCGGGACAGCAGTGTGTAGACCGATACCGTGAGTTTCTACGGCACTGCCGAGGGTGGTCTGTTTGATCAAATGTCGGGATCCTTATCCGAGCGTTCCATTCATGCTTCGCTAACAAAAGGGAGCAATCAATATGCCGAGCGAAATTGACGATTTTACGAACAAATCTCGAGTGGACTGTTGCGTGAATGCCACAATCACGTGGAATTGTGAAGATCTCTCGCCACAGTCTCATTCAAAGTTTGCAAAAAAAATTGAATAGACTGAACTGCTGGAGTACACTCAGGCCAACTAACCCGTCGGGACGCCAGCTTTTCGGCGTGCGTTTATAAAAAACAGCGCTTTCGCCCCACAACAATGTGGTTGAAAGAAACGCAACGCCAGCGCTCCGAAGAGCAAGAGAGTGAATGTCCTCGTTTCACTTTCGTGGAGAAACCGCGATGCCAGACCTTGAGATCACGTGTTCGGAGTGCAGCACTCCGTTCATGTTTACGGAACGGGAACAGGAGTATTACCGGGAACGTAACTTAACTCACCCGAAGCGTTGTAAACCTTGCCGCGACGCAAGGCGGGCAAACTTCGGTGGCGCCAAAGCACAAGGAGGTGAACGTCAGAGGTTCGAGATCACCTGTGATCAGTGTGGCAAGAACGATTCGGTACCGTTCAAGCCTTCGACCGGCAGGCCGGTCTTATGCAGCGATTGTTTTAGCGCGAGTCGTGCGCAACAGCGAACCTGAAGTTCGGGTCGTGGTTGTGGAGAGCTAATTCGGGCATTAGACCCCTAACGACAAATAGAGTATTTTTCCTACGCGATGAAGATTTACGCGAGTAGACGGCGAAACACGCTTTAAATGGTCCTGAAGTCGAGCTGAATGGGTTACCAAACGATACAACTCGAGATGCACGGCGCGGTTTGCGTTTTGACCTTGAACAGACCGGACCGTTTGAACGCGCTCAACGTGCAGGTCGCGCACGACTTCAAAGCAGCCGTCACCGAAGCACACGAGCAAGGCGCTAGAGTGATCGTGCTTACGGGTGCGGGACGAGCTTTCTCGGCCGGCGGCGATCTGCGCGAAATGCAGGAAATCGCGAAGCACGACGGCCGCGTCGAGGCTTTCTTTGATGAGCCTTTGCGACTGTTGAATGAAGCAATCCTTTTGATTCGGCAAACTCCGGTGCCTTTTATCGCGGCAGTTAATGGCGTTGCATCAGGCGGAGGTTGCAATCTCGCGTTGGCCTGTGATCTGGTGATTGCAGCCCAGAGCGCAAGGTTCAATCAGGCTTTTATAAAGATTGGTCTAACACCTGACTGCGGTGGAACTTTTATGCTGCCGCGACTCGTAGGATGGAAACGAGCAACGGAGTTGTTATTCTCGGGCGAACTGGTCAGCGCCCAGACTGCCGCAGAAATGGGGATGATCAATTCAGTGTCACCTGACGATGAATTAATGAGCAGGGTGATGGCAATGGCGGAAAAGCTAGCCCAGGCGCCGACTGCTGCAATCGGCGAGATTAAGATGCTACTTGAGCAGAGCGCCGCAAATGACATGCGCAGTCAACTTGATTTGGAACGCCGGACGCAGATTGAATCAGGTAAGACTAAAGATTTTATAGAAGGCGTCTCGGCATTTCTTGAAAAAAGGCCGCCGCGATTTGTAGGAGGATGACGTTCAAACAGAACGATGCAGATCGCGAGCCGCCTGTTGAAAATGGGCGGCTCTTTTAATTGAGCGCCTCCAAAGAAGACCTATTGAGTTTTGTAATGATCGACTCTCTCACTTATACCCAGCTCCTGCGACGCAATCGCTCTTTCCGGCGATTGTGGATCGGACAGGTCATTTCTGAGCTTGGCAACTGGTTTAACTTCATTGCCGCGCTCGGACTGGTGCGTGTTATCTCGAATGCTGATCCTGAAGTAACCACGATCGTGCTTCTCGCACGGCTCATACCGTTCACACTCTTTGCGCCGTTGGCCGGCGCCTTCGTGGATCGCTGGTCGCGCCGAACTGTGATGATCGCCACCGATCTTTTGCGCGTTGTGGTCGCACTCGGTTTTTTGTTGGTGCGTCGACCTGAGGATCTGTGGATCGCTTATTTGTGCACTGCTTTGCTCTCGTTCTTCGGGACGTTCTTCGAGGCCGCGAAAAACGCTGCCGTTCCAAACATCACGGGCGAGCGCGATCTGCTTGCCGGTAATGCGCTGATGTTTTCGTCGCGCTTCCTTTTAATGTCGTTGGGAGCGGCGCTTGGTGGTTGGACTGCCGCGCACGTTGGTTATGCGGCAGCTTTCATTATCAATGCGATTTCGTTTTTTGCCTCGGCATATTCCGTCTGGCTCCTGTCGGATCAAGAGACGCGTAGCGGTTCAACCGATGCCGTGACCGCCGAGCCCCGAAGTCTCTATCGGGGCTACTGGTCCGACATGCGTGAGGGTTGGACGTACATCGTCACACATGCGCCGGTGGCGACGATTCTGGGCATAAACCTTTTGTGGGCTACCGGAGGTGGCGCAACGAATCTGATTGCTGAGCGTCTCGGCGCGCTCGTCTTTGCCGAACAGAGTGGCATCAAAGCCGACTCGGCCGTGGCGGCGTTCTATTTCGCGAATGGACTCGGTCTGTTTTTCGGGATGATGATTGCGCGTCGGGTGGGCGCCTACTTCGAGCTGAGAAAGCGGACGGTCGCGTTCATCGGTTGGAGTCTGTTTATTCAGGGCGTGTTTTATGCCTTCTCGGGCGTGATGCCAACGCTCGTGTTGTCGTGCATGATGCTTTGTATCTCCCGCACACTGTTGGGGGCCGAGTTTGCGGTTCAGGAAACTCTGCTGATGCGTTTGGTTCCGGACCACTTGCGTGGCAGAGTGTCAACCAGCGATCGTGCGGGCGAAATGATGATCTGGGCATTTTCGACCGCGGTCGCGGGCTGGTCGTTGCACGCAATCTCAGTGCGAACCTTAACGGTGGCCTCCGGGCTGCTTTCGGGCACGGCCGGAATTCTGTGGCTGGTCCTGTTTGTCACGCAAAGAGTTCGTTTGCCGAAGAAGATCTCTGGCCACAGATACACACAGATAGCTGCGGATTGATAGAATCAGGACCATGCGCGTCAGAGCTCGCCGTCGCAAATCAGTAGCCTTCTTCATCATACTGGGCGTCTGCCTGGTGGCGCTGGCGGTAGCGCTGAATGTTGGCTGGATTATTCTCAATGCGACCGAAGTCGTCCTGCTGATTCTTGGAATAATCTTCTTCGTCGTGCTGATCTTTGGCGTCGTACTTAATACAACGTTCCTGATCCGCGAAATACGCCTAAACGAACAACATGATGCTTTCATCAACGCAGTCACGCACGAACTGAAGACGCCAATTGCTTCGATTCGTCTGTATCTCGAAACGCTGAAGACGCGCGATGTCGACGTAGAACAGCGCCGTGAGTTTTACAACATCATGCTGGCAGACAGCGATCGTTTGTTGCTTACTGTCGAACAGGTACTGCGTGCCGGACGCACGCGTCACAAGCGTCGACGCATCGCTAATTCGATGATCAATGTCAGCGAAATGGTGAAGGAATGTCTGGAGCTGACGCGCGTTCGTTACGGACTCAACGAAACTGCATTGATTTACAGCGATTCACCCGAAGCGCGTTCGGCAAAAGTATCCGGCGACATCGATGAATTGCGAGCTGCTTTTTCGAATCTTCTGGACAATGCGGTGAAATATTCAGACGCAGAGGTGCAGGTGTCCGTGTCAGTGTCGGCGCTCGACGATAAACGAGTTGCGGTGCGAGTCACGGATAAGGGAATTGGTATTCCGAGTGCGCAGTTAAAGCGCATCTTCAAACGTTTCTATCGTGTGCCAGGTCGATTTATGGCTCGAGTGAAGGGCACCGGGCTTGGACTCTTCATCGTTCATTCAGTGGTTACCAAGCATGGCGGGCGCGTTTTTGCTGAGAGTCGCGGCCTCGGACATGGAAGCACTTTTACTGTTCTTTTACCAAGGGTGTTAGATCTATGAGTTCGGTGCTGATCGTTGAAGACGAAAAACATCTCGCTGATGGTTTGCGCTACAACCTGAAGGCGGAAGGTTACGACGTTGACACTGTGGGGACGGCTGAAGATGCGCTCTCGTTGCTGAGTGGTAATCGAAAGAGCTACGACGTCCTCGTGCTCGACGTGATGTTGCCGGGCATGGACGGTTTTTCACTAGCTTCAAACCTGCGTTCGCAGGGACAGTTCATTCCGATTCTGATGCTGACGGCGCACGGTCAGGCGCAGGATGTGTTGCGTGGATTCGAGGCAGGCGCCGATGATTATCTTCCGAAACCGTTCGAGCTTTCGGTTTTGCTGGCGCGAATCCATGCGCTGTTGCGACGTCGCGAATGGTTTGTCAAAGATCGCAGCAGAGTCTCGCAAAATGACGGCGCGAAGATTTTTGATTTTGATGGCAAGACGATCGACTTCGAAGCTTTGGAGCTTCGCTCAGGTACACAGATCGTGCACCTGACACTGATGGAATGTGACCTGTTGCGTTATTTGATCAACCACGAAGGAAAAATCGTCTCACGCAGTGCGATTCTCGAGGACGTTTGGGGCTTACGGGAAGACACCGACACGAGGGCTATCGACAACTTCATCGTGCGTCTGCGCAAGTACATCGAGGATGAACCCTCCCGTCCACGTCACCTGCTTACGGTTCGAGGCGTCGGCTACAAGTTTGTGTCTGAGGCGTGAAATGGGACGGCGTCCATTTCTCATTTCGTGAAAACTAGCTGGCGGCAACGATCAACGAGGCGCGTACGCCGAGCATGTCTGAGAAATCCTTTGAGTAGATCGAGCTTACTTTCCTCACTCGACTAACCTTCTCAACCAGCTCGTCATTAGAGATGAAGCCATTTTCAGTATGCGCGATGGCCCAGGCGGGAATGTGAGAGGCCGTGCGCAAAAGATCTTCAACAAATCCGAGATACTGCTGTTTGCTTTGCACCCGGGACCCGAGTCGTGCCCCGCGCTCTCTTTCGAGCTCCAGCCAGAATTCGTCGTCGCCGCGCAGCCATTCTTCGCGCCAGGTCACGATCGGATCTTTAAAGGTCGTTGTTTGCGTCACCGGGATCGGTAATCTCAAGAATAAGAGATCAGTGTGGTGGCGCTCTGCGACAAAGTTCCGCACATCCTGATTCGTACTCTGATTGCGCAGAGAGTTGTCGAGTGGCTCGGGCAAACAGTCGCGCATGCGACGAAACACGTCCGGCAATGAAAACGGCTGACGTAGCGTGCGCGTTTGTTCATTGAATGAGAGGACGTAATCGCCCGTCATCATCCCTGCGGTCAACGCAAGGGCACGCTTGTATGGTTCAAGCTGTTCAGCGTTGAAACGCAGATTATCGAACCACCACGCGTCCGTTTCGTTGAACCACTTGAGTAGCGCGGGATTCGCGATCCTGTCGCGTGGCACATAAGCATCGTCAAGCAACGTGAAAAGATCTTCTGCGCTTAGCTGATCGGTGTTGTTTTCGACGAGAGCGAGGGCCTTTGTATAGGACCACAGCATTGGATCGTTAGCCGCGACGCGAACTTTCCACGACTTCAATTGGACGCAGATCTCCGGTTCGCCCGTGAACGGCAATGCCACTGAAGTAAACTTCAGTCGCCTGAGCACGCCTAACTCGAAAGCCAGCCAACCGTTTGGAAATTGCATAGTGATTACTTTGAAAACGACGAGAACAGATCCCAGCCGCGGCTTCTGCTTGCCTCTGGCTCATCCTCTACGGGTTCGTCTGTTTCAATCTTTGCAAACGACTCAAGTTCAGAAAATTTTTCAAGTGAGAGAAACACGCGTACCACCGATGGATCGAACTCGATTCCAGCACGATCCAGCAGTTCGCGTCTCGCCGCCTCTTCCGTTAATGCGGGACGGAAGGGTCGCGCGTCAGTCAGCGCTGCATAAGAATCGGCCAAACGCAGAATTCTGGCAGCCAGCGGGATCTCCTCGCGTCGCAGCGCGTCAGGATATCCAGCTCCATTCCACCATTCGTGATGCCAGCGCACCAGCAGTTGCGCCGCGCGATCTGCTCCGACGCGCGACGCCTCGCGTTCGCCGATTACAGGATGTCGCGAGAGGTCAAGTCGCTCCTCAGTAGATAAAGGTCCGGTTGCCTGAATGTAATCGCGCTCCATCGCCACTTCGCCCAGGTCGTGTAACAGAGCCGCTGCATACAACGATCCGCGATCATGACGTGCGAGATGAAACTCTTGCGCGATTTCATCTGCGATAACAGCAACGCGCTGTGCGTGCGGATTTTCGTAACGCTCGAATTTATCGGTCGTCTTCGCGAGCTGAATAAAAGCCTCAGCCGCCGCTTTGTCGATTAGATCTGTAGTCTGAACCGCTACCATTTGGTGACTTTGTGCCTTTTTGTGGCTAACTTGTCAAACTTCGCAACAGCTCACGGGCTTTGCGGCTGTTTGGATCGGCCGCCACTGCACGCTCAGCTTCGCCTTTCGCGCGCAGCTTCAAACCAAGGTCTCGATACAACTCGGCGAGCATAACTCGATACTCAGCTTTCCCCGGATCTAGTTTTATCGCCGCCAATAATTCCGTCTCAGCGGCGCGGCGAGTGCTCTCATTTCCCGCTAACATTTGTCCATAAAACGCACGATAACGCGGTTCTTTTGGCACCGCGCTGGCCGCGGAAGCAAATAGCCCGAGCGCCACTTTTCGCTGGCCCAGTTCGAGTGCCGCAAACCCTTCTTTAAATTGTATTTCAGCTCGTTCAGCCGCAGACATCACGGGCTCAGCAACGGTCTCGGCAGTCACTTCTGGCTGAAGGCTTGGCGTAACTGGTTTCGGCGCTGAGTCGGCCAACAGTTCGGCTTTCTTGCGTGCCTCGAGTTTGGCGTTGTAACTCGAGCGTAGGCGATCATGACGCAGCGTCTCGTAAGCCTGTGTAATGCGCGCGAATGCCGACTCGATGCGCGACACGAGGGCAGCATCAGCTTTGCGAAAGCGATCCGGATGATAACGCCGCGCCAGTTGGTAATAAACGGTCTTCAATTGTGAAGCTGATACCTCAGGCCCAACACCCAACACATCGTAATGCGTTTGGGAGTTTTTTATCCTTGCAAGAAAGTGATCGAGTTCCTCAGGGCTCGTCTCTTTCGCAGGCTCGGGTTCACGTGCCGGAGGAACGGTGGCCTTAATTTGTTCGGGAGCGGGCGGAGTAGATGGCGTTGCTGGTTGTTGACCACGAAAAGCTGGTTTCCAGTGTTCGCGGTTGATGATGCCGGCGATTGCGAGTGAATAGACGTGTTGCAACGTTTCATCTTCTCCAAACCCGCTGATCGCGGTGAGATCACGCAGCGTCATCGGCACATCGAGACGCGAGAGAAGAAAAACTTCCGCAGGCAGCAGGTTCGCATTAACCGACGGCTCTCCGAGAGGACTGAAAGTCTCCGCCGGATTGCGAAAGCGCGCGGACACAAAGCTGACCGGCAGCCGGCGTGCCGATTCCAGGACCAATGCGTTAACGTCGATCTTGAGATTTGGGTCCTCGTCAAGACGTGAGCGCGACTCGAAGTCCCATGAACCTTCGGTCCACAACAATGCCAATCGCAACACATCAGCGACTTGTCGTGTTTGTATTTGTTCTGCGTTGTTAGACGATAAGAGCTTTTGGGCGGATAAGGTTTTCAGCAGTTCGGTGTCGGAAACGCGCTCGTTAAATTGTTCGAGCGCTGTTTCCGCAATTAAGTCACTCTTCTTCAAATATTCGCGCAGGCGGAGAGTACGCAGATTTGCGGCAGCATAGAGCAGGTTGCCGTTTTCAAAGTAAACAACGACTTTGGCGCGCTCTTGCTCGAGGCGCAACCTCCCGCTCAGAGACTTCGTTGAGATTTCACGAATGAGTTCCGCGAGGGGCTGTTCGCTGAGTTGACCATTCATCCCGCGACATAATTAATCATAAAAGCCACAAAAAAGCACAAAAAGCACAAAGCGATTACCGCAACGATCTTATGGTTTTGGTGCTTTTTTGTGGCAATTGAACTTTGACAGTCGCAAAGCCGCGACTCTATATTGATGCCACATAAACACCCTGATTGACCCCCAGCAATTAACTTCAAGCAGGTTGAGATCTATATGAATGACAGACCAAGCCAAAGTGTCGACAGGGAAATAGTCAATGCGTCGAATGGTGCGGCGGCCGGCACGGCTACAGAACAGGATTTAAAACAACGCGAAGAGCGGTTGATCGACGAGTTGCAGAAGCGCACCGCCGAACTTGAAGAGGCAAATCGCGAGTTGCGGCGGGTGTCTCACTATCGCTCTTTGTTTCTGGCGCGGATGTCGCATGAATTGCGCACTCCTTTGACGTCGATCCTTGGATTCAGCGAGATCCTGCTCGATCAGGAAGAACTCACCGAGACGCAGCGTCGTTTTTGTCAGAAAGTTCAGGACTCGGGTTTTCAACTGCAGGCCAGTTTGAATCAGCTCGTCGATCTATCTCGTATCGAAGCGGGTCAGACGGAAGTTTTTCTACAGGAGTTCTCGCTGCGAGAGGTGCTGCGCGAATCGTGTGCGGCGGCAGCGCGCATGGCGCAGAAACAGCAGGTCAAGATTGATTATGTGCTCGCGCCCGAGATCACAACTATCGTCACTGACCAGGGAAAACTGCGCCAGGCGCTCTTTAATTTTATTGCCTGGGCCGTGAGTCGCAGCCCTGCGGGTGAATCAGTTAAAGTTGCAGTCGATGTTGATGAGCAGGGACTTCTATCAATCAAGGTAATTGATAACGGCGAACCGCGCGCTGATCTCGCAAGTGTTTTCGATCCCGAACACGGTACGCCGAGTCACGAACCAAACATTAACGAGCTTGGCATCATCATTGGTCGCAAACTACTCGAGCTCCTCGGCGGAACAGTAACTTTGGAGAATCTTATTCCGCACGGGCTTCAGGCGGTCATTCAAATACGGGCACGTCCATTGAAGGGATAATGTTTACGGATGGAAGAGACGACAATTCGGGAGTGCACAACCATCGAGGAGTTTGATGATTGTGTTGCGTTGCAACGTGAAGCATTCGGCCTTCCTGATCTTGAAATCTCACCTCGCCGTCACTTGATCGTTTCCCGCCAGGCCGGTGGCTGGACTCTCGGCGCTTTCGTTGCGGATCATATGGTTGGTTTCGTTCATCACCTGGCTGCGGTGCGCGGCGACAACGAAATCTTTGGTTACTCGCACATGATGGCGGTGGCGAAGGATTATCAAAATAAGGGTGTCGGCGTGCGTTTGAAGTGGGCCCAAAGAGAACGCGCGATGAGAGAGGGTAGAAAGTTAATTAAGTGGACGTGGGATCCGATGATGGCTCGCAACGCGCACTTCAATCTCAATCGACTCGGCGCGACAGTTGAGACTTACGCTGACAATTTTTATGGTGTCGATTACAACGCCGACGCTTCGCTGACCGAAAAAGTCGGGCTGCCAAGTGACCGGCTGATTGCGACGTGGAATTTAGGTTCTGAGCGAGTGAATGCTTTAGCGAAGGGCACCGCAGCTCCAGTTGAGGGGAAACCACTTACAACCGTGGCGATACCGGCTGAATGGCAGGCGCTGGTGAAACAGGATCCGAAGCGTGCCCGAGATGAGCAAGCGCGTGTGAGAGATGAGTTCCAAAAAGCCTTTCAGCAGCAGCTTGTTTGTGCCGGATTCGAGCGCGGCGAAAAGGAATCGCGGTACCTTCTGTTTGAACGTTCATAAAGGACAGGATTAACAAGTTAGATACAGGATGAACAGGATATTGGTGCGCCTTCTCTAATGAGCTTTACGAAGTTTGACCGCTACGTAGATCGGCACGCACGCAGCTTTACGGAACGCTTGCAGAATCTCTGTCGCATGCCTTCCGTGGCAGCGCGCGGCACGGGCATGCGCGCGATTGCCGAGACGGTCGAACAATCGATGCAGCGAGTTGGTATTGGAACGCGCTCGTTTCGCATCGGCTCGGGTTATCCCATTATCTATGGCGAATGTGGTAGTGGTCCAAAAACATTTGTTGTTTATGCACACTACGATGTGCAGCCGGTGGGCCACTTGACCGAGTGGTCTTCCGGGCCATTCGCAGCGACTATCCAGGATGGCAAGTTATATGCGCGTGGCGCGGCAAACAGTAAAGGCGATCTTGTCGCTCGGCTGGCCGCCGTCGAGGCTTATCAAAAAACCTTTGGCAAACTACCTGTGACTTTGCGCTTTTTGGTTGAGGGCGAAGACGGTCTCGGCAGTCCGAGTCTATATCGTTTTACTGCCGAGAACGCCGAGTTGTTGAAGGCGGACGGTTGTTTATGGGATGAGGGCTCGAGCGACACGAAAGAGAATCCGGTAGTCAGTCTCGGCTTCAAGGGCATTACGTTCCTCGAACTCCGCGCTTTTGGCGCCCATTCCGATCTGCATTCGAAGTGGGGTGCGATTGTCCCTAATCCGGCGTGGCGTCTTGTGCAAGCGCTCGCCACCATCACTTCACCGAAGGGCGTGATCACAATCGATGGTTTCTCGTCGCACATCGCTCCAATCAGCGACGAAGATTCGGAAGTCCTGAAAGCGATTGAACTGGACGAAGTTGGATTGAAACGTGAGTTTCGGATCAGTGGCTGGGTGCGAGCGATGAAAGGTCATACGCTGGTCAAGGAACACATCTTTGGTCCAACCTGCACGATCTGCGGTATTCACACCGGTCACACTGAAGCAGGGGCAAAAACTGTTCTGCCAAGCACTGCGATGGCGCGACTTGATTTTCGGCTGGTGCCGGATCTGACGGCACAGATTGTCGTACAACTGTTGCGCGCGCATCTTGATTTGCGTGGTTTCAAAGACATCGAGATCATCGAACTTGGCAGTGCGCCGCTGGCGAAGTCGTCGGCAAAGTCGCGAGTTGCGCGAGCGGTGATTGAATCGACCATGGAGGTCCACGGGAAGCCGCCGGTGATCTATCCGATGGATCCTTCGAGTGGACCAGTCGGTGCTGTCTGCGGAGTCTCAGATCCTCCGACTCCTGTGGCCTCGTTTGGGACAGGCTACGCAGGCTCCAACCCTCACGGGCCGAATGAGAATATTCGCGTCGAAGATTTTTTGAAGACGATAAAACTGATCGGACGGGTGATTCAAAAGTTGGGCGCTTCCAAAACACTTCGCGAGGACACCAGGCCAACTGCGCCGCTACCCAAGTTGAAGACTTAGCCACGGATTTCACGGATAAATAAGGAGTTGATACTTGGCCGCCAAGGCGACTGCACGAGAGATCGAAAAACTAAGAGATGAGATCCGGCATCACGACGAAATGTACTACGTCGAGAATGCACCAGAGATCTCCGATCGTGAATACGATCAACTACTCGAGAACCTTCAGAAACTCGAAATAACACATCCTGAGTTAATCACGCCTGACAGCCCCACACAGCGAGTGGGCGGACGACCCGCCGAAGGATTTCCGGAAGTTGTTCACACTCGCCAGATGCTTTCGCTCGATAACAGCTACAACATCGACGAGTTACGTGCGTTCGACGAACGCTGCCGTCGTCTCGCTGAAGGCCGCAAACTCGAGTATGTAGCTGAGCTAAAGATCGACGGGCTTTCGTTGTCGCTGCAGTATGAAGAAAGTTTGCTCGTGCGTGGTGTGACGCGTGGCGATGGACGCATCGGTGAGGACGTGACGCAGAATGCGCGCACAATTCGCAGCGTGCCTTTGCGTCTCAAGACACAGAAGAAGAACATCGACTCGAATCTCGAAGTGCGTGGCGAAGTATTCATTCCGCGTGACGTGTTTGAAAGAACAAACGCGGAGCGAGAAGAGCAGGGCGAGCCGCGCTTCCAAAATCCGCGAAATGCCGCCGCCGGCGCGATCCGGCAACTCGATTCCAGACTTGTCGCGCGGCGCAAGCTCGATATGTTTGCTTACGATCTTCTTGTCAACGGTCGCAAGCCGTTTCCAACTCATTGGGAAGCACTCGACTGGCTCGAGCAGGCAGGCTTTCGTGTGAACAAGAATCGCAAGCTCTGCGAGACGATCGACGAAGTGATCGATTTCGCAAACGAACAGGAGGCGCTTCGCGACGACCTGGGTTACGAGATCGACGGCCTCGTCGTGAAGGTTAACTCCACGGCGTTGCAGGATGAGTTCGGCAATACACAGAAAGCGCCACGTTGGGCCATTGCCTATAAGTATCCGGCACGCCAGGCCTCAACAAAGGTTCTGGACATCTTCGTGTCGGTCGGACGCACGGGCGCGATAACGCCGGTTGCTCTCCTGGAACCAGTGTTTCTCGCGGGGACGACAGTCTCTCGGGCGACCCTTCACAATGAAGACGAGATTAATCGTTTGGGACTGAAGATCGGTGACTGGGTAATGATCGAGAAGAGCGGCGAAATCATTCCCAAAGTGCTGAGCGTTGTAACGTCCAAACGCACCGGAGCAGAAAAAGCATTTAAGCCACCTAAGAATTGTCCCGTTTGCGGTGGGTTGATCTCGCGTCCTGAGGGCGAAGTCGTAGCGCGTTGTGTGGCTGCTGACTGCACGGCACAGTTGATGGGTCGCCTCTTACACTTTGCTTCACGGCGCGCGATGCGAATCGAGGGTTTGGGTGAGGTGCTTGCCGAACAACTTGTTGCGGCGGGTCTCGTGAAAGACGTTGGAGATCTTTATTCATTAACGCTCGAACAGATTGCAAATCTGCCGCGAATGGCGAAGAAGTCTGCGTCAAATTTGCTCACGCAGATTGAAGCCAGCAAGGCGCGCGATCTGTCTAATCTTATTTATGCGTTAGGCATTCGGCATGTTGGTGAGCGAACGGCGGGCATCCTGGCGCATGAGCTAGGCTCGCTCGAAAAGCTGACCGAAGCTTCTGTGGAAGAGCTGGACGCGATACCTGAGATTGGATTGACAGTGGCTGAGAGCGTGCGCGACTGGTTTGACGATGAAGGAAATCGTGCCCTTTGTGATAGGCTGCGTGCTGCTGGAGTAAAAACTGAAGCTGAACGCAAAGGCGGTGGCAAGGTTGACGAGCGCTTTGCCGGAAAACAGTTTGTGCTCACAGGAACGCTCACTGGCTTCACCCGTGATGAAGCGCGGGCTTTGATTGAAGCGCGAGGTGGCAGAGTTAATTCATCAGTGAGCAAGAAAACCGATTACGTGGTTGCAGGCGAAGCGGCAGGGTCGAAGCTTGATAAAGCGGAGTCGTTGGGTGTCACGGTTATAGATGAAGACCAGTTTAAAGAGATGTTGGAGTAAGTTAGACAGGATTGACAAGATTATTTCAGGATTAACAGGATGAGCATAGAGCCGACTACTAAGAAATTACAATTACTCTACACGCTGTTTTGCGACGACGTGCGGTTGGAAGCGGGAAACAAGCTGTCGTTCATGGGGGTGTTTCAGAACATCATGGTGCAACAGTTACCGCTCTCGTTGATCAAGTTTGCGATCGTCAACCACTGGCAAGGGCAGGGTAGTTATCTTTCTGAAGTGCGTATCCTCACACCCGATCGACAGCAACCTATCGTTGTTTCGCAACCGACAAGATTTGAGGTCGCGTCAGGCGGTTTTGCCGACAATATTAGTTTCTTTGTGAACGTCACCTTTCCCAAACCGGGACGCTATGTGGTCCAGACTCTCATTGATTCGAATCTTTTCAATGAGCAGGGACTCACAGTCTCTGACGCAACCGAAGCTGAGCTGCTCGGCGCGTCAGAAGCAGTGAATTAAAAGGAGCAGGAGCCGCGTGCAGGTGCAGAATTGTTAACCTGCTCCTGACTGCTGCTCCTGCTTCTGTTATTTAGTTTAATTGCGCTGACTGGGGAGTCTAGCCTACGTCAATTTTGAAAAGTTTAATTTTGGAGTTCAGCGTTGTTGCTTTAATGCCAAGAAGTCGCGCTGCCTTCGCCTGATTTCCTCCGGTTTCAGACAGTGCCATCTTGATCAGGTGAGTCTCGAACCGTTGCACCTCGTCATAGAAATTAATACCACCGACAATATCCAACGGTTTGAGTCTGGTTGCTTCCTCTGTGAAAGCCTTATCACGAGCAAGTGTTTCCGCTTCTGACAGCAGGGCGTCGGCCAGATCCACAACCCGTTGAATGCGATCGCGATCCGGTCGCTCAGCAAGTTTCAAACGCACCATTCTGTCATTTAGTTGGGCAACACCGCTCTGTCGTCCGTTGTCGGTTTCCAGCAAAGCTGCTTGATCAACGTTCATTAATACTCCCCTTTCGGAACTGGACCTCTTACTACGAAAACACCAGCCTCCGAAAATCCGTGACAAATATTTTCGACAAAAAAACATCCACAGGATGCTAAAGACCTGTGGATGAGTTGTTTTTGGTGCGGATGAGAGGACTTGAACCTCCACGATGTCACCATCACAGGCTTCTGAGACCTGCGCGTCTGCCAGTTCCGCCACATCCGCAAGATGCCGGGTAGGTCATTATGCGAATGCATCTGGAGGGTGTCAAGAATGCCCCAAAACGCCAAAGGCGCTCGCTAGATCCAACCCAGGGCTGAAATCAGCGAACGCCTTCAGCATTTATTACCGATTACGGCGCCAACGTCTGTCGTCCCAATCGCGGTCGCGATGACGGCGCCTACGCTCGAATCTGTCAAAATCACGATCGCGGTCCCGGCGATTGCGTCTGAAGATATTGCCGAAACGGAAATCTCGATTCGGTCCTCGACCATCCCAACGTCCATCACGCGCGTCATGGCAATTAACAAACTTCGCGCACTTTTTATCCCAGTTCGACGCTCTGCGACCACGTCCCTGGGCCATGGCATCGGACGACATGCCGACTAACAGCATCAGACCCAGGACTAGAATTCCAAATAAACTCTTTGAAGTTAAACGCTTCATGAAAGTCCTCCTTAAAAACCAACGGCCTATGAGGTACTGGGGCCGCAATTCGGCTACCATAGCATCAATTTCAGTGCCGCTACACCATCCTTTTAATGAGTGGGTTATTATGATTCCGTATCGGACCAGCTATGATGGCTAACGTTTTTCCTGCGCAAGAACAACTAGCAGCAAGACTTACAGCTGTGCGCGAGCGAATTGTCGCTGCTGCGCTCGACTGTGGCCGTGCGCCGGATGAGGTCAAGCTGATTGCCATCAGCAAAACCCATCCAGCGTCCGTAATAAGGACACTGACTGAACTCGACACAACCGATTTCGGAGAGAATCGTGTTCAGGAAGCGGAAGGGAAAATAGCCGAAATCGGCCGCGAAAGAGTGCGGTGGCACCTCGTCGGACACCTTCAGGCAAATAAAGCCCGTCGTGCCGTGAATCTTTTTGACGTGATTCACTCGCTCGACTCACTGGATTTGGCGCAACGCCTCGACCGTCTTTGCGCCGAAGACGGAAGAGAAAAGTTGGCGGTGCTGATTCAGGTCGATCTCGGCCACGAAGAGACGAAATCGGGTATCGATGAGTCAGAACTAACCCATATGGTTGAAGGTCTTGGACCACTCACTCGCCTGCAACTCATTGGTTTGATGACATTACCGCCCTTTTTCGACGACGCGGAACAAAGCCGTCCTTTCTTTCGTCGATTACGTGAAGTGAGAGATGAACTCGAGAGTCGAGGCGCCTTCGGAGATCGCAAAGGAGAACTTTCGATGGGTATGACTCACGACTTTGAGGTAGCTATTCAGGAAGGAGCCACGATGGTGCGCATCGGCACCGCGATCTTCGGCGAACGCCTGCCGAGAGAATAACAACTATGCTCATCATTGCTCGCATCCTCTGGTTCGTAAACTCTGCGATCTCAGTCAGCATCGCCGTTGTCATAGCATTGATGATCGTGAGATTGATTGCAGACGCGATGGATTTAAATCCATTCGCATGGTCGTCGCGCACCATTCGAAGACTCACCGACGGATTAGTGATCCCGGTGCGTGGTGGTTTGCGTGGGTTTGGTGTTGATCCCAAGTTTGCGCCGCTCGTTGTGATCCTGATTGCGATCGTGCTCGGTTATTTTGTGATTCGGCTATTTGCCACCGTGGCCAACATGGTCTTAGGAATCATCGAAAGCGCACAGCGGGGAGCATTTATCTGGGTACTTGGTTTTATTCTGTTGGGGCTAATATCGATCTACATGCTCCTGGTCATCATTCGTGTGATCTTCTCCTGGGGGATGCTCAGTTACTCCAATCGGATCATGCGCTTTCTGATTGACGTCACCGAGCCACTACTGGGACCACTGCGCCGAACCATTCCATTGCTCGGGCAGTTCGATATCTCACCGATCGTTGCTCTTTTGCTCTTATGGCTCTTGCAAGCTGCGGTTGGAGGCACGCTGTTGAGTGGCGCGCCGATCCCTAGTTTTTGAGGTGCTGATATTTGGTAGAGCACTCGATCCGCGATGGACGGCTGGTGTTCAAGGTTCACGTTGTGCCGCGCTCGTCGCGAAGCGAAGTGGCCGGAGAGCATAATGGTTCGCTGCGTGTACGTGTTTCAGCGCCTCCAGTTGAAGGCGCTGCAAATAAGGAATTAACAGAGCTGTTGGCAAAGGCGTTTAAGGTATCGCGCGGCGCAGTCAACATTCTGAGCGGACAGAGCAGTCGTTTGAAGCAGGTGAGCATCGAGGGCATTGGTTCGTCTGAGCTTTCGGAGCTTCTTCGCACATTAAGGAGTTAAGATAGGTTGTGATATATTGCCGTCCCTGACAACCCACAATTCCAGAAGGATCTAGACCCAAATGTCCGGACATTCCAAATGGCATAGTATTAAACACAAGAAGGGCGCGCTCGATGCCAAGCGCGGCAAGCTATTCACGAAGTTCATTAAAGAAATCACCGTCGCGGCGCGTTCCGGCGGCGGCGATCCAGACGCCAATGCACGTTTGCGTAAGGCCATCAACGACGCCAAGGCCGGCAATATGCCCAACGACACGATCGATCGGGCGATTCGACGTGGCACCGGCGAAGAAGAAGGCGTCAATTATGAAGAGATCACGTACGAAGGTTATGGTCCAGGCGGCGTGGCGTTGCTAATCCAGTCGATGACTGATAACCGCAACCGGACGGTGGCGGAAATTCGCCACATCTTTTCAAAGAACGGCGGCAACCTCGGTGAATCTGGTTCAGTGGGATGGATGTTTGAGAAGAAGGGATACATCGTCCTCGAGAAGGCCGGCAAGTCAGAGGAAGAGTTGTTTGAACTTGCGATCGAAGCAGGCGCGGACGACCTGCGTGATGATGAAGACAACTTCGAGATTATTACTTCGCCAGACGCCTTCGATGCCGTGCTGAATGCGGTGAAGGGCGCTGGCATCGAACCTCAGGTAGCGGAAGTTGAAATGGTGCCGCAAAACTATATACGGCTGGAAGGCGCAGACGCGCGCCAGATGTTGAAATTAGTGGAAGCGCTCGAAGACCACGACGACGTGCAGAAGGTTTCAGCAAACTTCGATATCAGCGAAGCCGACATGGCCGCAGCTTGAGAGAATAAAGAATCCTTACAGGATTTATGCCTGCGCCTGTCGCGCTGGTTCGGTGCTCGATTCCTCGCTCTTGACGGGCTCGCCCATCACAATTCGAACATTGTGAGTTTTCTCATCATCGATTAATTCGATTGTCTTTCCGGTCTGATCCACACCATCGACTTCGAGCATCACTACACCACGGCTTACACCCATAGGATTCTCAACTTTGATTCGGTAGACCGCTCGCCCACGCCGGTACGTAATCTCGAAATCACGCCACCAGCGCGGCACACATGGATTCACCTCAAGTCGATCATGCTGCAGCTTGAATCCAAGTATGGATTCCAATCCCGCGCGATACATCCAGCCAGCTGAGCCGGTATACCACGTCCACCCACCACGACCAGTATGCGGCGGTACCGCATACACATCGCCGACAGCAACGTATGGCTCAACTTTATACTTGTGCAACCCGGCGCGCGTTGATGAGTGATTGATCGGATTGAGTAGAGCGAAGAGTTCGCCCGCGCGCTCACCATCGCCCAGCATTGAGTACGCAATCAAGGTCCAGATCGCAGCATGTGTATATTGCCCGCCATTTTCACGAACGCCGGGAACGTATCCCTTTATATAACCCGGATCGAGAGCGCCTCTGTCGAACGGTGGCGTGAACAGAATCACAAGTCCATCACCACGCCGAATCAGGTACTCTTCAACCGCGGCCATGGCCCGACCCATACGATACGGATCGGATGCACCGGAAATCACAGACCACGACTGCGCAATCGAATCGATCCGGCACTCCTCGTTTCGCGCCGAGCCCAGCGGCGTGCCGTCGTCGAAATACGCGCGCCGGTACCAGTCGCCGTCCCAACCTTTCTCTTCGAGTGCCGTGCGCAAATCTTCCAGGTGCTTGCGATACCGATTGCCGCGAACTGTCTGTTTTCGCGCATCCACGTGCGGAACAAAAGCCATCAGTGTTGTGTAGAGAAACCAGCCCAGCCAGACACTCTCGCCTTTGCCCTGATGTCCGACACGATTCATGCCGTCGTTCCAATCACCACCTCCCATCAGCGGCAAGCCATGGTTGCCAACGGCCAGACTACGATCGAGCGCGCGAGCACAGTGTTCGTAAATCGGTGCAGATTCCGAAGAGATTTGGGGCTGCGTATAGCTCTCGTGCTGGTCGTCTGTGAGTAGAGGCTGTTCGAGAAAAGGAGCGACTTCGTCCAACACAGAAACATCGCCAGTCACGTTGATGTAGAAGGCTGCGACAAATGGCAACCACAAGAGATCGTCGGAGATCCTTGTGCGCACGCCGCGTCCAGTCGGCGGATGCCACCAGTGTTGCACGTCGCCTTCCTTGAACTGATGCGCCGCTGCGCGCAGGATTTGTTGTCGCGCGACGTCTGGACTGCTATAGACCAGCGCCATCACGTCCTGTAATTGATCGCGAAAACCGAACGCGCCACCGGATTGATAGAACGCTGTGCGAGCCCAGATGCGACACGAAAGTGTTTGGTACAGCAGCCAGCGATTGAGCATCGTGTCGAGGGCAGCGTCGGGAGTCCGCACTTCAATTCTGCCGAGTAGTCTGTCCCAGTGCGCCAACACTTTCTCAAACGCGGCGTTCACGTTTCCAGCCTGACGGAACTTCGCCACCACTTCCTGCGCGGCGCTCTTCGACTCCTCCTCACCAAGTAAAAAGATGACTTCACGAGCTTCATTTGGCGCCAGTTCAATGCTCGTTTGAATCGCAGCGCACGGGTCTAATCCGGCGCCGTCCCTGCCCGCGAGACTCAGTCGTTTAAGAGCGGCAGGACTTTCGAGCGAGCTGTTGCGTCCCACAAACTCTCTGCGATCGCATGTGGCGCTCAGGATTGTTTCACTCGTCGCCGCGAAGGCAACACGATCTGCAAACTCATTGTTGAAAGGATTTCGCGCAAAGATCGTAGCGGAGGGCTCGTCGATCTCAGTGATGATGTAGGGTGCTGAAGAAGGTCTCGAGACACCTAGTACCAGCTCGTTGTATTGCGTCACTGTCAATCTTCGTTTTCTCGCTGTGCGATTGCGCAACCGCAGCAAAGAGATTTTTACGGGCGCATCGAGCGGCGCAAAAACCAGCAACTCCTGTGAAATGCCGTGACTCGTGTGTTCAAACACACTGTAGCCCTGGCCGTGCCTGATAATGTACGGCTCGCGCTCGCGAATCGGCAGCGGCGTAGCGGACCAGATCGTGCCGGAGTCTTCGTCGCGCATATAGACCACTTCACCCGGCGGATCGCTGACAGCATCGTTGGACCAGGGCGTGAGACGATTTTCGCGACTGTTGAGCGACCATGTGCAGCCGCTGCCTGTCTCCGTAATCTGAAAGCCGAACTCTACTTCGTTTCCGATTACGTTGGACCAGGGCGCAGGTGTCCATTGTTCGGCGCCGAGTAAAGTAACGTACTCGCGTCCGCCCTGATGAAACCCACCAAGCCCGTTGAAGAAAGCTAAGTCAGGTGGCGCGACAGTCATTTCAGGATAAGTCTGCGAAGGCAAACGGGGCATGAAAGGCGGTGGCAGTGGTTCTTCAACGCGCTTGCGTTCGATCTGGTCTTCGAACGCACCGCGTTCGGCGACAATAACTACTCGAGCGACAGCATGAAGCAGTATTCGATCTGCCTCGGGCATCTGATCGGAGCGTCTTAGATAAACTCCGCCGGGTTTATCTAGTAGGCCCTGCAAGCCACTCGTGCGCACGATTGTTTCCAACTCCTGATGCAGCACCTGGAGATAATCGGTAGGAGTGTCGTTTAGGATAACGAGATCGACCTTGAGGCCTTTGTAGTGAAGATATTCATGTCCGCGCACGAGTTTCCTGACGGTGCGCATATCGGCGTCCTTGTTGATGCGAACCACCACGATCGGCAGATCGCCGCTGATGCCATAGGCCCAGAGGCTTGATTGCGCTTTGGTGTTAAGCGCGAGTACGTGTGGCGTTGGACGCAGCGAAGGATCTGAATAAACGATGCGGGCTGCGAGACGTTGAAACAGATGTGCCTCTTCTGCATCGATCTTGAGGTGACTCATCTCAACCTGTGCTTTGGTCCACGCCAGACGCAGTTCACGTTCGAAGATATTCGGATCGTGATACTTGTCGGCGAGTGCGAGTGCTTCTTCGCGAGACCGAGCCACGGCTGTGCTGAAGGAGCAGCGAACAGTTTGGTTCGGCTGAATTCTGACCCGCCGGCGGAGACTAAAGACGGGATCAAGCACGGCGCCGGTCGTGTTGGAGAGTGGACGATCTTCCATGACCGCGATTGGATTGCCTGGCGTGCGCCCACGTCCCAGAAAACGGCCGCGATCCGTTTCGTACTGCACAGCGCCGACCGGTTCACCTTCCGCTACCACGACGTGAACGCCCCAGATCGGACGATCTTCTGAGGAACGTTGGCGGCGGTGGGCCAGGATCGCGTTTTCACCGGGAACGAATTCAGTTTCGATAAAAAGATTACTGAATGCCTGATGTGCTGCGTCGGCGCCGGGGCTCGCCAAAACGAGTTCAGCGTAACTGGTCAACTCAATCTCCCGCGCGCGTGAAGAAAGATTTGTCAAAGAGATGCGCCTGACTTCAGCATTGTCCTCTGCCGACACCACGACTTCCATCCGTGTTGCGATACCCGAATCGATCCGGCGGAAGTCTGCTTTGTCTTCCGAAAAAGCGACGTGATAGGACTGCGCTTTTCTCCTGACTGGCTGGTGACCTGCCGACCAGACCGCACCGCTGCGCACGTCCCGCAAGTAAATGAACGCTCCCCAGTTGTCGCGAGTTACGTCTTCACGCCAACGCGTGACCGCATTCTCTTCGCACTGTGAATAACCCGAACCAGCGGTCGTAACCATCACGTTGTAAGCGCCATTCGAGAGCAACTGCGTACGTGGGGTCTCCAGATCTGCCGACTCATAAACACGCGTGATCATGCCCGGCATTGCCTGTGCGGCCACTCGTCCGGTCAACACCTCTTCGGCACGCGGATGCGCTGCAGGCACACCGACCGGTATGCGTTCCTGGAGCAGTAACTCGGTTGCTTGAACCGTGGGATCGGAGTGAAACCGATTTTGGATCAGATCTTCCTGAAGCAGGTTGGCGAGTGCGACGAGACTCATTCCCTGATGGTGCGCCATGAAGGAGCGAATGAGCACTGACTTCTGACCTTCCGGGCAACGCTCGGCGGTGTAGTCGATCGACTCGTAAAAACCATATGGACCGAGCGCGCCTTCTTTGCGTAAGCGACGCAAATTGGTCATTGCCGCGCTTGGATCGACTTCGGCGGCCAGCATTGTCGCATAAGGCGCAACAACCAGATCTTCAATCAAGCCACGCTTGAGTCCGAGTCCCGGCACGCCAAATGGACCATACTGATAGTTGAGATGAAGATCGCGAACGTTGTAAGCGGCTTCGGAAATTCCCCACGGCACACCGCGTTCCTGACCATATTCGATCTGTCGCTGAACCACCGTTTTATACGTCTCATACAACAGTGTCGCGGGATAGTTACGCATTACCAGCAGCGGCATGAGATATTCGAACATCGTACCGGTCCATGAGATTAGTGCCCGCCCGCCATCGACCTTTGTGAGCGCGCGGCCCATCCGAAACCAGTGTTGCTGCGGAACATCACCTTTCGCTATGCCGACAAAACTTGCCAGACGTGCTTCCGATGCAAGTAGATCGTAGTAGGAGTCGTCCACACGCGATGAGGTCACGTTGTAGCCGACCGGAAACAGTTTGCGTTCGACGTCAAAGAGAAAAGAGAAATCCATCATCTCGATGATTTCGTCACAGCGACGTGCCAAACGGCTGAGACGCGACAACATATCCGACGCGGCTGCAGCTGATTGTTCGAGGGCTTTGGTGAGCTGTGCTGCGGATTGAGCCAGCGTTGGTGAGCTGTGATTCTGCATCGCCGCAAGTTGGACCAACGCACGGTCACAGAGTTGTGGTACATCGGCGAGTGTCGGAACGTGCTGCAGCATGTGCACGATCGGGGCCCACTCTTTGTCAGAATCAACTTCCCGCTCAATTAATGGCAGTAAGCGACTCCAATTCGTGAGTGCTTCCACGTCCCTGAGCCGCGCCGCGACCTGATGCTTCAACGCTCCCACCCACCAGAGGAGTTCCTTGAAAACCACTTCGCCATGTTCGTGAGCCAGCGCGTTGACGATGTCTTCGATTTCAGATGCGCGACGAGCGAGCGAATCAAACAACACAACCCATGACGAAAGACTGTTGCCGGGCTCGACCTGGAGCAGTTTGCGGCAGACGGCGATCTCGTCCTGTAACTGGCGCACCGTCACCACATCAGTTCGTTGGCGGAAGCTGCCCAGGCTGCCGGCTTCCGTGGCAACAGCGTCGATCGTATCGTTCAGACCATCGATTGCACGCGAGTCAAATAAAGGATTTTCAGGAAACTCGATGCAGGACTGTTTCACTGCGAGTAGATGTCCGGCGAGGTTACCGCTGTCTACCGTCGAGATGTATTGCGGCAGCAACGGTTCGAGAGTTCTGGTGTTGTACCAGTTGAAAAAGTGACCGTGCAGACGGCCCAACTGGGCCATGGTTGAAAAGGTCAGTTCCTGTCGTTCGACCAGTTCGAGTGCGCCGACGTAACCGAGATCGCGCGCAGAACAGGTTGCCAGGAGCAACAGACCAATGTTGGTGGGCGAAGTACGATGCGCGACTATTGGCGCGGGATCTTCCTGATAGTTGTCCGGCGGCAGCCAGTTGTCTTCAGCTCCGACAAATGTTTCGAAGAAGCGCCAAATGCGGCGGGCGATGAGTCGCACAAACGCCGAGTCGTCTGCGCTCAGAAGCTTTCGTTCCGCCGCTCTCGGCCTGCTCACGAAGTAAGCAATAAACGGAGAAAGCATCCAGACGACAAAGAGCGTTCCCATGACCGGCAATCCTGCCGGTTTTAGACGCATCGTGAGACCAAGCGCGATCAAGGTCAGCACCAAAGCAGGTAACATGAACCGTACAAACGAGCCGACTTCGTTTCGCACAGATTTTTCTGCCTCGGCCGCTGACACCCATTCGAGCAGATTCCGCCGAGAGATTACTTGCCGGTACAAAGCACGCACGATCGCGTCGCACATCAACCAGGCCTGGTGCGCAAGAAAAACAAACGAAAGTGCGATTTGCGCACTATTCGTGCGGAAGTCACCCCAGAGACTCCAGAAGTGACTGGTCCATGGAATCCCGCGCGGGTGCATTAGCAGACCCGTGGTGACGTGGAGGTAAACCGGAAACGCAATCACCAGAAAAACAAATAGAGACCACAGCAACGACGACCCGGGAAATAACGCACACGAAGCAACGATCCAAAGAAACAGTGAAGGCGAAACAAGACTGCGACGGAGATTATCGAGAATCTTCCAACGCGCCATCAAAGGCAATACGTTGCGCACTTTGCGTTGCTCTGCATTGGGAACCGTGGGCAGGAGCCAGCGAATGATTTGCCAGTCGCCGCGCGTCCAGCGATGCGCTCGCTTCGCGTAGGCTTCGTATGACGCCGGATAATCGTCGAGAAGCTCAATGTCGGTTGTTAGAGCAGCGCGGGCGAACAACGATTCGAACAGATCATGACTGAGCAGCGCATTCGAAGGTACGCGGTTGTCGAGGGTCTGCTGAAAAGCGTCAACATCGTACAAACCTTTGCCGGTGAAGTTTCCTTCGCCGAAAAAGTCCTGATACACGTCGGAGACTGCGGTGGTATAAGGATCAATGCCGGTGTAGCCGGAAAAGATCTGGACCAGTTTCGAGCGTGAGGCGCTGGCGAGTGAGATGCTCACGCGCGGTTGCAGGATACCGTAGCCGTAGGTGACGCGGTTCGTAGCAGTGTCGATAGCCGGCCGATTCAACGGATGAATGGCTGCGCCGACGAGTTTGCGCGCAACATCACGCGGAAGTTGCGTGTCGGAGTCGAGCGTAATCACGTAACGAATCGATCGCAACAACGCATCATCCGCAGTTCGCACCACGAAGCTTGTGTCGCGCGCGCCGCGAAGGAGTCGATTAAACTCTTCGAGTTTGCCACGCTTGCGCTCCCAGCCCATCCATTTGCGTTCGCCTTCGTTCCACTGTCTCCTTCTGTGAAAGAGATGAAAACGCTCGTTGCCATGCCGGCGGTTCAGCGCGTCGATACCGCTTTGCGCAACTGCGAGGAGATTTGAATCAGTCGGTGTTTCTTCTGATGTTGCATCAGGGAAGTCACTCAACAAAGCAAAGTAGACGTGATCGTCCTGATTGGCCAGGTAATGGACCTGAAGTCTTTCCACCAGTTCATTGACCTGCGATTCGTGCAGAAAGATCGTGGGCACTACTACAAATGTCGCTGCATCCTGTGGGATGCCATCGGCAGTATCCATCCTCGGAAGCAAACGTGGTGGAAAGAAGTGCGTGAGATCCCAGTTGAGAACTGTGAGAGCGAGATCGCTTGCGGGAATCAGCGCCAGCAGTGCCGTTAGGATCATGAAGGGCCAGCCGGCTCCGTACCGATACATGAACGAGAGCAGGAGAGTCATAACCAGCAACGTCATCACTGTTAGCGTGCCGAGGTATGACGCGGTTGGGTGACGCAGAAAGAAGCGCCGCAATCGTTCAATAGTACGTGGCTGATAATTAAAATTTGACTCGAGCCGGCTGAGGCCGGCATCGATGAGGTAGTAACCAACGTGTCTTTGCCGTTGCAAACTCTTGTCTGCCTGGGCGGCGAGATCAATAGCCGCCTGAGCGATTTTCAGTTCACTTGTGCGGGTTCCTTTACTGATTCGTTCAATGACGTGTCGATAGCGATCGCGCGAGGCAAACTCCATTTGCGAATAGACGCCTGCCGGATCTTTGCCCAGCAGAGGTTCAATTAAGCTGACTTTTTCAAAGAAGTCGTTCCAGTCGAGCGTCGAGAGCAGGCGCATACTGGTGATAATGTTTCCGACTGTTACCTGCGCCGCTGCCTGTCGCTGGTGTTCCAGATGAATTATCTGTTCGATAGCTGTGCTCTGCCGTGCGACCTGCTTCTCGATCCAGTCCATCACCGGCATCACGGATGGATGCTGTTCACGAAGGCGCTGAACGAGTTGAACCAGAAATGGGTGTGGTAGGTCTTCACGTTTTCCGAGTCGTTCGTTGAGAAACGACATGACGCCGGTGGGTTGAAGTGAAGCGAATTCGAGGAGTTTGTCGGCGAGCTTGTCTGCGTCGTCGCGATGCGCCCGAGCGCGAGCTATCGTGATCGCGAGCCGGCGCAGATTTTCGACCAGAGCCAGACGCAGAGTGATTGCTACGGCCCACAACTCACCAATCGAAAGCGGCGCGACCGTTTGATAGGCGGCGATGAACCTTTGCAGCGTGTGTGTGTCGAGACGCGAATCGGTATGCGCGATTAGAGCGAGTGCGACTGAATAGATTCGCGGATAGCCTTCCAATTCGCCGTCCGCGAGTTTGGGTAGCTCGTGGTAGTAGCTCTTGGGGAGATCCTGACGAATCTCGCGCAACTGTTCTTCGATGATGTGGTAGTTATCTACGAGCCATTCCGCGGCCGGCGAGATTGTACGTCCCTGGCGGAGCGAATCGACGAGTAGTTTGTAAGCGCCTTCGAGTTTGCGCCCGTTGTCCTCGAGGCGTGGCAAGAGTTGCGCACGACCTTTTCGAGTGACGGTTTTGTGTTCGGCTGCGAGAGTTTGTGCGTACTGTTCGAGACGTTCGACACTGAAAAACTCTGCCTGAAATGGTTTCTCATCCGCATCACCGGAAGGTTTGCGTATCAATGAAGACAGCGATTCGAAGAGCTCACTCATGACGTGTTACGTTTAGGGGGGACTTCAGAATAGCATTTTGTGCTTTGTACTTGGTACTTGGTGCTTTGTTTTTTGTACTTTGTTCTTTAGTGACCCCCCAGATATCTTCAAAACGCAAAGAACAAAGCACAAAAGACAAAGAACAAAGCGCTAAGAATCAAGTGTTGTATACTTTTCGCGTGATGCGCGTATTAGGAATTGATCCAGGAAGTCAAACAATGGGATGGGGCGTTGTGGAAGGTAATGGGCGCCGCTATTCACTCGTTGCGTTTGGTTCAGTTCGCGCGTCGTCGAGCCTGAAGTTTTCGACGCGGCTCTTGAAGATGTGTACCGCGTTGGAGGAAGTCATCGCGGAGCATCGTCCCGATGCTTGTGCTCTCGAGGATTCTTTTCTCGCGACTAACGTTAAAGTGAGTATGAAACTCGGACAAGTGCGCGGCGTTGTATTGCTGGTCGCGGAGCGTGCAGGGCTGGAGATTTGCGAGTATTCGCCGCGAACTATCAAGCAGACCGTGGTTGGTTATGGAAACGCGGAGAAACATCAGGTGCAGGAGATGGTTCGATTGCTGCTGGCGTTGAAGAGTGTTCCGTCGCCGCACGACGCAGCAGACGCGCTGGCTGCTGCCATCTGCCATTTCCACCACGCGGCGTTTAAAGAGAGAATAGCCGCGGTTTAGGCAAGAACGGTTAATATAGGACCTATTGGACCTATATGACCTAAAACCTCACACGACTGGAGAATTATTATGCTTCCTCACAAGCTTGTGTTCTGGCTGGTTCTATTTCTCACTATTCCAGGAACAATCTTCGCGCAAAGAAAGCCACCGGCGGGCGGGCGTCTCGCCATAGTCGTTGATGAACGTCTCGCAGCGCTGCGTGCAACGCCGCAGCTCAATGGACGACTCGTGCGACGTCTCGGGCGTGGAAGACTCGTGGCGGTTAGATCGATGAAGACGAGTGCCGATGGCATCAGTTTCTTTCTCGTTATTGTATCGAGTCGCACGCACGGTTGGATTCAACGCGAAGCGGTCGTTTCACCCTCGCGTCAAGGAGACGATCAAAAGTTGTTCACGCTCATCGAACGTTTAGAGGGATTCGATCGCATCGCACGCGCACGAATTTTTCTCGATCACTTTCCGCGTTCGCGCTTTCGTCCGACGGTTCTATTGTTACTCGGCGACACCGCTGAAGAAGTCGCAACCAGGTTGTCCCGCGATGCTGCACGTCGACTCAAAGAAGACCGCGGCGAAGCACCGGAGTTTAGTTATTTCCTGAACTATTCGGGCCTCGATCGGTACAACCGTCAGGGAATAACGTTCGTCTTCGATCAATCAACCAAACGTTTTCACTACGACGGCACAGCCTGGCGTGAACTGATTCGTCGTCATCCGCAGTCGTCTGAAGCCACTGAAGCAAGAAAGCGGCTCGATCTACTTTACTCCCAACTGCGAATAAAGTAGTATTCCAGGCAACACCTAAATCCAGCGCGGGTTCACTACTAACCTTCCAAAAAACCGTAAGGGGTGTTAATAAACCCTTAAACCCTTCGTCTATCAAGGTGTAGACGAAGGAGAACACCCTTGCAGGCAGCAGTTAAACCCTTGCGATTAGTGAGAAACGAACCCGCCAGCGAGCTGGAAGCTCTCTTCCAGGCACACCACGGCCGAGTTTTTCGGACGGCTCAGCGGATTACGGGCAGCGTCGCCGACGCTGAGGATGTGCTCCAGACCGTCTTTCTGAGACTCGTTAGAGGTCAGGATGATTACGACTGGTCAGGAAATCCCGAGGCTTATCTTTCCCGCGCAGCTATCAACGCTTCCCTCGATCTGTTGCGAAGTCGCACACGATCCCGAGCCGTGGCTCTAGACGAAGGCGAAATCGATTCAATAGTGGGTAATTACAAGAGTCCCGAGGCGGTTCACGCTGATCGTGAGCTCCAGGCACTGGTTCGTCAGGCTGTATCGCGTCTGGGAAAAACTGCCGGCGAGATGTTCGTTCTCCGTTACTACGAAGGTTTTGACAACAAGGAAATTGCAGTATTTTTGAATACTTCACCGTTAGTGGTCGGCGTCGTCCTACATCGCGCTCGTACCAAACTGAGAAAAGAGATTGGGCACTATCTGGAGAAACATCATGAAGAGTAATAAGGAAGATCAGATCCTCGACAAAGTTACTGCCGAGATCAGAAATGAAAAGGTAGATCCGGCAGCCGTCTCAGCAGCGGCAGACCGTGTTTGGGCGCGTGTCTCCGCTGCTGCCGGCGCCACTGAATTTCAGGCGCCGGTAATCGATCGGATTGAAGGTTGTGCAGACTTTCAATCACTTATTCCCGCGCACCTCGCGGGCAAACTGTCTGAAGCGCGCTCGCTGTTGCTGGTAGACCACACACACGAGTGTATTCCTTGCCGGAAGGCAATGAACGAAGCACGTTCAAAGCGTGCCGTGAAGGTCAAACCAGCCGCAAGCACCACGCGATACACGCTCCAACCGGTGATCATGCGTTGGGGCATCGCCGCCGCTTTGGTTATCGGTCTTGGTTTACTTGCAATTCCGTTTGTGCAGAGATTCTGGCCCTATGGCCGGTTCGACGCCACTGTGCAGGCTGCTGAAGGCCAGGTTTACCAGGTTGCCGACACACGCACAGCGTCGGTAACTACCGGTGCGAAGCTGCAACAAGGCGAGAAGGTGCGCACTGCTAAAGACAGTCGCGCCGTTGTTCGTCTGGGTGATGGCTCGTTGATCGAGATGAAAGATCGGTCCGAGCTTTATCTAACAAAATCGGGCAATGGAACCACGATTCACCTGAATCGCGGCAGCATCGTTGTCGAAGCCGCGAAGCAGAAAGACGGAAAGTTGTTTGTTGAGAGTGCTGATTCACTCGTGTCAGTCACGGGCACTGTGTTCTCGGTAAACAACGGCACCAAGGGTTCGCGAGTCTCTGTGATCGAAGGCGAAGTGAATCTCAATCATGCCGGTAGTGATCGCGTGCTTCGTCCCGGTGAACAGGCAACGACGAGTCCAGCGATCGCGATGATTCCGGTGAAGGATGAAGTTTCCTGGAGTCGGAATGCAAATCGGTACGCGGCAGTTTTGAGTGGTCTGGCTTCACTCAGGAACGAGTTGAAGAACATTCAGCAGCCTGGTGTTCGCAACTCGACGCATCTGCTCGATCTGATGCCCGAGAACACCGTGGTCTATGCTGCGTTGCCGAATCTCGCTAATTCAATTGTTGAGTCGCATCGCGTGATTCAGGAGAAAATAAGCCAGAACGCAGCGCTGCGCGAGTGGTGGGAGAAAGAACAGTCAGGCAAAGCGCAGAACATGGACCAGGTTGTCGAGACAATCGGCCAGTTTGGTTCATATCTTGGCGATGAGATTGCAGTTTCGGTTTCGATGGATGACCAGGGACGACCCGGCGAACCGTTGGTCCTTGCTGAACTGAAGAACTCACAGGGCTTCCAGCAGTTTCTTGAGCAAGAGATCGCCAGGTACTCCGGCGACAAGAGAGGCAAGCCAGAGATTCAGTTTGTCCAAGATCCGGCCACGGCCGCGGCGCCAAGCGCTGACGACAAGCGAGAAAGACTGTATGTCTGGATTCAGTCCAACTTGTTCGCCGCCAGTCCGAAGTTGCAGCAACTGCAAACGGTGGCTGGTGCAGTCACGAATGGAAGCACGAGCAGTTTCTCAGCCACACCATTCCACAACCGCATCGCACAGGTTTATCAGGAAGGTGCTGGTCTGGTCGTCGCCGCCAATCTCGAAAAGGTTGTCGCAAACACGAGAGCCGAACGCAGCAAGGGTCGGGACGCTGAGAAGCAAGAGGCGGCCTTGAATCAGTTGGGTATCCTGAGTGTGAAGTATTTCGTTCTGGATCAAAAAGACAGCAACGGCAAGACGCACACGCAGGCTTCGCTGTCGTTCAACGACGCGCAGCGTGGCATTCCTTCGTGGCTCGCAACACCCGGTCCGATGGGTTCTTTGGAATACATCTCGCCCGATGCGAACGTTGTGGCAGGATTCGTGGTGAAGAACCCAGCCACACTCGTTGACGATCTACTCAATGTGCTTTCGACGGTGTCGCCTGAGTTGCGCACAAACCTCGACAAGCTACAGTCAGATCACGGCCTGAACATTCGCAACGACATCGCTGCGCCGTTAGGTGGAGAGTTTGCCTTTGCGATTGATGGCCCGATTCTGCCGACGCCTTCCTGGAAGATGGTGTTTGAAGTCAACGATCCCGCTCACCTGCAGCAGACCCTCGAGCGAGTAGTTGGTGGGGTGAATAAACAGGCTGCGTATCTTGGCAAGTCTGGCTTGACCTGGGAAAACGCCGAACTCGGTGGGCGTATGTACTACACGCTGCGATCGACAGATTTTGGAATGGTCCAGGTGAACTACACCTACACCAACGGGTACTTGATCGTTGGTCCGAGCCGGGCATTGGTAGAAAGAGCTTTGAGATCACAGGAAAGCGGTTTGTCGCTGCTGCGTTCACCGAAGTTCACCGCCGGCTTACCGGCAGACGGTAATGCCAACTTCTCGGCGGTCTTCTATCACAACATCGGCGGATTGGTTCCGGCTGGGCTGGCGAGTACCGCGGCGAGCACTGCGGAGCAGTTGCCGAGTGGACCACAGCAAGCGGTGAAAGCAATCGCTGGAGATATGAAGCCAACACTTGCGTACGCTTATGCGCAAGGCGACACCATTACGTTTGCGGCGAATACTGAAGGTGGACCATTTGGAATAGGACCAGCAACGATCCTGGGAATGCCCAGCGCTCTCGAAATGCAGAGCATTATTCAGCGAGGCATGGGCGGGAAAAAGTAAGTGCTGGTGAGGGCCTCGGATCTTAATGCTTTGTACTTTGATCCGGGGCCCAACCACCAAGCACCAGGTACAAAGCACTAAGTACGCATGAAGCTCGTTTCAATTTCTCTCATCTCCTGGTTGTGCGGTGCTCTGATCATCTCTGAGTTCATCGCAACCGATGGACAAGTTATCAGCGCCACAGTCACTTCAATGATTATGGCAGCGCTGTTATTCTCGCTAGCCTATGCGCCCTCCCTTTCATGGCTTCGCCAACGCATGGGTGGTTGCAGACCAGCACTGCTATTCCCTCTCTCCTCCGCTGTTGTACTCAACACGCCTGTGTTCCTGATCGAGATTCTCGCAATAGGCAGAACTTTAGCACCCGCAGATGCGTTAGCATGCATTGTTGCTTTTCTGCTGATGGGCACGGTCTTCGGACTCGGATTCGTTTGGAATTATCAGAACACAGCGTTATAAAAAAGAGTATGGCACTCCCCGCTTCGGTTCCAGATGAACCGATCAAAACGCAAACGGCTTACTCTGCGCCGCCCGTAATCGACCTGCATGGTCTCAGCGTTTCTTTTGGCCGGCGGCAGATTCTGAAAAACCTGCGTGGCGATCTGCGCGGTAGAGCTATCGGTCTGCTCGGTCCCAACGGCGCGGGCAAGACGACCCTGATTCACACGCTCCTCGGATTTCATCCACCTTCCGCGGGTACAGCACACATCTTTGGACTCGACATCGCGGATCAGGCGAAAGAGATCAAGACATTGATCGGCTATATGCCGGAACGCGATTCGTTCATCGCCAAGATGAGTGCGGTGCACTTCGTCCGCTTGATGGGTGAACTGTCGGGATTACCGTCGGATGCTGCCCTGGAACGAGCTCACGAGGCACTCTTCTATGTCGGTTTAGGTGAAGCGCGTTATCGACGTCTCGAAACGTACTCGCTCGGCATGAAGCAACTCGCCAAGCTCGCACAGGCTATTGTCCATGGTCCAAAACTGATTTTTCTCGATGAACCTACGAACGGGCTCGATCCGCCGGCGCGACTGCGAATGATCAAACTCATTCGCGAGATTCGCGACAGTGGGCATGCGAATATTGTGCTCTCGTCGCACCTGCTGCTTGACGTCGAGGAATGCTGCGATGAGATTCTGATACTGCGCGACGGGCAAATTGCTGTTTACTGCAATCTCGAAGAAGAACGTAAATCCAATCGCAAGTTTCTGATGTTGGAAACGCGCGGAGATCACGGCAAATTTGTCCAGTCACTAGCGAAACTGGGTTGCGAGTATGCAGTCTCAAGCGATCACCGTCTGAAGATCGTTTTGCAGGATGGCGTTGAGGTGCGTGATTTGTACCGTTTGGCTGACGAGACGCAGGTGCAGCTCCGTCGTTTAAGCTACAAACGCGATTCGCTGGAAGACATTTTCCTGAGAGCAATGGAGAACGGCTATGGCGGTCTATGAACAGACATACAAGCCTTACACCGGCAAGCTGACTCCTGAGTGGAGCCGGTTTTTGATCATTCCACGTCATGCTTTTCGAGGCGTGTTCGGCTCTAAGCTGTTCACCGCGTTTTATGTGCTTTCCTTTGTGATTGTGCTCGTCGAGGCGATCATGATCTACCTGCATCATAACATCACGGCGCTCGCGATCATGAATCTCAATGCGCGACAGTTGTTGCCCATAGACGGTTCTTTTTTCGAATACTTCGTGTTTTTCCAGGGCGGGTTTGCGTTCTTTGTTGCGCTACTCCTTGGACCACCATTGGTTTCGCGCGATCTGCGCAACAACGCGCTCCCGCTTTATCTTTGCCGGCCATTTACGCGCACCGAATATGTGATGGGCAAGATGTCGGTGTTGTTGATTCTGTTGTCGGGGATCACCTGGGTGCCGCAGTTGCTGATGTTTCTGTTCCAGTCGTATCTGGAAGGCTTCGCCTGGTTCAGGAGCAACCTGTGGATTGCCGCCGCGATAGTCATCGCCGGTGTTGTTTGGATACTGCTGCTGGCCCTTATCTCGCAGACGCTTTCAGCTTTGCTGAAATGGCGTATCGTTGCGAGCGCGGCGATGTTGGGTTTGGTGATTATCCCATCTGTTTTTGCCGGTATCATCAACTTGATTTTCATGACGCGTGTGGGAAATCTCTTCAATCTGGTGGGGTTGATGACGAATATCACCGAGGGTCTTTTCGGAACATTCGACCGCGTTACCGGAAGAATTCAGTTCACTGACTTTAACGACAACATCACGCGCGAGATATTGCTGATTGAGCCGCCACTCTGGAGTTCCTGGGCAGCGCTCTTTGTGATATGCGTCATTTGCCTGGCGATACTGAGCTGGAAAGTGAAAGCGTACGAGGTTGTGAAATAGATAATCCCCGTTTATCTGTGACAAATAGAATGACTTCTTCTGATCAACTCATCATCTTCGACAACGTCTCCAAGTTTTACGGCGAGATACTCGGAGTGAATCGAGTGAACCTACAGGTCGCCCCGGGCATTACAAGTCTCGTTGGTCCGAACGGTGCAGGGAAGTCGACGTTGATGAATTTGATGACCGGCCTGTTGCGTCCCACGCGTGGATCTATTTATCTGCTTGGCATTCCAACCGATCAACCGGAGCAACTGTTTCGCAAGGTCGGATACTGCACTCAGTTTGACTCCTTCCCGAGAGGCGTCACTGGACGCGAGTTCCTGAATTCATTTCTTTGGGTCCATGGTTATGATCGCAAACGCGCCAATGAATTGAGCCAGCTTGCGCTGGAACGCGTCAGTCTGGTGGAAGCCGCCGACCGAAAGGTTGCCGGTTACAGCAAAGGAATGCGACAGCGCATAAGGTTGGCGCAATCCATCGCACATCAGCCGGCAGTGCTGATTCTGGATGAGCCTCTCAACGGCCTGGATCCGATGGTGCGTGCGGAAACGATCGCGCTGTTTCGCAAACTCGCTGCTGAAGGACTACACCTGATCATCTCGTCGCACATACTGCATGAAGTCGACATGATGTCAGACCGGGTAGTGTTGCTGAACAATGGCTATATCGTGGCCGAAGGAAACATTCACGGTGTGCGCGACGAAATGGAAGAGCACCCGATGCAGATCCTGATTCGTTGCGACCAGCCCGCAAAACTTGCTGCGTATGTTTTTGCGCAGGATCACGTTGTCGAAGCGAGGCTTCATGACGACCGTGGCGGGCTTTTCGTTAAGACGCGCGACGCCGATCGATTTTACCTGATGTTGAATCACGCGGTTGCTGAGGGCGACGTAAGTGTCGAGTCGATTGCGCCGGTCGACGATGACCTCAGTGCTGTCTACCAGTATCTGATCGGCACGTCCGGAGGCAGTGCCTAGGAGTTCAGTAGAGATGAGTTCTGCGATAGACGCGATCGAGGCTAAATCAAATAAATCGCCGTTCAACTGGTCTCTGTGGCTCCGCCAGATCGCCGCGATCTTTCGGATGGAGCTCGAGAAGAACTTTTTCAGCCGTCGCTCGATACTGATTTATCTGCTCGCGCTCTTACCACTGTTTCCGCTGGGGCTGCTGGCGCTGATTACGCCGCCTGGAAACGAATGGAAGGACTTCAATCAATACAGCATCATCTACTCGATCATTTACAACGGTCTGATTTTGCGCACGCTCGTGTTTTTCGGATCGGCGTGGATCTTCATGAACCTGTTTCGCGGTGAGCTGGTCGATCGCAGCCTGCATTATTACTTTCTTAGTGCAGTGCGCCGAGAGGTGCTGGTAGTTGGAAAGTTCATTAGCGGATTGGCGACCTCAGTCATTCTCTTCACCACGACGACGGTGGTCGCGATGTTGCTGCTTTACTTCCCACACTTCTATTCACAGAGTTTACGCTACTTCACGGAGGGAAAAGGCCTCGGCCAGATTCTCACATACGCCGGCATCACGATGCTTGCGTGTCTCGGTTACGGTGCGTTCTTTCTATTTGTGGGACTGTTTGTTCGTAATCCGATCATTCCTGCGCTTGTACTTTATGGCTGGGAGTGGCTCAACTTCCTTTTGCCACCGCTACTGAAAAAGATCAGTGTAATTCACTATCTCAACTCACTCGTGCCGGTGCCGGTATCGGAGGGTCCATTTGCGGTGGTGGCAGAACCCACGCCCGCCTGGATCGCGATCCCGAGCATGCTCCTCGTTACAATCATCGTCCTTGTCCTGGCTGCATATCGCATCCGGCACATGGAAATCCGCTACGGCAGCGATTGATTTAATCCGCGCTCATCGGTGGCTAAAACTAAAGTTTTAGTTGACAGGCTTCCCAGCCTGCGGTATTGTCCGACTAAAGTCTTAGGAGATGATCCGGAATGCCGCGCCGCAAGAGTGAGCAGATGACGCCCCTGGAACTGGAGATCATGCAGGTGCTCTGGGAAACCGGGCCCGCAACGGTTCAAACCGTCCAGCGTGAACTTAAACGCGAACTGGCATACACGACCGTTCAAACCATGCTCACTGTTCTGCACCGCAAGAAAAAAGTTAAGCGAACTCTCAAGGACAAGGCTTACATCTACACGCCCGCTGTGAGCCGGACCAAATTCACTGGACACGCAGTGCGCGAATTCATCGATCGCCTCTTCGGCGGTTCTGCTGAAGGACTGGTGATGAATCTTTTGCAGGAGAAACATCTGACGCCCGAGCGACTTACCGCGCTCCACGAGCTGGTCGAAAAGGAAGAGCGGGATGCTAAGAATTAGCGAATTCATCCTGAATTTTCTTTTGAATTCTGCCTGGCAGGGGGCGGCGATTTTTGCGGTTGCGGCATTGGCGTCGTGGATGCTCAGAAATGGACCGGCGCGATATCGACATACGCTCTGGATGATTGCGCTTATCGCGTGTCTTGTAGCGCCGTTGTTAACGACAACCCGCGTTGTGCCGCAGTGGATTTCAAGTTTTCAACCGGTCTCCTCTCCGGCAATTCCCCAGAAGCTCGTGACCTTTGGACCAGTTGTTGATCAAACTCGCCGGGAAACAGATCTCGCAGTTGATCGCACCCGCAGTCAACGGCACACGACTATAACTACGTCACCGCGCAGTGTCTTGCTGCTCGCTTTTGGTTATGCGCTGTTCATCTTCGTTCGTACGCTGAGACTGGTGCGGTTCTGGCGTCGCAAAGAAAAACTCCGCCGCTCCGCAACGCGATCTGGTGTTACTCCGGAGATCGAAGCAGTCGCAAAGCATTGTCGCGACCTGTTAGACGTCCGTGAGGTGCAGATCACTCTGTCATCGCAGGCACGCGTGCCGTACACGATCGGCGCTCTGCGTCCACTGATCGTCTTGCCGGAATCTTTCTGCGGGACTGTTGAGGAAGCCAAACTGCTCTCGATTATCGGTCATGAGATGGCGCACGTCGCCCGCAGAGATTTCCTGGCGAATCTGTTGGGCGAGCTGGTCGCGTTGCCAGTCTCATTTCACCCGCTCACATTTTTGATCAAACAGCAGCTGGATCGCGCGCGGGAACTCGCCTGCGACGAGCTCGTAACCAGTCGGATTCTTGCGCCCAGGCTGTATGCACGCTCCTTGCTGTGGGCGGCTGACGTCTCTCATCAAGACGCGTCACAGGCATTCATGTTGAGCATTTTCGATGGAAAGATCCTTGAAGAAAGAATAGCGAGAATTATGAGGAGTAACACACAAATAGCCGCAGGCCTCGCGCGAACGTTGATGCTCGCCGCGATTGCTGTGCTTTGTCTCTCGGCGTTGTCGTTGTCGCTTTTTTCAGTCGATCTGCAAACTGAGGCGCGCGCCGCCGTGACGCAGGCGCTTGAGAGGCCGGCACCCGTCGCCGTACAGAGTCCGGTTGTTGCCGTTGTTACTGCCCCGAGCCGCGGGACTCAAGCCAGTGCGCCGACCGCTGACGAGCGCGCCGTTTCGGCTTGTAGCGCCGCCAGACGCGGCGACGTGGCAGCAATTGAGTTATTGGTGGCAATGCTTGACGACGACCGCAAAGCGCAACTTGTCAGGTGTTGGGAAGGCAGCAACTGGGGTCCTGCGCTCGAAACATTCAAACAACCTTCTCCTGGTGAACAGGCGGCTCTCGGTCTGGCCTCTTTAGGGCGGCCGGCTTTCAGACCGTTACTGAATCAATTGGATAACTCCAACCCCACAGTGCGCCGCAACGCCGCATGGGCCATCGGTGAGTTAACCAATATGCTGTCGGGCGAAAGATCAGCGGCCGTTCCGCAACTGATCACTCTACTGAGCGACACGGACGAATGGGTGCGAATGGCGGCGGCACGAGCGCTCGGCGAGTTACACGACAGCCGTGCAGTCTCGGAACTGATGGCAAGACTTTCAGATGACCACTGGCGTGTGCGCGAATTAGCAACCTGGGCGTTGAGCGAGATGAAAGACGATCGAGCCGTCACTGCACTCTGCGCAGTGCTAATCTCCGACACGCGCGCCGAAGTTCGTCGCGGTGCGGCCGAAGCACTGGGTGAGATACAGAGTGCTGAAGCTCTGCCTGCGCTGAAGCAAGCGTTGCACGATTCAGAACCCAGCGTCAGCGCGAAAGCTGCCTGGGCCATTTCCGAGATCGAAGGTTAATCCGTCTTCTATCAGCGTAAATCTGCGTTAACTCTTATCACCGAAAAAACGTCATCAGGAGGCATCACGCATGTCTATCTACAAGTGCGTTATATTCATGATTGTTTCCATGCTGCTGGCTACATCGGCAAACGCACAGCCGAAGGCCGGCACCCTGAAAATCAAGCCGTACACCTTTGAAAACGACAAGAAGGAAAAAATCGACGCAGAATTCGGCACGTTGTTCGTTCCTGAGAATCGCTCCAATCCGGAGAGCAACCTCATTGAAGTCGTCTTTGTACGTTTCAAGAGCACAGCAAAGAATCCCGGTCCTCCGGTCGTCTATCTTGCTGGTGGTCCAGGTGGGTCAGGAATCGGAGCTGCCACCGGTTCTCGCTTTCCACTGTTTATGGCATTGCGCGAGATTTCCGACGTGATTGCCTATGATCAACGTGGCACGGGATATTCGAAACCCAATCTTGGTTGCTACGACCGGCTTGCACTTCCACTCGATGTGCCGCCCACGCGTGAAGCCGCGATCAAGGAGCTGCGTGAGAACGCGAAGAGTTGTAAGTCTTACTGGCGTGACATTCAACGCGTCGATCTGACGGGTTACAACACGAACGAAAGCGCCGACGATCTGGAGGACCTGAGAAAAGCGTTGGGCGTTGAGCAGATCAGTCTTTGGTCCATCAGTTATGGAACGCATCTCGCTTTTGCAACAATGCGCCGGCATCCAAAGAGTATTCATCGAGCGATCCTTGCCGGCACTGAAGGTCCCGATCACACTTACAAACTACCGAGTAACATTCAGAAGCACCTCGAGGATCTGGCCGGTGTGATCAAGGCCGATCCGGTGGCTGGGAAGGAGATTCCTGACTTTCTCGGTCTCATGAAGACTGTGTTTGATCGACTTGATGCTCAACCGGAAACCGTGGAAGTGACTGACCCGCGAACAAAGCTCAAGGTGAAAGTCATCGTAAACAAGTTTGTCCTGCAGTTCCTCGTTGCGAACAATATCGGCACGACCGTTACTGCCCGGTTCCCAGCACTCCTGCTGCGCGCTTCGAAAGGGGACTTCAGCAATCCCGCACAGGTTTGGCTCAATCAATCGCGCAGCGAGATTGGTTCCGCGATGTCGTACATGATGGATTGCGCATCGGGACAGACAGCCGCACGTCGCGAGCAGATTGCACGTGAAGCGAAGGGTACGCTGCTCGAGGATTTCTCTAACTTTCCTTTTCCGGAGATCTGTGAGGAGTGGAACGCTCCCGATCTCGGTGATGGGTTTCGCGCTCCGCTTCGTTCAGATGTTCCGGTACTCTTCATCAGTGGCACCCTCGACGCGCGCACACCAGTGAGCAATGCGGAAGAGTATCGAAAAGGATTTCCGAACAGCACGCACATCATTATCGAAGGCGCTGTTCACTCAGACCCATTGTTTCTGTCGTCACCAAAGATTCAAGAGGGAATGATGGAGTTTTTGCGAGGACAACCCGTTACGACAACGAAGATTACCGGAACGCCGATGAAGTTTGTGCTTTAGATCCGCGTTTATCTGCGGCTGACATAACTGTTGTCTTTGATCCAGAAGCGCCAGGGTTTGTTGATCCATTCCTGTGCGTAGTCGATGCCGATTCTTGGGCCGCGCGCGATTCGACGTGGAGAAACCTGTTTAAAGTCTTCGAGCCAAACTCGATCACCCAGCAGATCTGCCCCGTCGAGTTGTCGATCGATTCCCATGGCGATGCAGAGTTTGCCTGGACCGTTAGTGAGGTTGTGATCCGGATGGGAATGCCGGCGAGCTCTCATGACGTCGAGGCCCTCGACGGGTTCGAGTGCACGCACAAGGATCGCATGCGGGACATCAGCAACGCCACTGACGACATTGAATTGAAAATACATACCGTAAACGAAGTACACGTATGCGACGCCGCCGGCTTTGTACATCGTTTCAGTGCGTCTAGTCCGGCGTCCACCGTAAGCGTGTGAAGCTCTGTCTTCCGGCCCGCGATAAGCTTCGACTTCGACGATCTTGCCCGAGACGCGGTCGCTGTTTGGACCAGATACAACCAATAGCTTGCCCAACAGATCTTTCGAGACGGTGAGAACGTCAGGCCGAAGATAGAAATCGCGTGGCAGTTTGGTGGATTTTACTTCAGGCGTCATTGTGGCTGTTGGCGTAGTTTCCAGATCATCACGAAAAAGATTACCCACCCGATGAGCACAATGCCCCTGCGCACCCATTTCTGACCAACACGCATTGCCATCTTCGCTCCAAAATAACCACCGCTCAGTGCGGCGCAAGCCATCAGCAACGCATCTTCCCAAACGACGTATCCCGCGATCGCAAAAATCAGTACTGCAACAGCATTGATGCAGATGCCGAGAAAGTTTTTGATGCCATTCGCACGGTGCAGCTCGTTCAGCCCGAGCACACCCATCGCTGCCAGCATAAGTATTCCGTTGCCGGCTCCGAAATAGCCACCATACATCGCGGAAAAGAACTGGAAGATCATCGCGCCGGTCCACCAGAGACCCATCGGCTTTTCATCAAGAGAACCGACCCGCAGACGCCTGTTAACTACGCCATTGGACATGAAAAGTAATGTGGCAAACAGGATCAGAAAGGGCACGAGGTTGGCGAATACTTTGGAAGGAGTTCGAACCAGCAACAACCCACCCAACGCACCGCCGATAAGGCTTGTCACGCCGAGCCGAAGGAGGATCGTGGAACTATTTTCCAGCTCTTTGCGATAACCAAACAAGCCGCCGAAGAGGCCGGGCCAGAGAGCAACAGTGCTGGTCCCGTTGGCGACTTTTGGATCGAGTCCGAGCCAGATCAGAACGGGGAAAGTCAGGAGTGTGCCGCCGCCTGCAATAGAATTGATCGCGCCCGCTGCGAATGCGGCGCACAACATGACAAGCGAGGGGAAGAGACGCATTGGGTGGTTTTGTTTTTAGCCACGGATTTCACGGATCACACGGATAAGAAAGAAGGCTCAATCCGTGTTCATCCGTGAAAATCTGTGGCTTAATAAGCATGTTAATATAAAAACTCATGAATCGGCATCTGTCGCGGATCGTTCTTCTCATAACCTCTGTACTTGTCCTGTTTTGCAGTGGCAGTTTTTCTTCTGCCGCGAAGAGAACGCTGCGCGTGATGACTTACAACATTCACGTCGGTGTCGGCATGGACAAGAGGTTGGACCTGCAACGCATCGCTCATGTGATCAACCACGAACAGCCTGACCTTGTCGGTTTGCAGGAGGTAGACCGAGGTGTAAAGCGAACGGATGGCAAGGATGAGATCGCAGAACTCGCCACGATGACGAGTATGCACTTCGCTTTTGCGCCAAACCTCGATTACCAGGGTGGTAAGTACGGCGTGGCGATTCTTTCACGGTTTCCGCTCAAGGCTACAGTGCACAGGATGTTCGAGAATAGACGCGAGGCCGAGCGGCGTGGAATGTTGAAAGTAGAGGTTGAGGTCGATGGCAAGCCAATTACGTTTGTAACTACGCATCTCGATTATCAGTATGAAGATGGCCGCTTGTTTGAGACGGAGCAACTGTTGAAGTTTCTTGCAGACGTGAAGGGACCACTGATCGTCGTCGCCGATTTGAATGACGTTCCTGAAGGCAGCGCTTTCAAACTGATGCGTACTCTGTTTGACGATGCATGGATCACGAGCCGAGCAAAAGGCGACGGATTCAGTTATCCTGCTGACAAGCCTGCAAAGCGGATAGATCACATCCTTTATCGGCCTGCCAATCGTCTTCGCGCGAAGAAGGCCTGGGTTCTGGAGACTTTAGCTTCGGATCATGTTCCTGTGGTGGCCGAAATAGAGATCAAATGAAGCCACAAAGAAGCACAAAAGGCACATAACGGATATCTGGATTATGAGATTACTCAAAACGGTGTTGCTGTTAGTGGTAGGTGTTTGCGTCTTCAGCGGAGTAGCGCAGGCGCAGAATGGAATTGATTGGCCGCGTTACCAGGACATGGCTGTTGATCTCATGCAGCAGTACCTGAGAGTCAATACGTCAAATCCGCCCGGCAACGAGATCGAGGCAGCTAAATTCTTCAAGAAGATTTTTGATGAGCATGGTATTGAAAACGAGATTTTTGAATACAAACCCGGCCGCGCCAACATCATCGCCCGTATCAAAGGCAACGGTTCCAAGCGACCGATAATTCTTCTCAGTCACACCGACGTCGTTACGGCAGAACCGGCTTCCTGGGAAGTCGATCCGTTTGCGGCAGTGATCAAGAACGGATTTATCTATGGGCGCGGCGCGCTCGATATGAAGGGCGAGGGACTCCTTCATCTGATGACGATGATCCTGCTCAAGCGCGAAGGACCACCGTTATCACGCGATGTGATTTTTCTCGGCACTGCCGACGAGGAAGTCCACGACGAAGGATCCCTTTGGATGATCGCGAACAAGGCAGATCTTTTTAAGAACTTTGAATATCTTCTCACTGAGGGTGGCGACAATCTACTCGAAGGCAGCTCGGTCAAGATTGTTGGTGTGGACGTTGCCGAAAAGGCTCCATTCTGGTTGCAACTAACCGCCACTGGACTCCCCGGCCACGGTTCGCGACCGGTTGCTGATTCAGCGACAAACCGCCTCATTCGGGCGATGTCGCGTATCCTCGATTGGGAGACACCGATCAAGTTATCGCCTGCCGTCGAGCAGTACTTCAAAGACGTCGCGCCGTTGCAACCTGAACCGTTGCGTTCACAGTTCGCAAACATTCGCGAGTCGTTGAAGAATCCAGTCTTCGTGAAATCGCTCACCAGTCAACGCGAGTACAACTTTCTCTTGCGCAATACAATCTCGATAACCATGCTGAGCGGCAGCAAACAGACAAACGTGATCCCCAACGCTGCGACCTGTAATCTCGACGTGCGTCTGCTTCCCGGTGAATCTCCTGAGGAATTTCTCAAGGAACTGAAAGCGGTGATTGCTGACCCTTCGATCAAGATCGAGAACGTCAATCGTTTCAAAGCACCGAACAGTTCTCCCATCGACACCGAACTTTATTCTCTCATCGCTCGCAAAACAAAAGAGAATCACCCCGGCGCCGTTGTCACAACAAAGATGCTGAGCGGTTATACTGAAAGCCAGCTTTACCGGCAGCTTGGCATCGTCGCTTACGGCTGGGCGCCGATTTACACAACGCCCGATCAGGATGAAGGCGTTCACGGTAATAACGAGCGCATCTCGGTGGATAACGTGCGCAAAGGCACACGCGAGTTCTACGAAGTGGTAAAAGACATCTCCCGTTAGTAAGCTCCCTCTTCTCTGTGCACAGAGAAAGTCATTGATAATCATAGTATGCCCAAAGATGCGCATGAGATGACCGAGAGCGAAATCCGTTCGCGCATCATCACCCTTGCTTTTGGAGGCGACGAGCGCCTCTTCCTCGCTTTTTACCGAAAACTGCAACAGGGTTTGCCTGAGGGAACCGGCATTGTTTTCCGCGGGAGTGTCGTTACAAACAAGCGCTACGAAGACGATACTCCTTTCGATTCTCAAGGCGTGGGAACCAGCGATTTAGATGTAACTCTCGTCGGCAGCAAAGTCATGGAAATGTGGGACCCATCCGCTTTCTACATTCCCGGTCAGCACACAAAACCACTCTGTGATGCGGATCCAAACATCGCACCGAATTTGAATCCGCTGCGAGAATCATTGCAGAAACTGGCAGGTCGTCCAGTGAATATGCAGGCCACTTCCAGTCTCGTGCTTTATGGGCGCGACGTTCTTTTTGGCGAGCCTTATTTCGTTGTCGTACCAGCGGGTGAAGATGCGTGACCTTACGACTGCTCAGTTATAACATCCGTTTTGGCGGCCGCGGCCGGGAGCAGGCGCTCGCGGAAACGATCGTCGCTGCCGCGCCGGATCTGGTCGTATTTCAGGAAGCGACAGATCCGGTAGTGATTGAACGTCTCGCCGAGACTACAAAATTTCCGTTCTGGGCCGCGCGAAGAAACCACTCGATAGGTTTTTTAAGTCGCCAGGAGGTCGACTATCACGAGTGGCATTATCCAGCCGGGGCGCGCCACTCATTTCTCGAGATTGTTCCTGCAGGAGGTAACGCGCGCATTTTTGGTCTACATCTCAGCGCGCGATTTTCAAAATGGGATGAACGCAGACGGGCGCGTGAGATTCGATCGCTCCTTGATGGTATTAAGCGACATCAAAACGGCTTTCACGCTCTGGTTGGCGACTTCAATACACTTGCGCCCGGGGAAGTGCTTGACCTGAATCGTATGCCGGCATGGATTCGAGCGCTGATCTGGATCAGCGGCCGCAAACTGCAACGCGAAACGATTCAGTTGATGCTTGATGCGGGATACGGTGACGGTTTCCGAATGTTACACAGCGACGACAGAGGCTATACGTTTCCGACGTGGGATCCGCATGTGCGACTTGATTATGTGTTCGTGCCGAAAGCGTTTGCGGATCGTTTGCAGACGTGTGAGGTGATCGCGGAGCCGAAGGAGCGGATACGAGCGGCATCGGATCATTGTCCACTGGTTGCTGAATTACATATTGAGTAAGCCACGGATTAAGACGGATAGATCAAACGCAAGTTGAGTGTGTGACCGCTGTAGCCTGGGGGAAGTTCGATCGGATTGTGACTGTGAATGCAGAATTCAGTCGTCGGTCCGAGAGTCATCTGCCGGCCCCACAAAGCCACGCCTGCTTGCGCGGTTAACGATTGCAAATCGGCGTAGAAGTCTTTGTAAGAAACACCCACCGGTTTGCTTAACCAGATTGCAAACTTCGCCTGGTCCAGCTTTTCAACACCTTCGCGCAGCCGATACAAACCACCAATCCCATCCGCTGCTTCTCGCGCCACGCGGTTATGCGGTTCTTCACAGGCGCCCGACACTGCGGCGGCATTAAGCCGGTCCATCGCCGCCGAATCGTCGAGTAAATACCACTCCTCGTAAGCTTCGTCGCGGGTGTTTAGCCAGGCCGCGCCACGAATGCGGAAGACCACCGACTGCTGAAAACCGTCAGGTCTGTTTACCGCAAGAGTTTTCTGAAACTCGCGCAGGTGATCTTCGTACGCACCGCGGTCTATGTCTGCTTGTGGCCAGTGCCAAAAGACGTAAGCAAGCATTCCGGTCAGGCGTTCTGCATCGCTTTGATATCGTTAAGCAACACCTGCTCGTGACCTTCCGGGTTTACCTTCAGATACGTCTTGCGCAGGTTACCCTCCGGATCGATCACAAAGCTGGTGCGGTTCCAGTACATCGTCCCCTTGTAATCACTCTGGCCCACGCCTGCAGCTTTCAAAAACTCGTGATTCGGATCAGCAAGCAGATCGATCGTGAAAGCAAACTTGTTGCAGAAGTTCTTGTGCGATTGCACGTCGTCTTCACTTACTCCGACGACCGAAATGTTTGCATCTTCAAAATCCTGCTTGCTTGCAGTGAACGACTTCCCCTGAATCGTGCAGCCGGGCGTGTCGTCCTTTGGATAGACGTAGACGACCAGCCACTTGCCTTTGAAGTCGTCAAGCTTGACGGTCTCTCCGTCCTGATTCTTGAGATCGAAATCTACGAAGCGTTTGCCTTCTTCCAGTCCCATAATTGTTCCCCTGTTGATTGATATTAAAAGATTGTTTCGGACAGATTCGATTTGTACTTCGTGTTGGTTTTACGATCGTTCATCTCGATGTAAACATAACTTGGCGGCAACTTTCCTTCTTCAAGTGCGAACCAAATAGTGCCCAGATCAGAAGCTTTTGCTAAATTGCAGAAGCCTTGTAGCCTCTTTCCAGTCTGATCATAGAAATCAACCCAGGTGCGAGCCGCTTGCGTGTTGGTGCCGCATGGTGGCAAGTCGGGAGATTTAGCAAAAAGATCGTTGGGGTAATCGTTCTTGTTGAGCACATCGAATCGGTAGCGCACGTAGTTCTTGCCACCGCTGGTGTAATACTCATGAGTGAGTAAAAACAGCACCGGATTCGGAAGTACCGGTGCGGAAGCCACACCTTGAGTTGCGAAAACAAGAATAAGAGTAAGTACGGCCAGCACGGAGTTCTTTCTTGTAAACATGGGGGACTCCTTTGTTGAGGAAGAAGTTTATTACCATGCGACGGCGTAACGACTGCGCCTCGGATCGGCGCCCGCCGACGCAACACCGGTTTTGGGATCATAGATGATCACTGTGGGCGCTGAGAGCGTGCCCCATTCACCCTGTACCCTGACCTTATGTCCTTTCTGGGAAAGCTCCTGGATCGTTTTCAAACTCACTCGTGACTCGACGTTCAGAGAGCCGGGAAGGAATTCATGATCGTCGAATGAACTGATGTAGTGTTGCGTATCGAAGCGAGGAGCCTCGACCGCTTCCTGAGGATTCATTCCAAACTCGACAATATTCAACAAAACCTGGAGCAGAGCCTGGTCCTGATTGTCGCCTCCAGGCGTGCTCAGCACCATGAATGGCTCCCCACCTTTGAGCACGAGCGTCGGCGTCAACGTAATCCTTGGACGCTTTCCGGGCGCGACAACGTTTGGGCTGTTTGGGTCCATCAGTGACGACTGCAGTCTTTGACCCATCAACACACCTGTATCTCCGGCGACAACTGCAGGCAGCCATGCGCCACTCGGTGTCGCGCTGAACAGGTTGCCCTCTTTGTCGACAACGTTGACGCAAGTCGTGTCGTTGGCTCGCTCGATCTCAGGTAAAGCGGATGCCTTGCCGATCGTCTGCACGGCGCTGGCAAGAACTGCCTTCATGTTGAGTGGATCACCCGGCTGCTGCGCGAGAGAAGCGCGACGTTCGTCAATCAGTGGCCGTCGCAAGGCAGCATAGTTTTTAGATAACAGCTCTGCCGCAGGAATCTTTACAAAGTTTGGGTCGCCGTAGTAGCGATCGCGATCGGCGAGCCCGAGTTTAAGAGCCTCAGCGAGAGTATGAATATAGGCCGGTGAGTTGTGGCCCATCTTCTGCAGATCGAAACCCTCGAGCATGTTGAGCGTTTCGATGAACGCTGGGCCTTGCGTCCAGAAACCGGCTTTGTACACCTGATAGCCGCGATACTCAGTTTCAACTGGTTGTCCGACCTTGGCGGCGAATCGTGCAAAATCGTCAGCCGCAATCAACCCACCATTCGCCTGCATGTAATCACCGATGCGACGGGCGATTGGACCACGATAAAAATAATCGCGTGCGGCCATTAAGCCGGCGTGCCGGTTGTTGCGCGTGCCTTTTGCAGCGAGCCGCTCCGCACGTACGATCTCGCGAAGCGTACGGGCCAGATCAGCCTGTACGAAAATATCGCCGACCTTGGGAATCTCTCCTCCCGGCAGAAACACACGTTTTGCATCCTGCCATTGGGAGAAGATTGGGGCGCGTGTCTTGATGTACTGCACTCGCAGTTCGTCAATCGGAAAACCGTCAGCGAGCTGGATTGCGGGTTCGATTACTTCGGCGAGTGTTTTTGTACCGAATTGATCGAGCGCGGTTATACAGGCGTCCAGAACGGCAGGCACCGTAGCTGAGAGTGGACCAGTGGAGGGAATCGTCCCGGCTTTTCTTGCTCCCGGCATGGTGGTTTGACCGGGACTCGTCAGCGATGGCGCAGTCGCACCAGCCTGAGCCCTGTTGACAAAGAATTCACGGGTCGCCTTCATCGGCGCCTGGCCCATGCCTTCGATCACGACAACCTTCTGACCTTTCGGCTTAATCAGAATCGGCACTTCGCCGCCAAAGGAAAAGTGTGAGAATTCGATCACTGACGCGGCGAAAATTGTCGCCACTCCGGCGTCGACCGCATTGCCTCCCCGCTGCAAAATCCGCAGTCCGGCTTCCACCGATAGAGGTTGGCCGCCGGCCACAACACCACGTTTGCCACGAACGACTGGTCTAAATGTGTCAGCATGTGCGTTTGTTAAAGGCAAACCAGCGAGAACAAAAGACGCCAACAGGCAGAACACGATCACTTCTCGTTTGCGTGTGAACATGGGCGGGTACCTCTTTCGATTTTGACTGGCGAATTGTGCCACAAAGAGGCACAAAAGGCACAAAATAAAAGGCGCAAGAGCCTCAACTGGGAAGCAGGAGCAGCCGTCAGGAGCAGGTATATCAAGTTACCTGCACGAGCTTTCAGCCTCCTGTACTTGTTTTCCTGCTTTTGTTTCTTGCTGTTCTTGGTAAGATGGCGAGCAGACAAAAAGAGAGGGCGCTGACCTCCCCCAAGACCAGCGCCCTTGCCTTTATCTCAGTTCTCCCATGGAGAATTAACGACGGGCAAGATACTAACTGCCAAACGGCGGAGGTAGGTTGCATAAAGCTTATAAAGCCTTTGCGAGGTTGTGACAAAAGTTTGCCGAAGTCACACAAAAGCGAAGAACTAGCGTAGTTCGTAGACCAATGAATCGAGGATGGACCTTGCTGAATTCACCGAAAATCGCGCCATATGGCTCCTGGAAATCACCGATCACCTCAGATCTGATCGTGGAGGGGTCAGTAGGTCTTGGCCAGCCGTCATTCGATGGCGATGACATTTACTGGATGGAAATGCGCCCGAAGGAAGCCGGCCGCAACGTCATCGTTAAAAGAAGTTCTAACGGAAGCTGCGTTGGTGTGAACCAGCCACCAATCAATGCGCGCACAAAGGTTCATGAGTATGGCGGCGGCGACTATATAGTCAAACAGGGAATTGTTTGTTTTTCAAACTTTTCCGATCAGCGACTCTACCGGCAGGACGGGCCAGGCGCCATCCCTCAACCATTAACCGCGCCAGGCGACGTGCGTTATGCAGATAGCTGTTTGGACCAGGCTCGCGGCCGCCTCATCTGCGTCCGTGAAGATCACACGCGCGAAGGTACTGAAGCTGTCAACTCGATTGTCAGTGTGAACCTGCAACCAGGCGACAACCACGGTACGGTGCTGGTCGAAGGAAATGATTTCTATTCGACACCGAGGCTGAGTCCCGATGGAACACAACTGGCTTGGCTGACGTGGAATCATCCGAACATGCCCTGGGACGGCTGTGAACTATGGGTCGGCGAGTTTGCCGAAGACGGCACTTTAGCTTCAACTCGATGGGTCGCGGGCGGGGCTGCCGAGTCAATTTTTCAGCCGGAATGGTCGCCTGACGGCGTTTTGTATTTCGCTTCAGACCGAAGTGGTTGGTGGAATCTCGAACGAATTACGCCCGATGGCGGTATCGAAAGAGTTTGCCAGTCAAAAGCTGAACTGGGCATGCCGCAGTGGGTTTTCGGCATGTCGTCATATGCCTTTGTCTCGCCGGAAATAATTGTTTGCAGTCACGTCGATCAAGGCGTTTCCACTTTCGCGACAATCGATACAGGTACAGGAAAGTTGACGCCGGTAGATTGTCCTTACACTGATATTCAATATTTGCGTGCGGCTAAAGGTCAGGCGGTGTTTCGCGGTGGCTCACCGACTGACGTGGCGGCAATCGTGAGATTTAATCTGGGAACCGGTCACTTTGAAACACTCCGCCGCTCAAACGATCTGGAAACCTATCCACAGTATTTCTCAGTGCCGCGAGCCATTGAGTTTCCCACCGAAGGTGGACTGACCGCGCACGGCTTCTTTTATCCGCCCCAAAATCCGGATTACCGCGCACCGGATAACGAAAAGCCACCGCTGATTGTGAAGAGCCACGGTGGACCAACTGCTGCTGCTTCGACCGCATTGAGTCTCTCAATCCAGTATTGGACCAGCAGAGGATTTGCGGTACTTGATGTGAACTACGGCGGCAGCACCGGATATGGACGGCAGTATCGTGAAAGACTTAATAGAAAATGGGGCATCGTTGATGTTGACGATTGTGTGAATGGCGCGCGCTATCTTGCCGAACGCGGCGAAGTGGATGGCAATCGACTGATCATCACCGGTGGCAGCGCGGGTGGATACACGACCCTTTGCGCGCTCACCTTTAAAAACGTCTTCAGGGCCGGTGCGAGTCACTTCGGGATCAGTAACACGGAGTCGATGGCTCGCGATACACACAAGTACGAGTCGCAATACCTGACCGGATTACTAGGCCCGTATCCCGAGCGAAAAGATATCTACTACGATCGTTCTCCGATTAATTTTCCGGAGCGGCTTTCATGTCCCGTGATCTTTTTTCAGGGTCTTGAAGACAAGGTGGTACCGGCCAATCAAGCTGAGACGATGGTCGACGCGATCAGGGCGAAGGGAATCCCGGTTTCATACGTTGCCTTTGCGGGCGAACAGCACGGCTTCAGGCAGGCGAAGCATATCAAACGCACTCTCGACGGAGAGCTTTATTTCTACTCGAAGGTGTTTAGATTCGCGCTCGCAGATCCCGTCGAGCCCGTGGAGATAGAAAATTTATAAGCCACGGATTACACGGATTTAATGGATTGGCGGATCGGATGCAGAGGCCGCGGCGCCGCTCTTATCTCCGCCACGCAACACGCGCGTGTGGTCCAGGAACAAAGATAACTTGCCGTTCTTCCCGTATTCCAGTGGCACTGCTGACACCTCAAATTTGTCTCCACTGACTGTAAAATCAAATCTGTAGCCGGATTTTTCAATGCCATCCTTCGGAACCAGGTCCGCAGCCATCAATTCTTCAAGCGAACCGTAAGCGCCGCTGTTTTTCTTTTTGTACTCGTCTTCGGCATGCGCAATCGTATACATCATTCCGATGGCCATTCGCTCGTTCTGGACCATCGGTGGCGGATTGACCTCGCCTGAGATTCCGGCTACGGCCATCAGTATTAGATTTCTGGGAATATGAACTTCATGCAGTGGTCCAAGTCCCTCGTTGGAAAGCGAGTAGGTGATTGGCTGGGACACTGTGCTGGCACGCGTTAAGAAGGATCTTACCTGGTCGGTGACCAGAGTGCTCGGCTGTTGAGCCCACTTCTTGTATCCCTCCATCAACGCAGGAGAGATATAAAGCTGACCGTGTAACGGTCTCGGTTGCCAGCGCGTGGAGTTTCTGAACTGAATGTCGCTGGAAAGTGTTTCGTGTTTCAGGTACGAGTCGACAACGTAGCGTGTCGAGGCAGCGTCTGAAGAAAGCACGATAAAGTTACCGACGAAAGCGTACGCGAAGACATTTGCAAACGAGACGATTTCGGTGTCTTCGCGTCGCTCCGTTTGCATTAATGAACTGGCGCCTTTGAAGCCGAAGTTGTCGATCAGTTTAGGCATCAGTGTTCGCAAAGCTTCTTTGTCCTTGACGGCAATTGCCAGAACCGGTGCGGCGTTGGTTGGTTGCTGCGGTGGTGCTGTTGTCGTACCAACCACTACTGTGGCATTGGCTGGTTCCGGCCCTGTTGTTATTGTCGTAGCAGGTGCGATCCCCGTTAGTCCCATGATGTTCGCACTCTCTGTCGGCAGGCGAAGAGCGATTTCTGAACCGAGCAAAGGCAGCAGATCGTCTTTCAATTTGATCTTTAACCGTTCCTCGATGGCCGCAAAAGGCGACTCGGGCTCGACTTCTTTGACCTCCACAATTTTGCCGTGGGACTCGGTAAAGGTCTGTTTCGGTTTCGGCTTCGACATCGCTGCATGGATTTGCGGTAGATCGAGCGACATCGTCAAAAGTAATTCAGTATCAGCAGGAAAGATGTTCGGCGCTTCGGGCGATAACGCCGGACCTGTGATCAGCATCGGAAGAAACGGTAGTGCGTCGGCTTTCTCGCCAGACTGACTGACGAGCAGGACGCGTAGATCGAATGAATCTCCTTCAAAGGCGAGCGCGAGTCCGATGCCTTCAGGCATATGTGATTCGCCGGAGAAAAAGGACGAGCCCAGGCCAGATAAAAGCATCGAGAACGGGTCGGGCCCAGGCATCGCTTTTGCTTCCGCCTCAAGCCTGGTTTCGTCGACAGCTTCAACAGCTTTCACCTCTTCCGTGGGTTCAGGTTCTTCCGGTTGATCAGATTTCTTTGATTCTGCTTCGGCCGCGGCTTGCTCGTGCTTTACCTGTTCTTCTTCCAGCCGATTTTGTTGCTCGAAGTGTTTGCGGCGTTCTTCTTCCTCTTTTTCTATTGCCTTCGTATCGACGTAAACGAAAACTGGTTCGGAGCTGAAGCGATTGCGAGCGGCGCGGAAGTTTGCGTCTTCAGCAAGCAGTTTGCTACCAGCCGGTTTTAACTGCTTCATGGTCCATGGCCGCGGCGTGATTACGATGAGGGAGCCCATGCGTTGCAGATGAAAGCCAGGCTCTGGAGGACCAGTTGGTTTTGGCTTTTCATTAGCGGTAGATCCCTCTTCCGATTTCGGAGAGGGCTCCGGTGCCGGAGTCGGCAATACCGTCGGCAAAAATTCATTCAGCGTCCCGGCAAACTTCGTTGCTTCCTCGGCAGAGGCGAACTCAATAGCGATGAGTGTCTGCGGTGCTTGTTTGGCGTTGACAGTAGGCCAGGCGGCAAGCAACAGGCGTGACGTCATCACGTCTTCTGCGTGCGCGTTCAACCACTTCACGACGGTTTTGAATTCCTTCGGTGGTCCTGACAGTTTTAGAACCGGTTCGAGTAGATCGTTTACGGCATTGGATCGGATCAGTTGTCCGGCGCCTCTAATCTCACCGTAGATTGTGTAAGAGTCTGCCGGGACCAAAGTTTCGAATGTTGGCGCGGGGGTCGCTCTCGGTTGTGGCTTCGGAGCTGTTGACCGTTTTTGCTGCGCAGCCGTAGGTGCTGTGAGGGCGAGCAGGAACAATAAAATCGCCGCTGGTGTGCGTGTGATGAAGTTCATCGGTGTCTGCCTTTGGGTGTCAAAAAAGCCTCTAGTTTTTTAACGTGGGAGGCACCACGGCCTTAACACTATAACTTCGATCTGCGATTCTTTTCCAAACTTTGTTTTCATCTCCGCCGCCTATTCCTTCAATGAGTACTTGTACGAGTTCATGGCGCAAGGTTGTTTCCAGAATTCATCGCTATTTGAGGATTCTGCGGTGCAATAATTCTGTTCGAGTTGGAAACGAAACGATGCGCCGACGCGGTATGCCTCCTCGTATCACCGCGTCGGCGCAGTTCCGGGGGAGCGTAGCCCTCACTCCTCCCCGGAAAGTCAAAAGTTAAGGTCTGCACCAGAGCAATTGCGACGACGATTCGCGAACCGTTAGAAATCAAATTAGTCAGCACGATTAAGAATCGAGAGTGCGACCACAGTCGTTACCCATCCGACAAGTATGAGAGTCGCGCTGGCCGTTAATCTCACGACGAGTATTGAAAACTCGAGCCAGGCACGCTCGGGAGCGATCGACGTTCGCAACAGCAAGAAAGGGGCCACGGCAAAGATCAAAAAACACACGCGTAAACAACGACTGACGGTCGTGGTCCAAGTCGGAATTTCGTTTATGTTCAGATCGTTTGCCAGTGAGAAATAGGAGAGGATGAGGAAGGCTGGTACCAGGAGTAACAGGACCAGCCCGGATGTTGGTGACTTAGCGAGTCGAAACATGACGTTATTATTGCGGCCATGTTGTGCACACAACAGGAGTTTGGTATCAGCGTGAGGTCAGGTTAGCCCCGCATTCAGGTTCGTTTCGTACGGTGCCACGAAATGTGGAAATCCACACTCAAAATATTATTGGGCACGGTGGAACGTACGCTCCTCATTACGTAGTTCTATTGAAGGTAAATGAATCCTGAAATACGCACAAAGTTTCGGCATAAAAATGTAACGTCGCTTGGGCCAACAATCATGGAAAAAGACTGTTGCAAATTCCAGCGCTCACGGGTAGATTGATTTGGTTGCTTACAAGGTGGTGGTGCTCTCCCGACCGGGATGTATCCCTGCCTTTCACTCAATGCGGGGAGGAAGAAACTGTGCCGACCGGAACTTGCCCGGAATGTGATGCTGATGTCCATGTTGATCTGGACACGGACAAGGGCGAAATAGTGTCCTGTGAGGAATGTGGAACAGACCTCGAAGTCGTGGGACTCGATCCCGTCGAGTTGGACATTGTAGAAGAAGAAAGCTACGACGAAGACGAGGACGAGGACGAATATTGAAAAGACGGGACGCAGGAACACACACCCGGGGCACGCAACCTGCTCCTGCTGTCGGCCCCTGCTCCGGTTTTATTACCTTTCAGCCGCCCGGTACTCAGAGCGGCTCTGTCGTAAAGTTAAACCACGCGGTCCCTCGACTCTGATTGTGTGCATTTGCCCATCTCGTCTCTTTTCCTCGGGCGGATAAAAAGCCAGCACATATGCGGAACCAACTTCTTCCGCGAGAGCGCGAAACAACGGCGCGTAGTCTTTCTCATTCGCGTAAACGTTGCGACCACCGGTCGACTCCGCTAATCCACTCACATCGAGTGGCGTTGGCAGAGGTGTTTGCGCCGACGATGCCATCACGCGTGAATACGACGGCAGTGTGACCACAAACACACTGACATCGGCAGCATTCGCACGTGCAATCACTGTCTTTGGTGCAACCGTATCTCCTACGGGGAAACCGTCAGTCACAACCATCACCGTGCGTTTCATCAAACGTTTCTCGCGCGTGCGGGGCGCATTTCGCACCAGCATCCGAATCGCATCGTCAACCGCGTCGTAAGTATGTGTGGATAAGCCATTAGGCGAGTCACGCGCAATCTTTTCCAGCGACTCATCCAGCTTGCCAGGATCGGACGTGAACTTCTGGATCGTCTTGACGCGCATGCCAAAAGTCATGACTGCGTAGACAACCGGATGACTTGATAACTGACTCGAAAAGGATTGCAACGCATTGCGAAGCCGAAGGATTTCGTCCGATGTCATGCTGCCGGAAACGTCGAGTGCAAAAACAATTGCCAGCGGTCTGGCTTCACCCTGACGTTTCTCAATTTGAAAAAACGAGATCGATTGTTCGAGCCCGTCGGAATACACTTTGAAGTCTTCCTGGCGGAGGTTCCGGACCGCGCGTCCCTCGGCATCGATAGCCGTTACATCGACCGAAACGAGATCCGTGTCGATGCGCAAGACGTCTTCCGGTTCCTGCTCTTTGGGAAACACTTTGCGCGGTCGCTGAGCCGGTTTTGCGGAGTCCTGGTTTTGCGGTACGCCAGGCGTGGCAAGAGCAATGAGCAGAAGGAGAGGAAGGGATAGCTGCGCTAACAAAGCCGCGGGTCTTTTGGGCATTACTACTCTTTACTACTCTTTCTTGGGGACGCCGCTCAGGATTATACGGGCGCGACCTTCGGAAGCAAACGGTGATATGATCCTGAGCGTCTCAAATCCGAATTGACAGGAGCTATTACGTTAGGGAATGGTCATGAGATTCAAGAAAACCCTTTTTGTGTTTGCAATCACACTCGCGTTGGCCACGGTTGCTGCCGGTCAGGACAAGACTCTTGGCGCCATCAAGGGCAAGGTTCGCGTCGAAACAGGGACGCCTGGTGGCGTTACTGTGGTGGTGAGACGCGGAGAAAAAGAAGTCACGCGTTCTGCGACTGACAAAAATGGAGATTTTCTTGTCTCAAAATTGACGCCGGGTATCTATGGTCTGACGTTTCGCAAACCCGGACTGAGTATCGGCTCGATGGAGGACATTGAAGTTAAAGCCGGTAAGACGCGTTCACTTGGAGATCGTTTGATCCTCACGATCGATGAAGGTTCGATTGCGTTCCTTAGCGGCAGTGTTTTCAATGCCAGTGGACGAAGCGTACCGAATGTTAAGGTTGAGTTATCGCGGATACTTGAGGACGGTACTACAAAGAAGATCGACGGCCGCGTCACTACCGAAACCGGTTCGTTCAAGTTTCGACTGTCGCCTGAGCCGGGGAAGTATCGTGTGAGTGTCAAAGCTGACGGCTCAGAACCTGTAACCAAGGATGTTGAGATTGATGGCGCCGCAGTTTATCGTGTAGCTCTCTCGTTGCCTGCCAAGTCCCAATGACGACGGAAGATCGTGAAGAGTTTCTAACCGCCAAACAGCTTGCCGCCTACCTGCAGGTCAGTGAATCGACCGTCCGCCGGCTGGCGGCGAAACGACGTATTCCTTCAGTCAGACTCACTCCAAGAATCATTCGCTTTCATCTCGATGCAGTTCGCGAAACACTTGAGGTGCCACGCCATCGCATTCGACATGGTGAGTACGCCGAGCGCGTCGATGATGCTCAGCTATCTTTCGACGATCTCCTCCTTTTAAGTTAAATCAGCGGTTATCCGTATCTTAATCCGTTTTATCTGCGTCCACCGGGATTAAACTCAACCCATTGATTATTCTGTTTGACGTAGATTCTCGGCTGCTTAATTCGGAATACTTTACTGAATCCGGGATTAGCCGCCAGAACCTTTCTCACGGTTGACTGGTCGCCAGTCGCTACGCGCCACTTTCCATCTTCGCGGAGTAGATACTGCTGGACCACGATCTTTCCTTCTGCCTGCATCGGAGTGACGACGCGCCCGTAGAGCACTGTGTCGACGACGGCGAGATTGCCCATCACTTTGGTCGCGCCGATATCCATACGATCAAGTTGATAAAAGTCCTGCGCGCGCTGCAGGGCACTGATAAATCGTTCACGTGACATACGGCTGCGTGCCGAGGCCGGGAGAAGATCATACAGACTGCCATAGTCGTGAGACTTCAGTTGTTCAAACACATGCTGAACTGTGTCGTGCACTTCCGACTGATCCGACGCCTGCACAACCAGCACTGAAAACGTTGAAGTAAAAACCAAAACTGCAATACTAAGAACGTACCTCTTCATCAGATTCCTCATTCTCCCCATCCTCTTCATTTCGACTGGCCAATCGGTTTTTTAGTTGCACCCGATAGTTCAAAAACCAGCACACCGCGCCAGCAGCCGCTGCCACAAATGCCTTCTCGAAATCTCCACGAAACACAAACACCGCAGCGAGCACGCCACCTATCGCGGCCAGAATAATCCAAATCGTTTTCACTTGACGTTCACCGGCACAATCAGATCGAGCGCACCGGGCGCGTAACAAACCTTGTCGTCACATGCCTGTACGCGTAGTTTGGCGGAAAGGTTGTGTTTACCTGGTGCGGCGTTCTTGTCGGCCTTCAGTCGAACCTTCAGGTTGGTGTCGCCTTCGTAGACTTTCAGCGGCGTTTCTGAAAATGAAAACTTCCTAATCAGTGGGTCGGGATAAGTAATGAAGTCGACTGAGATGCCTTCTGCTGGTTGCAGTTCGAGTTCTGTGGCCTTCAGATATGGCTGGCTGGGAGGGTTGGCATTGACGTGATAACCGTTTGCGATCTGAACCAGCACAACAGCTTCGCCCGACGCACCAGGTGCGAGTGCTGTTTCCTGCGGTTGGACTTTCACGACGTCGACTGACCTGATCGACGGCGGATCGCTCTCGTTTGAACCACTCGCGGTGGCGTTGCTCGTGGTGTTGGTGGTTGTTGTCGGAGCTTTCGCACAGCCGATTATGGCTAAGCTCAAAAGCGCCAACGCAAAATATTTTTTCATTCTCTTCGCGGCCCTCTGCATATCTTTGCGTTCTTCGCGTTTCGCCTCAGTTTATCGCAGAGAGCGCAAAGATCGCAGAGAGCCACGAAGAAACTTACTCGGCGCCTGGTGCTGCCAAAGCCTGGGCCATGCGCACTCGTCTGGCGCGTCGCATCAGATAACGAGCCACGAGTCCTGACGGCAGTCCCACAAAGATCAGAATCGGAAGCATCAGGATTACGAAACGAGTAAAGAAAAGCACAATGTCTGACGCCATTCCGATACTGTCAGAAACCGCCTCGCGAAGGTTGTGACCAAACCCGGTGCTCGTAACCACGATTGCTGGTTTTGGCGCCTGAATATTGACGGTAATGGTTGAGAGGCTGGCACGATTTTCAAGAAAGCGTTTGCGGCCTTCCAGTTTTTCGATATCAGTTCTGACGTCTGCAATCTGGCGCTGGACCTCGAGTGCATCCACGACTTTTGTTGCTTGTCTCATAATCTCCAGAAACTGAAGTTCGAGTGCTTTCTGGGTTTTGAGTCGTGCCTCGAGATCAATGAACTCTTCGGTTACGTCCTGGCCATTGACGTTTTCCTGAGGCATGTTGCTGGCAAGTTTCTTGATCTGATCAAACGTGACGCCAAACTGCTGAGAGGGAACTCGGACCACCAGCTTGATATCGAGCGTGCGTTGTGCCGGATCGACGCTTTCACGTTGTTTTGCTTCGGAAGTGACGACGAAGCCTCCGTTGGATTCCGCTATCGATGTGATCTGGTGTTGCGTGTCGGTGGTTGAAGGTACTTCCATTGTGATGTCGGCGTTACGGATGATCTTACGTTCAACCGCTTCGGCAGCTGAGCCGGCCTTGTCGATCTCCGTAAGCGAGACTTTTTGCGGAACGACGGCTTCGGCTTGCATTTTTTCTGCCGTGTGGGTGGCAGTTGCATCTTTATTTTGGGGTAGACTCGCCATAGTTCTGCCTTGCTCGTCGCTTCGCGAGCAAGACAGTGAGAAACTCAACAGTGCGAGCAATAGAATGATTGGAGATTTCATGATTGGCCTCCACGCAGGTCTAGGAATTACAGGCTTTGAACGCGTGAGGCGGTCAAGACTTGCATAGGGCTCACTGCGATGGGTTTTATGGGACAGGATTTACAAGATGGAACAGGATTTACAGAAAACTGGAGTTCTGAATCTTTTTTAATCCTGCTCAATCTTGGCTTTGCACAAAAAGTCCTTGTTCTGGGATTCCTCTGTGCAACCTCTGTGTTCTCTGTGTCTCTGTGGTGTGTTTTGCTCGGAATTCATCAACCACAGAGACACAGAGAACACAGAGATTGCACAGAGAAGAGCGCAATTGTGACTTTTTGTGCAAAGCCCTCAATCTTGCAAATCCTGTCCATTGTGGATCTGAGCATCAAGAACCAGCGGGCTGTTCGCAACCCTTTTTGTGGCGCTACTCGCCTTCGTCGCCGTCGTTACCGTCCGGCTTCTTGATGCCAAATTTTTCCAGACGATATTGCAACGTGCGGAAAGTGAGGCCCAGGAGCTTGGCAGCCTTGGTGATGTTGTAATCAGTCTGCTCCATAGCTTGTGTGATCAGGTTGCGCTCGACGTCTTCGAAATTAATTCCTTCGGCCGGCAGTTTGAAAGCTCCTTCCGCTGCCGGTCCAACATCCTGACGAACTTCGGTTGGCAAGTCTTCCGCAGTGATCAGATCGCCCTCGCTCAGAAGAATCGCACGCTCGATCGCCGACTCCAACTGCCGCACATTTCCCGGCCAGCTGTATTCGTTCATCAACTTCTTTGTTTCCGGAGTTAGACCAGTTACAAGGCGCGACGTGTTCTTTGTGTGCTTCTTGAGGAAGTAATCGATCAGCACCGGAATGTCTTCGCGTCGCTCGCGTAGCGGCGGCACGTCAATCGACAACACGTTAATACGGTAATAGAGGTCATCTCGAAAACGGCCGTCAGCAACCATCGCCCGCAAGTCGCGATTAGTTGCGGCGATTACTCGTACATCGACGCTCATCTCATGTGTTCCACCGACGCGCCGAATCCTCCGTTCCTGAAGTGCGCGCAGGAGTTTTGCCTGAATACCGACATCGAGTTCCGCGATCTCATCAAGAAAGAGTGTGCCGCGGTCGGCGATCTCGAATAGACCTTTTTTCTCGGCGTGGGCCCCAGTGAACGAACCCTTCTCGTGTCCAAATAATTCCGACTCAAGCAGGTTTTCGTTAATTGCTGCACAGTTCACCGCCTGAAACATCTCAGCGGAGCGAGGCGATTGATTGTGGACCGCACGAGCGATCAACTCTTTGCCGGTTCCCGACTCGCCGCGGACCAGCACCGTGGAATTTGACCGCGCGACTTTCAAGATCATCTTCTTCACGCTTTCCATCTTTGGCGACGCCGAGATGATCTCGCTGTCGATGGCGTCGAGGCGATCGAGCGCACGATTGATTGTTTCCAACAACGATGCTTTGTCGTACGGCTTTTCAAGATAGTCGAACGCACCACGTCGCAACGCTTCTTTCGCCGATTCGATTGAACCATGTGCAGTGAGCAGGATGACGATGATGGAGGAGTCGTAAGCCAGCAGTTGCTGGAGCAACTCAATGCCGTCCATGCCGGTCATCTTCAGATCAGTCAAAGCGAGATCGAAGCGACGATCTTTCGCAAACTTGAGTGCGGCTTCGCCAGAGGCAGCGGTGGTCACGTCGTAACCCTCCTCCGACAGGATCAGTTCAAGGATCTCTCGCTGCGACTTCTCGTCGTCAACTACCAGAATGTTCTTTCGTGGCATGTGTGTTCTCTTTAGCCGGTAGAATTATCGTAAACGTGGTACCACTTCCTTCTTTTGACGCGACGCTGATCGTGCCGCCGTGATCGTCTACAGCCTTCTTCACGATCGCCAACCCGAGACCTGTGCCTGTCTCCTTGGTTGAAAAGTAAGGCTCGAAGACCTTGGAGATGTCTTCAGCGGCGATGCCGCATCCGCTGTCGGTTATCTCCACCTTAACAGAGTTTGCTTCCGCGTTCGAAAGCTTGATCGAAACACTGCCGCCGGCGCCATTGATTGCTTCGACCGCGTTGATTACGAGGTTGGTGAAGACTGATCGCAGCGACTCGCGGTCAGCCATGACTGGCGGAAGCTCGCCTTCCTGAATGATGTTCGTTGCAATGCCACATTCTTCAGCTCTGCCCTCGACGAGGCGCAACGCATCTTCTGCTTCGGTGCGAATGTCCACAGTCTGCAACTCAAGCTTGGAGGGACGCGAGTATTTCAGGAAGTCGCTGATATGACGATTGATACGCGCGACTTCTGTTTTCAACTGATCGGTCAACCGCACAAAAGTTGTTCTCTTGTTTGGGTCGGCTGGAGCAAACGACGAGCGCAGATGATCGAGTGTCAGATTGATGTAGTTGAGCGGATTGCGAATCTCATGTGCGATTGCGGCTGCAAGTCGTCCCACCACTGCGCCCTTCTCAGCCTGGTGCAGTTGCATTTCAAGCTCGCGCGCGCGGCCCAGCTTCGCAGTCATTTCATTAAAGGCGCCTGCCAGTGTTCCAATCTCATCCTGCCTTTCAATCGGCACTTGCACATCGAAATTGCCACTAGCGACTTTTCGCGCAGCCGTAGAGAGTTCTTTGACCGGGCGCGTGAAACGCCAGAGGAAGAAGCCGGTCACGAGAGTTGTCACAAACAGTACCAACAGCGTGTATAAAGCCGAACGCGACGATTGGCGCTCGAGAACATTTGTCAGCGTATGTGCCGAGTCGAGCACGACGATAATGAATCGCCGTCCCTTATCCGTCTGAACAGGGAAATAGAATGCGCCCGCTTCACCGAAGTCGACGTTGGTTGAAGGCGGAATCCAGGACGGGAGCTGTTGGTGTTCGTTCGTAAACTGGACGGCACTTCTCAGCGGCAGCAGTTGAATATCTTTGAACTGAACGTATTGGGTCGTTTTGTCGTCGAGTTCGCGAGGAGTGAACTCCGGAATCAAACTATCTCTAACGTTGCCATCGTCGTCTACGACGAGGATATTCTTGACGCGAACGTTTTTGTCGTTCAGTAGCGGTTCGCGCAAGTCGCCGATAATTTCGTCAAGATACTGCTCGCTCTGCAGGCTTTCGATCCCCAGCGCGATGCCGGTCATGATCGCTTGCTCCTGCTCGATAATCATGCGCGCGTTGGCGCGGACCGTCCGCAGGTTGAAGTAGTACTGGATACCCAGCGTGAGACCGAGCATCAGGGCCAGCAGCAACAGAAGCCGGGCGCGAAAACTTTGAATCTGGGCCGTGAACCTCATCGCGGAAACTAAGAAGAACAAATCGGCATCAGAGGTTGGTCAGTTTGGGAAGCCTGCTGCATTGAGCGTTTATCCTTACTTTAAGGTCCGCAAAAATTCACGGGTGTTTGGTTAAAATCTGGAATCTCGCGAAGGCTCTAGCACATGCTGTTCCAGTGAAATGTGTATAATCGATTACTTTTTGATTGCTCACAACTGTCGAATGATGTTATATTTGCGACGGTCTCAAATCAATGTCCCCAGAGACCGCCCGTTTGGGAAAACTCTTCCCGCCCTCAAGTTGCAGCAGAAGGTTTGATCGAAACACGAAAAGAGGCGTTTTTTGAAAGAGCTCGGAACTGCAAACAGGATTAAACGATTTTCAAGATTTACAGGAACGCAATCGCAAGATTCGTTTCTGCTCACCACTTGGTGAGAGCATCCCTAAAAAAGAGAGGTACTTAGGCCTGATGACCCTGCATTTCTATTCCCCTAAGTTAACCCGGCTAGGTTTTATTCTATTTGTCCTTATTTCCCTGGTTTTTTCCGGTACAGCATTCGGGAAGAAGAAACACTCCGCGGGCCGAAGTGCCCGCGCTCAGAAGAGCAGAAAAGCCTCTGCCAGAAGCCGCGTCTCATCACGACGTGGCGGACGGCAGGTGGCAAGAAGTTCGCGCCGTGGTCGTGGTGGTCGCGTTACGGCTCGCGACCTTCGCCGGCAGAGAGCACTCGCGGCTCGCGAGCAATCTGCGGCAATCAGAGCTCTCGAGAGACGGCTTCGCCGTCCGTTAACCAGGCGAGAACGCGCAGCCGAGATGCGCCGCGTTTCGGCGCGAAGTCGCCGTGCGATCCTTGAGGCTCGCCGTCGTGCAGAGGCTGCTCGTCGTGCTGCAATCGCGCGTCAGATGGCATTGGATAAGGCCATGCGTGATGAAGTGCAGTCGTATATTGCGAAGGATGATCTCACCGGAGAGGATCCTGAAGTACGTCGTGTCGCAGTGAATGCGCTCGGCAATCACGCCGGAACAGTTGTGGTGATGGATCCGATGACGGGCCGTGTATATTCCATGGTTAACCAGGAATGGGCTCTACGTCGCGGCTTCAAACCGTGCTCGACAATCAAGCTCGTCACCGGCGTCGCCGGACTTTCTGAGAATGCGATTCCTGCCATTGATACTGTCGGCGACGGTTACCGAATCGACCTTACGTCGGCCCTCGCTCACTCTGATAATGGTTTCTTCCAGCAGGTAGGAACCAAGATCGGCACTGAGAAGATGGTGACCTATGCGCGTGAGCTTGGTCTCGGTGAAAAGACCGGTATCAACGTGCCATTTGAGTTTCCAGGCAGGTTGCCGGAAGTAAACCCCAACACTCTCGAGAGACGTATCTTTTCACACGCTGATGGTTTTGAAGTGACGCCAGTGCAAATGGCTACCCTTGTTTCAGCGATGGCCAATGGCGGCAAGCTCTTGGTGCCGCAGATCGCGCACAGCACCAAAGAAGCGAGCAAGATGGGCGTAAAGGTGAAGCGGCAGCTGCCGATTACCACAGACGTCTGGCAGCGCATGGTTCCTGGAATGGTTGGCGCCGTTAACTACGGCACCGCGCGCAAATCTTACGATCCGACGCAAACCGTTGCCGGCAAGACCGGAACATGCATCGGTCAGGGCGGTTGGGTTGGTTCGTTCACGTCTTACGCACCGCTGGCGAATCCGCGACTCGCCGTAGTTGTTATCGCGCAAGGAACTGATGGTCGGCGCCACTTCCCGGCAGGCGTAGCTGGTGAGATTTATCGCCAACTCAATCACCGGTTTGGAACTTCGATCAACCTGCAGGTTGCATCTACACTTGACGACGAAGAAAAGGAAGTGGCTGACGCAGAAGCCGAAGCAGAGAAGAAAGCAGAAGCAGATGCCCTGGCCACGGAAGAAAACAACGGAGAAACGACACAGGCGGCCACCGCAACAGCCACTCCCGCTCCAACAAATACTGTTGCACCGGCAGCCTCTAAACCAGCCACGACTGAACCACGCAGTACGGTGAAGCGTGTGCTGATGCCGCTCGAAAAGAAATCGGTTGAGCCCCCAAAAGCGAACACCACCTCAACCAAAACAACTCAAACTCCCGCGACTATTACGCCCGGGGAACAGCGACCGAGGCGAATTCAACCCTGACACGAACCCTTGATCTACCCCTCTCTCTTACTTGCGCCGGAGTTTTATTATCCGGCGCAAATTTTTTTCATGTTTTTCTACTGCAAGCCCCGAACGTCTTGACACATTTCCCATAGTTGCACGATTATTGCGGGCGTTCTATTTACCCAGGTTTCCTAAGCACCCTTAAGTGCTTCCCCTTGTATCCAGAGACCGGCAACCGGTCTTTGTATCAATAGCATCCTAAAATTTCCCCGCGGCGACCGAAAAAGGGCAGGGGCCCCGAGGCGCGACTGCTGAAATGATTTTGGAGGTTGGTAACGACTAATGAAAAAGCTGATAACGTTTTTAAGTATATGCACCACAGTCGCGATACTCGCTCTGCCCGTTGCAGCGCGCAATTTCATCGCGCAACCGGACACTGCCATTCAAGATGCTGCCTGTGCAGATGAGGCAAAGGAAGCCCTGTACGCCTCTTTCCTTAAGAATCGAAATGACGATCAAGCTAAGGCTTACGAGGACGCGAAGAAGTATTTAGCCTGTCCTACTGATAAGGTCACTGAGGCGCAGCAAAAGATTATCGACTACTTGAAGAAGTTTGTCGCTAAGTATGAAGAAGTCACCAAGTTCAGTAAGTTCGATGAATTGATGTATGTCAAGCCGAACTATCCGCAAGCCTACGCGCTTGGCAAAGAGATCCTGACAGCCCAACCGGACAATCTGAAAGTGCTCATCGATCTGGGCGTAAATGCGTACCTCGTTAATTCCTTGAATAATGCTTCGTTGAGCGCTGAAGCACTTGATTACGCGAGGAAGGCATTAGCTCAACTCGACGCAGGAAAGACTCTCGAGAAATGGGAGCGGCTTGGCAGCAAGGACGTGGCAGTCGCCTATTTGAACTACTCGATCGGTACCGGAACACTGCAAAGTGAGCCAGCGAACGCACTTAAGTTTTTGATAAAGGCAGCACAGTTTGAGACGCCTTTGAAGAAGTCGCCTTTCACTTATGCCTACATCGCCGGCGCCTATGAAACCGGTCCGTATGCCAAGCTGTCGGAAGAATACAAAACGAAATTCGGCGGCCAGAATGAAACGCCGGAAAGCAAATTGATGCTCGCCAACATCAACCAGCTCGTCGATCGCATGATCGATGGTTACGCTCGCGCAGTTGCTTCAGCAACGGATCCCAAGTTCGCCCAGCAGAAGGGCGTTTGGAACGAGAGTCTGACAACCTGGTACAAGTATCGTAATAGCGATAAAACGGATGGCCTCGATCAGCTGGTCGCAGGTGTTTTGGCCAAGCCATTGCCGCCCGAGCCGACACCGTTGACGTCGCTGCCAGCTTCAACTCCTGCTGCGACGCCAGCGAATAATTCAGGTGCGGCACAAGGCCAGGGCAATGGTACCGCAAGCGCAGCAACTCCAGCGGGAGGAACGAAACCCGCTACCAAAGACAGACCACGCAATCGTTAGCAAAGCAATCTATCTCCTTTCCAACGCCGGAAGCACGTCATTTTAGACAAGCTTTCGGCGTTTGCTTATAATTCAGCCCGTTTTGAAAAACTCCGAACCGATTCCCGATCTGGACCTCCTCGAAACCGTTCTGGCTTACAAGTTCAAAGATCGTACTTTGCTCGAACGGGCTATCACCCATCGATCGTGGGCGCACGAGAAAGTTGCGCCTGGCGATGAACAACAAGCGCGCAAACTTCATAACGAGTCGCTCGAGTTTCTTGGTGACTCGGTGCTTGGATTAGTGGTCTCAAACTATTTGTGTAGCTCTTATCCCGCCGGTACGGAAGGCGAGTTGTCGCGCATGAAGCATCGTCTGGTGAGCGCGCCGACACTGGCAAAGGCCTCGCTTGAACTTAATCTCGGTGAGTTTCTCAGATTCGGACGCGGCGAAGAGAAGAGCGGCGGCCGGCAGAAGAACGCTCTGTTGGCGGACGTGTTTGAAGCCGTTACGGGGGCGATTTTCGTGGATGGCGGTCTGGAAGCGGCGACGACTTTTGTCTGTTATGCATTGCGAGATGAACTGGAAGGCGCTGATCCACTAACTGCCGCCAAGGCCGACTATAAAACGATGCTTCAGGAGCGTTTACAGGCCGCCCGCCGCCCCGCTCCGCGCTATGCAGTAATTGAGACCCTCGGTCCGCCGCATCAACGTATTTTCCACGTCGAAGTTTCCTGGGATGGTGGCAGCATCCAGGGCGAAGGTCCGTCCATCAAAGCAGCAGAAGCGGCCGCGGCAAGAGCCGCCCTGGAAGGAATGACCTGGCAGGAGTCGCCGGATGGAACGGAGTGAACTACGGATTCAGCGTCTGAGCTGCCCTGTCCACCGCTTACGCAGATTTAGTCAACCAATCGGTAAACCAATCTGTGTAATCTGTGGATACGAACTTGACCGCCGCAACCAACGTATCTAGGATGTTTTTTTAATGGCCACTAACCGTACTACTGACAAGGTAACTATCACCGAACCGGAAGCTCCCGAGGCGAAGCCTTTTTCATTCGCGCGCCTATTCAACCGCAACGGTCACGAAAAGCAGCCGGTTGCGCCGGTTAAACCACAGGGGCCGCCGAAGTCCGTCTGGCGCGAATACTTCGAATCGGCAGTGGTGACGGTCGTGATGGCGTTGTTTGGTATGACCTTCATCGTGCAGGCGGTGAAGGTTCCCACCGGCTCGATGCAGAACACGATCACAATCGGTGATCACCTGCTGGTAAACAAGTTCATCTTTGCACCGGGCAAATCGCTTCCGTTTTTGCCACAAAGAGAGATCAAGCGCGGCGATATCATCGTTTTTAAATACCCGGGCAATCCTTATGATCCCAAGCGCGATGATCGTCCTGACAATCGTCCAATACTCACCAACTACGTCAAGCGAGTGATCGGTTTACCGGGAGATCGCATTCGCATTAAGGGAAACAGCGTCATTGTTAATGGTGAAGTTGTTCCCGAACATCACATCACTGCGAAAGATCACAATCGGAAAGATCCTCTGGAGATTGTCGAGGCGCCGCCGCGGAAACCGGGTGAGCTTTACGATGTTTATTACAAGCCGGGTCCTGAAGACGACGAGCAGGGGTACGATGTCTTTCAGGGCAAGGAAGAGATCGTCGTACCCGAGGCAAGTTACTTCGTGATGGGCGACAATCGCAACAACAGTGAAGACAGTCGCTACTGGGGTTTCGTGCCTCGCGACCTCGTGATTGGCCGCGCGATGTTTGTCTACTGGTCCTACGACGAGAGCGCTCAGTCGACCGGTTGGTTTATCCTTGATTTTTTTGTGAACACGCGTTGGAGTCGCACTGGAACTCTAGTGAAGTGAAGCGGCTTTGCCTCAAAAGTTGTCTCATTCACACCGGGCTTTAGCCAGGTGCTAGACGGAGGCATCAACAGAAAACCGTTTCAACGGGTGTGAATGAGAAGGACTTTTGAGGCAAGGCTGAAGTGAGCCGCAAAGAAGCACAAAAACTTCTGCAGAAAATCATCTGTGTTGTTTGTGCCTTCCTTGTGCTTCTTGCTGGTGAGGTCTCCGCGCAGCGTAAGACGAAGAAGAAACCCGCGCCTGCACCGCCGAGCGAACTCACCAAGCTTCGCGAAGAGTTCGTCAGACTCACAAACGAATACAAAGCAAGTCTCGGAAAACTGTTGCCGTTCTACGAAAACGACGTGAAGCGTGCTGAAGAAAAGCTGGAGCAATCAAAAAAACTGCTCGCGGAAGGACTGATCGCCAAAACACAAGTTGAAGAGAACGAACGCGCACTTGCACTCGCGAAGGAAAAGATCGCAGAGACTAATCGCCAGATGTCGAATGCAGAAGCGCAAATAGCCGGCGTGCTGGTTGAAACAGCTGCAGACGAGGAGATTTCAAAGAATCTTCGGCTCGCCAGACAAAGCCTGATTCGGACTTCATCATTCACGCGCTTTACAGGCGCAGGAGGTTGGAGTATCGGTGATGCCTGGAAGATTCAGCGATTCTTTTCTGACACCTTCAACAAACAACTTCCCATTGCAGTCTTTGGTCAGGGAGCAATTCATGATCGCTGGCGACTGGACCATCGCAACGCGATGGATATCCAGCTTCATCCCGATGGCGTCGAAGGACGAGCTCTCCTGGACTTCTTACAGAAGAACGGGATTCCTTATTTAGCGTTTCGCTCGGCTATTCCAGGCACAGCGACTGGTCCACACATACACATCGGCAGACCATCTCACCGTTACTGAGTCAGAACTTATGAGAGCTTTTGCGGTTTACCTAATCATCCTGCTGTTCCCAACCGTCACTGCCAGTTCCCAAATGAATAACAGCAAGTCGTTCACAGAGAAACAGGCGTCACATTTTGCATCGCTGGCACTGAAGTGCGTGAGCCGGGAGTTCCCCAACAAACCCGAGCACGTTATGAACAACGCGAGCGAGGTCAGCAGTCCGAAGGTTTTGCATCCGGCCTTCTATGGTTGTTACGACTGGCACTCATCAGTGCACGGTCATTGGATGCTCGTGCGCTTGTTGAAGACGTTTCCCAATCTGCCTGAGTCTGCACAGATACGTGAGGCACTGAATGCAAACATTACGGCCCAGAACATTCAGGCTGAAGTTGCCTATATGAAGCAGCCGAACCGGCAATCGTTTGAGCGTACTTACGGTTGGGCCTGGGCTTTGAAGTTGGCTGAAGAGCTTCACTCCTGGAACGATCCTGAAGGGAAGAAGTGGTCGGAGAATCTGCAACCGTTAGCAGAAACGCTCGCAAAGTCGTACCGAAATTTCCTTCCGAAGCAGACGTATCCTATTCGGACCGGCGTGCATCCAAACACCGCATTCGGCCTGGCGTTCGCGCTCGACTATGCAAAGACCGCCGGCGATCGCGAATTGGAAGCTTTACTCAACGAACGGAGCCGGGCTTACTTCGCAAATGACATTGACTATCCGGGTAGCTGGGAGCCCGGCGGCGAAGATTTCTTTTCAGCAGCACTGATGGAAGCGGACTTGATGCGGCGTGTAATGAGCTCGCAGGAGTTTAGTGTCTGGTTTCATCGGTTTTTGCCGGGAGTTGCCAAAGGTGGTCCAGCAGCGTTGTTACAGCCGGCGATCGTCACCGATCGCAGCGATCCGAAACTGGTCCATCTTGATGGATTAAATCTCAGCCGGGCGTGGTGCATGCGAAGCATTGCGGCGGCTCTTCCTGCCGCTGATCCAGCGCGGCAAATCCTGTCTGCTGCCGCCGACCAGCACGCTTCCGCGGCCCTGGCCCACGTTGCCAGCGGCGACTACGCGGGTGAACACTGGCTCGCTTCGTTCGCAGTGTTTTTGCTTTCAAATTAAACACCTGAAGATCTTGGCTAACTGCATCGCATTGAAAAACTAGCTGGTTAACCTTTTATTACGCTGACTTAAAGCACCGACATAACGCCGAACGCCTTCGACGTTTGGCGTTTCTGGCGCAAGTCTCCTCAACTTCGTCCGTTCCTTTACCGCTATGAAGACAATCATCCTTTCCATCTGCGCCTTTGCCTTCCTGTTATTCAACACCATCGCCCAGCAAAATGAGTATTCACAGCTGCGGAACGAAGCGGAGGTTCAATACGCGCAAGGCTCGTATGCACGGGCAAACGAACTTTATGCACGAGTCGACAAAAGTAAGCTCAGCTCCTTTGAACGGCGTTGGGTCGAGTTTCGTCTGGCCGACACCTCCTGGCGCGCACAGGCAGCGACGCAAACGTCCGATACAACCCGTTTCGAACAGGCGCAGAAAGAACTCGAGGAACTGATCCGCTCGGTGGAAAAAGAGAAGGATCGCGATCTGGTCTGGGCCGAAGCTCATGAATCACTCGGCGATCTGTTCTGGACGCGGCGCGGTCAGATGAACTGGGGCGGCGCATGGCCACACTACCACCAGGCACTCGAGTGGTGGGCCGGACAACGTGACCTCGAGCGCGCGCGCGATCGTTATCTCAAGATTGTTTTCAGAGCCGCGCATCCACCCCGCGCCGACGACTATTACTTCTACACCTATTACGGCAACTACATCCCACTCGACGTCCTCGAAAACGCTTTAAAGATCAGCACTTCAGCAAACGATATATCGCACCTCAATTTTCTGCTCGCGATGTCCATGCGTTACGCAGGCGGAGACTACACCGCACGCTATGCCGTTCCCGATCAGTTCGAAGACGCACTCAAGGCCGGCAGACAAACCGACTGGTACGACGATGCACTCTTTTACTATGCGGAGTGGATGAATACTTACGGCACGATTCGGCTGCTCGACGACGGGCAGTTTCAGCAACAGCCGGATTATGTAAAAGCGCTCGAGCTGTACCGTCGATTACTGCGAGAGTTTGCTAAAGGTGAGACTCGTTATTACGACCAGGCGCAACAACAGATCAAAAACATTACCGAGCCGTCGCTTGCAGTCGGTGTTTCCAATATTTTTCTACCCGGTTCCGAACTCCAGTTTGCCTTGAGTGTCCGTAATATCCGTCGCGTGGAGTTTGCTCTTTACAAATTCGACATGACGCGTGACGTACGCTTCATTACAACCGAGGATGAAGAGGAGGGTGAAGGAGATTCCGCGCCGTGGATTCAAAGAATTCCAACTGCCGGTCGCGCCCCGGTCAGGAACTGGAGCAAAGACATCAACGACAGTCAGACTCACCGGGCCTTTAGCGAACAGATTCGAATCGAAGGCAAGCTACCGGTTGGTGCTTATTTGCTCGAGGCAAAAGGCGGCTCACAATCAGCGCGCGAGATCGTGCTTGTATCCGATGCAACCCTCGTGCTGAAGTCGGCAAGCAATCAAGCTCTCGTGTTTTTTGCAGATGCCGTGACAGGTGCGCCGATCGCAAACGCCAACATCGCACTGTGGCAAAGCTACTATCTGAACAACAAGTACCGCTGGCGTCGTTTGCGTCAAACGACTGACGCAGACGGTTTGGCGCGCTTTCCATTGAGAAACAATTCCGATTCACACAACCTGTTTGCGGTCGGAGGCAGCAGCGATCGTCAGGCATTTGCCGCCGGATACTCTTCCAGCAACAGTGAGGACGACGCTTGGAAGATCTACGCATTTACCGATCGTCCTGCGTATCGTCCGAAAGAAACGCTGCAATGGAAGTTGATCGCAAGGCGCTCAAAAGCTGGGGCTTATTCGACGCCTGCAAACGAGATCCTGGAGTATGAGATCAACGATCCGCGCGGAACAAAAGTCACTGACGGCAAGGCGACGTTGAATGCCTTTGGCAGTGCGTGGGGCTCGTTTGAGTTGGGTGAGCAACTGCCGCTCGGCGAGTACAATATTCAATTCTGGGATCAGGGCCGGAAAGAACACATCGGCAGCGCCAAACTCTTTCGCCTGGAAGAATACAAGTTGCCGGAGTTCAAAGTTGAAGTAAAAACTCCGGAACAGAACGGAAAGAAGAAAGCCTTCCGCGTCGGAGAGAAAGTCGAAGTAGAGATTCAGGCCGACTATTACTTCGGTGGTCCAGTCAGTAACGCATCCGTCGAAGTGGTGGTTTACCAGAATCCGTTCTATCACTACTGGTTTCCGTACCGGGAGTACGCGTGGTACTACGACGATTTCGACGAAGAACGTCGCAATTACTACGGCGGCCAGGGGACAGTCATCAAGCGGGAAACGATCAAGACTGACGCAACTGGAAAAGCGAAACTGGCTTTCGACACGCCACGTGAAAACTATGGTCAGGACTTCGAGTTTCGCATTGAAGCTCGAGTGGTTGATTCGTCACGTCGTGAGATCGTCGCCAGCGACAGGGTGCGGGTGACTCGTCAGCGCTACTACGTCTATCCGCGTTCGGAACAGAACCTCTATCGACCGAAGGATAAAGTAAACGTCGACATCAAAGCCCTGGACGCGAACGAGCAACCGGTTCAAACCGAAGGAACCGTGAAAGTCACGCGCGATTATTGGTGGGAAATCTGGATCGATCCACGTGGGCGTGAAGTGAAGGGCGAGGAGTTGCGTCAGTTGCGCGAGCGTTCCGATGTATTTCCTCCAATCACGCCTCGCGGAGGACGCTGGCGATTGAAATTTCGTGGTTACCAGCGCGACGACATCCTGACGCAGACAGTGAAGACTGACAAGGATGGTGTGGCCCAGCTGAATTTCACCCCCGATCGCGAAGGGTATTATCGCGTTGCCTGGCAGAGCACCCAGGGCGCTGACGCTGTGCGCGATCGTTTGCTGCCGCCAATCAAGGCGGAGACTTACGTCTTCGTTTGTTCCAACACCACAACTAATCTCGGCTATCACCACAGCGGCGTTGAAATCGTCGTTGACAAGGACACCTTTCGCAGCGGACAGACCGCTCCGATCATGCTCTCAGTAGCCGAACCCGATCGCTACGTGCTGTTTAGTGTCGAAGCTGAAGACCTCTTCAGCTACCGCGTGTTCCACGTCACCGGAAACACAAAGCTCATCGAACTGCCGATCGAGGAGAAGCATGTTCCAAACATCTATCTAAGCGCGCTGATGATCAGTGACGGGGAGGCGTTTGCTGATACGAAGCAGGTTGTCGTACCACCGGTAGAACGATTTCTCGCCGTTGCGGTCAAAGCGGATCGCGAACAATATCAGCCGCGCGAGGAGGGAACTCTATTAGTGAGCGCGAAGGACGCCAAAGGACTTCCCGTTGCGGCTGAAATTGCACTTGGCCTCGTTGATGAGTCGGTCAAATACATTCAGCAGGATTACGCTGGAGACCCGCGACAGTTTTACTACGGTCAGAAACGTGTCCATGAAGTGCAAACTCAGAGTACGCTGGACCAGAAGGGATATGCGCACCTGGTGGTGGATGAAGAAGGACAATTGCGCGATCGCAAAGATGTGGATGAGAACGAGGTTGACGACCTGGACCAGTTCAAAAGCAAACGCGAGGCTGCCGATAAGGCGGGCATGGGGGTCGGGGAGGCCGCTTCTGTGATAAGGGGGCAGATAGCTTACGATAGCCTCAGCTTGGCGAAGCCGGGTTTAGCCGGCCGTCGTCGTGGCGACGGCCCGGCGCCGCCGCCTGCAGCAACTCCAATCCCGGCGGAAGTTCCTCCAGGACAGGAACCACCAGTACAAGTGCGAAGCGACTTTCGCGCTACTATTCTGTGGTTACCTGATGTAAAGACTGACGCGGATGGCACTGCGACTGTAAAGGTCAAGTATCCGGATTCATTGACCACATGGTCCGCGACCGCACGCGTAGCGACTGCCGGAAATCAATTCGGCATCGGCAACTCATCCACACGCACAAAGCAACCACTGATCGTCCGGCTCCAGGCGCCACGCTTCTTCGTCGTCGGCGATCAGGTAACCGTATCGGGTGTTATTAACAACAACACCGATGAATCGATGAGTGTGATGCCGGCCTTGAATGCGGAAGGGCTCTCAGTCACGGGCCTGCTCATCGACGGTAAAGTGGTGAATAGTCCGCAAACGCCGGTTCAGATAAAAGCCAACAGCGAAACCAGAGTCGATTGGCTGGTGGCGGTGAATCACGCCAGCGAAGCGAAACTGAAGGTCGAAGCACGCGGCGACAAGTATGCCGATGCGATGGAAAAGACTTTCACGATCTTCGAGCACGGCATCGAAAAGTTCGTCACGCGAGCTGGCAAGATGCGAGGTGACAGTGTTTCGATCAACCTCGATATTCCGAAAGAACGCCGCACTGACTCGACTAAACTAACTGTTCAGATCGCGCCCAGCATGGCGACCACAATGCTCGACGCACTGCCATACTTGATCGACTATCCGTACGGTTGCACTGAACAAACAATGAGCCGGTTCCTGCCGGCCGTTATAACCGCAAAGACACTGCGAGACCTCGGGCTCAAACCCGAAACCGCGATGCACAAGATCTTCGGCGGCATCGAGGAATCGAGCGCGTCTGCCACTCATCCAAAAGGCCGTAGAGATCTGAAAGAACTCGAAGCAATCACGAAGCAGAGTCTTGAGCGTCTTTACGATTTTCAACATTCGGATGGCGGTTGGGGTTGGTGGAAGGATGGCGAAAGCGATCATTTCATGACCGCATACGTTCTTTGGGGCATGACGCTCGCGCGTCAGGCAGGCATCGATGTGAAATCAGATGTAGTTGAACGTGCCGCGGCTTTTCTCGATAAAGAGTTGGTTGAAGAAGAGACCAACTACGACTCGCAAGCATGGATGCTGCATTCACTGGCCGTCTATCACGCGAGCCGGAAACAGTCAGAGGTGAGCAAGTTCCAGGCGACTGCGTTCAACAATCTCTGGAACAATCGCGACAGGCTGAATGCTTACTCGCGTGCTCTGCTCGCGCTTTCGGCGCACAACTACGGTTATCGCGAACAGGCGAAGACGCTTGTCGCAAATCTCGAAAACGGTGTTAAGACTGACACGAAGCCTGACACGTCAATCGTGCAGAGTGGTGCACAGTCTTCCGATCCGTCAGTTATCGGAACTGCCCATTGGGGCGAGGACGGACTTTACTGGCGCTGGTCAGATGGTGGTGTCGAAGCCACCTCGTTCGTACTTCGTGCGTTGCTAGCTATCGATCCGCAAAACAAGCTCGTAGAGCCGGTCACAAACTGGCTGGTTAAGAATCGGCGCGGCGCGCAGTGGAGTAATACGCGCGACACGGCAATCGTCGTTCTAACGCTGAACGATTACCTGCGAGTCAGCAGGGAAGTTCAGCCGTCGATTGGCTACCAGTTGCTGGTAAACGGAAATCCGATTGCGACTAAGCAGATCACAGCGGACGATGCGCTGAGCGCGCCGAGCCAGTTTGCCATCTCGCGTGAGTTGCTACGGGATGGACCAAATGAAATCAGCATCGTGCGGAATAGCGGCAGTGGCCCACTTTATTTCTCGGCGGCGGCAGAATTCTTCAGTTTGGAAGAGCCTTTGAAGCCTGCGGGGAATGAGATCTTCGTGCGCCGCCAGTATTTCAAGCTCGTGAATCATCCGACACTGTTGAAGGGATTCGTTTCAGAAAGAGTGCCACTCAATGATGGTGAGACGATAAAGAGTGGTGATCGAGTTGAGGTCGTGCTGACGGTTGAGGCCAAGAACAACTATGAGTATCTGCTGTTCGAAGACCTCAAGCCGGCTGGTCTGGAAGCGGTGCAGATCCGCAGTGGCGAGAGCCTCTACGTGCGTGAGCTCAAGTCAGGTGGTGGTTTTACAGGGCGCGAGCGTTGGGTTTATCAGGAGCTACGCGATCGGAAAGTTGCGTTGTTCATAGACCGCTTGCCCGAAGGAGTCTGGCAGCTTAGCTATGAGATGCGGGCCGAAGTACCGGGCGCGTTTCATGCGCTGCCCGTGTTGGGCCATGCGATGTACGTGCCCGAGATCCGGACCAATGGTGCTGAGACGCGTGTTCGCGTGGTTGACTAGGCAAGGGATTGGCTTTGAGCAAGCCCGCCGATTACACGGATCGATTAACGGATTTCGTCGAGACGGGCTTTTGCTTCCTGGATCATCGCTTTGACCTTTGCGAGGTCGTCCAGAGAAAGTGTTGTGGTGGCTCGATTACAGATGCCGGTGCTCATGATTACAGCATTGCCGCTGCGCGTTTGTCGAAAGACGCTGATCTCGAGGTCTCCGAGAGTTTTAAATCTCGCTTCGAACCCCACGAGTTTTGTGGCGGTTTCGTCGACTCTCGAGATCACGTCAATTGCATTAAGAAGCGAATCAATCTCTTCATAATCCACGAAGGCGCGATTATCCTCCGGTCGCTCACCACCTTCTCGCAGTACGAGGACCAGTCCTTTTGCGCGGGCTACGTTTCCCATTTCCCGAATCTCCACGGCATCGAGCCTGATGCCGCGAACCTCAATCGTGGTGATGCGCGTAAAGCCTTTGAGGATCACGGTGCTGTGGCGGTCTTCGAGTGCCTCGAGCTTTGTCCGCGGCTCCAGTGGTTCACAACCAACCTTGCGCCAGAACTCTGGTCCGGGTCGCTGGGCCAACGCAGTCCCGGCACAGATCAATACAAAGGTCGAGAGAAGAATAATTCGAGTGTACATTGAGAACCTCCTGGGGAGAGAGGATTTGGGTATGGTGTCACTATCAAGACCGCCGGAAGTTCCAAAATAACACGAATTGTTATCGATGAGCGGTAAAAATTCCGTAAAATCGATGGCCTGATGACTGAAGACTTTTACTGTGACGAGGTTTTAAGCGGGCGAACTCCGGTGAAAGTTGTTCGTGAAACCGACAACGTTCTCGCCTATCACCATACACGTCCGTTTTGGCCCGTGCACATCGTCGTTATTCCCAAGCGGCATATTTCGTCGTTAGTGACGCTTGAAGATGCTGATGAACCGCTGTTGTTGGAAATGCTTGGTGTGGTTCGTGAGGTCGCAAAAGAAGTGCTCGGCGAACACGGCGCATGCCGTGTGTTGACCAATCTCGGTAAGTACCAGGATTCAAAACACCTGCACTGGCACGTTTGCTCGGGCGACAACACCACAATCTAATACGAATAGTCGGGCGCGTGTGGCAGTTGGAGAAGTGTAACTGCAGTGGAGATCGCTTTTATATGTTTGCGTAATCTTAGGCGGCATTTGACGAGTGACATGAGATTTATCGTTTCAATTTTGTTGGTGCTTGCGTCGCTGGTCACCGCAAACAGTCAGCAGCAGACACAACAGGATAAACTCCACGCCGAGGGCTATGAGGCGCTCTACAATCTCGACTACGAAGGGGCGCGAAGGCGTTTCCAGAAAATGGTTGAGCTGGCGCCAGATGATCCGTCGGGCGCCCAGTGTCTCGCGTCGAGTTTGTGGTTACGGCAGTTGAATGAGTCGTATGAACTGAAAGCTACGCTCTACAGCAGCACGGAAAGTAAGACGAAGACAGACCGCCGGCCGACGGACGAGTTTCGGAAATGGATTCGGCAGGCAAAGAGTCTTTCCGAAGCGCGATTAAAGAAAGAGCCGCGCAACCTCGAAGCCCTTTACTATCTCGGCGCAGCGGAAGGGCTCGAGGCCGCATACACTGCCTCGGTAGAACGGAAGTACGTGGCTGCGATGCGTGCTGGAAACAACTCCGTAGAGCATCATCGCGAGGTGCTCAAGGCTTCGCCTGATTATTACGATGCCGAACTCACTATCGGCCTGCATAACTACGTTGTCGGTTCGTTGTCGTTGCCGTTGAAAATGATTGCCGGAACGATGGGAGTGCGAGGGTCGAAGAAGCGCGGCATTGAGGCGCTCGAACGAGTAGCAGTGAAAGGCAAGTGGGCTCGTGACCTGGCCGGGATTCTGCTCGTAGATCTGTACAAACGTGAGAAGCGTTGGAGCGACGCCGTGAGAATGGCGCGCCAGTTATCAGAGAAGTATCCGCGCAACTATCTTTTCAAACTGCAAATGGCGGAAGCGCTCACCTCACAAATCGTGACGTTGCGTAAGACGAAAACACCGTTAAAGACAGAAGAGAGCGAGCTGCAGAACATCTTTTCGGCATTGTCTCGCGACAAATCCTTCGAACCTGCTACGCGCGATCTGATCAATCAACGCTGGACTCTCGCTCGCCAACAACTCTCACAGCATTGAGCTTTATACTTATCGAGTGTTATTTGTAGGGGCGGACCCGTGGCCGCCCCTTGTGTGGCATTCAAGATTTCCGATGTTGGTCTCTGCCGCCTGAGAGGCGACGACTTTTTTCGAGGGTGTTTAATGCCACGCAGGGGCGGCTACGGAGTGCCGCCCCTACAAACAAGCCAGAGTCGCAAACATGACCGACCACCACAATGAGGAACTGCTCGGGCTGATCGACCGCATTAAGGAATTCCTTCGTACCAAAGTCTATCCGCTCGAAACTGAGTTTCTGCGACGCTCGTTTCGGGATCTCGCGCCGGCTCTCAACGCTAAACGCGATGAAGTTAAAGCGATGGGACTCTGGGCCCCGCACTTGCCCAGGGAACACGGCGGCCTGGCGCTCACGCTCTCGGAATTTGCTCTCGTCAGCGAAGAACTGGGCCGCACGCCCATCGGACATTACCTGTTCAACTGTCAGGCGCCCGACATCGGCAACATGGAAATTTTGATGGACCATGGCACCGAGGAGCAGCTGGAAAATTATTTTGTTCCGCTTGCGCGTGGCGAAGTGCGCAGTTGTTTTTCAATGACTGAGCCTGAGCATCCCGGATCAAATCCGACCTGGATGAGCACTACGGCGATAAGAGATGGTGGCGATTACGTTATTAACGGTCACAAGTGGTTTACCTCTTCCGCGGAAGGCGCCAGCTTTGCGATTGTGATGGCGATAACGAATCCCGAGGCCACGAATCGTTACAAACGTGCCAGCCAGATCATCGTTCCTATCCCGACGCCGGGATTTGAATTGGTGCGAAACATCAATGTTATGGGGGACGAGGGCAGCGACTATGCCAGTCATGCGGAAGTGAGATACGAAAACTGTCGTGTACCGCAAACCAACCTGCTTGGCGAAGAGGGCGAAGGGTTTACGATCGCACAGGAACGACTTGGACCAGGCAGAATTCATCATTGCATGCGCTGGATCGGCATCTGTGAGCGTGCGTTTGATCTGATGTGCAGCTACGCGGCGCGCCGAGAGTTGTCGCCCGGTGTGTTGCTGGGAAGTCGAGAGAACGTACAGGAATGGATTGCGGAGAGCCGCGCTGAGATCAATGCGGCGCGATTACTTGTCTTGCAAACGGCTCGCGCGATCGACCGGCAAGGTGCGGCTTCGGTGCGAGCTGATATTTCGCTTATCAAATTTTTCGTGGCTGGGATTCTGCAGAAAGTTCTTGATCGCGCGATTCAGGTGCATGGTGCGCTGGGGCTGACTGACGCAACGCTTTTGTCTTACTGGTACCGTCACGAACGGGCCGCAAGGATCTATGATGGACCAGATGAAGTACACAAGATGGTTGTCGCGCGAGCTGAGCTGAAGAAATATGGGAGACAGGATTTGTAAATCATGTCTACCATTGATCGCTCGTCTTCAGTCCGTTCGGGTGAGGAACTCCCGACAGAACCTCTTTTTAAGTATCTCAATGCACATTTTCCGGATATCACGGAACCGCTGATCGTCGAACAATTTCCCGCTGGATTTTCCAATCTCACCTATTTACTTTGCTCAGGCGATCGCGAACTAGTCCTGCGTCGTCCTCCCGTTGGCGCAAAGATAAAAACGGCGCACGACATGAGTCGTGAATATCGCATTCTTTCGCATTTGTATCCGGTTTACAAAAAGGTGCCGCGACCGTTGCTGTTCTGCGACGATGACTCGATTCTAGGCGCACCGTTTTACGTGATGGAGCGTGTGAAGGGAATCATCCTGCGCGCGCAACGTCCGCAGGGAATGGATCTGGCGCCGGCATTGATGCACCGTCTTTCAGAGACGTTTATCGAAACGCTCGCCGAGATTCATGAGCTTGACTACGAAGCTGCCGGCCTGAGGGGTCTTGGGTCGCCACAAGGCTACGTCCAGCGCCAGATCGAAGGTTGGACCAGGCGTTACTTCAACTCTCGCACCGATGATGTTCCCTCAATTGAAAAGCTAGCCGGCTGGTTGCAAGCGAATCTACCGGCGGATTCCGAGCGACCGGGACTAATCCACAACGATTACAAGTACGACAATCTAGTGCTTTCTCCGGACGATCTGGGGAGTGCGATCGCTGTGCTCGATTGGGAAATGGCTACGATTGGTGATCCTTTGATGGATTTTGGGACTAGTCTTGGTTACTGGGTGGAAACCAACGATCCGGAAGAGTGGCAGCGATATGGGTTTGGGCTAACGATGCTTCCGGGTAGCTTTACACGTAATGAATTGCTGGACCGATACACCAGGCGCACAGGTCGTCGCATTGATGAGCCGGTCTTTTATTTCGCCTACGGATTGCTGAAGATCGCTGTCATCGTGCAGCAGATTTACTTTCGATATCAGAAGGGGTTGACCAGAGATCCGAGGTTCGCGGGACTCGGTGAGTTGGTGAAAGCTTGCGGCGATCTCGCACAGCGCGCGATTGAGCGCAGTCGCATTGATGCCCTTGGGTAATTTTTGTAGGGGCGGCACTCCGTGGCCGCCCCTGGTTGGGCATTCAAGATTTCTGAATGAGGTTTGTGACGCTCTGAGAGGCAGCGGTTCTTTCGATGGTGATCGGTTGCTGCGAAGGGGCGGCCACGGAGTGCCGCCCCCTACAATAACTCCTGTGTGCCGGGTTTAAAACGAAATAGCGCCACGGAGATCGCCAGACTTCCATCATTCACAAAATGCATGAACGCCGGCACCACTCGCCCCTCGTACGCTGAGACACTGCTGTAGTCGCCGAAAAATATTCGTGAATTCGCGTTGAACGCCGGCAGATCTACCTTGTGATTCACAAAAGTCTTACCACCATCGACACTGCGCGCGAGTGTTAGTCGCGTCTGGGTACCCGTCCCGTCACGTCGATCGTAAAAGATAATGTTGATCGATCCATCCGCTGGATCGATCGCCATCCACGTAAAAAACTGCGCTTTTCCATTTTTGACAGGATCATCGTTTACCCTGACAGGCGCAGACCACGTCGCTCCGCCATCTCTCGACGACATAACAAACACGTCCGGATCGCCATTGCGCGCATCAATCCAATTAACGTAGAGCGTTCCTTTGTTTGGTCCATTGCTCAGATCGACGCCGGTCACAGGCATGCCGTTGGCGCGATCGAGTCCTTCCACCGAAAAATCCCAACCGCCCGGAATGTCGCCGATGACTTTGTCTTTACCGAAGGTCAACCCGCCGTCGAGCGATTTGTCCAGCACCAGGCCGAGCGGTCCGGCCCACACCACGTAGACTTCGCCGTTTGGACCAACCGCAGGCACAGCTCCTTCCACTGTGTTATCACTATCGACGCAATCTCCACCAGTGTCTGAGATGCGGAAAGGCATCGAGAATGTCTGTCCCTGATCCGTCGAACGGGTAAAATAGATCTGCGAACGATGTTCCGGACTCGCGCTGCCGTAAACGTCAAACCTGGTCCAAGCGAGATAGAGGTTACCTTTCGCGCGCGATGCGGGCGCCCTGTCGACTACTAAACCAGGTTTGTCTTCGAATGGGATCACTGTGTTGACGTGATTGATGGCGGCAGTTCCATCGCTCCAGGAGTTACCACCATCCTTCGAAACGTTCACGATCATCCCGTTTTCTGCCCGAGGTGGTCTCGCGAGACGAATACCGTCGAACGACAGATGAGCGTGATAAGCAACACCGTCATTACTGAACGCAACTACATCGTCGCCCTGTACCAGATTTTTTGGATCCGGTGTGGGAACTGTTTTCCAGGTTTTGCCACCGTCGAAAGTGACGTAATGATAACTTCCGGCGCGTGGCTTCGGCGGACGTCCCGTTTGAAACGAGGCGGCGATCATGTTGTCGGGATTTTTTGGATTGATCGCAATCGACACTTCAGCGGGATTAATCGCCGAAGGTTCTGTGATGCGGACCACTTGCTGCGCTGTACTGATGGGTAGGGTAAAAGCAATGACGCACAATGCTATTAAGTATTTCATCCGGTGATGGAAGTAACAGCCTTCATAGTCTTAGTTGGAACCTGTAATCAATAGCAGTTTCCCCGCCAAAGGCGCAAAGGCGCAACGAAAACCGCGACGTTGCGACGTGGCGCCGTTGCGGGAGAAAACCTCACCAGAACTCCCCGCGCCTTCACTCCGCCTGTGGCGCCTTGCCCGGCCGCCATCTCGAAATAAGGCAATTGACGACGGTACAAATCTTGCAGGACCGCGGTTGGAAGTTTCTGTGACTCCACAGCTCGCCCTACACTTCCCACGAATTCCTTTCGGTGTCTTTGATGACTCAGCAAAATCATGCGCTATCGATGATCAACTCATCGAGGAAGTCTTCACAAATCTCACGCTGGCGCTCCTCACAACCTCAAGCGAGTTTGGGAACCATTCTTCACCACCAAAGCCGAAGGCAAAGGCACAGGCCTCGGATTGGCCATTTGCCGTCGCACTGTTGAAGAACATCGCGGCACGATCGAAGTCGCGAGTGAGCCAGACTGCGGCACCTGCTTCAAGATAAAGCTTACTACCCCCAACTCCCATTCATTTACCCCATGAAACTCGAAGACGAAATAGCAAAGCATCGTAAACAAGGAGCCAAAAACTGCATCGGTAAGATTCTGCTCATCGAAGATGACGTGGAACTGATGAACGTCCTCGTCGATGTGCTCACTGAACAACACTACGAAGTTACAGGTTTAACTTCTGCGATCGAGGGGCTCGAGTGCCTGCATCACGAAAGCTACGACATTCTTCTCAGCGATCTCATGATGCCCGAAATGGACGGGCTCGAACTTCTACATGCGGCACTGCAAGTCGATCGCAATCTTGTCTGCATCTTGATGACGGGCCAGGGGACGATTCAATCAGCGGTCGAGGCCATGAAAATCGGCGCCTTCGACTATCTGCTCAAACCGTTTCGTCTGAATTGCGTTAATCCAGTACTAAATCGCGCACTACACGCGCGCCGCCAACGTCTGGAAAAGGTTCGTCGCGAACTCGACGAGCAGCGTATGCGGCTTCAAACTGAAGAGCAGTTGCGACAGTCGCAAAAGATGGAAGCGATTGGTCAGCTTGCTGGTGGTGTGGCGCATGATTTCAACAACTTGTTGACCGCGATCAATGGTTACAGTGAGCTGGCACTGAGACGTATAAGCTCAGAAGATCCGCTGACAAAGAATCTTGAGGAGATTAAGAAGGCAGGCAATCGAGCAGCTTCGTTAACGCGACAGTTGCTGGCTTTTAGCCGCAAGCAGGCAGTTGAACCGCGCGTGCTGGATTTGAACTCGATCGTTGCCGACGTTGAGAAGATGTTGCGACGAATAATCGGAGAGAACATCGAACTCCGAACAGAGTTGGCGGCCTCACTTGGAAGCGTCAGAGTAGATGCGGGACAGCTGGAACAGGTGTTAATGAACCTCGCGGTCAATGCTCGTGATGCAATGCCCGATGGCGGCAAGTTGTTGATCAAAACAGCGAACGTCAATCTCGAAAATACGAATGCGGAAACAGTTGCCAACTCCGGACCGCACGTGATGCTTGCAGTGAGTGACAACGGTATCGGTATGAGTCAGGAAACGCAGGCGCATATCTTCGAACCATTTTTCACGACGAAAGGGAAAGGACGCGGCACCGGTCTTGGTCTCTCAATGGTTTACGGTATCGTGCAACAGTTTAACGGTTCCCTCAGCGTCGAGAGCGAAGAGCAGAAAGGCTCGAGATTCAAAGTCTACTTGCCGCAGGTGAACCCGGACGAGAACGATACTTGCAAACAGGAACCTCCAGCGCAGGAGATCGAAGGTTCGGAGACTGTTCTGGTAGTTGAAGATGAAGACATTGTACGACATCTGGCGAAACAGATTCTTAAACTACACGGGTATTCGGTGCTGGATGCTGCGAACGGTGGCGCCGCTCTCAGAATTTGCGAGCAGCACACAGGTCCGATTCAACTACTGCTGAGTGATGTCATCATGCCGGAAATGGGCGGCGTGGAATTGAGCCGTCGTTTGAGTTCCATTCGTCCGGACATAAAAGTCCTCTTCATGTCTGGTTACACAGAAGAGATTGGGCCGACCAATTTTATTCATAAGCCATTTTCCCATCACGACCTCGTTTCCAAGGTAAGAGAAGTCCTCGACGCATCGGTTTAAGAACGCCGAAGGCGTATTTGAAATGCCGGCCCATCAAATTTCTGTAATCGTGTTGACACAAAGAACGAACACGAATTCCAGACCATAGCGTTTCTATCGCAGCGTCTTCCCCGCAAGTTCCCTCCCTTACGCCCCCTGCATTCTTCGTTTGAACGCCGATAGAGTTCAAGACAAAGGAGGGCGAATATGGCTACTGCATCAGCTGAATCAAAAGTCACGACTAATCACGACGAGATTCGTCGTTGGGTAGAAGAAAGAGGAGGACATCCGGCCCGAGTTAAGGAGACGGAACGCGAAGACAGTCCCGGCCTGTTGCGGATCGACTATCCGGGCTACTCGGGTGGCGACACCCTGGAAGCGATTAGCTGGGATGAGTTCTTCGTCGGCTTCGATGAGAACAATCTGGCTTTTCTTTATCAGGAGAAAACGAAGGATGGGAAGATGAGCCGCTTCTCGAAACTAATCGAGCGCGGCCATTAAGACAATTCAGCCACGGATTACACGGATTGATCCGTGTTATCCGTGGCTGGCTTTATTCGCTGAGAAGGCTTGTGTCTTTGCGTTTCAGGGCGGCCACGAGGCGGCTCCACTCGAAACGTCCCTGTGAGAGTTTGCTGAAGTCTCCTGACTTATCTTCCTCTAACCCATTCAACATCTCGTTGGCTTTGCCCGTGTGAATCGCTTTCTCCGCTGCGACGTTCAAGGTCTTGAAGGCCTCGGATCTTCGCGATCCTTTCACCTCCAACTTCGCACGCTCGTACGGAAACCTGTAATCCCGCGGATATTGTTTCTCAACCTTCACGAATGCTTGAAAGACTTTCGAACGTTCAGAAGGTTTGGCAGACAAGCTCTTTTCGCGGAGCTTCTTCAACTCTTCCTCTGGATTAGCTGCGACTTGTTGAGTAGCCGTTTGCCCGGGTGCAGAACGCCAGAGCTCCGTAGTGACCGGCGCACTCGATTGCGGTTGACTGGTCTGAGCAACTGGAGGCGCGGTTGTTGCTGCAGCTGTTTGCGTGTCTGAACGCAGGAGACCGAAGAGACCAAGCGATACCAGCAGGAACGCGACCGCGCCAATCGCAAGCAACTTCAGAACCGATCCGCGGCTCGAGGATGGATGGTCCGTAGTCTTACTTGTGGTCCATGGCAGCATAGACGAACTCAGCGGCCGCGCTTCATGTTGCACCGTCATCTCATCGTCTAAATCGATTGCTGACGAAAATATTTTCCGTGGCTTGCGCTCGCCTTCCAAAGCGTGACCGCATTTCCAGCAGAACGCGTACTTCTCCTCAATCATCGAACCACACTGATGACACGGCCTGACACCCGTCTCCTGCTTCTTGGCAGTTACGACGGGTTCCGGCTCTGCGATCTCTTCTTCGTGTATGACTATTGGTGGCTGGATAACCGGCGGCGGCGCAACAGTCTTCTTCGGTTGCGGCTTGATCACTTCGAGAATTCCGGTTGCTGAGAGTGTCCAGCCATTACCGGAATCCGATACAAACGCGGGCTGAATGATCTGCACGTCGCCTGCATCCGGATTGGGACAATGGTAGTAATCCTGATAGAACTCGTAGAAGTCACGCTTGCTGGAAAACTTCGGGGCTCGGGGTAACACAAATGCCTGAGTCAGATTCGTGACGACCACAAACTCGCCGTCCTCCACCGGTACGAACGAAGCCGTTTCGTAATCGAAAGTGACATTTATTTTGTTCGCCGCCTTTGTTCGTTTCAGATAGCTCGCGACGAGGGAAGGGAAGGCTGGTGCGATGTCCAAACGTTCGTCACAAATCGGGCAAGTGCTCAGGCCCGTGACGAACGACACGTTAACCGCATCGCAAGTGTGTTCGTGTAAATCCGCTGAAGCTGACCTCAAACAGCCGGGGCATGAGGGCTGTGGCACTCCGTCGTTTGTAAGCGTAAAGTTTTTCGTCTGCAGCGGCGTGTTTGACTCGAAGCTGATTAAATAACACCGGTCGCACAGATAAACGAGTGAGCTGCTGCGCGTGCAAACAGGACAGCGCTGCAAGCCGTATTGATCGAAGTCGACCGGGCAGAAGTGCTCACAGTTACAGCAATATTGCCATTGTAAATCGACTGGCGAAGCCGCCTGGCCCTCGAAATCGATCTCGCCAAGAAGGTGACCGCGGTTCTCACACTTAATGGGACTTTGTCGAGGGGCGAAAATCCTTTTTTGTGTTCGGGACAGAATACTCTCATTTTCGTAGCTCCCTTTAAGGAGAGATGACCGTTCAGGTTGTACTTGGCACGTAGCATGACATAGTGCTTGGGGGAGTACGGACTTACAGATGAAAATAATTGGGAAGAGGTTTGCGGATTCGTGCATAGATTAAGGTTAACTAGTAAATTTTGCAATCCTGATTTCCGAGATAAGGTGGACAGGATTTACAGGATTTCTCAGGATTTGCAGGATGAAATCTTGTGAATCCTGAGAAATCCTGTAAATCCTGTCTCGGGATTTGATAAGCTGTCGCGGTTTTGCACCTCGGGAAGCCCCGGAGGACGGCTTTTATGAGCGATAAAAAGGGATGGGGGTCAACTGTCGCCGGCTGGTTTATCGAGCGTGACGAGCCGGCAGCCCCTGCGGCAACTGACTTCGGAGACGTTCCCGATCAGCCCTTACCCGCAAACTTGGAAAGCTACACAACTCCATCGCCGACCCAGTCTGTTTTCCAGACATCACCGCCACCTCCCACCGGCGGTCAGGTCGATTTTCCCGCGGTTTTCACAGCCGCCGGTGTAGATCAGGACGAGCAACAGCGTGTCGCCAGAACGACAGATCTCCTGCGCAGCTTGCCTGCCGGCACGGACGCGGCGGTGAAGAAGCAGATCGTCGAGGCTTCACTCAAGGCGTTCGGCGTGCCAATTGAAAAAATCATTGAAGCGACAGTCGAAGAGATTCAGGCTCTCGATGGTTACATCCGCAACGGCGCTGCCGACAACGAAAAGCTCATCCAGGAATCCGACGCACGCATCAAGCAGTATGAACAGGAGGTTCAAAACATCCGCGCTATCATGCAGCAGAGCGTCGATGAACAGCAGACCTTAATAAAAGTATGCAACGATAAAAAGCTCGAGATTCAGCAAGTGCTGGAGTTTTTCGGTCAGGACACAGTTGCGAAAGTTGTTAAGGCATCGCCGAAGCTCCATGATCCTTCAGACCCGGCCGCCTCTGGCCCTCCGGCGAGTTAAAGCCGGTTAGTTAAAGAAAGGAACCACTCCCTATGTGGAAACGGTTGGCTAACCTCTGGAAAGGTTTCCTATCGCTGTGGATTTCAGACATCGAAAAGGAACATCCGGAGATCGCTTATGAGAACGCGATCAATTCGATGGTGGCGAAGTATTCGAAACTAAAGACCGCCACGGCCGGAATCATCCGCCGGCGCGAAGAGCTCGACGAACGTTACAAACGCGCCACGACTGAGCTGGCCCAAACAGAAGCTGAACTCGATACTGCGGTGTCCATGAACCAGGACGACCTTGCCGTCATACTGATTCAGAAGAAGAACCAACTGGCTGTCGACGTCGGCGAACTCAAGACCGAGATGGAACAGGCGCGTTCCGATGCCGACTCGGCCAAGGGCTCTTTGCTCGGTGTGCAATCCGAAATCAGAAAACTGCAGAGTGAACGCGACTCAATGCTAGCCAAGATGCAGTCGGCGCAGGCGCGCATCAAGGTGCAAGAGCAACTTGATGGTCTTTCAGTTGACGCTGAAGTGAAGGCGCTCGACAACGTCCGACAGCACATCAAGACTACGATTGCAGAAGCGAATCTCGGGAAAGAGCTTTCCGAATCCTCGCTTGACTCGCGTCTGGCTGCGCTCCGCAATCAGACCGGGGAAGTTCAGGCCAAACAACAGCTCGCCGAACTGAAAGCTAAGAAAGCAGCACAACAAGCGCAGACGAATAAGACGATGTGAGGTGACAGATGAGACTGACTCCCTTGGCAAAGGCCTTTATAGCTGCAGTGGTGTTCTTTGTTATCGCTTTTTCCACCTGGTACTACAAAGGTGACGCGATAAAGCGCTGGGCTGGCGGCAGCAAGGCTTCCGGCGAAGATTCCAAAGGTGATTTCGACAAGCTCAACAGTGCGCCTGGCGATCCCGGCCGGAATGTGGGCTCGACGGGTGTTAGTGGTGTTGCGATCGGCACTGGCCGGTTGAGCAGACCGTTGGTGGTGGGAATAAACACCTGGGCCGGACACGCCCCGGGCATCGTCTTTAACAACGGTATGGATCCGAACGGAGGTTCGCAGTACAAGTCGAAGTACGGTATGGACGTCAAGTTTGTGCTGCTTGAAGATCCGTCAGCAAAGCTTGCGGCTTTCCGTAATGGCCAGGTCGACGTCATGTGGAACACGGTGGATAACTGGGCGCGCGAAGCATCGGTTCTGGCGGAGAATCGGCAGCAGGCAAAGTCGATCATCATGCAGGACTGGTCGCGCGGTGGTGACGGCATTGCCGCGCTTTCCTCGATCAAGTCAGTCGAAGATTTGAAAGGGCACAAGATCGCGTGTACGCAGTTTACGCCGTCGCACTTTTTACTGCTCTATCTGTTGTCGCAATCTGGTCTATCGCCGCAAGAGCGCGCCGACGTAGAGAAGAACGTCTTATTCACGCAAGACGCAGCACTGGCCGCCGCAGCTTTCAAAGCCAAGCAGGTTGATGCTGCCGTTACCTGGGAACCGGATCTTTCAGGCGCGGTGGCTGCACGCGGCTCCGAAGCGCACGTGCTTGTTTCAACACAAGCTGCGACCAACATCATTGCGGATACCCTCATTGCGCGTCAGGACGTGATCGATCAGGCTCCGGAAACAATTCGCGACTTCGTGCGCGGTTGGCTGGAGGGTATCGAAATGATCAAGAACAACCCCAACGGTTCCTATGCGGTTGTTGGACAAGCACTCAAGCTCGACACCGACACGGTGTCAGGCATGCTGTCGGGTCTGAAACTGACGCCATACGCGGACAACGCGCAGTTTTATGGGTTGACTGGTCCCAAAGCACACTACGAAACACTCTTTGATACGGCGTTTGTCATCTGGCGCAAGAAGGGTCTGGTCAGCGTTGCTGTAGACGCAAAAGGATGGGCCGACACACGGTTCCTGCAGGCCGTCGCAGCGAATTTTCCCGGTCAGAAAGTTGAAGAGGCCCCGGTGGTAGCGAAGGCGCCGTCCGATAAGGATGTGCCGATTCTGCACCAGCAGATCCAGATTCAATTTACCCCTGGGTCGGATGAGATCATGCCCGGTTCTTATCTGTTGCTTGATAAACTCGGCGAGACGATGACCTCCTTCGGTAGCACAGTCCTCCGCGTCGAAGGCAACACTGACAGCACTGGCTCTGCTACCGGCAACCTGACGCTTTCAGAAAGGCGAGCGCTGTCAGTCAAGAACTACATTGTCAAGAACTTTCCAAACATTCCGCCGACGCGTTTCCAAACCATCGGGCGCGGTTCGAGCAACCCAGTTGCTGAGAACACCACTGAGGCTGGGCGGCAACAGAATCGTCGCACGGATATCAAGGTGATCCTGGCAACTCAATAGTTTCGTTCGCGCTTGGTGCTTTGTACCTGGTTCTTTGTCAGTACCGTACTCGCAAAGAACAAAGATCAAAGCACCAAGCACTAACCCACGACAGAATGGCCTCAAAAAGCACGCTATTCTCAATTCGCGCGCCGTTGGCGAAACGGACCGCGTTGTTCCTGGGCTTGGTTGCGCCGGTGCTTGTTCTTGGCGCCTGGTGCGCGCTGACCTATGGCGGATTTGTCGATCCGGGATTTTTACCGAACCCGACCGAAGTAGTACGCGGCACGTTGCAGCTCTTCATCCATTACGACCTGACAGCAGCGATCCTCATTTCCACTCGTCGCATCGCGATCGCTTTCCTGCTTGCATCTGCGCTTGCCTTGCCGCTTGGGGTTTTGATGGGCGCATTCGATCCCATCAATCGTTTCTTCGAACCGATCGTGGCTCCTTTGCGTTACATGCCGATCTCGGCGTTTATTCCACTGCTGATTCTTTGGTTCGGCATTTATGAGAAACAGAAAATTGCCTTTCTGTTTCTTGGCGTGTTTGTCTATCTCTTGCCGGTGGTTGTGTCGTCCATCAGGTTAGTTCCAGAGGAGTTGGTCCAAACGGCGTTGACGCTTGGTGCGTCGAAGTTTCAGGTGATCAGAACGGTTCTTGTTCCCGCTGCATTGCCGGAAATCTTCGACAGCTTTCGAGTGATGAACGCGATCGCCTGGACTTACGTGATTCTCGCCGAAGCCGTGAATCCGGAACACGGTCTTGGTTACATGGTCGAACTCGCACGTACGCATCAGCAAGCGTCGTGGTCCTTTGCAGGATTGCTGGTTATCGGCGGTATAGGACTTTTGACTGACTTTCTCATTCGTCTCATGTCCAGCTTGCTCTTCCGTTGGCGCGAAGCCTCCTGAAATTATCGATAATGGCCGAACCAGAAACCCCAGCAACGCTTCCACAATCAGGTGAGCCCGGCACGATTGCTGTCGACGTCGGGATGCCAAAGATCCAGCACGTCACATATCGTCCGGATCAAAGCGGTACGCCACCGAAGTTACGTGTTTCTGATCTGAGCGTGACTTACATCGATCGTAAGGGGAATCGCACTGAGGCCGTGCGTGATGTTTCGTTCGATGTTTATGACAAACCTGATTCCGGTGAGATTGTCGTCTTTCTTGGACCATCCGGTTGCGGCAAGTCGACGATTCTGAAGGCCGTTGCGGGACTTTTGCCGCCAACAAAAGGCGAAGTGCTTGTTGACGGCAAACTGGTAACCGACGTGGGCCGCGATCGCGGCATGGTCTTTCAGGCTTACACGTCTTTCGGTTGGCTGACGGTGCGGGAAAATGTCGAGTATGGTTTGAAACTCCAGGGCATGAAGAAATCAGAGCGACGGAAGATCTCTGAATCGATCTTGAAGCAGGTGGGTCTGGCTGATTTTGCCGATCGTTATCCGAAGGATCTTTCCGGTGGCATGAAACAACGCGTAGCGATTGCGCGAACGCTGGTGAATAATCCACGCGTAGTTTTGATGGACGAACCGTTCGGAGCTCTCGATCCGCAAACACGTTGGGGAATGCAGAGCCTGCTGCTTGACGTTTCGCGTGCGGAAAACAATACGATCCTGTTTGTGACGCACGACGTTTCCGAAGCCGTTTACCTGGGCGACACAATCTACGTGTTATCGCAGCGTCCAGCGCGAATTCTGCATCAGGTGGACGTCCCGGCATTCCCTGTGCGCGACATTGCGCTAAAATCAGCACCGGAGTTTCGTGCAGTCGAAAAGCAATTACTCGATCTGATTTATGCGCCAGGCCGGGGTTAAAATCCACAGATTTCACAGATTACGCCGATAATGGGATCGCCTGAGAAGCCGAAAACCGCGATGCGGAAAGACGGTGTGCCGGTTAACGTGACGCCTTTGCGTGACGACACGCTGGCTGCCACGCAGGCGTTCATCAGACAGAAAATTCACGAGAAGCGCTCGTACCTTAAAGCTGCTTTTGCCAATCCATACAATCTGTCGTTACTCGCCGGCGGCCTACTGGCTTCAGCACTCACGGTCAATCCGCTGCTCGCAATCGTTACGGTAGGCCTTGAAGTACTCTGGGTGGTAAACGCGCCGGGATCGAAAAAGCTACAGGAGTGGCTCTGGGATCCGGCGTTCGATCAGGAGGAACAGGCCCAGGTAGCGGCCGCACGCGCTGAACGTCTGAAGAATCTCGATGAGGCCGATCGTGAACGGGTGATATCACTTCTCGAACGCCAGAAGGAGATCAACGCGCTGGCCGCCCAGAATCCGTCGTTCACGGGTGAACTTCTACGTACGGAACTGACGAAGACAGATCGACTCGTCGAAGCATTTATCGAGATGGCGAACACGTGCAGCCGTTACGATGCTTATCTCGACTCGATCGATCTTAGTGAATTGGAAAGAGATCGTCGGCGCTGGGAACAAGTCGCGCGAACTGAAGGGAACCGGACTTCGGAAACAGAGATCGCCGCCAGGAATCTCGCCGTGATCATGAAGCGGTTCGAAAAGATGAAGGAGATTCATCATTACTTGAGGATGGCGCGTGGTCAGCTTGATCTCATCGAGAACTCTTTTCAGCTGATTGCAGATCAGATCGTTACCATGCAATCGCCGCAGGAGTTAACCGGGCAACTGGATGAATTGCTTGATGGCGTCGAATCGATCAAACAGACTGCTGCCGACACCGAACGATTTTTAAATCCGATGGGATTAAAGGATCTTGATGTATGAGTGAAGCACGCCTGCTTCCTGCCTGGGCCGAAGACTTGCGGCGTCGTTATTTGCGCGGCGAGGCGTCGATGTTTGTGTTGCATGGGAACGTTTACGACGTCGTGCTTCACGCCGGCAAGATGATGGCGCTCACCGAATTTCTCACGGACGTTTTGCTCAAAGATTCGAAAGAGACGATTGCCGTTTACAACGTCGCGACCGGTGCTCGTTTCACAAAGCATGCGAAGAATGAGACTGCGATTGACGATCTGCTGCTGGCCAGTGAGAAGGACCGCATCTTTTCCGCGTTTGAACGTCTACTCATAGGTTCGACAAAGACCGCTGTGATCATGGAATACGCCGAGGCGATCGCGCCCGCCGGCGATCCGAATTTTCAGGGTGAAGCGGATCGTGCAGCGATTGTGACGCTGCATCGCTGGTCCGCGCTGCCGGAGATTGAACGTGGCGATAACGTTGTGTTGCTGATTTCAGAGAATCTGACGGAGCTCGCCCCGAAGTTGATCTCCAATCCTAAGGTTGCAGTGGTTGAAGTGCCGATGCCTGATCTCGACACGCGCCGGCAAGCGGTCCGAATTGCCGACAATCGTTTGACCGAGAAAGATGCTGAACGTTATGCGGGAATTACGGCCGGTTTGAAGTCGATTCAGATCGCGTCGATCTTAACGCCACAGCCGGCAGTTGAAGAGGAACAGGCGGATCGAGAGGCTTTTATTGCCGGACTACTCGGTGGCGGCGCAGATGCAGCCGGCCGCGCACACAAACTTGCGGCATTAACGTCAAATCTCAGCCGCGAAGAGGTAAAGGAACTTGTCGCGCCGAAGGCTGCCATGCCCGCGCCTGATACGTCGCTGCCGAGTCCAATTGAACGCGCACGCAAAGAGACTGATCGCCTGATCGCAAAAAGAAAGCGTGAGATTCTGGAGCGCGAGTGTTTCGGCCTGGTTGAATTCGTCGAACCTGCGCACGGCTTTGACGTTGTCGGCGGCATGGATGAAGTGAAGAAAGACTTGATGGTCATTGCTGATAGCATTCGTGAGGGCCGCACCAGCCGAGTGCCGATGGGTATTCTTTTTACTGGTCCAATGGGCACAGGCAAGACGTTCGTTGCGGAAGCATTCGCGAAAGAATGTGGCCTGACGACGATCAAGTTGAAGAACTTCCGGTCGAAGTGGGTAGGCGCGACTGAAGGCAATCTCGAAAAGATCCTCAACGTGATCCGTGCGATCGGTCAGGTTGTCGTGATCATCGACGAAGGCGATCGCGCGTTCGGTAACACGGATGGCGAGGGCGACGGCGGCACTTCGTCGCGCGTGATTGCTCGTATCAAAGAGTTTATGTCTGACACGTCAAATCGCGGGCGCATCCTGTTTCTGGTGATGACCAACCGTCCGGACAAGCTCGACGTCGATCTGAAACGCGCGGGACGTCTCGATCGCAAGATTCCGTTTTTGTACGTGCAGACTGCGGAAGAGGTGGAACTGGTTGCGAAGGCACTTTTGCGTAAGAACAAGATCAAAACTGAGGTTGATCTGACGACGATCCGCGAGAGTTTTTCCAGCAAGCTAATTGGTTATAGCAACGCGGATATTGAAGCGGTGTTGTTGCTGGCAAATGAAGAAGCTGCGCGCGAGGGCGGCAGCGATGCGACCGTACTTGCGGGCCATTTCCAGCATGCCGCGATCGATTATTTTCCGAGTCGAGATGTGGAGTTGTTGGAATACATGGAATTGCTGGCTGTTTTTGAAAGCTCCAGCCGGCGTCTTCTCCCGGCAAAGTACGCCTCTCTAACCCCCGAAGACCTCGACGCGCGCCTCCGCACCCTCCGCGCGATTGTAGGCACGCGACGTTAGGTACTACGTTCCGCAGCCACCTGTACCCTAATCCGCAAGCAATCCGTGTTTATCTGTGGCCTACTTAGTGATCGTTCCACACGCGATCCGAGCGCCCGAATTACCCGACGGATCGGTCTTCTGATCATCCGCTTTCTCATGCACGATCAGCGATGTGCCGCCATTCGCGAAGAGCGAATTTGGACCATCGCCCATGTTCACCCTCATATCTGTGATGGTTGCGTTGGCCGTCCCCTTTTGGCTGACCGTGAAATTATTCATGTCACCCGCGTGTGGACCTTTTGGATTCTTCAGGCCGTGCATTTTGTTATCCGGATTGAAGTGCGCGCCGGCCGATTCGAACGCTGGACCTTCGCATTTCGCCATCTGATGAAAATGGATTGCGTGCTGTCCCGGTGGCAGATTCTTCAGATTCAGCTTGATTCTCACACCCTTGCCTGATGCCGACAGTGTTGCAGTGCCGATCGACTCGCCCTGCGCGTTCTTCAGCTCAACAGTATGACCGGTGTGTTGCGCCGCAACATACGACAGCAGACCTCCAGTGATGACAGCAGCGATGAGCCAGGCGATAAACGGTTTCTTTATCATTTCTTCCCTCCGTGATGTAGAAATTAATTAACTCTTTGCGCTTTCCGGTTTAAGTGCTTTGCTCTTTGATGTTCTGGAACTCTCTGTTCGTCGCCTGCCCAGTGCCAATAATGCTATGAGTGCAGAGAGTACGAGTAACCACAACAGTGGGCGGACACCGCCGAAGAGTCTTTGTCCCCAACCATTTGATTGATATGAGGCGAGTTCGTCGGTGCTCGCGGCGATAGTTGAACCTTCGAGCCTGGCTTTCGAGTGCTCGAGAATCGAGCGCAACCCTTCCACCGCCTTTTTCTCAACTACGCCTCGTTTGAGCTTACCAAACGGACCTTCGAGACCGTCGGCACGGGAACGATTCTCATAAACGAGATAAGCGCCATTCGGCGCATCCGGAACACGAACAAAAGCAGTTAGCGCCAGCGACGCATTGAAATAATGATTTGCGTAAATCTGTTCTGAAGCAATGAGCACCTGTGGTCCAACGTCACTGTTGCGCTTGTAGATTAAGATGTGATTGATGGCGATCACCGGCTTCAGTCCAAACTTGATCTTGGACCACACCAGCGCGTCTTCAAGTAGTTCGAGACCCGCTTTTGATCCGTTAATGAACTGGTTGACGTAACTTGGCGCCGCATTGAGCGTTCGTTGTTCGTCCGCAAGGCTTACCTGATCTCGCTTGTCGCTGTACTCGATCAAAGCCGCTTCGCCGCGCGTGCGATAGTCTTTGACGTACTCAAACAGCATTTGCCGGAAGAGGCTGGTGACTTTACTTTCGTAATCCGCCGCGTCCCAATTGATCTCTTTACGAAAACGTTCGATCATTGCCGCGGAAAGTTTTACCTGGCACTCCCCGACGACACATTCTTTCAGGTCTTCGATGTCGCGCGTTTCGAGTGTGAGTGTTTCAAGATCGGCCGGCGAAGGTTCCAGTCCAAAGGCACCAATTTCGAGAATCGCGGTGTTGCTTTTCCGCGTCATGCTGTCGCGGTATGACCGCAGAAACTCCTCCGCAACGGCGCGAATGTTCACGAGACCCGAAACTGCGATTTCGGCTTTGTCGGAAGTTGGGATCGACCGCACTACCGCCTGATTCAATTGAAGCGTTGCAAAATCCGTTTCATCGAAGGCGGCCTTTTCGCTTAGTGCTTTTTGAAATTCGGCGCTGGAACTCTGGGCCAGAACGGCGCTTGCCTCGAAACAAATCAGCAAGGTACAAAGAAGAGCTTGATTACGCGTTAACATACATCAACCTGTTCGCTACTGGCGTTCTTGCGCGCGGGTGAATTCTTTTGCTACGCAAAATGCTCGACCATCGAGCCCCATCGCATGAGCCGTGCCAAAGTGAGGGACAATCAGGGGACACAATCTATATAGAATAAAGACCGAATCGGGACTAGTTTCGTCAAAAAAAGGGGTAGGAGATGGAAAGTGGAGCAACTTCTGAACTGGCGGCTTTAAAAACGCGTCTGCGAGCGACTTGGATTGCCGGAGATTTCGGGGAGATTGCCAGATTTTACGCGGACCAGGCTGAAGATTTCGTAAAGCGTCTCGACCTGAAACCCGGAATGAAGGTTCTCGACGTGGCCTGCGGTACAGGAAATCTGGCACTGCCCGCTGCCCGGATGGGCGCCGATGTCACTGGAGTGGATATCGCGCCGAACCTCGTTGAGCAGGCTCGCGAAAATGCAAAGCGCGAAGGGTTGAAGGCGCAGTTCGATGAAGGGGATGCTGAAGCGTTGCCGTACGCTGACGGCAGTTTTGATGTAGTGATGACGATGTTTGGGGCGATGTTTGCGCCTCGTCCGGATCTCGTAGCCGCTGAGCTGAAACGAGTCTGCCGCCCGGGCGGACTCATCGCGATGGCAAACTGGACGCCGACCGGATTTATCGGACAGATGTTCAAGATCAATGCTTCGCACGTTCCACCGCCTCCGGGCATGGCGTCGCCAGTGCTCTGGGGCGTCGAGGAAAAGGTGCGCGAACGGCTTAATGAGGGCATCTCAAAGGTGGAGGTAAAGCCTCAAAGCATCCGTTGGGTCTTTCCTTTTTCTCCCGCGGAAGTCGTTGAGCACTTCCGAGAATATTACGGTCCCACGCAAAAGGCGTTTGGCGTATTGGATGAAGACAAGCAAGCGGCTTTGCGGAAGGATCTGGAACAACTTTGGACCACACACAATCGAGCGACTGACGGCACGACCGATCTGGAAGCTGAATATCTCGAGGTGAGGGCCGTTCGAGCTTAGTCACGTTTTAGAAGAGGGAAACGTATGTTTCGGAGGATTTTTGTGCCGGCGGTCCTTAGTATCGCGCTCATACTTTTCTCACTGACTATTGTTTCATCGCAAAATGCCACTCCACCGTCGCAGCCACAAACCGGACCGGGCGGAAAGCAATATGTGCATGCGTCAGTCACCAGGAATCGCTACGGCAAAGGCGGGGAGGAATACTGGATCTTCGAACCCGATTCGCCGAAGCCGCGCACGGCGCCGGTGATCGTTTTTCTGCACGGTTGGGGTGGCATGAATCCACTGTACTACGGCGCCTGGGTGGACCATCTTGTAAAGCGCGGCAACATCGTGATCTATCCACGGTATCAGTCCAACTTGCTCACGCCGATAAAAGACTTCACACCAAATACCATCAGCGCAGTGAAAGATGCTGTTGCTCGTCTACAAACTGAGAAGGGACACGTCATGCCCGACTTAAATAAGTTTGCAACGGTGGGTCATTCACTCGGCGGTTTGCTGGCGGCAAATGTGGCGGCAATGGCGGCTGAATCAAAGTTGCCACGTGTGCGTGCGGTGATGTGTGTTGAGCCGGGGATCACTGAAGCTCCGATTAGTGTTCCACTCGCAGATTTGAAGAGGATACCACCCGAGACGCTGCTACTGGCTATCGCCGGAGATCAGGATGGACTGGTCCGTGATACTGACGCAAAGCGGATCTATTACGAATCGACACGCATTCCTGCTGCTAACAAAGATTTCATCCTGCTAGTTTCAGATTCGCACGGAACACCGGTCCTGCAGGCGAGTCATCGCGCTCCAACGGCGATGGATAAAAGTTATGACAATGGTGAAGGCGTGGGCGGAGGTCCATCCGGCATTGGCGACGTACAGATCTCGCGCCGCGTTCGCCCTGAGACGATGCTGGTCAACGCTCTGGATTTCTACGGCACCTGGAAACTCTTCGACGCCTTAACAGACGCCGCCTTCAACGGCAAAAACCGTGAATACGCTCTCGGCAACAGGCCTCAACAACGCTTCATGGGCGTCTGGAGCGACGGCGTCCCCGTCAAAGAACTAAAAGTCACAGACAAACCTTGAAGGAGCTACCAAAAAAGCACAAAGGCATACCTAAGCATCAAGTACGTGAGCCGCGGATAATGAGTTTGTGCTTTTCGTGCCTTTTTGTGGAAACAATCGTGTAAATTGATACCTATACAAATCGTTGGGGGAGCGAATATGAATCTTGTTTGTCGAATAATGGGGGTGTTGGTGTTGGCGGGCGCGGCGACGGTTTCGGGTTATGGCCAGGAAGCCACGAAGACTCAGACTACCGATAAGGCATCGAGTGATCAGGCGACCAAGCAGACTTACGTCTTTCCATCCGAAAGCGAGCGCTTCAAGCGCTATCTCAATAACACCATTGGCCCATTTCGACTGGTGCGGACCGGAGTGACAGCGGGTATCGCACAATGGCGCGATAGTCCCGAGGAATGGGGGCAGGGAATGAAAGGCTACGGTAAGCGCTACGCCTCGAGCCTGGGCCAGAATGCGGTTCAACAGACTGTCACCTACGGCCTCGATGAAGCGATGGGTCTCGATACTGGTTTCGAACGCAGCAAGCGCGAAGGTTTCTTTCCGCGTCTTAAAGATGCACTTATTCAGAATGTGACGTCACGCAAGAAGAACGGCGATCGCTTTGTCTCTGTGCCGCGTTTCGCCGGAGTTTACACCGGCGCAGTCGTTGCGAGGGAAACCTGGTATCCGGATCGCTACAGTTACAAAGACGGCTTGCGCAGTGGCACTACCACACTGCTGACCGGGTTCGGCATCAACCTCGTGCGTGAGTTTGTGATCAACTGGTGAAGATCAACTCATTTGGTCAAACTGACCCGCTACTTTCGTCACAAATCTCTTGACGAAAGCGACAGGTCGTGCTTAATTTTCCGCTCTTACTATACCAGTCGCATCTGATCTCCCCGCGTTCTGCATACGTCTGTCTAAAGGAGCACAGCTAAATGCGACACACCTATCTTCACGGAACTTTTGCAATCGCCCTGCTGATTAGTGCACTGGCTTTTACAGCCTGTCAGCAGGTCGAACCGAACAGAGCGAATGCCACGACGCCGTCATCGTCTGCGGCAAATGGCAAAATCGCTATTACCACTTCGTCGGAAGAAGCTCGCAAAGAGTTTTTGGCCGGACGCGATCTGGCTGAAAAACTTCGCATCACGGATTCCATCGCGCACTTCGATAAAGCAATCGCACTTGACTCAAATTTCGCGCTCGCTGAGCTCAACCGCGCCAACGTTTCTCCGACCGCTAAAGAGTTTTTCGATCACCTGAAGAAAGCAGTCGCCCTCGCCGACAAGGCATCGGACGGAGAGCGCATGCTGATCCAGGCGAATGAAGCGGCCGCGAACGCAAACCCAACCAAGCAGAAAGAGATTCTCGACAAGCTCGTCGCTGCTTATCCAAATGACGAGCGCGCGCACTTCAATCTCGGCGGTTATTACTTTGGCCAACAGGATTTCGCGCAGGCGATCACACACTACAAGCGCGCAACTGAACTCGCGCCAGACTATTCGACCGCGTTCAACATTCTCGGTTATGCCTATCGACAAAACGAGAACTACAGCGATGCCGAAAACGCTTTCAAGAAATACATCGAGCTGATCCCGAACGATCCGAATCCTTATGATTCGTATGCGGAGTTGCTTTTGAAGATGGGAAGGTTTGATGAGGCAATCACGCAGTACAACAAGGCGCTTTCAGTCGATCAAAACTTCGTCAACTCTCATTTCGGAATTGCTGCGGCGTTAACTTACAAGGGCAAAGCCGCTGACGCGCAAGCGGAATTGCAAAAAATGAGTCAGAAGGCTCGAACGGACGCGGAGCGGCGCACGGCTTTGCTGGGCCAGGCGGTCGTTGCTGTCGATAGCGGCAAGTTTGATCAGGGACTTGCAGAACTTCAGAAACAGTACGCTGTGGCAGAAAAGAATAGCGATTCAGCCGCGATGACCGGCGATCTGCAGTTGAAAGGCAACATCCTGCTCGAGATGGGAAAGCCCGATGAAGCGCAGAAGGCTTACGAACAGGCATTGAAGACAACAACCGATTCGAATCTCTCGAAAGAGGTCAAGGACAACACTGCTCTCTTTCATCATTACAATCTGGCTCGCGTAGCAATTGCGAAAAAGGACCTGGCCGTGGCGAAGACCGAGACCGATACTTTCCGCAAAGGCGCGGAAGCAGCAAAGAATGCGAACCAGGTGAAACTCGCGCATGAGCTCAGCGGTCGGATTGCGTTTGAAGAAAAGAGCTACAACACCGCGATCTCCGAATTGGGCCAGGCAAATCAACAAAATCCGGCCGTACTCTATCTGCTGGGCCAGGCTTATCAAGGCAAAGGCGACACAACGAGCGCGAAAGCCTCATTCACGAAAGCCGCGAAGTTCAATTCGCTACCCCAATTGAACTATGCGTTCGTGCGCAGCAAAGCCGAAAAAGCCCTCGCGAGTTAATTTATTTAAAAATCTCGGAACGTGCTGTAGGGCGGCCACGGAGGGCCACCCCTACAGTACGTTCAAATGATTTTATGAGAAACCAGCCTGCTTATTTTCTCTTGTATTCATCCAGCAGGCGCTGGACCTTCTCGATCTGTTTCTGCGGATCAGGTGTCTGGAGTTGTTTGGTTTCGGGCTTAGCGAAGAGCCGGAATGCGACGTACCCGCCTAAACAAACAACGGCGAGAATCAAACCATAAAAAAGAAGACTGTAGATGAAACCGATCGCAACGAAGAGTCCTAATGAGCCGAGGATTACAGCAATGATTACGAAGATGATTTTTATCTTATCCATAATTCAGTATCGATAGCTTACGTCCACCGGTCACCTGCCAGCAACATTAGCACCTTCCAGTACGACACAGGGACGAGACGCGAGATCAGCGATATGGTTTTTGCGTCTGAGCCGATGAGTATGCGTGGCTCACGGCGTTCGATGCCACGCACGATCGTCTCGCCTGCGATTTCCGGAGGCAGCCGCAACAACTTTTGATACTTCCTGCGCCGTCGTTCGATCTCCTCCTCACTCAATCCGGCCGGAATGCGTGCATTCTCTGCAATCGACGTCCTGATTCCACCCGGATGGACCACAGTCACACCGATCCCCGATCCTTCGAGTTCGTGACGCAGCCCCTCCGAGAATCCACGCACCGCAAACTTGCTCGCCGAATACGCAGTTTGTTCCGGCGGAGCGATCACGCCGTATATGCTCGATAGATTCACCACACGCGCGTCTTTGCTCGCATGCAAAAGCGGCAGGAACGCCCGCGTCATGCGCACCACACCCCAGAAGTTGATCTCGAAGAGCCACTCAAAATCTTCATCCGAGACTTGCTCGAACGTGCCTCCAACCGCAACGCCGGCGTTGTTGACGAGTACGTCTACGCCACCGTGCTCCGCGGCAACGACATCCGGTAACTGAGCGGCCGCCACGCGATCGCCGACATCGAGCCGGTGTCGCGACACCCGAATATTGTGTCCGCGCGTCAGCTCCTCTGTGCCTGCCATTCCATCTTCGTCGATATCGACGAGCGCGAGATTACAGCCACGACGTGCGAGTGAGACGGCAATCGCGCGCCCGATGCCGTTTGCAGCACCGGTGACGAGAGCGGTTCGATCCGCAAGCTGCATGCGGTCAGTCACTCGCCACCGCCTCTGCTTCGACGGTGCTCACAACCGGAGCCGCCCTGAACTCCATCGTTCCGTCTTCAACACGCCCATACCGCATCATCGACAGATCCTTCACGTAGTTCTGATGCAGACGCCAGGGTGTCTTTGATCCCTGACGCGGGAGCGAGTCGAGAGCACGCAAGACGTATCCTGAGTTGAAATCGATAACTGGCACCTCTTCGATATCCGGATCGTTTACGCGCGGTGTGCAGACATTGTATCCGTGATGGTCCATATGCTTGAGGAGTCTGCAAACATACTGAGCGATCAGATCACACTTCAGAGTCCATGACGCATTCGTGTACCCGACGGCAAACGCGAGATTCGGCACGTCGCTAAACATCATCCCCTTGTAGACAAGTGTCTTCGGCATCTCCACAGGCGTGCCGTCCACTACGAGCTGCATTCCGCTGAACAATTTCAACACGAGTCCAGTTGCTGTCACGATGATGTCGGCGTCCAGGTGTTCACCAGATTTAAGCAAGAGTCCGTCTTCGGTAAACGTTTCGATATGATCTGTCACGAGAGACACGCGGCCCTCGCGCATCTTGCGGAAGAGATCGGCATCGGGAACGAGACACAATCGCTGGTCCCACGGATTGTACGGCGGCGTGAAATGTTTCGAGTCGTATCTCTCACCAAGCTCATGACGCACGCCTCTCGCCACCATCCACTGGAATAGTCTTGGTCTATTACGCGCGAGGTTGTAAAAAAACGTACCCGAAAGAACATTCTTCCATCGTGCGGCTGTGTATGCGGTGCGGTCCGGGAGAAGTCGACGGAACCATTTCGCGACCTTGTCTTCTGCGGGACGCGAGACGATGTAGCTCGGAGAACGCTGCAGCATGGTAACGTGAGCTGCACGCTCGGCCATCGCAGGGACAAGCGTCACTGCCGTCGCCCCGCTGCCGATCACGACAATACGTTTACCGGCATAGTCGAGATCTTCCGGCCACTGCTGCGGGTGCACAATCTTCCCGCGAAATCGTTCAACTCCAGACCACTCAGGCGTGTAACCGCTTTCGTAGTCGTAATAGCCGGTGCAGAGATAGACGAAGTTGCCGCTGAGTTGGACCAGGTTCTTATCTGGTCCACTTTCAGCTTCGACTATCCAGCGAGTGTGTTTCGACGACCAGGAGACACACCGTACGCGATGGTTATAGCGAATCGTCTTGTCTACGTCGAACTCATTGGCGGTTGCGTGAATGTAATTGAGGATCGCGGGACCATCAGCCATCGCTTTGTTATCGCGCCACGGACGGAAGCGATAGCCGAGTGTGTACATATCGGAGTCGGAGCGAACACCCGGATACCGGAACAGATCCCAGGTGCCGCCCATTTGCTCGCGCCCTTCGAGTATGACGAAGCTCTTCTGCGGGCATTCTGTCTTGAGATGACAGGCTCCGCCGATCCCCGACAGCCCCGCGCCCACGATGATGACGTCCACGTGCTCCACGTTCAACCCCCCAGCCTAGCGAAAGTATATGAAGCCACGAAAAAGCACAAAAGGCACAAATGGCCTGACTAAAAATTTTGTCCTTTTGTGCTTTTTTGTGGCAAGCGCTTACGGGCGCAAGGTAAGTCTGCCGAAGCGAGGAGAGTTGTTAGAGCTTTCAACGTGCGTGGAAGCGGCGAAGATAATTGTTGAGATTCATCGTGAGACGCGTAGTTCAATTAGAGGGGATGCGCTTGGTCTTTATGGGACGATTGAACTGTTCCGAATTGGCGGAACTAATGATCGAAGGAAAAGGCTAATATAGACAAATCTGCGTAATCTGTGGACAGATTGAGTAGTGGGCAGCAAGCACTGTCAGTTATAATCCACTGCATATGACATTACTCGATCTTCTAATCTTGCTGATCGTCGCAGGAATCTGCGGGGCACTGGGACAGGCGATTACGGGTTTCTCCCGCGGTGGTTGCCTCGTTTCGATCGCGCTCGGGTTTGTCGGTGCTGTTCTCGGCCTGTGGATAGCTCGATCGTTGGGTCTGCCGGAACTCTTCCCGGTACGCATCGGCACGACCAGCTTTCCGATCGTGTGGTCCATTATCGGCTCCGCCCTGTTCGTTGCCGTGATTGCATTCCTCACCAGGCGCCGTCTTTAGGTTTACCGGAAATTGAGCGCAGCGGCGTCTTTCGGCAAATCTTGACGATTAGTTTAATGATTCGGAATCTTATCGTCAGGTCCCATATCCCAAGCGCCAATACAAGGATAATCGCCAGGACCACAAAGAGAGTTTCCATGGGTGTGATCTCTCCAGACTTATTGCGCGCATATATTGCTCAAACGTCGTCCGGTGGGTCAATGGTTTGCCGTAAAGGAATCTTGTTCTGTCTCGTGCTAATTCTGTTCCTGGCGGCTCTTGCAGTTGGACAAAAACGTGAAGACATTCTTGTCGCCAAAATCTTCAAGGGTTCGCAGGGTCGAATCATGCCATACCGGCTCTACATACCCGAGAATTATGATAAGCAGAAAAAGTATCCGCTGGTGCTTTATCTCCATGGCGGTGGCGGTCGCGGCGACGACAACCTGAAACAGATAGAAGGAGGCAACGGCTACATCGTCGATCTGCTGGTATCGCGTTCGACTCAGGCTAACAATCCCTCGATCGTCCTGATCCCGCAGTCGCCTGGAGAAGGGTGGGTGGACTACGACTCGATTACTCCCACTCGTTATCTCAGTTTAGTGTTGAAACTGATCAAGGAGATCGAGAGTTCGTATAGCGTAAACACTGATCGGCGCTATGTGCTGGGGCAATCGATGGGTGGTTTTGGCACCTTTGCGATCATAACGATGCAGCCGACGATGTTTGCGGCTGCTGTTCCGGTGCGGTGGCGGCGACGAATCGAAGGCAAAAGGGATCGCGCACATTCCAATTTGGCTTTTTCACGGTGAGCTGGACCAATCCGTAAAGGTCGAGCGGTCGCGAAACATGGTGATGGCACTGACGAAGGCAGGTGGAAAACCGAAGTACACCGAGTACAAAGGTGAGGGCCATTTAATTTGGTCCAAGGTTGTCGTTGAACCGGAGTTATTGCCCTGGCTGTTCAGTCAGAAACGGAGGTAGTTTTACTAGGACAAGCGGAGCCGGTGAGTGTGTTCGCAAAGCGACATTACTGCCCTTTGGTGGCGGTAGACTCAGAACGCGTTTCCATGTATTGCCGCCGTCCTCAGTCCGGAAAAGAATATCGCGTCCGACAATCCAGCCATGCTCTTTATCTGCGAAACGGACTTCGGTTAGGAAGGGCTCGTTTGGTCCAAGTTGAACGCGTTCCCAATTGTTTGCCGCCATCGGTAGTATGCAACAACATGCCTTCGAGCCGGACCGAATCACCATTGACGATTCTTTCGCTACCGGCGAGCCACCCCTCATTACTCACGAAACAGACAGATGCTTCGGTTTTTGGGTGGAGAGATTTTGAATTGAAGATTGGTACCACTTCGCAGACGTAGCGGCCGCAAAAAAGGTTGCACACTTTTCGCGATCGTTCGGACAATTCGGCCGCCGCCTGGCGCGCTACTAAATTCCTAATCTGTTTTTGCTATTTGAGGAGTTTAGGTCGCGCGAGTCGCGCTCGGCGTCGGCTTTGTTCGTTTTTCAGACCGATTAGGGCCAGGCCGGTGAGTTGGAACCGGTCGGAGCTTTCCATTAGGAAATCGCGCAGGGTGGGGCTCCGGACGCAGATGAAACCTGATCGTCTCCTCAACGCCGCAGACCGGATATTCCGGGAACACGGCTGAGTGAATGATCGCGGAGGCGAAGTTGTTCAGCACTAACTCCGAAGCAAAGGAAGGGGCGGGTGCAGGCGAAAGAAGCGAGGCGTCGTCTGCAAACTGTGGCCCCGCTTCTCAGCAACCGCTATCTAACATAAGACTTCTTTCAGGTGATAGCCCTTACGGCTGTAAGTTGTGCCATTTTTCATTATTGCCTTCGTTGGACTCGGCATTGAGGTTGGTTGAGTCGGCAATCACTTTAAAGGTTGTGTCTTTGAGGTTGACAGCGTTGGGCAGAATACTCGTCGCGTCCACCGGAATTTTCACGAACTTGCCCGGTTGTATCACTGGGATTCTCGCCGTCTTCACTCGACCCACGGCGCTGTTACCGATTTTGCGAACAGTCAACTCCAGAACGCAGGGCCTTGATGGCTTATCACCGTTGTTGGAAACATAAACATTCACCACTTTATTTCCGACGAATTCGAACTCATTTCCCCTGACGATTAAATCCGGCATTGGCGGATTAAAACTCGTGGCGACTCTGTTTTGTTCAGCGTTGTCATTGAATCCCGTAGTGTTCGCTGGGGTGGCCTGCAAGGCACAGACGGCGAAGAGACTCAAGCAAATGATTGTTTTCACTTTTCATTCTCCTTTTTTATGGGCAACTAGTTTCCAACAGCATAGGGCGCCAATGTCGCATTGTTGCTAGCGAAGAGCATTTACCTCATTCTCTTGATGTCGCTCTTCACTCCGTAGAGTGACATGTTTATAGCCGACGAGTCGCTGTGAAGTCGGCACTCCGTTAAGAGTGCGATGTCCGGAACCGTCTACATTTCGCTCCAAGCGGAGCGAAGACAATATCATGCTGTCCCGCGTCTATAAACATTTCACTCCTCCGGAGTGAAGAAAAAGCTCATTGCTCAGAGGCTGCACTTAATCACTATCTAGGCAGATGTGGTCGATGCTCATTTGCCAGCCTCAACACGATTCACTATTTGCTCAAGGTATTGGTCTTTGATCTCCAATCCATATCGGATTAGTGAGCGTGTTCTTGGATCGACTCTACTGTCGGTTGCGAGTTTTCGAGCGCGTCGTTTTAGATTGGCGTCGAGTGTGCGAGATTTTTGTTTGCGCGGTGATGCGCTACCATGTTGTGCCATGGTCCTTATCCTTTCTCGGAAGGTTGAGGATCTAGGGTCGGCTTTGTGGTTCAAGCACAAGTCGGCCCGCTTCTTTCTGATTAGTTGAGTGATCAGCAACCTAGCGCAAAAGTTTTCGTTAGTCACCAATCGATTTGACTTGCGCGAGCGTCTTATTTGTGATCACTGGATATAATCGAGATCGCTGAGTAGGTTTCAATGACAGGTTGGGGTAATAGATGACGCTGTTATTCGCATTTCTAATTGGACTCTTCGCCGGGTTGCGTTCGCTTACGCCTCCTGCCGCGGTCGCATGGGCCGTGCACCTGGGTTGGCTCAAACTTGCGCGGCCACTGTCTCTCATCGGCTCGCTTCCTGCGGTAATCATTCTGAGCCTGTTAGCCATCTCAGAAGTAATGTTTGATAAGCTGCCGAATACTCCGAACCGCACCGCTCCTCCAGGACTTATCGGCCGCATCGTGACAGGTGGCTTTACGGGCGCATGCGTTTCTCTCGGTGGCGGACATTCAGCTTTCGTTGGTGCTGGGCTGGGACTGATCGGTGGAGTCGTTGGTTGTTTCGCCGGCTATCAGGCCCGCGTTCGGCTCGTAAGGTCCCTGCGCCAGCCAGATTTCAACATTGCTTTGATCGAGGACCTGGTTGCGATTGGTGGCAGTCTGTTTATCGTTTCGCGATTCTAGTGCAGCGGGCACCGTCTATTACACCTTGTCCCGCCGCGCTCTTCACTGGTTCAAGCAGGAGTCGGCCCGCTTCTTGCTGATCACTCGTTCCCCGTGCTTTTCCTCGTGGCCGCACTCATCACGAGTTATCCTTTCGCTTGTCGTCGTTGCTCGCTCTCCTTCATCATTTCGCTTATATCCGCGATCGGACGTATCTCAACCGGTCCAAGTCCATACTTAAAGCCTGGAAGCTGTGAGATAAGCTGAACGGCATGATTGAGGTCTCGCGCCTCGACAATATGAATGCCGCCGAGCTGCTCCTTGGTTTCCGCATAGGGGCCGTCGGTCGTCGCGACTTTGCCGTTTTTCCAGTATAGGGTCAACGCGGTTTCCGGAGGCTGAAGAGGTAATTCGGCAACAAGATGTCCATTGGCGCGCAGATGGTCGTTGTGCTCAAAGCATTCGTCGAGCACTGCGTGTCGCTTGTCCTCGGTCATCCCTTCGAATGTGCCCGGCTCGATGTATCCCAAACAGATGTATTTCATTGTTCTTCTCCTCTCGGTGGGAGCCAGCGGCACAGCCGTCGCAGATTTGTCTGTCACTGTTTCAAGTAACGAAGCGCAACACATCCTGATTCAAAAATCTTTGACTCAATAAGTTTTAGTTGGAGTCTCTCCGGCAGGCTGACACCTTCCAACAGCCGTCTACCTTCTCCTGCAACGATTGGCCCAACGACAAAACGATATTCATCAACCAGACCAAGCTCTATCAGTTGTGAAGGAATATCTACACCGCCGAGTAAAATATTTTTGCCTTGTTCTTGTTTCAATTTAAGTATTTCGTCGCGAAGGTTCCCACGGACAATTCTCGTATTTTTATCGTCAGCGCTCTCTAATGATCGTGAAAAAACAATCTTGTTGATGGAGTCAAACGTTCGAGCAAATTCATTCTCTGCTTGTGACATGGACTGATTCCTTGCAACTTCAGGCCAAAAAGGAACCATCAACTGATAGGTCTTACGCCCATAGACGAGCAGGTCGCCCTCACGCAGGAGATCCGTAAAATATTCATGTGTCTCTTCATCAGCAAACTGTTTGGTGTGGTCGACGCAGCCATCCAGGGTAGTGTTGATTGCGAAGATTAGATTTCTCATTTGAGTGTCCTGTCCCCCTCTTCTGGGTCCGGCGCTTTTGAGAGTTGGCAGTGATGCAGTTTGAGAAATAACGCCGAAGGCGTTCGCTAATTTCAGCCCAGGGTTCCAAATTTAGATATTGACTCAACCCTGAAAGGGTTCCTCCCGAGAGAAACACTTTCAGGGTTTAATACCTTTCTTTTATTCTGATCCCAGGGTTGTCGCTGCGCTCCAACCCTGGGCTGAAACTAGCGAACGCCTTCGGCGTTAATTCTCAGACTGCGTCACTACCTTGAGAGTTTGAAGCCTTGCGCGCTGGATCGTTCATCCTATAGTCGTCGCACACCGAAAGAATCGACAAGTTGCAAATCGTAATATGCGGCGAACGTGCGCCCAACACGGTGCGAATGTTTATAGACTTCCGATTTGGACTGCGCCTGCGCGCTCGTAATTCACGAGAATGACGCCGGTCGAACCGACAATGCTTTCCGTCACCTTAAACGCCGCGGGGATCGTGCCCTCGGCAAACAGCCGTTTCCCCTCGCCCAAAGTTATCGGATAGATCATCAACCAGAAATTATCGACCAGATCATGCTTCATAAGCGTTTGGAGCAGATTACCGCTTCCCCAAATGTGCAGATCGGGTCCTTCTCCTTGCTTGAGCTCGGCGACTTTTTTCGCAACATCCCCGTTTAAAAACACCGAGGGTTGCCATTCGGAAGAAGTCATGGTGTTCGAGGCAACGTATTTAGTGGCCGTGTTGACGTTGGGCCAAATGTCGCCGTGTTGCGGCCAAAACGCCGACCAAATATCGAAAGTTTTACGCCCCAGTAACAGGTCGATCGGCATATCCAACATCTTTTTCACGGCCGCTCCGATCGCGTCGTCGTCAAAGGACGCTGCCCATCCGCCATACGCAAAGCCGTCGCTCTTATCCTCGTCCGGTCCGCCCCCTGCTTGTATGACGCCATCAAGGGTAATGTGTTCAAGTACGGTAATTTTTCTCATGATGTCGACTCCTCGACCCGATTTCGTATTGCCGCCTCAAGAATTTCAATGTTTATATCTTTTAGAGTTTTGAACCTGATGCAATATCCGGTCACGCTTGCCTTGCCGAGTACTTTTCCATATGTCTGGGCTAAGTATTTCTTATCTTCGATACCAAGGATATAGACAGAGATTCCGGTTTTGTTTGCGCTCAAACCAATTTGATAAAACTCTCTGGTTGTTCCATCAGCATATTTCATAGCGTGAAGTCCATATCCTATATTGGGATTAGAAACAGTCTTATTTTCAATATTTTTACCATCCAAGAACCATAATTTACATGCTGGCATTACCTGCAGAATGATGCGGTGCAACGCTCGCATGTCGCTGCGTTTTGGTTCAGGTTGGCTGCTAATATACTTTTGGATTTGTTCTTGTACGTTCATACAAAATATAAATCTACGAGTAGCTTAATTTTCCTTTTCAAATCTCGCTTAGCGGCATTACCGAGATCGTGTCGCCGACGACGATGCGCGCGCCAGAGTTGTTCTTGGACTGCGTGTCGTGTGAAAAGCCGAGTGCCTCGATGAAGCCATCGGCTTTGATAGGTCGGCGGCCGACAGGTTGAAAATTACATGTTTACTCATTTGATTTCTCCTTTGTTTTCTCATGTTTGTGCTTCGCCGTGCTCGGCGCCGGCGTTCCGTCGGAATAACGTTCGACGGCGATCACGAACTGCGTCAGGTGCGACAGTGGATCAGCAATCCCGATGACAGGAGAACCCGGTAGATTGGCTCCCCAGATCGCTGGGTCGGTATCGGAATAGAAGAACATGAGGTGAGGAGGCCAGTGCGGAACGACGTCACCACCATATCCTTGTTTCCCCGTCATGTAGCACATCGCGCCTGGCTCCATTGCCGGGAGTTCCTTTTTGGCGATGGCGTCGGCGATGGCCTCGTTCACCTGAGCCAGGTTCCGTCCCGCCAGAGCCAAGTCGGTTATTTTCGTGATAGCTAGAAGGTACGTATGCGCGGCTGGTGAATTCATACATATGGGAACCCGCACTTTCGGATTCCAGAAGTCGGGATCCGCTGCGGATGACCATCCACGCCCCACGATACACACGAAACCGTTTTTGCCTTTGACTGCCGTTTCGAAACCATGACGTCCAAGAACCAGTATCTCAGCATCGCGTGAGATGGACTCTGGTGCTGCACTGCGCGCCAGAGCGATCTCGGCAGTTCGGTCCATCAAATACTGCTCGACCGGGGCCATGCTCGGATAAGTTGTCTTAGCATCCTGCGCCATCGCCTGGTATGCCGTACCGAGCACAACAAGTAGTGCGAAGCTTTTGATTGCGATTGCGCCAGTTTTCTTATTCATTGTTTTTCTTTTTTGCCACTTGCGAATGCCTTGCGCAGCGCAGACTTCCAACTCGACCTAAATTGTTTGGAGGCTTCGGCGTCAGGCACGAGAAGATCGAACCCGTGGAAGGCACCAGGCACGACTAGCAGTTCCGTTGCGACTCCGGCATGGACCAGCCGCAGTGCGTACTCCATGTCTTCTTCAACGAACAGGTCGATAGCACCGACGCCGATCCAGGCCGGCGGTAGTCCGGCGACCCGGGCCACCCGGGCGGGTACGGCAGCGACCGGCACCCTGGACGAGCCCGCGGGAACACCGAGCAGCGAGCTCCAGCCAAAACGATTGGGACTTGCAGTCCACATAAAGTGGCCAATGGCGGGTGGCACTGGACGGGTGCTGCCCGTTCGGTCGTCCAGCTGGGGGTAGATGAGCAACTGGAAGACGATGGGGACTTCGTTGCGGTCGCGCGCGTGAATCGCAAGCCTTGCTGCGTGGCCGCCGCCCGCGCTCTCACCCCCGACTGCAATTTTGGAGCGGTCAATGCCGAGCTCCGCTGCATGGGCGTGAACCCATTTCAGCGCGGCGTAATTGTCCTCAAGCGCGCCCGGATAGCGCGTCTCCGGAGCCAGCCGGTAGTCGACCGAGACGACGACGCAGTGGCAATCTGTCGCGATCCCTTGGATCCGGGGGAGCAACGTGGGGTCGGGCATCACGAAGCCGCCGCCATGCATGTGAAGCAACACCGGCTTGCCCCTTTCCGAAGGCGCAGGATCAACGATCCACAGACGAACCTCGGGGTCCCCAGGCGACCCGGGGACATGCCGTTCCACGGGTTGCGGTGCAGGAGCGGGTAACGCGGGCATGCCGGGCGTTTTCCGGAACTCGCCCACCATCTCCGGTGTGAAGTCAAACGCGGGAAACTGTTTGAGTATAGGTAGAAGTTCTGGATCGACGACGGAATATGGGTCCGCAATCGCCGGCGAAGTTTCCGCGCGCGACGCTCGCCCGGCTTGGGCCCGCGTAGCTGGAGGTGCGAGTCCCAGAGCCAGACCAAAGCCGGCAGTGCGGATAACGAAGTCGCGACGAGTGAGTTGATTGCTCATTTTATTTAGTGGGCGATACGCGATGCCAGTCCGTCAGGCCGGCATCGAAAAAAAACGCACGCACCTCAACCGATGCCCGGCAGGCGATGGCAGCCTTGCGCCCCCATGACAGCCCAGTGCCCGCTGGCGGAAGATGGTCGTCATATTCAAAGGATGTATCGCACATGGCGTCTCTATTCCGTTGCTGCATTCGGGTCCGGGAAGAATAGAAGTTCGCGCACCTCGCCCGCCGCATCGCATGTGATGGCACCCTTGCGCGCCCACGCGAGTGCCTCGTCCATATCGGCGGCTTCCAGTATCCAGAAACCGCCCATGTGCTCCTTGGTCTCGGTGTATGGCCCATCGGTGACAAGCACCGTACCATCAGGTTGCTTCCGCACCGTCTTTGCGTTGCTGGCCGGGGAAATTCCGCAAGCGAACTTCCTCACGCCGGCAGCAATCATTTCGCGGTTGAGCGCGTGGATCTCGTCCATCATCGCTTCGGTTACGGCGGACGGGTCGAAGTCGTCGGGAAGGTAGTTAGCAACCAGATACTGTGGCATGATTTTTCTTTTCTCTTGTAACGGTCTTTAATCTTAAGTCTTTGGGCGGGCCAGTTGCCCTGCCTTCACCATATAGTCGAACGGCCGGCCGGAATTCGACAAATCGTCCAAGAAATCTTTTTTCGCGCTTTAGAACTATGCGTTGCGCGGCTTTGCCTCAGTAGTCGATTGAGGCGGTAACGAGTTCACAACCGGGACGTCTGTCCAGAAACTTGTAGTTGTTAGTGGCGATCTTGAGAGAGTGTAGTAAGAAGGAATTGAGTGCGCCCCAAAGATGAGATCACGACATATACTTCAACTGTCGAATCCGGTCTTGCAGGAATTGCCGCTCTGGTTCCTGTTGGGTCAGAGCCAGAGCTTTCTCATAAGAGGACCGAGCCTCAGCGGTCCGGCCGAGCCTGCGGTACATATCTGCACGGGCTGAATGCGCCAGGTAATAATTTGCCAATTCGCCATGTTCCAACACCGCGTCGATCTGTGCTAGACCGGCCTCTGGACCATCGCGCATTGCAATTGCCACGGCACGATTTAGCTGTACAACTGGCGAAGGCTGAATACGTAACAATCGGTCGTAAAGCGCAACAATCTGCCGCCAATCGGTCGCAGCCACCGACTCCGCCTCCGCATGAACGGCCGCAATCGCAGCCTGCAGTGTGTAAGGGCCGAAGCGTTGGGACTTCAGGGCTTTCTCCAGCAATGCCACTCCTTCAGCGATCTGTTCTCGATTCCAAAGCGAGCGATCCTGGTTCTCCAGCAAAATCAGCTTTCCGGTTGGAGAGGTTCTCGCGGCGTGACGGGATTCCTGCAGCAACATCAGAGAAAGCAGACCAATGACTTCCGGCTCTGGCTGGAGTTCGATTAGCAACCGGCCCAGTCGAATCGCCTCACTGGTTAGCTCGGCCCGCGTCACCTCCGCTCCCGCCGCAGCCGAATAACCCTCGTTAAAGACGAGATAGATGACTTGAAGCACCGCGCCCAGTCGCTGCGGCAATTCCTGCGGCGTCGGCACCTCATACGGGATTGGTGTCTCTCGAATCTTTGCCTTCGCGCGCACAATGCGCTGCGCAAGCGTACGCGGAGTGATCAGGAAGGCCTTGGCTATCTCCTCGGTGGTTAGTCCGCACACCTCACGCAAGGTGAGCGCAACGTGCGCTTCCGGAGCTAGTGATGGATGACAACACGTAAAGATCAGACGCAGGCGATCATCTTCAAAGGCATCCTCAAGGCTGTCCTCTTCATTGGTCCTTTCGGGGGAACTCAATTGCACTTCGAGATATCGCGCGAGCTCGTCTTGAGACGCATCGAATCTTGCCCGTCGACGCAGAGTATCAATGGCTTTGAAGCGGGCCGTCGAAATCAACCATGGTCGAGGGTTGCCGGGTACTCCACTCCGCGGCCACAGGCTCAGCGCCGCCGCAAAGGCTTCGTGCATCGCCTCCTCGGCAAGATCAAAATCACCGAGCAAGCGGATCAGAGTTGCCAGGATTCGTCCCGAATCGAAGCGATAAAGCGAGTCGAGCAATTCGCGTATCTGCTCACGTATCTGATCGGGGGAACGCTCGGACATGACAACGACCGTAGCAAACCAGCTAGCCGGAATCAATTTGGCAAACGGCGGATCAGGTCGTGACTCTGAAATGCGGACAACAGAACGCTTCCTCGGTTGACTCAAAATCGCCAATGCACTCATTTGAGCTTCGTCCAAGCTCAACACTACCGCGATGCTATCGAGTCACGAGCAATCCGGAAGTTGAACCACAAAAGCGAGATGGTCTCTTTTGGTTATTCTGCGGCTGGATTCGGCGTTCCGTTGCCGAAAAACAATTCGCTGTATTTCGGTTATAACTTCGGAAATGCGGGTCGCGGAAACAACTATTTTAGCCTGTTCTACGCGCATACGTTTTAGCGATTTCGACGACCGCTGGACACCACCGGCTTTAGCCGCGTGGAGTTTCAATTTCAACCTAATTACACCCCTGCCCTTCGGCTTTGCGCGCGGCGCAGCCGCGCGTAGGACCATAGTTGTCATAGTCTTAGGTTGAAATTGAAAGACCACGCGGCTAAAGCTGTTGGTGTCAGACATGTTGCTGTAAAGCAACTCAAACTCCGAATCCCCTGCAGACCTTTTGATTTGTTCTTATTTTCAGTAACCCCATTGGAGCTCGTCTTTTCTTATCCGTGTAATCCGTGATATCTGTGGGCAGTTCTTAGACTAGTTTGGACGCAGCAGGAGATCACGAATGCACAGACTTGTTTTGGTACTACTGTTTTCGTTGACGTCGTTTGTCAGCATCATTGGTCAATCGGCATCACCTTCACCAACGCCCACGCGCCAGTCAAACTATCCCGCACCAGCCCAAGGCGACTACGTAATCAAAGATTTCAAGTTCCGTTCGGGTGAGGTGCTGACTGAGCTAAAACTTCACTACCGCACCATCGGTTCGCCCTCAAAGGACCCCGCGGGGCTCGTGCGCAACGCGGTGCTGATTATGCATGGTACTGGTGGCACTGGAACGCAGTTTCTCTCGCCGCAGTTTGGCAATGTACTCTTTGGACCCGGCCAGGTACTCGATGCCACCAAGTACTTCATCATCCTTCCCGACGCGATAGGACATGGCAGTTCCAGCAAGCCGAGCGACGGTCTACACACTAAGTTTCCGCATTACACATATGACGACATGGTCCAGGCGCAGTATCGGCTCATTACCGAAAAACTCAGTGTCAATCACCTGCGGCTAGTGATGGGAACGTCGATGGGTGGAATGCACACATGGGTCTGGGGAGAAACATTTCCAAACTTCATGGATGCCTTAATGCCGCTCGCGAGCGCCCCGGTGGAAATCGCCGGTCGCAATCGCATCATGCGTCATATGATCATGGAAGCCATCCGCAACGACCCCGCATGGAACAATGGCGAATACAAAACACAGCCGGTGCAAGGTCTCACGGCTGCGCAGAACATTCTGCTGTTGATGGGTAGTGCAGCCTTACCCTGGCACAAACAAGCGGCGACACGAGCGGCTGCCGACAAATACTATGACGATAGGGTGAAGGTGGGTCTCGCCAGAACAGATGCGAACGATATGCTCTATTACTTCGACTCTTCAAGGAATTACAACTCAGCACCACAACTGGAATCGATTAAGGCACCTCTGTTTGCGATAAATTCCGCGGACGACTTGATCAACCCTCCAGAGTTAGGAATTCTGGAACGAGAGATCAAGCGCGTGAAGAATGGACGTTACATCCTTCTGCCTATTACGGATGCTACGCGTGGACACGGAACGCATACTATCGCTGCAATCTGGCAAGAGTATTTGAAAGAGCTGCTAAAGCTTACCGAGAAGGAATAACCACCAATCGTCTGCGACCGCATGAACATGTCGCTCCTGACGGAGCGAAGAGCCTTGCGGCGGCGCACAAAGCTATAAACATTTCCCTCCTCCGGAGGCAAAATTGGGATCTTCTTTTCAAGTCGAATCCCAAGAGTCGCTCTGGTCTCACACCACCGCAACTCACTCGACGTAATTTATCAACGTCCCAATCGGTTCAATAGTGATTCTTACTTCGTCGCCCGCCTGCAACGTGAAATCGTCCGGGGGCACTATCCCGGTTCCAGTTAACAGAAAACAGCCCTGCGGAAAAGAATTGTCGCGGTAAAGAAACTCCACTAATGATTCCGGCGTTCGCTTGAGTTGCGCTAAGGTAGTGGTTCCCATAAACGCTGACCCACGACCGCGTGCAATATCTAATTGGATTTCAGTTTCTGCAGCCGGAGCTTTCTCAGCCACCAGGATGCAAGGCCCAAGCGCGCAGCTCCGATCGTAGACTTTGGCTTGCGGCAAGTAGAGCGGGTTCTCACCTTCGATATCGCGCGAGCTCATGTCGTTGCCAATTGTGTACCCAACGATTTTCCCCTGACGAGTTATGACCAACGCGAGTTCTGGTTCAGGGACGTTCCAACGTGAGTCTTGTCTAATTCGAACAGGTTGGCCCGGACCTGAAACACGATGTGCCGTTGCTTTGAAGAAGAGTTCAGGGCGGTCGGCTGTGTAAACGCGATCATAGAAGTTGTCGGCTCCAGCGTCGTGCGATTCTGCCATGCGCGCCGTTCGGCTACGGTAGTAAGTGACACCAGCTGCCCAAACTTCCTGGCTAACGATTGGCGCCAGGATTTGACTCCCGTAATTCTCATCGGCTAGAGGCAACTCACCCAACGAATGTAACCCTGCGATGTGCTCAAACAGATCTTCGCGATTGACGAGTTGATCCCAATCGGTTTTGTAAAAGTGGGAGCGTTGGCCGTTCGTAAGAATCGCGCCCTCTTGAACTCGATAGAGTTTCATTCAGAATGCCTAATCTTATCTGTGAAAATCTGCGGAAATCTGTGGCTAATTGTGTTTACGGCCGGAGTCGAATCCGCGCGAGGAGATCGGAGAACTTTCGATTTGACCGCATCTTCGCAAACACCGGATCGACTTTCAGGTTCATCAACCAGATGTCGCGTTCTTCCACTGCCTTCTCAAGAAAACTGAACGCTTGCTCCCGATTATCGAGACCAGCGTAGATCGCGGCGAGGGTATATGGTGAGACGTATCGTTGACTTTGCAGTTGCTGAAGGTCGTTGAGCACTTGTTGTGCCTCAGCCTTCTTGCCTGACGCGGCATAAGCATGGCCCAGCAGTGCGAGCATTAACGGACTTCCGGAGAGCTTTACACCAGTCTGGAACTCATTGATAGCTTCGGCATACATTCCCTTTGCTTCGTACGCCAGGCCCAGATATCGACGCGCCGGGAAGGAATTCGGGTCCAACTCCAAAATCTTCTTACATTGCTCTATGGCCTGATCGTTCTTCCCAGAAAGATAGTAGATCCATCCGAGGTGTGAACTCGCGACAAACGATAGTGGCTCGAGTTCCTCTGTCCTCTTCGCTTCGGAAATCGCTTCATCGAAACGCTCAACGGCAACCAAATACGAGCTGTACCACTGATGCGCGGGGGCGTATCCGGGTTTAAGCTTGATCGCCGTTTGGAATTCTCTCTCAGTCTCCGCCCGATCCCAGTCCCAGCGAAACTTAATGAATGCCAGCGACGCGTGTGCCTCAGGCTGGTTCTCGTCGATCTCAAGCGCCTTCATCGCCGCCTCTTTGGCTTTAGGAAATCCCTCCTTCGGCTGGAGACTTCCATAAACGACGAGCATGTTGTAACAGTCAGCCAGACCTGCGTAGGCTGATGCGTAATTTGGATCAATCGCGATCGCTTGATTGAAATACTCAATGCCCCTTTGCAACTCATCGGCGGTGCGTTTGTTCCACGCATTTCGACCCTTAAGGTAAAGGCGATACGCTTCCAGTTGCTTTTTCTCTTCAACGTTCAACTTCAAACGCAGGTTCTCGAAGATGTCGCGTGAAATGTCTTCCTGAACCAAGATCACATCGGAGAGTTTGTGATCGTAGTGTTGTCCCCATAACTGAGCTACGTTGTCGAGGTCAATCAGATCCGCCTGAATACTTATGATGTCACCATGACGGCGCATTCGACCCGTTACAACCGCTCGGACATTCAAGTCTTTTCCAATTTGTCGCGGGTCAACTTGCTGGCCTTTATAGGCTGCCACGACGCTACGTGGGACGACCCGCAACTGAGGAAGCTTCGAGAGGCTGTTGATAAGACTTTCCGCAATCTTATCGTTCAAATACTCGGCGTCCGCATCGCCAGCTTCGTCTACAAAAGGGAGGACAGCTATCGACTGAATCGCATTTGGACCGAGATCGCCAGCCTTACTTCGTCCGGTGAAATAGACGAGGCCAGCAATCGCGATAACCACTACAGCCACGGTCACAACATAGCCAAGACTGCTCTTCCTAAAAGGTGTGAATCTTGAGAACAATCCTGCTGACGCATTTTCAAGCGACGCATCATTTCCGTTCGCATTTCCATCACTTGACGTGAGGGTGACGACGCTGCCGGCAAGCCCATTTCCATTTGACGGTGATCCAGATGCCGCTTCGTTAACTGCGAAAGTCGAAACCGAATCGGCGTCCCATACTTCGCTAATTTGAGCGACAAATCGATAACCCCGCCTCGGCACTGTCTCAATAAACTGAGGACCGCCAGCGCTCTCGCCGAGCGCCTTGCGCAACAGTGACACGTTTTGAGTCAGATTTCCCTCTTCGACGAAAGTCGTCGGCCAGACTTTCTTCATGAGGTCATCTTTTTCGACGACCTGACCTCTGTTCTCCACCAGTGTAATCAGAATATCGAAAACCTTCGGGGTAAGCGGCACGGGCTCGCCTTCACGCAACAAAACACGCTCCGCCGTTTTCAAGCGGAAGCGTCCAAAGTCGTAACTGCGGTTGTCCTGTTGCCCCATAAAACGGCCTTGAGAAATATCTTTGAGGATTTCTTGAGTGCGTTCTGAGGACTTACCGGATGCTGATCGCTAGGATTCACACATCCTTCCCGTAACGGTTTCGAACAATCAGGTTTTCGGCAAGTCGAAGGCGGGTTGATTGTAATGCAAGCCCCGTACACGAGCAACGGGCTTCACAGTTGGGAAGTAGGAACGAAGAATTTAATCAAAATGAATCATAAGCTCTTCCCAATCACGCCTGTTGTCACGTTCGCACCCCACGTATCGATAAAAAGTCAAATCCTCCTCTGCCCAACGCAGCTAGCTCCTGAAGTAATCGACTTCGACGAATCGACACCAGTGACCAACTGTCAAATGACAAATGATAATTGGAAAATGATTTCCACCGTGCCCCAACCCAAACGACGATGATTAACTTGAGTAGGTGTCTCCCTATGATTGACCAAAAGAATATTCCTGAGTTACTCGAAACGTCATTGATCTATATGTTGAGTGCAGTCGTCGCAGCGCTCGGGTTTTTCCTCGTATGGCTGATCTGCAGTCTAGCCGGGTTTGGTGGCGTGTGATTTCCCGGATCTGCCAATAAAGATCCATGAACTGAGCGCACTCCCGAGTGCGAGGCCCACTGATCCAAAAATGACCCGTCGAAAACCTGAGTTAAATAACGACTCTCCGAACGAATAAATCATTACGACTCCAAACATGGCAATCGCCATCAAGCCTGCTGCGCGCGACACGGCATTGTTTAGCCCGAAGCAACACCAGCTTGATGGGAATCGACCGAACCCATGACCGTTGTAGTCAACGGTGCGACACTGATCGCCATTCCTAAACCCAAAACCACAACGGCGGGAAAGGAACTTGTCCAATAGTTTGATCTGTCTTCGAAAAAAGCGAGGAGCGCAAAACCCACCGCTACGACGAGAGGGCCGATAGTCAGTGGAAGTCGAGGACCAAAACGATCTACAAGACCACCGGACCACCGAGACAGAGAAAACATAATTACAACAAAAGGAAGTAATGCCGAACCTGCTGCTGTCGACGAGTAGTGCTCTACCTGGATTAGATCGAGTGTGAAGAAGAAATGCCATCGATGAAAGCGATGCTCGAGGCAAGAATCGTAGCAGCAAGGATCCAGCGTCCCTGGGTTCTCCCGCAATCAGAGGAGGATTTGCCGGAAAGAATGGAAGCCTATGTTGCAAGGCTCATGGGCTACCGCTGACATGGCAACAAAGTACCGATCAAATGTGACAATCAAAACACGTGGACGTTAGAACAAATGTTTGACTTTGATTGGAAACCGTCGTAAAAGTTCCTTGCCCGAATTCCCTATTCCTCCTGAGTCTCATCCCCCTCCGTTCACCAAGTGCAGAAGCATTTCATCAAAGTCGAAAAATAATGAAGACACCAGGTGTCTTCTCAGTCTCAACAACACGTTGAGCAGTACAGAAAGGGGATTCAGATGAAGAATAGAGAAGCTATGAACCGGCGTAGATTATTGGGATTTTTTTTGTTGTTGACGCTCGCGCTCATTTTAACCGCACCAGCGTCACGAGGCTCGGCTAACAATGCGCCGTCCGAGCAGGTCGTCTTTAGTGGAGTGGGGTTTGCGGATGATGGAGATTGGGAGAGTCCTGTTGGCTTTTGGATCTGGTGCCAGTCGGAAGGACATGGGCCTTACGGTCAAGAGCACGAGTGTGCTGGCGCCATGTACGTATATGCTCAGGGCATCACCGTGGGTGTTGATGGTGAAGTCGTCGAAGAGCAAGATGACACTTATACGATGAACGTTTTTTCCAGGAAGGAAGGAGTTTTACAAGCATCGCTTCACAACTTATTCGAAGACTTGGAGAACGGTCCTGCTAACAAAGTGGAGTTTATGTCACAACCGCTGCAGGCACGTCGAAGGGTTTATCGGAGACGGCTGTGGTAAAGGTGACTGGGCCAGGTGACTAACGCGAGCCAAGATTACAACAGTCAGTAGCACAACGGTACTGACTACAATTTTTGCGCCCCCATATTGAAGCTAAACCAATCTTCCATAGATTCAGTATGAACATCTCGTTGCACTTGCTTCTCAATCTTCTGTTGCGCGCTGCGAATGGCAGTCGTCACTAGCGGATGTGAGATACACTCAGCCTCGTCGGCTCCCAGTCGCTTGAACAAAGAAACGATACTCTCAGAACCGAAGTGCCTCATTAACGGTTCATCGAGGGATGTGTGGAAACAAACCTTTGGTTTGCAAGTTAAGCGCTCGGCGAGATCGATTAGGCCTTTGTCTTTTCCATAGACGGGATGGTGCTCGGCGACAACGATTTCCAAACTAGTTTCTGAAGGACTCAGATCAATCTGTGCGAATGGCTGAAGGGCTCGGACCAAGCCAACTGCTAACACCCCTTGCGGACTCTGCGAGCAGAGGATGGACGATTCTGCTAATCCGAATTCAATCGTCGCGGCTCTCAGTGTCGACTGCACGATCGAAAGTGTTTCTGAGAAGTGGGCGAGAAGTAGGATGTTTTGTCGCTTTGCTTTCAGACCAGCAACGTCAGCGCAGATACCAGCAAACTTTCGTTGGGAGTTCAACCAAACTTTGTCGTCGGTTTGTGCCGGCATAGACTCAAAATGGTTCGTCGATCGACTGGCTCTGTTTGGTGAAAAACTTTGGCCCATCTTCAGTGATATACAAACAGTCTTCGAGACGAATGCCAAACTCACCATAAATCACTACAGTGGGTTCGTCACTAAAGCACATGCCTGGTTGAATCGGTGTCTTGTTACCACGAACAAAGTTTGTCCACTCGTGACCATCAAGACCGATTCCGTGGCCGGTGCGATGAGGCAGTCCCGGAACTTTGTAATCCGGTCCAAAGCCAGCCTCGGTAATAACCTTGCGAGCGGCAGCGTCAACCACTTCGCACGGCGCGCCCACTTTTGCTGCGGCAAACCCGGCATCCTGGGCCTTCTTCTCGAGGTCCCAGATTTGTCGCTGACGATCGGTTGGCTTTCCGAAGACGAATGTTCGGGTGATGTCTGACTGATAACCTTCGACACTGCATCCGCCATCCATCAGCACGACGTCGCCTTCCTTCAATCGTTGCGGCGTACTGCTGCCGTGTGGAAACGCCGTGTACTTTCCAAAGCTGACAAGCACGCCGCCCGACGTCCCAAGCGCACGAAACGCGGCTGCACAGTTTCCAGCAAACTCACCTTGCGTCATTCCGTCGGTCATACTGTCATGCGTCGCTTTGTATGCAGCAATTGTGATGTCGTTGGCGCGTTGCATCAACGCAATTTCCGTGGGCGACTTGAACATTCGCCCACCTGCCGTCACTGGTGTGGCGCTAACAAACTTCAAGGCGGGTGCCGCCTGTCGAATGCCGTCATACAGAAAGAAGCGAACGCGTTCTTCAATGCCGATAGTGCCAGTGCGAAGGCCCCGATCACGAAGAATTTCGGCAACACGTTGGTATGGACTCTGGTCTTCCTCCCAGGTGCGAATGTCCGTGCCCATCGTGATCAATTCACGGGCACGTTCCTCCTCAAATTTTGGACATACCCACGCGATATCACCATTAGCTGGAATCACCAAAGCCAACATTCGCTCGCTGGTACTCCAACGCATAGCAGTGTAATAAATCATGCTGCTGCCCGGCTCGACGTAAATCGCATCAATGCGATTGTCGCGCATTAACTTTCGGGCCTTTTCGATACGAGCCTTACGTTCGTCCTTTGAGATCGACACGACACCGTCCGTCATTCGACGCAAACTTCGAATTGCCTCTGGTTGATTTCCCTGTTGGAGGGGTTCGGCGCCAGCCTCGAACGTGGAGCTTCCGAATAGTGTTGCTCCGGCGGCGACAGCAGACAAACGGAGAAAGTCTCTTCTGTCAGTACACATTGGCGGGGATCCTTTGGATGGCGATTAACGAGCGCCTTGAATTTACACGAGGGGCTCGCTTTCGGTAAAGGATGCATGCAAGCTGAATCTTGAACGCCAAGCTTCTTCTCTGCTTACCTCTGCGTAGCAAGTTTTCAAGATCTTGTTTTTTTCGATTAACGTTCTCCCAAAGATATCTAATCTCGACGAACTATCAGTTACTCTTTCCCATCCGTCCAGATCTGTGCTTATCTTTGGCGTTTTACCTGGCGGGCCCAATCCTGGATATAGGAACCAAACATGCCCCATTCACACTCTCTTCGATTCTGGACAATCCTTCTAGTCACGTTATTTGCTGGACCTGTTCACGCTCAACAAACACTCCGTTGGGGCGCCGATCCGAGTGGAGGCGCTCCTTACGTTTATACCGATCCCGCCAACCCTGATCGCTACATCGGTTACGAAAAAGAAATGGTCGATGCTCTCGCCGCGGCAATGGGCCGGCAAGCCCAGTTCGTGCCAAGCGACTGGGAAACGTTGGTGTCCGCACTCCAGCGACAATCGTTTGATGTAATCGTGAATGGTCTCGAACCAACAGGAGACCGCGCACAACAAATCGCCTTCAGCAACCCGTACTACATCTTTCAACTCCAGCTAACTGTGCGACGCGATGAAAACCGCATTCATTCGCTGGCTGATTGCAGTAACCGTCTGGTAGGCACGCTTGGTAATACGGCTGCATCAAGACTTCTCGAACAACAAAAAGTTCCCTACCGGAGTTACGCCGATCCAGTCGGCGCCTATCGCGATTTGGAACTCAAGCGTATTGATGCGGTTGTGATGGATGTTCCTGCCGAAGCCTTCTATGTGAGAGACAACGCCAAACTCAAGCCAGCCGGCCCACCCTTCTCGCGTGGACTTTATGTCATAGGACTTCGCAAAGGTGACGACGCACTAAAAGCTGAAGTGGACAAAGCAATCGAGAAGATCATTGTGGACGGTACTCTCGAACAGATTTTGAAGAAGTGGAAGCTCTGGAACAACGCCCAAGTCGAGTTTCAAACGTCCATCAAGGCCAAAACCCAACCGACGATCGCCTTTGAGATGACCAACTCGTCATTCAACTGGAGCGAAGCCTTGTGGCGTTTGACGCGCGCTGCCTCGGTCACAGTCCTCATCGCCCTCGGCTCGATGATCATTGCAGTCTTACTAGGACTTCCACTCGCAGTCGGTCAGTGGAAGGGTCCAGCCTGGTTACGCGCAGTTTGCACAGTCTATGTCGAATTCTTCCGCGGCACGCCAGTACTGGTGCAACTGTTGTTTCTTTACTTCGGTTTGCCGGTCATTGGCATCGCGATGCCCGGATGGTTAACGGCATTAGTTGGTCTGGGACTGAACTACGCTGCTTACGAATCTCAAGTTTATCGCGCCTCGCTTGATGCTATTCCAAATGGACAGTGGGAAGCATCTTACTCGCTGGGAATGAGTTCGTTGCTGGCGTTTCGGCGAATCATCTTGCCACAGGCGTTTCGGATCGCGCTGCCACCAATGACAAACGATTTTGTATCGTTATTCAAAGACACTTCGGTGGCATTCGCCATTTCCGTTTGGGAGCTCGCCACCGCTTATCGCGAACTCGCCAACGCTTCTGGCCAATTTCTGCTTCTGGGGGTCACTGTTTCACTCTTCTACCTTGCGATGAGTTTGCCGATGGCCCATGTGGCCCGAATGCTGGAGCAACGTCTCAGAGATCGCACAACTGAGAGAGTTGAGGAAGTGGAGGTGCCAGCATGATTCAAGTTACAAATCTACGCAAAAGTTTCGGCACTAACGAAATTCTGAAAGGAATCAGTTTCGAGGTTGCACCACAGACTGTACTAGGAGTCATCGGGGCATCGGGCAGTGGAAAAACGACCTTGCTGCGCTGTCTTAACGGGTTGGAGACGATCAGTGGCGGCGCTATCGCCTGCGGGGATGTTCGACTCGAGGCGGGCATCTCGGCAGCTGAATACAAACGTCGAGTCAAAGCACTTCGTCTCAAAGTAGGTACCGTGTTCCAACACTTCTACCTGTTCCCTCACCTTTCTGTTGTAGGGAACATTATTGAAGCTCCAGTTCATGTCCTGCGTTCGCCGAAGACGACTGCTGAAACTGAGGCAATCGGATTGTTGGAATCGGTGGGATTACAACACACGGCCCGCCGCTACCCAGGATCGCTTTCGGGAGGTGAACAACAGCGCGTGGCCATCGCCCGGGCTCTGGCAATGCACCCGGCGCTGCTGCTTCTAGATGAACCAACGAGCGCTTTAGATCCGCGGAGGATTGCGAGTTTGCGCGGTCTGCTTCGCGGTTTTGTCGAGAAGGGTCAGACCATGATCATCATCTCCCACTCGATTGGCTTTCTCGGTGGTGTGTCAGACAGTTTGCTTTATATGGAAGGTGGACTTGTCGTCGAGCATGGACCGACGGACCAGGTACTCAACTCACCTAAGGATTCGCGGGTTAAAGATTTTATTGCACAGGCGGAATGAGAGAATCTCAGATTTCAGATTTCAGATTGTCCGATATGCTTCAGCTTGTCGTTGTCACCATCACGAAATACCCTGAGGTACTTGAGCGGCCACCACCGACAAGCTGAAGCATATCGGACATTTCCAATCTGCAATCTGCAATCTTCAATCTACTGCCTTACATCCGATATCGACTGCAGATAGCTGTCATACTCGTCGCGGTTGTCATCGATGCTAAGTATCTTCGCGCCTATGAGGTACGCGGTGGGAGTGTTGACAACCTTGATTGCCTCACAACGAACGGGATTGACATCCAGGCTTACCGTGCCCGTCGGCAGGTGCAACAAGAGGTGAAGCCGTGCCGATTCGCCGCAATATCTTTCATCGATGAGGATTGATGGAAGGACAAGCGAAAGACCTCCTGCGCTGAGATCCATTGTGCGACCCATGAAAATCAGCGAATCGTCAGCCGACGGCACTTCTATATCGAGGATAGTGAGGCTCGCCGTTAGCTCCGCATCACATCCTGCTTTGAGCCTTGGCGCCTGCCGCCGTTCGGTTGAGGAGATACCGCTATTCACGCTGATCAGTCTTGCAACCTGGGAGTAGTCCAGACCGTTCGCGAGTCTTCTGCGATTTGTTCTGATTTGTAGAGACCTAAGCCGCAGTCGACCTTCTGTGGCGGGCCAGTAGTAACATGAAACTATGAATTTGTACATTTGAAAGTGCTTCAAAATTCCTTTAAAAGATTCTCTTCAATTTGCCGCGTTATCATTACAAAGGTCACACAGATCAAAAGCTGGCGACGGAAAACGATGCTTGCGACATCGCCCCACCGACACAGCAGCTTGCCCTACCGCTCAGGCTTCAGCTATTGGAAAATATGAGTATGTCAACTGAGGTAAAAGAATGAATTGACTAAGGATTCCGCTTTTCTGGATGCCCATCGTGAGTAGCCTGTTGTAAGCTCCCCGGCAAGACTCATAGATTCATTTTGGAGAATTTGGGAGGACAAATCGTGAATAATATGGATAACCAACTACGCGAGCACCTACGGTACGTCTTGCGCGGTGGCGGGGCGCATCTTTCGTTCGACGATTTCGTGGCGGACTTTCCCTCGGAATTATGCAATCAACGGGTTGGCGGGTTGCCATATACCGCTTGGCAAGTGCTTGAGCATATGCGAATAGCTCAGTGGGACATTTTGGAGTTTAGCCGCGATCCTAAACACATGTCTCCTGAGTTTCCAAAAGGCTATTGGCCTGCCAGCGATCAGTTGGGGACGCCGGAGCTGTGGAAAATGAGTATTGACCAGTTCAGGAACAATTTGCTGGAAATGGAAGAACTTGTTGCCGATATTTCGACCGATCTCTACGCAAAGATCCCTCACGGCGATGGACAAACGATCCTTCGCGAAGCCTTACTGATTGCCGATCACAATGCCTATCACCTGGGCGCCCTGGTAGTGATGAAGCGGATTTTGAACTCAGCAAGCGGCAACGATCGCGCGAACCCGTGATACCACCGACTTTAGTCGTGTGGAGTTTCAACTTCAACCTAAACCTCGATCGACTCCTTCCTTAGACACCACCGGCTTCAGCCGCGTGGGGTTTCAATTTCAACCTAACGCAAGAACCATAACGGTCCTCCGCGCGGCTCCGCCGCGCGTAGAAGGAAAAGATGCTGTTGTCTAGGTAGAAATTGAAACTCCACGCGGCTGAAGCCGGTGGTATCAGGAGTTTTACACACTCCCTACAGTTCGAGGTTTTGACGGACTCTTAGAACAACGACTTGTAAACTTGTCTCTTAGCCAACCGAAACTTGGCGCGGCGTGACTCCGGCCCCTTGCCTTAATGCACTCACACCTTTCCGACCCACCCTCAACGCTTGACCCAAATCCTCAATCAAGTCATCGACATCTTCAATCCCAACAGACAACCGCACCAAATCATCTGGCGGCCCGAGCCTGCCTCTTAGTGCCAGAGGGATGCTTGCGTGTGACATCCGGCAAGGCAAACTAATTGTCGAGCCGACCGAACCGAAGCTGACGGCAATCCGAAACAGTCGGGTAGCTTCCACAAGTCGGGCCGAAAAGACCGGGTTGCCCGTTATGAAACTTACCACCGCACCGTCTCCCTCAGACTGACGGCGATGAATCTGGTAACCCTCATGGGTTTCGAGTCCCGGATAGTAGACCCTCGCTATAGATGGACTCGATTGCAGAAAACCTGCAATCTTCCGCGCTGATTCGTTTTGACGTTCAATTCTTAGGGCCAGCGTCTTCACACCACGTAGCAATAGCCAGGATTCAAACGGACTCAGTCCGGAACCTTCAGCGTTCTGTTGGAACGCGATTTCGTCGTGAACACTCTTATCGTTGGTTATGACTGCGCCGGCTGTTACATCACTGTGACCGCACAAAAACTTGGTCGCCGAGTGAATGACGATGTCTGCACCAAAGTTAAGTGGACGTTGAAATACTGGTGAGAGCATTGAGTTGTCCACTGCGAGTAAGGCGCCCACCTCTCGGGCGATCCCACTCAATGCCTGAATATCCGAAATCCGAAACAAAGGATTGCTGGGCGTCTCGATCAGAATTAAACGCGTTTGCGGTGACGATATTCGACGCACTGCATTCGCATCTGTCGTATCCACGTAATGGACCTTCACGTTCTGGGCCGATTTTATCCTTTCCAACAAACGCACCGTCCCACCATACAAGTCGTCACCGGCAATGATCTCTTCGCCTGGCCGAACCATCCGCGTTAGTGCAGTCAGAGCAGCCATCCCGCTCCCAAACGCAGAGGCGTATTCAGCGTCTTCAAGTATCGCCAGTTGTTGTTCGAGGATAGCGCGCGTGGGATTGCCACTGCGTGTGTAGTCGTAATCGCCGAAGTCTGTCGCCGTTGGCTGCTCGAAAGTTGCGGTTTGATAAATCGGCGGCACGATTGCGCCGTGGATATCTTTAGCCACACCAAGTTGAACACATCGAGTTGAAGTTTTCATGCCACACGCTCCTCTGGTTCTTGAACCTCCAGGCGATCCGCAAAGGGACCAACTTCTGTTCCACAGTTAGAACCGATGGCCGAGACGAAAAAACGCAAGCGATGTTTTTCAGCAAAGCAAACCGCTTTCGGTTGGATTACCACGATGCCAACCTTTGCAGCCGTGCGATAGCTGACCTGAGTGAACCGGTGCGCTTGAGGCCCACTCTGGAAATTTGGATCGCTCGTATAAAGACCATCGACATCTTTGATCAAACGACAGACCGCGAGCAGACGTTCTGCGAGAAACAGCGCAGTCAAGTCGGAGCCACCACGACCAAGTAATGTCGTCTCGCCACTTTGACCACGTCCGACGAAACCAGGCAACACGACCACTCCTTTTCGTAGTGTTGCCAAAACGTTGGCGACATTGACGGAGACCAGGTTCGAATCAAGAGTCGCGCCTGCGGTACAGAGTCCAGCCCGTTCGGCATCGAGCACCGTTGCCGGTATTGCTGCCTGGTTCAATGCAAGACCCAACAATGCGGACGATGCTGCTTCACCAGTTGCCAGGAGTGTGGCAAGCAGAGCTTCATCCGGTCGAAGGCAGACTGCGTGAGCTCTTCGCGTTAACTGGTCAGTTGTGTCGCCAAAGGCGGAGACCACGGCAACAACTTGATAACCTTCCCGCGACCATCGATGAACTTCGTGAATCGCAGCCGGCAAGTCCTTTTCACTACGCAACACCGAACTTCCGAATTTCAACACGAGGATTCTGTTGTCATGTACCATGGTTACGCTGCCTCCCTCGCTTCCAGCGCCTGAGAGAGATCACGAATTACATCTGCGGGATCTTCCAAACCAACAGACAGGCGCACCAGTCCGTCGGTAATCCCAGCTGCTTGACGCTGAATCGCTGGAACGTCGGCATGGGTCATTGACGCAGGATGCGTAATCAACGTTTCTGCTGAACCAAGATTTTCAGCCAAAGCGCAAAGACGAACGTTGTTCATCAGCCGAATGCCGGCGGCGACTCCACCTTCGACCTCAAACGAGATCAGCGCACCCCCTGAGCCTTGCTGCTTGCGGGCTAGTTCAAACTGCGGAAACGACTCAAGACCCGGATAGAGAAGTCTTGTCACACGAGGATGTCTCTCGAGAAAGCGGGCAATTTGCAACGCGTTTTCAGAGTGTTGCGCCATTCTGAGGCCGACTGTCTTTACACCCTGAAGCGTCAACCACGCTGGAAAAGGAGATTGAATTGCTCCGATCGCGTTTCGAGTAAAAGAGAATTGGTCGTGTAACTTCTGATCACGTGTCAGCAAAGCGCCGCCAACAGTAGCGTTGTGACCTTCGATAAATTTTGTAGTCGAATGGAGCACAATGTCCGCGTCGAGTTCAAAAGGACGTTGTAGCGCCGGCGTGAGGAGGGTGTTATCGACAACAAGCAGAGATCCAGCTGCATGGGTGATGCGCGCTGCTGACTCGATGTCCGTCAAGCTGAGCGTTGGGTTGGCTGGTGTCTCAATGAAGACAAAACGTGTTGCCCTGGCAGCGACCGCCCGGCTTAACGCCGTTTCGTCTGCGGTGTCTACAAACTCAGAAGTCACGCCAAATGGCGCTAGCACCTGTTCAAACAATCGTACTGTGCCACCATAAACCGCCTGGGAGGCAACAACATGATCGCCACCGCGCAGCAATGCCAAACATAACACCGCGGTGGCCGCCAGACCGGTTGCATAACAAGTGCAGTACTCAGCTCCTTCGAGCGCAGCCAACCTCCGCTCGAGAGCCGACACGGTTGGATTTCCTGAGCGGCTGTACGTGAAGCCTTTGTCTTTGCCTACCGCCTCCTGGCGATAAGTTGTTGTTTGGTAAATCGGTGTCAGTAAAGCACCGGTCGTCGGATCCGCGATCGCGCCCGCGTGCAATGCCAACGTATCAAAACTTTGTCGCTCGATGTTGAGACTTGAAAATGCGCTTTGGGCATCGATTAATTGTTCAGCAGTAGCTCCCATCAGAGTCCTCCTTCAACTGATGTCCGAGGAGATGTCCGATAAACTTCAGTTTGTCGTCGTCGCGAAGTAGGAGTTGCTCGTTTGAACAAGCCAGCGACCAGCCACTCGCCCAGGTCAATGAGCGACAAACTAAAGTTCGTCGGACATTCGTCAGACATTGGGTTAAGTCGTGGCTTAAGGGTTAAGGCGGGTAATAACTGAACGTTGCGCAGGAAAAAGAAAAAACCCCGCGCCTAAGAGTGCGCGGGGTTTCATGAAAGCTGAGTTCCCTCACGGCTCTTTAGCAGTTTTTTACGTGGAGCAAGTTTGCCTTAAATCGCCACGAACAAGATTTCAAAGATAACGCGATTGAATATATCTCATATCCTCGAGTTCTATGTCAAACAGTTAAACGCAGGGGTGCTGGTTGTGGCCCCAAATTAAGTACCAAGGAGGGTCAGTTGATGGAAACCGTGATTAGCTCTGGACTGGCAGAGGTGGAGGGTACTTTCTTCCAACTATTCATTTCACCCACCGGCAAGTTTATTAAAGCTTGAATTACGTCGTTATCAAACGCCAGCGCGGTACTGCGCTGCAACTTCGCGACCGCCTCACTGTGACTAATCTCTTGCGCACCATCCCGTGGTTTTGTCAAAGCGTCATACTCACTGGCGACTCTAAGGATACGGGACGCAATGGGTATTTGATCACCGATCAGGCCGATAGGATATCCCGTACCATCAAAGTTCTCGCGCTGAAACCGGATGATATCGGCCACGTCTCTGAGTTCGGGAAAACATGAGAGTGTTTGCGCAGCGCGCTCCGGATCCGCAGCAACTCGTGAATTAGCAGATGAGAGTGGCGAAGCTACACCTTCGTCGGTCATACCAAGAACACCTAACTCATGTAAGAAACCGGCTAAGCTAAGATCTTCCAGTAGGTCTTCATTCAAGGCAAGGTATTCGCCAATGACCGTTGCATACCTACTCACTCGCGCACCACGAGCGTAGATAAATTCGTCCTTCATCTTGAGAATGCCTGACATTGACTTCACAAAGCCAAGTTTCATTTCCTTGATGCGCGCGGTGAGCCGATCATTAGCCGCAACCAGTGCATGTTGCTGTTTGTTTTGTTCGTAGTGCTGAACCGCTCGACTAATGCGTAGTTTCAAATCTTCGTTGTTCCAAGGCTTGCTGACGTACATATAGACTAGTCCGCAGTTGACCGCCTCAACAAGAGCTTCAACATCTGTGTAGCCAGTTAACAAGATTCGAACCATGTGGGGACGGCGATCCGCACTTTTTTTCAGCAACTCAATTCCAGTCATCTGTGGCATCCGCTGGTCGGTAATAATTACCGCGATCTCATGCTGGTCCAGGAGTTTAATTGCATCCTCACCGGACGTTGCTGTCAAACAGTAGTACTCCTGCCTAAAAAGACGCTCGAGCAAACGGATATTGGGTAACTCATCGTCGACGATAAGAATCTTATAGTTCATGTAACATGGTCTCCTCGTACTTTTTGCAATCTTTGCTCCCACAATTCGCCAGGCGCACCCGCTGACAATGGTGTGCTTATGGGAATTGAAATGGTGAACTTACTACCCTGGCCCACGACGCTCTCGGCGACAATGTTGCCCTTGTGTTTCTCAATTATTCCGTAACTGATCGACAGCCCTAATCCTGTGCCTTCACCGACGGCTTTAGTTGTAAAAAACGGATCGAAAATCTTATTTAGAACATCGGCAGGAATACCACAGCCCGTGTCTGCTATCGTGACAACAACGAAGTCTCCTTCTACGCGGGTGACAATTCGAACTTCTCCGTCGCCTTCAATCGCTTGCGCGGCATTGACCAGTAGATTCGTCCAAACTTGATTCAACTGGCCTGCGTAGCAATAAACTGAAGGAAGGGCGCCATAGTCTTTCAGCAAACAAGTTCGACCAGCCCCGTAGTATCGAGACAACAAACGGATAGTCGACTCGATGCTTTCGTGGAGATCGACCTTTTTGAAGTCGGCTTCGTCGAGTCGAGAAAACAATCTTAGGTTTAGCACAACGTCGCGAATCCGGATGGCGCCTTCCAGGCAATCATCGAGCATTGAGTGGACATCACTTAACAAAGAGTCATACCTGATTTGCTCTTTTAGCTCTCGGATTGACGCTTCGTCTTGCCTGGATAACGTAGCCGAGTCAAAGACCGAAAGAATGCGCTCCACCTTGCCAACATACTCCCTAAGCAGATCCATGTTTCCGAATATGAATCCCGCAGGGTTGTTCAATTCGTGAGCGACGCCGGCTGCCAGTTGACCCAGGCTCGCCATTTTTTCGCTGTGCACAAGTTGCGCTTGCAGACGCTCCAGTTCTCTCTTTCGCGCGGCAAGTTCGACATTTTGTCGTTCGAGATCAGCTCGATATGTCCGAGCCGTAATCGTTAGAGCTCGCCGTTCCATTGCCCGCTCGACTGAAAATCGGAGTACGTCCAATTCGCAGGGCTTTATCAAATAGTCAGACGCGCCCAACTGCAGGGCATCCCGAATCCGCTGCGAACGAGATATCCCGGAAACCATGATTACTGCGGTGTCTGGGTAACGTGTTCGAACTTCTCGCAACAACTCGACACCATTCCGACCGGGCATTTGTACATCGGAGATAACTAGCGCGTACGGATCAATCGACAAATGGGCAAGAGCTTCGTCGCTTGATGAGGCCGTGGTGCAGATGTAGGTGTCCGACAAGAAATCAGCGAACAGGTTTCGCACCATATCTTCATCATCGACGATCAGAATCCGAGAGCTTACTTCGTCTTCGGAAGCGGGCGTCGAGACCGCGGCGAATCCTTCCTTTAAGCTTGTCTGAGAGGCCAGTGTCATTCGGATCTTTGGACGCTCTTTAGATTTGGAGGTTTCTGAAACTTGAGGGTGGACTAATGAAGCAATAAGCAGTTACTCACGGGCGGATGTAGCTGATGTCAACACAGCCGGGCAAAACGGTGGTGTGTTTGACCCCACCATCTGCTGTAAGGCACCTTTTCGGCACCTGGGGATATGTGTCGCACAAGGTGTGCCAGTGAGACGAGGAATCCGCAGATCTGAGATCTAAAAGGGCTTGCGTATCACAACCGGCGTGTCGTCATCAACCGGCTCTTCGCCTTCATCCACTACTTCAGTTGCTTGCGGCGAGGGTCTTACGCGGACAGCCAGCTCTTTGTATGCGGTCCTGACCTGGGCAACGTCGCAGGCAGTTGGACCTTCCATGTCGTTTGGCACATTCGGAGCTTTGAACTGATTCATCACCGTGCTTTTCTGCTTGCAGGTGTAGCAGTCGATCAATCCAAAGTTATGACCTAATTCATGCGCGATAGCATTTGTGAGCGCTCTTGGATTTGTTAGCACGGGATCGACCACGATTTGTGCCCAGGTCATGATCTGATCGCGACGCGCACTGTAGGCGCGCAGTTCAGTCGCATGACGCTTGACACCGTCAAAGACTGGCCCGCGCATGATCGTCAAGCAATTCTCGCAATAGAGTGGAGCTGACGTTGCCCCTCTGTAATCAAATGTCACTCCAGACAGGGTCGCTTCTGCGACTGCATTCCAGTTCTGTAGAGGCGTCAGTAAATAGGGCAAGTCACTGTTGTTGAAGTCTGCAGTGAGAATGTAAACCTTGATCGTGCTATTTGCGCCCCACGTCCAGAAGCCAAAGGCAGGGGCATTCTTACCAATCTTGCAAGGTGTTATTGCGGGTGACTGTGCAGCTGTAGCGACCGCAACAACAAAAAGGATAGAGCAGGCGATCAATCGTTTCATCATTTGTTTGCTTCGAAATCCAACAAGCCTCGTGACGCTGCGAACAGCTGGGCGAATTCAAACGCCATCCGCAGGTCACGAGACCGTCGGCTGTGCCAGAGCGAGGTCCGGCACAAGGTGAAGGGGCTACTGCTGCCCGCGCCGATTACCTGTATCGGTGACAATGTTGTTATCAACGCGTCGTTGCAATTGATAAATCTCTTTCACAACTTCCATATCGCACGTTGATGGTTGCATGAGCCCGTTGTCGCGATTTATTCCGGGGAACCCATTCATGATCGTCTTCTTCTTCTTGCACGTGGTGCAGTCCCACAAACCCATACCATGTCCTAATTCGTGGGTCATGAATCCTTGTAAGGCTTGCGGACTAGTGGTGGCGAAATCGAAATCAATCCACGCAGAGACGAGCAGTCCATCGCCATCCTGTTTGAGTGGGTTGAAAAAGGCGTAGTGCTTTCGATCGTACTTGTACACCTCACGTCGCGTAACGGTGAGACATCCACTACAGCTAACCAATTTTTCAGTCTCTCCTGCGTAGGAAAACTTGATGCCGGCACCGGTTTCCGCCGCGGCCGTAGTCCAGTTCTTCATGGCGGTAAGCAACGTTTCCCGCTGTTCGTCAGTAAACATCCCACGAGAAAAATAGACCTTTACGTCCGTATCAGGCGGCCAATAGTAGGAACTAACGGGCGGCGCATTGTGATTCTTTACGCAGACTTCAGCGTTTTTCTGTGCACTGACAGCGCATACAGATCCTAGTAAGAAAAAAATCAGAAAAATGGGTTTCATTTCGTTGACCTCGGGGGGCGGTCGACCGTGGGTGGTTAATTACCAGGCTCGTCTATTTCTGTGATTTTGAGTTTGCTGGTGAAGAGTTTGTAGTCGTAGTACCTGACTCGGATGCGATAGTTGACGTCGCGTTTTGGAAAATGAAGAACGTCGTCAGCTTCGGTGCGAGTTGGTAAGTAAAGCTTTGACGTGAGAGGTTCACGCCAAGTTTGAAAAACGGGGAAACGCTGCTTGCCGTGGGGTTCGACGACACCTTTGACTTTCACGATTTGAAAACTATCCGCATTTATCCAAACGCGACCGACGAAAAAGCGCTCGTTCATCCGGTGAGGGTTTGGGGAGACTGAGGGCTCAACTATCAAAACGTAGACACGCGTTCCGGCGATCGTTTCCTCACCTGCATAGCTCAATCGGTATTTGCTTGTTTCGGAAATGTCGACGCCCAGAAGCTGGGCGCCAGCAAGATCCTGGATGTCCTCTTTAGTGATTCTCATCTCCCTGATCGTTGAGGGAGGATGAAAAGTAACCCGCTCAATACGATTCCCTTTATCGTCGAAAAGAAATTGCGAATTTCGAATGTACTCGCCTGTCACCTCTCCGTTTGGTCCGATCGTCTGTAAGACAGCTTCACGTTTGAAGGTGTGCTGATTCAAAGCATCGCGCACTTGAGCCTCAGTTTTAATAAATGCTGCCACGATTGATTCAGTTGTGCGGAGGACGAAAGGAGAAGGAGCCTGCAAATTGAAATCCGACGATAGGTTGCCGGCGATCGAGCCTTCTTGCGCCTTACCTGTCGACAGGATGATTCCGCTTATCAAGACGGTTGTGACCAATTTTGCGATGTGCTTGCGAAGCGACATGCGTATGCGTCCTTCGAAAATTATTTCGCGATCTGCTTTCAGCAAAAGAAGCGTCGCAAACTTGCTGAACTTGTTGGAGAGGTTATTGGGGCGATCTGGATGGGGACAGGACGGAAAGCCTGGTTGTATTACCCATCTGGAGCATGAATGCAGCGTCTGCATGCTGCATTAACCTTATCGGCACATTTCATGCCGCGCTTAATAAGCTCGCGCGAAAGCTGAGGGCGGTGGTCGCAAAAAGAAAAAACAGAAAGAGCTTGGAATCGTCCGATTACCGTTAAAGGAGTTCCACGCTCTTTCTGTTATTCGAAATGTCCCTGGCGTTTTCAGGAACCGTGAGGGTACCTGATGTTTTTCTTATTCAATAAGCGTGCCGCAGAGACCGTTGGCATTTTGCTGGGGGTTTTGTGCCGAGGAAATTTGCAACCAGTCAGAAATGCCTCAGCATGGACCAAAGCGCCGTAGAAGGATGTCCGATATGCTTTAGCTTGTCGTTGTTGCACAAGCAGTCGGCCACGGATAAATACGAAGGAAACGGATCTAAAGAAGAGAGTATTATCCGTTTCATCCGTGTTTATCCGTAGCCGACTGCTTGTGCAACAACGACAAGCTAAAGCATATCGGACATCCTTCTACGGCGCTTTGGTCCATGCTGAGGCATTTCTGACTGGTTGCAAATTTCCTCGGCACAAAACCCCCA
>DASYSD010000019.1:0-74926 GCA_036003745.1 Pyrinomonadaceae bacterium
GCGATCTGATCGGCCACGAACAAACAGCGCTGCTGCGCGACACGTCTCTTCGTCTGTACACGCAAGCCGAAGAGTACGCGCGCCAGCGTGGCATTATCATCGCCGACACTAAATTCGAATTTGGATTGGATAAGGACGGAAAGCTCTTGCTGGTTGATGAAGTGCTGACGCCCGACTCCTCACGTTTCTGGCCTGCGGATGAATACAAGCCCGGGCGTTCACAACCTTCGTTCGACAAACAATTCGTGCGCGACTATCTCGAGACACTCGATTGGGATAAGAAACCGCCCGCACCGGTGATTCCGCCCGAGATAGCCGCAGCCACGACTGCTCGTTACCTGGAAGCATATAGATTGTTAACCGGAAAAGAGCTTTGATTCACAACCGTCTCGAAAACCTGATCGACGAAATGCTCGAGGGCCACATCCTTTTGGATGAGGCCCTGTGCGAATTCGAAAAGCTCTACATCAAGAAGGCCCTGGCGCGGCACAAACAACACATCTCAAACACTGCCACCGTCCTGGGCATTCACCGCAACACCCTTGCTAAGCGAGTCGCCACCTACCAGAAACAGGAATCGCCACAAAAAGGCACCAAAACCACAAACCATAAAAAACTCACCCATCGCCTAAAAGCTAGTTAACCGTCCTCCTTTCGTGACTTTTCTGCCGTTTTGTCAGTAGTTGACAAGCACGTTGAGGTGGCTCTATTCTTAGCACTCTAACTCAATGAGTGCTAGCTCTTATAAATCAAATCACCCAACTTTTGTGCGAAATTGAAAGGAGACTTAGGTCATGGCAACCAACATTAGACCTCTTCACGATCGCGTCATCGTGAGACGAATCGAAGAGGGCGAGCAAGTGCGGGGCGGCATCATCATCCCTGACACTGCCAAGGAAAAACCCCAGGAAGGCGAAGTCATCGCAGCTGGCGAAGGCAAATATAAAGAGGACGGCACGCGCCAGCCCCTCGACGTGAAACAGGGCGATCGCGTTCTTTTCGGCAAGTACAGCGGCTCTGAAATCAAGATCGACGGCGAAGAGCTTCTCATTATGCGCGAGGATGAGATTCTCGGAATTCTCGAGCGCGCCGGCGCAGCCAGCGGCGGCAGCAAGAAAGGTGGTAAATAACGATGGCAAAGCAGGTAATTCATGGTGAGGACTCGCGGGCAGCGATTTTGCGCGGTATCAATCAACTCGCTGACGCAGTGAAGATCACCCTCGGTCCAAAGGGCCGCAACGTTGTAATCGATAAGAAATTCGGTTCCCCCACGATCACTAAAGACGGCGTCACCGTCGCAAAAGAGATCGAGTTGAAAGATGCGCTCGAGAACATGGGCGCGCAGATGGTCCGAGAAGTCGCTTCCAAGACTTCAGACGTCGCCGGCGACGGCACCACAACCGCGACCGTTCTGGCACAGGCAATCTTCCGCGAAGGCGTGAAGACCGTTGCCGCGGGCGCAAATCCGATGGCTCTCAAGCGTGGCATCGACAAAGCTGTCGAGCAGGCCACTGCTGCGATCCAGAAGCTTTCGAAGCCTGTTAAGGGCGACGCGATTGCCCAGGTCGGAACAGTTTCCGCTAACGGCGATCAGACCATCGGCAACATCATTGCTGAAGCAATGAACAAAGTCGGCAAAGACGGCGTCATCACCGTTGAAGAGTCGAAGACGATGGACACTTCGCTCGAGGTTGTGGAAGGAATGCAGTTCGACCGCGGTTATCTCAGCCCATACTTCGTCACCGATCCGGAGCGGATGGAAGCAGTGCTAGACAATCCGCTGATTCTCATCAACGAGAAGAAGATCAGCTCTATGAAGGATCTGCTGCCTTTGCTCGAGCAGGTTGCCAAGCTCGGCAAGCCGATGCTGATCATCGCCGAGGACGTTGAAGGCGAAGCGCTCGCGACCCTCGTCGTGAACAAGCTGCGTGGCACCTTGAACATCGCGGCCGTGAAGGCACCAGGATTCGGTGATCGTCGCAAGGCGATGCTCGAAGACATAGCGATTCTGACTGGTGGTAAAGTGATCAGCGAGGATCTCGGTATCAAACTCGAGAACGTGAAACTCGAAGATCTCGGCCGCGCCAAGAAGATCACGATCGACAAAGACAACACCACGATCGTGGAAGGCGCCGGCAAGCAGTATGACATCGAAGGTCGCGTCAAGACTCTGCGCGCGCAGATCGAAGACACCACTTCCGACTACGATCGCGAGAAACTTCAGGAGCGACTCGCGAAGCTCGTCGGTGGCGTTGCGGTGATCAAGGTTGGCGCTGCAACTGAGACCGAGATGAAAGAGAAGAAGGCCCGCGTCGAAGATGCTATGCATGCGACACGTGCTGCGGTCGAAGAAGGAATCGTTCCCGGTGGCGGCGTCGCACTCGTGAGAGCGGCCAAGGCCCTCGAGAAATACGAGGTCAGCAAAGACGGCGAAGGCGATCCTGACGAGCAGATCGGTGTCAACATCGTTCGTCGCGCATTGGAAGAGCCGCTGCGTCAGATCGTTCAGAATGCCGGTAAAGAAGGCGCAGTGGTTGTCGAGCGTGTTCGTTCTGAGAAGAACGAGAACACCGGTTTCAACGCTGCAACCGAGCAATATGAGGATCTGGTGAAGGCCGGCGTTATCGATCCGGCGAAGGTCACTCGCACAGCTCTGCAGAACGCAGCTTCAATTGCCGGCCTGATGCTGACGACTGAAGCGATGGTCTCGGAGCTTCCTGAAGACGATAAGGGTAGTCCCGCAATGCCGGGCGGTATGGGCGGCATGAGCGGCATGGGCATGTAAGCCACGGACTTTCACAGATGACACGGATTACATAACCAGTTCTTTGTAATCCGTGTTATCCGTGGCTAAAACTTCTTCTGGCAGCACATCCTCCAAAATCTCTTCAATCAGCTTCGCAGACATATCGAGAGCCGTAAGCAATGGATGCAACGACGTGTTCTCGCTGACGTATCCTTTGGCGACGTCCTGTGCAAACGCCAGCGCAACATAAGCGCGCGCAAGGCGGCGACTGTCTATGTTTCCCCAGAACGGTGTGCTCATCTCAAGTTTCAGGCGTTTAGAAAAGCGCGGACCATGACGGCCAGCGCGATAGCTCCACCACCAAGCGTGAAGACCCATTCTACGACTGGACTCGGTCGTCCAAAGATTCGCCGGCAGATGACCATCCCACCCTTCCATCCGTCGAGCTGATAGAGTGGAATTAGATTTCCGATAGCTAGCGCAAGATTTAATGCGCCAAATAGTGATCCCCAGGTCAATACGCAGAGTACGAGATTCACGGCGATGCCGGCTCCGAGTACAAACAACTGCTGCGAGAGTGGCCGGCGTTGCAATGCCTTCATATCCATCTGCACATAAGCACCAACCGGTAACAGACGCAGCTGGTAATCAACCTGACTCAGTCGCACTCCATAAATTTTCGGTCCCCATCCTAATCCCGCTTGTTTAATCGGAACCGCACACATGCGCGCCGCGAAGTAATGGCCCAACTCGTGCAGCACGAGTGAGGCGAAAAAACTCACAATGGCGTTGATGATGAAAAGATTCATGTTTATGAATTCAAGCGCAGAAGTTTGGAGACGTTTTGTTCGAGCTCCTTCAACATGCTCAGTTCCGATTTCAGCTCTTGCAGATCGCTTCTAACGTCCAGGATCAAATAAAAAATTGCGCAGGTAACAACGGTTCCTTCAAGAACTCCGAGGCCGCGATTTGCGAGCACCAGGATCAGAAACAGTAGCGTCAACGCCGAGATGTAAAGCCTGATAGTTAGCACTGTGTTTTGATTTATCCGACCAAGAGAAACAAGTAATGCGGGTCCGGTTCCAGTCCACAGATTTCATAGCTACCTTTGTGGAGTCTGTGGTCCAAAGTCTAGAATGACTGTCCAGATGCTGGACGAATAACGTGTGAACAACAACTTTTACTGTGTTTTCTTAAGGAATTGTGCGAAAAGAAATATTGCAATTTGATGGCCCCCGGATTGCTTAGTTGTCACGCGGATATACGCGTCCAAGTGTAAGGCTACGAAGGAACTGTTCGAGTTAGCGAAGTTCTAAGCATTACCTAAAACCGTTCAGGTCTCGCCCAGTTCTCTTTATCCACTCGTAAAAAAGATGACGTTTCTCCGCCCCCAAGGCCGAAGGAGTGTACGTTGTCGATGAAGAACTCACGCTCCGTTGTTTGAGATGGCGGCCAGGATTCGGAACATCAAGTCGTTTAGACGTTTTGTTATTCCAGTCTCGAAGGAGTGCTCCCGTGCTCTTACTCCTTCAGAGACAGATTTAAGCCGCAACTTGAGCAAGGATTTAACCCGAAGGAGTTAGTTAATTGATGCCCCTAGCAACTCCCACGGCTATCGATGGCTGGTCCAGCAACCACGCCAGGTCCACAGCGATAGCAAACGACAAGCAGGAAAGTCTTAGAACAAACAATTCCAAAACTCCCCCTCTCATCGGCCAATCACCGGTGATGAGAAAGCTTTTTTCCGTGATCGAACGTGTGGCGCCAACCGACGCTTCTGTCCTCGTCACTGGTGCGACTGGAACTGGTAAAGAACTTGCCGCTCGCGCTATCCACGATCTCAGCCCGCGACGCGACCACGCCTTCGTCGATATCAACTGCTCTGCTATCCCGGAAACATTGATCGAAGCCGAACTCTTCGGACATCAGCGTGGCACCTTCACTGGCGCACACGAGAACCGCAGTGGACTGTTCGAAAAGGCTTCCGGCGGTACGCTCTTTCTCGACGAAGTCGATGCGTTGAATCTTTCAGCCCAGGCAAAGTTACTGCGCGTGCTACAGGAGCGCACGGTACGAAGAATTGGTGCGCGCGCGAATATCGCGATTGACGTGCGCATTATTTCTGCGACTAACTGCGATCTTGCCCAGGCAGTCGCTGAAGGTCGTTTTCGTCCGGACCTTTATTACCGGTTGCGAGTTTTGCCGTTGCACGTGCCGGAGCTCTGCACGCGTGGCGACGATGTGAGACTGCTGGTTGAACACTTTCTCAGAGTGAAGTCGGAAAGGAATGGTCAGCCGCTCAGAAAGTTCACACCGGAAGCGATGCGTGCTCTTTGCGAGTATCCGTGGCCTGGCAACGTTCGCGAACTCGAAAACACGATCGAATATGCGCTCGCGATTGGTCTTGAAGACGACTTAGGCACGGCGGATCTGCCCCCCGAGATTTTGTCAGCGCAGGCGCAACCCAGCGCAGATGATTTCAGGCAGGTGCTTCAGGCTTACATGAACGACACGGTTCCGCTTGCCGAGATCGAGAAGCGCTACATTCTTTCAGTTCTACAGCAGTTTGGTGGCAATCAGGTGCGAGCCGCAGCTGCCCTCGGAATCGATCGCAGCAAACTCTATCGCCGTCTGAAGCAGTATGGGGTGATGGCGGTAAGGTTTATTCAGGAAGAAAACTTAGACGGGCACCAACTTCTGTCAAGGCATTGAGTTTCCAGCCCCGACCGTTCGCACGGGTGGTCTCACGCAAGTGAGACTACCCGCCGCGTTTTTAGCCACAAAAAAGCACAAAAGGCACAAAGGACATCTTGTAAATCCTGTCCCAATAATTCTCAGCGCACAATACTGATCGACGGTTTATTACCCGTCGTCCCACGGAAGGTGATGCTGATGCGATAGTCGCCCTCCAATTCAATCGAATCGGGCAGCTTCACTACAATCTGCGTGAGCCAATCGAAATTCGGGACCTTGCGCACGTCTTCCACGACGAGCGGATAACTGCGATTGAGAAGATCGTCAATCTGGACGGTGATCGCCGAAGCGCTTTCATTCGTCATCAGGTCAACGCCCGTGGCGAAGAGCACAATTCGGGTCCGCTGGTCCAGGCTAAAATTGTGAATGGTTGTAAGCGGGAATGGTTCGCCCATGAGCGTTACAGAATCCAGCGCCACCGCTCTTCCAGTACTCTCTTCCGTAACGATCAGCGGCTTGTCATCATCGAGGATCGTGATCGTGCTTGTGAACGGACTTCCCTCCATGACTCCATCCACAGACGAACTCAACGCGAGGTTAATAGTCTCAGGACGCTCAATCGTCTCATCGTTAACTATCGGCACGACGAAAGACTTAACCGTTTCTCCGGCGGCGAACTGAAGCAAGCCGGGACTATTGGTGTAGTCATTAGGTTGAGTAGCTGTGCCGTTGCTGGTGGCATAGTTGATCGTGACAGGGTTTGTAGTGTTACCGATCCTGGTAACGTTTACGGTGACACTTCCGGCATTCTCATTGACGATGTAACTGGTGGCGCCAAACTGAACGCTCATTGCGGACAAAGACGAGGCAAACTGACCACGAATCTCTCCTGCGGTGAAATTGCCACTGTGAACATTGACGTAAAACAAACCATTCTTCAGATCCTGCACCTGCGTGGGCGTCATGTTGATCTGAAAATCACTGATCTGGCCCAACGGCAGCGGGAAAACCGGAGGCGCGCTCACGCCGAGTATCGCTGGTCCATGAATGTGAGCGTCGGTTTGTGCACTCGAGAGACCGTTAAAGACGAGTGAGACACGCGCCGTCTTTTCATCGGGACTGAGAAGAAGTGTCGCTCTTCCCGTAGCCGTGGAATTATTCGGTGGAGTTTCCTGCGAACCAGTTAGATTTGCGACAAACAAAGTTCTGGGTTTCGACTTGATCTCGTAGATCGCGCCATTGGAGAGTGAAACAACAAACACGTCGCCGTTCGGCCCCGTTTGAATGTCAGTCGTGATGCCAAAGTCCTTTCCGATCAACAGACTCTCACTCTCGGTTTGATCAAACTTATCTGAGTTGTCCGCCACGCGATCTGCCAGATGCGGATCACTAAAGGAAAAGTGCTGGCGATCGGCGGTCAACTTAAACCGGAACAAAAACCCATTGAGTAACGTCGTGCGTGACGCGCCGACGAATAGATCTCCTTCAAACTGCGGGCCGAGTCCCCTTCCCCTCACAAAACCAATCGGCGACGGGGCCACCGCATATTTCCAACTGAACTCCGGATCGACGTATTGCGCGCCGGGGAACATGCCCATGCGGATTAAAGCCAGCTGCGGCAAGGTCTGCGTGTTGCTCGGCGGCCAACGGAGCTGCTGCAGGTTTCCTGCGCCGTAACTCATCTCGATCGAACGAAATTCGTCTACACGACTCAGCGGTCCCATTGCCTGTATCCAGCCGCCATTGAAACCGGACGTAACACGATTGATCTCGTCAAACGCATCGTCGCCGTTTTCCTGTGTCCACAGCGCGCCACTCAGAGGATCGAAATCCATGCCGAAACTATTCCGGATGCCATAGGCAAAGATCTTCCTTACATTGACAGCGATCTGGTCCGTCTGGGTTGGTGGAAATGCATTGAGGAATGGATTATCCGGCGGTGTAGAACCATCGTCATTGAGTCTGAGGACGACGCCGGTCAGATGCGCGTCGTCAGGTTCTGGTCCACCAAACTGGTCGTCAGGATTTGGCCCACCAGTGACAAGGTTTTGCAGGAAGCCGCGTCTGCCGTTATCACCGAAAATGATGTAAAGCTTGCCGTCGGGACCAAAGCGCAACACGCCACCGTTATGATTGCCGCGTGAAGGCTGGCCGGCGTCCTGCTGTAATGCTCGCAACTTGATCAGGTTTCGATCGAACGTGAGGGTAGTTCCATTCCAAACGTAGCGATCCACACGATTTCCAAGTAGAGACACCTGATCGACGTTTGCCGTATCTGTTCCTGTGCTGCTTTCGGTCCAGAAGAGGTACACGAAGCCGTTTTGCGCGAAGCTGGGATGCAAAGCGATGCCGAGCAAGCCACGTTCGGACGCGTTATTGACCGCCAGATCAAGCGCCGTGCTGTGCAACACGCCGTTAACGACTCGCTGCACCTTACCCGTAGCTTTTTCCAAAACAAAGAAATCGTTTGCGCCGATAAATGCAAGACTGGTCGGTTGATCGAGTCCGGTGATTACTGTGCTTACAGTCAGGTTGTCGTCCAGCATAGTGGGCGACGATGCTGCGGGTTGGATCACAGTCGTGATTGCCGCCGTGTTGTTAGTCGTGTCTGAGTCTGTCTCGTTGGCGCTAACCGTCGCGGTATTCGTTATCTGTCCCGCGGCGGAAGGTGTGATAACAATTATAACGATAGCACTACTGTCGACATCTAGACTGCCCAGGTTGCAAGTAACAGGTCCACTACCATTGCAGTTGCCCTGTGTTGCCGTCGCCGAAACAAATGCCACACCCGCGGGCAGCGTATCGACGACAGTCACGTTTGTCGCGGGCTTTGGTCCGTGGTTTGTGGCAATGATGCGATACGAGAGGGTGACGCCGGCCTGCCCTGGATTTGGTGAAGCAGTCTTGGTGATCGAAAGGTCCGCGCTCGTCGGACTGACGACATTCAACGAAGCCGGGATCGAATGTGATGTTGTGCCTGACTGTCCGTTGATGTTGACGGTGTGATTGTTTACCGGAGTGTTTGGACCGCTGCTCAAAGTCAGAGTTGTGGTCTTCGAGTTCGCATCCGTAATGTTGACTGATACCGGATCGAAAACGGCCGTTACGCCTGTGGGAAGATTGTTAGCGGTGAAATTTACCTGTCCGGTGAACCCGGCAAGCGGTGTTACCGTCACCGTGTAAAGTCCGCCGCCACCCGGCACAACGCTTCTCGACGTGGGATTTACGCTGAGCGCAAAGTCGGGAGTCGTCGACGCCGGAGCCGAGGCGACAAAGGTTTTATAGATGTAATCGCCTGAAGTGTTACCGTCGTTGTTAGCCTGATTACCGGCAGCGTAGAAACTTACTGGACCAACGTCTGTGGGAGGTGCAGTCCAGTTGAACGTCCAACTGGCGCCATTCTGTTGGCCGATGAACGTTCCGGCAGCAGTGTGTTCGATGTATTGACGCGCCGAGTTTGGACCAGCGTTATTCAGGACTTGAGTTAAACCATCGGTGCTTTGCAGTGTGCCGGCTTTTTCGTCTGAGGCTGTGTCGAGCACCGTGAGTTCAAAACCCCAGCGAAGTCGTGTCGGATCGGGATTCGTGTGCGTAACAGTGATGGCGTAGGTCTGTCCGGGAACGTAGGTTTGAGGCGCGGTAATGGAGATCTTGCCTGTGCCCGCATCTGGCGGTACGTGACATTCGGCGCAAGCCTCGGGCTCTTCCTGCGGCGCACCCGTGTAACCAGCCGGTGGTCCAGCAGAGAATGCATGCACGGGACGAGTGCCCGCGTTGTGAGACAGCAGAAAACCGGCAAGAGCTGCGAGCAGAGACGCGAGGACGATGAGTCGGATTCGTTCCGAGTGTCCTAGGCTTCGAGGCATCTTAAAACAATTCAGGCATTACGTAGTGGGCGCCACAGGTGTCTTCAACCAAGAAATCCCAGATTCGGTGTAGCGAAGCGGCCAATCAATGGAAACACCACCGATAAATCTGCTGACGACAAGCCGTACCACGTCGCGAGAGTTGCCGCATACTGTTCGACAGACGTCGTCGGTATCCAGCGGCCACGCGGATTCGATCCACCATCGGTATCATCGGGACCACCGAGCGCTAAGGTCGGGTAAGCCCCGTACAACGTATGGCCCAGCACTGCGCCACCGACGATGAGCTGGTGATTACCCCAGGCGTGATCGGTGCCGACTGTATTGAGGCCGGTACCCGCCGGCTGTAAAGTGCGGCCAAAGTCCGACATCGTAAATGTCGTGACCTTGTCTTGAACACCGAGCTCGACAGTCGCCGCGTAAAAGGCGCTGATCGCCTGACTCACTTGCTGCATCAAGCCGCCCTGTCCGGGGATCTCCGCCGAATGTGTATCAAAGCCGCCGATTTGCGTAAAGAAAATCTGGCGCTTCATGTTTATTCCGGCAGTCGCATCGGTGCACGCCTTTATCAAAAGTGCGACCTGTTTTAGCTGGCGGCCAAGCGATGTGTTCGGGAACACTGTTGCGAGCGTTGGATTCACGCTGCTGAGCGCATTGTCTGTTTGAATCGAGCTCGAGCGCGTGTCGCTTGCGGCTTTCACGAGTTTGAAGTTGTTATCTAGAGTACGCAGTTCGTTGAACGAAGCAAGTCGCGAGGCCTGCTCGGCTGTCGTACCCGTCATGATCAGTTGCAGAACGTTTGCCAGCGTCGTGCCGGAGTCGGCTACGGCAAGTTGTCTCGTGTCGACACCGCTTAACAACAGGTTAATTCCGGCAATCGAGATGTTGCTCGGAAAGGTCGCTGAACCATTCAATCCCTGCGTCTTATCGGCGACCCTGCCTCCCCAGCCGGTTTGACTGACGGTGTTCGCGATCGCGGTTTGGAACAAACCGACCTGATCGGAATGGGAGAAGAGTTGGAGCGGTTTCTTGCCGGTTCCATTCTGATACGTAGTTCTGGTCAGTGGTTCGACGAGTGGACCATTGTTGCAGAGCACTGCCAGTTTTCCCTGATTGAAGAGATCGCGCACCTCCGGCATGTTTGGGTGAAAACCATACGAGCCGCCGCTGACTGGTGAAACCGGGAGCAAACTCGCCTGCGCAATCGCAAGACCTGAAGCAGCGCGTATATTCGAATAGCCTGTTGTGAGGCTACCCGCCGGACCGTCGTACTGGTCCAGGGACACCAACATGTTGTTGCCGTCGTTTCCACCATTTAGAAAAACGCAGACAAGTGCTCTGTAATCGGTTGCGGCCTGCGGTGTAAGCGCATGAACGACGCTGAAGGTATCGATACTGGAAGCCAGCGCCGCACTACCAACCGCGCATGCACTTGAACGTAAGAAATCTCTTCGTGTTATCGCCATGATAGTTATCTCTGAACGTCGTACTGAGAAGAAGTTGCGACCAGGTAGACCGCTGCTCGTGCGCGCTTCTGGTTACGTGTCGTGACGTTTGCATCGTTGATCGCATTCATCGACGTGATAATCGAGCTGCGCATCTGGGAATGCATCGTGCCATGCAGGAGCAATGTGTCGAGCGCGTTCACTACGTCGACCGGATTGCCTGCGAGGGCCTCGAGATTTGCGATGTCGATCGATGTGCCACGCGGTCGATCGGGACTGGCGGGCGTGGGCGTCGTGTTGTTGATGGGCACGCCGCTATAGATCAACCTGTCGATATTATTGGCGCGACGCAACGTGGTGGTCGTCGAAAGAATGCCGAATGCCGGGCCCAGTATTTTTATTCCCGGCACTTCATATGCCGGCTGGTAATAGCTGAACACAGTCGGCGGCTGGAATATCGGCTGGTCCAGAGTGCCGGTGAAGTCTCTATCGTTAGCTCTGTTTCCAAGAACGCCGTCACTGGTCGATGTTTTGTCAAACGATTTGACGTTGAAGGCACGCAGGAAACCGGTGATGTACTGCGCCGGTTCGCGCAACTTGCCGTAGTTTGGATCAGTCTTCAGATCGCCGCGTGCTTCCGGATCGAGGAGTATCGCCTGAACGACGAGCTTCAGGTTTCCGCGAACATTTGAACAGCCCTGCGGATAGAGCCCGCTGCAATCGTTGTTGAAGACTTTTGCGACACGCTCAACATAAGCCGGACTAGGATTACTCGTCACCAGATGTTGAATTAACTGTTTGCCGATGAATGGTCCAACATTTGGATGATTAGCCAGGTGATTCATCACCGCTGTCATGTCTGACTGGGCACAGGCAATGTTTGCAGTCCCGTTTGGACTGTTGCACGCCGGGATGCTGAAGCCATTCAAAAGCGTCTTTGCGCCTGGATCGTGATTCTGACCACCACGCGGAAACATCGGATCGCGGTAGTTAGTAATGCCGGCACTAATTGCGGTCGCGAAATTCCAACCGGTAAACACGCGCGTAAACTCATTCACATCGGCCTGCGTGTAGGTCGGAATCGTGTTGCCTTGTGCGTCACGTTGCGGCGTTCCGTCTGGATTGAGAACGTCGGTGCCGATCGAGAAGAGCTGCAGCACTTCCCGCGCAAAGTTCTCGTTCGGACTTGTTCGCGTGCTGAGACGCATGTCGAGATACTCACCCATCGCAGGCGTGAGAGTGATCTCGTTAAGCAGCGTCTGGTAACTACCAAACGCATTTCGATCCAGCGCTTGCAAATAGACAGTCATCCAACTCGGCCGATTGACCTCGCTGTTTGCGGAAACCACCAGAATCTGGTGTAAGGCAAAGGCCACACGTTGTCGCAACTGGTCGTTTCCATAAAGTGCATTGCTGAAGAATGTACGGTGCAGCGGATAGATCGTGTAGAAATCACGAAGACAAACCTGCTGGTTGTAGTTCGGATCAATAGAAGTTGTTGGACACTGCTGGTTCGAATCGTCGAGCGGGAAGGTTAAATCGGGATAATTTGAACCCTTTGCAGCGTTACTCGGTGGCAGACTGAACTGTTCGTTGAGGTAAGCCATGAAACCCATGGCTTTTACGCGTGCGACTTCAGCAGACGTTGGTCCCCAACTAGCTTGTTCAAGAAAACGAACCGTGTCGGCGTCAGAAGCTGGGCCGGTAAACGGATCCGGAACCAATACTGCATCGGCGCCGGGCGGAGTCTGTGGAGCTGGAGTCGCAACAGCGCCTAAATCGTCGGCTGGTCCACCGCCCTCGTGTCCAATCGCAACTCTTACTCGATTACTCGCCATTCCGTGGAGATTGAGACGTAGTAAAACGTCGCCCACGTCGCCGAGGTCATCTGCAAGTCTGACGACGATCATCGTGATTCCGGGGAAGTTTGGGACCTGGCCAACATATTCGACACGCAGTGGATAGACCTTTCCGCTCGCGTCCTGAGCATCAGACGTAAAAGCGTTCGCGCCTTCTCCCGGTAGGAGCTCGAGGTCCATAGCGAAAATGCAGATTCGGGTTCGTGTATCGGTGCTCGTCAGAGGCAAAGATGAAATTACGGAAAACGGTTCGGCCTTAAACGAAACCGATTCGAAAGCTACGGCCCGCGTACTTGCCGTCTGGCTAATCAGGACTGGTTTCTTATTGGTGGCGGCGTTTGCTGTGATAAAGCAGGCAAACAGAAGAAAAGGGAAGAAAAAGCCCTTAACAGCGCAGCGGAGACAGCTGGTTCTCATAAAGGGATCCGCTCCAACACGATTTCCGAAAATGACTCTAGGTTCAGGTGAGGTAATTCACTCGTTCGAGGGGCCACCATGGTCCGTAACCAGGTTGAAGTCAATATACCATTTTGGCTTCGGACCTCATCAAGAAATTTTTGACGAGCCCGGATGATTAGACGAAACGCACCATGTACTGGTCTGAATTTTGTTTCCGGTGAACAAAAACCTACCCACCCGCTTTTGCGGGGGATACCGCTTTGCACGAGAGGCAAAAATCCCACCGACTACCGCCGGTGGGATTTTCTGATTCTTGTGCAAAACGGGGCTGTACTGACCGGTCTAAAAATTCGCCAATAAATAGTGCTTAAAACAACCCCAAAAAACCGAACTTCTTATTGACAGCAATCTGTCAACTGCTCTAAGGTCCTTCACCGTTGGTTCGTATCGAACATTCGTCGAATTAAGACACGCTTTCTTCCCAGAAAAGCCCAGCCCTCGCAAGTGTCTGAATCCGCGATCTACTCGATCCTGAGTCTCCTTCCAGCTCAGGCTCCTGTCAAAGTTTACGCTCCGGTTAGGTCTCTTTGACTGCTTGTAAATGAACTCGGCGGGAACTCCGAGCGGCGTTCCTACTATCTACAACCGTATTTATTTTACCGAAACGTCCAAGTTGCAAAAGTGAATACCCCCGATTGAGGAGAACTGTATGAAGTGCCTGCTTCCCATCTTCCTGCTTTCGCTGACAACGCTGGTCTCAACCCACAGTGCTACGACCTACAACGGCACCGTAAACGGCAGTCAAACTGCATCGGCTGAAAGTGGAAGTGTGGTGTTTAATCTCAGCGCAACTGGTGAACTCCCCGGCATGCTTAGCCTCACCGTCAGACACGAAGGCGGCAACATTACCGGCGGTACATGGAAGTTAACTGTCCTTCCCGCAAATGCGGATGCCACCTCGAGTGAAAATGGCACGCTAACGGGAAGTTTTTCAGCCGGTACGTTAACGCTCGATGCGAATGGCATCGCCACTGCGGCCAGTTCGGTCCAACTCAACGTGCAAAGCGGAACTGGACAGTTCGAAGCGATCACCGGCGGCACCGGAACCCTGAGCCTTTCAGCAGATCCTGAAAACTCGAGCAAACTCGGCGGTCCACTCGCACTCAGTTTTTGAAGTTTTAGATCACTAAACCAAACAGATTCACCCTTTGGCGTGTCCCCCCGACCGCGCCTTTATCAATAAGGAGCCCGAAATGTTCCCCACCCCTCAGAGAACAAACACTCGTCAACCGTCTGCTTTCATCGCACCGCGCTTCATCGCCCTGCTGCTGATCTACGTTCTCGTGATGCAGACGCTTGCACCCCCCGCTTTCGCGGCTCCAAAGCCCGGTTTTGCGTTCTCGTGGCCTGACAGCCACAACTCGTTACTCTCCATTTTCAAAAAGCCAAAGGCAAACAAACCAGCGACGGCAGCGACCATACCTATGGTCCAGCCTGCGACTGAAGAGTTCGGCGTCGTTCTGACACCGCTAAACACGTCATTCGCCGGACACGTCGGTATCGAACATCATCAGCCATTACGCAAACTAGTGGTCTCGGCCAACAACCCGAGCGGGATGCCCAATAACTTCGAGTCGCTCGATGCCGATGGCACGCACCGGCCGCACTCGAACGTCGCCGGACTTACCGGCGGTTTGAAGATCGCGACGGCTCGCGACAGCGGCACGGGCATGAGTCTTGGCGGCTTCAACCCAGGGGAGTTGTTTAGTGGCACGGGTGTGCCTGGAGTTATTGCGCGCATCGCTGCTGATGGAGCCACGATACAAAATCCATGGGTCACACTCGACGACGAAACCGGACTCGACGGCGGTCTGTTTATTGATCGCACTGGTGTCTTTGGTGGCGACCTCATCGTTGTGACTTCGATGGGTGGAGTGTGGCGTGTTACTGCCGCCGGCGCAGCTACACGCATCGCGAATCTCAACACGCCGCTGGAAGGCGTCACGACAGTTCCAAACGACGAAGCCAACTATGGTCCATGGGCCGGCAAGATCCTGGCGGGCGCGAAAACGCAGAACGCCATCTACGCCATCGACGCACAGGGCGCTTCCACCAGTTACCCGATCAGCATCTCGCCGCAGGATATCCAGATCATTCCGGCACATGAGAATTTCTACGGTATCGATCCGGCAGGAAGCAAAATCTGGGGCGCACCTGACGACGCTTTCGCCGGCATCATCGGCGACATCCTGATCGCGCAAGGATCGCCGGGCGTGCTGCTGCGCGTCAGTTGGAACGGTTCGGAGTTTGAAGCCGGTCAGATCGCTCAGGTATCGAGTTGGAAACAGATCACTTTCTCACCTGCTGCTCTTTCTCAAATCGAAGGTGTCAAACAGTTCTACGACAAGATCGCAGTTGTACGGCACGCACCTGAACTCAACAGCGGCCGTGTCGAAGGCGCACTATGGCAACTCCTGCCTGAGAATCTCGCTCTGGATGGCACTGATGTCATCACCTCCGATCTGCTCGTTCCGGGTACACCTACTGTAACGATTGGCAGCGGAAACCCGACTTTCGGCGGCGTGATACCGGGTGTGGAAAACACTCAGCCCACGGGCTACTCGATCACAATCAGCAATAACGCTCACTTGCGTCATGTCATTACGCGCACCAATCCGATCAGTCTGATGCCGATTCTTTTGCCGCCCGCTCCCAGCGGCACGCGCGATGTTTCGTTGACTGAGGCCGACGAAACGATCGGTGATCCGGCGACGTTGCGCCATCTTAGTATTTCAGGTAAGGCCGGTGCAGTTGTCGTCCCACCAGGCACGTACGGCAGGTTCGCGGCCAGCGGCCACACGGCTTTTGTTCTCGGCGTCGAGGGAACCACTGTGCCCAGTGTCTACAACCTCGAGGAGTTGTCGCTGCTGGGCGGCAGTGAGTTACGTGTAGTTGGCCCAGTCAAGCTCACGGTAAAGACAAACGTGACTCTGGTCGGCTCTGCAGTCGGCGCGCCGGACGATCCAACGCGATTATTGCTGCAGGTGGCCCAGGGCACGGTCAGTGTTTCCGGCAATGCCGTGCTCTACGGCATCATCCGCAACCCGCAGGGCATGGTCAGTATTCCCGGCACTGGACGCATTCGCGGTACTGTCACCTGCGATCGACTTTTTATCGACGGAAACGGCATCCTCCAAATTGTTTACAGCGACGTGGCGCCTCCGCCGGTTAATCGTCCGCCTACAGTCGATGCCGGACCAGATCAGACCATCACACTGCCGACCGACACAGTCAGTCTGAACGGCATCGCCACCGACGATGGCTTGCCGGTGCTGAGCACGCTGGTCACTACATGGACCAAAGTATCAGGCCCCGGTCCAGTTACTTTCAGCAATCCAGACAATCCAGTTACATCGGCGACTTTCACCGAGCCGGGCACTTACGTGCTCCGTCTCACAGCAAACGACTCACTGCTTACTGTCTTCGACGAGATGTCGGTTGAAGTCATTCCGCGTAATCAGCCACCAGAGGTAAACGCGGGACCCGATCAAACCATTGAACTTCCACATACGGCGACGATGGCCGGCGTGGTGACTGATGACGGATTGCCGCGCGGCTCGACCGTGACCAGGACGTGGAGTGTCGTAAATGGCCCTGGTGCGGTTACGTTTGCGGACGTTCATGATCTATCGACTGTCGTCACCTTCGCAGCACCCGGCGACTACACCCTGCGTCTGACTGCAAACGATACCGAATTCACTGTGAGCGACGACGTCGTCATCACGGTCCATCCGGAGAATCAGCCGCCGGTTGTTAATGCCGGACCAGACCAAACTGTGCGTCTCCCGGCCGCCGTCACTCTCAATGGCAGCGCAACCGATGATGGTTGGCCGTTTGGCAGCACTTTGACTACAAGTTGGACCAAAGTCTCAGGTCCCGGTGCGGTTACTTTCGCTAACGCCGCATCACCAGTAACCACCGCGCAGTTCAGTATCGAGGGAACCTACGTTCTCCGTCTCACGGCCGATGACTCACGCTTCACTGTCAGCGATGAGTGCACTATCACCGTGCTACCAGCGAACACTCCGCCGGTGGTCAACGCCGGTCCGGATCAGCAACTCACCTTCCTGCAATCGGCGACACTCAACGGAACCGCGAATGACGACGGATTGCCCGTGGGAAGTGTGGTCGAAGTTGGCTGGACCAAGGTGTCTGGTCCAGGCACCGTTACTTTCGGCAGTCCCGAAAACCCGATAAGTCAGGCCTCTTTCAGCGCGCCCGGCACCTACGTTCTGCGCCTGACAGGCACTGACAGTCAATTCTCTGCTGAAGACGAAGCGACAATTGTCGTCAATCCACTACCACATGCTTCTAAAGTCTACACGCTGAATGCTGACTTCGATCTCGGCAGCATGATCAACCTCACACACAACCCGGCCGAACAATTGCAACTCGACGAGACAAGCCACAGCTTCAAATTTATGTGGGTCGCCGTCTCGACGAAGGGCACGGTAGTAAAGATCAACACTGAGACCGGACAGATCATCGGCGAGTACTTCACTTCGCCCAACGGCCAGCCGCGCGATCCATCACGCACCACTGTGGACCACAATGGCAACGTTTGGAACACCAATCGCGCCGGCAACAGCGTCGTACATATCGGACTGGTTGAAAACGGCCAATGTGTTGACCGCAACGGCAACGGCGTGATCGATACGTCAACCGGCTTCAACAACATCCGCCCATGGACCAACGCCGGCAACGCGGATACTAACGGCGGCGTTTCCACCGCACAGGACGAGTGCATACTGCACTACACGCGCGTCAACTCATTCGGCACACGGCACGTCGCTGTAAACACGGACAACGATATCTGGGTGAGCGGCACGAGCGGTCAACGCTTCGATCTGATTGACGGCGTGACCGGCCAGATCAAACGAGCTGAACTCTCCGTGGGCTTCGGCGGTTACGGTGGGTTGATCGATCGCAACGGTGTGATCTGGTCGGCGAACCCCATGCTGCGTTGGGACACCAGCAAGCCTCTGAACGGGCCGAACGGAGTGAACTGGCGTGGTTACAGCCATCCCAGTTATGGACTCTGTATCGACAGCCTTGGCAACGTCTATAACACGTCGTATGGCAACGGCACGATACGCAAGTTCTCACCGGACGGCACCCTCATCGGTTCATTCAACCAGGGCTCACCCTGGTCGCAGGGATGCGTTGTCGATCGGAACGATCACGTCTGGATCGCTCATTCGCTCAATACAAACACCGTCGGACACATGAAGAGCAACGGTGTTTACATCGGCACGATCACTGTGGGCAGTGGTCCAACGGGCGTGGCGGTAGACGGCGACGGCAAGATCTGGTCAACAAACTACAACAGCAGAACTGTTTCGCGCATCAATCCTGCGCTTGGTCCAATCGGCGGCGATGGCGTGACGCGCGTTGGCGCGGTTGAGTTCACCACCATCGATCTCGGCGGTAATCCCTACAACTACAGCGACATGACTGGCAGCACGCTGACCGGCGCACCGAATACGGGCACCTGGTCGGTTGTTTTCGACAGTCAGCTAGCAGGTGCTGACTGGAGTCGCATTGGTTGGACTACACAAGTCTGCAGCGACGGTCTAATCACCGTTTCGCTTGCGACCAGCACGGACAACGTCAACTTCAGTACGCCTGTCATCGTCTCGAACGGCGCAGATCCTGTCGTTCCGAACGGACGCTACGCCCGGATTACGGTCAGGCTTGACCGAGCCACGACTGGCGAGACCCCGATCCTTTACGACCTTTCGATCGGTACCGTCGGCTTCCCGCTCGATGTTCCCGCCAATGTCGCGCCGGGTGTCGACGCGGGACCGGATCAGACCCTCGACGGGGTTACTCAAGCAACCCTGAATGCTTCGGTCTGCGATGACGCGCTGCCCAGCAACCAGAAGCTCTCCATGACCTGGTCCAAGGTTAGTGGTCCAGGCACGGTCACATTCGCCAAGCCAAACTTGCCCGACACCACGGCTACGTTCAGCGCTATCGGCACTTATACGCTGAGGTTTACGGCAAGTGATTCGGTACACACGACCAGCGACACGCTCGTCGTTACTGTATTGCCTGGTAACCAGGCGCCAGTTGTAAACGCAGGGGCCGATGTAACAGTCGACTCATGTAACGCAACCTTGAACGGCACGGTTACTGACGACGGTAAACCGGCAAACGGAACGCTGCTGATCACATGGAACAAGCTTAACGGTCCCGGCGTCGTCACGTTCGCTTCTCCAAACTCCGCTTCCACCGGCGTCACCTTCAGCAAGGCGGGGGTTTACGTACTACGACTGTCAGCCGGCGATGGGGCCCTGGGCGGCAGCGACGACGTGATCGTTACGGTGCGGGCCAGTGGTGCGCCGTTCTATTACGAACTGACAAACTATCTGAGCGTAAACAACAGTCCGTTCAGAAATCTCAACAATACTTATTTCCATCTAGAGAATTTCGAGGATCACCTTTTCAACACCCCCGGTGTGACTACCAGTGCCGGCGGTGTCACCAGTGTTGTCTTTGGTCCAAGTGCTCACGATTCTGTAGACGCCGACGATGGCGCCATCGACGGCACCAGCCTGGCAGGTGACGGCTACTTCAGCGCTAATGCCGCCGCCGGTATCAAGTTCACCTTTAACGCTGCTGTGCTCGGCTCGTTGCCCACGCACGCGGGACTTGTTTGGACGGATGGCGCGGGTACGGTGAGCTTCGAGGCCTTCGATAGTCAGGGCGTCTCGATGGGAGTTCGCGGTCCCTTCAACCTTCCTGATGGTTCGAACTTTGGAACGACTGCTGAGGACACTTTCTTCGGCGTGTATAACCGCGGTGGTATTTCCGCGATCAGGATTCTTAACACCGTTGGCGGAATCGAAATCGATCACTTGCAGTATGGGTTCGAGCATTCCGATAACAATGCACCATCAGTAAGTGCGGGCGAAGATCAGGCGATCTACTTGCCCGACACCAGCGTGACCCTGAACGGATCCGGTGTCGATGATGGCTTGCCGGCATGCGGCGGTTCACTGACTTACGCGTGGACCAAAGTTAGCGGTCCGGGAACGGTCACGTTTGCGCCGGCTAATGCCGCCGTGACTACCGCGACCTTCAGCACACCTGGCGTTTATGTACTTCGCCTGACGGGTTCCGACTCGGAGCTTTCAAACTTTGATGAGGTGACCGTCAGATTCAACCAACCCAATCAGGCCCCGGTGGTTAATGCCGGCCCTGATCAAACAATCGCGCTGAACGGAACCGCAAATCTAAACGGTTCTGTCACCGATGACGGTCTCCCAATCAACTCCACGGTCCAAGCAAGCTGGACGATGGTTAGCGGTCCTGGTCTGGTCAACTTTGACCATTCGGCGTCTGCTGTAACCACCGCCACCTTCACCGAGGCCGGCGTATACATCCTGCGTCTCAGCGCTACTGACTCTCTACTGAGTGCAAGCGATGAGACGGTCATCACCGTCACACCACCCAACGGTGCCCCAGTAGTCAACGCAGGCGCGGATCTTGCGGTCACGCTTCCTGGTACAGCGCGATTGAACGGTAGTGTCACAGACGATGGACTGCCCACTGGCGGCGCGTTGACGGTCGCGTGGTCTCAAGTGAGTGGTCCGGGTACCACTACGTTTGCCAATGCCGCTGCGTCAGTGACTACTGCGACTTTCAGTGCCGCAGGTACTTACGTCTTGCGCCTGTCAGCCAGTGATTCGGAACTGACGGGTAGTAACGACGTCACCGTGACGGTCAATCCGGCTGCGCCCAACCAGGCCCCGGTCGTTGAAGCCGGCGCGAATCAGTCCGTTCAATTGAACGCTAATCTGGTTCAGAACGGTGGCAACGATGAATCGCTCGTCAACGGCGAGATTCGTGCGTGGACTGAGGCAGTTGGTACGACCTGGACACGTGCGGCTTCGGGCGCGAATGGTTTTCCGGAAAGCGTCAATGGCGGCTTCTTCTTCTACGCCGGCGAAACTGCTTCGGCTGAACTGCGTCAGGACATCGACGTATCGACGTTTGCGGCCACAATTGCCGCAGGCACACAGGCGTTCGCGTTGAAGAGCTTCGTGCGCTCAGGTGCGGAGGCGACTCCTGATACGACGCGCGTCATTCTTGAGTATCGCAACGCTGCGAATACAACGATGATCGCTCGACTTGACTCGGGCGAAGTGTCATCAACCAGCGCGTGGCAATTAATTGAAGACACGCGCATCGTTCCCGCGGGCACTGGTTGGATTCGCATCCGCCTCATCGCCACGCGTCGCTCCGGAACCATTAACGACGCCTACTTCGATGCGCTTTCCTTCCGACCAGTCACAGGCTCGGGAGTAAAACTCAATGGCGTTGTCACCGACGATGGCCTGCCGGCCGGCGGAGCATTGACCGTTACATGGTCCAAGGTCTCCGGTCCGGGTACGGTTACTTTCGCCAATGCAAACGCTGCTTCGACGTCCGCAGTCTTCACCGACGCAGGAACCTACGTTCTGCGTTTGACTGCTGATGATTCCGCTTTCACGAACAGTGATGAGCTGACTGTTACAGTTGAAGCTGCCAACCTCGCGCCGGTCGTAAATGCCGGTGCAGATCAAACAATCACGTTGCCTGCAAATGCATCTTTGAGTGGTAGTGTGACTGATGATGGCAAACCTGCGGGCGCAAGTGTAACTTCAAGCTGGTCCAAGGTCAGCGGTCCCGGCACGGTCACATTCGCTGACGCGAGTGCTGCAAGCACAACCGCCACGTTCAGCCTACAGGGCACCTACGTGCTGCGATTGACTGCCGACGACACCGAGTACATCAGCAGCGACACCATTACGGTAACGGTCAATCCTGTTCCACCAAACCAGGCGCCCACGGTTAATGCCGGCGCAGATCAAGTTATCCAGCCTCCGGCAACAAGCGCCACGTTGGTTGGAACAGTCAACGACGATGGTCTGCCTCCGAGCAGCTCGCTGACATACTTGTGGACCAAGGTGAGCGGCCCTGGAAACGTCACCTTTAGTAATCCGACGTCGCTGACTACCAACGCCACGTTTAGTGAAGCTGGCGCCTACATCCTGCGCTTGACGGCAAACGACTCAGCGTTGTCAGGCAGCGATGATGTACGCGTCACGCTCAACGGTACGAACAAAGCACCGGTTGTGAATGCCGGTGCAGATCAGACGGTGGCCCACCCGACCACTGTTAACCTCAACGGCACTGCGACCGACGATGGCCTGCCGGTTGATAGCACCCTCTCATTTAGCTGGTCCAAGGTATCAGGTCCAGGCACAGTGACGTTCGGGTCATCTTCAGCCTTCCAGACGACGGCGGCCTTCAGCGTTGCGGGAACCTACGTTCTCCGTCTGACAGCGACCGACACGGCGCTCTCAACCTCGGACGACCTCGTCATTACGCAAACTGCACCGCCCACGGCGAACATCAACTCCCCTGCGAGTGGCTCGACCATCACTGGGGCAACGAACTTCATCGGGACCGTGAGTGACGGAAGTACCTGGCGTCTCGAATACAGTCTCAACGAAGACGGCGTCGCGCCTGTTTGGACCACCGTTGCTTCAGGCAATACGCCGGTGAACAACGGTCTGCTGGGCATATTCGATCCGACGGTTCTTTTGAACGGTATCTATACCGTCCGGCTCGTCGCTACCAATAGCTCCGGTCAAACCACCACAACTTCGGTTACAGCAGTCGCTGACGGTGAGCAGAAGGTGGGTAACTTCTCACTCTCGTTCCGCGACCTTAGTGTGCCGGTTGCGGGTATCCCGATTGACATCATCCGCACGTACGACAGCCGCGACAAGCGCGTCGGTGACTTCGGTGTGGGTTGGAACATCGATATCCGTAATGCGCGACTTCAGGAAAGCACAGTGACTGGTACAGGCTGGGCCACCACGGTCAGCGGCGGTTTTCTGCCGAGCTACTGCGTACAGGCGACACGGCCTCACATCGTGACCATCACGATGTCAAACAATGAAGTCTTCAAGTTTGAGGTCGCGCTGACTCCACAGTGCGGTCAAGTTTTCCCGCTGCGCGAGACGACCATCGGATTCCGCGCTCTGCCTGGCACTAACGCCACGCTTACACCCGTCGGTGACGCGACGGTATTTATCAATGCCAGTTACCCAGGCGAAGCCGATCTGCTCGACTACAGCACGTTCGAGCCGAAGGACTTCGATCAGTACCGGCTGACTCTGCCCAGCGGTGACACGATGCTCATCGATCAGCAGGGCGGTATCAGGCAGTTGACCGATGCAAACAACAATACGCTGACCATCAACAGCAACGGCATCACACATTCCAGCGGCAAGAGCGTAACGTTCACACGCGATTCTCTGGGCCGCATCACGCAGATCACTGACCCCGCGGGCGTGTCAATGACTTACTCCTACGACGCGCGCGGCGATCTCATCACATTCAAGGACCGGGAGACTAATCAGAGCACCTACACCTACAACTCCAGCCACGGCTTGCTGACGATCACAGATCCGACTGGCAACCAACCGCTTCGCAATGAGTACGATGAAAACGGCAGGCTGGTGCGGCAGATCGATGCGTTTGGCAAGATCATCAACATCAACGTCAACCCTGCACTCAGGCAGGAGGTTGTTACCGATCGCCTTGGCCACTCCACAATCTTCGAGTACAACGCGCGCGGACAGGTGGTGCGAACCACCGACGCGAACGGCGGTGTTACCACACGCACGTTCGATAGTCGTGACAACTTGATCAGCGAGACCAACGCTGAGGGCAAAGTCACCACCTACACGTACGACGCGTTGGACAACCGCCTGAGCGAAACCGATCCGCTCGGCAATATCACACGCTTTACTTACAACAGCCGGCGCCAGTTGCTAACTGTGACTGACGCTCTGGGTCGTGCCACCACTTGTATCTACGACACGAATGGCAACCTGACGTCCGTCCGCGACACGGCCGGTAACACAACGACTGCCACTTACAACTCGCGTGGGCAGAAGGTGACGATGACCGATCCGCTCAACCGGACAACAACCTTCGAGTACGACACTGCAGGCAATCTGACGAAACAGACAGATCCTTCCGGCAACGTCGTCACCTTTACTTATGACGCGAATAACAATCGCCTTACTGAGACTGTCGTACGTGGCGGTGGTCTGCCAAACCTCACGACGACGTACGAATACGATCGCCTCAATCGTCTCGTTAAGACAACGTTCCCGAACGGCACGACCAACCAGAGTGTGCTGGACAGTGCCGGCCGCCGAACTAAATACACGGATGCGCTTGGCAACGAGACGGACTACGGCTACGACGCGGTTGGCCAGCTCACCAGCACAACATATGAAGATGGACTGAGGCAGGAGTTTACCTATGATGCACAGGGTCGCCGCACGAAGGTCATAGACCGCGCCGGACGAGCCACTGACTACACTTACGACGCGCTGGGACGCATTACCAAGACGACCTTCGCCGATGGAACGTTCACATCGCTCACCTATAGCAACATCGGACAGATTCTTTCGTCCGCCGACGCTTTAGGAAACCTGACTCGATACGAGTACGACGCTGCCGGACGACAGACAAAAGTTACCGACCGGCTCGGCAACGTCACCACGTTCACCTATGACGGCAACGGCAATCGCACCTCGATGCTTGATGGAAGAGGGCAACTCTACCGTTACGAGTACGACGCTTCTAATCACCAGACGAAGATCATTTACCCGAACGGATCAACACAACTCACCGCCTATAACACCGTCGGACAAGTAATCTCAAAGACCGATCAGGCGGGCCGTGTCACCCAGTTCGAGTACGAGGCACAACGAGGCAACATCGCAAAGGTGATCGATGCGCTGAATGGGACTACCACCTTTACCTACGATCAACTCGGCAACCTGCTTACACAAACGGACGCCAACAATCACACCACCCGTTATGAGTACGACGCGCTGGGCCGGCGCACGAAGCGAACGCTGCCTGTTGGTATGTTCGAAACGTTCGCTTACGACAACGCGGGCCGGCTCACGAGCCGCACGGACTTCAGAGGCAAGACGACTACTTACGCCTACGACGTGATGAATCGTCTGATGTCGAAGACGCCCGACGCGAGCCTCGCTGAACCAAACATCACCTACACCTACACGGCAACCGGACAGCGCGCTACGATGACGGATGCTTCGGGCCAAACGACTTACACCTACGATTCGCAAGATCGTCTGACCAACAAGCAGACTCCACAGGGAACGCTTGTATACACCTACGATGCTGCCGGCAATGTTCTTACGCTTCGTTCGTCGAATGCAGACGGGGTGTCAGTCGACTACACGTACGATGCACTTGGCCGGCTGGCTTCAGTCAAAGACAACCGTTCCGCATCGGCGCTGACCACTTACACCTATGACGGCAACGGCAACCTCGCCAGCACCCTACTGCCGAACGGGGTACAGACCAGCTATACGTACGACACGCTAAATCGTCTGACGCAACTGGGCACGACGAAAGCCGCGGCCACTGTTGCCAACTACTCGTATACGTTGGCGCCAAACGGTCTGCGACTCTCTGTCGCCGAGCATGGAGGACGTAACGTCAGCTACACCTACGACGCCTTGAACCGTCTGACTTCGGAGGTAGTGACGGGCGATGCGTCAATCAACGGCTCGATCGGTTACAGCTACGACGCTGTTGGCAATCGACTCACGCGCACTTCGACGATCGCCGGTGTGCCTGCAACGACTGCGACGTACGACGCTAACGATAGGCTTAACTCGGACACTTACGATCCGAACGGAAACACGCTGGCCTCAAACGGCTCGAGCTATACCTACGACTTCGAGAACCGTATGACTGGTGCGGCCGGCGGGACAATCACGATCGTCTACGACGGCGATGGCAATCGTGTGGCTAAGACATCCGGCGGAGTAACTACACGTTACCTTGTCGACACCAATAACCACACGGGCCACGCGCAGGTGGCCGAAGAGTTGCGCGCTGGGCAAGTGGTCCGGCAGTACACCTACGGCCACGATCTCATCAGTGAACGGCAACAAATCAGCGGTCAGTGGCAGACGAGTTACTACGGCTACGACGGCCAGGGTTCGGTCAGGTATCTCACTAACGCCGCCGGCGCCGTGACGGATACTTACACCTACGACGCCTTCGGAAACCTCACCGCGCGTGTAGGAACAACTCCGAACGATTACCTGTTCGCCGGAGAGCAGTTCGATCCGGACCTCAACCTCTACTATCTGCGAGCGAGGTATCTAAACCAGAGCACCGGACGATTTGTCTCGGCTGACACCTTTGAGGGCTTCAACGAAGACCCGCAGTCGTTGCACAAGTACACCTACGCGCACAACGACCCGGTCAACTTCGCTGATCCGAGTGGCAATTTCGAGTTCAGCATCGCCGGTCTGACGATGAACATCTCGATCCAGTCGATCCTCAGCGGCATCGCGATCGGTGCGCTTCGTGGAGCGGTCTTCGGAGCGATTATCGGCGCGGCGGATGCGGCGCTTGCCGGTGACGACATCGTCGATGGGTTCATTAACGGATTAGCGATGGGTGCCTTACTTGGACCACTCGCGCGTGTGAAGGTTGTTCTACCGATCCTTCAACTCTTCGGTCTCTACACCGGTATCACGAGTGCGGCTGACTCCTTCGCGGAAGGCAACTCCGCGCAGGGCGTCTTCCGGGCCGGCCTTGCCGTCTTCACGGGGCTGGCGCTCTTCCGCACGATCTCCGGGCTTTTGCGAGCGCCAGGGTTCGTGCGTGCGCCGCAGGACATCGGCAGGGAGTCGAATTATCCGAACCCACCGCCAGCCAACGACGGCGCGGGAACGATCGGCACCAATGCGAACCGGACGGCGTCTCTTGAACGCGACGTAAGGATCGCTCGCTTCCTGCGTGCGACTGACATTCGCGTGAATCAGGAGCAGGTGAATGCACAAGGCACGAGAGTCGGTGTGAATCGACCCGATCTGCAGTTCACGCTTTTTGGCAGGTTGAGAGTCTACATTGAATATGACCCGACCAACCCCGTGGGTAATCGTGGGCCGGGACACAATGCCAGAACTCTCTCGAACGACCCGGGCGGGCTCAGTATATTGAAGACCCTCGACTAGGACGAGGGGGGTCCAGCCCTCTTGGTACTGGCTGGTAGTGCCCCAATTTCAATTTTTCTCTGTGCAATCTCTGTGTTCTCTGTGTCTCTGTGGTTATAGGAATGCACGATACGACAACCACAGAGTCACAGAGAACACAGAGATTGCACAGAGAAATCCAAAATAGGGCACCACCTACTGGCTCTCTCCCTTGTGACGGCGTCAGAAGTGATGATAGGTTTTGCAATTTAATGAAATATTTGCTCGATAACAGACTCGCTCCTTTCACCTTCAACTGGGGCTTTCTCGAAGCCCCGGTTGACGCTGTCAGGAACGCTTATTTGCGATGGCAAAAAAAAATTCTGCAGTCCGTCAAAGTCACGGACATTGATCTTCCCCTCGCGGACGCGCTCCGGCGTTTGGAGCCTCTCGATACCGGCAGCCAACGGATTCTCTTCTTGAGCACGAAGGGACGGTGGACCGCCTGTTTCGACAACGGTGCTAAGGGAGGCAATCCCTCAACCTTTGTTGGGGAATTATCTGAACAGATGAAGTGTCGCGGCGTCACCTGCGGCTGCATACCCAATACCTTAACGAAAAACGACAGGGGGAAACGCGGGACGTGGGGCGCAGTGAAGTTCACACTCTTCGCTCCAGAGCAGCGCGAGTTTCTTAATATCGAGCGGAGTGTTTCAGTCATTAACGACGTGCGCGGTTGGGATTTCAAAACCGTCGGCAAGGTGCAGGAGTTCGAGCAGGTCGATCGCTACGCCGCGCGGCTGATCGCGGATCGCTTCACGTCCGAAATGCTTGAGGACTACTGTCGCGCACTCGGTATCAACCTGTTTGACGATGAGTTCTACGGTGGGCCTGGATTCATCATTCATTCGTATCCGTGGTTCCTTCCGAAACTGCCAAACGTGAGTCTGGCAGAAGCGCGCAAGGAATTGGGATTGAGCGATTGAAGAACGCCCTTCCTCCTTTTGGATCCTTAAATTATGAGTCTCACAAGAACAGCGAGAGCTTTAACCCTTGCGGTCGGCGTTACGCTTTTGGTTACTGCCAATGCGCAAACCAAATCTGATATTGAACAGGACCGCCTGGTCGGCCCGGTTCAGATTGTAAAAACTGAAGTGGCTGAGTTCACGGCTAAAGATGGCAAGAATGTCGAGGGCCAGCACACACTTGTGCAAACCACAACTTACGACGCGCGTGGAAATCGACTTAAGCGCGTTGACTACAATCGCGACGGCTCAGTGGCGCAAACGCTCGTTTACACCTACGACGCCGAAGGCCGGCGCATCGGTTACGAAGATTACACGCCCGGCCTCAGCACCTCGCGCAAACACGTTTATCTTCTCGACTCAAAAGGCAATCGCGTTGAATACAAGATCATTCAACCGACCGGCTCCGAGGCTGACGAAAAGTATCTCTACAAGTACGACGCAAATGGGAATAAGGTAGCGGAAGAGCTTTACCACAAAACCTCATTGATCAGTCGGAACGAAAACGCTTATGACGCTCAGGGCAGACTCGTCTCCCAAACCATCTACAACCCTGACGGCTCCATCTCGTCGCGAATACAAAATGCGATCGCGGCAGACGGCAAACCAACTGAACGTACCAGGTACGATGGTGACCTTCTCACCTACAAAGTGCGATATAGATATGACCAAAAAGGCAAGTTAGTAGAGCTGGAAACCACCGGATCATATGTCGAGACAGATTCCGACTCGGAAGGATACATCACCGGCAAAGTGGTCTATGTATATAAAGGTAAGGATCAGCCGAAAGAAACGTTAGTTTTTAATCCGGACGGTTCATTACGCGAAAAGATTGCAGTTGACTACGACTCACGCGGAAACTGGACCAGGAGGACGCACCGGGTCCGTTCCGGTCAGACGGGAAAAGAACTCCCGCAGCAAATCGAGTATCGCACGATAACCTACCACTGAGCGGCCACAAAAAGGGAACAAAGAGCGCAAATTTCGAGAAGCCAAACTTGTGCTTTTTGTGCTTTTTTGTGGCTTACTATGCCTGAGGAATCGGCAAATGAAATCTACTTTACCCGATGAGGCGCTCGCGCAAATATTTCTCGAGGCGCGGACTTACAACGGCTGGCTCGATAAGCCAGTCACGGACCAACAGGTTCGGCAACTTTACGATTTGATGAAATGGGGCCCAACGAGCGCCAACGGCAGCCCGGCGCGATTCGTTTTCATTCGTTCACCCAGAGTGAAAGAGCGTCTACGACCAACGCTCGCTCCGGGAAACGTCGACAAAACGATGGCTGCGCCAGTCACGGTGATCGTCGCTTACGATCTGCTTTTTTACGAGAAGTTACCAAAACTATTTCCGCACAAGCCGGCGATGCGCAATCTTTACGCTTCTAATCCGCAACTTGTTGAGGAGACGGCAAGACGGAACTCTTCACTTGAGGGGGCGTACATGATTATCGCTGCGCGCGCTCTCGGACTCGATTGCGGTCCGATGTCTGGCTTTGATAATGCGAAGCTGGATGAAGAGTTCTTTGGCGCTGGCAAGGACTGTGAGGGCTGCGAGCAGGAGTTCTTCCCTGCCGGCCACGTCAAATCGAATTTTCTGTGTAACATCGGGTATGGGGATGCGTCGACACTCACGCCACGGCTACCGCGGCTGGAGTTCAACGAAGTCTGCACGATTCTTTGATTAAGGGGAGGCTCGGGACGACAGGGCGCCACCGGACGTACTGTTGGGGCGCCAGTGTTACAGACGTGAGAAACCTGAATTAATTGCCGCATTAAAAAAACAAAATGATGTCGATTTCGAGGCTGCGCATTCGACGCACAGGTAGAAGGATTTGACAAGATTAACAGGATCGGAGCATCGTAACAGGCCAATCTGGTTTGAGTTCGAAAATTTGGGCATTTCTACGAACCTTTAGGCGGCTGGTGCGTACTCACTCTACCGTCCACAGCTCGGCGTTTCGAAAATAAGGTGACTACTTATGAAATATGCAAAGCTGATCTTTAAGAACATCCTGCGCAACAAGAGACGAACGCTTCTGACTATTTCGAGTCTGGTCGTCTCTCTTTTCCTGATCATAAGTTTGGCCACCATCCTGACGGAGTTTGACCGCGGCACCGAGGAGTCGAGTCCGGTGCGGCTGGTGACGCGTCATGCGGTCTCTCTAACGTTCACGCTTCCCATGGCGGACCTGGAAAAGATCAAGGCTGTTCCCGGTGTAAAAGAAGTTACACCCTTCAGTTGGTTTGGCGGCATTTACAAAGATGAGAAAAACTTCTTTGCAAACTTCGCTGTCGATCCACGCAAGATGCGGGAAATAATGTCTGAACTTAAGATGTCAGACGCGGAATGGCAGGCTTTTATCAACGACAGGCAGGGAGCGATTGTAGGGCAGAAGATCGCCAAGCTTCATGGTTTCACGCCCGGACAACGCATCACGTTAAAGAGTCCCATCTATAACGCGAGCGTCGAGTTCATAATTCGCGGCGTTTGCACCGGCGGAGATGAACGGACACTGTTCTTTCACTATGATTACATGAACGAACTGGTTCCGGAGTGGGCCAAAGACAAAGTCGGTACGTTCAGCATCCTGGCGAACACGCCTGAAGACGTACCGCGCATAGGCCAAACGGTCGATTCGCAATTTGCAAATACAGATGCACCCACAAAAACTGAAAGCGAGCGGGAATTCGCCTTGAGTTTTCAGACCATGATGGGTGGAGTGAAACAATTCCTCTACGCCATCATGGGCGCAATCACGTTTTCGCTATTGCTGGTTATGGGCAACACGATGGCGATGACTGTCCGTGAACGCACTAAGGAAGTTGGCACCTTGAAGGCAATTGGTTTTCAGCGTGGCACGATTGCCGCTCTATTTCTTGGTGAGGCATTGATAGTCGCGTGCATCGGCGCAGCAATTGGAATTGGTGGCGCCGTTTTGATTTTCCGCTCGATAGATCTGAGTTTCTTCATTCCCTTCGTCCAGTCCTTTATTCCCACTGGCCAGACGTTGGCAGCCGCGTTCGCCTTATCAATTCTCGTCGGCTTTATCAGCGTAATCTATTCGGCTTATCGTGTCTCAGGTCTGACAATTGCCGAAGCCTTGCGGAGCACTGAATAAAATGGCACTACCACTCAAGTACAACATTCGAAACCTGATTGTCAGAAAGGGCAGCACTTTTGCTACTGCCTTTACCATTGGTTTGACCGTCGCGGTCTTTTTAATGGTAATGGCGCTGGCCCGGGGTATCGACTTAACACTCTCAAACAGCGGCGAACCGTTGAATGTGATCGTTCTGCGTGAGGGCAGTACGGCAGAGCTGAACAGCTCACTGACAAAAGAAAATTTTAAGGATCTGATCTTCCTGGATGGTGTCGAACGCGAAGGCGACCAACCCCTCGCTACCGCGGAACTCATTACCTTGATCTATAAAGCGCGCAAGGGAATGAGCCAGGGTTCAAATGTTACCGTGCGCGGCGTTGGTCCAGGATCGTTTAAGTTGCATTCGGGATTCAAAACTATCGCCGGCAGGCTTTTCCAGCCAGGCCTGACCGAAGCGGTTGTTTCAAAGCGAATTGCCGAACGCTTCCAGGGTCTCGATATTGGAGACAAGTTCCGCATTCAAACAACTGACTATACCGTTGTCGGTTTGTTTGACTCTGCCGGCAAGGCTTTTGAATCGGAAATCTGGGTTGATATCAATTCACTCGCCAGCACCACGAACCGCCCCGACTACACGTCGGTACTGCTGCGCGCGAAAGATCTGAATGCTTTGACTGCACTTACCAAGCGGATCACAGACGATCCTAAACTACACTTGAAAGCTCAGGCCGAACGTACTTTCTACGAGGATCAACAGGGAGTCGCTTCCGGCGCGTTGAAGGGATTGGCGGTCTTCATCTCGTTCATCATGGCTGTCGGCGCGGGCTTTGCGGGGATGAACACGATGTATGCCGCGGTGGCGCGACGAACGAAAGAGATCGGGACATTGCGTGTGCTTGGATTCAGCCGCTTGAGCATCCTCGTCGCGTTTCTTTTAGAGTCGGTCGCGATTGCGTTGATTGGAGCTGCGATCGGGATCGTGCTCGCGCTGCCTTTGAATTTTGTTTCTACCGGAACGTCAAATTGGGTGACGTTCAGCGAGATCGCTTTCAACTTTAGAGTCACGTTTGATTTGATGATCTTCGCGTTGATCTTTGGTGGAATCATCGGGTTCGTGGGATCGCTGCTGCCGTCCATACGCGCCTCACGATTCCGGATCGTCGATGCTTTGCGCGCTTAGCTTAAAACGCCGAAGGCGTTGGCTAATTCCAGCCCAGGGTTGGAGCGGAAGCGACAACCCTGGGTCAGATAGTTAAAAGATCGGTTCAACCCTGAAAGGGTTCGTTCCGGGGCAAACCCTTTCAGGGTTGATTAAGAATTTAATGGTAAACCCAGGGTTGTCGCTTCGCTCCAACCCTGGGCTGACATTAGCCAACGCCTTCGGCGTATTAGATTGTAGAAAAATGGTCACCAGTCCCTCGTCAAAAGAAACTCAAGACGATCTCAACAAGCGTCTACGCAGTCTGAAGATCGATCGCGGTCCTGCCCCCGTACGCTCGGCGAACAATCGCTCGCCAAAACTGTTGCTGCTCGGCGTGGCGGTCGTGCTCGCGCTCGCGGCGCTCGGCTACATCTTTCTCTTCTCGAGCGCCAAGACGATCTCGGCAGCTCCGGTGAGAGTTGAAACTGGTGGCGGCGCATCTTCAGCCGAGAGCGTTCTGTCGGCTTCCGGCTACGTGGTGGCCCATCACAAGATTGCCGTCGGTGCGAAAGTGATGGGACGCGTCGCCTGGATCGGCGTCGAGAAGGGCGACAGTGTTCAGGCCGGGCAAGTCCTCGTTCGGCTCGAAGATAGTGAATTTCGAGCCCAGGTAAATCAGGCCCAGGCAAATCTGGCGGCAGCTCAGGCACGATTGGATCGTCTCCGCACGGGCTCACGACCTGAGGAAAAGTTGAAAGACAAAGCCACCGTTCTACAAGCGGAAGCAAACCTCAAGAACGCCGAAGCAGAGTACCAGCGTGCCGAGTCACTCTATCGCTCCGGTGTTGCTTCGAAAGCTGAATACGATCGCGCACTTGCCCAGCGCGACTCAGCTCTGGCTAACGTTCAGGCAGCGCGTCAGTCCAGTACCATGACCGACATTGGCCCACGCAAAGAAGACATTAATGCGGCCCAGGCTGAGCTGAACCAGACGAAAGCGGCCCTCGATTATGCCAACACGCAACTCGCGGCCACCGAGATCAAAGCGCCGGTATCCGGAACTGTGCTCGCGCGAAGCGTGGAGCCTGGTGAGATGGTTAGTCCGTCTGCATTTGGCGGCTCTGGCGCCCGAACTTCAGTTGTCGACCTCGCCGATCTGACAGATTTACAAGTCGAGTTGGATATAAGTCAAACTGAATTCGCGCGCTTGAAACCAAATCAACGCGCCGAGATCGTTCCGGAGGCTTATCCGAATCTGCGATTCACGGGCTTCATCGAAGAGATCGCGCCTGAGGCAAATCGCGCAAAATCGACGGTCCAGGTGAAAGTGAAGGTTGAGAGTCCCAACGAACAGTTGCGACCCGAAATGAACGCTCGCGTCAACTTCCTGTCTGACAAAGCCGCTTCGTCTGACAACAAGGCGGTTGCGCGCGTGCTCGTTCCTAAAACCGCCGTTGTCAAAGCTGACAACAGCGCGCATGTTTTTGTGGTGAAGGGTAATAAGGTCGAGCAACGCACGATCCGCACCGGCGAAGAGTCGGGCGATGCTTACGTCGTTCTCGATGGATTGAGTGGTAATGAAACAGTAGCGATTGCCGGCGTCGACAAGTTACGCGATGGCGATCGAGTAAAAGTTCAATAGCTTGAGGATGAAAAACTACTATGTCTGAACCGATTGTGAGAGTTCGAAATGTCAGCAAGCGTTTCTATCGCGATGGATTTGAAGTGGTCGCTTTGGACCAGGTTGATCTCGAGTTGCACCAAGGCGATTTTCTGGCGCTGATGGGACCAAGTGGATCGGGCAAGTCGACGCTCTTAAATCTGCTCGCCGGCATCGATCGCCCGACCGAAGGCGAAGTCGACGTGATGGGAACACAACTAACACGAATGAGTGAAAGCCAGCTTGCGGTTTGGCGCAACGCTCACATCGGTTACATCTTTCAAACTTTCAATCTCGTTCCGGTGCTGACCGCGTTTGAGAATGTCGAGCTGCCCTTGCTGTTGACGAAGTTGTCGAAGGCAGAGCGGCGCAAGAATGTTGAGACGGCGCTCGATCTCGTGGGATTGAGTGAACGCATGCATCACCAGCCGAAGCAGTTGTCGGGCGGTCAGGAACAGCGTGTCGCAATCGCGCGAGCGATCGTCACCGATCCGGATCTGATTCTCGCGGACGAACCAACCGGAAACCTCGACGCTCGCTCGGGTGAGGAGGTCATGCAGATACTCTCCACCCTCAACCGCGAGTTGAACAAGACAATCATGCTTGTTACACACGACCCACACGCTGCGGCTTTCGCATCCGAGCAGATGCATCTTGAGAAGGGGGTGCTGACGGACCTGGAACCGGTGGCCTCGCGGCAGGTCAGCGTCTGATACCACGGCTCAATTTGCCGTTTTGCGTCTCTTGAAATAGAACGCGGGGTCAGTGGGTGGTCCTGCTACTGTCACGAGTTCCCAACCGTTTTTCCCGAGCCTGTCCATGTGCTGCTCGAGAACGTAAGCCTCGCGTGCGAAACCTCCATTCGATTCCTTTCGCACACTACCGGAGCCAGTGTCCGCGAAGTTTGTCGTAGACGGACCAGCAACAACGAGGTATTCCCATACCAATTTATTCGCCGAATCGTTGGATTCCGGCTCCTTTCCTGAGGTCTTCACGACCGCTAATGAGACCGCGACCAGGAAAAGAGCCAGCGCCGTCAACAATCCTCTTTTAAGAACTCTGCTTCGTTCCATACGACCTCCAGTTTGTGCAGGTAGGCAAGCTTACGACCATTCAACGTCTGAGTATCAGGCAGCGTTCCTTTAATTTCCTTTACTCTGTTGGTTTGTAGCGTGAAGCAAGCAGACCGGTGGCCGCTGCCAGATCCAGATCTGCGAAGAGGAGACCTTCTTTTCCGTATGGTTGATAACTGAGCAACGTGCCATCGGGATGTGCCACTGCCGAAGTAGTCGGCGATCCGGTACTCGCATAGTTCACGGTTGCGAAATAACACGTATTCTCAGCCGCACGACACAACACCGCTTTTTCATGAAATGAATTCTGTGACTCTGCGTAACTGGCAGGAACATAACTTCCGAGTGCACCCTCATGAAACTGCGGATGGAATACCACCTGCGCTTCGCGTCGTGCGGCCCAGCGCACTGTTTCCGGATAACGCCAACCTTCATGGCAGATCACAACGCCAAACTTCAGTGGACCACTTTGAAAAATCTGTCGTCCTGAGCCAGGCGCGTAGATCGTGTCTTCAGAAGGGTCGAGTTGGACCTTGTCCTGAAAGCCCGCGACACTTCCATCTCGATTGATGACGAGTGCGGTCGCTAACACACCATCGTTGACCACACGTTCCGTTCCGAGAATCACCGCGACGTTTGCGGTTGCGGCAACTTCGGCAATGCGAGCCCACGCGCGTTCGAGGAATTTAGTATCGGGCGGCGGCACGCCCTTCCCCGGCGCTCGATAACCAGGCACAAAACATTCAGGAAAACAAATGATCTTCGCGTCACCACGCCCGGCCTCGGCGACCGCCTGCTCAGCCAACCTGATTGACTCCTCAGGAGTTTCCGGGAATCGAATATTTGCGAGTGCAATGCGAACCATACTCTTAGAGCATCAGTTCTCACGGAACGAAATATATATAGTCTCTATGGTGTCTTGGTCTCGGCTGGCTTCTGCGGTGGTTCGGTGATCGCTTCAACTCTGCTCTTATCAAGAAACGAAACAACACCACTTCGTCTAAACCAAATTCCCTGCGAATCTTCCCACGCAGCGTCGGCTTCAAGTGACGATCCATCCTTCATCTTTATGATCGCGCCATTTGCCAGAGCTTTGCCACTGGTCGCTATTGGACCACGGTTGAGTGCCGCCGGTGGCGGTGTGGCGGCGGGCGCAGCGGGACTTGCTGCTGGACTTGCTTCGGCCTCGGCAGGACTTTCGCTTTCAGTTGGCGACGCCGTCTCGCTCGGCCGTACCTCACCGGCCGGCACGACCGCTACCTGATTAGATCTAGGAGCAGTAGTTTCAGTGTTCTGATTGTTGGAACGATCCTGCTGTGCGGTTTCGCGGCCCGGCGCAAGAAACACAAGGTACAGCAGCACGCAGACAATGATGCCAATGAGCCCGCCGATCACGCCGGTTACCCAAACGGATCCCGCTGCGGCTGATGTATCAGTCTCACTAATCGCACGTGGGGAGTCAGTCAACTTCACTAGCTCCGCCCCATCCATATCGCAGAAAGCCTTCTGATTATCGAAAACCTCATCACATTCAGGACACTGTTTCATTTCTTAATACCTCAGCCACATTAATGAGCCTTGTACTTGGTGTAGTAACAAAGTTCTAAGCACTAATCCACTACTTTAACAAACTGAGAATGTTGGAGAAGTCGTCCGTCCAAACTATATCACCTTGCACTCGGCTCCAGCGCGAGTCACTTGCTATCGGTCCCAAATCGGCGTCCTTGCGCGCCATCACCACCCACACTGACGGATATTTACCAACTAAACTGCGCTCTTGATCCCTGCGAATGAAGGCGGCGAGTCCAGCGCGTCTCGACAAACCCGAGAGCAGTGGCTCGAGATTCAAATAACGGTTGCTGATATGAAATGCAAGCATTCCGTCACCCGAGAGCTTGCCAAGATATAGATCCATCGCCTCGGTCGTCAAAAGATGCGCGGGCACAGAGTCGGAACTGAACGCGTCCATGATCAGCAATCCATATTTGCCAGCCGGCGCCTCACGTAACCTTAAACGTGCGTCACCGAGAATCATCTTGTACGAACCCTTCGTGCAATCGCTGATAAATGTGAAATAGCTGGGCTCGGAAGCAATGCGCACGATCGCGGGATCGATGTCGTAGAAGTCCCACTGCTGACCTTGCAAAGAATACGTTCCAATCGTACCGGAGCCCAGCCCGGTGGCCGCAACCGGCAGATTCGCCGGCTTGCTATTGTAGACGTCGAAAATATCGCCCACTGGTCCGGTCCTGTGATAGTACGAAGTCGCCTCACACTTTCGCGCTTCATCGTTCAACTGCACACCATGAACCGTGCTGCCGTGATAAAGGCGGCGAAATTCTTCATTCGGACTAGTGGTTACACGCCAAACACCAAAAAAGTTTCGCTCAGTTGCCAGCGTTTGCACTGTGGCATTCGTGTATGGGATCGACGCAAACATCAATGCCGCAAGCGACAGTGCAAATACAAACGGACGCCGGAAAGTAAACACAAAGCAGAGCGCGAGTGGGACCAGCAGCACCACCCCATTCTCAACTTTTCCCGAGAGCTGCAGCCGGGGAATTGTCAGCGCAAGAGCAAACGTCAGCACGAAGATGAAGACTGGAAACGTGATTCGCATCAACGACTTCGTCTTCTGTTCCTGGTTTGTCACCGGACGTATGAGACACGCCAGAATAATCGCTGCCGGATATTCGAACGGCGTGGAAAAAACCATCGGCGCAACGAGGGCGTTGAAAACCCCACCCAGAACACCGCCTACTGCGATCCAAAGATAGTATTCCGGCAACTTGCTCACGTGCGGCCGGCTCTGAGCCAAGCGTTGATGACTGACGAGGGCGGCGAGGAAGAAGACGAGCAGGTGCAGCGTGATTGTTACCCAAACTGAAATCGGTGGCGACAATATTATGAATGCCCCGAGCACGACCAGCGCAATCGAAAACAAGATCGATACCACCGGCACCTTGATGATCTGCTTGTTTCCGAAGGCAATGATGAACGTCAAAAGATAAAGTGCTAATGGAATGATCCAGATGAGCGGCACCGACGCGACATCAGTTGCGATGAAAGTCGTCACGCCAAGCATCAAGCTCGAGGGAACAAACGCAAACAGAACCCATTCAAACCGTTGCGGCGTTTCAATCGTTATCTCGGGTTGTTCGACTGCGACTTGAGTCTGATCCGAGACAGCTCTCCGGGAGTTGAGCAATAACGCGCAGGCGATGATGAGTGCAACCAGCGCGACGTAGCCGACCGACCAGATGACGCTTTGAGTCCTGATGGCAAAAGCCGGTTCAAGCAGGAATGGAAAGCCGAGCAAAGCGAGCATGCTGCCGGCGTTACTGACGGCATAAAGAAAATAAGGATCGCGAGCCGCTTTATGTGTCGAGTGTGAAAACCAGCGCTGTAACAGTGGCGCCGTCGCTGAAAGCAGCAGGAATGGTGGTCCAACAGTTACGGCCAATGTGGTCAGGAGCCAGAGTATCGGACTGCTCTGCGTAGGCAGTGAAGCGAGCACACGCTCCGACAACGCGAACGGTAAAACCAACCCTGCAGCCAGCAGCAGAACGGCGTGAACAATCGCCTGGTTTCTCAACGACAGCCGCTGAGAAACGAATAGCGCGTAGGCATAGCCTGCCAGTAATAAGGACTGAAAGAACAGCATGCACGTGTTCCAGACCGAGGGTGCGCCGCCCAGTAACGGCAGCAGCATCTTTGCAACCAGTGGCTGTACCCAGAAAAGCAGCGCGGCGCTTGTGAACAAAGCAAGTGCAAATACCGGCGCCAGTGCGGTCGCACGTGCAGCGGTGGTGTTAACTCGATCCACTTCGACGTCGATGTTCATTTAGTTTGTCCTACGCGAAAGACTTTGGTGTGATCCGCGGCTTGGCGCCGGGTTAAGCAAGCATAACAGGGTTTAACCGGATTCGGGTGGTAAAAAATGCGGGTGAACAGGTGCTCGCTGGCGAGCACTTGTCGTCAAATAGCGCAGCCTCAAACCCAGGGATCTAAGCAAAATGCGCCATTTCCCCCGGCATATTTATTGCTCAGCCCTTGCTACCACGGTTCAATGTGTCCAGCGTCCAGGAGTTTCCATGCGAACCAGGCATTGGTTGGAATTCACCTTCCTGTTTCTGCTTTTGACCAACTGCTCTGCAGCACTCGGCCAGAACCAAAAACCTGCATTGACGCAAGTTCGCGCGTTGACCAACAACGACGTGATACGGATGGTGGAACGGGGAGAGAAGCCCACCCAGATCATCGGCAGGATTCTCACTTCACACTGTAATTTCGACGTTTTTCCGCCTGTTCTTCAGGACTTAAAGAGACGCGGTGTGCCCGACACGGTTTTGGTGGCAATGACGTCGGCCCCGTATGGTCCGCCGTCACTGTCTGATGTTGACTCAAAAATCTCGCAATTGGCGTCGGTAGTTCAGCTTCCCGAAGGGATGGTAATCGAACTGGAGACGGTTCGCGCCACTTCTTCGGACAATGCGCCAGTGGGAAGTCCGATCACTTTTGTCGCGACGCGCAGAGTCTACGTCGATAACACTTTGATAATTGAGCGAGGCGCAGTCGCAAAGGCTCGCGTGGTTAAAGTCCAGCGTGCGCGTGGATGGGGACGAGCCGGCATGCTTGCCTGGGAGTTGGAGTACGTCGTTGGGGTTGATGGCACACGGATTCCGGTCCAGCTTAAGGGTCAACAGATGGGCAAGAGTCGCGCAGCCGCTGTTGCCGGCAGCGCTGTGGCAACGGGCGCGTTGATTTTTCCCTACAGTTCTCCGGTGGCTTTGATCTGGGGACTCAAGAAGGGCGACGAAGCTGTGCTGCGTGGCAATAAAGTCGTCTCGGTAATCGTAAAAGCAAAAACAGAAATCGCGGGTTTTCAGCCCCGGCCGGGCGGGACTATCTTTCATGACATGGAAACGGTGAAGGCTAGTACCGCCCCTCTAACGAATACAACTTTTGATCGGGGCAGCGTCAGGTTCAGCGGCCTCAAGTCAAATCGGTAATTTCAGCAAAAATCCTGTGATTTGAAGTGCTCGCTGGCGCGCAGTTGTCGCCAAACAGCGCAGGGACGAGACGATAATTCTTCCGAAAACGCTTATTCTTCTGAGGCACATTGGTTGCTGACTCTTGATGCTTTCGTAAGCGTTTAATCCGGATTTGGCCTATTGAGCACCATGACATCTCCAGCCCCCATTTACGATTCACAACCGGTAATTGACCGCGACTCAATTGAGCTGTCGGTAATCATGCCCTGTCTCAACGAGGCGGAAACTCTCGCCACGTGCATCAAGAAGGCGCAGAGATGGATGACCAAAAACGACGTGTCGGGTGAGGTCATAATCGCCGACAACGGCAGCACCGACGGCTCACAGAGAATCGCCCAGGTAATGGGAGCTCGACTGGTCGACGTACCTGAAAGAGGCTACGGCGCAGCATTGCGTGCGGGAATTGAAGCAGCACGCGGCACTTATGTGATCATGGGTGACGCCGACGACAGCTACAACTTTGCCAACCTTGGGCCATTTCTCAACAAGCTGCGTAGTGGTTATGACCTTGTTATGGGAAACCGGTTTGCCGGTGGGATTGAACCGGGAGCAATGCCTCCGCTGCACAAATACCTTGGCAATCCGGTGTTGACCGGCATTGGTCGGCTTCTGTTTCGCAGTCCTTGCCGTGACTTCCATTGCGGACTGCGTGGTTTTTCAAAGAAGGCGGCATTAAAGATGGACCTGCGCACGCCGGGCATGGAGTTCGCCAGTGAGATGGTTGTGAAGGCGACCTTGAATAATTTGAGGATTATCGAGGTTCCGACGACTCTCTCCCCCGACGGCCGCAGCCGCGAGCCCCACCTGCGTAGTTGGAGAGACGGTTGGCGTCACCTGCGATTTCTTTTGCTCTACAGCCCGCGCTGGCTTTTCTTCTATCCGGGGGCTTTGCTTATGCTGGTGGGATTAGCTGTCGGCCTGTGGCTGTTGCCTGGTCCGCGTGCCCTAGGCAACATCACACTCGACGTTCACACGCTACTCTACGCTGCAGCAGCCGTTATCACCGGTTTTCAGGCGGTTAATTTTGCCGTGTTCACAAAGATTTTTGGCGTGACCTCGGGCTTGCTTCCACCCGATGCGAAGCTTGAGAAGGCTTTTAAGTATGTCACGCTTGAATCGGGTCTCATTGTGGGACTGGTGTTGTTTTTCGCGGGTTTGGGCCTGAGCGTTTTTGCGGTGACCAATTGGGAAGCGCATTCGTTTGGCTCCCTCGATCCAACAAAAATTCTTCGCCTGGTAATACCCGCAGTGACCGCAATGATGCTGGGAAGTGAAATCGTGCTGTCGAGTTTCTTTCTGAGCGTGTTGGGGTTGACAAAGCGTCGAATGAATTAGTACCTGCTGGCATCAGCAACGAGATTTGTTATGGCGACCACACCGAAAAAGAGAATAGGCATCTTCGTCATAGCCTACAACGCTGTAAACAAACTCGACTGGACACTTGATCGCATTCCAGAAGAAGTTTGGGAAAAGGTCGAGGAGGTTTTTCTCTTCGATGATTGCTCGACTGATAATACCTACTATGCTGCGATCGGTTATAAGCATGTAAGGAAACTGGAAAAGCTGACCATACATCGCAACAAACGCAACCTTCGATATGGTGGTAATCAAAAGCAAGGATATCAATACGCTATTGCGCGAGACTTGGACATAGTTGTCATGCTCCACGCGGATGGTCAATATGCTCCAGAGTCTTTGCCGAAACTACTGGAACCTCTCGAGCATGACGAAGCCGACATGGTGTTTGGATCGCGCATGGCGGAAGGAGGCGCGCCGCTCCAGGGTGGAATGCCTCTATACAAATTCATTGGCAACAAAATCCTAACGTGGCTGGAGAACAAGATCACCGGAATGAAGTTGTCGGAATTTCATTCGGGGTATCGTATCTATTCGTGTGCGGCACTGAAACGGATACCATTCTTGTTGAATTCGAACGAGTGGCACTTCGACACCGATATCCTTATTCAATTTCATGAAGCTGGCATGCGAGTAGTAGAGGAGCCGATTCCCACCTATTATGGCGATGAAATCTGTTACGTAAATGGGATCGCTTATGCGTTTAATTGTTTGAGATCGGCGCTAACGTATCGCTTACATAAAGCGAGATTACTCCACGTGCAAAAATATGAAATAAAACCCAGCCAGTATGTTTACAAGCAGACCGACCCCTACAGCAGTCATGCACAGATTCTCAATTGGGTAAAGAAACAGCGGCCAGAAGAAGTGTTAGAGGTAGGAACAGCGTCGGGTTACCTTACTGCGGAGATGGTGAAACTCGGTTGTAGAGTCACTGGCGTCGAGCAGAATGTCGAAATGGCCAGCCTTGCGGAACAGTATTGCAACAGGATGTTGATTGGAGACATCGAGTCACTAGAACTTAATAGTCTCGGCGAATACGACGCAATAATTCTTGGAGATATTCTTGAACACGTGCGCAACCCGCGAGCCGTCCTGCAAAAGGTCAGTAAACACCTTCGGCCCGGCGGCAGAGTCTTGATCTCACTTCCTAATGTTGCAAACATCTGGGTGCGGCTTAACCTGCTGCTGGGCCGATTCAACTACAGCCGAGTTGGCATTCTCGATGAATCGCACCTGCGGTTTTTTACTCTGCATACCAGTAAGAAACTGGCCCACGATTCCGGCCTGGATGTGATTGGGATAAATACTACACCGATTCCACTACCTTTGCTGCTTCCAGCAACACAGAGAGGTCGATCTCTCAGTTTTCTTCACGGTTTAAATTGGGGGCTGGCCAGACTCAGGAAAACTCTGTTTGGCTATCAATTCATCCTCGTTTGCCGAGACCCCAATAATCTGGAAGAGGCCAAAGCCCCATAATCAGTGTGTTCTTTAAGCGGAAAGGAATTGCTCGACCGCCAGCTGCCCGCCTGGGTCAAAGATTTGCCCTGCTTTGGGAAAGACCCGTAGTAAGCCTGGTACTAGCGCTCACGATCTACACATTATTTGGTGTGGGCCACAGCTCAACTCTGGAAGCGTCTGCCGTACCGTACTACAACTATCTCGCCGATGCCTTCCTCCACGGTCAACTACATCTCAGATTGATTCCCAAATCAACCCTAGATTTAAGCTATTTCAATGGTCATTTTTATCTCTATTGGGCTCCCCTGCCAGCCGTACTCCTAATGCCATTCGTGGCCCTCTTTGGAGTGGGTTTTAGCGACGTGGCATTCACATTACTTGTGGCTGCTGCGAATGTTTTCCTCGTTGCCATTTTGCTAAGGAAACTGTGTGTTGTTCGGATTGCAAGGGTCTCAAGAGTCAAACGGGGAATTTTGGTGTTGTTTTTTTCTCTTGGCACTGTACACCTAACACTTGCTCCGTTTGGGCGCGTCTGGTCCACGGGACAACTCGTAGGATTCCTCTGCGTCATTCTCGCTTACTTAGCCAGCATTAGCGTTCACTCGCGTTGGGCCTTCGCGTTTACGGGATTAGCCATCGCGGGTGCAGTGCTCACGCGAAGTCACCTTATCTTCGCCGCTCTCTGGCCGTGTATCTATCTTTGGAAGCAATACTCTTCTGCAGGAGTGAGGAAGAAGGTTGGATTGTTTCTCTTAACTCTGTTGCCGATCCTCGCCGCTATAGCGCTGCTAGGAATCTACAATTGGTTGAGATTCGGAAATATACTCGATAATGGTATTCCCCATCATGCAATGCATGCCGCATTTTCCAAATCCTACCAACAGTATGGCGCATTCAACATCCACTATGTACCGATCAATCTGTTTTACCAATACATCGCTTATCCTCTACCCATTCGACCGAGTAGCTATTACGGAGGAAGCCTGTTTTTACTGAGCCCTGTCTTCGTTGCCGCATTTTGGTCCCCTGGCGGGAAATCTGCTTGGATTCGCTGGGGCCTACTCGCCAGCATCGTGTTAGTAGGGATTCCTATTGCCCTTTTGATGGGGACAGGATGGGTTCAGTTTGGGCCACGCTATACGCTCGATTTCACAGTGCCATTACTCATGCTTACGGCAATCGGAAGTCGTAAATGGTCTACCTCGACATTGTCCTTTTTTACACTGGTCTCTATTGTCCAATACTTCGTTGGAACTTTGAGCTTGATGGTTAGTCTCTGAACTGAAGCATGTGTGACACGTGAAGCTATCTTCTCTTCCGCACAAAGACGACTGCGATTTCGTCTTCAAAGACGATTTCAAACTGTGGATCCAGACGGAGCAATTGCGTCAAAGCGAAATCTCTATTTGCAATGACAAGATTGGAGGCTAAGAGCTCTTGATCCAACGACCACCCAGGCTTCCCATACCAGACATCGAAATTTTGCCTTACTCGATCCGGATAATGGATATTGCTGCGGCCATCCATGGACACCGGTAAGCTCGGCAGACGCCAAATAAGGTATCCGCCCCAGTTGAAGTGGTTGTACAAGGGTCCGGACAACTGTCGTTCTTCAACAAAAGCGGCGGCAGCGGACGGATAGCTCTTACCAATTATTTTTTGGAGTTCTGGATTTGATATGTGATATGCGCTCACAGACAGGGCCAGCAAAAGAGCAACGGTTACCAGAACCACAACCCTCAACCGACTAGTTAACTGGAATCGCTGAGATGCATGGTCTCCGGAGTAACGCGCAAATATGGTGACGGCGACAACGACGACGAACCATACGTCGCGATTGCCGCGAAACGAAACAACGGCAGACCCCACAAATAGTAATAACCAGAACGGACTCACTCTTTGTGCACGACCAGCCATGAACGCAGCCGCAGCTACCAAAAACAGGACCAACCAATCTGGAAAACTTCGGAATGGCAGGGCTTGGAGTTCGCTGACGAGACCGTAAAGCCCGCCTAGACTCATGGTTTCGGCGAGTATCCAGTAAATCTGGATGTGATATGGGTTAGCCGCCAAGGCAAGAACACAGCCAATAATTGTGAGCACCATCAAACGAGCCGGAAAGGGTTTATCTGTATCGCCGATGTTCCAGTGACGAAATAGACGCATCACAGGTTCTTCGATCGCGGCAGCGCCAAGCACACAGAATCCGTAAACAAATTGAATGTGTAGATTCCCCCACAATGCAAAGAGTGGAAGCAACCATAAAAGGCGTTTGAAATTGCGTGAACGCCGAACACTCACCAGGATATTCAATTCGATGCAGAAGAAGAGGATTGTGAATAACCAGGGCCGCGGGCTACATGTTCGCGTCATCGCAACCAAAGCCAGTGCGGTTAGACCGACCGACTGCGCCAATCGATGCTCAAATTTTCTGATTAGAGAATGAAGTGCAGCGGTGATTGCTAACACCAGACCGTAGGTGAAAATGAGAATTCCGATCAGTCCAAAGCGAGTCAAAAAACCGTAGATCAGCACTTCGAATAGCCAGCTGTACGCAGCCCAGGGTTTTCCCATTCCGGTCCAGGAAAATGAATCTGAGTGCGGCACAGCACGGTGTTGGACGATCCACTGACCAGTACGAAGATGCCACCACATGTCGGGGTCCAGAACATTTACAGCGGCAATGATTAGGAATGGCGGGATAGCGTATACGGCAATCAGCAGGGCACACTTGCGGAATTGCTCTTCCAACGAAGAGGACGAGGAATCGGTCACGAGTTCATTAATCTCCAGTTCTCGACCAAACCGAGTATCGAGACTGCTACTCAGTCTTAGAGCGCGCCCAAAGATAGAACTGAAAATACGTCAGCGGAGGGCCCAATCTTTAGCCGCTGCGTCGGCGCATAAAAAGAAAACCCACGAGTGCCACGATCACAATGATCGCGGTGATGGTCATCCAGTTTAGCTGCATTAAACTAGTCCTCTTCAGGGGGAGTACTCGAGCGTTGGAGCTCGCTTTTATAGTATTAGGACTCGACTAGTCAATACATTTCCCACTAATTTCAGAACGGCACCGCTTCGCTTATTCCCGTTCGCGGTCCAAACGGGGAGAATCCAGCATTCTTCTGCCGCAACTGCTCGCAAGCGAGCAGTGTTGAACGTGAATAACATGGTGGCAATCCGATGTGTTTGCCTCATCGATCAGGAAACTTCATTTTTTACACCAATCAAACATTGAGATTCATTCAATCACGTACGGCGAAACATGGTCCCAGCCCGTCACGGCACGAGCATTGCGGAAACGGACCCTGCACTCGAAATGTTGCCGTGATCGGCAGGAGCGATCACTCAGGTTTCCTGAGATGACGCCTTCACTTCCGGTGCAATCCTTACCCGTACAGTCTTTAAAAACGCCGGGTAAAAACAAAAAAAATAAAATCCTAAGGAGAATAAATCATGATTAAGAGATTTCTGAACGACGAGTCGGGTATAGAAACAATGGAATACGCGATCATCGCCGCCATCGTCGCTGCTGTTGCGATCCTGGTCTATGGTGCAGGCTGGGGACAAGCACTCAGAGACAAGCTATTGGGTGCGGCGAACGTTAGCACGAACGTTGGCCTGTAAACCATCTCAGTCTTCTGTCAACGTGGGCGCCCATTTCGCAAACGTTGACAGAAGCGTTTTCCATCCGTCCTCCGCAAAACTCATCTCCCAACTTATTTGTCCAACAAACCGCCTACGCGGCCAGGCTTGGCAATCATTTTATCTACCGTCGGGCAGTGTTCTGCCGCAACTGCTCGCAGGCGAGCACTGTTGAACCGGAAAAAACCAATAGAAGGTTGCAATGTGTGTCGGTAACAAGCCTCCAAACCTGTCATTTACTGCGGAAAAACTCGAACCTGATGCAGCCGAATTTATTTTGGACCAAGGCCACAGAATTGGCACAACCCTTGCCATTCACAGTACGCACTCGAAATGTTGCCGTTATCGGCAGGAGCGGTCGTTCAGGTCTTCCTGAGATGACGCCTTCAGTTCTGTATTGCCCGTACGGTCCATGGGACATCGGGTGTAAACCAAATTAACCCTTCTAAGGAGATCAAAATGATTAAGAAGTTTCTGAACGACGAGACAGGTATCGAAACGATGGAGTACGCAATCATCGCGGCCATCGTAGCAGCCGTTGCCATCCTGGTATATGGCGCGGGTTGGGGCCAAGCCCTCCGAAACAAACTGCTGGGCGCAGCCAACGTAAGCACAAACGTGGGCCTTTAATGCTCATGACCCAGTTAAAGACGAGTTTGGCTGCATCGTCAACCAAACTCGTCATCTCTCTTGTAATGGAATCTAGTTTGCGCCAAGGACACACACCGAAATGTCGGCTACTCAAAACGTCGCCTTAGTCCTCCTTTTTATCCCGATGGCACTCCTTATTATTTACATGGATGTGCGATACAGGCGAATTCCAAATAAGTTGGTACTAGTCATTTTAATAGGTGGCGTCACCTTAAATACGCTTTTCGGCGGAACTCACGGCCTCGTTGCAAGTCTTGGCGGCTTTGCTCTCGCGTTTGCAGTGATGTTTTTCTTTCACGCATTCGGAACTATGGGAGCGGGTGATGTGAAGCTATTCGCCGCCGTAGGCGCAATCAATGGAATTTCACTCGTGCTGCCCACCCTTCTCGTTGTCGCCCTTACAGGGGGCGTGATGGCCATCATCAAGATGGTCTATTCAGGACGAGCGAAGGCCACGATGTTTGGGGTGCTGCAGTTCTTTTACGGACTGCTACCCGGTCAGACGGTTCCGCGCTTCGCAATTCCAGCGGACCGTAGTTACACGCTGCCATACGCCGTGCCGATCTGCTTCGGAAGTCTACTGGCGTTTTTACTTTTTCATGCCTGAGGCATGGCCTCGGGTTCTCGATGCAAATTACTTCGGTCTGGAGAGTGAGTAATGCGAAATAAACGTCTCATCCTCGCGCTATGCGGCGCAGTGATTTGTGGGTTGCTCGCGGTCATGCTGGTAACCCGCTATGTGGCGAGCGTACAAACGTTCACAAAGGAACTAAACAACGTCGTCGTGGCGAAGGTTGAAATACCACTGGGCGCGAAGATCACCGTTGAACAACTCGGACTGGCACCCATACCCAATGGATCCGCGCCTGAGGGAGCGTTTCGCAAATTGGAAGAAGCCGTTGGCCGGGTCACCGTCACACCAATCGGTGTTCGTGAACCGATTACAAATCTGAAACTCGCGCCTGAAGGTGTGGGGGCAGGCCTGTCCGCAGTCATTCCTGAAGGCTATCGCGCTATGACTGTGAAGGTTGATGACATTGTCGGTGTTAATGGTTTCGTGATGCCCGGCTCTTATGTCGACGTCGTGGCCGTAATCGTCCCCGTTAATCAAAGCACCGCCGCGCAGGGCCCGATCTCCAAGATCGTGCTGCAAAATATCAAAGTCCTTGCAAGTGGTACAAAGATCGATTCCCCTCAGGATCAGCGTCAACCAACTGACTCCAAGGCAGTGACCCTCCAGGTAACACCGACAGAAGCCGAGAAACTTGTACTCGCTGCAAACGAAGGCAAATTACAACTCGTAATGCGGAATTACACGGACCAGGAAGACAGCGCGACCACCGGCGCGAACAAGCAGTCGCTGCTCAATGGTGAGTCAGTCAAGCTCGACTCCGGTCCGACCACCGAAAGAACAGTTAAACCAGTCGTTTCCAAACCAGTAAAACGCGTCAAGGCGGCGGCTTCTCATGTAGACCTAAAACCGATCGACATCGCACAGCCCGTCGCTCGTAAGTACGTCGAATTGATTGAAGGATCAAAGAGACGCGACGTCGATGTTCCGTAGTAGTGGAGTAGCTACCGCTTGGAAGGCCTGCAGAAAATGCTACACCGCTTGCGTCAAACGATTTCACCACCAGCAAGGAGCGAATTCATGCACTCGCGTAAATACTTTTCTTTCGTTGCTATCGTGGCAACGCTTCTACTCGGGGCCATGCCTCTCTTCGCGCAGGACCAGAGCACAAACGCCACTTTCGGCACTAAAGAAGTCATCCCCGTCAATGTGCTTGTGGGCCAGTCGAAGCTGATCACTTTCGATAATCCGATCGAACGTTTCTCAGTGTCCAACCCGGAAATTGCCGAGGCAGTACTCGTCACGAATAACCAGGTCGTGGTAAACGGCAAATCATTTGGCCAGATCAATTTCATTGCCTGGGAAAAGAATACGGGACGCTTTCTCGTTTTCGATGTTTACGTCAGGACAAACCTGAATTTAATCGATTCTCAGGTTCGTGCCCTGTTTCCTAAAGATGACATTCGGCTGAGCCAGGCTAACGGCTCTGTTGTCATCTCAGGTTCGGTCAACGATCCTAGCATCGCGACACAAGTGGACGCCGTCGTTCAGGCCGCAGGGTTTAAGACGGTTAATCTGCTCCAATCACCTGTGAAGAATGCAATGCAGGTGCAGCTCATGGTGCGTGTGGCCGAAGTCTCCAAGAATCGCATGCGTGACCTGGGAACCTCCTATGCGTATCAGTCATCAGCCGGTGTCGGAGGTTATGCCAACAGCGGCCAGGGACCGAGTTCGCTTGGTGGCGTTGAGGGCGGACTTCTCACCGGGACTATTTCAAACTCGCTGAATCTATTTCTAATGGGTGGAAACACGCTCGCGTTCCTTCGAGCCTTGCAGCAACAGGGTGCACTACGCGCGCTTGCGGAGCCAAATCTGATTGCGATGAACGGTCAGGTCGCGAGTTTCCTCGCAGGAGGTGAGTATCCTGTGCCGGTCGTGCAGAGCGGTAGTGAGCGTTCAACCGTAACGATCGTATTTAAGGAATATGGCGTGCGTTTGAACTTTAAGCCGACCATCATCGACGAAGATCACATTCGTTTGGAACTCGAGCCCGAAGTCTCGACTCTCGATTTCGCGAATGGTGTGAAGCTTGAAGGCTTTTCAATTCCAGCGCTTCGTACCCGTCGCGCAAAGACTGGTATTGAATTGCGTGATGGCCAAAGTTTCGCGCTGGCAGGACTCCTGGACAACAACGAGACTCAAACTATTTCGAAGGTGCCAGGCATCGGCGACATTCCTATTCTCGGAAACCTGTTCAAATCAAAGTCGTTTCAGAAGAATGAGACCGAATTAATGTTTATCGTCACGGCACAAATAGTCAACCCTGTAAACCGGGACGATCTGCCAAAGCTCCCAAACGTGGATAGCCTGAAAAATGGATCGCTACTTGGTGTTGAACCGAAGAGTGGTGGGCTCACTGGACCAACGGGCTTCAGCCTGAAACCCGCGGGTGAGATTGGACAGTCTGAGACATCAGATCCAACTAAGGAAACAAAGGGAGTCGCTGCGTCGGCTGTTACAAAGACCGCGTTGCCGACCGCACCGCTTGCGCAACCAGTCTCTGCAACGAAGCAAGATGCAAAGGCAACGCCAAATCCGTAAGCAAAGGTTCCCCGACGAGCTTCGGTTTGTTGCTGCTAACCTCTTTGGTTCAACGAGCAACAAACTGAAGTTTATCGGACATTGAACGTTTTCTTCTCAAGTCATCATACATGCGCGGGAAGGTTTGGCAGATGTTATTACACAAAGAACAGCGAAGCGACGGGCAGAGCAACGAGCGCGGTTCAATCAGTATTATGACCGCCATTTTTGCGCTGCTTTTATTGCTCATGGTCGGTCTGACCATTGATATATCGCGTATCTATGTGGTCCGCAGCGAACTTCAAAACGCAGCGGATATGGCAGCACTAACGGCAGCCCGCGAATTAAATGGCGGGCCCGGAGGTATTGATAACGCATACGAACAAGCCGTTAATGTGATCGCCAACAGCCAGGGGCTTAAAACAAAGACAAATGTAACAATCGACTCCGTACAATTTGCTGCCAATCTGTATGATGATCCTTACATGAGTGTTGGCGACGCCAGGAACAACGCTGCCGGCATTCGCTTTGTCAAAGTTATTACCGCATCAACTTCTACGACGATCCTTTTTGCCTCCAGTGCAATGGGCGCGTCGCATACCGAATCAAGAGAGGCTGTGGCCGGAATGTCGGTGCCTCTCGCCGGACTCTGCGACTTCTTCCCTGCTGCTGTCGGTCTAAATACTGGCACCCCCACTCCCGGCACTCTCATGACGTTGAAATTTGCGCAGGGCACAGGAACAACCGCGACAATCAACGAATTCGACTATATCGTCCTTGACGTGAATTGCATCCCTGGCAATGGCGACACCGAGACCGCGAAGCTCGCCGCTGGTGAACCGTGCGAGTGCGCTAAGCTTGGGGATTTTCTTCATATGACCCCGAGTTCGAATTTTTCCAATGGAGGCAGCGCTGCCGGCGATGGGATGAATACTCGTTTTGGCCTTTACGCTAACGGGTACGGAAACAGCCTCAATGCATCCAATTACGCATCTGACACCAACACGACTGACGACATTTCATATTCTGATTACATTAGCGACATTCCAACAGGCGGCAATAGCCGGCGGGTGATTACGATGCCCATCGTTACACCAAAAGATTATCCGGCCGACACGAACGGAGAGATCATAGGTTGGGGAAAGTTCTTCATAAAGAAACGAATGTACGTGGTAAACGGCAACTGTGCGAATAATGCACCTTGTGGCGACATGACCGTGGAGTACATAGGCCAGGCAACTGTAGGGGCAACCGGCGCAGTTTCGTGCAATTCAGGTATCCGTACGGCTGTTCTCTACAGGTAGGGCACAAAATGAATCGAATCAAAATCCCAACATACATGAGAGAGCTGCTGACGCGAATGACTCGGCGCGAGGATGGTTCTTCAGCCATTGAACTCGCGATCGTATTTCCCACACTAATCCTGCTGTTTGTAGGGATCGCCGAGTTGGGTCGCTTGTTTTACACCTACACGACGCTTGCTAAGGCAACCGCTGTGGGAGCACGCTACCTCTCGACTTCAAGAAACGCTGTCAACGGTACTACCACCGAAAAGAATAACGCCAAGCAAGAAGCGAAGAATCTGGTAGTGTGCGGAATCAAAAGTACATCTGCAACTGCTTGTAACGGCCCGACGCCAGTCGTTACTGGACTCACAACCGCCAACGTTCGGATCTGCGACAACTTCTCTACCGCCTGTTCGCCCGCTTTAGCAGGCGGACCAATAAAGTATTTCCGGGTGGAAATTACAGGCTATACCTACTCGGCGGGGCCTTTTAACATCGCCACCATGTTAGGCCAGACAGCGACAGATTTTTATTTCGCACTGAGTCCGGGTACCGAAGCACGCTCTATGCAGTAATGGACGGTACGAAACAGGGGATTTCAAAAATGAAGCGCCGAATTAACAAGACAGGATCTGAAACCGGCACGGCCCTCGTCGAATTTGCGATAACCGCCTCATTCTTCTTCATGATGATAGTCGGCATTGTCTCCGCCGGTCATTTGTTCTTTACGCATAGCGCGCTGGTTGAGTCCACACGACGCGGCGCACGCTACGCTGCAACACTGGCTAAACCGTCCACAGAATCCTGCACCAATAGTTCAACTACAGTTGATCCCGTTAAGAACATGGTTCTGTATGGCACCACGACGGCGGGTTCATCGACATTGGTCACCAACCTTCAAGCGTCGAATATCACTGTTTGCTACAGCAATGACTACGGTGTGGGCCAGGGTACCGTGTCAGTCAAGATCGAAGGCTATTCGTACACCTTCGCGGTCGGAGCATTCAGCATAAATATGCCTGCATACCAGACTACGGTCGTAGGCGAGAGCGCGGGCACGATACCGGGGGTTACTTGTCAGCTTTTCGATAAGTATGTCTACGAGTTAATAGAACAATCGCTAGGGTAAAGAGTTAATACGATGCAACCACTGACTTTCATAACATTGAGCAAGGACCAGGAAACGTCGCTGGAATTAAAAACCGCCCTTCAAGGAAGTGGCCGGGCACGGCTTTTGACTGCTTGTGACGGTGCAGAACAGTTACTGAATGAGGTAACACGACTGCGCCCGTCCGCTACGCTCTTCCATGTAACCACTGCAACCGCAGATAAAGACTTTGCTTTCATTAAGCAGTTACTTGCGAAGAATCCAAACACGGCTGTAATCACCGCCTCTTCTGAGGCTGTGCCATCGCTTATTCTCGGAAGTCTGCGCGCAGGCGCTCGCGAGTTTCTTCAGTTGCCTGTCGTACCTGACGAATTTCGGACTGTGATGGATCGCGTGGTCGAGTTCTCCTCGAAGCTGGAGAGCTCGACATCGAAACGAGCGCATTTCGTCGCAACCTTCTCAGGCAAGGGCGGCTCCGGCGTGTCATTCCTCGCGACAAATCTTGCAGCAGCCATGCCGGAATCAACATTAATCATCGACCTGAATTTGCAAACCGGTGATGTGGCTTCGTTTCTTGGACTTGATGTCAGGTATTCAATTTCAGACTTTGTTCGCAACCGCGTCAGATTGGACGATGCTTTAATGACGAGTCTCGTGACGCCGTACTCAAATAACTTAACCGTACTGGCGGCACCGCTGGAAGCACATGAAGCAGAGGACGTCAAACCGCAGGACCTTGCTGAGATCCTATATTTGCTGGGCCAACGATACGACCACATTATTCTCGATTTGCCGCATACATTTGATCCGGTAACCGTTGCGGCTCTCGACCTGGTCGACGACATTTTCCTCGTGCTCACACTCGACATTCCCGGTATCCGCAGTACCAAACGTGCTCTCAAGGTGTTCGACAACCTGGGTTATCCACGTCAGAAAATCCGCGCAATAGTCAACCGATGGAGCAAAAACATCGATGGTGAGTTGCAGAAGGTGGAATCTCATCTGGGCGAGCGACTGATTGGCTTTGTGCCGAATGACTACCGTAGAGTGATGGACTCAATAAACCTCGGTCGCCCGCTGGTACAAAGCGATCCTACATCCAAAATAGCATTGGAGATAAAACGAATCGCGGCGTTAATCACCGACAAGAGTACACAGTTTTCACTGCCACGAAAGAAGTTGTTACGGTCGATTTTTGGAGGCAAGGGTTCGACCGCAGCTCTTGAGTTTTCGGCTGTGACAGATAACGCATAATCAATCGGATTGAACGTCAGAAAGTTCGACCAAGGGAACAATGAAACATGGCACTACGTGAGAGATACATCAGAGATAACGGCGATGGCACGGCCACACGCCTTGAAGAGACGGTTCAGGTAAACCACACTTTTCAAGAAGTCAAAGCCCGCCTGCACCGCGCCATCATCACGCGCATGGATTTGACGAAGCTGAACACGCTTTCGCCAGACCGCGTCCATTCCGAAGTCTCCCGATTGGCGGAAGAACTGCTCTTAGCAGAGAATCTTCCCCTCTCCACACTCGAACGAGATCGCCTGGTAAGCGAGGTGAACCATGAATTATTTGGTCTTGGCCCACTCGAGCCACTACTCGCCGATCCGACGATTTCCGATATTCTCGTTAATTCGCATTCCAACGTCTACATCGAGCGGCGTGGCAAGCTCGAAAAAACCACGATCACCTTTAAAGACGACGAGCACTTGATGCGAGTGATCGAACGCATCGTCTCCACTGTGGGAAGGCGCATCGACGAAGCTCAACCCATGGTTGATGCTCGACTGCCTGACGGCTCTCGCGTTAACGCAATCATCCCACCATTGTCCATCGATGGACCAACACTTTCTATCCGCCGTTTCGGTGCTGATCCGCTCAGGATGGCCGCGCTAATTGAAAATGGCGCGCTGACGAAAGAGATTGCCATCCTGTTTGAGATGTGTGTGAAGGCACGTCTGAACATCATAATTTCCGGCGGCACCGGCGCCGGCAAAACAACGCTACTGAACGCACTCTCAGCTTTCATTCCGCACGATGAACGAATCGTCACGATTGAAGACTCCGCCGAATTACAACTGCAACAGCCGCATATCGTGAGACTGGAAACGCGGCCTCCGAATATCGAAGGCAAGGGTGAGATAACGCAACGCGATCTGGTGAGAAACTCACTGCGTATGAGACCAGATCGAATCGTAATCGGTGAGGTTCGTGGCGGCGAAGCGATCGACATGCTGCAGGCCATGAATACCGGCCATGACGGATCGCTTACCACCATACACGCAAATTCCCCGAGAGATGCTCTGTCGCGCATGGAGACAATGATCCAGATGACGGGAATGAGACTGTCTGATCGAGCAATGCGACAGCAGATTGCTTCAGCCGTAAACATGGTAATTCAGGTGGCGCGCTTAACGGATGGAACGCGCCGGATTACGTCGATTTCAGAAATCACCGGAATGGAAGGCGAGACGACCACGATGCAGGAGATTTTCCAATTCGAGCGCACCGGCATCGATGCCAAAGGAACGGTGATGGGCCGGTTCCGTACAACCGGTATTCGGCCACGCTTTGCGGAGCGACTCAAACAGTACGGCATGCAGTTACCGGCGTTTTTCTAGGAGGCAAAGATGTTAGTTTCGACGACAATTCTCCTCTTCTTTCTCCTGCTCACTTACGCGCTTTTCCTGTTATCGACACGTAAGTCGGAAGCCCGCAGTGCTCGGCTACAACAACGCCTGGCCGAAGTACTTCAGGAATCACGCATGCTTTCGGAAAACGAAGCAGTGCAGATAACGCGTGACGATTCAATCGGCGGAAACCCAACTCTTAGCCGGCTGCTATCGCCACTCGGGTTTGTTAAGAAACTGGATCGTAATATCAGCCAGGCCGATATACACATTACAGTAAGCCGGCTCCTGGCCTTCTGTTTGTTCGCTGGCCTGTTGGCGGGCTTTGCAGCTTACACGGTCTTTAACATTGTGGTTGCTGTTGGTATTGCATTCATTGCTGGTTTTCTGCCACTTCTACATGTCAGCCGGACCAGGCGCAAACGCTTGAATAAGTTTAATGCCCAGTTACCCGACACTTTGGATCTCTTGAGTCGCTCTCTATCAGTTGGTCATGCCTTCTCGGAATCGTTAAATCAAGTTGCCAGTGAGATGCCAGACCCTATTGCTGGTGAATTTCGCATAACTTTTGAAGAACAAAAGCTGGGTCTTTCAACGAAGATAGCGTTGGATCGCCTGGCTGATCGGATCCCACTTCCCGACCTGCGCCTTTGCGTTACCGCAATGCATATCCAACGTGAGACGGGTGGCAATCTTGCGGAGATCCTCGAACGAGTCGCGCAAACAATTCGCGAGCGCTTCAAACTGATGGAAGACTTTCGGACGATGACGACGAGCGCGCGTGGCTCCGCATGGATATTGTGCGGATTGCCTATCGTTTTAGTCCTGGTGCTAACGGCTATTAACCCGGACTACATGGCGGTATTGCTTTATGATCCAAGGGGTCACGCCGTGATAGCAGTCGCCATAGTTTTGCAGCTTACGGGTGTGCTCTTAATCAAAAAAATCCTGAGCATTAAGGTTTAGACCAACATATTGAACCATCCGTGATACCGGAGAAATACTCATGTTTACTTTGATCATAGTCTTTACATTCGCCTCGCTGGCACTGATGGTGATGAGTGTGTACTGGATTTTTGCTCGCCCGCAGAGCACGGTTACGGCACGGCTCGAAAGCATGGATCCCTCCTTGGCGCTCGTGGAAAACAGTCCAGTGACGACGATGGCCGAGAAGGTAGCTGAACCGCTCAATCGTATCGTGCCGATTTCGGCTCTCGAAGCCCTGAAGTTACAAAAGAAAATGTTGCAGGCTGGTTACCGATCACCAGACGCAGCAATGGCCTTTCGTGCTGTCCAGATCAGTCTGACGTTAGCTGTTCCCAGCATTGTCATGACTGTCTGTTTCCTGTTTGATGGATCGTTGAACTCTTTTCTGGTGTTGAGTCTCCTGGGTGCAGGAATCGGATTCTATCTGCCACGTTTAGTACTGAGCAAAATTATAACTAACCGGCAACTGCGGATCACCTGGGGACTTGCTGACGCGTTGGATTTATTGGTGGTCGCTGTGGAGGCGGGTCTCGGACTCAATGCTGCCCTTAATCGCGTTGGCGACGAATTGAAGAATAATCATCCCGACCTGCATAACGAACTGGATATTGTCAATCTTGAGATTCGCGTCGGTCGAAGTCGAGAAGAGGCGCTACGCAATCTCGCGGAACGAACGGGCGTCGAAGACATCCGCAGCTTCGTTGCTTTGCTGATTCAGGCGGACCGCTACGGGTCATCGATTGCTAAAGCAGTTCGCATATTTGCCGAATCACTTAGAACCAAGAGAAGGCAAAGAGCCGAGCAGGCATCGCAGAAGGCCGCATTGAAATTAATTTTTCCGCTGACGGCCTGTCTCTTCCCTGTGATTATTCTCGTTATTCTCGCTCCGGCAGTTCTAAATATTATCGATCTGCTTTTCAAGTAGCTCCGGGACAATCTCTTTGGTGGTCTATAAAGCTGGAGGAACTCATGGCTAAAAGCACTTTCGCTTCTTCTTTGATGGCAATCTTTCTCGTACTCGCGTTGGTGCCGTATCACCGAATTGCGACCGCGGAAAGTTTTGACTGGGCAGCGCTCGCGGCTGCGGAGGCTGCTGCCGAAGCCGGCGAGGCTGAGATCGATCAGGAGACGACCGAAGCAACGCAGAAGAAGAAAGGCAGCAGCTTTGCCCGGGCTCTCGGAGCGCCGTTCCGCGCACTCGGCCGTCTCTTTGGTGGCGGCAGTAAGAAAACTGAGAGTAAGAAAACCGAGCAAACATCAGCACGCAAGCCGAGCGCGAAAGACGTCGAAAAATTTGAGAGTGCAAAGGTTGTTCGCATCGTAGATGCTCGCACCGAGGCTCCGAAATCAGTTGTCACCGTCACGAGTGCTCCGGTGGAAGTACATCTGCAAAGAGGCCGTGAACTGTTGAATGCCGGTCAGGTCAACGAAGCTCTCGCAGAACTGACCGCCGCACAAGCAGCAGATCCAAAATCCGCCGAGCTCCAGAATCTGCTCGGTGTTACCTATAGCAGCATGGGCATGCCGGATCGAGCCCTGAAAGCGTTTGAAGCGGCAGTCAAAGCTGATAAAGACAACGCACAGTATCTCAACAACTACGGTTTCCTTCTCCTCAAGACCAGCAACTTCGAATCTGCAGCGAAATACCTGAAACGCGCAGCAAAACTCTCCCCATCCGATGCGCGCATCTGGAACAACCTTGCCGTCGCTCAATGTCAAAGAGGAAAGTTTGACGATGCCTATGTGAGTTTTGTGCAGGCCGTCGGTGAGTTTGACGCGCGTGTAAACATGGCTGCCCAACTCCTGAGTCAGGGTATGGGCCAGGAAGCCATCAAGCACCTGGAAGTGGCCCATGCCCTGCGGCCCAACTCAATTGAGGTTTTGACCAGACTCACCGGTCTTTACAACATGACCGGCAGAATCTCAGATGCGGCAGTTGCTCGAAGGACGCTTTTGGCACTGCAGACATCTGCTGAAGTGCAAAAGTAATTTCGCCCACTTCATCAACGACATTCGCGAGCGTCGAACTCAGGAGTCGACTACAACAGGATCAACCGCGATGGGCCTGCTGAATTTTTTAACCCGAACCGAACTGGAAAAGTTTGGCCCACCGACCCCGGAAGAGTTCAGTGAGATCGGCGTATCACCGACACTTCTGGGTGATCTTGCACTCAAACACCTTTCACTCTTACAAAACCCGACCGCAGTATCTATCGCGGCAAAGCTTCATCTTCCTCCAGCGCTGATCGAAGAACTCCTCTATCAACTCTATCGAGAGAAGCTGATCGAGATGCGGCTTCAGAGCGCCGGCGATAATACGCGCTATGCAATGCTGGACCAGGGTTGGGAACATCTTGCACAGCTTAAAGCCCAGTGTGGCTATCTTGGACCAGCGCCAGTTTCGCTCGAAGACTACGCTTTCATGATGCGACTCCAGGCAGGGCCTTCGAGTCCGGCATCGATCGAAACCGTGCGACGCGCCTTCGCTGATCTGGTGCTGCCGGAATCTCTGCTCCAAACACTCGGCTGCGTCATAAACTCGCGCTCAGCGCTGTTCCTCAGTGGTCCACCGGGCTCCGGTAAGACCGCAGTCGCGGAACGAATCAACGCAGTCCTGGCGGGATCCATTTGGATTCCTTACGCGGTGGAAGCAGAAGGTGAAATTATTCGCATCTACGATCCACACTGCCACACGCGAGTCGTGGAAAAAGCGACGGAACGTGATTCACGCTGGGTCGAAATCGAACGGCCTCTCATCATGGTCGGGGGTGAGTTGACACTCGAGAATACCGGACTGTGGTGGTCTGACTCCGCAAGATTCTATGATGCCCCTGTTCAAATAAAATCCAACGGCGGCACGCTCGTAATTGACGACTTCGGCCGCCAGCGCATCGATCCACGCGACCTGCTCAATCGCTGGATTCTGCCCCTGGAACGAAGAGTCGATTATCTTTCTCTGCGCAGCGGGAAGAAGATTGAACTGCCCTTTGAACAGTTGGTAGTATTCTCGACGAATCTCGACGAAGACCGCTTAGTTGATGAGGCCTTCTTGCGCCGTTTCGGTTATCGTGCACGCATTGAATCGCCTTCAATCGCTGATTACACCGAGATATTTAAGCGCGCCGCGGCCAGACGCCAAATAGCGTTTGACCAGGCGAGCCTGTCGCATCTGTTGAAGAAATACGTGGAGGAAGGCCGGGCGCCAAAATCCTGTGAGCCGCGCGATCTGCTGAACCGAGTCAGCGACATCTGTCAGTTCAGAGGCCTGGCGCCGCATCTGAGTTCTGAACTGATCGATCTCGCTTGGAACAATTACTTCGGTCGCGCTTCAGTTCCGCAGCAGGCCTCAAGGGTCGCGACGATACAAGCGACAGCAGAACCAACGGTAGTCACTAGCTGAGTTTTATGAGAACAAGGATGGTCCAGTCTCTCACTCTAATCGGCGCATTACTGCTTTGCGCGACAGTGACGTGTGCGCAAACACAAGCTCGCAAAACAGCGAAGCAGAAGGATACCGGCACTGCCGTGTCTGGTGAAGTTGCGACAGCTGAAGTTGTGGGCAAACGAATCACGCTGGTTGATGGCAGGACCATCGTCGTTGACGAAGCCTGGAAACAGGGTACGGTGGTTTGGTACACGCGCGGCGGCCTCACCCAGAGCCTTGAGAATGTATCGAAAATTGAGCCTGTTTATGCCGCACCCAAAGCAAACGAGAGTAGCAAGCGCACCGAACCTAAAAGCGAAGCTCCACCGGCGAAACCCGCTGGCGAAAAATCGATCTGGATTTATCTCGTGGGTGGCGCTCGCTTCAAGGTCGACGACGTAAACGAGAGCGAAGCGGGCGCCTGGTATCACCGCGGCACCATCTCTGTCTTTGTGGACCGTGAACGGATTGCGCGCATCGAACGCGAGGATCCTTCGTCAACACCTTCGGGTTTCAGGGGCAGAGATTGGACCTCCGGAAGCGCAAACATCGATCAGTTGATCAAATCAAATGCTGAGCGGATGCGACTCGATCCTTATCTGGTGTTCCTCGTTATCGAGCAGGAATCGCAGTTCCGAGTTCGCGCGCGAAGTCCGAAAGGCGCTCAGGGTTTAATGCAACTCATGCCCGGCACAGCGCGCCGGCTTGGTGTGCGGCGTCCGTTTGACGCGGCCGAGAACATCCGTGGCGGCACACAGTATCTGCGCGAGCTGATGGACATGTTTGGCGGACAGGTCAATCTGGTCCTGGCGAGTTATAATGCCGGCGAAGGCGCCGTAATGAAGTATGGACGTAACGTGCCTCCTTATCGAGAGACTCGTGAATATGTAAAGAAGATTGGCAAACGCTATGGCTTGAGCGGGCGCCAACCGCAGGATGACAGCAATGTGCCGGGTCCGCGGAGGTAGAACTTGAGGCACTGAAAGCAGGTGACAGCATGACATTATTTTTAGTACGCAGCCTCCTTGCAGTCTCCCTGGTATTTACTCTATCGGCGACACTTCTGGCCCAGCAGAGCCAGAAGCAGCAGCCTCTGACAAACGCGGCGGTAGTAAAACTCGCCAAAGCCGGGTTCAAGGAAAAAACGATCATTTCGATTATCTCCGCGCGCATTCCCGCATTCGACCTCTCACCGGATCGAATGATCGATCTCAAGCGGAGCGGCGTCACGGAAAAGATAATCGTCGCAATGCTCGCTCGTCAGGAAGGAATGGATCCGTTTGACGATGACACGTGGGGCGACGATTCGTCTCTTGGAAGCACGTTAGAGATGCCCAAGGGCTCAAGCCCGAATGGCGGATCCGATCCGGGTACCAACATTTTCGGTTCCAGCGGAGGATCGAAAGGTCAAACCAGAAGCCGCGGTGGAAATGCATCTGCTTCCGGCGACACGGTCACAACCGGTAGTGCCACCGTACGTATCCTGCGACCACCTACCGAAGCCGGCGGCAACGGATCAACCAAACTCGAAAAAGCGAAGACGCTGACAAATGATTCGATTGTGGAGCTGGTGGAAGCAGGTTTTTCCGAAGGGACCATCATTCGCAGAATCGAGCAGTCGCCTGTCGAATTCGATCTCGCTGTTCCGAAGTTGGAAGAACTGCGAAAGCAGCGAGTCAGCGACAAGATCCTGGCGGCCATGAAAGCCGCAATGGGCGACGAGTCGATCAAGTAGCCGCTTTGGATCCGAACACATTATTTTCGGAAATCAGTGACTGTTCGTCATTTCCACAATCTTGGAGAGAGATTTCTCCCGCAAAGGCACAAAGCGCTGCCGCGTTTCTAACGGTTTTCTTTGCGCCTTTGCGGGAGAAATTCCCCCAAGAATAAGCTCAGGGTTGCGTCATGAGACCGGCAGGTAAAAAAAGACTTTCAATCCGAACCATGCTGCTGTTTAGCATGGCAGCTTTTCTTTTGTTGTCTCTATGCCTGGATGACGCTGGGCTGATTTCCAGTGCCCAGAAAAACCCGCAACAGAAACCCAGGCCTTCCGCCCGAACCAAGGCCGCTCCTACGCCGACTCCATCTGCCACTGACGCTCTTGGTGCACCGCCTCCCGTTCCCACTTTGAAGAAACAACCGGAACAGGAAGTAACTCCCGGCGACGTAATCTCGGTAATGACCACAGAGGTGTTGTTGCCGGTAACCGTGCGCGACTCGAGTGGGAGGTTGGTAAAGGATCTAACCCGCAACGACTTTCGGGTGTACGAAGATGGCAGCCAGCAACCGGTGAATGATCTGGCGCTGAGGGAAGTGCCTGTCGATGCTGTACTGATGGTTGATGCCTCATCGTCAGTTGCCACTAACATCGACGACTTTCGTCGTGCCGCCGAAGGCTTTGCCGCGAGACTGAATGAGGACGATCGCATCAGCCTGATCAAGTTTGATGATCGCGTAGAGTTGCTGCAGGACTGGACTCGCAGTCGTTTTCAACTGCGGCGGGCGCTGGCTCGAATCGAGCCCGGAATGTTCACTCGGTTCAATGACGCGCTGCTGTTGGCCTCCCGCGAACAGTTTGGCGACACAAAGTCGCGCCGCGCCGTGATTGTGCTAACGGATGGCATCGATAGTGGCCGCGGAACTACGACGCTTGCAGGCGCTCTTGAAGCTCTGCTTCGGGCGCAAGCCACGATCTATGTGGTGAGCAATACGGAGATTTCACGCGCCGCCAAACGTGCCGAGTTGGATAATCTACTGAATGGATCCAGCAGTACCGTGCGCTTTAACCAAATACGCATTGATGATCTGAAAGAGGGCTTAAAGGTCCTGGACCAAAGCGAAAAAAACCTTGAACAATTGGCCGATGCAACAGGCGGCCGTCTTTACAAGCCGCTTACGTTTCAGGCTCTCGACTCGACCTACGCCGAAGTTGCTGATGAACTGAGACATCAGTATGGCCTTTATTATCCTCCCTTGAATAAGACCCGTGATGGTGGTTTTCGGCGCGTGCGAGTGGAACTCACCAATCCGGCCTACAAGGCCCACACCCGCGTCGGATATTTTGCACCGGCTCGTTAAAGCGAGTGTAAGGGAGCTCTCCGTTGGAACACGGAACGACAGACAGCATATTCTCGACTACCGGTGTCTCGTCCGATAGGTGGATCGACCTGCGGATGATTTCGACGATGCGGCTGGTACTTGCCGCATCGGCGCTATTCATCAACATGCTCCAACCCACCGAAGCAAGCGCGCTTTCCGGAGCGAACATAGCGCTCGGTTTTTATACTGTTTACGGTCTGGTGGTCTATGTACTGTCGATCAGACGCAGCGCCCTGCTCCCGCAAAGAATTCTGCATTGGCTCGATCTGCTTTGGTATGTACCTCTGATCGCCCTGAGTAGCGGCACTAATAGTATCTTCTTTTTCTTTCTCTTCTTTTCCATCCTCGTGGCCTCATTTGGGTGGGGTTTTACCGAAGGGATACGGATCACGCTCGTTGCCGCCTCTCTTTTTACGATCGTGGGCGTGGTAACTCGGACGGACAATACGTTTGAGTTGGAGAGATTTCTGCTGCGGCCAACTTCTCTTCTTATTTTGGGCTACATGATTGCTTACTGGGGTGGCTACGAAGTAAAGCTAAAGCGCCGCCTTGGACTACTGAAAGATATCTCCGCCTTCTCGGATCCGCGCTTTGGGTTAGACCATACTGTGAGCCGGATGATGGACAGCCTCCGTCGTTTCTATGCAGCCGATTCGTGTCTTCTCGTGGTCCAGGTTCCGGGAGGAAGCTTCCAATTGCGGAAAGTCAGTGCTACCACAGCAGGCGAGTGCATCGTGAAAACTGTACCTGATGAAATGGCCGCTATCTTGCTGTCGCCATCACCTCCTGCAGCTCTGATCTTTCATAAACGGAAGTCAAAGAGGCTGCTCTACGACGTTCGAACAGGGCTATCCTCTCACGATGTGTCAGCAACTTTCGCGACGATTGCAAACACGTTGGAAGCAAACGAGTTCATGTCGTTGCCGCTCTATTACCAGGGCAGGCCGGTGGGGCGCTTCTATCTCGTCGACTCTTCGCAGCCTCTCGACGATTCAGATATTGCATTTGTGCTCCAATTGATTGAGCACGTCATTCCGGCCCTCGACAACATCCGCCTCGTTGATCGGCTCGCATCAGAAGCAGCAGAATACGAACGCCAACGAATCGCGCGTGATATACACGACGGCGTAATTCAGCCTTACATCGGACTTCAATTAGGCCTTGCCGCTATTCGTCAGAAAATGGAGCGTGGAGATACCGACGTTGCCCGCGACGTTAAAGAGCTTACGGCAATGACGATGACAGAAATTGAAGAACTGCGTCATTACATTCGCGGACTTAAAGCGAGCGAGCGCCACGACACTATGCTCTTGCCGGCAATTCGACGCTTTGCCTCAAAGTTTTCGGCCGCCACGGGAATTGCGGTCGACGTGAAGGCTACGAACCACATCGGAATCAAAGACCGGCTGGCGGCGGAGATCTTCCAGATGGTTACCGAGGGTTTCAGCAATATCAGGCGGCACACTCATTCACCTCGAGCCGAGGCGGAATTGGACTACAGTAAAGGTGTCTTTGTTTTAAACATTAAGAATTCTAACGACAATGGAACTCGTGCGGCTTTTCATCCTCGTTCGCTCGCTGAGCGAGCCGTCGCGCTCGGAGGTAAGCTCGAGGTCTATACAGACAATATGAATCAGACAGTTGTAAGTATCCACATTCCCTTATAACATTCCAATTTCGAATAAATGTCAGCCCCCGATCCAACCTCATCCCCAATTCGAATTCTGATAGTCGACGACCACCTTGTGGTGCGCGCCGGACTCCACATGCTGATAGATAATCATCCGGGAATGAGCGTGGTGGCGATGGCGAGCAATCGCTCTGAGGCTCTTGAACTTGCCGCCAGTACTTCACCGAATTTGATACTTCTGGATCTGGATCTGGGAGGTGAAAACGGGTTGGATTTCATCACGCAACTGCGCGAAACAACACCGAGCGCTCGAATCCTGGTCCTAACCGGTGTGCGCGATACAGATGCGCACCGCCAGGCCGTACAACTCGGCGCGATGGGAGTAGTCCTTAAGGAGCACGCCCCGGATGTGCTGATCAAGGCTATCGAGAAGGTCCATGCCGGAGAGATTTGGCTCGACCGTCCGACGCTGGGTCGAATACTGCGCGAGATGTCACTAAGGGACGAAAAAGAGATTGATCCAGAGGTGGCCAAGATAGGGTCTCTGACTCAACGAGAACGAGAGGTCGTGGCACTTATCGCTGAGGGACTCAAAAATAAACAGATCGCCCAACGACTGTTCATCAGTGAGACTACAGTTACACACCACCTCAGTTCCATCTACTCAAAGCTGGGCGTTTCAGACAGACTCGAATTAGTAATCTACGCGTTCGCTCATAAGCTCGCCGGCAAGCCCTAACCATAAAAACTCAGAAATCCCACCAACGGCAGTTGGTGGGATTTTTGACTTTTTTGTGCAAAGCCGGCTTTAGGTTTTAGATAAACATTCTTGCGACGGCCCACGCGATGAGCAGGCTGACGAATCCTCCCGAGAACGTAAACGCACGCTCGGCAGGTTGACTGCTGCGTCGCATCAATGCACGCAGTATAACGACGCCACACTTCCAACCGTCGTGCTGGTAAAGAGGGAGAATGTTGCCCGCGGCCAGCAGTAGATTCAACCAACCAAACATCGTTCCATAAGTGAACATGCAGGCGACGAGATTAAAGATGACTCCGCCTAAGTGCACAAGGAGCTGGGCCCGTATAGTCCTCTCCTTCAAAGCAGTCCCATCAAGCCTCACAAAAGAGCCGACAGGGATCGCGCGGAGATTGAAGCGAATGTCTCCTAAACGAAAACCGGTGAGTCGTGGACCCATGCCTAGGCCCAATTCAGAGGCGGGAACATTGCAAACCCTCGCGGCCACGAGATGGCCGAGTTCGTGAATAATCATGGCGAGGGCGGTGAAGCCTATGAGAGAAATGATGACTATGGACATGCTAAGAAGGCGTACGCTGCAGACAGCGTTTAGTTCGAGCCGCAGCGCCACTCTCAAGACTCGTGCCGAGAGTGAATAAACCGTATTGACGTGTGTTTCTGAGGAACTCGAGATCTTGTTAGTAGCAGAATGACAAAAATTGTGACTCGGAAACCACCAAATTCTGGCTATAGTCAGTAAAAATCGCTCTAGCAGAATCCTGCCAGGCCGCCCTTCGAAAAAAGCCCACCTTCCTGCCAGATAAATGGGCATAGACCTCCATTGTCACCATTTTGCAACAACTTCATAATCCAAAAGTCGAAATCCCCAAACCTTACTAAGGGCCCAGATCATGCACTGCGAACAGCGAGCCAACTACATTTTAGATTGCCATCTTCGAATGCCGAACGCGGCGTTCCATATTCGAAGTACCCCTCTCGAGCGACGTTCAAAACCTCGCTCACAGGACGTTTTACCCGCTCGAGTTTGGGGAGTCGATATTGATGATCAACCGTTCAGTATTGACTGTCACTTAGACAACATTAGTGCGTCCGGTCTCTATCTGCGTCTCCCCAGACGGATGAAGTTTTCTTCGTCCATCAGTCTTGTCGTGCGGCTTCTGAATGGACCTGTCGAAGGCATGGTCGCGGCGATCAAAGGCACGGTCATGCGAGAGGAATTGAAGTCCGACGGTCACAGAGGCATCGGCATCAGGATTACACAACACGAGTTTATATAGCGGAGTTTTTACCCAGGAGAAGAGAGGATAACGACAAGAGGTACAGATCACGATTGCTCCGCCGCGAGTCTGTTCCATTGGGAGGCTGGTTGTAAGTCAGACGATTGCCCCCGGACTGATGATCAAAGCTATGCAGCCTCCCTTCCCCAGCCCTTCACACCCGCCCAGACGTGTGAAGGGACGCATTTAAACTAGCTGGAGTGGTTTGACGCCCTGCCCCCGAATGCAGTGCTCTCCTACCAATCCACCGGCAATTAACCGAGAGGACGAGGCGTGCAAGGACCACACTTGCGCGCACGTGCGTCGTCTTCGTTTCAAACAAAGGAGTTTTTACAATGTCCCCGATAATTAGTATCCGCAAAGTCGCCGTCTCACTCGCGATCTTTGCCGTGGTCACTCTCGCCTCCGCCACGATGGCACAGGCAGATACGGTCACATTTAACCTAAATATAGGAAGTTCTTTACCCAGCCAGCAATACGGAACTATCACCCTGACGCTAGTTGGTTCTGACATCCAGGTCGATATTGCACTGCTCGCTGGAAACCGGATCGTGAATACTGGATTCGATGCAAGCGTCGCGTTCAACTACATTGGTACAGGTCAGATTGGTGTTACTGGCCTTCCGGGAACCTACACCCTGGTCAATGACGGAAATCCATCGAATGTCGATATGGATGGCTTTGGCAGATTTGAATATGGTGTGCTGTTCAATACGGAAGGCGGAGGAGCAGGAACTGATTCATCGCTGACCTTTACGGTGACTCGGGTCGGAGGCTTCGCTTCTGTATTCGACCTGGTTCAGGGCTCAACTAATCCTCCCGGTTCGATTAGTTCGCCGTTTTCCGTCGACATTATTTGTGACACCTGCGGACCCGGAGGCGGCCCCGCAACCGGTCCAATCGGAACCGGTGGCCCAATTCCAGAGCCAACAAGTATGTTGCTGTTAGGAAGCGGCTTGTTGGGTCTGGGTGCCGGAATTCGCAGACGTCTACGTAAGTCGTCATAGGAATGGATCCGGGCGTTATTGAGTGGCAGCTCAACGCGTGGATTGGTTGGTCGAACCACAAATAATAATAACCAGAGTCAGGCTGCGGTCCCCCAACCGCAGCCTGGATTGAACTGTGTACAGCGAACCAATAATTCTGCCCTTGAATGCCGATGGCAAACTCTATGCTCTCCAGGACGAGCAGGGGCGAATTGTCGGAACCGGCTCACGTGAGATTTGTGAAGCATTGTTAAGCATGTTGAAGAATGAGGCGTTCCTCTTCAGGCGCTTAAAGAAGCCGGATCAATCTGATCGCGAACTCTAAACGCCCGTGAGCTATTACGAACGCTAGTAGTAAATGTGCCCCGACGAAATGAACCTCAATGCTGACATTGAAGACCGTATCCGGTCGCCTCAAAGAACTCTTTCGCGGCCGTGATCAAACAGCGAATGATCGCGTTGAGTCGACACCGCGAAATCTGCTCGTAGTTGATGACGAGGAGTCGATCTGTTTCTCGATGAGTGAATACTTCTCACAACACGGCTTCAAAGTCGACACGGCGCGCGAGAAGGAAGAAGCGGAAGGACTCATTAAGCAAACTGAGTACAGAGTGATAATTCAGGATCTGCGACTGGGACTGCAACGACGTTCCGAAGGGCTCGAGATCATCAAGCTGGTCCATGAGCGCAATCCCAACACACGCATCGTCGTACTCACTGCCTACGGATCACCTGAAGCAGAGGAAGAAGCTCGAAACGCAGGCGCAGATGCATTCCTCCGCAAGCCGAAGCCATTGTCACAGGTGGCCCAGGTGGTCCAGGGATTAATCGAGTCGCCTCGCACACGAGCAGTGGCGAAGCCTGTTTGATGTGATCGACTGAACAGTTTTTTAATTTCTGCGGCATCACCCACGTCGCGGCCCGACGAAAAACTTGCATGCGCAGGATCCGTCTTGCCCAGAGCCTGGGTCCTGCGTTTTGGAAGGCAACCGAAGGATTGACCGGGGACTGGTTATTGAGAGGGCGGTTCCCGGTTGTCTACCCGACCGGTCCTTCCAGAGAGGGCTCGGCGTCGTCTGAGCCCTCTTTCTTTTTAGCCACAGATGAACGCGGATGAACACCGAACGGATTTCTGATCCGTGATCATCCGTGTTCATCTGTGGCCGTAATGCACATCTGCTCGCCAGCGAGCACGTCAATCTCATCAAGCCGCACTGTCTTACTCCCTAAATCACTCTGTCCCTTATAGTTCTGCACGCTCGCATGGTTTGGCCCGGTGATTGCTGTCAGATCCGCACACGAAACTATTCTCGCCGAGTTGTTCTCGCGCGAAGGTTTGGGGCCACGTGCGGGATTCATCCTCATTCCAGGTTTTGTATTCACATCTTCCAACAGGAGTTTGATCGACATGTCCCCCAATCGTCTGATCCCGTCTCGACGTTCGTCTGTCCGAACAATACGTCTCGCACTTGTACTCGGCCTGGTAGCCGCAACAGCCGGTGTGCTGTCGTCCCCCTCATTCGCCAGCTCATTAGGGCAGCGGCTGTTCGCGCGTGTTGCCACGTTCGTCAACACCGGCCAGGCTGCATCAACGAGTCACACGATTGATGCGGAACTCGAGGAGGCTGCTGCAACCACTACCGATAGCACAACGATGACAGTCGAGCGGAGCGGTCATACTGCGACGCGTCTCGCAGACGGTCGAGTGTTGATTGCAGGCGGCGAGAACAGTGGTGGCACGCTGAATCAAACCGAGATCTACGATGCAGCGTCAGGAACGTTTTCAGCCGCCGCAAACATGGATGCGGCGCGCGCAGGTCACTCCGCAACGCTGCTTACAGATGGCCGCGTGCTGATTGCGGGTGGGCGCGCTGGAGGAAACGCGGTCGCGACAACTGAGATTTTTGATCCGGCGACCGGATCGTTCACAACTGGTCCATCAATGAGCGTTGCGCGTGCAGGACACAGCGCGACGCTTTTTGCTAATGGCCGCGTTTTGATTGTAGGTGGCGATGCGGCGGGAAGCGCTGAGATCTTTGATCCAAGTACGGGAACGTTTACCGCTGCGGGGGATATGGGTGTTGCACGTTCAATGCACTCAGCGGCGCTGCTTCAGGATGGCCGCGTCCTTGTCGTCGGCGGACGTGATGCAAACGGCAATGAGCTTCTTTCCGGAGAGATCTTTGACACACCGGCTTCAGCGTTTTGGACCATCGACAGTGAGTTAAAGGTTAGCCGCGTGGGTGCACACCTGCGCGTTTTATTCGACGGCAAGGTTCAGATCATTGGTGGTAATACGGACGCATCGATGGAGATCTACGATCCGCTCTTTGAAGGATTCGGTGCTTACGCGCACGTGCTCCCCGAGAGTGATCCGTGCACTGGTCTCCCCGGACAAATTCTTAACTCGCAAACTCGTGCAGCACTTTTTCACAACGGCCAAACCGACACGCTCTTCGATCGATCGGGACACACGATTACCGAGCTTGGCGGACAGGCGCTCGTGCTTGGTGGCGTGAACAGTAGTGGCGCGGTGCTCAGTTCGAGCGCGGTGCTTGGAAGCTCATCCGCTTCGATCACGACTGACAAGATGGATTACGCGCCCGGTGAAACTGCACATATTAGTGGTCGTGGTTTCCGGCCCGGCGAAGTTGTTCGCGTGAAGATTCACGAGGATCCGCATACGCCGCAGGAGCGTGGTTTCGATGTGACTGCGGATGCCGAAGGTAATTTCAGTGGTGAGTATCTCGTGATGGACTATGACTTGGATATGAAATTTGTCGTCGGTGCGCGCGGATTGACGTCGGGTGCGACAGCGCAGACGACGATGACTGATGCGAACCCGCAGACCATTACTGTCGCGGCTCCCACGAGTGTTACGGTCATTCAGGGCGGAACTGCTAACTATGGAAACGCGACGATCCAAGTTGGCGGTAACACTAACCCTTGTACCGTTACGTTCGGCGTTACGGCTGGTCTACCAGCAGGAGCTACACCGGTTTTTGGCACTCCGTCAGCGACAACTACAGGAGCGAATGTTGTCAGTACTCTCAGTGTTACGACAACAGCAGCAACCCTGCCAGGGACGTATACGTTCCAAGTTACAGCTAGCAATAGTGGAGCTGGATGTCAGGGTCCGGGTGCAACGCCGAGCGCAGCGCTTACGCTCATCGTCAATTCAGCCACAGTAAACACCACGACAACAGTAGCGAACGCTAGCGCCACCTACGGCGACACGTCCGTCACACTTAATGCGACTGTCACTCCTGCAAGCGGACCGGCCGTTAACAACGGTTCCGTTACATTCACAGTGAAGCAAGGCGTTACGACGATTGGCGCCGCTACAACCGACAACACCATCGTTGCCGGTGCGGCGAGCGTTAGTTATGCATTGCCTGCTGGGGCGGATGCTGGCGCATACACGATTGAGGCTGCTTATACTCCCGGCACTGGCTTCAACTCCAGTAACGGTACCGGCAGTTTGACGATTAACGAACGCAACATCGAAGTAACGGCAGATGCAGGCCAATTCAAGACATACGGCGATGCGGATCCAGCAAGCTTTACCTACTCGATAACGAACGGATCACTCGTTTCACCGGATGCTTTCACCGGCGCACTTAGCCGTGTGGCTGGTGAAAACACGGGTCTCTATGAAATCACGATCGGCACATTGGCGATCAACGATGGCAACGGAGGCAACAACTACAATCTGAGCTTCGTCAGCAACAACTTCGAGATCAAGAAGCGGCCGGCTACCTGGACCACCAATCCAGCCAGCAAGACCTACGGTGATCCCGATCCAAGTCCGTTGACCACAGGCAGCGGCTCCAACTTCCTCGTAGGCGATGGCGTCACGGCAACTTATACACGCGTTGCTGGTGAGAACGCCTCGCTACCGACTTACCACATCACCGCCACGCTGAGTGCAACACCGCTCTCAGCCTTGGACAACTACATCATCACCAACAACGGTGCTGAGTTCACTATCAACAAGCGCAACATCGAAGTGACTGCCGACGCGGGCCAGTTCAAGACCTATGGTGATGCTGATCCAGCGGCTTTCACTTACTCAATTACCAGCGGTTCGCTCGCCTTCAGCGACAGCTTTACCGGTGCGTTGAGTCGCGTTGCAGGTGAGAATGCCGGTCTCTACGCAATCACTCTCGGCACGCTGGCTATCAACGATGGCAATGGCGGTAACAACTACAACCTGTCGTTCGTCTCCAACAACTTCGAGATCAAGAAGCGCGCTGCCGCCTGGACCACCAATCCGAACAGCAAGACCTACGGCGATCCAGATCCAGTGCCACTAACTACCGGCAGTGGTTCCAACTTCCTCGTAGCAGACGGCGTCACCGCTACCTATTCACGCGTTGCCGGCGAGAACGCTTCAGTGCCGACATACCACATCACTGCTACTCTGAGTGCGGCAACGGCCGGAGCGCTGGATAACTACATCATCACCAACAACGGTGCTGAGTTCACCATCGACAAGCGTCCGCTTCAGGTAACAGCGACTGCCGGTCAATTCAAGACTTACGGCGATCCCGATCCGACATTCGCTTACACGGTCACGAGCGGCACACTCGCTTTCAGCGACACCTTCACAGGTGCTCTGAGTCGAGATGCCGGCGAGAACGTAGGCGTGTACGCGATCAAAATCGGTACGCTGAAAGTGAACGATGGCAACGGAGGCAATAATTACAATCTGTCGCTGGTGAGCAACAATTTCGAGATCAAGAAACGCGCCATCGCCGTCAAGGCCGATGCGAAGACCAAGACGTTCGGCGATCCCGATCCTGTGTTCACTTACCAGATCACGAGTGGCTCGTTGGCATTCACCGACACGTTCACTGGCGCATTGACCCGCGTTGCAGGTGAACTCGTCGGCACGTACGAAATCAAGATCGGCACGCTCGCGATCAGCGACGGCAATGGTGGCAACAACTACACATTGACGTTCACAAAAGACTACCTGACGATCCTGACTGCGTGCAGCACGTTCAACGGCTTCCTGCCACCAATCGGCGGTGCAGTTGAATCAAATACTGGAGGCAGCTTTGCGAACCCAGTCCGATCATTCAAACTGAACAGTACGATCCCTGTTAAGTTCAGCGCGATCTGTTTTGGACAACCGCTAACTACCGGCATCCATACGTTGCAGGCGATCAAGTACAGCAGTGCGACTTTGTCGGACCCTGCGATCGATGCAACGCCAACGGACGCCGCCACAAGCGGAAATCAATTCCGGCTGACCGACGGTGAGTGGCACTTCAACCTGAGCACCAAGGGCTTTGGCAATAACGGACAGGGCATATGGCTACTGAAAGCCACACTGTTCGACGGCAGCACCTACAGCGTTTGGGTTTCGATTAAGAAGTAGAGCCACAAAAGGCACAAAAAGCACAAGAGGCACAAAAAAGCACAAGCGATCCAGACTCGATCGTTTGTGCTTTATGTGCCTTTTGTGCCTTTTTGTGGCTGAGGCTTGTGGCGTAAGGCGCGACCGGGGCGTTGGCCCGTCACCGCGTTATCAATCCAGACTTCCTGTCCATTCACGAACACGCGTTTGACACCTTCGGCCGTTAATTGCGGCTCTTTAAACGTCGCGCGATCGATAATCGTCGCCGGATCAAACAGGACGAGATCAGCTTTGAAGCCCGCTCGAATGAGACCACGGTCGCTCAACTTAAACCGTCGCGCGGGTAGCGACGTCATTTTTCTAATGGCCTCGGGCAAACCGAGCCAGTGCTGTTCACGAACAAAACGTCCCAACACGCGGGGATATGTTCCGGCCCCACGCGGGTGACGCGACCCAATGCCGCCATCGCTACTCACCATTACCCACGGCTGCCGGTAGAACGTACTGATGTCTGACTCCTTCATCGAGTGACACACAACGCCGGCGCCACCATCGCGCACGATCTTCATGTAGAGTTCAACCGGGGTGACTCCTTCACGCTTGCTGACCTCTTCCATGTTTTTGAATTCGTAATCGGGATGTGCCCTGCAACTCACGATCATGATATTCGCTGGTCCACCGACATCAGCGAGCCCGCGCGCCACATCCGCCGGATCATCATGACGCCCACTCGGTATCAAAACCCGGATCGTTGAGCTCCATGCTTCGTAGGGATAACAATCAGCCGTAACATCCTGACCACGTGCACGCGCTTTGTTGATGAGCCCCACCGCTTCCTGCGCGCGCCCCCAAACCGCAACGCTTCCCAATTTGATGTGAGAAATCTGAACCGGAATGCGAGCTTCCCTGCCAATCCGGATCGCTTCGTCCAACGCCTCAAACGTCTTATCGGCTTCGTCACGAATGTGGCTGATGTAAATGCCGCCCGCAGCACTCGCTGCACGTGCCAACGCGATTACCTCTTCGGTCGACGCCGGCTTTCCGGTCTCATATTCGAGACCGCTCGAGAGACCAATGGCGCCATCACGCATCGCCTGTTCAACCATTTGCTTCATCTTTTCAACCTCAGCCGGCGTGGCGAGACGGTTTGTGTCTTCGCCCATCACCTGAGATCGTAAAGTCGCGTGTCCAACGAACGTAAGCACATTTAACGCGATCGGCTTGTGGTCCAATTCAGAAAGAAAGGCGCCGACAGGAAACGGTGAACCGCCATCCTGGCCCACGACGACAGTCGTGATGCCCTGCGACACTTGTGAGGCCGCCGAAGGATCGGTGTCGAAACCACGATCGGAGTGGTTATGTGCATCGATAAAACCCGGCGCCAGCACCAGCCGGCGCGCATCAATCACACGCGCATCTGCAGGCACTTTGATTTGGCCACGACGTCCAACGGCAACGATGGAGTCGCCTTTGATAACTACGGCTGAGTTTCGGACTGGAGCACGACCTGAACCATCAATCAGCGTCGCGCCGAGAATGACAACGGTAGTGACAAGCTGCAGCATAGTCGCGGATTATACAGATCAAATCTGTGTAATCTGTGGATTAGTTCTTCGGCTTGTTTGCGTCGATGTACGCTTTGAGTTTTTTGGCGTCGGGGTAGTCAGGTTTCTTCTTCAAAAACTCTTCGTACTCGATTGCGGCTTTGTCTTTCATTCCCACCGCATTGTAGAGAGTAGCGAGACGCAGATGTGCGTCGGCCTTGCCAATGGGATCGAGCTTGATTGCCTGGTTGAGATAACCAACCGCCTTTGAACCTTTCTTGATCTGAAGATACGATTCACCGAGGTAATAGTTGGCATCGGCAGATGTGGCCTGGATGTTTACGGCAACCGTCAACGGCTCGATCGCACCCTCGTAGTTTTTGCGCATGACG
>DASYSD010000020.1:0-28732 GCA_036003745.1 Pyrinomonadaceae bacterium
CGTGGCAGGATCCTTGGCGAGTTCGGTGGCCTTATCGTACAACGGCGCGGCTTCGGCGCCGCGGTTTGCACGATTGAGCATGCGAGCGAGATGCGCATATGCCACGGCAAACTGCGGATCTATTTCGATCGCGCGGCGATAAGAATGCTCGGTCTCGCTGTTTGCCAATCCACGCGCCTGCAGCGCGACTCCCAGACGATCCCAACCGACCGCACTTTTCGGATCGAGTTGAACGGAACGTCGCGCGAACGTCTCAGCATCCGCGAACCTCTTTGCGTTGTCGGCGCCAGGACTCGGTTGGACGAGCACCACACTCAAAGCCACATATGCATCTGCATCATTCGGAGCCCACGCAACCGAGTTTCGATAAGCTGCCTCCGCCTCGTCCCAGCGCTGCTGATCGGAGTAGACGTTGCCTAAACCATAGGCGGCCCGCGCGTCGCGTGCTTTCAGTTTCAGGGCTTCCCTGTAAGCGCTTTCAGCTTCGGCAAACTTCCTGCCGTCGCGAGCTTCGTTGCCTTTATCCAGGAGTTCTTCGACGCGTTCGGCAACAGCCGACGGTCTCGGACGGGTTGGTCCGGTTGTTCGGCCAGGCTTCGTACCTGTTCCCGTGGCTGGCTTCGTGGTCTTCTTTGTCTCCGGGTTCTTCGGCCTAAAGATACCTGCGCCTCCGCCGATGTCCGAGCCCGGGTCCTGTCCGAAGGCGACCGGAACGAGGCAAAGGCTCAGGCAGAGTGCGGCAAAACTCAAAACCGCGCCGCGCAGTATTGCGTTAGTGCTCATCATTACTCTCCCTGGTGCTTGTTTGGATTGCGATATCGAGACTAACCTCGGGTAAAACATCCGCGAACAAAAGAACTTATGGATCACTGAAGAAGTACTGCGTCGGATTGTAGATCAGCTTTGTCTGATGATCTAATGGCGAAGTCGATAGGTCCTATAGGACCTATAAGACTTATATGTCCTATAAATTCACCCACTCCGCACCAGCCGGAAGCCCAATAGCGTCGTCTTGGTGGTGGAAGGCACAAATTCACGCAAACAGGAAGATATTGGAGTCTCGGCACTCGTGGGATCGCTTACATAACAACCACCTCTGATCGTTACCCACTCCTCCATACTTTTCGGCACCTTGGCCTGATTACCCGGATAAACGGAAGCCTTTGACGCGGTCCATTCCCACACGTTTCCGATCAGGTCAAATACTCCCCATCGGTTCTTCCCGTCGGCACGAGAACCCACTGGAGATGGAGTAGCATCCTTGAGCACAGCAACCCCGTCTTTCCACTCCGGTCCCCAGGGGTACAAATCCGCTCGCTCTCCGTTGCGCGCTGCGTATTCCCACTCCTCTTCGGTGGGCAGCCGATAGCTAACACCGTCGCGTTTAGATCTCCAGGCGGCAAATTCGGTCGCGTCTGTGAACGTCACGTTCACGACCGGCCATGTCTCCTGCCCAAATGGCGGCTTGTTTCCAATCCAATGAGCTGGAGGTGTGTGATTCGTCTCTCTTACGAAGTCGGCGTATTCAGTATTGCTGACTTCTGTTCGGTCCATTAGAAACTGCTGCACCGTCACTGCATGAGCCGGAGTTTCCTGAGGTGGACCAGTCTTACGTCCCATCAGAAAAGTACCACCATCGATTGAAATCAGATCAGCTTTGCTTTTCGGCGGCGGGACCGGCGTTGGAGTTGGCGTTGGATCGACAGTGCGTGAACTTTGTCGAAGCATTAAATAAGCACTAATACCAACACCTGCAAGCACCAGGACCATTACTGTGGCGCCAATCAGCAGTAGTGGTGGGGTTTTCCGCTTTGGCGAAAAGTCCACGATCATCTGTTGCTTGGCTGGCGCTACGGGCGACACGCGAGCCGAATTGGCAGCCCAGTTGGGATTGGTTGGACCACCCTGGACGCGAGTTGTTTCCGGATCATCCATCGATGGCGGCATGCTTCCAGACAGTCGTTCGAGCCTGTCTTCGAGCTCTTGCGCCTGCAGCGCCATCCGGTCGAATTTTTCCTGCTGTTCTTTCTCTCTCCGTTCTCGCTCCTGTCGTTCTTTGCTTAGACGCTCTTGCTCCTCACGCTGTTTTCGTTGCGCACCTTCCTCGAGCATCTTATCGAGGTGCGCGCCACTGACCGTGCCCGCCATTGAGTCGAAAGAAGCGCCGACTTGCGTGTCGTGCGCAATCGGAGGTTGAGTTGACGTTGCAGACAGATCCGGACCCTGATTGACTGGAGGCTGCGTCACCGAAGCCATGGTCTTGTTCGGATCCATCACTACGGTTGTCTTCAGAGCTGATGCGACCACTGGTGACGAATTCAATGCGGCGTGCAAATCACTCAGAAAAGTCGGAACGGAATCGATGCGCGCTTCAACTTCCTTTTCGAGAGCATGACGAACAACCGACTCGATCGCCGGTGGCACCGAAGCTCCCATCGACTGAAAACTCGGAGGCGGCAGCGTGAGATGCTTTTTCATGATCGACGGAATCGATGAACCTTTGAACGGCACTTCGCCCGCGAGCATTTGATAAAGAATAACGCCGAGACTATAGATGTCGGCACGCGCGTCCGGTTCATCATCGGACCATTGTTCCGGCGCCATGTAGAAAGGCGAGCCCATCAATCCGCTCGTCTGTGCCTGCACAAACGATCCAAGCAACTCACCGGATTTGATCTTTGCCAATCCAAAGTCGAGGATCTTGACCCCTTCTGAGATCGGAACATCGTCCTGGACCATGATGTTAAGCGGTTTCAGATCGCGGTGAACGATGTTCTGCCGGTGAGCGGCGCCAACACCGGAAGCAATCGCACTGATGTATTCCCAAGCCCGTTGCGGCGGCATCGCGCCTTCCTTCGCCAGAATGTCCTGAAGCGACCGGCCCTTGACGAATTCCATCACGAGAAATGGCATCGTGCCGCGCACCACACCAAAATCGGTGACGGTAATAATATTCGGGTGACGGATGGCTGCAGCCGCAAGCGCCTCCTGACGAAAGCGCGTGGTAAGCATCGGATCATTCCCAACCAGATCCGGCAAGATCACTTTGATGGCGTGTGAGGTCTTTAGGAAGATGTGTCGCGCCTGAAACACGACACCCATGCCGCCTTGCCCGAGCCGACGCTCCAGCAAGTAACGGGCATCTAGTGTGGGTTCACCCAAAATTGACGGCGCAGTAACGTCACCATCCTGAGGACAGTGATTTATTTCGTCTGGGTAGCAGCGCCTACAGGACGGACACTCTTTCATCTATTCGGTAACCACAGATTACACAGATTAACACGGATTCAGCACCGAGTAACCTGTGTAATCGGCGGTAAGTTCACCGGATCACGATATTTACAAGGCGACGCGGAACCACAATCACATTCAATACTTCGTGACCGTCAATCACCGTCTGCACCCGTTCATCGGCGAGTGCGGCAGCGCGCAAGTTTTCTTCCGAAACATCGGGAGCCGCAATCACACGTGACCGCAACTTGCCGTTAACCTGAATCGGAATCTCCAGCTCCTCACGGCGCGCGAGCTCAGGATCCGCCACCGGCCAACGTGGGCCTTTACTCAACAGACCGCCAGCGTGACCAAGACCTTCCCACATCTCCTCAGCAATGTGCGGCGCAAACGGAGTGAGCATGATTACCAGTGATTCCAACGCCTCGCGAAGGGAAAAGACGTCTTCCGGCGAGGCCGTCGCCGGAGCGGCGTTAAAATCGACGATCTGATTGAACAACTCCATCAACGCAGCCACACTGGTGTTCAAGTGCAACTGTTCGAAGTCGCTGGTGATCTTTGCAATCGTCTGGTGCGTCTTGCGTCGTAAAGTTCTCGCCGCCGGGCTAAACTCCATTCCTCCAGCCTGGATCGAATTCGACAATCTTTCCTGCCACTTCCAGACCATCGTGTAGACGCGTCTTAAAAATCGGACCGCGCCTTCGATTCCGCTTTCAGACCAGCGCAACTCGTTTTCAGCTGGCGCCGCAAACAACACGAACAGACGCGTCGCATCAGCGCCGAATGCCTTAATCATCTCGTCAGGATCGACTCCGTTGCCGAGACTCTTCGACATTGCTTTCCATTCGTCAGTTCCTTCGACGCGGTTTGTGACCATTCCCTGGGTCAACAATCGCTTGACCGGCTCGTCGAAGTTAACCAGACCAATGTCACGCATGAACTTGGTCCAGAATCGGGTGTAGATCAAATGCATCACGGCATGTGAATCACCACCGATGTACTGGTCCACCGGCGTCCATTGACTCGTGACACGTCTATCAAATGGTTCTTTTTCATTCCGCGGATCGCAGTAGCGGAAGAAGTACCAGGAGGAATCGACAAACGTGTCCATGGTGTCAGTGTCACGACGCGCAGGACCTTTGCACTCCGGACAGATTGTGTTTACAAACTCCGGCACACTCGCCAACGGCGACTCACCGGTTCCAGTGAATGCTGCTGTTTGCGGCAACGTCACCGGCAATTGATCGTAAGGCACCGGAACCATGCCATCGGTGTCGCAATAAACAACCGGCACCGGCGCGCCCCAGAATCGCTGCCGGGAAACTCCCCAATCGCGAATGCGATAAGTGACTGCGGCTTCGCCAAACCCGTTCTTCTTTGCGTGAGCCGCCATCTCAGGGATCGCAACCTCCGACAGTTTGCCGCCCCACTCGCCGCTATTGATCAAAACACCATAGTCTGTGAATGAGTGCTTGATCTCCGCGGATGCATCGCCCGCGGTTGTTACTGCCGGCTCGGCATCGGTGTGTTGATGATCTACGGGAGCGATCACCTGTCTGATCGGCAACGAGTACTTCTGCGCAAACTCAAAATCACGTTCGTCGTGCGCCGGAACACTCATCACAGCGCCCGTGCCGTATTCCATCAAGACGTAGTTCGCCACCCAGACCGGAACGTTCTCGCCGCTGAATGGATTGATCGCGAGCACACCGGTATTGAGTCCTTCCTTCTCCTCTTCACCGACTTCGCGACCTGCGGCCCTTTGCACTCGTATCTTTTGTGCGAAAGCTTCGATGTCCTGCTTCAATGCCGAACCTTCGAGCAACTCGGCGAGCAACGGATGCTCCGCCGACAGCACGACGGCCGTCGCGCCATAGATCGTGTCAATGCGAGTGGTGAACACACGAATCTTCTTGTCGCTGTCCTTTATTCCAAAATCGATATAGGCTCCCTCACTGCGGCCTACCCAATCGCTCTGCCGTTTCAAAACCTTTTCGGGCCAACCGGCTTCGATCTGCTTTATGTCCGCAACGAGCTGTTCTGCATACCTGGTGATGCGCAAAAACCACTGCTCCAGATCTCGCTTCTCGACGCGCGTACCACAGCGCCAACAGATCCCTCCGGATGACTGTTCGTTCGACAACACAGTCTCTTCTTTGGGACACCAGTTGACCTGAGACACCTTCTTATAGGCCAGGTCCTTTTCGAGCATTTTCAGGAAGAACCACTGGTCCCACATGTAATAGTCAGGTCTGTGTGCCGCAATTTCTCGCGACCAGTCGTAACTGATGCCGAGACGCTTCAACTGGCCGCGCATGTGCGCGATGTTGTCCTCGGTCCAGTCGCGCGGATTCACTCCACGCTTGATCGCTGCCTGTTCCGCCGGCTGGCCGAAACTATCCCAGCCGATGGGATGCAACACATTGAAGCCCTGCAAGCGTTTGAACCACGCGAGCGCATCACCGATGGAGTAGTTGCGCACGTGTCCCATGTGCAGGAAACCCGAGGGGTAGGGCAACATCTCGAGGCAGTAGAATTTGTCGCGAGGATCATCGGTTTTTGCCTCAAAAGTGCCCGCTTCACTCCAGTATTGCTGCCACTTACTTTCGATCTCTTCAGGAAAGTATTTTTCGTCCATAACGTTATCCAATCATACACGTCTCCATATAAATCTTGCTTGCTTTTAAGTTGGAATCGCCGCTCCGCGAGAACACGCGCCTAGGCGCGGTGCAGAAGCGGCACCGTTAGGACGAGATTAGTTGAAGGTCGTCTCGAAAACATTAGACACTGATTTTACACGGATGAGGATCTGTGTCAATCCGAGGCTACAAATGAGCGCAGCATTTTGAGGTTCTTAATATCGGCGCGCGGATCGTCGTAGGGAGTCTCCAGGATAAACGCGGCATGCTTCAGTTTTGGGTGTCGTGCGACACGACGTAACGCGTCCGCACCAATGTGACCTTCGCCGATATGCCAATGGCGGTCGACGCGCGAGTTATAGGCGGCGCGCGAGTCGTTGAAATGAATCGCGCGCACGTTTTTTGTCTTCACCGTCTTCTGTACACGTTGTAACAATGCTTCTAGACCATCTTCTTCACGGATGTCGTAGCCGGCCGTGAACGCATGAGCGGTATCGAGACAAACGCCAAGTTCGAGTTTGGGACAGACGCGCATGATCTCCTCGAGATGCTCGAAACGATGTCCAATGCAATCGCCCTGTCCGGCGGTGTTTTCCAAAAGTATGCGGAGCGAGCCCAGCTTCAATCCTTTGCACGCGATTCTCAGACTCGTGGCACACAACGCAATGCCATCCGCTTCGCACGCGCCACGCGCGCTGCCGGGGTGGACCACCAGGTAATCAACGCCCAACAAGAGCGCTCGCTCCACTTCTTCTCGAAACGACGCGCGCGACTTCGCCAGCGTCGCCTCATCAGCGGCCGCAAGATTCACAAGATAGTTGCAGTGGATTAAAACTGGCGAGATCTTTGTCTGCTTGCGCGTCTTCCGAAACAGCAGCACATCTTCAAGCGTCAGCGGCTTTGCCATCCATCCACGCGGATTGCGCGAGAAGAGCTGCACGGTATCGCAGCCCGTGTCTTTCGCGACAATCAGTGCATTATGAACGCCGCCTTTAATTGGCGCATGAAATCCGATCTTAGGCATTTTTAGCCGCGGATTAACGCGGATTTTTTACGGATTGATCCAGCACTCTTAACATGTTTCCGCCAAGGATCTTGTCGACGTCGGCCTCGCTGTAGCCGCGACGCAGCAATTCCTTCGTGAGGTTTGGCAGATCAGCTACCGTTCCGAGATCGGCAGTCGTCGCCTGCACGCCGTCGAAATCAGATCCGATGCCAACGTGGTCCACACCGACCAGCTTCACGATGTGATCGATGTGATCGACGATACGGGCGACTTTCACCGGCGGCAGCCGACGCGCATATTCACATTGCCGCACTAAATCACGTGCGATCTTCTTATGAACCGCGTCTCCCGGTTCGGCAGCGGATGCAGCCTGGACCATCCCGGCGATCTCGGCATCAACCTGCTTCTTCTTCTGACTCCAACCCGGCTCAAGGTGTTCTGGATAAAAAATGACGTTGACCACACCGCCAGTCTTTGCAAGCGCGCGGATCATTTCGTCTGTTAAGTTTCGCGGCACGTCTGCGATCGCACGGCACGCCGAATGAGTGGCAATGACCGGCGCGGTCGACGTGTTCACGATGTCCCAAAACGTTGGATCAGATACGTGCGAAACATCGACCATCATTCCCAAACGGTTCATCTCGCGCACAACGTTCTTTCCAAAATCATTAAGACCACGCGTGGCGCCCACGTCATCACCGGAAGAGCCCGCCCAACTCGTACTCACGCTCCATGCAGGTGACATATATCTCACGCCCAGATCGTAATAGCGCTGAACGTTCTCCAAACGCTCATCGATCGCATAACCACCCTCCAGACCCAATAGCGCTGCGATTTTTCCCTCGCTCGCGGCGCGCTTGATATCGCCCGCTGTAGTTGCCAGTAGCCACGTCTCGGGATGTTGCTCTGCCAGGGCGCGTATCGCCGCTATCTGATCGTCTGCTCGCTTTACTGCCCGTTCGCCGCCACCTCCAAATAGCTGCGGTTCTACCCAGATCGAGAAGAATTGTGCGTCTAGATTTCCGGCCCGTGCGCGTACAGCGTCGAAGTGCCCGTCGCTGAGCTGCTGTTGAATATCGACATGTTCGTCGAGAATTCGTTGCACGGTATCTACGTGCATATCAATGGCGATGGCGCGTTGATGGATCGAAAGCGGGTCGGCAGAAGTATCTGCCAGGGATGTGTTTTGGTTGTTTGGATTCATCTTTTTCTCACTGCAGCCGGCAGGTAACGTCGAGAGCAAAAATAACGCAATCAGAAAGCGAGTGGTGAGACCTTTTGAGCGGTTTTTCGGTAAGGACCACGGATTAATAATCTCTAAATTATGATGTTGCAAATTGGATGTTACGAAAGCCGGTTTACGACCTGCAACCCTTCTTGCCAAGCGACTCAAAACTACTGTATTGTGCCCTGTTTGATAACCCATTCAGTACATTTAAAAAGTAGTATCGGTTTCTCGCAGTGTCGAAGTGTTTCTACGCGGCGAAGATGAGGGCCCTCCCCCTGCATCTCACTATTTCCTGAAGGAGTAAACAATATGTTCTCAAAAGACGGCAACACCAAAGACGTTAAGACACCACGGATTTGCGACGTTGTTTGGCATAACGGTGAGTTTATCCATTGGAACGACGCGCGTGTGCACGTGATGTCGCATGTATTGCACTATGGCTCCAGCGTCTTTGAGGGAATCCGATGTTACTCCACCAAGCAGGGACCCGCCGTCTTTCGCCTGCGCGAACACATGCAACGCTTGCTGAACTCCGCGAAGGTCTATCGCATGGACCACGAGTGGACGCTCGATCAACTGTGCGCCGCCTCGGTCGAACTCGTGCGCAAGAGCGGCATGGATCAATGCTACATCAGGCCCATACTCTTCCGTAGTCTCGATGAAGAGCACCCGGCATTTGGCGTCAATCCCTTTCCAAATCCACTCGCCTGCTACATTGGCGCATGGGATTGGGGCAAGTATCTCGGCGACGAAGCGATCGAACGAGGTGTGGACGTTTGTGTGTCGACCTGGCAGAGACTTCATGCCAACTCGATGCCGGCAATGGCAAAGAGCGGCGCTAACTACATGAACTCTCAGCTAATCAAGATGGAAGCGCTGCTGAACGGCTTCGCCGAAGGCATCGCGCTCGACGACCGTGGCTACGTTTCGGAAGGTTCGGGTGAGAACATCTTCATGGTCGCTGGTGATCTGGTCTTAACTCCGCCACTTTCATCTTCAATTCTGCCCGGTATTACGCGTGACAGCGTGATCCAGATTTGTCAGGAACTGGGCCTCACTATTAAAGAGCGAACGATTCAGCGCGCTGCGCTTTACGTGGCTGACGAGCTTTTCTTCTCCGGCACAGCCGCCGAAATCACGCCGATTCGCTCAGTTGACCGCATCACAGTAGGTAATGGCGGGCGCGGTCCAATCACTGAGAAGATCCAGAAAGCGTTCTTCGAAATCACGAAGGGTGACCGTCCGGCTCCGGGCAAGTGGCTCACCTTCGTCAACGAATCAAAGCCGGCTGTCTCCGATAACAACGGGTTCTCGGGCGCCGCAATTGAAACCGCTGCCACGACGATAAACTAAAAATCCAAACGCCGAAGGCGTTTTCTCAAAAAATACGAAGTTATTGACGCACCTCTCATCGTCAGGCTATATTCGAAGAGCCCGAGCGCGCCTCCCGGCGCTGACACTCGCCAGCAATCCTCTCGTAATCCCACAAGGTTTTCAGTATTTCAGGATCTTTCATGGCCTTAAAAATCGACGATTTACTTCGAGTTGCCATCGGTCACAACGCATCCGATCTCCACCTTAAGGTAGGAGCATTTCCCGTGATGCGTATCGGCGGCGAGCTCCACCCAATTGCTGATGCTCCCCGTCTGAAGCCGGAAGACACCCTCGACATGGCTTTCTCGATGATGTCGAACCGGCAAAAACAACGCTTTAAAGAGGTTTCGGAAGTCGATATCGGCTATGGCGTATCAGGTCTGGGACGCTTCAGAGCAAACATTTTTCAGCAACGCGGCACCGTCAGTATCGTGCTTCGCGTCATTCCGGATCACACCAAGACGGCCGCTCAGCTTGGGCTGCCTCCAGTGATCGATAAGATCGCCGAAGAACGGCGTGGCCTGATCCTTGTCACCGGCGCCACCGGTTCAGGTAAGTCGACGACGCTCGCGGCGATGATCGATTGCATCAACTCCACGCGCAGCGGACACATCGTCACCATCGAAGACCCAATCGAGTTTCTCCATCGCGATAAGCAGTCGTTTGTGACGCAGCGCGAGGTCGACGTCGATACACGATCCTTCGCTGAAGCTCTGCGCGGTGCATTGCGACAGGATCCCGACGTGATCCTCGTGGGTGAAATGCGCGATCATGAAACGATTGAAACAGCACTGACGGCCGCTGAAACGGGCCACCTTGTGCTTTCGACTCTGCACACACTCGACGCGACAGAAACTATCACCCGTATCGTTTCCTCGTTTCCGTCACACCAGCAGAAATCCGTGCGCATACAGCTTGCGGGAATTCTAAAGGCTGTGATCTCGATGCGTCTGGTCCGTGCCGCGAAAGGCGCGGGACGCGTGCCGGCTATCGAAGTGCTCGTGTCAACGGCTACCATTCGCGATCACATCATCAATGAAGAGAAGACGTATTTGATTCGTGAAGCGATCGCGGCAGGCACTTCGCAATACAGCATGCAAACGTTTGATCAATCATTGTTTCATCTGCTGCAGTCAAGACTCATCTCCCAGGAAGAGGCGCTGCACAACGCGACTAACCCCGATGAGTTCAAGATGCGTGTGTCGGGTATTTACTCAAAGGACGACACGCTGAATCACATCACTACACCGGCCACAGCCACGGTTATACCGCCGGCGTTGAGTAACGAACCGGACAGCATTTTTGTAAAACACTAAAGTCTTTGGCAGCTGACGAGCGCGATGCGCGTCGCCAGCAATAAAGCCTGGGGTTGCGCTCCACCCCAGGCTTTTTAATGCCACAAGAGTTTCAGCCACAAAAAAGCACAAAAGTCACAAAAAGTTTTCAGAAATGGTTTTCTATTTTTGTGACTTTTGTGCCTTTTGTGCCTTTTTGTGGCTAATTACCTTTTTCGCGGCGCATGACGCGGACGCCGGAGCGCCAGTCTTCGTTGATGTCGAAGCGATAGATTTCGATGTCGGACGAGATGCATGAGGCAAGCGCCTGGAAGGCTGGGTGAACGCGGAGCGTTGGAGCGACCAGATAGACGAGTGGAGGCTCGTCGCTGATCGTTCGCTCGCCGAATAGTCTTGCCCTCGCGATGTGTCCACGTCGTCGATGTGCTTCGACGCGCCGCCAGTAATCAGCGCCTTGCAGGACGTGCTCGCGATCTTCCGACACCTTCAACTCGATCACGACTAAACGGCCGTCTTGTCGCAAGGCCAGTAAATCTATTGGCCTGATTCCAAGCTTCGCGCCGCGTGCAGTTCTGAATTGCGCATGCAGTGGGGCAATGATCAGACCCGGGTCGAGTCTGGTGATGTCTCGGCGCAGGAGCGATTCCAGCCACGCTTCGGGTGCAGCGCGATAGAACGCGTGGCGATGATCCAGCGCAGACGATGATCGGTGCTCGCGCAAGTCGCGCAATAAATTGTGCCAGTCGTTGAAGGTTGATTCGTCGAGCAGCCGGCGGTGAGCGCGGTCCATGCCAAACCAAACTCGCTCGTGTCCCAGCAACGAACGCACACGCGCAAATGGCAGACCAAAGTAACGAAGTGTTTCACCGTGGCGCGCATGGACCACGTCGATCGCATGCGGCGACTCGGCAACTATGGCCGTAGTGAGATCCGTTGGTGTTGCAGCAGCGACGGGCGGAAAACGCGCGAGCTTCTTTTTCCACAAATCCTCTTTGTCAGGACATGACACCTCAGTTAGTGACGTCAGTTGCTCGTCAACAGTGAACACTCTGATGACAGTTCTTAGACCATCGCGCAGGAGCGCTACGCGATAAACAAGCGATTTGAGCAATTCGGGGGAAACAACCAACCAGAGTTGCTCAACTCTTGGGGGCTTCATGCGATCCGACGTGCGTCGAAACCAGAGCAATGCCGATGACAGGAACGCGTCAACGGCTGAAGGTGGGCTGGAAACAACTGGACCAGCGAGGGCGATTCTCTCCCGGCGCCGGCGCAGAAGAATTTGCGCATAACGACCGGGCTGACCGGGCTTTGTTCCACGGCTCAAAGACAATCGCTCAACCGCGGTGTCGGTTTTCACTGCCCCTGCAAGTCGGGCCAAACGCTCACAACGCAGTTGCCTCGCTGCTCGGATCGTAGCGGTTACCGCTTTCGCCGTTGTGCGTGGAATCAGTTCAATCACCGAAATCTCAGCTCCCGATTTTCGCGACACTTTCAATTCAAGGATCTGCCCGTTCCAATCCCAGCCGAGCAGTTGCCAGACGCGAGTGCCCGCTTCGGTCCAACACGAGAGCATGAGCTTTTGCTGATGGACTGTAAGATCGATCTCCTCGCGTCGCAGCGACTGGATCATCCCATCGGAAACAAACAGCCATTCCGCATGTTCGCGAATCAATAACGTGATCTGTTCGTACGCAGATACACGCAGCGCTGGAGTCGTGAGGTGTTGAAGCATGTGAGACGCTTTCTTGTGACTTTTGTGCTTTTTTGTGGCCTACTTCTACCCTGTGCTACATTTTTGGTCAACCTATGAAGAACGTTTTTCTGGCAGGAGCAGTACGAACGCCGATCGGCAGGTTTGGCGGCACCCTGGCATCATGGACCGCTGCGGATCTCGGCGTGGCAGTTGCGAAGGCTAGCCTTCAGCGCGCGGGCGTTCCGGCAGATCAAGTCACCGATTCGATCTGGGGATGCGCCCGGCAGGCCGGCGGTGGACCAAACGTCGCACGACAAATCACGTGGCGTGCAGGCGTTCCAGAAAAAGTACCCGCTGCCACGATCAATCAGGCCTGTGGCTCCGGATTAAAAGCGATCATCCTTGCGGTGCAGGAGATCGTGCTCGGTCGCGCAGATGCGGTTCTCGCAGGTGGTACTGAAAGCATGTCGCGCGTGCCGTATTTTGCAGAAGGCGCTCGCTGGGGCGCGCGCATGGGCAACAAGCAGCTCGTCGATGGCATGTACCGCGACGGCTTCAGCGATCCACTTTCGGGACTGCTGATGGGCCAAACGGCCGAGAAGCTGGCCCGCCAATATGAGATCACTCGCGAGGAGCAGGATGATTTTGCATTGCGGTCGCAGCAGAGGGCGGAAGCCGCTATTGGATCGGAAAGATTCAAAGACGAGGTGATGGCTCTCGAAATCAGTGGCAAGAAAGGTGAGTCGACAAGCTTTTCGACGGACGAGCACTGTCGCGCCGGAACAACCCTTCAGGATTTAGCGAAGCTGCCGCCTGTGTTTTACAAAGATGGCACAGTCACCGCAGGCAATTCATCAGGTATCACAGACGGCGCCGCCGCCGTCGTGGTTTTGAGTGAAGAAGGAATCAAACGATTTGGGAGCACGCCGCAAGCTCGCGTGGTTGACTATGAAATCTGCGGTGTTGCTCCAGACATCATGGGTATCGGTCCAGTGCCCGCAGTGCGCGCCCTGCTGGAGCGACAGCATCTTTCTCTATCCGATATCAATCTGATCGAGTTGAATGAAGCGTTCGCCGCCCAGGTGATCGCGTGTGATCGGGAACTCGGGTTCGACGCCGATCGTTTGAACGTTAACGGTGGCGCAATCGCGTTGGGGCATCCGATTGGCTGCACCGGGGTTCGCATCACGACCACACTCATCCACGAGATGCAGAAACGAAAAGCTAGACTCGGACTTGCAACCTTGTGCGTTAGCGGCGGCATGGGACTGGCACTCCTGCTGGAACGCGTATGATCTTTCTGCGGAGAAGTGAATGTGCGCTGATCTTGGTCTCGTTGGTCTTACTCACGATCTCTTGCCGTTCAAAAAACAATTCCGTTGCAAACGAAAACTCGACAACGAACACCGTAGTTTCCTCAACGCCTCCGTTTCAAACTAAAGAACCCGATCGCTATCTTGCCGTGCGAACGATCACAATCACAGCCGCGAACAGTCAAACTTCAACCACACGGAGCTTAACTGCGCGCGATGGCGACAGACGTCGCAACGAGTCGCAAATATCGTCGAAAACTATCGCCTATCTTGAAGGACCGGAAGGCCGGTTCGTGCTGATGGCAGATGAGAAGATTTACGCCGAGATCGCTACCGGCACTGCCCTGCCGTCAAACGATGGCGACGAGGGATTGCAGAGTTCTCCTGAAGGCTTGTTGCACGCAGACACAGGCAGTACGAGTTATCAAAAGCTCGGCCAGGAAGTTATAGCGGCACGCACCACGGATAAATATCGAGTTGTTGTTAACGATGCGAATGCGGGGAACGTCAGCGTAAGTGAGACGTTGATTTGGATCGACCAGGCGCTAAAGATGCCCGTCAAATCCGAGACTAAATCAGCGGATGGAACGCGGGTTTCAATGGAACTTTCGGACATATCGCTCGAGGTGGATGCGAATCTGTTTAAGATTCCTGACGACTACAGGAAGGTTTCATTTGCGGAATTTCGTCAGGGGATCGTACACAAAACAACCCCGGACTCCGGTCGAGGCATCAACTAAACTCTCATATTGCTTTGGTAGAAAGGCAGTTTGTAGTGAAAAGAACACTTTTGAATCTGGCGATTGTTTTCATCGCCCTTTTTTCACAGATAGACGCACAAGCCCAGACACGCCGGCGCAGCACTGCTCCGGCAACTCCCACGCTCATGTCCTCATTGCCGGAATCTGACGCGGTGGCACAGATCAAAGTGAAACAACTTCTGACGGAGGCGATGCCACGTATTCTCGCCGGCAATCCTGCCAAGCTTAGCGAAGTGAATGCGAGTATCGATCGGTTCAAGGATCGCACCGGTCTCGACGCGCGCATGTTTCAGGAAGTCGCACTTGGTGTTCGTTTCAGCTATCCGTCTGAAGGTGTGACAAAGGCGCAAACGGTCGCACTCGCCAACGGAAGCTTCAGTGCGGCGGCGATGGTCGCGGCCGGTCGAGTGGCTTCAAATGGCAAGTATCGTGAAGAAAAATATCAGGACAAGACGGTCTACATCTTTACTCTCGACGAGAACCTAAAACTGCTCGGTCTTTTTGATCTGAAGATTGGCGAACTCGCTGCGGCCCCACTCGATGCAAACATACTCGCACTCGGAGATCCCGCCGGTGTTCGAAGGCTGATCGATGCCGGCCGTTCTCGCAAAAGAGCTAACGCGGAATTAATCGCGCTCGCCAATCGCGATCCGAATGCGGTGATCGGCTTTGGCAGCAACGTGACTGAGCAATTGATTGGAAACCTCGACATCGGCAACGCGCCTATCGCCGCCGATCTGCGAACGCTCCGACAGGTTTATGGATCGGTTGGGACAACTGAGAGTGACCTGAAGTTGTTTCTGGCAGCGCGAGCCGTGAACGCAGAAGCCGCTAAAAATCTCGGCGACACACTGGAGGGCTTGAAACAATTCGGAGCGTTGTTGGTGGGACGATTGTCGGGAGCTAAAGGCGTGCTGGCCAAGAGCGCCTTAGCAAACATGCAAATCTTTGCACAGGCAAACGAACTGCAAATCCGCACCACAGTGGCCCAGGCTGAGATTGGTCCACTGCTGGGAATCTAATCCACAGATCCCACAGATTACGCAGAAAAGAGATCTGCGTAATCTGTGGATGAATAATTACTCCTGACCGGGAAGGTTCAATCCTGCGGGCAAGACCGGTTCGGCGGCCGGCTCCTCTAACTGGTCCAGCACTTCCTGGAAGATCTTGATCTTTCCATCTCGTTTCATTCGTTGCTGCACGCCGGCGATGTAATCCTCAAACACCTGGTCCTGGCGATCGCTGATCATCGACTGCTTCAACGTATCGCGTTGACTGGCAAGATTAGCTACGTCGGCATCGTACCTCTTGGTGACACCAACGATCACCCACTTGTCGTCAACTTTGATTGGCGTCTTGCTGAACTCTCCCGGTTTCAGACCGTAGATCAAATCGTCGAGGGCTGGGCTAATTCCGGCTTTGCCGAGCGATGAACCGAGTTTGAACGACTCTTCCGTTCCCGCATCAAAGCCTTCTTTCTCACCGGCAGCTTTGATCGCATCGGCGCCACTCAAACCAGCAGCAATATCTTTGGCTTTCTGCTCCAACTGATCTTTCGCGCGCTGTTGTTTGATGCCATCAGCGACTTTGCTCTTTACTTCGTCAAACTCCGGAATCCGCGGGTCCTTCTTTTCAACCAACATCGGGATCGCAAATCCGTCTTTGACGCCAATCGGCTCACCAACGTCGTTTGGATTATTCAGCGGTTCGATAGCTCCCTCAAACTGCTGATTGACTCCGACGTTCGGCACGTCGTCGCCCTTCTTAATAAACGCGGTTTCGCGCACCATCTCCGCCGGTGTCATGTGGGCTTCGCCAGCAAGTTCCTGCGCAACTTTTTGCGGATCCCTGGTTTCGTCTAAACGTTTCTTGGCTTTCTGCGCAACCTGGAATGCCGCGTTGTAACCCCTGCTATTGCGAGCCGAGACGAGCAACTCCGGCTTTGCTTCGGCAAAAGTCTTCGGAACACTGTCGCCGCGACGAAGTATGTACCAGTTACCGCCGTAACGAATCGGAATATCCGAAATGTCTCCGACCTGCATGTCGACGGTTCGGTCGTAAAGTCCATCCACCTTGTTCGGATTTTTCTTGAACGGTTTCGCTAAAAAGCCACCATTTCTGGCTGTCGCCGGATCTTCGGAGTTTCCTTTTGCCGCCTCGGCAAAGGCTGCTTCGGCTGCTTTTCCGTCGGGCCCACGCAGTTTTGCAATCAGGTCTTTGGCTTTCTGTTCAACCTGCGCGTCCAGGTCTTTGCGCACTACTCTCAAAAGAATCTGCTGGATCTTGAATCCCGCTTCTTTGAATTGAGTTTGCAGGGAATCGAATTGAGTTTTCAGATCCGACTCAGGGATTTGAATCGTGGAACCAACTTTTTCATTATTGATAAATATGTAACGAATTTTCTTTTGGGGCTCAAGATAACGGTAATCAGTTTTGTGACTCTCGAAGTAGCTACGCAGCTCTTCATCGCTGGGCTGAATTTTCTCCGCTAACTTGTCGGCGGAAAGCGCGATGTAGCTGACGTCGAAGTTGGTGTTGCGTCGCTTGTACTCTTCTTCAATCTCCGCATCGGAAACGTTGACGCTCGCCGTCACAAACGCTCGCAGTTTGTCCTGCGCGATCTGATCGCGAATCTCATTCTCATAGCTTTCGACGTCGCCGTAACGAGCCTGCACCGATTCTTTATATCTTTCGAGACCGACAAACTTTCCAGAGGCATCAGAAAACTGCTTGCGGATCTTTTCAGCAAGTTCAGCGTCACTCGCGCCCAGGCCGAGTCGCTCAGCTTCCTGTGCAATCACATGCCGTCCGATCAACCCATCGAGGAAGCGCTTGTTACCACCCAGTTGGGCCAGGTTTATGCGGCCCCCGAACATCTGAGTGTAGTTTTCTCTGACACGCGCGACATCGGCTATCGTGATGGTTCTCGAACCTACCTTCGCCACTACCTCGGTGTTTTTGGCGGGATCGATATTGCCCGATGACCGGCCTGGCGCATAGAAAATGACAAGGCTGACGGCCATCAGGATGGCGAATAAGAGAATGACAATGTTGCGAGTTCGTTCGAGTCGTCCTAGTTGCTTGAGCATTGTTGATTACCTTTCAGAAACTGCGGATTGTATGTGAGAGCACGGAATGGCTGCAACTCCGGGGCTTAGATCTTTGTGCCTGGTGCTTTGCGCTTGGCACTTAGTCGAAAAAAACAAAGAGCCAAGCACAAAGATCAAAGTTCCAACCAAATTTGCTCGAATCGGAACCCGAATGCTATTTTGAGTCCCTTCATGGAATCAATTGGCGGCTCAACCTGGCTCTGGCTTGGATTCAGTTTGTTTATTCTCACCATGTTGAGCCTCGATCTCGGCCTCTTTAATCGCAAAGCCCACACAATCCGGTACCGAGAAGCATGGATCTGGAGCGGCGTCTGGGTAACGCTGGCGATGATCTTCGCGGCAATCGTCTTTCACTATCAGGGCTCTAAACGCGGTTACGAGTTTCTTACCGGATACCTCATCGAGTTGTCGCTTTCCGTCGATAATCTATTCGTCTTCCTGCTGCTCTTTTCGTATTTCAAGGTCCCGGCGAAGTTTCAACATCGGGTGCTCTTTTGGGGGGTGATTGGCGCGCTGGTAATGCGCTTGACGATGATCTTCGTGGGCGCAGCACTGATCAATCGCTTCCACTGGATTATCTACATCTTCGGTGCGTTCCTGGTCTACACGGGAATCAAGATGTTCCGGCACGAAGAGATCGAGGTTCATCCGGAACAAAACATCCTCGTCCGGGCTGTAACCCATTTTCTGCCGATTACTCGTCACTACGAAGACGATAAGTTCTTTACGCGGGAGCGAGGCAAACTCACGGGAACCCTCTTGCTCCTCGTGTTAATGGTGGTTGAGGTAACGGATCTCGTCTTTGCCGTTGATTCGATTCCCGCAATTTTTGCAATTACGACCAACACTTTCATTGTCTATACGTCCAACGTCTTCGCGATTCTGGGTCTGCGGTCGATGTACTTTCTGCTGGCCGGGGTAGTGGAGAAATTTCGCTATCTTCGCACCGGACTGGCCGTTGTCCTCACGTTTATCGGGCTCAAAATGCTGTTGGGGGTTGTTCATTTCGAGATTCCCATCAAGTTTTCGCTCGGTTTTGTATCCGTGGTGCTGGTCGGCTCCGTAGTCGCCTCGCTCTTGTTCCCGCCCGAAAGCGATACCACCATTCACATCGATTTACCCCCTGATTTTGACCTTCCGCTGGGTGAAAAGCTGAACGAGGCCGATCAGAAACCAGATTGATTTTGGCCACAACACCCCCTCATTCTAGATGAACACAGATTCCAACTTTGTGTACAAACGTCTTGTACGTTTATTCCATCGTGTGTTAAATTCCTGAATCGGTAGTGTTGCTGCCTGGATCCGGTGGTTTAATCGCCATCGACACCGTTTCGGACTCACACCTGGTCCCAACTTGTTGGGTCCCCTTCCCCAAGTCGATTTAGACAATGGTTGCGAATAAGACCAGTCGTTTTGCTTTTGATTGGTGGATTATTCAGAAGCGTTTCGTCTATCTGATAATCGCCATTTTTGCGCTCTGCGGAATCGCCGCCGGGGCCGCCGTCTATGTCTGGAAGTATGGCAATCCGTTCAGAAATGTCGCGATTGTCAACCATCCAGCCGGAGCCAGATTCGTTTCGTTTGAGGGCGAAGTACGCGTCATCCGCGCCGCCACTCGCGAAATGCTTCCGGCCAATGCTGATACCGAGCTCTATCCCGGCGATACCGTCCAAACTCAGGCCAACGGCCGCGCTCGCATCGGCCTCGCCGACGGCTCGACCCTCCTCGTCAAACCTAACAGCACCATCATCATTCGCGATAACGCCCGCGCGGACGACGGTAAGAAAACAAACGTTCACGTCAGGGTCGACAGCGGTCAGTTGTCTGTCAGGACCGAGCAGCAGGCAGATGGCACCACGAACGTCGTTGAAACGCCCAAGACGAAGAACACAATGGGCGAGAAGACCAGCGCGAGTTTTGGAGTCAATCCGGAGGGCACTGAAGAAATTCGCGTTGCTACCGGTGCGATCGAAACTACCAACAACGCCGGTGAAAAGGCCTCGATTCGCGGCGGCGAGTACGTGTCAGTAAACAACTCCGGTCGCATCTCGCCGGCGCAGAAGTTGTTGGACGTGCCACAACCAGCCAGGCCTCACGATCTCGAACAGGTCGCGGTTGGACCAAACGGTGCTGCGAACGTTGCTTTAAAATGGCAGCGTCCGCAGTCCGGTACACCCTCGTACTATCGAGTTGAAGTCGCCACTTCCCCGTTCTTCGTTGCTGATGGAAAAGTTATCGAGCGCGATCAACTCGTGGCTACCGAGTTTGGTGCTTCTGATCTTCGTCCCGGGGTTTACTTCTGGCGCGTGAGAGCAACCGCCGCTAGTGGCCAAATAAGTGATTGGAGCGACCCACTAAAGTTCATCGTTGCCAACAGAGGTACGGGCTCACAGGTGGCGGTTTCCGATCTCAGCACTGAGTTCCTGGGAGGTAATATCTATCTCGTTCGCGGTAAGGCTGAGCCCGGTACGACTATTCGTGTGAGCGGACGGGAAACGATCGCCGCGCACGATGGCGCATTTCAAATCCAGGTCACAGCCTCGGGCGCGACGCGCGATCTGACGCTCGAAGCAAAAGATTCACAGGGAAACAGTAGTCAATATAAAGTTTCACTTTCAGCACGCGCGGGGCGCGGCAGAACCTGAGTCAGATGTCGAGTCACGTAATCCTTTTGACGGACGCCCATGAAGCTCCCGCCTACGAGTTAATCGAGGCGTTGCGAGCGGCTGGCGTAAAAACGCTGATCGAAGGTTTGCGTGAAGTCGAAGTTGAAGTGGCCCTCGCCAAGCAACAGAAACGAGAAGGAACGCGCGGCGCTGAAGGACCACCACCTTTGGCCGTTCTTTATGAAGTGGTTCCCGGCGCTGACATGGTCGAACTACACACCGCCATCGACCATGCGAAAGCGTTCTGGCCTGGAGCTCCGCTCGTGGCCTGCCGGCGCCAAACTAACGGATACCAAAGTCACAATCTGCGCAGCCTTGATGGCCTAACTCTGAAGCGCCTCGGATTCGCTGCAATTGCTGACAAATCAGCTCAATTACCCGCTTTGCTGCGCGAAATCGAAGGCCATGGTGCCTCTGGTGAGTTGCGCATGCCGGCTGCGCTCGAAAAGCCGGTGGAGACCGAGACTCCTTCACTGCCAAAGAAGATTAAAGCCAGTCATCTGCGCGCGGCTTACGATCTTGTTTCTTCCTTGCACTTCAGTGGGGATCAAAGCGGTGCAGCAAACACAGCCCTTGCAGGTTTGCAGGATCTCATTCGCGCTGACCGTTGGGCCGTCTACCTGTTTTCAGAGTCCAAAGGTCTTGAAGGTGCGACACTGGAAGCGATTGCCGTTCGCAAGCCGGGCCAGCAAGGTTCCAATAGCGAAGAAGAATGGGGGCGCTTGAACGTCGAACCGGATCTTCCGATCGGGTCGGAAACCAGGGCTGCCAAACGCGCGGCCGCGGGTTTGGGAATTATCAAGCGGAAGGAAAAGGGACAGTTCGTCGTCGCGATTCCTTTGATCTGTGGCGAGAGGATACTCGGAGTTATCGAAGGTATTCGTGAAGGCTCCGGCGCACGCGCATTCAAGAAAGCCGACGTGGCCCTACTCGATTCTCTCTCATTGCCAATAGCCTCAGCCCTCGCGAACGCAGTTCGCATCGCCGAGGCCGAACGACTCTCGCAAACTGACGATCTCACCAAACTTCACAACGCCCGCTACCTGCGCCAGTTTTTGTTGAATGAAATCCGGCGTGCACGTCGTTACGGTTCGAGCGTCGCCGCGCTGTTTCTCGATCTCGACGACTTCAAACAGATCAACGACGCACATGGTCATCTGGTCGGCTCACACGTGCTGATGGAAATGGCGGCGGTCATCCTTTCCTCCATTCGCGACACTGACGCGGTTGCGCGTTATGGCGGAGACGAATTTGTGATCGTGTTGCCCGACACGGGAACGGAGTTGGCTGGACAAGTTGCAGAACGCATTCGCCAGCGGATTACGCGGCACCAGTTCAACGGCGGACGGCGTTTACAGATGTCATTGACGGCCAGTTTTGGAGTGGCGGCATTTCCGAAACACGCCTCATCTCCTCAACAACTAATCGCGTGCGCCGACACCGCGATGTACGAAGCGAAAGCCGCCAACAAGAACTGCGTGCGTTTTGCCGCTGACCTGGCTTCCCGAGAGCCAGCCAAGCGCGTGGCCGCAACCACTGAAACCACAGATTACACAGATTTGCCAAACTGATCGGTTTGCTTCCGTGCAATCTGTGGCTAAACCACGTAAAGTTTCCAGTTTACGTCGTGTATCTTCAGGGTGTATCTTAGGATTTCGGACGTGTTTGGGCGTCTAAGGGGAGTAAAGAGCGATCAAACGGAGTCGCTACTTACTGAATTTACCGCCGATCCCACCCGAAGTTCCATTCTACAACCACGGGAAGTGAATAAGTCTAAATGGCTTTCAAATCTATCTTCAGTCTGTTTTCCAGTGACCTTGCTATTGACCTCGGGACGGCAAATACTCTCGTTTATGCGAAAGGACGCGGCATCGTCGTGTCTGAACCCTCCATCGTTGCGATTAATAAAGTAACTAATCAGGTCGAGGCTGTTGGGCGCGATGCGAAAGACATGTTGGGCCGCACTCCCGGCAACATCGTCGCCATCCGGCCCATGAAAGACGGTGTCATTGCCAACTTCGAAGTCACGGAGAAGATGCTGCAACACTTCATTCGCAAGGCCCACAACGGCAAAACATGGGTCAGCCCGCGCGTCGTGATCGGTATTCCGTCGGAAATAACTCAGGTTGAAAGGCGCGCCGTCGAAGACTCCGCCTATCGCGCCAAAGCGTCAGAGGTTTATCTCGTAGAAGAGGCAATGGCGGCAGCCATCGGCGCCGGACTCCCGATTACTGAACCACACGGAAACATGGTCGTTGATATCGGCGGCGGCACTACCGACATTGCAGTGATCAGCTTGAGCGGTATCGTCTACTCGCGTGCAGTGCGTGTTGCTGGAAACGAGATGGACGAAGCGATCATTCAGTACATCAAACGGAAGTACAACCTGTTGATTGGTGAACGAACAGCGGAAGCAATCAAGATCGAGCTTGGCTCGGCGTATCCGCTGGATGAACCGCTCTCGTATGAAGTGCGTGGTCGTAATCTCATCGAAGGTATTCCCAAGACGATTACGATTACAGACGAAGAGGTGCGCGAAGCACTGGCCGACTCGATTTCAACTATCATCAATGCCGTGCGCGTTGCACTCGAACGAACTCCTCCGGAACTTTCAGCAGACATCGTGGAGCGCGGCATCGTACTGACCGGCGGCGGCGCCTTGCTGAAGAATCTCGACAAACGACTCTCAATCGAAACCGGACTGCCAGTTTCACTCGCCGACGACCCCCTTGCCTCGGTTGTGTTGGGCACTGGCAAAATGTTGTCGGATTTCGATCTGCTCAAGCGCGTTAAGTGGGAAAACACGATGGTAAGCGGCATGTAATACTGTCCGTATGATCTATGGATTGGTAATCCGTATAATCTGAGTCCTGGGTTTAGCGCGTGGCTTTTGTTCGCACACAAAAAGAGATTCGGCAGCGAGCACCCATCTGGCTCGTAACGCTGCTTCTCGCCAATCTGATCATCATGGCTGTTGACGCCAGAGATGCTGACGGGCGTCAGAAAATACTGCGCGTCTGGACACAAACCTTTGCCTCACCATTGCAAAGCGCATCGTCGAAAGCAACTGGCGCCACTTCCGGCTTTTTCCAGGAAATCTGGAACTTCCGCAGTACCGCTCGCGAGAACGAACAGCTCAAAGAACGTTTGACACAGATCGAAACAGAACTTCACACCGCACAACAAGCCGCCGGTGAAAATGAACGTCTCAAAGCCCTGCTGAAACTGAACGAACAGAACGACATCAAGAACGTTCCTGCTCGCGTGATCGCCCGCGATCCGTCCGTGTGGTTCAACACCATCACAATCAATCGCGGCAGCAGTTCGGGAATCGCCGTCAACATGCCCGTGGTAACTGGTGGTGGAATCGTGGGGCGCGTTATCACTGTCAGCCCGTGGGCCTCCCAGGTCATGCTGATCACTGACGAGAAGGCTGGCGCCGGCGCTGTGGTGGGCCAACTTGGACAGTCAGGCGCACTCGGTTCGATCAAAGGACGAGCAGATCTTGGTGTGGCGTTGATTGAAATGCGCTATGTTTCCGGACTCGAGAAAGTCGAGGCCGGCGATTACGTGATGACGACCGGACAGGATGGAATCTACCCGCCTGGATTGAACGTGGGCCGAGTTGTTGATGTGAAGAACGGAACGGCGACGCAGGCCCATCAGATTCTCATTCAACCCGGCGCCCAACTCGATCATTTAGAGGAAGTTGCAGTACTGCTTTACCACCCCCCGCCGCGTTCTGTGCCTGAACAAAGTCCGCAAAACCCTGAAAGAACCAGGAGATGATTTTATTGCCGATTGCCAATTGCCGATTGCCAATTGGTTGTGTGCTGACTCCGAACTCGAATAATGCCTATCGCCAATCGGCAATTGGCAATCGGCACTGTTTGTATGTCACATATTAAGATTGCTGTAGTTTTGTCGGTCGCCATTGTGCTACAGCTTTTGCTGCGCGAGGTTTGGCGGCCGCTGGCCTACATCGACTTTCCGCTAGTAGTTGTTGTTTACATCGCTTTGCAACGAGACGCCTGGAAGGCGTTGCTCGTGGGTACACTTGCTGGATTGATTGTCGACGCCGGAAGTGGAGGGCTAGTTGGCGCCGGCGGCTTTTCGAAAACCTTAACCGCTTACATCATCTATTTCGCGGCGACGCGCGTAAATCTTGAAAATCCACTGCTGAGGATTCCGGTGCTGGCCGCCGGATCGGTGCTCGACTCGGCCATCTACGTTTTCTGGCACAGAGTTCTGGGCTATCCGCCAACCGTACCGTTTGTGCAGACGATGTCATATAAACTTATTGCCACCACGGTTGTCGGAACCCTGTTGTTGTACGTCCTCGACGCCCTGGTCGCTGAGCGCTCGTCGCAACAGCGCCAATTCGCAACTCGCCGCCGCGTGGCACGCCGTTCGACCGGACCATTACGAAGGAGGTGATTCTTGGAGCTTTGTGCTTCGTGTTTGGTACTTTGTTTTGAAAAACACGACTCATAACTACCAATGCAACTAAGGCCACAAAACAAAGCACTAAGCACCAAGAACAAAGCACAAAGCGTATGAAATTCGAAGACTCATCTCAAAATCTTCGCGCTCGCCTCCGGTTTATCCAGGGGCTGGTCATCCTTCTGCTTGGCCTGCTCAGCGTTCGCCTTTATGTACTGCAGGTTGTGAAAGGTGAGCGGTACGCCGAAATCGCCGAAAACCAGCGCCGGCGCCGGTTGCCAATCCCTGCGCCACGCGGCGTCATCTTCGATCGCGAAGGTCGCGTAATCGTCGACTCGCGTCCGATCTACAACGTGATCCTCTCGCGTGAAGACGTGAAGGATAAAGATTTAACCGCCCTGATCGGTCCCCTTTCCGAAGGGCTTTCAGTCGACAAAGACTTCCTGCGCGACTACTTCGAAATGGTGAAGACAATGCCGGCGTTTGAGTCGATTCCAGTTAAGCAGGAAGCCACGCCGGGCGACATCGCCTGGGTCGAAGCTCACAATCTCGAATACCCGGAGCTGCGCGTCGAGCAACAACCGCAGCGCCGTTATCCAGCCAATGGATCGCTGGCCCACGTGCTGGGATACGTCGGCGAAATCAGTCCGGAACAACTGAAGCAACAAAGTTACAAAGAGAAGGGCCTCAAACCCGGCGACGTCATCGGGCTAAGCGGTATCGAACAAATCTATGACGATTACCTGCGCGGTACAGATGGTTATCGCGAAGTAGTGGTAGACAGCCGTGGCCGTATTCAGGACGAGATCGAAACGGTCGCTCCCATACCCGGGCGTGATCTGGTAACCACTATCGATCTCGATCTTCAGCTCGCTGCCGAGGAGCAGTTGAAAAACTCCGTCACGCACCGCGGTGTGCTGATCTCGATGGATCCGAACAACGGTGAGATCCTTGCGCTTGCATCCTATCCAACATTTGATCCGAACCTGTTTTCACAACGCATCACGACCAAAGAAGGGCGCGCCGAATATGCAGCGCTCTTGAACGATCCGGAAACTCCTCTGCTCAACCGCGCGATTCAGAGTCGCTATCCACCGGGTTCGACGTGGAAGATCCCGATGGCAATCGCGGGTTTGAAACAGGGCGCCATTACGCTTGAGCATTCGAATCTGGTTTGCGGCGGCGGGATCCAAGTCGGCAACAAGTTCACGCGTTGCATGGGCAATCACGGCTCGCCCGATATAAGGACCGCAATCACACACTCCTGCGACGGGTATTTCTATCGTCTCGGATTAAAGATGACTATCGACGGCATCGCCCAGATGGTTGATGAGTTTGATCTCAACAAACGCACCGGCATTGATCTTCCAAACGAGGTCGTGAGCTGGACGCCTTCGCGCGAATTCAAGCGCAGGATGCAGCCGCGCGATCCCGATTGGCGCGACATCGACACCGTCTACGCTTCATTCGGCCAGGTCTACGACATCATCACCCCGATCTCGTTGTTGAGGACAATCGGAGGTATCAGTGTTGATGGCCGGCTGTACATTCCGCACTTGTTGAAGGAAGTCAAAGCGCTCGGGAATCCGGGAACGCCGGACTACAAGGGACCGGTTACCTTCCAGCCGCTCGATCAATCGCGTCCAAATCCGAAAGTCGTTCCGATTCCGGAAGCCATCGATCAGGCCGTGGTTGAAGGCATGTGGCGTGTGGTGAACGCGGGCGGCACCGGCGCGCGAATTCAGATGGCTGGATTTGATATTGCCGGCAAGACGGGTACGGCGCAGGTGGCCGCGCTCGGCAAGGACACCGGCAAAAACAAGGACCACGCGTGGTTTGTAAGTTATGCGCCAGCTTACAAACCGGAGATCGCGATGGTGGCACTGATCGAGAACTCCGGTTTTGGCGGCACGCACGCTGCTCCTGCGGTTCGCGGCGTTTACGATGTTTACTATCGCAAGACTCGCCACGAAGAACCTCCGGGCGCGTCGAAACAGATAGCAAAGAAAGAGACCACACCGGCTCCGTCAAAACCGGCGCCCAAACCGAAACCCACGGCAGCCGCACAACAAACCGTGGCCAACAATCAGTAAGCAGGAGCAGTACATCTCGCCAATTGCAATTAGCAATTGGCAATTGGCATTTGGCAATATCAGATGGTCGCGATTATTCACAAACGCAGTTGGCGTGACTTTGACTGGCTTCTCGCCTTTCTCGCAATCGGCATCGTGCTGTTCGGCACGGTCCAGATTCGTAATGCTCAGCCAACCGAAACCTACTGGGTCAAACAACTAATCGGACTCGCAATCGGACTCGTCGCGATGCTCGCGATTGCCTTCACCGATTACCGGCGTCTACTGAATCTCGCGCCTGCCTTCTACGTGTTTGGTTTAATTCTCCTCGTGCTGGTCCTCTTTCCCGGAATCGGTTTGAAGATCAACGGCCAGCGCGCCTGGATCAAGGTGCCCGGCATCGGACAGTTTCAGCCTTCCGAGTTTGTGAAAGTAACGACGGCGATGATGCTCGCGCGTTACTTTGGCAAGAACCGCGTCGAGGTGCTCGCATTGAAGGAGATGATTGTCGGTGGCCTGATTCTCGCACTTCCATGTGGATTGATTCTGCTTGAACCGGATGTCGGTTCAGTGCTGACTTACCTTCCGATTCTCGCCGTGGTGCTTTTCTTATCTGCGATCAGATTGAGACTCGTGGTTATCACTGCTGTGCTGGCGGTGGTTATGATTCCAGCGGCCTGGACCATCGGGATTAAAACCGGCGCCATAAAAGCCTACCAGCAGGAACGAGTCAACGTGATTCGCGATCCTGAGAACGCTGATAAGCGCGGCATTGGTTATCACACGTGGCAGTCGATTCTAACGGTCGGCGAGGGAGGACTGTTCGGGTCGCGCTCCTCTGTTGCGCACTCACAAAGCGGCCTGAAGTTTTTGCCTGAGCCACATACCGATTTTATTTACGCGGTGACGGCGGAGAACACCGGTTTCGTCGGCTGCGTCCTCGTGCTACTTGCTTACGTGATTCTGCTCTCGCGTTTAATCACCGGAGCACGACGCGCATCAGATCGCATGGGCATGCTGTTCATCATGGCGTTCGTTGGCGGCCTGACATTTCAGATCTTCATCAACATGGGTATGGCGCTCGGTATCTCGCCCGTGATTGGCGTTCCGCTACCGTTAATGAGCGCCGGCCTCGCTTCCCTCATCGCCACCTTCATCGCCATTGGATTTGCGATCAGCGTGCAGTTGCGACGCTTTGTGAATTAAGTATTTGTCGTATCCAGCGCGCACGAGTCCTTCGTATGCTCCCCACACTTCCTCCGGAATCTCTTGCGGAATCTGATATCCGCGAGCTGGATAGAGTTTAATCCTTTGTAGATCGCCTACTATGATACTCACGACATCGGCTGTCGAGAGGGCGCCATTAGCGTAATCAGAAAGGTAATCGCGAAAGGAAACCTGCGGCGAAGTAACTATCAATTCTTTCTCGGGCCAGAGCTTGCGAAAGGTTGCATAGCTGCGACGCTCCATGTAGGGCTTCTGCACGAGAATAAACTTCTGCGGGTTAAGACCTCTCTCGGCCAGGAGTCTTTTTGTGAATTTGATGTTCTCGCCGGTGTTAGTCGAGTTGGGTTCAACCAGAATACTCTCACGCGGAACGTTCAAACGCTCGGCAAGGCGAGCAAATCGTTCCGCCTCGGGTTCGTTCCAGAGTGTTTTGGTGATGGCTCCCTGCCCGCCGGAGAAGATCAGTAGCGGTGCCCAGCCCTCGAGAAATAATTGTGCGCCTCGCTCAGCAACCCGCTCGTCATGACTGCAAAGTACCAGGATCGCATCCGCTTTCGCGATCTCGTGGTTCATCAAGTGATAGTTCCAGATCCTCTCGGCCAACGCCTCGATTTGGGCATCCATAAAAGAATTTGATCTTCGGTACGTACTGTAGGGGCGGGCCAACGTGG
>DASYSD010000021.1:0-29722 GCA_036003745.1 Pyrinomonadaceae bacterium
GAATTAGAGGGAAAGTTGTTGGTGACCTTCCGGCACCTGACCGTACGCGAAATCGACCTGCGCACTGGTGAGAGCACTGCGGTACTGCTCTCAACTAAGAAGCGCAAGTGAAAAATCACGGGCTATGGAAACCGTGGAAAAACAAACCGCAGTTTTTCCACTGTTCCCACAGCCCCTACTACTGGATAAAAAGTGTAAAGGATGTCGTGATAACAAACTGTAAAGGATGTCTTGACAATCAACACCTCCGTGGCCGCCCCTTCGCGGAAACAGACAATCATTGAAAGAGTCGCCGGCTCTCAGGGAGATATAGACCACCGTCGGAAATCTTGAGTTCCACGCAGGGGCGGCCACGGAGTGCCGCCCCTGCAAAAACACCCCTGCGGAGGCTTGTGCTGGAGATCCAAATCGAGCCCGTCTGCATCTCAGTCAGTCCTTTTGGTCACAAAGTTCTCCCCTTCGGTGTTACTAAGAAGCTATACGCTCGGGATTGCATTGCCAGAACCTCCCGTGCCCCGCGCCGCATCAAGAATGAGCGATCCTGCTATGGATGACGCAGAACCAGTATTGTCCCGACGGCTGGTGCGTTACGGATTGATCTGGGGAGTGTGGACGATCGTCGCACTCTTCTTTTGTACCCAGGTCTACGTGATGAATTCCGCTGAAAGGCAGCCAATCCGTTTTCAGGATCTCCTCTTCCAGGCCTTGAGCTGCTATTTTTGGGCGCTCGCGACGCCACTCGTCCTTTGGCTTTCCCGGCGTTATTGTATCGAACGTCACAATTGGCGACGACGAGCGGCTCTTCACTTCGGCGTAAGCGTCCTTCTGAGCTGCACGCTGATCGTGACTCATTTTCTCTTCTACATGATTCTCGTGGGACGAGCGAGCAGTATTTCCGGGCGCCGAGTCTTCAACGTCACCTATTACAATCTCGACAAATGGATGCTCTTTTACTGGCTCATCGTCGGTATGAGCCACGCGTACAGTTATTACAACAGTTATCGCAAGGGCGAATTGAAGGCCTCCGAACTTCGCACTCAACTCGTACAGTCGCAGTTGGAAGCTCTGAAGATGCAGGTCCACCCACATTTTCTCTTCAACACTCTGCATTCAATCTCGGCGTTGCTTAGCAAAGACACTGACGGTGCAAGAAAGATGATCACGCGATTGGGCGACTTTCTCCGGTTGACGCTCGAGAACTCCGGATCAATGGAAGTCACGCTGCAACAGGAGATTGAGTTCCTCAACGGATATCTCGAGATCGAGCGTATTCGGTTTCAGGATCGGCTCACAACCGAGATTCGAGTCGATCCGGAAGTACTGGATGTTCGTGTGCCCAATCTGATCCTGCAGCCGATAGTCGAGAATGCGATGAGACACGCGATTGGAAACTCGACGTCCGGTCGTGTTGAGGTGATTGCTGCACCCCGGAATGGAGTCGTGCGGATTGAGGTGAAAGACAACGGCCCCGGGATTCATGCCGAACAGTTGCTCGACGCTCGCCGCGGGAGAGGTCTTGGCCTGGCTAATACTCAAGCTCGGCTAGCCGGGCTGTATGGCGATGCCGCGCGATTCGAGCTGAGCAATAACCCGACCGGTGGACTGGTCGTCACACTCGAGATTCCGCGTTAATCCTGAAAATCCTGCCAATCCTGTACAAAAACTCGCACCGATTCCCACTTTTTCGTCCACCAGGAATATTTCTTCGGTCTTCACGCCTATCTTAACCACGAAACCTCGCATCCAAATTCATCGTAACCAACCGAAGTAACTGTTAGACGCGTTTGGTTCGCGTCACAAGTAATTCGACTGCGGTGTTCATTACTGTGTGACCCTCATTTCACCGTTCATTGCGTTATTCACAATTTGTTAGGAGGCAAAGTGACGAACGCAAGTCGTATTCGCGCGTTGGTCGTCGATGATGAACCACTCGCTCGCGAGATGATTCGCGAGATGCTGAACGATGATTCCGATGTCGACATAGTCGCGGAGTGTGCGAATGGTCGTGAAGCAGTGGATGCGATCAAATCGTTAAAGCCCGACCTCGTCTTCCTCGATATCCAGATGCCCGAGATTGGCGGCTTCGAAGTGCTGGAGTCGCTCGATCCGCAATCGACTCCTTACGTCATCTTCGTTACCGCTTACGATCAATATGCGGTGCGCGCCTTTGAAGTGCACGCCTTCGATTACCTCCTGAAGCCGTTCGACCATGAGAGATTTGATGCAGCCTGGCAACGAGTCAAAGAACAGATCAAAGTTGACCAGAGTGGAGAGCGAGAGCGTCACATTCTTGCCCTGTTGGAGGAGTTGAAATCGGGTCCGCGCCACCTGGAGCGACTCGTCATTAAAACTGGAGGTCGCGTCTTCTTTCTCAATGTGCAGGATGTTTACTGCATCGAGTCAGAAGGAAATTACGTGCGTGTTTACGACAACCAGAAAGGCTATCTCCTGCGCGAAACGATCAGCAACCTGGAAGAGCAGCTCGACCCGAAGCAGTTCCGGCGGATACATCGGTCAGCCATTGTTAAGATCGATCGCATCAAGGAGATGCAACCATGGTTTCACGGCGAATACCGCATCATCATGGAAAACGGCAAGGAGCTCACCCTCAGCCGCAATTACCGCGCGAACTTCCAGGGCGCCGTCGGCAACACCATCTAGGGCCACATAAGGCACAGAAAGCACATAAAGCACAAAAAGAAGAACCAATCAGGTTTCAAGGCGCCGCCTTCTTTTGTGTCTTTTGTACTTTCTGTGGCCATTCCATCCCAAAAATTAGCCGTTCCGTCACAGATCGGGATCGTTCTTCGCAGAAACTCTGAGAATATTCAAACTGCAGCCGCACCAAACTCCCCAGTTTTAGCCCAGGCGGCGTGGCTGCTGCCGCATCTCTTGGAGGAGATATGACAAGCGAATCGATTTTGGGATTGGAACTAAACAAGTCTGAGTCGAACGAAGAAGCTCCGCAATCGCCCCCCAGCGACTCAAACGTCGACGTGCGCCTCAATACGCTGCGCGAGACGGTTTTGCAACTGTTGGACGAAGTTGAGTCTCTAGCGATCTCCAGACCGGTGGACATCAAGCGCGGCGCGCACTTTTCAGACGAAGTAAAGCAGTTTGAAGTGAGTCTCATTCGCACGGCGCTCGGCCGGACCTCCGGCAGTCAGACCCGTGCCGCGAAACTGCTCGGCCTCAAGCCGACTACGCTGAACGCCAAGATTAAGCGTTACGGGATCATGGCCTAATTGAGCTTCGTGCTTGGTACTTAGTACTTTGTTCAGTGCAAAGCTCAAAGAACAAAGCACAAAGTACAGGTACTAAGATCCCCGGCACGTTCACTGCTATACTGACGGGCAGTGGACGAGCGTTACAGCAGACAGATTCTCTTCAGTGGAATTGGCGAGGGAGGACAGCGACGGCTGCTTGCCGCGCGAGTTCTGATTATCGGTTGCGGTGCGCTGGGTTCGGCCCACGCAGAATCGTTGGCGCGTGCGGGTGTGGGCCACCTGCGCATTGTTGATCGAGACTTCGTCGAGCCTTCGAATCTGCAGCGGCAGACGATGTTTACGGAGAGTGACGCTGAAAAGCGTCTGCCGAAAGCGATCGCTGCCGCCAATCACCTGCGCGAGATCAATTCCGAAATAGAAGTCGAACCTCACATCCTCGATGTAAACCATTCAACAATCGAGCGCCTGCTTGAGACGTGTGATGTTGTTATTGACGGCACAGACAACTTCGCCACTCGCTACCTCATCAACGATGCCTGCGTGAAGCACAACATAAACTGGATCTACGGCGCGGCAGTTGGTTCATACGGAGTAACGATGACGATTCGGCCGCATCAGACTGCGTGTTTGCGTTGTGTGTTTGAAGAAGCCCCACCAGCGGCGAGTGCTCCGACCTGCGATACTGCCGGAGTCATCATGCCGATTATCAACATCGTTTCGGCCGTGCAGGTTTCGGAAGCGATCAAACTCATCACCGGACAAATCGAAGCTCTACACCAATCGTTGATGCAGTTTGACGTCTGGCGGAATGAATGGCGCCGAATTGGAACTGGCATGCGACGGGAAGACTGTCCGACGTGTGGGCTGGGACTTTACGAGACGTTGTCTCAGTCAGCAGAAGGAGCCGCGGTGCTGTGTGGTCGCGACGCTATCCAGATTTCACCTGCTCAGCCGACGCGCATCAATTTCTCGAACCTCGCAGAGAGACTTCGGCGCGCCGGTGAAGTAAAGTTCAACGAGTATCTCCTGCGTTTTAAGACCGGCAACTTCGAACTCACTGTCTTTCAGGATGCACGCTCGATAATCCGCGGTACCGATGAGATCGCAATCGCTCGCTCGCTTTACGCTAAGTACATAGGAACCTGACTAAAAGATGATCAGCAAACAACGAGGCAGCCTCGCAATCATTGCAGCATTACTTTTGACTTTTTTTATTTCTCCAGCACAGGCGGGCCAGCCGGCTGTTTGGGAGACAAGCGGTCGTACAGAGTTATTGAAGGGCGACGCACGCGGAGTTTCGATCAGCGACACCGGTGTACTGATGCTCGCGCCGAAGCTCAACGAGGTCTTCAACACGCAACAGACCTACATCTGGTCCAGTGTGGTCGACAGCCAGGGCAATGTGTTTCTGGGCACTGGACACGATGGGAAGATCTTTAAAGTACCAAGCACCGGCGCTGGCTCGCTGCTTTACGACGCCGCCGAACTTGATGTGACTGCTCTCGCCGTTGGTCGCGACGGAGCCATCTACGCGGGAACGTCACCGGACGGTAAAGTTTATCGCATTACCAACGACGGCAAGGCCGATGTCTATTTTGATCCGGGAGACAAATACATCTGGTCACTCGCCGTGATGGCAGATGGGTCACTCGCAGTGGGTACCGGCGACACCGGCAAGCTTTACCGCGTACGCACAGCAGGCGCGAGTCCCGAATCTTCCTTACTCGTCAGCACGAATCAAACACACGTGATTTCACTTGCCGTAACGCCACAGGGTGATCTCATTGCCGGCACTGACTCAGGCGGTCTGGTTCTAAGAGTTTCTCCTGAAGGAAAAACGTTTGCGCTATTCGACACACAGTTGCGAGAGATTCACGCGCTTGCTCCTGCCGCTGACGGTTCAATCTATGCACTCGCGCTGAGTGACGCAGCGGCAAGCGGACGTGCGACCTCGACACCACAGGTGACGACACCGCAACCAGCTGAAGGCGCAACTGCGAGCACTTCCGTCACAATCACTGCCATCGATGAGAGTGGTGCTCCGATCCAAGGGGCCACTGGACAGGCTCGCAGCAGAAGTGATGTTTCAAGCGCTCGTAGTGCGGTGTTTCGCATTCTTCCTGATGGCGCGACGGATGTCGTTTGGAGTTCTACTACTGTTACTGCTTTTGCGATTGCTCCGGCATTACAAGCCGGAAGCGTGCTCATTGGCACCGCTGACAAGGGAAGGATTTACTCCGTCACAAACGATGGACGCGACACGCTCCTGCTGCAATCTCCTGAAGGCCAGATCTCTTCGTTGTTAGTGAGGAACAATCAGGTCTACGCGGCCTCGAGTAATCAAGGAAAACTTTTCCGCTTCGGCAGTGAACTCGTCAGCGAAGGAAGCTTCGAGTCGCCAGTCAGAGATGCAAAGTTGACTGCGTCGTGGGGCAGGATCTGGTGGCGCGGCGCGGGAGCCATCGAAGTTCAAACTCGCTCCGGTAACGGCGAGCGGCCGGACGCAACCTGGAGTGATTGGAGTGCTGCTTATCGCGATCCGGAGGGTAACCAGATCTCCAGCCCGCGAGCGCGCTTTATTCAGTGGCGTGCGACGGTTCGTGCGTCCAATTCAGCCGCTGCGCCATCGTGGATTGAAGACGTGAGCGTTGCTTATCTGCCACGGAACGTCGCACCGGAAGTGCTCTCGATAACTACTTTGCCGATCGGAGTCGGCTTGCAGCAGATTGCTCAGGTGACAGTTGATCCGAATGTTGAGTCTTCGGGGCTGGATCCGTCAGTCTTTGGACCAGTGGCCCAGGTACCGCCGCGACGTTTCTACCAGCGTGGTGCGCGTTCGTTTCAATGGCAGGCCGAGGATCGCAATTCCGACACGCTCGAATATGCGATCTATTATCGTGCCTTGAATGAGCAGACGTTCCGGCTGTTGAAAGACAAACTGAGAGACAACTTCTACACAATTGATGGTGCAACGCTCGCTGATGGCCGCTACGTGATTAAAGTTGTTGCCTCAGATGCACCTGACAACCCGCCCGGGCAGAAGCTATCAGGCGAGAGGTTGAGTGAACCGGTGGACATCGACAACACGCCGCCTGTGGTGAAGGCAATGGGCCAGCCGCAAATAACGAGAGACTCGGTACGGGTAGTTTTCTCGGTCGATGATGCAACGGGTAAGGTGAAAAAGGCGGATGCGAGTCTCGATGGCGCTGCGTGGATACCAGTCTTTCCGGACGACGGCATTGCGGACAGCGGCCACGAGGTCTACACCGTCGAGTTCCCGGCTCTTGGTCCGGGCGAACACACAATTTCGCTGCGAACCTTCGACACTAGCGGCAACATCGGCACCCTTAGCGTCACTATCCGCCGATGATTCTTTGTAGGGGTGGCACTCCGTGGCCGCCACTTGCGCGAAATTAAACCACCATCGAAAGCAGTCGCCGGCTCTCGCGCGGCAAAGACCAAAATCGGAAATCTTTGATTGCTACGCAAGGGGCGGCCACGGAGAGCCGCCCCTACAAAATGTGCCTTTTGTGCCTCTTTGTGGCTATTCGTCTTCGTGGCTCTTGCGCACGATAAGGTGCGGCCTTAATTCGAAACCGTGCGATTTTCCGCCCATTTTGTTAGACTCTTCGGCCAAAATTACGTGGCACCTGTCTTGCTGCCTCCTGGGTCAGCGCATCTCTTTCTCCCTCCTGCGCCGAACTTGGCATGAGGAGAAAAGGCTGGAAATGATTAAGTTAATTCGAGAATTACTGGTGATTGCGATGCTCGGCGTGGTGTCCGTCGGGGCATTTGCGCAAGGCAAAGGCCAGGATAAGCGCCCGCCGAAGGAGCCTGCGAAAGTCATTACAAATGACCGGAAAGATCAGCGGCCGCCGAAGAACACCAATCAGCCGCCCAAACAGGGCAATCGTAATCGGCCCGACTAAGGCCACAAAAGGCACAAAAGGCACAAAAGGCACAAAGAACTTAATTGAGGGCTGGCGTCCGAGATTAAGTTCTTTGTGTTAATAGCTCTTTCCTTTGACGTTTATCCCGATACATTTCCGCGTCGGCCTTCGCCATCTGATCTTCAATTCCAAACTCATAGTTGTGATCGATTTCAACAGCTCCGATGCTCAGTGACAGTTGACATGGGTGATCGCCTCCTTCGTTGTATGCCTTGAGGTTATTTCGGAGTCTTTCGATCAACTTACGCGAGTCAGGCAGCGCAACGTTTGGCGCAAGCACAGCAAACTCGTCTCCGCCGAGCCTGGCAACGATGTCACAGTCGCGGAAACTGCTGCGGAGGACTTCGGCAACTGCCATGATCGCCTCCGAACCCGCGTGATGACCCAACGTGTCGTTAATCTGCTTCAGGCCATCCATATCGGCATAGATGAGTAGACTCTTGGTCCGCGACCGTCGCGTCATTTTGGCGAGATGTTCTGCGAGATTGTAAAAACCGCGATGATTGTAGAGACCGGTCATGTGGTCCGTGAGACTCAGGCTGCGCAACTGCTCTTCAGCATGCTGACGCTCAACAATAGCTGCCTCCAGTTCGCGAACGCGTTGTCGTAAGTTGTCCTGCAGAGCGACAATCCTGGCGCCCGCCTGCACGCGCACTCTCAACTCATGTCGATCAAATGGTTTTGTTAAATAGTCGTCAGCTCCAGCTTCGAGCCCTTCGAGTAGATTCTCCTTTCGGTTCAATGCCGTAAGCAGAATGATATAGATTGGCGCCGCGTGACTTTCAGTTTTCAGTCGGTGACAAATCTCAACGCCGGTTAGACCAGGCATCATCCAGTCGAGAATCGCGAGCATCGGTGCATCGTCCCGCTGCAGGGCTTGCAGTGCGTCATTGCCGTTGTTCGTGACTACGATCTCGTGTCCCCATGCTTTCAGGTTGGTCGTGAGGACGCGACATGATACCGGATCGTCTTCGGCGATCAGTATTTTCATGACAGCCTTCTTAGACGTTCCGCGAGGAGTATCTCTTCAACGCGGGTAAATTCGTTTTTGAGACACTGCAACAGTTCTGCGCCGGCGACCTGGTGATTCGTCGTCAGATGCTCGAGTTCGTCCGCGATCACGCCCATTTGAAGAATGCCGAGGTTGTTGCTGCTACCGCGCAGACTGTGCGCTGCTCGTTTGGCCGATAACCAATCGTTGTTCGTTAGTCCTTCATGGATCGCGTTGAAGATGCGAGGGGCCTCGTCCAGGTAAAGGTCGATCAGCTCAACGACAAAGTCTGGCTCACCTTCCTCCTGTGCTTCGTCGTAGCTGGCGAGAATAGCGAGGTCAACCGCTACAACTGTTTCGTGCGTGACGTGAAAAGGCGTCGACTCGTTTTGATCGACGGTGTTTGTTAGCGACATTATTACATTCCTCCAACTGGTTAGGACTCAACCGACTAGGAGCGCTGTTGTTGTGGGAGATTCTTGAGACGATTTTGGTTACCTTTTATGAGTAGCCGGAAAGTGGTCTGAAACTGTTCTGGTGTGAAAGGCTTTGGCAGGAACAGAGTCACACCGGCCGCGAAACTGTTTGCCATCAATCTCAGGTCTTGTTCGGAAGTGATCATCATGACCGGAATTCGTAGGAGTCTCTTTTCGGTATTCATGAAACGAATGACGTCGAGACCGGCGAGTTGCGGCATCATCATGTCGAAGATGGCGCCACAGAAATTGGCATCCGTTTGCAGTAAGCGGTAGGCTGCGCCGCCGTCGTTAACGACGACCGGCTGAAAACCCTCGCTTTCGGTCAAGCGAGTTACTACACGCCGGATGATGGGGTCGTCATCGGCTATGAGAATGCGTTGTGTTGTTGGTGGGGTCGTAGACATGTCTAAATTCCTCTCGAATTGTTATTGCTTCCGATCAAACAGCTATCTGAGCCGAAAACACTCTCTCGAGTGCTTTTGCCAACTCTTCAGGCCTGACCGGTTTGGAAATGTAGTCATCCATTCCGGCAGCGAGACATTTTTCGCGATCACCCGCGAGCGCGTTTGCTGTCATCGCGACGATTGCTGTGTGTTTCCCTGTACCTTCGCGGCGACGAATCTCAGCAGTCGCCTCATAGCCGTCCATGTGGGGCATCTGGCAGTCCATCAACACGAGGTCGTATGGAATTCTCTGTAATGCTTCAACGGCTTCACGACCATCGGCGACCGCGTCGGCGCGGTAGCCGAGTTTTTGTAACTGCCGTACCGCAACCTTCTGATTCACGATGTTGTCTTCGGCGAGAAGGATAAGTTTGTTTTGCAGATGTGTGGCGAATTCAGCTTTGGTGGCCGATGGTGGTGGTGTTGTTGTCGGCGAAGTTCTGACTTCCTCGTCTGCTTTCGTGAATTTTGCTGTGAACCAGAAGGTGGAGCCCTGGCCGAGTTCACTGACAACACCGATCTCCCCGTCCATTAATTCCACCAGCTGTTTCGAAATCGCGAGGCCAAGACCTGTACCGCCGTACTTTCGCGTGGTTGAACCATCAGCCTGAGTGAAGGCCTGAAAGAGAGTAGTCTTTGCGGCTTCAGTAATTCCGATTCCTGTATCGGTGATTTCGCAGCGAATGACAGCTTCGGAGTTCGTGTCCGATTCTTTTGTGACGTGTACGGTGACACCTCCCTGGTCTGTAAACTTCAACGCATTTCCGATCAGATTCATCAACACCTGACGAACACGTCCGGCATCACCTCTGAGCTCCATCGGGACATCGATTTCGATCCATGAACTCAACTCGATCTTTTTGTCTCGTGCTCTTTCGCAGAGGAGATCCATCGCACCGTCAATCGTCTGTTTAAGATTGAAGTCGAGTGTTTCAAAGTGCAATTTGCCGGCTTCGATCTTTGAGAAGTCGAGGATGTCGTTAATGATGGTCAACAATGCTTCGCCGCTGCTGCGGATGGTTTGTGCAAACTCCAGCTGTTCCTGACTGAGACTGGTATCAAGCAGTAAACCCGTCATACCGATCACACCGTTCATCGGCGTGCGAATTTCGTGGCTCATATTTGCGAGAAACTCAGACTTTAATCGGGCCGATTCAAGCGCCATGTCGCGTGCCTGCTTAACCTCCTCTTCAGCTTTGCGACGCTGAATCGCGAGGGCTACTTGTCCACCAACGGTCGTCAGGAATTCCATGTCGCGCTGGCTATAAACGTTTTCGCGTTCGTAATGTTGGACCACGAGAACACCGATGGTGTCGGAGGGTGTCTTTAAAGGAACGCCGAGCCATGAAGGGGAAAGTTTGCCAACGAACTCAACTTCTCCGGATTTCCGCAGGTCGTTGAAGACGTCGAGCGTCATTAACAGCGGCTTGCCGGTACGATAGACGTAAGCGCTACAGCTTTTACTGAGTCGTTGCGGTGGCGCCGGCGTATACTTGTCGACGTACAACGGCCGTTGAAACACTCCCGTTTCTTTGTCATAAAGAGCAACGAAGCAATTCTCCGCGTACAACACTTTGCCAATCGACTGATGAACGCATTTGAGAAACTCGTCGAGGTTATGAGTGCGATTCAGGCTCTCGATAATTTCCGAAATTACAGCGCGTTCTTTCTCTGCACGCTTGCGGGTTGTGATATCGCGGGCAATTCCCTGAACACCGACTGGAATCCCATTTTGATAGTTCAAGCGGGAATTGATCTCGAGTGCGACACGGCGACCATCCTTGCTGATGACTTCGATTTCATAGGCAGCAGTTTTCTCGCCGGCACATTTCCGTTCCAGCATTGACTTGGCTAATTCACGATATTCGGGAGCGATTACTTGTAGGGCGTTGAGCTTGAGCGATTCCTCAACCGAGTATCCGGTGATCGCTTCGTTGGCGCGATTTACGGAGGCGTAGCTTCCTTCCAGGTCGTGTGTGTAAATTATGTCGTTGGCATGTTCGAAGATGTCGCGGTAGCGTTCCTCGCTTTCGCGCAGCGCAGTTTCGATCTGTTTACGTTCCTGAATCTCCTGGGTCAATACGTCGTTCGCTGCCGCCAATTCGGCGGTGCGCTGTTCGACGCGTCGCTCCAGATCTGCGCCTGCTTTGCGAAGCGCGTTTTCACTGGCGTCCTGATTGGCGCGATGAACGGCCTGGTTCCACATATCGCGCTTGCTTGCCCGGCATGACACCACGAGGAAGATGTCAGTGAAAACAACCCAGCCCGCGTGCTCCATCGTGCGCCACGCCGTGGCGGAAACGACGCCATAGATCGATTCGGGCCAGAAGATTCCACGCAACGAATGATCAAAACCCACGACCAGCATGGCCGGAATAAGCACACGCCAGTCGCGATAGAACGCAAGAAAAGCGAGCGAGCCGAAGACGTGAAAGTGCGTTTCAATGCGCCCGCCGGTCAGGTCGATTAACAGAGCACCCATCAGCATCTGCGCGACCGCGATTACGTAACGAGTCGAAGTGCTGCCCGATCTAGCGAGACCGAGAACGACGGTTGTCAGCGTTATTAATCCACCGAGGAGAATGGCGGTGTGGGAATGCATCGGTGCATGATGGGCGTGCTCCGGCCATGCCTTTGGTATAAAGAAAATTGCCAGGCCAATTGCGGCGAGCCACTGCAGGATCATCAGACCTGCAAACATGCGATCGGTACTGCGGTAGATTGACAGTTCATGCTCGCGCATGAGCCTCGTCGCAGCATCTTGATTGTGATTATTGGTGAAGGGCTGATCGATTGATGACATCGGAGATGCGTCTGAACATGTCAATGGTCAGACTGTGGCAATTTCAACCTGATTGGGTCATGAAGCGCAGGCATAAAGGAACAACGAACGCACGACACGCGCTCATGCCATGCGTCCGACTCCTATTCAGCATGCGACGTGCCAGCCTCTTTCTTGTTAATCTGTCCGCTTTCAAATGCCAACAACCAGACCATCTCGCTTACTCGTAGTTCTAGCCTTCGCCGCTGTTTACATCCTTTGGGGCTCAACCTACCTCGGCATCCGTCTCGCGATTGAGACTCTGCCGCCATTTCTCATGGCAGCCACGCGGTTTTCGCTCGCCGGCGTCATTCTTTTGACATGGTCGCGTCTGAAAGGTGAACGCTTCTTGTCGTCGCTGGGTCAGTGGCGAAAAGCATTCATCGTTGGAGGACTACTGCTGCTCTGTGGCAACGGCGGAGTGACATGGTCGGAGAAGTATGTCGCTACCGGATTGGTGGCATTACTCGTTTCTACGGAGCCGCTCTGGGTAGTGATCTTGAACTGGATACTGACTCGCAGACGTCCGAATGCGAAGGTGCTGCTTGGCGTGTTGATTGGACTGGCAGGCGTAACGCTGTTGGTGAGCGATGGATTGTCGCGAGTAAATGGCAACTCGTGGCTGAGCTTAATTGGCGGTGGCGTAGTTATTCTGGCCGCGTTTGGCTGGGCGGCTGGTTCGGTTTATTCGAATCGACATCCGATCAATTCTTCGACGTCGATGGCTTCGGGAATGCAGATGCTTAGCGGTGGCAGCTTGCTTTTGATCCTCGCGCTTGTTTCGGGTGATGTTGGTCGACTAAATCTCAGTAATGCCTCGTGGACTTCGATTGGCGCGTTCTTTTACCTGCTTGTGTTTGGTTCGCTGGTGGGCTTCACTGCTTACAGTTGGCTGCTCAACAACGTCTCCCCATCGATGGCGACAACTTATGCGTACGTGAACCCGGTCGTTGCGGTGTTCCTGGGCTGGCTAATAGCCGGAGAACCACTCACGCCTCGCATGTTGTTTGCTGCTGCAGTGATTGTGAGCTCGGTGGTCCTAATTACGACCTTCAGTCGCGAACCCGCAACCGCAATTCACGACTCGCAGTGTCCCACGCCCCCATGTGCGTGACGAATCTTTCATAGATCAGTGTAATCTGTGGACAAGTATGACTGGTTTGCAACGCCTCGAGAAGCAGATTGAGCGCCTAAGACGCCGCACCGATCAGCTCAACGTGATCAGTAATAAGTATTGGACCGCGCGCAGAATTGTCTTTATTTCAGGTGCGCTGCTGGCACTCGCTTTCTGCAATTTCGCCGGTACTAAATCCGGGTGGTTTGTGGCCGCTTTGTTGGCGATCGTGTTCTCGATCGTCACCGTTTTTCACAACCGTGTGCGTGACAGCCTGACGCGCAACTCGCTCTTGATCGAAATCAAACAGATCCAGATCGCACGTATCCAGTTGCAGTGGGATTATCTTCCTGATGCAGATCAAACAAGACTACCGGATGCGAATCATCCGTTTGAAAGTGATCTCGATATCACCGGCGAACGATCGTTACATCGTCTGATCGACTGTGCTGTCACGCGTGAAGGCAGCGAGCGTTTGCGATCATGGTTGCTCAGCCCTCGTCCGGAGGCGAAGTTAATCGAGCACCGTCAGAGATTGGTTAGTGAACTGAAGAATCAGTCTCTGTTCCGCGACAAACTTCAGCTACTATCGGCGGTTGCACGTGTCAGCACGGCTGGACCGGCGAAACGTGGCTCGAGCCATTGGAACTCGAACGTACTCGTCGACTGGATCGAACGAAGTGGACCAAAGCGGTCCCTATTCCCGACGGTTGTGATTCTGTCAATGCTATCGGCGCTGAACGTGGCCACGATCCTGCTGTGGTATTTCAAATTCATCCCGCGGATCTGGCCCTTTGTCTTTCTGGTCTATATCGGCGCAATGTTCTGGCGGCAATCGTTGATTGCCGGTGCCTTTAGCGAGTTGCACGATCTCGAAAAAGCTTTGACGCATTTCCGAGTCGTCTTCAATTACCTCGAATCGCGTAGCTATAAGAAGACACCCAATCTGGCAGAGATTTGTGCGCCGTTTGTAGAAGAGGGTAAACGGCCTTCTGTCGAGATGCGGCGGTTGGGACGTTTAGCCGCAGCGTTGGGAGTACGAACCAACCCGCTGCTATCGCTACTACTTCATGTCCTTGTTCCGTGGGAATACATCTTTACCTACCGGCTTGAGCTGGTAAAGAAGGAGATCGCACACCTCCTGCCGCGCTGGCTGGATGTGTGGCATGAGCTTGAGGCTTTGAACTCAATAGCGAACTTTGCCTATTTGAATCCCCAATACGTCTTCCCGGAGTTGATTGCGGATACAGATCGGTTTAATGCTCGCAATCTGGGACATCCTCTGCTGAATCCTGAGTCGAAAGTTTGCAACGATTTCGCGTTGGACCATGGCCATCGGATTGTGATCCTCACTGGTTCCAACATGGCAGGGAAGAGCACCTTTCTGCGCACCATCGGCGTTAACCTTTCGCTCACTTATGCAGGAGCGCCCGTGAATGCAGCAAGCTTGCAGACTTCGTTGTTCCGCATCTTCACGTGTATCAAGGTCAGCGACTCGGTGCAGGACGGACTGTCGTATTTTTATGCTGAAGTAAAGCGGTTACAGGCGTTACTTGCGGCGACGAAGAGTGACGACAAGTTGCCGGTGCTGTTTCTGATCGATGAAATCTTCCGTGGCACGAACAGTCGCGAACGATTGATCGGAAGCCGCTCTTACATCCGTGCGCTGTCAGAAGGAACGTCGACGGGATTGATCGCGACTCACGATCTCGAACTGATCAAACTAGCCGATGAAATCGGGGGCGTGACAAATTATCACTTTCGAGAAGAAGTACATGACGGTCGAATGGTTTTTGACTACCGCCTGCGATCTGGACCGTGTCCGACAACGAATGCGTTGAAAATAATGAGGCTTGAAGGGTTGCCGGTGGAAGTATAATTCTTCTCTGCACAGAGAAAATACCTTAGGAGGCAAGGAAATGACCAAATCGATGCTGCTCAAACTCAGCCTTCCGGTATTAGCTGTCATTACGTTTTTCACGAATGCGGAACTCTATTCTTCGTCAGCGGCAAACGTCGCGAGCGTCCGTTTCGATATCACTTATCCGGCGAGCGCCGGCAAAGACGGATTGGATGGACGTCTCCTGTTATTAATCTCGACCAACAACGAAAGCGAGCCGCGGCTTCAGATCAGCGAGGACACAACAGGTCTTTGGCATCGATGTCGAGGGCTGGAAAGCCAGCGAAACAAAGATCGTTGATCAGAATGCGTTCGGTTATCCGGTGCGTAGCCTTGCGGACATCAAACCCGGTGAGTATTGGGTTCAGGCGCTGCTGCATCGTTACGAAACTTTCAAACGCTCGGACGGTCACACCGTCAAGTTGCCGATGGATCGCGGTGAAGGTCAGCAGTGGAGCCGTGCACCTGGCAATCTGTACAGCACGCCCAAACAGATCCGTATCGATGCGAGTACGTCGTCCATTTCAATCACGCTCGACAAGGTTATTCCGCCGATCGAGTCTCCGAAAGACACGAAGTACATCAAGCACATCCGAATTCAGAGCGAACGATTGACGAAGTTCTGGGGCCGTCCGATGTACCTCGGCGCACACGTCTTATTACCCGAAGGATTCGACTCACACCCCGAAGCACGTTACCCACTCGTGATTTTCCACGGGCACTTTCCCGCCGACTTTGGTGGTTTCCGCGAGACGCCACCTGATCCGAATTTGAAACCGGATTACAATGCACGATTCAAGCTCTCAGGCTACAACCGTATTGTCCAGGAGAATGCTTACCAGTTTTACAAAGAATGGACTGGTCCAAACTTTCCGCGCTTTCTGATCGTCGAGATCCAACATGCAAATCCCTATTACGACGACTCCTACGCCGTTAACTCAGCCAATCTTGGTCCATACGGCGACGCGATCACTTACGAGTTAGTTCCCGAGATTGAGAAACAATTTCGTGGTATCGGCAAAGGTTGGGCGCGTTTTCTTTATGGCGGCTCAACCGGCGGCTGGGAAGCGATGGCGGTGCAGGTGTTCTACCCCGACGAATACAACGGTGCATGGATCGCGTGTCCCGATCCGATCGATTTCCGCGCGTACACCGTCGTAAATATTTACGAGCACGAGAATGCTTACTACGCCGATTCGCCCTGGAAGCGAATGCCGCGTCCGGGCAAGCGCAACTACCTTGGCGAATTAGCAGCTACCGTCGAAGACATGAACCACATGGAACTGGCGCTCGGCACGAACAGTCGATCCGGTGGACAGTGGGACATCTGGCAAGCCGTTTATTCGCCGGTCGGTAGCGATGGTTATCCAAAACCGATCTGGGACAAGTTGACAGGGAAGATCGATCGCTCGGTGGCGGAGTACTGGCGTGAGAATTACGACCTTGGCTACATCCTCAAGCGGGATTGGGCCAAAATTGGACCAAAGCTCGGAGGCAAGCTACACATCTACGTTGGCGAAGCTGACAACTACTTCCTCAACAACGCCGTTTATCTGGTTGAGGAATTTTTGAAGAGTACGAAGAATCCGTATTACGGCGGTGAAGTCGATTATGAGCCGCGTGCGGAACATTGCTGGAACGGCGATCACACAAGGCCGAATGCGATCTCGCGGTTAAGGTATCACCAGTTCTACGCGCCAAAGATTGTTGAGCGGATAACTAAGAGCGCACCACCCGGAGCAGATCTCAAAAGCTGGCGCTATTAGATTTTTTAAACCTTTAGGTTCTTCATGATTTGCATGTGGCCTTCGAGGATCTCGGTAGCCTGTTCCGGATCCGGAGTCAGCGACCAGTCGTCGTGATCCCATGTCCCGCCAAGAACGATGCCGTCGCGACGTGGAAACATGTAACCGCTGCTTAAATAACAATAATCAACCTCCGGTTGCGGCAGCAGTATCTCCAATTGTCCGCGTACCGGTGTCAGCTCTTCATCTCCAAACAGCGCGCGTGAGCCCAGGCCTGTGCAGTTGAAGATCACACTCTCACGCAATCGCGACAGCTCCTGACGATTACGGAACTCCTTCACCACGACTCTCCCGCCCGCAATATAAAAATCGCGCAGCAACGCACTCAAATAGATCGAAGGCTCGATCAGCATCGTCGAATATTGTCGCACGTACTTGAACCCAAAATAGTTTTCCGGATCTCGATGAATCTCGATTTGTGGATAAAGATCATTACCGCCTGGCAATTCGCGTTGCAGCGATAGCTCGTGCTGCATCAACTCAAACGTATCAATCCAGCGAACGCCATACTCAGCGCCGACAAGCAACTGAAAGGCTCGGTTTGAAATCCGGCACGCCTGTCGAAACTGTTCATCGAACCCGGGTTTAGTCGTTTCAAAAACAGATGTGGGCGCCCACGACGCGCCGGCAATATTTGAAGTCGTGTCTGGCGGGAGATCTTTCGCGTAGATAGTTACTGTGCCGGGTCCATTCTGAAATCGGCGTTGTAACAGTCGCGCGGTCGAAAGCCCGCTGACGCCACAGCCAAGTACAGAGAACCGCGTCGGTCGTGAGGATTTGTGCGCGATAAGATAGTCGCGCGCCATATCGACAGCGAGCGAAGCAGTGCCCCATGAGAGTGTGACGCCACCGCCGCCATGGCCATAGTTGTGAACGAGGAGTTTGTTTCCGAAGCGCTGCGCATCGACTACAAAGCCGCTGGGCCGATACGGTCGCAATCCGACAACCTCACGAATGATACGGTTACGCGCAACCTTCACCGGTGCAAAGTGGCGTGTCGTATCGAAGGCGAGGTTTGAACGAGCCGCCAGCAACGCGGCGCTGGTCGCCATCATTCCGCGTAAAAAACTGCGTCGTTCCGTCAGGAAATCCACAATCAGCGCAGATTACGCAGTTTTACTCTTCTATGCAATCTGCGTAATCTGTGCGCATGACGTCCTTCCCGGAATGGCTCGTGCCGATGGCGGCGACTCTGACTCAGGAGCGCTTCTGTGGACCCGAATGGATTTTCGAGCGCAAGTTTGATGGCATTCGTTTGCTTGCTTACAAAAAGGGAAGTGATGTTCAGTTGTTTTCGCGTAATCATCTGCCGCAGAACATCCCTTCGGTCCAACAAGCCATCGAGCGTCTGCCAAATCAGGAGTTAATCCTCGATGGCGAGATCACCTGGCGTGGCGGGAAAGTCGAATATCACGTGTTTGACATCATGTGGTTTGATGGCCGCAACGTCACCACGCTGCCGCTCGAAGAGCGTCGCGAGCTGTTGGCCCATTTGCCATTCACTGACCCACTTCATCGGGTCGTCCTGATCGAAGATTCGTCGCCCTGGGAACGCGCCGAGCGCGAAGGCTGGGAAGGTGTGATCGCGAAGCGTCGTGGATCGATCTACGAGCATCGTCGCTCGAAAGAGTGGCTCAAGATGAAGTGTGAGTTATCGCAGAATTTCCTGGTTGGAGGTTTTACTGATCCACAAGGCAAACGAGTCGGACTCGGCGCCCTCCTCGTTGGTTACAACAAAGATGACGACTTCGTTTTCGCGGGAAGACTCGGCACCGGCTTCGACACCAAACTGTTGCTGGACCTCCGTGCACAACTCGACAAGCTCGAGATACCAAAATCTCCATTCACAAAAGCCGTTGGTTTGCCGCGTGTGCGTGCGCATTGGGTAAAACCCGAGATCGTGGTTCGCGTTGGTTTTATAGAATGGACGGTGAACGGCAAACTACGCCATCCGCGTCTACTTGCTGTTGTCGACGGCTATGATCACGCATCCTGAAAAAATTCTGTTTCCGGGCGAGGGAATCACAAAAGGCGAGCTTGCGTCGTACTATCAGGGCGTAGCTCCTGTGATGCTGCCACACCTCCGAGGAAGACCGATCACGATGGAACGTTATCATCGTGGCATCGGAGCGCCGGGCTTCTTTCAGAAAGATGTTGTAAAAGGCTTTCCTGATTGGCTCAAACGTGTCGAAGTCCCGAAACACGGAGGCACGGTCCATCATCCAATTGCGAACGACACTCGCTCGCTGCTCTGGCTCGCCAATCAGAACAGCATCACGATTCACGTTTGGCCTTCGCGCATGCCGAATCTGTACAACCCTGATATTTGCATCTTCGATCTGGATCCGTCGAAGGAAGACGATTTTGACACATTGCGTGCAGCGGCGTTGTTGTTGCGATCGCTACTTGATGATCTCGGCCTGCCGAGCTGGATCAAGACTTCCGGCTCGAAAGGATTTCATATTGCTGTTCCGCTTAATGGTAAGCATGACTTTGGCGAGGTGGCCCGTTTCGCGCATTGGGTTGGAAGAGTTTTGGTGAGCCGCGATCCTGACAACTTGACACAGGAGTTTCACAAAGTTGATCGGGCTGGCCGCATCCTCGTGGATACCGGCCGCAATGGTTACAGCGCGACATACGCAGCAACTTACACGGTCCGCGCCAGGCCCGCTGCGCCCGTGTCTGCGCCATGCACGTGGGAAGAAATTGAAAGAGGACAAGTTGGGCCAAAGACGTTCACCTTGCGAACGATGGCCCAACGCGTTGCTGATGTCGGCGACTTGTGGTCCGATTTGCTGAAGAAAAAGTTGTCGCTGAAACGTCCCCTCGAACGTCTTAGCAAATTCCGTGTAATCAGTGGCTAATGGCGAGACGTTAAATCGACAAGTGAAGGAAAAGTTATTTTGTTGGCAGTTGATTATTCGCTGAGCGCTCGAGGTGACTTCGTCCCCATAATCGAACACCCTCCACCAGTGGCAGCACCGAGCGTCCGTACTCCGTGAGTGAGTACTCGACCGGCGCGGGAACGGCTCCCTTTGGATCTCGATTCACGATCCCGTCGTTCATCAATTCACGTAATTGTTGTGTGAGCACCTTCTGCGAGATGCTCGGCATAGCCTTTCGCAGGGCCGCAAAATGCTTCGGGGATTCCGCTAACCAGTAGACAATAATCAACTTCCATTTGCCGCCCAGGGCCGCGAGCGCGGCGGTGAGTGGGCAACCTTCTACCGGATTGGGCCGCACGCCCTGCTGATGGTTACCGGAAAGTGCCTTCTTGATGGCGCTCAAACTAAAGTTTAAAGTCCTTTTGAACAACAAAATTTGGAGGTTAGGATGATAGTAGAAGTCCGCGCCTATCGGATCAAGCCCGGCAAGCGTGAAGAGTTCATCAAGTTGTTTGAAACTCGTGCCGTGCCGGCGCAGCGCAAGTATGGCATGAAGGTCACTGGTCCATTTCTCGATGTTGAGAATCCCAACAAGTTTGTATTTCTCCGCAGCTTTCCTTCGTTGGAAGAACGCGATCGAATGAAGGACGCGTTTTACGGTGGCGAGTTGTGGAAGAACGAACTGGAAGAACTTGCGATGCCGTTGTTGGACAGTTATGACGTCATACTATGCGAGGCGTCACCGGGCTGCGTGTTTGATATTCATTAACCGCTTGGATCCTTTTTTGTAGGGGCGGCGGCACTCCGTGGCCGCCCCTCTCCGAGCATCGCATTTTCAAGAATTCCTAGACGCTGAGCTGTTGACCCTTCTGCTTCAACAACCTTCGCCTTCGTTCCGCTCATAATCCCAAACTCATCTTCTCTAAAGATAGAACTCAGGATGTGGTCCACTGCTCGCTGCAGTTTCGGAAACTCGTCTTCGTCACCGGCGCCGTCGAATGGCAAATACACGATCAGATCGAGATGCTTCAGTGCTTCAGACACGTCGTCGAGTAGCGTTTCAGTGCTTTCCGGACTCAGTGCGTGGATGTATGCGACAAAGTCGAGAGGGCACCGTTCGTAAATCACGTGCTCGGCTGATGTGTGTGCGTGCAGGCGCTCGATGTTGAACTCTAATTGCTTGAGAAAACCTTCGACGCACGGTTCAGCAGAAAACTCTTCACCGTATTCCTCTACCAGGACCGTGTACGGCTCAGGCTCGTGAGCGAATTCCGGATGCAGGCGCAAAAACTCGTCGATCAATGTCGACTTTCCTGCGCCGTGTGTGCCGGATACAGCGATTCTCATGAATAAAGGTTGGTGAGTCTATTCGTCAGAGTTCAGGGTTGATACACAAATACCCACGCGTCTCCGCCAGACTTCAATTGTGCCCTCACACGCCTGTAGCCTTGAGGCTCATATGCATCAGCCTGTTCGAGTTCCTGTCTGGTGAGTTTGAGTACGGTGCCTTCGACAGAGTCAGACGAGTTGCCAGTGTATTGGAGATTACGATGATCTGCCGTACCGCTCTTAACGACAAAGTCCTGGTCCGTGATCGTTATCATCACGAGCCGGAATCCTGTCAACGCATCCCGCTTGCCTTCCAGCTTACGACCAAAGGTGGCCATCTGAACCTCTTCTGACTGAAGAGTTCCGTAAGAAAACAGATTCTCGGTTAGCTGTTCTTCCATGCTCATGAATTTTCTCAAACGCCGCGCGCGAATTCATTAGCAATCCGCTCGATGTCGCCCACGCCGTCCTTCAAACGGTCCGCCCAGCGCGTCACCCACGACGCCACCAATAATGCAACTACGAACGCGATCTGCAAGTTTGTTCAGAGGTGTATTTGATCTGAAAAGCGGGCGACTATCGTCGCCCGCTCATAAGTATCCTGGTGCCCGCTAGTAGATTCGAACTACTGACCCCTCGCGTGTGAAGCGTAATTCGACCTTTATCACGCGATATCCTCAATTATCATTCTCCGCTTAGCAGGCCCGTATTCATTGGCCAAAAACGAAATCAAGTCTAACTTGACGACTCTGCTATTCTCTCGCAGTCACATCCAAAATGTGTGCGAATGTGTGTGCGAAAGGAATTATCGAAATGAGAGCACGGGCAGGATCAGTCGTCAAGAGAAAAGGTCGAGGCGATGGAGCGACAGCCACATGGTGGGCGCGCGTCACCTACACCGATCCAGTCACTGGCAAGCGCCACGATCGCCAGCGAAGAGCTGGGAGCAAGATACATGCGAAGGAGTTAGTCCATCAGCTTCTCGCCGAAGTCGATAAGACGGGAGGACGCTCACTTGCGAAAGAGCACATGACGTTTCTTGATCTCGCAACGTACTTCGAGAGGGAATACCTCAAGCCCGCTGAGTACATTGAAGGACGGAAGGTAGCAGGCGTCCGGAGCATCTCGCCAGCCATGGCCGCTGTAAAGGCTCTAAAAGACCATTTCGGCAGACGGCAGCTCCGCGGCATTACCCACAGCGATATTCGCGAATTTCGCGCCGAACGACTAGCGACCAAGACGAAGGCTAAGAAACAGCGGAGCGTCGCTGCCGTCAATCGAGAACTGGAGAAACTACGACGACTCTTGAACATTGCAGAGCGCGAGGGTTGGATTCTGCGCAATCCGATGCGTAGCGGCGACTCGTTAATCAGCGTCGCGGATGAGCGAAAGCGAGAACGTATCCTAACTCGCGAGGAAGAACTGAGGTTGCTCGCCGCTTGTGATAATCGTTATCAAAAACATCTTCGACCGATCCTGATTTGTGCGCTCGATACCGGCATGCGACGCGGTGAGATCTTCGGGCTAACTTGGGGCGACGTTGATTTTGAAGAACGAGTCTTAACAATTCGCGCTTTCAATACCAAGACTATGAAAGAACGCCAGGTGTCATTGACGACGCGACTCGTTATCGAAATGGAAAAGCTCTGGGAGGCGTCACCGAAGATCAAAGACGAACTTGTGTTTGGATTCACGAACAACGTAAAGAAGAGTTTCACATCCGTTCGCAGCAAGGCAGGCTTGTCAGACCTCCGTTTTCACGATCTCCGCCACACTGCTGCGACACGGCTAGTCGCCGCGCATCTTCCATTACCAGAAGTTGGCCGGGTGTTGGGCCACACGCAAGCGAATACAACCTATCGGTACGTCAACGCGAACATAGAAACAACCCGCCGCGCCGCGGCAGCGCTTGATGCATTCAATACGGACGGGCTCGAAAAGCTGGCGGCGCCGAAGGCAATGGAATCGCCAGAGCTAGTTCTCGATGCTACCGAGGCAGTAAACTGATGGCGGAAGAAAGCAAGCTCTAAGTGAGCAAATAGATGAAACTTACGAATCCCAGAGGTTCGAGAGCTTAAGTTTGTATTAGGCGCATGACCGTCGATGCATAAGCAACTAGCAAAGGTTCTAAAACAACACTTCAAATCATCGCTAATTGAGTCGAAAGGGGCTGAAGACACCCCTTCGTTTGCGGCTGAAGTGTGGGCTCGTATTCCTGAGGATCTCATTACTCAAGAGTTGAAGGTTGCGGGGCATACCACCTTGGTCCTTAGTGGTCCAGAGGCTGAACGTTATGAGCATAACCTGAGTTTACTCCGCAGCGAGCCCGAAGTCGAATACGCTACTGACAAAGAACTGAAAGACCAATTGTGGCGTCTTGAATGTGAAGTGTTCGTCAATAAGCGCGAGTTCAAGAAAGATCTCTCGAAACTCAATCACCGAGTTGAAGACTTTATCGCCAGCTTGATTAAGCCTCTTGCCGATCACGAGGTCTTAATACCCGTCGAGTATTTAAGTGTTGGCTCCCAGGAAATAGTCCTGGGCGACTGCAAGCTGCGTACCTTCAGCGAGGATCAATTGCTAGCTTGGGGCTTCGGACAACACGAGATGTGGAGAGACTTGCTTCACATGTACGTTGACAAAACCGTAATCGTTGTTAAAGAGATTGGCAATAGCCCGCAGCTGATTATCGAGCGAGCTAGGAGGAAAGCTGAGCATGCGTTGCATGCTTTACGTATAGGGTTCTCCAAAAGAAGGTTTACGCACGAACGTCAATTGAAGTTCAGACTCTCACCGCACAATGTTGTTCGCGAATGCGCACCCTCACGGATAAAACGGGGCGTCCACAAGTTGCAGGGGTCTTGGAACTTGGATTACTCCGAACAGCATGATACGGAATATGTAGGCTATGCCGATCTCGTCCTAACCCAATCAGCTGGTTTAGGGGAGGACTTTAAGGCGAGAGTCCGCAGGACTGTGCATTGGCTTGGAATTGCGGTGGAACATGAGGACTACGACCAAAGAGTAAGTCTGCTGTGCACAGCGATGGAGTCATTACTATGCGCTAAAGAGGAAATTCGAAAAGGTGAGCGCATCGCTTACAGAATGGTTCTTATTCAGTCTTTGGTTGGGGACTCATTTGTGCATCCCGCAGAGATTCTGTGGATTTACAAGTTGCGATCCAGCGTCGTTCATGGTTCTCGCATCGACGTTGCAGGCGAATCTGAGTACGAAAGAATGCTAGATGCCACAAGAGGCACACTAAAAAGCTACATCAACCTTATCGCAAAAAATGACCTCAAGAATTTTGCAGAACTGATTAAACATATCGAATCCTCAACGGAAGCCGAGCAACTCTTACAGTGGCTCGATTCTCATGCCGAGGATGAAAACATTCAGGAACTCAAAGAAGCCTTAAAGGGCCGTATCAGAGTCGCGGCAACTACCCCATGAGAAGGCGAACGGGCTGTTACCGCTTGGACGACGAGCATTAGAAATGCAACAGCTGACCACTAATCGAAGTCAACACTTCTAACAAAGTCGCGTCTGAAATGCCCGTGCGCTGAGACGAGTTCAGAAATCAACTCTTCGTTGATTCCTAGTTCTTTTAGCAAGAGGATAGTCAGCAAAGTCTTCAATCTCAGGTTCGCGTTAAAAAGGTCAGCGCCTTCCAGTGTCTGTTCTTTCAACTCATCGCCATAATGCGTCAAGTAATTTCGAGTATCAACTACATTAGATATAAAGGTAGCGATGTTAGGAGCAATTAACTCTTGGTTGTTATGGCTGATTCCCGCGAGAATTTCACTCAACCTTTTTCTTAAGGAGAATTCGTTTCCGTACTTGATTCGACTCTTGAGGGCATCTCTTAAAGAACTCGGTGTTCCCGCCGGGATAGCAGAGACCAGTGACTTTCTAACGGTTTCGTATTCAGTGTCAGGGAGGTATTTCCCGGCGCTGGCGTGCCGGTGATACGTTTCTAGCGCTTGCATCAGACTCAAGAAATGTAGATGCGGATACAGACTTGGGTTGTATTCTGCTCCGAGGAACAATTCGTAAGCCTGTCCGAGCAACTCCTGCTTTGAAAACCAAGCTTCTAAGATTTGATCTATCCGATCTTCGACTTTTTTCAAAGGTACAATTATTTCGGTGGGATGAAACCTTCTTTTCACAACTTGGTTTGGCTGTCTGTAGTATAGATAGGCGATGTTCCTTTTATCACGTTCATCCTCTGCCTCTTCGTTCTCACGAACATATCTGATCTCTTTTAAAAAGACGGGAGTCCCTATCAAAACTGACAGCAAGTTTCTAAGCTCAAACTGTATCTTGTAATACCAATCGAAATCTTGTTTTGCATCTGGTCTTATGACTAAGGATGCTGTGTGCCCCCAAACCAATTCTCTGAAAGCGTCTCCGCCCTTGCTGCTGTGGCCATGGAATTCAGAAATCTTCGCATGCAGCGAGGGAACATTAGCCTCGAAGCTTGGAGGCGTAATAAAGGTCGCCTTCCAATTCCATGAACCTTCATCCCCATTTTTCAGCAAGTCATTTTTGAACGGTAACTTACCAAGCCACTCTTCCAAATAAGTGTAAGTGACATATGCAGAAGAAAACCGCATTTCTTTGGATGTTGTGAAATGCTCTTCTAAGAATAGGTAATCAACTACCATGGTTTGACTGCGCACTCCCGTAGAACTCCACCCGCCTCCGATTTCGTAAGTTTGAAAAAGAGTAAGCGGCCTCCCTTCGCTGCTAATTCCTAGAATAATCCTTGGGTTGAAGTCCTGTTCCTCTCGCCTGTCATCCGGCTCCCGAAGTGAGCCAAGCAACTCAAGAGTAATGTCCTCGCCACTCTTGTAAGTGAGCGTACCGCTAACTCTTCTATCTGGATTCTCAGGCAGCCACCAATGCCCTTTATGCTCAAAGTCTTCGAAAAGAGTGGGCTTGAAGATCGACATCGCTCCTCCCGTAGTAATGTTTAGATTTCCAGTTGTGCGTTATATTAAGGTCTATTCAGGATACTCTTTTTTGTTCCGTCATGAATAAGCGTCGGATACATGCAGAACCGCCGAAAGTTCAGCAGTTCATACAAGCGTTAATTGCGAGATTGGCGACGATGCGCACTTCGTTAAGTATGCGTGGAAATTTAGAAGTTACCTAAGAGGATGAAGTATGAGCCAATGCACTGTTTATTTTGATACAAGTTTTTATGTAAAACTATGCCGAGCAGACGAGGCAATCGCGGGTCAAACTATTCACGCTCTGAATACGCTAAATGTTCGTCACGTAATCTCAGATGTCATAATCCGCGAGTTGCTTACGAGCAGGGATAGAAACGATCTTGATGAGATATTGGTCAGACGTGTTGGTCGATTCTGCATACCTCCATATACCACAAGAGATGGCCTTATGTGGCAGGCGTTGCTACTGTCTGGTAACGAAAGGATTGATGTAGCAAACCACCTGCGAAATTTGCATGATGAAATGGCGAGGGCCACCAGTTTCTCCATAATGGCCCGTCGAAAAACGAGCGCTGAGCAGACCGCAAAATTATTAGAGGCAGGAAGGCCTGCGCTCCAACAACAGGGTTTCCCGGATGACTTTGAACAGAACTTGCCTCAGGTCTTGTCAGCCGCGAAAGCCATGCTTGAGGGTCTTGGAGTACAAGGTTTAGATTGGCCTGAGAATCCTACGCCCCGTGATTTGCTTGAATTGTCGCACCAAATTAAGGGTGTGCTTGGACCTTCTCTTGTTGCGCAGTTAGAAGAACAAGATCGAATTCAGGATTCCGCGATCAGAACTGAGGATAGACCATACCAAGTAGCGGTAGGCGGGGCCACCGACAAAGTGACAAAGAGGTTGAGTAATACCCTACGTGATACGGAACATATAATGCTATTCGTGAATCATCGTGACGAAATTGATTTGCTTCAGGTAGATAAGGCACAAGAAGAAATAATTAGGCGACAGAAGCCTAAACATCGCGTTGCTGAGTTGGGGCTTTCAGATCGTTGCTTTTCTGCCGATTCACTTTTGGCTGTCGTTGATAAAGTGCGCGAATACACCCTTTCCGTCAGAGATTGAACACGAATTGGACGGTCATCCGATAATCGAGAATTATGTCCTGGCCAGACACGCGTCGCGCCATCTGAGAAAGCGATGTCACGCTGCATGCGCCGGAACATAATTGCGATTGGACAAAACCGCTACGCGGTAAGCTTGCAAGTTTTTTGCATTTATCTGAACTCATCTAGTCGGCGCGTTCAATAGCGGAAAGCTCCCTTCAACAGAGCATAATGTTTGTCGCCAAACGAACATTTCGCCTCTGAAAGGAGCTTCCCATGACTACTCTTCGTCAACGCATGATCGACGACCTGCGGATACGCAACCGATCAGCGGACACCATCAGGATCTACATCGACTGCGTCAAACACTTTGCCCGGCATTTCGGCAAGTCGCCGGAGTTGCTCGGACCGGAAGAGATTCGTCAGTACCAAGTATATCTGGTCAACGAACGCCACGTCTCCTCGAGTTATCTCACGCAAACGGTCTGTGCCCTGCGCTTCCTTTACTGCGTTACCCTACAGCGCGAGTGGGCCATCACGCGTATTCCTCATCCAAAGCAGCCGAGACGCTTGCCAATCGTGCTCAGCCAGACAGAAGTCAAACAGCTCTTCGATTCGATTCACAGTCTCAAGTACCGGGCCCTGTTAATGACTGCCTATGCAGGTGGTCTAAGAACCTCAGAAGTGGTGCAATTGCGCCTGACTGACATCGACTCGCAGCGGATGGTGATCCGCATCCGGCAAGGCAAGGGGCAGAAAGATCGGTACGTGATGCTCGCGCCAACTTTGCTCAAGGTGCTGAGACAATATTGGCAACAGGAACGACCGACCAACTGGCTGTTCCCTGGTCAGCACCCCAAGCAACCGATTAGTCGGCATCGCGTCGCCGAGATGTGTAAGCGACTGGGCGTGGCTGCCGGCGTGAAGAAGCCTGTTACTGTTCGCGCTTTGCGTCATTCATTCGCCACTCACTTGCTGGAAGCAGGTCAGAACGTGCGGGTCATTCAGATGCTGCTTGGGCACCGCAGTCTACGGACAACGCAGCTTTACACTTATGTTTCAACCAGCGCCGTGCGTGCTGCCCCGAGTCCACTCGAGTTTCTGGCGTTTAGTGACGACGAGCAGTCGTAGACATGCGACCACCGTTAGAGGTGGCCGACATCTTCCGCCAGTACGGGTACGACTTTCGACTCACGCACTCGTTGTCGCCAGAGCAGCGGGGCGTGATGCGCGCCATCGAGCGCTGTCGGACCGCCAGTCTGGGCGGACATGTTGAGCAATGCGATGCGTGTGGCCAGCAACGTATCGCTTACAACTCGTGTCGCAATCGTCATTGCCCGAAGTGTCAGTCACTGGCTAAGGCTCGTTGGCTGCAAGCACGGCTCGCTGACCTTTTGCCGGTGGAGTACTTCCATGTGGTCTTCACCTTACCGGAGCAACTTGCTTCGGTGGCATTGCAGAATAAGAGAGTCGTCTACAACCTGTTATTCGCCGCAGCGTCGGAGACTCTGCGAACGATCGCTGCAGACCCGCGACACCTCGGTGCGGACGTCGGCTTTCTGGCCGTACTGCATACGTGGGACCAAACATTGCGTCATCATCCACATCTGCATTGTGTCGTTCCGGGTGGTGGGCTGTCAGTCGATGGCGAAGGCTGGCGTAGTTGTCGGCGCGGTTTCTTCTTACCAGTGAATGTGCTGGCGCGACTGTTCCGCCGTCTATTCCTGCAGGGACTTGAATGCGCTTATGAGAACGGCAAACTCAGCTTTCATAGCGCATGCGCATTCCTGGCGAAACCGACCGCGTTCAAGCAACTGCTCAACAGTGTGCGAACGCGCGAGTGGTGGGTGTATGCCAAGCCACCCTTTGGTGGACCAGCCCAGGTGCTGGCTTACCTCGGTCGCTACACTCATCGGGTGGCGATCTCGAATCATCGGCTCCTGTCATTAAAGGATGGCAAGGTTACGTTTAGCTGGAGAGATAACCGTCACGGCCAGCTGCGGTCAACCATGACTCTCAGTGCAGCAGAGTTTATACGCCGGTTCCTGTTACACGTGCTGCCACGCGGCTTTCAACGTATTCGTCAGTTCGGCCTGCTTGCCAACCGCCGCCGCGCTGCGCAATTGGAACGTTGTCGCCAGTTGCTGAACACAACAGCTCAGGCTATTGAAGCTCCGCCCCGCGACTATCAATCTCTCTATCAAACAGTCAACGGTACTTCGCTGCAACAATGCCCGGCTTGTCGCACCGGCACCATGAAGTTCCTTTCACCTCTGGCAGGGCTGACTAACAATAGTGCGCCGCACAATCAGCCAGCGTCTGCGATTGTATTTCAGGCGATCGATTCATCGTGAGGGAACGGCTCTCTGACACATGCCATCAATCATCAATCCTTTACTTGGCGCTGACCTTGGTTACGCGGAGGTCTGTGTTCTCAGACTGCAAAGTAGGGGGTGGCAGTCCCAATCTCTGTGCTCATCCGAACCAGCGAGCCGGCTTTCTCTTCATCGGTCCACATTTGTGATCACGAATCCTTCCCACCACCCGCTATCGCGCAGATGACCCGTTGATTGAATCTCCATAGTTCCACCCCGCGGTTTCGTCCAACGCACTTCTTTCCAAAGTGCTCGCCGCACGCGCCAGACCTCCGTGGATCAACTTCCTCCAACTCGCTCAATGCCGCGGCGAGACTTCAGAAAGAATCCTCTGAGTTATC
>DASYSD010000022.1:0-46452 GCA_036003745.1 Pyrinomonadaceae bacterium
CGCGCCAGTGCACGGCGCTACCAACGAAACAACGAAGTTGGCGTTTTGTTGTAGCGGACTCGAAAGATTTTCCGCTCCCGGTGCTCCCAGTATTTGGCCGTCGATTCCTTCCCCCTCGCTCACAACCCACATAAAGTCGGTCGCATTATCGTTCGTATCTTTGGGCCGACCAGCCGGTCGTAAATCACGATAGAAGGAGTAGTTGAGGCCGTTGCCTCTAACTGGCGAATAGCCCGCCCCTTCCTTGACTGCGCTGATCTCGAGTGGGCCGTGAGTACGAGGTCTCGCGGGAAGGCTGGTAACAGCGAAAACCAACACCATCAGAGCCGAGACAACGGTGCGCAGCAAAGATCTCTGATAAGACCTAAGCATCTATTCTTCTCCTAATGGGGGAACGAGCGAAAATTTTGTGGGCGATGTTATTTAGTCGTGGGCGATGTCCGAATGGTTACAAGCGGAGCAAACCTATCACGCGTCCTTGTTAGCGTCAACGAAAAAATCCGTGTTTATCCGTGGCGAAAACTTTCAAGCGATCCCAGTTCACGAACAGGAGGTACATCGCGAGCTGATGCGGGAAGAAGATGTTCATTACGAAAAGAGTCGAAAGGTGGAAAACTACCCCAACACCCAATATCCACCAGCGAATACGCTGCCAGAAAATTGCGAGCGGAAAAAGCAACTCCCAGATGAGCACAAACCCGACAGCATACGGCAAGTACTGTTTCACCTGCGGCAACCAGAACGCGATTTTGAAGCTCGTGTCGTGCAGATTGTCGAGTGAGTGAAAGATCGCAAGCGCCGGCAGGTTGTCCTGGCTCAGATACTTCAGTCCCGCTACGCGAAGTTTGATTAACGCAGAGCTGAAATAGGTCCACGCCATCAACAACTGCATCAGCAGGATCGGATAGGCATAGGCAAAAGCCGGCCGTTCTTTCTTAACTTTCCTCAACCAGCTGTCGATCGAAAAGTCGTCACCGCACGGCGTGAACGCCAGCACTACCATGAAGTAGATTGCGATCATCTCGTCGTGATTGAAGTGTCCGAAACTACGCAAAAGTCCCTGATAAAAAACCACGAGTAGGAGCGAAGTCTTTGTTGAGATTCTCGAGCCCAATCCGATGGTGCTCAAGATCAGCGACAGCACCATTACGATTTTCAGAATCAGCATTCCCGAGGGCGTTTGTAGTTGATCGTAAAAACTCCACGGCAAGAGTTTCATCACGCCGGTAGGACGAAGAATTGTCGGCGGAAGCGAACCAAGCGCGGAGAAAGAAGTGAAGAGAATTGAGATCAGAAACGTGCCGTGCACAATGGAGCGCACGACACCCAGGGCAAAAGAGCTGGAAGGAACAACGCGATTTACAATTGCATCTATAGTTCTTGGCGCCACGATGTTACGAATTTGTCGTAATCGGAATAGCGACCACTTTCCCAGCGGTACATATCCAGCCGTATTGCTTTGAGCCGGTTTGGTGACGACTCTGGTTGTCGCATGTTGTAGAGCTCACCCCAAACCTTGAGTAGATCCGGCACTCGTGCGCCCGGCGGCAGGTTCTCAACCCCACCATAGTGTCGCAGCATCTCTTCGTTTGCCGGATGAATCGACTTGAGTTTGAAGCTTTGATTGTCGATAGTCGCATTGACCATGGTCCAGGTGCGACTGTACAACGCATCGGTCAATAGGATCGGAGCGACATCCACTGTCTGTCCCGAAAATGTCTCACCTCGCAGAATGCAGTAGCTGCGTCCGCGTTCCAGATCGCCTCCCGCCATCATCACATTCCAGGCAGCTATCGGGTACAGATTGCGAACAAAGAGAAACGCCCAAAGAAGGGGCCCAAAGAGAGCGACTGTCAAAATCGCGTACTTAACGAAGAGGCGTCGCTCACTTTGCGGTAAGAAGCTTGTAAGTTTGGAAATTATCAACGATTCGTTCCACGCTGACTTGAGCTTTATCAAGTGCAACTTCGTAGCTGGAAGTAATGTCGGCCGCGATCTCGCGCATCGTTTTGCCTTTTTCAAGGCCCTTCCAAACAATCATCGCGGTGGCGTTCAGTTGATAATATTTTTTTGTATTGAGATCTACGAGTATTCCTTCGCCGCCGTCGAAGTCCGTTACGACCACATGTTTACCCGGGCTAAGGTTAGTTGACGTCATGATTAATCACCCAATTGCTCACTTAATTCCAAACGCTTCTGCTCGAGAAGTGCATAAGACTCATTCGCCCACTTTGCTGCCGCCTCGCGCACTTCGCTGGAAGCGAGTTTCTGTTTCGCACTTGCATCAGCGATAAACGTACGCGTCCCCGAAGCTTCTTTCGAGTAAGTCTGACTCGTACGCGCGATTTTCTCCAGTTCGTTTGTCGAGGGGCTGACCTTAAAAAATTTCAACACACTGGATATTACAGGTACTGACAGTTGTGTGTAATTAAGCAACATGCTGTTGTCGTTCGCAAGGCGATGCGCGGTTGAGAAGAGATTTCCGATTGTCCTTGCGCACAGCTCATCCAGCCGCATTTCCGCCACTTCGTCGGCCGAGGCACCGATTATCGAAGCCAGCACGCGCCGGTTGTTATCGACCAGCCATGGCGGAACATCTTTGAGATTGGAGACGATTGTTTCCACCGGATCTCTGTAAAGAAAGAGCCATGGCACATTCGGCCAAATGCGTCTGATGGGTTCGATTTGGGAGAAGCTACAACAGGCAAACTTGATGAAGAGATGTTGCTCGTTACCGGTGCGACGCTGGGCCAGGGCATGGACCACCCCACGCAAAAAGACCGAGTAGAGTGAGGTCTTAACATCGCCGGCATCAGTGATGAATCTGGCGATTAGCTTATCAATAGCGTTTGCTTCCGAGAGAACGATGGAATTCGTGACCGCGCGGCAGGCGTTGGCGACGAGCGTTGAACCGCAACGTGAGGAGTGGAAGATGAATCCACTGGGTTGCACGCTGTCGAGCTGCTTCTCAAGTTGCAGCAAAACATCGAATTCCGTGAACAGTTCACGGCGATCACGGTTATCTGACTTCGCGCGCTCGACTGTTTGTTGAAAAAAGGGCTCGGCCAGGCTGACGCCTGACATGTCCATCCACCACAATCCCGGCCGTCCATCAACTACTACAGCATCAACCGGCAAAAAGCCTCTGAAGTTCTCGATCACCAATATAGGACCTATTCAACACTGGCGTGCTGGTGCCAGGGAATCTTCCCGAAGCTTTGCAGGCAAAACAGGCAAGGCGATCCGGTGTAAATGTCAGGCGTCGCTGCTTGCGCGCGGAGCGCCGCAAGCGTCTCTTGTCTCTTTTGCAACTGTGCAACAGCCAGAGCCTTAAACTTCTCATAAGCCGAAGCGAACGACTCAACATTTAAATCCGCAACCACGTCTGCTTCCTCAGCCGCACCACGAAAGCCTGACAGATTGCAGCACAGCGATAGCCGGCCGCGGAAATCGATGTTCATGCTCACACCAGCAAGTGGAGCGCACGGCGGACGAGTGTCGTCGATGTTGTAGTAACCAACATCGATGCCGATACTCATTTTGAAGATGCGCGCAAGAATCGCGATCTCCTGCTCGACAACGCGTTGCTCGTCCAGCGTCAGCGCTGAAGCACCCGCAACGGCATCCGATGTCGGCATCACGTGTGCGAAGTGTAGCGACGCAGCACCCATTCGCGCGGCGAAGATAGCAATCTGTTCGAGTTGGTCCACCAGATCACGACGAATCACGATCTTGATTCCAAACGGAAGCTTCGACATGTAGCAACGAGTAAACGCACGCACCAGACGATCGAAGGACCCATTGCCGCGCCAGCGATCGTGATCTTCACGCGTCACTCCGTCCAAACTGAAAGCAACGTGCGAGACGGCAGAACGATTCGCCTGGAGCGCGGGCCAAACGCGTTCGAAATGCCAGCCGTTAGTAACGAAGGTGACCGTTAGACCAGCTTCACGAATGGTGCGCAGCGTTTCCTCGAATTGTGGATGAAGAGTCGGCTCACCGCCGGTAAAGTTGATGCGCGTGACATTCGCAGCCGCACGAGCTTGGCTAATTACTCGTCGCAGCAATTCAAGTGGAAAGAATTCGGCGTGTGAAGTGTAAAGATTCTCGTCGGAGCGAAAGCAGTAGCTGCAGTGAAGATTGCAGATGTTGGCGAGCTCCACGCTCAGACGGCGTGGCCCATAATTACCATCAAAAGAAGTCTCCGTGTCCATTAAATTTGCGCTAAAAAAACCACGTCTAAATCGCACCGGGCGACGTCTCATTCACACCCGGCTTTACCTCTCATTCACACCGGGCTTTAGCCCGGTGTTTCTAGCAGGGCCGGTTATGAACCGTTTCAACGGTTTTCAGTGTCATAACATCAGAGCCGTATGAACCACCGTTAGAACACGAGCCCGGCCCCAAACCGTTGAAACGGTTGAGAAAGATATCGACTCCCTACACCGGGCTAAAGCCCGGTGAGAATGAGATGAAGATCTTTTCGCGCAAAGCCGTGTCCATCAATTCTGCCGTGTGCAACTGGATAACAAATCTGACGCGACATCCGGCTCGAGCAAATCACGACCGGCAGCGAGATCAAAACCGATGGCTTGTCGCGCGAGCGCCGAAAGTACTTCGAGATTAGCACTGGCAACAGCAGTGTCGTAAGTGGCCCACGGACATGCTCGGATCAAACGCATCATTGTCTCAGTTTGCGTCAGTTTGGTCAGCCGGGATTTGGATTCGTGGTTGAGCCGCATAAAGAGCAGCAAACCGGGTATTGCCTGGGTGGTTCGCTGTATTCCAAAAACTGTATCGGGCTCAAAACATTGCTTGAAAGGGTCACTCTCTTTGCCGGTGCTGATGGCAAAAAAACTGCGAAAACCCCGCGCTTCAACCGCTCCATCCACAAGACTCAGCAGCAACTCATCGTCAGAAAGATACGACCAACCAGCCCTCGCTAATTGTACTGCGAGGGTCGACTTACCGCTGCCCGAAAGACCAACGATCAGCACTCCCTTGCCGCTCTGTGGATCGACTACTCCGGCACTGTGAAGCTCGAAGGATCCAAAGCGACGCAACGCCGCACAAACTGTAAACGACGCAGCTCTGGCCAACACTGGATCTCTGGCATCAGGCAGTTTCGTAAACGAAACATCCACGTTGACAGGACTGCCCTGTTGGAGATGGATCAGCGCACCGCCGAGCACCAGATACAAATCGGCGCCGTGCGTGTAGCACTTGCCACCGTCGGCAATTTCAAAGTGGTTCAGGTCACCAGGGATTTCCTGGGGTGTTTCGCCACAAGAAAAATTAATCCGAATGTCGGGCGATCGATGAGGGACTGGGACGGGAGTAAGTAGCCATCCGGCAAAGAGCTGTGCGATCACGCTGCGTAGTTCTGGATCGATGCTCTCGACAAATAGCAACCGACCGGCAACCGAATAAAAACCCTGTGGCGCCGGCCGGTCAAAGACCTGAAAAACTTCCATGCAACCGAAATTCTATTTCTTTAGTTGGTCGCGCCGCTGGTAGCCGCCTGAAAGAACGTAGTTGCTTCAAGAACATCAACAGGAACAGAGATTGTCGGTTCGACAAACGTCTTCTTAATTTCGCTGCACTCCCCGCTTACACCATTCCCACTGTGCAAACCAGCGATATCTTCGTTGATAATCTCGTTTTGCTTAGCCAAGTTTTGCCGCCTCCTCGAGTCAATGTTGGTCAATATATGTTCTTGATCGATTCATGGCAACATAAAAGTGGGCCAAGCTTCGATTCAAGCCGTCAATCATACATCAAGTTATCACTGAGCCACTTTCGGCGGTTCAGCGAGAACCAAACGCAAAGCTCGTTTTTCGGCGCGTGTAAGATCGGCTCGGACGAATAGCCGAATATGGGGGGACAGTTGCCGAACTACATCCTCCACAGGGAGTTTTGAGATTTCGGTATCAACAACTGAGATGTTTTGGTTTTGAATGTCAACCGGTATACCGAGCTCTTCGCCAATCTTCAGCAGCACTAAAGACAATGGCTGCTTCTTGGCTTTAACAGACATCAGATGGTTCTCGTAAACGACGCGGAGAGGTTCTTCCTCTTTCTTCGTTTCCACAGCCTCTGGCTCAACCCCATCTTCAGTATTGCCTTCGACTAACATGGACTGATTTGATCCATTCACCACTGCACTCGCCGGTGGCTCGGCCTGATTCGCATCGTAAAAGAAAATGCCGAGTGGCTTTGGCGGCGCGCCTGAACCGGTATCGATCTCGTAATCGACGTAAACGGTTGGCGACAGCAACTGCAAAGCAGGCTCGAGTGTCAGTTCACTAAACTCCACTGTCAGCAACTCATTCTGTCGTTCTGGACCAAGAAATATCGGTGTCTTTAACTTCTTCGAAAGTTCCTGCGCCACCTCAGACACTTTGGCCTTTTCGGCCTTGAGCGAGATGTTCAGGATCGGACGAGTTCTGACTGTCAGCACATACGGAAGTTTGGCCGCGGCTTTTGTCTCCGCCGGTTTGGCATCTTTCGCGACTGGCTTTGTACCCGCTGGCGCAGTCGCTGGTTTCTGCGCGATTGAGACGATGAATGCCGCAAAGCACAGCAAAACGCTCAAAGTAATGCGTTTCGCATAGTGAAAGAAAACTGTGCGTTTCAAATCTTTATGCCTTTATCCTTAGCGTGTTGAGCGGGGATCCGCTCGGGCGACTGACCGCCTTGGTTACTGTGAAAGCTAACATGTGAAAAAAATTCCGTCAAATTTTCGAATGAAACATGCCCCGTTTGAGTAGGCGGAAAGGGCGGGCGAGGTAGTACACAAAGCTCAAGCTCTGGGGCAGAGAACGAGAACCAAGATCGCTGTCGGTGGGACGCAGCATGTAAACGAGATAACGTGCACGAGCGCCGAGAGTTTTCCGCACACCGATGTTGTATTTGAAGATCTCACGCGACGTTGCCGGCACGTGTGTCGGACCGTTGAAGAGATGTTCGACGACGTTTTGGGCAAGTGATTCCAAACGAGCATCAGCGTCGCAACGCTGCTTTACTGCGGCATGGAGCGGAGCTTCCAAAAGACGTTCGGCGAGATACAACCCCAGCAGGAACATGCGATCGCTATCAGCCTCCGACGCGCGTTTCAGCAGTGTGGGCCAATCGAAACTGTACCTTGCAAGTAACTCTGCAATGTCGCAAACCCAACCAAGTCGTTCCCAGAGATGACGCGAACCATGCACGCACAAGGAGAAGAGAAGATCGGCTGCGGATAAGGTTTTTACTTTGGCGCCGTTGAGATCGACGTCGACAAGATGCTCCCACAGTTCGTCGGAATTCACTGTTGAAGCAAACAGATGTGGGGCGACCTCCCAATGCAGTTCAATAATCAGGCGATGGCTATCTCGTGAGAACTGCAGATTGTGTTGTGTGCGTAGCAAGAGTTCCTGCTGGTCCAACGTGAGCGACTTGGACGGTGTGTAGCCTTCGGCGAGCAGGATCTCGCGTGCTTTCAGAACGTCGGATTTTTTGACGATCACATCGAGGTCAACGAAGCGGCGTAGGGCGACGTTGCCGTATGCGAATAGAGCCAGGACCGGACCTTTGTAGGGAATTGCGTCGATACTGGATTCGGCAAAACGTGTGATCAGACGGCAGAGCTCGGCAGTCAGGATTGTGTTGCGGGCAACGTTTTCGAGGTAGTGTTTCTTGAGTTGGGCAAGGTATTCAGAGGGTACAAGATCTGATGCGTGTCGATCGAGTTGAATGTAGACCAGGGGAACGATCGAATGGCGGCGCGCGAGAAGAAAGAGATATTGCCAGTCGATGTTTGTCGCGGCGAGTTGTCGGACGTGCGCGGCGGTCGAGGCGCTCATTGTGGTGCGAGCGCAGGATAGGAGTAGTTCGCGTTCGCCGCGGTTTGTGATTGCAGCCGAATTCATTCCAAACCACGGGCGGCCACGGAGGGCCGCCCCTACAGTACGTTCCGAGGTGCTTATAGCCCTACTCGTTAACTTTGAGGACGGCGAGAAAGGCTTCCTGAGGAATTTCGACGCGGCCGACTTTCTTCATCCGTTTCTTGCCCTCTTTCTGTTTCTCGAGCAGCTTTCGCTTGCGCGTGATGTCGCCTCCGTAACATTTGGCGATCACGTTCTTGCCGAGGGCTTTAACCGTCTCTCTCGCGATTACTTTGTTTCCGATCGCGGCCTGAATCGGCACCTCAAACAGTTGTCGTGGGATCAACTGTTTCATCTTTTCCGCCAGCGCGCGACCCTTTGGTTGCGCCGTGCTGCGATGCAAAATCAGCGACAATGCATCAACCGGTTCGCCTGCAACCAATACATCAAGCTTTACGAGATCACTCTCCCAGTATCCGGCGAGGTTGTAATCGAGCGAGGCATAACCGCGCGAAACTGATTTGAGACGGTCGTAAAAGTCGAGCACGATTTCATTGAGCGGCAATTCGTAAGTGAGCATCACACGATTCGACGTGATGTACTCGAAACCTTTTTGCAGGCCGCGTTTCTCTTCGAGCAACGGAAGAATGCCGCCGAGATGTTCGTCGGGTGTAAGGATAACGGCGCGAATCACCGGCTCTTCGATTTTCGCGATGCGACCCGGATCCGGCATCTTTGCCGGCGAATCGATCTCGAGCACTTGCCCGTCCGTTGTTGTTACCACATAGCGAACACCGGGCGCAGTCGTGATCAAATCAAGATTGAACTCACGTTCCAAACGTTCCTGCACGATTTCCATGTGCAGCAACCCAAGAAAACCACAGCGAAATCCGAATCCAAGCGCCGTCGATGATTCAGGTTCGTAAAAGAATGACGCATCGTTCAAGCGCAGCTTGTCGAGAGCGTCGCGCAACTCTTCGTACTGCGCCGTATCGATCGGATACAAACCGGCAAACACCATCGGTTTGATCTCCTGGTAACCAGGAAAGGGCTCTTTCGTCGGTCGCGCAGCCTCCGTTACGGTGTCGCCGATCTGAACGTCGGCAACAGCCTTGATGGACGCCGTGAGAAAACCGACTTCGCCGGCACTCAATTCACCAATGGGAGTCGGCGTCGGTCGATTCACGCCGAGAGTTTCTACCTGGTAGTCACGACCCACATTGAAGAAGCGGATCTTCATTCCGGGCCGAATCGTGCCATCGATCACGCGAAACAACACGATCACGCCGCGATACGAGTCGTACCAGGAGTCGAAGATTAGCGCTTTGAGCGGCGCGTTTTGATCGCCTTTCGGCGGCGGCACATCGCGCACGATTGCTTCGAGGACGTCGCCTACGCCCTCGCCGGTTTTCGCACTCGTAAGAATCGCGTTATGAGTTTCGAGACCGATGAAGTGTTCGATCTGCTCGATGGCCTTCTCTGGCTCTGCGCCCGGCAGATCGATTTTGTTGATTACAGGAATTAGTTCGAGATTGTTTTCAATTGCGAGATAGGTGTTTGCAAGCGTTTGCGCTTCGACGCCTTGCGAAGCGTCGACAATCAGCAACGCGCCCTCACACGCAGAAAGTGATCGCGAAACTTCGTAGGAAAAATCGACGTGACCTGGTGTATCGATCAAATTCAGGACATACATCTGGCCATCGCTGGCTTTGTAATCGAGTCTGACGGCGTGTGCTTTGATCGTGATGCCGCGTTCGCGTTCCAGGTCCATGTTGTCGAGCACCTGGTTTTCCATCTCGCGTTCTGACAAAGCTCCGGTGAGTTCGAGCAGGCGGTCGGCGAGAGTCGACTTCCCGTGATCGATATGGGCGATGATTGAGAAGTTGCGAATGCGAGATGGATCCATCTTTGAACTTAGTACTTAGTGCTTTGTGCTTAGGTTATACAGGCACCAGTACAAAGTACAAAGCACCAAGCACAAAGTCCAAAATTCCTACTCAGGAAAGTGCTCGTTAACATAAGCCCGCGCCTTGTCGGGCGAATTTATCGTTCCGATAAAATCGGTGTTTCCAATCGCCCATCCGACGTGCTCATTAATGAACTGCTGATAACTGGCACCGGGCGTATAGTCATCATCCATCAAGCCGAGTTTGACCTGGACGCGTCGAATCAACTCCTGGTCACCAGTCTGTATTGCGGCTTGATAGAGTCGGTGCTTGTCGTCGTCAGACATTGAAGAGGCTGAATTTGACGACGAGTTGGACGAGTTAGTCGAGTTCGAATTGTCGTTGTCGTTAGTGTTGCTGTTGGAAGAGAAATCGGAATTATCGTTCGAATTGGAATTGCGATTCGTGCTGACGTTGTAATTGTAGTTATAACTCGACCGAGGCGAGCGATAAGCCAGGAAGTAGATCAAGCAGCCGGCGATCACGACTACGATTAGTCCCAGACAACCTGCACCACCACAACCGAGAGCAATCTTCTGATTTCGAGTCATTATTTTGCCTCTCTTTAATCGTCACTGAACAAAGTATCAAGAACAATTTCTCACGCAAAGGCGCAAAGGCGCAAAGAAGAACGCAAAGAAAACACCGGCTTTAACTTTGCGGCTTTGCTTTGCGGCTTTGCGCCTTTGCGTCAGAAAACTAGCCTTACAAATCAAATTCATTAATCAACCGGTGCAGGTAGGAACGGCTGATGCCAAGCTTTTTCGCGGCGGCAACTTTGTTTCCTTCCGACTGCAGAGCACTCACAATCATGCGGCGCTTCACCGCCTCCACCGCGCCTTCCAGCGTGCTTTCGTCTCCCGGCGACGTTCCCGGCAAAACGCGCAGCATTTTCTCAGGAACATACTCGAGTCCGAGCGTAGATGTACCACTCAAAACCACCAGACGCTCGATCAGGTTCTCAAGTTCACGCACGTTGCCGGGCCAGTTGTAGTCCAACAAAATCTCGACGAGAGCTGGTTCAAGTTCCGGCGTCGGCTGCCCGTACTTGTGCGCTGACTTCGCGGCAAAGTGCGCCGCCAGAATTGGAATATCGTCCGGACGTTCACGCAAGGGCGGCAAGACCAGGGGAACGACATTGAGCCTGAAGAACAAATCCTGGCGAAAGCGTCCCTGGGCGACTTCTTTTTCAAGGTCGCGATTAGTGGCTGCAATCAAGCGGATGTTGACGGTGAGCGTTTTGGTTCCGCCGACGCGTTCAAACTCGCGCTCCTGCAACACGCGCAACAGTTTCACCTGCACCGCGGCGCTGAGGTCACCAATCTCATCAAGAAGAAGCGTGCCGCCATCCGCCAGCTCGAAACGACCTTTGTGTGTTTGCGTCGCAGAAGTAAATGCACCCTTCTCGTGACCAAACAACTCTGACTCGATCAACGCTTCCGGAAGCGCCGCACAACTCACGGCGACGAATGGTCCATCGGTCCGCGGGCTTTCCTGATGAATTGCGCGCGCGAGCATCTCTTTGCCGGTGCCGTTCTCACCTGTCAACAAAACTGTGGCGCTAGTGGCAGCAACCGATCTCGCCTGCTTCAACACTCGCTCCAACGCCTGGCTCGTTCCCATTAAATGTGTGAAGCCGGGCGGGCGCGAGAGTTCCTCACGCAGTCGTCGATTTTCAATCTCGAGCTGACGCATACGCGCCGCCTGGTTCACGATGTGCAACAACTCTGCAGGATCGAGCGGCTTCTCAAAGAAACCATAAGCGCCACGTTTCACGGCTTCCAAAGCTGCCCGCTTGGCGTTACTGCCCGTGATCACAACAACCTGAAGTGGCGGGTCCTGTGCGCGGGCAACGTCGATCAAAGCCAAACCTTCGGCGATATCGTCAACGTTCGGAGGCAAGTGCAGATCGCTCACCACCACGTCCACTTCTTCATCGTTGATTAACGCACACGCGTCATCGCGAGATGACGCTTGCAGCACCTGATAATCAGAAGTTAGCGCCCAGTAGAGTCCACTACGAACTGTGTCGTCGTCATCGACAACCAGAACGGTGCCTTTTGGCTGGGTTTGATTGGTCATCTCTCGAACCGCTTCCAGACAAACAGATAAGTCGCACACGTATGCCTGATAATTAAATATCTGGGCAGTACTGCAGAGGAACGGGCGTAACGGGTATGCCTTGCAGAAGAGCTTAGCCGCGCCCTTCTTGTTTAGTTACGCCTGTCGTTTGGTGTCGATGGTAGCACGACGCGAAAAGTCGTACCAGCGCCTTCGACTGAATCGACTTCGATCGAGCCGCCACTGGCGTTGATCACTTCCCGGCAAGTGTACAGTCCGAGACCGATGCCGGTTTTCTTAGTCGTAGAGAACGGGCGAAACAGTCGCGTGTCGATAAAGGAACGACTCATGCCGCGCCCGGTGTCGCTTACGGAAAACATTGGCGACCCATCGGCTGTTTGACCCGCTTCAATCGTGAGTGTGCCGCCTTTGTCAGTCATTGCTTCGAGGGCGTTGAGCACGAGGTTTTCAATCACTTCTTCTACTCGCGTCTGGTCCGCCAGTGCATAAAGACTCTGCGGCAGCCGGGTGACAATCGTGTGTTTACCGCGCGATGGTTCTGCGGTCATCGCAAGCACTCTTTGAATAATTGGTATGAGATCGATGTTCGTGGGCCGCTTGTGTTCTCCGCTCATGCTGGTTAACGGTCTCGCGAGCTTCGCCACCAGCGCTTTCAGCTTATCAGCAGCGCTGGTGAGTCCTCTCAATGCGTCAGCGCGAAACTGGGGATTGTCGAAGTGGCGCTCCATGTTGGCGACGGTCAACGAAAGACCTTCGATCGCATTTTTCAGATCGTGCGTCAGCATGGCGGAAATCCGAATGAAGGATTCGAACTGTCGTGATTCTTCTTCGCGCGCGATCTGTGCGCGCAGACGCTCCGTGACGACGTTGATGTTGTCGGCGAGTCCGCGCGCGTCATCGCTTGATTGAAGAATGATGCGACGATCGAGTTCTCCTTTAGCGATAGCGGACACGTCTTCGGTTACGCGCGCGATTCCTTTGGAACCTCTGCGCACGTGGCTTTCGAGGATGAAGGCGGCGGCGAGTGCAGCCACAATCGCGAGACCAAAGCCAACAACTCCCCACTTCCTGGCCGTCGACATAAGATCGGAACCATTACGAGCGATTGCCACGGCGGCATTTAGTCGGGGAAGCGGTGCATACGCCACCTCGTAGCTCGCACCTGACGGCGAACGATACTGGTCCACGCCGCTTTGGTTCGCCATCATGGCGCTGGAAATCGAGTTGAAGCCGGGCAACGCCTGATTAATGGGTGTTCGTTCGAGAGATCGATCGGAGCGATAAAGAGTGTTTCCCGAGCGGTCCATCACTATAATCATTGACCGCTGAGCCGACTTTGTTTGCAGACCGCGCGATGCATCGGAAAACACTGAGGCGAGATCGATTACAGCTACTGCTGCGCCGACTACACTTGTGCCTTTTTCGTCATGGATCGGCACTGAATACTGGAGCGTTGCCGAGGGAACATGAATTTGTTCGAATGAAGCGTTTCCCTGTTGCGACCAAACACGCTCATCCGGTTGAGGGACAACCGGATTATTAAACCCGCGGCCATATGCCCATTCACCGTTGTCGAGTTGAGTCCAGAGTGGGTTTTTGAAGCGATTGTAGAGCGTCAGGTCATGAAACGATCCGCCTAGCCTGGGTAGTTGGTGCAAAATGGGAAGCGGTGGTTGGGAGTCACCGCTCGCAAGCTCAACGTCAGTGTTGGTAACGATGTTGCGTGCCGGAGGAGCAATCGCCAGTTGCAGGATGCTCTTCTGATTCTCATCGAGTAGCTCATCGACCGCGGCCGAAAACGTGTTGAGATCGTTCTGCGCGATCGTGCTGATGGTGGAATTAACGGATCTTGTGCCGTTCCAGTAGTTGAGCTCAGCCAGCAACAGCAGCGGTATGGCGCAAAGGAGGAAATAGGTGAGAAAGGATTTAGGGCGCATATAGGTCAGTATAAGCCCTATTGGACCTATACTCTTTTTCTGCCAAACTCATTCAGCAGCGTTGCGAGTGTTTCAATAATCTGATCGTGGGCCACGCCATTGCTGGCGACGAGCCCGTTGCGGTTTTGTACGTCAGGAACGTTGTAGTTTAGAGGATAACCGAAAAGATCGCTGATGCGCCCGCCCGCTTCAGTCAAAATAACTTCCGGCGCACAGGTGTCCCATTGCTTTGTGCGTGGTGACAAATGAATGTAGACGTCGCATTGCTGCTCTACCAGCAAACCGATTTTTATCCCGACCGACCCGCGCTGTACTTCTTCCTCAAAACCGAGTCGAGCAACTACTTTGTTCATGCGTGGACTTCTGTGCGAGCGACTCGCGGCCAGACGCATGGCTGAGAGTGTTGTCGTGGTTGAGACTGTAGCCTTCTCCGGCTGAATTTCGGGGCGTTCGATCCATGTTCCTCCGTCACGCACCGCACGATAAAGCACGTCCGGGAGCGGTTGATAAACCACACCGAGCACGCATTGACCGTTCTCGGCGAGACCAATCTGAACTGCGAAGTCGCCGTTGCCGTCGATAAATCCATTAGTGCCGTCGAGTGGATCGACCATCCAAACACGCGACTTAGCGAGACGTCGCTCTGTGTCTACGGATTCTTCCGCGAGGATTCCATCGTCAGGAAACTCGCGCTTCAGTCGTGTCACGATCAGATCGTTAGCGATCATGTCGGCCTGGGTGACAGGCTCGACGTCGTCTTCGTAGTTCTTCTGTTTGATATTGAGCGGGCCTTCGTATTGTTCGAGAATCGCAGCCCCGGCGGTGCGCGCCAGGTCACAGGCAATGCGCAGTTCGTGATCGTACGTTCTGTGTTCCAAAGTCTTTAGAAAAGATTTCTCACGCAAAGGCGCAACGGCGCAACGAAGAACACAAATCAGGAAACCTTTGCGTCTTCCATTGCGCCGTTGCGCCTTTGCGTGAGATCTTCCGCGGCCTCTCTAACGGCGGCAATAGTTTGGTCGATATCGTTCTTCGTCGTGCGAAAGTTTGTGATACACGCGCGCAGTGCGAAGTGTCCGCCCACCGTGGCATTCGACAGGTAAGCGCGACCGCCTTTCTGCACACGCTCCATGATCCGCTCGTTGAGTTTATCGAGTTCGGTCTCGCTCAGATGGTTGGCTGGAACGTAGCGAAAGCAACAGATACTCAATTCCAAAGGCGCCAGCAGTTCGAAATCATCGGCGTTTGAAACCACTTCGCCGAGGTACTCCGCCAGCGAGATATCCTCACTTATCGCCTCGGCAATGCGACGGCTGCCGTAGTATTGCAGCGTTAGCCAAATCTTTAACGCTCGAAAACACCGCGACAGTTCCACCCCGTAGTCCCAGAACGCAAACGCCTCTTCATCGACGTATCCATGAGTCTTGATGTAATCGGCTTCGTCCGTACTAAAGGTTGCTTTCGCGGCGGCAGTGTCACGGAAAAGAAGACAGCCAGCATCCACGGGAACGTAAAGCCATTTGTGCGGATCGAGAGAAACTGAGTCAGCTCGCTCCAAGCCCGCGAAGAGATGGCGTTTCCGTTCGTCCAGCACACCCGGTGCGCCGTAAGCGCCGTCGACGTGAAACCACAGATCGAATTCAGCAGCGATAGACGCGAGGTCTGAAAGTGGATCCACAACACCGGTGTTGACAGTGCCAGCGCTGCCGACGACACAAAAGGGTCGTAAACCTTCGCTCCGATCGGCTTCGATCTTTTCACGCAGGAGATCGACACGGATGCGTTGTCGGTCATCGCATGGAATCAGGCGCACATGATCGCGTCCGAAGCCCAAAATGTCTGCCGCCTTCGCGATCGACATGTGGGCTTCTGAGGATGCGTAAATGGTCATAGGTGGTCCGGAATTCCACAGGCCGCGCTTTGATGCGTCTGCACCTGTCTTGCGGCGATTGCCAACCAGGAGAGCGATCATGTTTGCCATCGAACCACCGCTGGTCAACAAACCTCTCGCGTCGCGATCGTAGTTGATTAAAGAACCGAGCCAGCGCACTACCATTCGTTCGAGCTCGGTTCCTGCCGGTCCGGAACGCCAACAGGTGATGTTTGCGTTGAGTGCGGAAGCAATCAAATCACCGTAGGCGCCGATTGGAGTTGATGGCGAAGCGACGTAGCCGAAGAATCGTGGATGACCGTTGTGCCGGCTGAGATCCATGATCGCGCGACATTCGTCGAGTAGTTGCGCGAGTGGCACGCCTTCAGTCGTCAGTTCAGTCGCGATCGACTCGATTGTTTTGCCGGCATAATTTTCAGCGCGAACCGAACGGTCTGAGATCGTTGTAAGGTACTCAAAAACCAGCCGGGTGGCTTCAGATGAGATCTCCTGAAGAGCTTCCTCGCTGATGTCGAGGGAGGATTGCAATCGCAGTGACATTGGATCTTGGTTCTTCGTACTTTGTTCTTTGTATTTTGTCTCGAACGCTAAAGTACCAAGTCCCAAGCACAAAGCACAAAGCACTAAGTACAATGTCCGTGTTAACATCCGCTCACCATGTCAATGAACTGCGCTACCACTGAGGGCACTGCCCGGTACATCGACCGATTTGCCGGTCGCGCGGCGAATGGACATTTCCGGGAAGCACAGGGTCTCGCGCTTTCATCGATCGGCATCGGCACGTATCTCGGAAATCCTGACGCAGCGACTGACGCAAAGTACACAAGCGCTGTCGTTCGTGCGGTTCAGCTTGGCGTGAACGTTATCGACAGCGCGGCGAACTATCGTTTTCAGAGAAGTGAACGCTCGATCGGCCAGGCGCTAAAGTCACTCACAAACGATCATGGTTTTCAGCGTGACGAACTGGTGGTGTGCACGAAAGGTGGTTATCTGCCCTTTGACGGCGCGCCACCGCAAAATGTGCGTGAGTATGTGAACGAAACTTTTGTAAAACCGGGTATTGCTTCGTTTGAGGATATAGTTGGCGGCGCTCATTGCATGACGCCGTCTTACTTACAGAATCAACTCGATCAGTCTTTGCGAAATATGGATCTGGATTGTGTCGATGTTTATTACATCCATAATCCCGAGTCACAGCTTGGACATGTGTCGGAGTCAGAGTTTTATGAACGGCTGAAGCTTGCGTTCGAGCGCCTTGAACAGAATCGCCGCCAGGGCAAGCTCGCGTATTATGGTGTGGCAACGTGGAATGGTTTTCGGGCGACGCCCGATTCTGGTAATCATCATTCGCTCGTGCGCATGGTTGAGATTGCGACCGAGATTGCTGGAGACCAACACGGTTTTCGTTTTATTCAACTGCCTTTTAACCTCGCGATGCCCGAAGCGCTCTCGCTCGCGAATGAGACGATCGATGGCGAGGTGGTTACAGTGCTCGAGGCAGCGTTTCGCAGTGAAGTCACCGTGGTTGTCAGTGCATCGATGTTGCAGGGTCGGGTTGCAAGAGGACTTCCCGAGGAAGTCCGTCAACCACTGGGATCATTGGCAACCGATGCGCAAACGGCGATTCAGTTTGTTCGTTCGACGCCGGGAGTCACTACGGCTCTGGTCGGCATGAGCAGCGTCGAGCACGTCGAAGAAAACTTAGAGTTGGCTGAAAAAGAACCCATCACGCCCGCGGCTTTTTCCGCCCTTTGGCAATGAACGAGACGCGGTACAAATCATTTTCTGAGTTCTGGCCGTTCTACATTTCGGAGCACAGCAAGCCGGCGACGCGTTTGCTGCATTTGATTGGAACGACGGCGGGGATCGCGCTGCTGATCTACTTGATCGCAACCGGAAGATGGTGGTTGTTCTTTCTTGGGTTTGTTCCGGGTTATGGGTTCGCCTGGCTCGCACATTTTCTCGTCGAGAAGAACGTTTAAATATCCGCTCTGGTCCTTCATGGGCGATTACAAGATGATCGCGCTCATGCTCACAGGGCGAATGAATCAGGAATTAGAAAGGCTTTCCAAATAGGTCCTATTGGTCCTATAGGACCTATTAGTTTTAAATGCGCGGCAACATCCCCATCCCGGAAATTCCCCACGGTGAGGATCTATGGCTCATAGTCCTCGTGACCTCCGTGCGAGAGCGGCGCACGCAGCAGGGTCGCCTGTTCTGCGACGCCTCGGCACGCAACGCTACCGGTTCAATCGCGCTGAAGATCTGGGGCGAGGTCCTCGACTCGCAAAAAGAAATGAAGCCGGGCCTTTGGGGAATCACGGGCAAACTCGAAACCTTTCAGGATCGCTCGCAGTTCGTCGTTGCCGAATATCGACCGATCACTGTCGAGCAATATCGGGAACACCAGCAGTCTGAGCCGCAACTCCCGCGCGCCTACACTTTCGACATCGAAACACTCACGCTTCCTGACTTTCGCGAACGAGTCGGGCCACAGCTCGAACGCTCGATGCGACTCGGTAACATGCGCGTCGAACAACAACAGCGTTACCTCGAAGACATTGCCGCGGAAGAAGAGCGTTGTTATGCGCTCGGCGCGCTGAGCGCGACTTCTGGCCGCGTGCTTTCAATCGCGCTTCATGTTGGGCCGGTTCCCGGTCTGGAGTTTCCTGGCCTCGGTCCGGAAGCGAGTGAACACGTTTTTGGAATCGACAAATACGGAAATGAAGAAGACGAAAAGCAGGCGCTGCAGGGGTTTCTAACGTTCATGAAGGACTTCGACCCTGATTGTGACGAACTCGTCGGCCATAACATCATCGGATTCGATCTACCGTTTGTGTTTCAGCGCTGCCTGGCTCACTCTCTCCAGGCGCGACCATTCGTGAATCTGAGTGACTACAACGTGCGTGGTGTTTTCGACACAATGCACCGGTGGTGGCTAGGCGCCAGACGTCACGTCAGTCTCGACGACGTCGCATGGGCTCTCGGAATTGAATCCAGCAAGACCGCCGAAGTCGAAGGCAGCAAAGTGTTTGATCTTTACCAGGCCGGCAGACTCGATCTGATTCGTGAATACAACCTCAACGACGTGCGCGTGACGCGAAAAGTCTACGAGCGCATGGTCGCCAGCTTCGGAAGGTAATATAAGTCCTATAGGACCTATGCGACCTATTCTCTTATGCACTGTCCTAACTGCGGAAAACCTGCAACGAGCGATCAACAGTTCTGTCGTGCATGCGGCATGAGCCTGGAAACCGTCGAAAAGCTCGTCGCCCAGCACACCTCATCGCCTGCTGCGGTGCAAAAAAAGTTACAGAAGGCCGAAGCCGAAAAGGCAATCGTGCGCAGCATGTTCAACTGGATGATCTGGGGCATGCTCATTATGGGCATCGGCGTCGTGATGATCGTCATCAACAAGAGTTTTCCAATCGGCAACTGGTTCAGGCTCCTGAGCTCGCTTTTGGTGCTTGGCGGCATGGGCGTCACCTGTGGCGGTGCACTCAGCGCCATCAAACGCGGCACCCTTTCCACGCGGCCGCCAGCAAATCAACTCAGCGCACCACCTGACACGAAGTCACTTCCGACCAGTCCCACTCCGGCTGAGCTGCCCAGCATCACTGAGCGAACAACCCAATTAATTGGGGTCGAGGAGGCTCCGACAAACAAGATGATGGATAGGAAGCCGCACGAGTGATAGAATAACCGCCCATGGAAATGGTCTTCCCTGTGTCGATGCTGGTTATCGGCCTTGTCATCGGTACTGTCTCCCTCTGGTTCATCACCAGAACGAAACTTAAATACGAATTCGAACGCGGCCGGGTTGATGGTGAGACCGAACGCGCGACGCTGGTTGAGCGTCTCGCCGGAAAGGACAATCAACTGCAGGAGCTTAGGGTTGCGTTCGATCGTGAGATTGAGCAAAGCGCGCAGTTGCGACTCGAGCACGGACAAACAGTTGCCAGTCTCTCAGCGCTGCAAACTCGTCTCGAAGAAGAACGAAAAGCGAACCAGGAAAAACTCAGGTTGCTGAACAATGCAGAGGTAAAACTCGCGGATGCATTCAAAGCGCTTTCAGCCGACGCTTTGCGCAGCAACAACCGGTCGTTTCTGGACCTCGCGAAACAGAATCTGGAAACGTTTCAGCAAACGGCCAGGAGCGAACTCGAGCGCCGTCAGAGTGCTATCGGCGACATGATCAAGCCGCTCAAAGAGTCGCTTGAAAAAGTCGACGGGAAGATTGGCGAGCTCGAAAAGAATCGTGTGGGCGCGTATACGGAGTTGCGCGAGCAGGTTAAGCAGTTGGCGCAGTCGCATTCACAACTTCAGTCGGAGACCGGAAATCTCGTCAAAGCGTTGCGCGCGCCTCATGTTCGGGGCCGCTGGGGAGAAATACAACTGCGCCGCGTGGTTGAGTTGGCGGGAATGCTTCAGTATTGCGATTTTGTCGAACAGGAAACAGTCACGACGGAAGACGCTCGCATCCGCCCGGACATGATCGTCCGGCTTCCGGGCAATCGCACTATTGTCGTTGATTCCAAGGTTCCGTTCGATGCGTTTTACGAATCGATCTCGACGACTGACGACGAAGTGCGGGCGAATAAGCTGAAAGATCACGCGCGACTCGTTCGCACTCACATCACCGCACTCAGTCGCAAGTCGTACTGGGAAACTGTGCAACCGACTCCGGAATTTGTGCTGTTGTTTCTTCCCGGAGAAACGTTTTACAGTGCCGCACTGGAAAACGATCCGAAACTGATCGAAGATGGCGTTAGCCAGGGAGTAATTATCGCAACGCCGACGACGCTGATCGCGTTGTTAAAAGCGGTATCGTATGGTTGGCGTCAGGAGCAGATGGCTGACAATGCGCAGGAAGTGAGTGATCTGGCGAAAACGCTCTACGATCGACTGCGTGTGTTTACCACTCATTTCGATGAAATCGGCAGAAACCTCGATCGCGCACTCGATTCGTACAACCGGGGAGTGCGTTCACTTGAATCTCGCGTGCTCGTAACGGCGAGACGTTTCAAGGAGCGCGGTGCGATTGCCGGTGAGGAAATCGAAATACTCGAGCCCGTCGACAAGGCAGCCCGACCGCTGAGCCGTGACGAAGGCGGACTGTTTCCCGAAGAAGACATGCCGTTGCTCAAGGCCCGATCGGCCAAGGCGCAACGATAAGAGGGGCCACGGATTTCACGGATTATGATCGGATTTATGTCCGTGTAATCTGTGGCTAATTATGCTTTGAACGAGATTTGGTTAGGGCCTCTTCTGAACGATAATCGCGCGCTACTCATCGAGCGCTGCGCTAAATTTGTAGCCAATAATCAAAGCGACGCGTTTATCTACCTGGCTGCGTCTTACCCGCTCCTCGAACAAGTCACGCAAAAACTGCTCGACGGCGATCGTAACCGCGGTGTTTGGGGAGAGCTTCCAGTCTATCTGTTTCGTGGACTTGTGCGTCGCGTGCTTTATTCGGCTGTCGACGACGACGCTCAGGGACTGCCGCCTCGCGTGCCGGTAGATCGCGATGAGTTGCCGTTAAAGCGCAGCTTGATTTCACAACTGCTGATGCAACTGCTGGCGACGAATCAGTTGAAAGCATTTGCGCCGCTGGCGACGCGTGAAGGTTGTGTCAACAGCATTTCTACGTTACTCGGCGAGATTCAGCGGGCCGCACGAACGCCTGCCGAACTCGCCGACATCCTGGCGGCGCGAGCCCGCGACGTCGAAAAAGGCACGACTGAACCGCGAGGCATTACGCAGCTCGATTTCGACAAAGAGATCTCGCTCATCTACTCAAATTACACCGAGCTGCTGAATCAGAGTCTCTTTACGGAAGAAGACGCGGAGCAGCTGCGCGCGTTGTGGGTGTTGCGCGGGATGATCGACGAGAAATTCGTGCGCGTACCCTGGCTCGCAAACGTACAACTGTTAGTGATCGATGGCTTTTTCGACTTCACGCCTGTGCAGGGCGAGATCCTGCGCCAGTTGATCCCACAGCTTCCGCAAACGATCGTCAATCTCAACCACGACGACAGCAATCCGGAGATCTTTGCCCCCTTTCAGGAAACAATCGGACAACTCGAGAGCATTGCTAAATTCGACACGGTTCACTCGCGCGATTACACGGCTGCGAGCGGCGTGTTAGCGACGCTGCGTGAAAATCTTTTCAACCCGCTCACTTCTTCGGATGAGATTTCAGACGATCCGGAGTCGCTCGTGAGTGAGATTCGTTATCTCGAATGCGGCGACCGTGATACCGAGATTCGTACGATCGCTCGTGAAGTAAAGCGTTTGGTTTTGACTGAGAAGTACGACCTTGCTGAGATTGCATTGGTCGTTCGTCAGCGCGCCACGTATGGACCTACCATCACGCGCGTCATGCTGGAAGAGTCTCTGCCGTGCAATCTCGAGTTGCGCGTAGAAGCCGGAGATGTTCCCGCAAATCGTGCGGCGCTGAAACTTCTTTCGCTGCTCGAAGGACTCTCGTCAGAGGAAGCTCAGTCGACGCGAATCGCTGAAGTCGCCGATCTGATCAAGTCGGAATACTTCCGGTTGAGCGACGCGGAAATGCGCGCGCTTTCTTCGAAGTTTGACGAGCAGCATGTTGATTTATTGCGAGCCGACGTGCAGGCACTGACACCCGAAACAGTTGCACGCCTGAAGAATCGTTATCGCATCGGCTTTTGGGATGCTGATTCGCTCGAAAATGCGTTTGCGTATGTCGGGAGTGATTTGAGTGTGAGTGCGTGGTTCGCGCGCGCGTTCAAGTTGTACACGGATCTGCCCGGCGCCATCGCAACGAAAGAGCTTTTGAACATCGATGCGGGTGCACACGACCGCGACACTGACATCGCAGACAACGTCGAGAACGCCGAAACCGCAAAGCTCGAAGAAAAAGGCGTCGAGAAGAAGCGACGTCCTTCGCGCGATATTCATCCAGCGGCTTTGGCTTGGGCTTCTCTTGTGGTCCAGCGCTTTTCCGAGTTGCTACACGCAGTGCCGCGCGAAGGCAAGCCTGCAGAGTTGCGCACGGAGCTAATGCGGCTGCTCGATCGATTCGGCTTTCGCGATCAGATTGCAGAACCGGCAAAACGCGCGACTGACGAACAGGAGTTGCCGCAAGTGATGCTCAATTTCAACGCACTTGAGGCATTGCGTCGTGCATTCATCGCGGCGATCAAAAGCATTGAATTGGCCGGAAAGTCTCCGTCAGTCAAGCTTCCCACGTTCGTACAGGAAGTTAGACGTTCGCTGGCTTCTCAGTCACAAATCTTCGGAGCGCCGGATCGAAACGGTTTGCGTGTGCTCGAAGCGACGGACGTTCGTGGTCTGCGTTTTCGCGCGGTTTTCATCGCCGGACTGACCGAAGGCGGGTTTCCGTTGAGCGCGTCGCGCGATTGGATCTATCCACACGAAGAGCGCGATCGACTCAAAGAATATGGTCTGACCCTCGAAGACATCTCACCGAACACACTGCTGAAGGAAGAACACTACTTCTATCAGGTAGCTTGTCGCGCGACTGAGCGTTTGTACCTCACGCGTCCGCTGATGCTGGGCGACGATTCGGAGACAGTCGCTTCTTACTACATCGACGAACTCAGACGCGCGATTGCGCCGCTGCGAATTGAAACCGAAATCATTCGCCGCGACTACGACGGCAAGTATCTCGACGATGCCTCGACGACGACAGAAATGAAAGTAGGACTCGTGCGCCAGCAGGAAAGGCATCTCCATCGCGGTGCAAAGTCGAGCCTGTTACCGCAGTCTCGCATCACGCGATTGCTGACGCTCGCACGGAACGACGGCTTTCTGAGTGAAGCGGCGCTGCGACGGATCGAAATCGAGCGTGAGCGAGCAGGACTCTACTTCGGTCGTTACGACGGAGAGATCACTGATCCGGATCTTCTTCATCTTCTAAAGCTGAGGTTCGGCTCCGACTTTATTCATAGCGCGAGCGGTCTCAGCGTCTACGGCAATTGCCCATATCGTTTCTTTGCGCAACGCGTCTTGCGGCTCGAACCACGCGGCGAAGCGGCGCTCGATCTGCAGGCAATCGACGCCGGAAAACTGCTCCACGACATTCTGCGTCGCTTCTTTGAACGTCATCGTCGTGAAGCGCTGCACAAGTTGGACCGCAGGAGGTTGCAAAAGGAACTCGCAACTATTGCGGACACAGTCTTCGACGAGCACGAACGCGTCGTGCCGCCACTTAACAAACAGATCTGGAAGATCGATCGAGAGATTCGGAAAATCCTTTTGGACCAGGTGTTGTTGTACGAACTGGACGTCCAGGAAGCTGCCGAGACCGAGCAAGTGCTGCCCACGTATTTTGAGGTTGCCTTCGGAGGTATGAAATCCGCGGCGAAAGATCCGGACTCGAAGGATGAGCCTCTCGAACTCACGCGCCAGACGTTTGTTGGTGAAGAGACGATCAAGATCAGCGGACAGATCGATCGCGTGGACGTCGCGCGCGACAACACGCTCGTGGCGTACGACTACAAGTTGTCGACCGGTTCGAGCCGGAGCGACATCATCTCCGGAAGAAGTTTGCAGTTGCCTATCTATCTGGAAGCGCTCGAAAAACTGATCCTGCCCGATCAACCGATAGCGGGCGGTGGCTATTACGTAATTCGCGGCGCCCAGGACCGTCGTAACAAAGGCCTCTATCGCGCGAGCCAGTTAGACTATTTGCACCTGCGTGCGAAGAACTCCGTCTTCACTGATGACGACTGGCAGCGAATTCGGACGCAAGTGATTGCGCGAGTTTGGGAGTTTTTGGAAGGGATGCGTGCGGGCCGATTCATCGTCGATCCATCCGAGCGCCTGAAGACGTGCCGGTTTTGTGATTACGCAGCGGTCTGTCGCTACGATCGGGATCGAATCGAACGGAAAAAGAAAGCCACGGATAAAACGGATTAGATGTCAGAAGCGCGTGTACTTTTACCGGAGCAGGCAGCGGCCGCGTACGAGATCGACAAGCACGTCTCGGTCACGGCGGGGCCGGGATCCGGAAAGACCACGGTTCTGGTGGAGCGCTATATCCACATTCTCAGAGAACACAATCTCTCGATTGATCAAATCGTGGCGATCACGTTCACCAATCGCGCTGCCAACGAAATGCACCAGCGACTCCGCGATGAGCTCAACCAAATGCTGCGCATCGCGAACGAAGAAGAGCGCCGTCGCTGGTTAAACTACAAACGCACACTTGATGGCGCAGTGATCACGACGATTCACGGTTTCTGTGCGCGCTTGTTGCGCGAGTTTCCGATCGAAGCGAGGGTCGATCCGCAGTTTTTGTTGCTGGACGAACATCGCGCAGCGATGATGCTCGGATTAATCGTCGAGGAAGTGCTCTCGGAGTTCATCAGCAATGGTCACATTGAGATTTCACGGTTAACGCTCGGTGTCGGTCGCAGCCGTCTGGCGACGGCCCTGGCCCAACTTTATCGCGAGACTCGCGGCCAGGGTCTAAGTCTCGAAGAGCTTGCGCTTGCGACCGCGCGCGTGCATGCAACCGAAGAAGATCACGCACGCGCCCTTGAAGAACTCGAACAGGCTATGGACGAGTTTCTCGGCGTGCGTCGCACAACACCCGCGGCGAGATTGAACCGGTCCGAAGTTCTTGAGGCCTGGACCGAAGCGCAGAAGTTGTTGAAGACGATTCCCGCGCACGAAACACTCGCTGACTTCTGCCGTCTCGTTGAGAATTTCCGCTCGAATCGACCGCAGGCACGCCCGCCTGTTGCGGACCACGTGAAAGCATTGGACGCACTTGTTTGGGGAAGAGATCTTCAAGGCCGTATTCCGCAAGTTTGTCTTGACCTCTTTGCGCGGCAGTATGCGCTGGAGATGATCAATCTGTTGACGCGTGTCGATCAGCGACTGAACGAAGAGAAACAAAAACTCGCCGCGCTTGACTTCGACGATCTCGAGTTAAGAACGCTTACACTCCTGGAACGTCCCGAGGTGATTGCACGCACCTCTGAACGTTATCGCTTCTTCCTCGTGGACGAGTTTCAGGACACGAATGCAGTGCAGCGCGTGTTGCTCGAGCGTTTGGCGCTCGCAAAAGGACGTCGCCCCGCTAATCTCTTTATCGTGGGCGATCGCAAGCAGTCGATCTACGGATTTCGGGGCGCCGATGTTGATGTGTTTCGGGAGATGACTTCGATCCTCCTGGCAGCTGGCGGCGAAGAGAAGCCATTGCAGTTGAACTTCCGCAGTCAGCCGCCATTGATCGCATTCTTCAACTACCTCTTCGCGCGTTTGTTTCAGGTGCCGCTCGACGTTCCCGCCAGTGAGTATAAAAACCTGGACCAGTTGGGCTATGTGAAGCACGAGAAGAGCGAAGCGAAGCGCGAGCCGCGCGATTCGGGTCCGCTGGTTGAGCTGCTCATCACCACCAAGCCGTCGCTCCAGGACGATCCGCGCGCCGAACAAGACTCGCGCGTGCTTGATGCACAGCAGCTGGCACGACGCATCCTCGCGCTCACTCAGGGTGCAGACAAGCTCAAGTACGGCGACATCGCACTGCTGTTTCGCGCGATGACGCAGGTATCGATTTACGAGTCGGTGTTTCGGCGGGCAAACATTCCATATCAAACCGTGCTCGGACGCGGTTTCTACGAACGCGAAGAGATCACTGACCTCATTCAACTGCTCCGGTTTCTCGACAATAAGACTGACGAACTCGCGCTCGCCGCAGTGCTTCGCTCACCGCTTTGCGGCATCTCCGATAACGCCTTATTGGCTTTGCGATGCGCGCCGTTGTTGAGCGAAGTCGAGACTGTGGAGCCACTGCACGGCTTCTCAGCCGCGCGCCGGCTTTACACTGCGCTGCGGCAACATAATGAGATCGCATTTATTAGTGCTGAAGAACACGAGCTGCTCGATCGTGCTGCGATATTAATAGGCGAATTGGTCGCACGCAGGCATCACTATCCGATTCAGGATCTACTGCGTTTTGCTGTCCAGGAGTCAGAGTATCTGACCGTCGTCGCAGCCAATTTCGATGGCGCACAACGTCTCGCCAACGTCGAGCGTTTGTTTACTCTTGCGGCTCGCTTCGAAAGCTCAGGAACGCATTTGATACGCGACTTTGTGCGTTACGTGCAGGAGTTTGAAGCGATTGGTAGTCGCGAAAGTGAAGGGCAGATCGATCAGGCGGCAGACGCTGTGCGACTGATGACGATTCACCAGGCGAAAGGTCTCGAGTTTCCGGTCGTAATCATTCCCGACCTGCAACGACTCTCGCGCATCGCGACTGACAATTGGGTGCTACTCGATCGTCATCAAGGCTTGACGTTGAAAGTGCCGGATGGTCGGGGAAATCTGGTCGTCGGTTGCACCTTCACCAATTCCGAGCAGCGACACGCATGGCGCGAACAGTTTGAAAGTATGCGGCTACTTTATGTCGCCGCGTCGCGTGCTGAGGATCGCCTGATCTTCTCCGGGGTGACGGAAGACATCGCATCGTTGGGCACGAAGAACGAGTCGTGGCTCAAATGGATCTGGCAATCACTGGAGTTGGGTGATCGCCGTGCGAGCGATGTAGTCGATCTTGCGGACGATGTTCAGTTGCAATTGACGATGAATCTTGCGGACGAGCCGGCTGAAGAGTTTGAGCTTGAACCGGAATCGCCGCCGCAGACGAGCATGCATTCGGCCGACTCGTTGAACGAGGCGTTTCCACTCGTTAAAGCTCTCGGTCCGCAGAGTGGCAACGCAATTCACCGGTTTAGTGTCACGCAGTTGATCAATTATCAGCGTTGTCCGCGTCAATATTATTTCGATCGCGTATTGCAATTGCCGGCGGCGGACCAGATGGCGGTGTGGAACAACGCGGAAGCTCCAGAGCCGCCTGCCAATCTGACGGCGACGTTAAAAGGTTCGGTGATTCATCGTTTCTGCGAGCGCTACACTTTGGACCAGAGCGCTGAGGAGTGTTTGCGCTTAAGTTTTGATGAAGTTTTGCGAATGCGACAGGCGCAGCTTTCCGATCGTTTCGTTGAGATCGATCATGAGGCGGCGATCAAAGAATTGATGCCGCTCGCAAACAACTATCTTGTCAGCGACGTGTTCAAGCGCGTCGAGGCAGCGCCAAAGATCGCGGAGCATTATTCACCACGTCCAGCGGGTGAGGATGGTCTCTGGAGTGAGCTCAGCTTTCGTTTACGCCGTCGTTTAGGAGTTCTCAACGGCATCATCGACAAACTTTTGATCACGCATTCAGCAAACGGCGAAGCGGAAATTGAAATCATCGATTTCAAAACAAACCGGATCTTTTACGATAAATCTGAGACTCCGCCTGAGCCGCAGCCTCGACGGATGCGCGCGCCGAAAGGCGGTCAATTCGCCTTCGATTTTGAAGCGGCGCCGCCGCCGAAACCGGTTAACCGCCACCCGTCACTCGAAGAGGCATTGAAAACTGCTGCTGAGGACTACCAGCTCCAGATGCAGGCTTATGCGCTTGCGGTTCGTGAGTTACTGCCGGCGCTTTCTAACGCGAAGATCCGCGTGACGCTTCATTTTCTCGATCCGAATGTCGAAGTTCATCTGGCGGATGAGTTGCTCGAACGCGCGCGTTGCGAACAGGCAATCGACGAAGGAATGCAGCGCACGATCTTCTCTTCCGATCCCGCGAACTTTCCTGTCAAAACCGCGCCCCACTGTCGCATGTGCAATTTCCTCAGTGTTTGCGAGTCCGGAAAGCAGTGGATTCGTGAAAACTGGGCCACAGATTATACGGATTGATAAAGTCAGATTTACACGGATTCTTGTCTGTCTCTGTGGGATCTGTGTAATCTGTGGACCCATGATCACAATCAAAGCTTTCGACGGCGGCGAGTTCGACGCTTACCTGGCCTTGCCGGCGAGTGGTTATGGACCAGGTATTGTCGTGCTTCAGGAGATCTTTGGTGTCAACAGCTACATGCGTAGTGTCGCTGACTGGTATGCGGCGCACGGGTTTGTAGCGCTGTGTCCGGATCTTTTCTGGCGTCTCGAGCGTGGAGTTGAGCTGACGGAAGCCGACCGCCCTAAAGCCTTCTCGCTTTACCAGGAACTGGATGAAGCGAAGGCGGTGGAAGACTCCGCGGCGACGCTGGATTTTCTGCGGAAGCATTCGGCGTGCAGTGGGCGTGCAGGAGCAGTCGGGTTCTGTTTGGGCGGCAACCTCGCGTACCTGTTGTCAGTGCGTTTCAAACCCGATTGCGCGGTTGGATACTACGGCGTCAGTATTGAGAAGTCTCTCGACGAAGCAAAAAATCTGAATAATCCGTTGTTGTTGCACATTGCTGGCGCCGACCAGTTTTGTCCGCCTGAAGCGCAAGCGCAGATTCATGCCACACTCGATGCCAATCCGCTCGTGACGATCCACGATTATCCGTACATGGAACACGCTTTTGGACGTGTCGGTGGTGAGCATTACGCGCCCGCTGCGGCGGAACTAGCGAACCTTCGCAGTCTCGAATTCCTTGTTAAGAATCTTGCCGGCGCGAGCCTGGCTTCAGCGCAGCAGGCTTTATCGGAGCGTTGGGACGAGCACGTGAAGTATGAGTTTGCGACGCGCAACACTGACGACACGTTGGAGACCATGGTGGTTGATTCTTACGTGAACCACGTGCCGGTGATGACCGGTGGTGTGGGCCATGATGAACTGCGTGAGTTCTATTCGAAACGTTTCATTCCACAAATGCCGCCCGACACGGCGATGACCTCCGTGTCGCGAACCATTGGCGTCGATCGTGTTGTTGATGAAATGGTGTTTGAGTTTACGCACACAATCAAAATGGACTGGATGTTGCCGGGAGTTGAGCCGACTGGCAAACACGTTAAGGTAGCGCTTGTCGTGATCGTTCATTTTCGTGACGGAAAGCTCGCGCACGAACACATCTACTGGGACCAGGCGTCAGTGTTGGCGCAACTCGGGTTGATTGATGCGCGAACGCTGCCCGTGGCCGGTGTTGAAAGTGCTGAGAAAGTGCTTAATCCAAGGTTGGCGTCGAATGAGTTGATGAATAGATAGACAGGATTAACAGGATGTCTCAGGATGGACAAGATAAAATCATGAAAAATCCTGTAAATCCTGTGAAGCCTACCTCACGGTTGCGACGCGATCTGGGTACACTCGAATCGTACGCGGCCCTCATCGGCATCCTCATCGGTGCGGGTATCTTTCAGGTCACGAGTCAGGCGTGGGCCTTAACTGGTCCAAGTGTCATTCTCGGTTACATCGTCCTGACGCCCGCGATTCTTGCTACCTCTATCCCTTACGCAGCTTATTTATCAACTCCTCTCGGCCGCGAACCGGGCGGTGAGTATCTCCACATCTCGCGAACTTTGAACGGCTATCGCCTTGCTTACGTCGGCGCATGGCTAAAAATCATTTCTTACATCGGCGCCGGAGCGTATCTCGCGAATGCAATGGCAGGGTATCTCATCGCTCTGAGGGGCAATCGCATCGACGGCGAGCGTTACCGTTTGCCGTTAGCTCTCATCGCTCTCGTTGTCTTTTATCTGATCCACGTCATCGGCATACGGTGGTTCGGTCGTTTTCAGGTAACTCTTTCAGCGCTGAAGTGTTTGGCGTTGCTTGTACTGATCGTGCCCGGTTTGTTTGTCCTGCAAAAAGCAAATTACACGCCATTCTTCACGCACGGCCCGAATGGTTTCGGCGCGAGTTTGTTGCCACTGTTCTTTGCTTATGCCGGCTTTGAGTCGATCGCGCAAACGGCGGGAGAAGTGAAAGACAGCACGCGCCGCTTACCGAAGATCCTGTTGAAAGGAATCACGATCACGGCGCTGATTTACGTGTTTACTTCGATCGTCTCGTTTGGCGTCTTGCCGGGCGGTCGGTTGCAAGCCAGCAGCGCGCCGATGGCCGAAGTCGCGTCGATCTATCTGCCGGCGGGTGCGGCGATGTTTGTGACCATTGGTGCGATCGCCGCGATCATGACTGCGCTCAACGGTACGATCTTCGTTCCATCGCGTCTGGCGATCATGTTTGTGGAAGACGGTCTGGCGCCACGCTGGCTCGGTTTCATCAACAAGGCGACGGCGACACCGATTAGAGGATTAACGTTAACACTCGTTTGTTGTGCGGCTTTGCTGATCAGCGGACAGCTTTCACTCGCTCTCAATGTTGCAGTCTTTGCCCTCGTCGTGCTTTATTTTATTCATAGTCTAGTATTTTTGTTCCTCCCTCGACTGAATCCGCCCCTTGCGAGCGAGATTAACATCAGTCTGCCGCGTCGACTGCAGCAGGCCGCAGCAATTGTCTCGGTGTTGTCGATGGGTTTGATGATCGTAATTCAGTTGCGTCAGGACACAGATGTGCTGCGGACGCAGACGCTCGCCGAGCGGATCAGCGGGCAGTCGCTCACGAGCATTGAACTGATCTTTGTTTGGGGTGTTGTTGGAGCGGGACTGTATCAACTCGCCCGCATGCGACGCTCGCACATGGCCGGAATTGGCGATTGACAATCGGCAAATGACTATGGACAGGCATCGTAACGAATTCCCAACCCTGGCTTCGGGCATTCATCTGCTCAGTCATAGCCTCGGTCCGGTGCCTCGTGCGGCACGTGAATCGATGTTGGCGTACATCGATGCCTGGGAACACCATACGAGTGAAGATGCGTGGGCCACGAGCTGGTGGGAACTATCACAACGTGTCGGGGATCGCATCGCGCGAATTCTCGGCGGCGCACCTGGCTCAGTTCAGATCCAGCCAAACGCTTCACTCGCACTCGCAACAGTCGCCTCCTGCTTCGATTTCAAAACGGGCCGCAACAAGGTCGTGACGACTGTACTCGACTTTCCCTCGATGGAATACTTCTGGGACGCGCAGCGACAAATTGGCGCGCGCGTGGAAGTTGTTCCATCCAGTGATGGCGTGTCAGTTCCTCTGGAACGAATCCTCAACGCGATCGATAACGAAACCTGTCTGGTGGCACTTGCGCACACCTCCTACTGCAGCTCTTATCGTGTTGATGCACGTGCAATCGTGGAGCAGGCGCACGGAAAAGGCGCGCTCGTGCTACTGGACGTTTATCAGTCAGCCGGTGTGATGCAACTGAGTGCAGCTGACTGGAATGTCGATTTTCTTATCGGCGGTACGATTAAATGGCTCTGCGGCGGTCCATCATGCGGCTATCTTTACGTGCGACCAGATCTACAGAGAGATCTGCGACCGCGACTGACCGGCTGGGTCGCGCACGATTCACCGTTCGACTTCGCCCATGCGCCTATGCGTTACGCGAGATCGGTGCGACGTTTTGCACAGGGGACGCCGAGTATTCCAGCGCTCTATTCGGCAATTCCGGGTCTCGAGATAATCGAAGCAGTTGGCGTTGCCGGCATTGCCGCGGAATCACAGCGCCGAACGCAGTTGATGATAGATTTCGCTTCTGCTCGAGGTTGGACCATCAACACACCTATTGAAATAACCCAACGTGGCGGCTCTGTCATGATCGGTGTTCAAAACGCCTCGCAGACAGTTGAGCGGTTGGCCGAGCAGAAAGTTTTTGTGGACTGGCGACCGGACGCCGGTCTGCGCATGTCGCCACATTTCTTCAACACGGATGAAGAGATCGAGGAGGCTTTGAACATTCTTGCGCGGCTGATGGAGTAATGAGCAACAACGCTGCTATCAATATGCCGGCGCCTGACTTCACCTTGAAGGACGGAAATGGTGCGGATTGGCGACTGTCTGATCATCGCGGTCAGGTCGTGGTGCTGCTTTTTTATCCTGGCGATGAAACACCGGTGTGCACGCGGCAGATGTGTTCGCTGCGCGATCGTTGGGACGACTACCTCGCAACCGGAGCTGAAGTAGTCGGTATCTCCCCGGACTCGATTGAGTCGCATAAGAAATTTGCGGCGCATCACGATTTGCCGTTGCGACTGTTGTCGGATTCCGATGGCGCTGTTTCCAGGCTTTATGGCGCGCGATCATTGATTCCCGGGCGCGTTGCGCGTGCAGTTTTTGTGATCGATGCGAAAGGAATTTTGCGCTACAGTGACGTGCGGTCGATCGGCTTATTCAAGCCGAAGGACGATGATAATATTAAGGCGATTCGCGCAGCGCAAGAACAAGTATAGGTCCTATTGATCAAGGAGGAAGGACATGCCCGAAACAATCAAATGCACACATTGCGGTGAGAAGCGCCCTGCGCTCGGATTCGCGCCGTTTCCCAACGCTCTCGGACAACGAATAGCTGCCGAGATTTGCCAACCGTGTTGGAGCGGATGGCTGCAGAAACAAACGCAGATCATCAATCATTACGGCCTGGATCTCACGAGTCCCGATGCCCAGAACTTCCTGTTCGACAACATCAAAGGGTTTCTGTTCGGTGACGTACCAAAGGTCGCTGAAATCGACACAACAAAAGAAGGAACTGTCAAATGGTAGGTGAAGAAGTAAGAGGCGTTCGCCTCAACCTGACTCGATTTAATTAGCACTCTGGCCCACCGTTTGCTCTCACTTGCACCAGACGTATGTTTTCCGAACTAGTTTTTGTCTGTTAACTGCAAGGAGGATTTCGCAAAGATGAGACGCAGAATCGAGGGGTTCTTAGTATTAGGTGCACTTTTACTATTGATAGCGGGATGCAACTACACGGCAAACGAGAATAGAACGGCAAACGCCAATGCGAATGCCAACGTAAACGCCAACATCCCCGCTACTTCCACGCCGGTAACCACAGCCAACAACAATCGTAGAGCTCCAACACGCGAAGAGTATGAACGAGAAAAGGAACGATACTCTCGCGAAGCGAAAGAGGCGGGCCGCACAATCGGTACCGGATTGAACGACGGTTGGCTCTGGGTAAAGACGCGCTTTGATCTTGCAGCCGCCGATGACTTACGCGACTCGACGATCAATGTCGATGTCGACAAAGGTGTCGTGACGCTGACTGGCACTGTGGCGAGTGCCGCTCAGAAAACTCGTGCCGAGGCAGTGGCGAAAAGTGTTGAGGGCGTGACCGGGGTTAAGAACACGTTGAAGGTCCAGGCCGCAAACGCCAACGCAAACGCAAAGGCGCCGAAGGCTAACGCCAACAAGTAAGCCACAGATCTACGCGGATGAATGCAGATCAAAATCTGTAATTCATCCGCGAAATCTGTGTCCCGCACTTCCCTCACGTCCCATTCTTAAGCTAAGCTTTCAGCCTCTTTCCTCAAACGAAGTTTTGTTACAAACCTGAATAATGGGGATTTGGTTACCTATGCCAAAAGTCCGTTCGCGTCTTATTGTCGTGTCAGCCTTGTTGTTTCTCTTCGCGGGTACGAGCTACGCGCAACGCAGCGCCATCGACACCTACGCGATCACAAACGCACGCATCGTCACCGTATCTGGACCAGTAATCGACCGCGGTACGGTTGTGGTTCGTAATGGTCTGATTGTGGCTGCCGGAGCAAACATTACCGCTCCTTCAGATGCTCGCGTTATCGATGGCACAGGCCTGACTGTTTATCCGGGTCTCATCGATTCGTATACAAATCTTGCGTTGCCTGAAGCTGCTCCTTCGCCTTCGCCGGGCGGTGCCGGCGGCGGTGGTTTCTTCCTCCAGACACAGCAGCAGCGGCCGGCGGCTGGTCCAAATTCAACGCAACCGGTTGGCTTGCAACCGGAAGTCATGGTTGAAGACGTGATCCGGCCCGGTGGAACTGAGATCGAGGCGTCGCGCAACGTGGGAATCACAACCGCGCTTACGTCTCCACGTTCCGGAATCTGGATGGGCCAGTCGGCTCTGATCAATCTTGCCGGCGAAACCCCTCAGCAGATGATCGTGCGTTCACCCGTCGCTATGCATGTCGGTTTCACACCGCTGCGTGGAGGTGGATATCCGGGATCGCTGCTCGGCGTGTTTTCGACGTTGCGGCAGATGATGCTCGACGCGCAGCGCTATCGCGACTCGTTGCAGATGTACGAACGTGCGCCACGCGGAATGCGACGTCCAGAAACCGATCGCTCGCTGGCAGCACTAATTCCGGTTATTGACGGGCGCATGCCGGTAGTGATGTTGGCCAACAGCGAGCGCGAGATAGCTCGCGCGCTGGATCTAGGCGCTGAGTTCAAACTCAAGTTGATCATCGCGGGCGGCCGTGAAGCAGACCGAGTTGCCGATCGCTTAGTGAAACAAAATGTGCCCGTGTTGCTTTCGCTCAATCTGCCGAAACGTACGACGGCTGCGCTTCCCGAAGCCGATCCTGAACCGTTGCGTGTATTGCGTGAACGGGTTGAAGCACAACAGACCGCGGGCAAGCTCGCGAAAGCTGGTGTTCGCTTTGCGTTTCAATCAGGTTCTTTGACTAACGTCTCGGATCTGATGGGCAACGCGAGGATCACGATCGAGAACGGTCTGCAGGCGGTTGATGCGGTGCGTGCGTTCACGATCTGGCCGGCCGAGATCCTGGGCGTACAGAATCAGCTCGGATCGATTGAAGTTGGGAAGATCGCGAATTTGACTGTGACGCGAGGCGATCTATTCGATCGGAACAGCCGGGTTGCGCATGTGTTCATCGATGGTCGTCAGGTTGATATCAGACCGCCTGCCGGTGGTGTTGGTCCTGGTCGGAACACTCTAAGTGGAACGTGGACCGCGAACGTCAACCTGGGCCAGGGTGATCGGGCGATTACGTTGACCTTGCAGCAGGAAGGTGAGCGTTTGACCGGATCGATGGCCGGGCCACTCGGCGCCGGTGAGATTTCAAATGGGTCCGCGTCGAACACGGGTGAGGTTAAATTCACGGTTTCCGTAAATGTTGAAGGACAAACGAAGGAAGCCACATTTACCGGCAGGCTTGCGAATAACGAAATTCGTGGGAACGTCGCGATTGTCGGCTCCGCGCCGGGAACGTTTACTGCGACGAGGGCAACGCAGCCGAATTAAGAGGAGCAACATGAAACAATTCATCTCGAGACTTTTGTTTCTAGCAATCATCACGACTCTGCCAGTGAATGCAGCGCGCGCACAGCGACCAGCGGCGCCAGAAACGCTCATTCGCAATGCCACGGTGCTTACCGTTACGCACGGCACGCTTCAAAACACTGACGTGCTAATGCGTAACGGCAAGATCGCCGCCATCGGCAAGAATCTCAACGCGTCTGCAAACGCCCGTGTAATCGATGGTACCGGCAAATACGTCATGCCGGGAATTATCGACTGCCACTCACACTCGATGCTCGACACGATCAACGAAGGCACACTCGCCGTCACCTCGATGGTGCGAACGGAAGACGTGCTGAACCCGACCGACGTCGATCTTTATCGTGAGCTCGCAGGCGGTGTGACGACTCTGAACCTTCTGCACGGTTCGGCAAATCCGATTGGCGGTTTGAACACTGTCGTGAAGATTAAGTATGGCCGCCCGGCTGGCGAGTTTTTGTTTCCGGGGGCGATGCCGGGGATCAAATTCGCGCTCGGCGAAAACGTGAAGCGGTCGAGCCAGCCGAATCAGCCGGGTGTCACGCGACGCTACCCGAATACGCGCATGGGAGTTGAAGAAGTGATTCGCGATGCATTCACTCGCGCGCGCGATTACAAGCGTACGTGGGATGAATACCGCGAAGCTGCGAAGAAAGACAAGAACCTGATTCCGCCACGCAGGGATCTACAACTCGAACCACTCGTCGAGATTCTCGAGGGCAAACGCTACGTTCACGCACATTGCTACATCGCGAGTGAGATCCTGATGCTGATCAATCTTGCGGATGAGTTTGGGTTCAAGATCAAAACTTTCCAGCATGTACTCGAGGGTTACAAAGTCGCGAAAGAGATCGCAGCCCACGGCGCCGGTGCTTCCATCTTCGCGGATTCATGGGCGTATAAGATTGAAGCCTACGATGCGATTCCTTATAACGCAGCGATCATGACGCGGGCCGGAGTTGTGGTTTCGATGAACTCCGATTCTGATGAGCGAGCACGCCGGCTCAATATCGAAGCGGCAAAAGCGATGCACTGGGGCGATCTCACGGAAGAACAGGCGCTGAAGCTTGTGACGCTCAATCCAGCGATTCAACTCGGTATCCAGGATCGTGTCGGTTCCATCGACGTTGGCAAGGATGCGGATCTCGCGATCTGGAACGGACATCCGTTCAGTGTTTATTCGCGCGTTGATACGACGCTCATCGATGGCGAAGTTTTCTTCGATCGCGAAAAGGATCTCGCGAGACGACCGGAACTTGCGAAGGAACGTGCCGCGCTTGAACAGGCTGAACCGAATCGACCCCGAACACAGGGACAATCGCCGCCAACGTCCCGTCGCCGGCCGAGCGGGCACGAGGACGATGATATTGAGATCGAAAAGCCGTAACACGGATCACCACGGATAAAAAATCCGATTTTCAATCCGTGTTTATCTGTGGCCCAAAATGGAGACAGTATGATCAGAACTTTACTTGCATTAATAATTTGCGCAACTCCGTTGTTCGCTCAGCAGATCGGTAACCCAACAGCTCAAGACGGTGTGATTCCGCCACGAGGTTTCTTCGCGATTCGCAATGCGAAGATCGTTACCGTCAGTGGACCAGACATCGAAAACGGCACGATCGTAATTCGTGACGGGAAGATCGAGGCGGTCGGGGCGAACGTTTCTGTTCCCGCTGGCGCGCAAACAATCGATGGTAGTGGTCTGTCAGTCTACCCGGGGATGATCGACGCCGGCACGAACATGGGTCTGGTTGAAGTTCCACAGGGAGCAAGCGGCACAGTCGATCTTTCGGAAGTCGGCGATCTGAATCCGAACGCAAAAGCGATCATCGCCGTGAATCCGCACAGTGCACACATTGCGGTGACTCGTGTTGAGGGCATAACGAACACCTTGACGGCGCCAACCGGCGGCCTGATTTCCGGTCAGGCGACGCTGATAAATCTACTCGGCACTTCGCCGAAAGAAATGGCGGTCGTGCCTCAGCTCGCACTCGTCATCAACTATCCACGCATCGGTTTTGGCGGCGGTGGCTTTGGTGGATTTCAGCAACAAGCTCCTCAAAGTCTCGCCGAAACGTTAACCGCAAACGAGCGTCAGATCGATCAAATTCGCAAGCTGCTGCGCGACGCGGAAGCTTACGGTCGAGCGCAGGATGCTTACGCAAAAGACAAGTCGTTGCCGCGTCCGGATCGCAATGTCGTACTCGAACCGCTGGTCCCATACGTACGTGGTGAGCAGCCCGTAATTTTCCGTGCGGATCGCGAAGCTGAGATTCGTGGCGCCCTCCGCTTTGCCGACGAGATGAAGTTAAAACCGATCATTCTTGGCGGTAACGACGCGGCTAAGGTAGCGACTCTTCTCAAAGAGAAGAATGTTCCTGTGATTCTGACCGGCATATTTTCGCTACCTGCTCGTGAAGACGACGCTTACGACGCACTTTATGAGACCGCAGCGAAACTTCAGCAAGCCGGCGTGCGTTACTGCATTTCCACTGGCGATGCCGGTGCGGAAGTTCGGAATCTGGCGCAATATGCCGGGATGGCCGCAGCTTTCGGACTCTCCAGGGCCGATGCAGTGAAAGCTGTCACGCTCTATCCTGCTCAAATATTGAATGTCGCGGACCGTTTGGGGTCGATCGAGACCGGCAAGATGGCCAATCTGGTCATAACCGACGGTGATTTGCTCGAAATTCGTACCCGCATACGATATTTGTTAATAGATGGCCGCCCGGTGGTGTTAAGTAGTAGGCACACAGAACTGAACGACGCATTCAAAAATCGGAAGTAATTAAAAAATTGCCGATTGCCAATTGCCGAGTTCCAAATGGTGTGCTCCGGTCTCAAATTCTTGATCCAAATCAGCAATTGGAAATTGGCAATCCGGCAATCGAAGGAGGATTCCCCTTGCTTACTAAGAGTCTCTTAGCCCTCGCCGCCATTTTTGTGCTCTCCGTCACCACCTATTCCCAAACAAAACTTTTGCGGTTTCCAGATATTCGCGGTGATCGCGTTGTCTTCACTTACGCCGGCGACCTTTGGACGGCGTCCTCGAGCGGCGGTTCCGCCGCGCGTTTGACTTCACACCCCGGTGTCGAAGTGTTTGGGAAATTCTCCCCTGATGGAAAGTGGGTCGCGTTTACCGGACAGTACGATGGCGACGAACAGGTCTATGTCGTTCCAACCTCCGGTGGCGAGCCGCGACAATTGACGTTCTATCCGGCACGCGGACCGCTGGCGCCTCGCTGGGGCTGGGACAATCAAGTGTTTGGTTGGACGAAGGACAGCAAACGTATCATCTTCCGTTCGCTTAGAGACTCGTGGTCGCTTCCGATCGCACGCCTTTTCACAGTCTCGGTTGACGGCGGTCCCTCGACAGCATTACCGATGCCGACCGCAGGTTCCGGCGATATGTCTCCAAACAACGACGAGATTGTTTACTCACCACAGTCGCGCGACTTCCGCTCCGAAAAACGATACGGCGGCGGTCAGGCAAATCAGCTCTACATCTTCAACCTGAACAGCAACGCCGCAAAGCGCATCACTGAAGGTCCAAGAGCGACTCGCGATGCGATGTGGATTGGCGACACGATCTTCTTCAACTCGGATCGCGACGGGCATTTCAATCTTTACGCATATAGCGTCCCGAACGGCCGAACCACCCAGGTGACTACCAGCAGGTCGTGGGACGTGCGTTGGCCCAGTTCAGACAATGAAGGCCAGATCGTTTACGAGTCAGATGGCGAGCTGGTAGTGATGGACGCGCGCTCTAAAAAGAGCACGCCGATTTCGATCAATGTTCCTGACGAAGGCAATTCACGCCGGCCCGGTCGCGTGGCAGCGGCGAATTTGATCGAGAATGTTGGTCTAAGTCCGAAAGGTGAACGAGCGTTGTTTGCCGCGCGTGGCGACATCTTCACGGCTCCGATCGAAAAAGGTCCAACTCGCAATCTGACGGATTCGTCAGGCGCGCATGACAAGTGGCCCAGCTGGTCGCCTGACGGTTCACAGATCGCGTTTATCTCCGACAAGAGTGGCGAAGAAGAGATTTATCTGATTCCACAGGACGGTTCGAAGCCCGCGGAGCAGATCACAAAGGGTGGCAGTGCGATGCGTTATGCGCCGGAATGGGCGCCGGATGGAAAGCGAATCGCATTCAGTGACAAAGACGGCAAGCTTTACGTTCTTACTTTGGCGGACCGCAAAATCGTTGAAGTTGCGGATTCGTCTCGCGGTCAGATTCGTGACTATACGTGGTCGCCACGGGGAAACTTCCTGGCGTTCACGATGCCGAATCAGAATCAGTTTGCGTCGGTATTTGTTTGGAATGCGAATGATAGCCAACTCAGACGCGTAACTGACGATTATTTCAACTCTTACAATCCCGCATGGGATCCACAGGGCAACTATCTCTACTTTTTGAGTGACAGAGAATTTGCGCCGCAGATTTCCAACATCGAGTTTAACTACGCAACCAACCGTCCGACTTATATCTATGCGATGGCGTTGCGCAAAGACGTGAAGCATCCGTTTCCGCCTGAGAGCGACGAAGTGACGGTTTCAAAGACCGATGAGCCTCCGAAGCCTGCCGGTCCACCTGCGGAGAAGCCTGCCGATGCTCCTGCCACGCCAGCCCCTGCTGAAGCCAAGCCCGAAGCTGCACCGAAGCCGCCGGCGACGATGAATATCGACTTCGACGGTCTTTCAAATCGCGTCGCGCGCGTCCCGGTTGGCGCTGACAACTACTTCGGATTGTCAGTCAAAACAGGACATTTGCTTTATGTCATCGGTGGTGCGGGGTACTACGGTCGCCAGGGTGATCGCAATGCGTCGTTGCGTATCTATGCGATCAAGGATCGCAAGGAGACAACTCTCGTCGAAGATATTCGTGGTTACACACTTTCTGACGATGGTTCGAAAGTCTTGGTCGCGCAGGGGCCTGGTTACAGTCTCTACGACGCCACGCCACAGGGCGAGAGATCGAAGAAGGCGGTCGCGACGACGGGATTGTATGTCGACCGAGTGCCGGTTGAAGAGTGGAACCAGATCTTCAACGAGGTTTGGCGTCGTTATCGCGATTGGTTCTACGTGTCGAACATGCACGGTTACGACTGGGTAGCGTTGCGCGAGCAATACAAACCAATGCTCAAGTATGTGGCCCATCGTTCGGATCTCAACTACGTGATCAGCGAGATGATCGCGGAGCTCACCGTGCAACACGCATACATCGATGGAGGTGATTTTCAGATCCCGCCGCGTCCGCGTTCTGGATTGCCTGGAGCTCGCTTCGAGCTTGATCAGCAGTCTGGCCGCTATCGCATCGCAAAGATCTTCGAAGGCGACAATTCGGAAGACATTTATCGTTCGCCGTTAACGGAAGTCGGCGTTAACGCGAGTGTTGGCGATTACGTGCTGGCAATCGACGGTGAAGAGTTGAAAGCGACAGACGATCCGTATCGCATGCTTCGGAACAAGGCAGACAATCCGGTTCAGCTCACAATCAATAAGACTCCGTCGATGCAAGGCGCGCGCACGGTTTCCTATCGTCCGCTGACCGACGAACAAAACCTGATCTATCTCGATTGGGTCGATCGCAATCGTGAAAAGGTTAGCAAGGCGACGAATGGACGTGTTGGTTATTTGCATGTTCCTGACATGGGCGCTAACGGAATTCGCGAGTTCATCAAGTGGTACTATCCGCAACTCAAGAAGGAAGCGTTGATCGTCGACGTGCGTGCAAATGGTGGTGGTAACGTTTCGCGTATGTTGATCGAGCGCCTGCGTCGAAAAGTTCTCGCCCTCAACTATTCGCGAACTAACGACGATGCCAGCACTTATCCTGACGGCGTTTTCATTGGGCCAATGGTCGCGTTGCTCGATGAGAACTCCGCATCAGATGGGGATATCTTCCCGGCGATGTTCCGCGAAGCAGGCCTTGGACCACTGATCGGTAAGCGTTCGTGGGGCGGTGTAGTTGGTATCACAAACCGGGGCCAGTTGATCGATGGCGGTGTGGTTAACGTGCCTGAGTCGGGATTTGCGAGTAAGACCGGCGAGTGGATTATTGAAGGTTACGGTGTGGATCCGGATATTGAAGTCGACAACGATCCGCAGTCAGTGATTGCCGGCAAAGATCCACAACTCGAACGTGCTATTGCGGAAGTGATGACGAAGTTGAAATCACCCGTGAAGCTTCCACCGAAGCCGGCTGGGCCAGTGAAGACGATTAATAATCATCAAACTTCAAAAGCGACTGAGCAAGGTAACAACTAGACTCACACATGACAGGATTTGCAGGATTCACGAGTTATCCTGCAAATCCTGTTTTAATCTTGTAAATCTTGTCTCACATCATTCCTTCGAACAGCTTATCCACTGAAACTTCAAACCCCTCAAGCACGCGCGATTTAGCCACGTGTCCGGCTGAATATTTGATGGCCTTCCAGACCAGTATCTCGCCGATTTTGCTCGCGTGGCGCACTTCGATAATCGTATTCCATGGATCGACGAGCCACAACTCAGGCACTCCTAACGCAAGATAAGTGTCGGCTTTTGTCGTTTGATCGTAGACTTTGGTGCTGCGCGACAGGTATTCGAAGACGATGTCGGCTGATGTGCGTTTGTCGCCCATCTTTTTCCACAACTCCCTCGAGACATACATCATGTCCGGCTCGAGATAAGTTGAACCTTCGGCACGAAGCCAGATCGGTTCGGGTGGATGATGCACATCACCCTCAATGTTGTTGGCATCGACAAAAACTACTAATGACCTTGTCATTCGTGAGGCGACATACCCGTGAGGCGGGTTTGGCGGTGGAACCATAAAAAGATATCCTCCGATGAGGTTGTAGCGCGCGTGGTCCTCCCGTTCAGGCAGTGCCCAAAACTCTTCGAGAGTGTAGCGTCGCGAGAGTGGTGAGAAATTGACCTCGATAGTTGTTTCAGTTTCTAAAGCTTGCATCGCGGCCCTCCAAATTGTGTTTATGGTACCACGGTATCTTTACTCCTTAATAATTAGCTTCTCTTGCGGCAGCATCGGCTTCGCGCCTTTGTGTTGCCAGCAGCGAACTGGACCATGAACGCGGCGCGAACAAGGCGTCCCTTTCTTTGTTCGTGCGCCGCATTGATAGGTTTGTTCCACGGTGATTGGCTGTTGAGACGTTGGTTCACTTTGCGCCGAGAGCGTTGCGTTGCGCTGGATGACGAGCGGCGGGCGCTCACGTCTCAAGCCGCGTCCGATCAGCATTCCAAGTAACAGTATCGCAACGGTGATGCTCGCTCGCCGCAGCAGGTGGGGCTTACGAAAGCTCAGGAAACACTTGTCGCAGAATCTGCGATTAGTCCACGCACGCCAGCGCAGACGCACGATTCTCTCCCCGCATTCGGAACAAAAATTTGGACGGTAATTCGTGAGGAACGACAAAGTCCACGCATTATAGGTGATCCGGTTCCAGCGGCAACTCCGCCGCGCCTTCTGAAGCAACCGAATCTGACCGTTCGGCGTCCGAAATCAGCACGTTTGAAAAACTAAGGGCAGGCGGGCATACTTTGCAGGCCGATTTTACCCATGCAATACCAGAAATCCTTTTATCAAATCCTGTTTGTGGCAATCCTGTCGGCCGTCGCCGTCAGCTCGGCCCATGCTCAAGACGTCGACGACGTTATCAGGACCGAAACTTCGCTGGTGCAGTTGAACGTAGGCGTGGTCGACAAACAGGGCCGCGCGATCACTTCGCTAACCAGAAATGATTTCGCTATCTATGAAGACGGTGTGAAGCAGTCGATTCAACTGTTTGAACCGGTTGATGCGCCTTTCAGTTTGGTTTTGATGCTCGACATGTCGGGCTCGACAGTCACTTTTCGTCAGCAGTTGAAACTTGCGAGCCAGCGATTTCTCGACGCGCTCGCGCCTGATGATCGAGTGGCAGTAATCCAGTTCAACAAGGACGTTAAATCGTTAGCGGGATTTTCCACGGATCGTCAAAAAACTGCGTATGCAATCGAGATTGCAAATGGCGCCGGTGAAACGCATTTCTACGAAGCATTGAAGTATGCGTTGAAGGAATTGGGGAAGGAAGGGCAACGTCGCAAAGCGATCGTTGTTTTGACGGATGGTCTCGACACGCATCTTCGCAATGCGGACCGGGCCACACTGTCGAAGGCACAAACGGACGAAGAAGCGCTGGCTGCGATTCAACCGCATTCAAGTGCGGATCTGAATACGGTATTGGCTTCAGCGGATCGTTTGGGTGTGACGATTTTTCCGTTAGCGCTGCCGTCGGGCGACCCGAAACGACTGCCTCTGCAAACGCCAAATATCGTCGGAATCTATGCTGCTGCACGCGCTCGTTTGCAATCGCTTGCGGATCGCACGGGCGGGCGCTTGAACGAGATCAACAGGTTGGAATACATGGCCCAGCTTTATCGCGAGGTAGCTGCCAGTTTGCGCACGCTCTACACACTTGCTTACCAGGCGAAGGGCGACCGTCCGCGTGGAAAATGGCACGAAATAAAGGTGGAAGTCGCGAATTCGGACCTGACGGCCCGCACTAAGCCCGGCTATTTCGCACGTTGAGCGAGGCGGATTTTACATATTCATCCGCAGCATTTACTATTACACTCTTCGCACCCGTAGCTCAGTTGGATAGAGTACCTGACTACGAATCAGGGGGTCGCATGTTCGAATCATGCCGGGTGCACCAGAAGAATCAATGACTTGCGGCAGGCTGTACAGTCTGCCGCTTTTCTTTTGCGACAAACTTGCGACAATGCCGTTGCCGATACTCTGACAACACCACAATCGCTCCGCGCTTTCCCTGGTCGGTCGCGTGGATGTACCGCATCGTAGTCACAATTGACGCGTGACCCATGAGCTCTTTGATCTTCACCACGTCAACGCCGGCGTCGGCTAACCGCGTGCCGAACGTATGACGTAGATCGTGAAACCTGAAATCGGTGATGCCTGCGTTGCGACATGCTGCGGAAAAGGCTTTCTTGACATCGGTATAACGCGTTCCAGTGTCAGGATTCACAAAGACGTACTCCGCATCGCCAGCCCTTTGTCGTAATTCTAGGAGAGCTGTCCGGACGATCGGTTCCATCGGCACAGAGCGATCTTTGTTTGTCTTTGTTTCCTTAAAAGTAATGGTGTTGAGGTCGAAGTCCACATTGGCCCAGCGAAGTTTTAGTAACTCTCCGCGTCGTGGTCCGGCGTAGATAGCCACTGTGATGAGTGGTCGCAAATACTCGCGCCCGTCGGTCATTTCAGCGAACAATCTATGCTCCTCCTCGAAGGATAGATGACGAGTTCGCTGATTGTTTTCCGGCAACGATTGCACCTTCCTGCACGGGTTCTGTGGTATCTCGTCGTAATCAACAGCGATTCGAAAAATGCCAGACAGAATCGCGAGTTCCCGGTTCACCGATGCCGGTTTTCGCGTTCTGCCGTAGCGAGTGATTGACTGCATTCGTTTTATTTTGAACTCCTCGATCATCTGGTGATCGATTTCGCTCAAGCTCTTGTTCCCGAAGTGACGGCAGAAAACCTCCGCGTGAAATTCGTCGTCACTACTGGAACGTTTGTTTGCCCTGGCCCATGGCAGGTATGTACTACGCACGAATTCGGCGAACCGTATGCTTGCTGAGACTTTGCCATACTTGCGCTCATAGATTTTGTTCTTGACCTTCGCCTCGGCTTGCTGTGCTTCGGCCTTCGTGCGAGCCTCCGGTAATGCCCCTCTGTATCTCTGTCTGCGGATCATGAAATCATAGTGATAACGTGTTCCGCGCTTTCGGATTGTCATCCGATTGCTCCTTTCCGGTTGCAGCCGCCAGGAGCGGGCATCACTTTACCACGTACCGCCTTAAGTCCTCGTTTCTTTTTACGCTTGCGATCAGCTTCAGCGAGCATCCAATCGTGAATCGCACTTGGATCAAATCTCACGAGATCTCCCGCCATGAGGAACGGAATGTAATCGCGATCAACCCAGCCGTAAATCGTGCTCTCACTGATTTGTAGACGCTGGGCCAACTGCACAACAGTCAGATAGCCTGGTTCACTTTCAGCAGTCGATTCAGAACACATGAGAGTTTGGCATTTCTGGATTCCGCATACTCCGACAATGATCAATGTCTATGCCACAGCAGCTGATAGCTATGAACGCATCGGTTTGTTGACGTATCGCGTAAGTTGTATCTGGCGCGTCCTTCGTCGTGCCCAGCAAACCGTCAACGAATGCCTAATATCTCGTCACTCTTGGACGTTGTACGCAGTGTTTTTGACTGACTTGAGTGATGGTCTCGATTGGGCCAACTCAATGCCAAACTCTAAGGTCTAAATTGCTGATTTGAAATGGGCTTAGACGTAATCTTAGAGTTCTTAAGGCAATTCCTTAGAGATTCCGAAACTCTAAGGTCTTATGAATCTATAGGTTGACTGATTGTCGGTGGGCCAAAAACGACGACTATCCTGTCCGCTCAATTAGAGTCGACTCTAAGGTCCAATGTACCTCGGTCTCGAGCGTCGGATAATCTCCTCTGTGAACTTCAAATTAGCGGAATGAGACACGAGCCGAAGGCGAGTGCAGCCCCATACGAAGGACGCCCGTTCGAGTAACTGCGGCACGTTGTTAATTGAAAGAAAAGGAATAGAAGGCGAGGCGTCCTGATAACTCAGAGGATTCTTTCTGAAGTCTCGCCGCGGCATTGAGCGAGTTGGAGGAAGTTGATCCACGGAGGTCTGGCGCGTGCGGCGAGCACTTTGGAAAGAAGTGCGTTGGACGAAACCGCGGG
>DASYSD010000023.1:0-143963 GCA_036003745.1 Pyrinomonadaceae bacterium
GTTCCTTGTCGACAACCTTGAGCGCTCGATCGCGTACTACCAGAAGATCGGCTTCACGTTCGGCGAGCCGTGGGAAGGGTTCTACGCGATCGGTGTTCTGGACGGACTGGAACTTCACTTGAAGGAAGCGCCCAAGAACGAAGCGGACCGCCAGCACAGGCGCGACAACGATCATCTTGACGCCTCGGCGGGCGTTGACGGCGTCGAGGCGTTCTACGAGCAGTGCGTCGCCAACGGCGTGACAATCATCAAGCCGATCACGGCAACCGAGTGGGGCACGAAAGGCTTCTATGTCGAGGACCCGGATGGCTACATCATCGGCTTCGGCGGCCGCCCGGCCGCAGGCTAACAACCGGGTTGTCGCGTTGCAAATAATCAAAAATGCTCAGATTTTTTCCCGTATCACTGTGGACGTCTTGCGGTGCTTGGGAGCACCAACCCCGTGGTCGTCTTCTGGAACGTCAGACAGTTCGGCTGCCCGCCGAGGGACACGCCCCTACAGATTTTTGAGGCGGATCAAACAACTTCATCCCAGTAGGATTCGCTAAGGTAACGCTCCGCGCCGTCGCAAAGAATCGTAACGACAACCGAGTCGGGAGGTAGGGTGCGGGCCAGGCGCAAAGCTGCACAAACATTCGCGCCAGAACTGGGGCCAACCAGTAAGCCTTCCTCTCGGGCAAGCTGATTCATCATGCGCTGCGCATCTTCAGTCTGCATTTCAAGCTTTGCATCCACCAATGAGGAGTCGTAGATGCCGGGAACGACAGCCGTTTCCATGTGCTTGAGCCCTTCAATTCCATGAAGAGGTGAATTTGGCTCAACTGAGATGGTTTTTACGCGTGGGTTGTGCTCTTTCAGTCTGCGCGAGGTTCCGGTAAAGGTTCCAGATGTACCAAGACCAGCAATGAAGTGCGTTACCCTGCCTTCCGTCTGCTCCCATATTTCTGGTGCAGTCGTTTCATAGTGGGCTCGCCAATTTGCGTCGTTGTTGTATTGGTCGGCATAGAAATACTTTTGCGGAGAAGCTGTGAACAACTTTCGAGCTTCCTCCTGTGCGCCATCACTTCCCCTGGCAGGATCAGTCTCAATAACCGTTGCGGAATAGCGGCGAAGTATTCGTTTGCGTTCGACACTTGCATTACTCGGTAAACAAAGGGTCACTTTGTAACCAAGCACTGAGCCGATCATGGCCAGGGCGATTCCCGTATTTCCGCTGGTTGCGTCGAGGATAGTCTTCCCTTTGAATAGTACACCGCGCCGCTCGGCGTCAGTGATCATCGCAAGCGCCGGACGATCTTTAACTGAGCCACCAGGATTAAGATGTTCCGCTTTGGCGAAAACCTGTACGCCAGCCGGCAATTCCTTCGTAAGACGTTCCAGACGAATGCACGGTGTGCTGCCAATATTCGCAAGCAGTGTATTGCGGAAAGCGGGAAGAGCTTTTGATTTGGCGACAGCCAGACTCATCGTAAGTTCTTTGTTACAGCTCTAGTGTCAACTTAAAGTGGGAGTGATTGATAGTGAATTCTATTTACGTTAAGCGTAAATGGAATTAACTTGACCCTGTTTGATCGACGGCCTACAGTTTCGAAAAGAATCAAAGGCAGGTAGAAGAGTTGTTAACCAAATCCCAAATGTTCCGGAAGTCCTGTTGTTGCGCTTGTTGTGGCGCATGCGTGTGTAGCGCGCCTGCGGATGCTAGCAAACTTCGGGGAACAGAGGGATTGGACAATGTTACATACAAAGAGGAAGAACAAAGTTGAGGGGTTGAGGACGAGCACGGCGCGCGTAACAGTCTTTTTATTGGTCTGGCCTCCGAAAGTTTCGGAGGCTTTTTCATTTCTCAGTAGATCGTTCGAATAGACCGCAACCTCGTCTGCCGTTGATGCAAGCAACAATGGTCGCAGAGCTTTCAAAAGCTGATTCACACGTTGTTCCTGAGTACGTACTCGAGGAACTGGCTCATTACGAAGAACAGATCCGCAGATACCGGGCAGGCCAGGTTGATGAAACGAAAATGCAAAAGCAGCGGCTGCACTTTGGAACCTATGCGCAAAGACAAGAAGGTGTCCAGATGCAGCGAATCAAGATCCCCGGGGGATTCTTAACAGCGGATCAATTAGTTCGACTCGCCGATGCTGCCGATCGGTTTGGCAGTGGTTTCATCCATTTCACTACACGTGAAGATGCTCAGATCTATTACGTCAAGCTTGAAGAGGTTCCGACACTCTTACGCTTTCTCGCGGAGGGAAATATCACTTCCCGGGAGGCTTGTGGCAACACCGTCCGCAATATCACGGCCTGCTATCGTGCCGGCACCTCAGCCACAGAAGCGTTTAATGTACTGCCCTACGCTCAAGCACTTTTTAGATATCTGGTGCGCAATAAACTCAATCAGAACCTCGGAAGAAAATTCAAGATCAGTTTTGAAGGTTGTGTCGACGATCATTCTGCCCTGCAAATACATGACATAGGTTTATGGGGAGTCACTCAAACACGCGATGGCGAAGTGAGACGTGGCTTTCGAGTGTACCTCGGCGGCGGTTTGGGCGCGGACCCACACCTTGCTCATCTCTACAGTGATTTCCTGCCCGTCGAAGAGCTCTTCAATTTTGCTGCATCTACTTTGCGACTCTTCGATCGTTATGGTGAGCGCAAGGCACGCATGAAGGCACGCATGAAGTTCCTCATCGAGTCGATGGGTTGGGACGAGTTTCGAGCCGCCCTTGATGAAGAGCGCCGTCGAGCGGGTGAAGTACCGTTGACAGACTTGGACGAGAGCCAGGAGTTCGTTCCACATTTCAACGGTCGCTCGTCCTCCCTACCCGTACTCGATGCGCGAACCAGCGATCCTCGATTCCAATCATGGATTCGTGACTCAGTGATCGAACACAAGGTCAAAGCGTTTTCAGGAGTTCATGCACGAATCAAGCTAGGTGATTTAACCGCACAACGTGCGCGGCAATTGGCAGATGTAGCACGTCTTTTCTCAGAGAGTCAGCTGAGAATCTCCATCGAGCAAAACATCTATTTGCCATGGGTGCGCACCGCAGAACTCCATAACCTTTATCTCGCACTAGGCGAGCTGTCCCTGGCCGAAGCGGGAGTAGGCACGATTGCTGACGTTACCACTTGCCCCGGTTCAGATACCTGCCGTCTTGGTATTGCATCAGCGAAAGGCCTCGGCAGCGCGCTAAACGATGCCTTCAGCAGTTCGCTGGCAAAGTACGTCGAGCCCGCGCGTGACCTGCGCATCAAAATTTCCGGCTGCCCGAACGGTTGCGCACAGCACTCGATCGCCAATATCGGATTCTATGCGGCAGCGCTTTCTCATGGCGAACGCGCGGTGCCTGCACACTTCGTCACAATTGGTGGTCAAGTAACTTCCGGTCAGCCGCAGTTTGGAATGTTGCTAGGTAAGTTCCCGGCTAAGAACTGTGTGCAAGTCACCGAAACGCTTTTGCACCAGTACGAAAGTAAAAAGCAATCCAATGAGGATTTCAATTCATTTGTGAACCGCACAGGAATCGATCGTCTCAAAGAAGTGCTGAATCCTCTTCGTGCAGTTCCTCCATTCGAATTGGATCCTTCTTTCTATGAAGACTTCGGTCACGAACATGAGAGCTTCGCGGTGCGTAAAGGTGTCAAAGGAGAGTGTGCCGGTTCCACTGTGGCAGAAACACTTCCAACGATTGAAGCGGCACATCAACTGGTCTACCAGGCGGAGGCCCTGATCTATCACAAAGAATTTGAGCACGCGGTCCTCGTAGCTTACGAAGCAGCCGGAGCGGCAGCTCGCGTTCCTCTCTATCAACGACTCGTCGATCCCTTCAATACAGAAGAGGCTCTCTGGGAATTTGAGAATCTGTTTGTTCTTTCGGCCGAAAGGCAGGGTGAATGGGAAGGGATTTCCGATCGCTTTGCACAACTGAAGCTCTACCTCGCTGACGAGGCAGGGGCAAGGGCCATCCTCGAGGAAACGCAAAGGTTCATCAATTATTGCGCGAACATAGCTTCGCAAGCGAAGGTCGCCACAGGATGAAAAAGGTAACAAGATCAGGCGTGCTCGTGGTCGGTCACGGCAGTCGCCGTCACGAAGCAAACGATGATGTTCGTGAGGCAGCACGCAAAATCGGTGAACACGGTGGCTTTCCTCTCGTCGAAGCTGCTTTCCTCGAGATCAAGCAGCCAACGATAGCTGAAGGCTTTGCCCGTTTGGTTGAGCGTGGCGCATCTCGAGTCACCGTACATCCTTACTTTCTCTCGCCCGGGCGTCACACGCGTGGCGATCTACCGCGTGAAGTCCGCGCAGCCGCCGCCAGTTTTCCCTGTGTGAGTTATGAAATCACTGAACCACTGTCGGCACATCCGTTGGTGATCGAAGCTTCAGTCGAGCGAATCCGCGAAGGTGCAAATTCTATTTCAGATACGCCGATCGGTGCCGCACATCCGGGAACGGTCTACTTAGTAGGAGCTGGTCCGGGCGATCCCGGCCTCCTCACCGTGCGAGCAAGAGATCTTCTAGCGTCATGCGATCTGATTCTTTATGACTATCTCGTCGATCTCGAAATACTGAGGTTTGCCTCGGCGAAGGCTGAACGCAAATATGTTGGAAAGGTCGGAGGCGGACGACAAACTCCTCAATCAGAGATCAACAACCTATTGATCAAACAAGCTCGGGCCGGCGAAAGTGTTGTGCGACTTAAGGGTGGTGATCCGTTTCTCTTTGGGCGTGGCGCGGAAGAAGCCGAAGCTCTTTACGAGGCCGGTGTACCTTTCGAAGTAGTGCCTGGTGTCAGCTCAGCGTTAGCCGTTCCTGCTTATGCTGGAATCCCGCTAACACATCGCGAGATTTCTTCCTCGGTTGCCGTGATGACCGGAGCAAGTTCCGGTGATGCTAATAACTCGTCGAATTCTCTGTTCGATCTCTCACAAGCCGGCACCATCGTGATTCTGATGGGCGTCAGCAACTTGCGACATATCGCCAACGAACTGATCGACTGTGGTCGAGATCCGGAGACACCTGCAGCGATTATTCGTTGGGGGACGTACGAAACTCAGCAGACCCTGTCGGGATCTTTGCGAACGATCGCGGACGTTGCAGAAAGGTCTGGCATGCGGCCACCGGCAGTGATCGTGATCGGCGAAGTAGTTCGGCTTCGCCAGCGGCTAAAGTGGTTCGAAAAAGAGTTGGCGACGAGCAACGAATTTCAAGCAGCGCTTGCTGAAGTTTGATAAGGGGTTTTTGCAAATGTATTCAACAGCGGTTCAAGAAATTGATCTTTCCGATGAGGAGCTGTTTGCCTTCTCTGCTTCGCTCGAGAGGGAGTCTTCGGAAACAGTACTGCGTTGGGCGCTAAAGGAGTTTGGGTCTGAAGTGGCACTGGCAACTGGGTTTGGCGCTGAAGGCTGCGTGTTGATTGATATGGTAGCTCGCATCAACAGTCGGGCACGCATCTTTTATCTGGATACGGATCTGCTCTTTCCTGAAACTTATGCACTCGTTAGTGAATTGGAAGCGCGTTATAGCGTGCGGTTCGAACGGCGTGCGACACATCTGTCTCTTACTAATCAGACGGCGGACTACGGTGAGCGTCTATGGGAACGACAACCAGATCTCTGTTGCCAGTTACGCAAAGTCGAGCCACTAAAGGCAGTCCTCGCGGATCTACGAGCCTGGATAACGGCGATTCGTCGCGACCAGACGCCAGCCCGCGCCAACGCCGGAATTATTGAACGCGATCGAAAGTTTCAACTGATCAAGATTAATCCGCTCGCCACCTGGACGGCTCGCGAAGTTTGGAACTACGTCAAGCAACACGACGTCCCTTACAACCCGCTCTATGATCAGGGCTACGGATCGATTGGTTGTACTCCCTGTACGACTCTGGTCCAGATTGGCGAAGACCCGCGTGCCGGTCGGTGGCGTGGAAAGACAAAGATTGAATGTGGTCTCCACAAATAACTCAACTCATCAAACAAAACCATGACGCAGATAAAGCTAATTAAGCCCCATGGGGGAAGACTGGTTAACCGCGAACTAACAGGCTTGGAACGAGATCAACTGATCCGGGCAGCAGCAGAGATGCCAAGCCTCAAGCTTACCGCCCGAGAGATCTCTGATTTGGAGTTGATCGCATGCGGCGCTTACTCACCACTCGAAGGTTTTTTGGATTCGTCGAATTATCAGGCAGTCGTCCAAAACATGCGGCTTGCCAGTGGCTTGCCCTGGACCATACCAATCACTTTGTCCGTCTCAAATCAACAAGCCAGCGAATTACGTGAACAATCGGATATCGCACTCTATCAAGGTGATCACCTGCTTGCTGTACTCCATCTGACCGAGAAGTTTACTTACGAAAAAGGAACGGAAGCAAAACTGGTTTACGGTACTACAGACGACCTCCATCCCGGAGTGCGCGCTCTTTACGGCCAGGGAGATTGGTTGCTGGGCGGCAGAATCAGTCTGTTGAATCGCCCGCACAATTTCTCCTTCGCTCAGTACCGGCATGATCCCGTACAAACACGCGAGATCTTTCGTCAGCGTGGCTGGCGGCGCGTCGTTGCGTTCCAGACTCGCAATCCAGTCCATCGAGCGCACGAGTATATTCAAAAATGCGCATTGGAGATTGCTGATGGCTTGTTATTACATCCAATCGTCGGCGAAACAAAGTCAGATGATGTGCCGGCAGATGTACGTTTACGCTCATACGAAGCAATTCTAAATAATTACTACCCTTCGACACGTACGATGCTTTCAGTGTTGCCTGCTGCGATGCGCTATGCCGGTCCGCGCGAGGCAATTTTTCATGCACTCATCCGCAAGAATTACGGTTGTTCGCATTTCATCGTGGGACGCGATCACGCTGGTGTGGGCAACTACTACGGCACTTACGACGCCCATTACATCTTCGACGAGTTTGAAACTGGAGAACTGGAAATCAATCCGCTGTTTTTCGATCACACTTTCTATTGTCGCGCCTGCGGTGGGATGGCCTCGGCTAAGACCTGCCCGCATGCTACAGACCATCACGTCACGCTATCGGGCACGCGTGTTCGAGAACTGCTAACTACGGGCCAGTTACCGCCGATTGAGTTCTCACGACCCGAAGTCGCCAGAGTATTAATTGAAGCCTATGCAACTAATGAATAAACAAGAGGGATTCACCATTTGGTTTACCGGACTCTCCGGCGCGGGGAAAACAACTCTAGCTACGGCCGTCGCAGCAGAACTAGGCCGGCGAGGCCTTAAGGTTGAAATACTTGATGGTGATGAAGTGCGAACGAATCTTTCTAAAGGCCTGGGCTTTTCCAAGGAGGATCGAGATATAAACATACGACGCATCGGTTACGTTTGTCGCCTCCTCTCTCGGAATGGAACTGGGGTAATTGCTGCCGCGATCTCACCTTATCGCGAAGTGCGAAATGAAGTGCGAAGTTTGATTGAAGCTGAAGGTGTTGCGTTCATCGAAGTTTTCGCCAGGTGTCCGATCAAGGTTCTCGCAAAACGAGATGTCAAAGGACTCTACAAGAAAGCCCTGGCAGGTGAGATAAAAGAATTCACCGGAGTCTCTGATCCGTACCAGGAACCAGAGTCAGCTGAGGTGGTTGTAGATACAGATCGAGAAACGATTGAAACAAGTGTGACCAAGATCGTGAAGGCGCTTGAGCAACGATCAGTTCTTCCAGTCAATAACAAAATCGACGGTGGCAAAGAACTGCATCTGGAATTCGTATCTCACTGATGACTTAACAATGAACCAGGCTTCGTGGCTGAACAACAAACGGTCGATCTTGTTTTGAAGTCTTCTTTAACTCACTCTCCCGGACATCAGATCGCTCTGCCGCGTTTCGGAGTGTGACATCCACGAAGTCCTGCGCTGTCCGCGATAGCGAATTCTTTTTGCGCCAAACGAGCGACAAATTCCATTCGTTTCGGACACCTTCTACGCGAAGAATTGACAGCTTCTCATTCGCCAGGTCCTCGCGAACACACATCAGCGGCACGAAGCCGACCCCCAGGTCCTCAGCGACCATTCGCTTAATAGCCTCGATCGCAATGTTTTCCACGCTCACAGTAAAAGGAGTTTCTGATTCGTGAAATGCCTGTACGATCCGCTCCCGCAACATCGATTTCGTTCCTTGCACGATTAGATATTCGCCCGCCAGATCTTTCACGTGAACTTGCTTACATGAAGCAAACCGATGCCGTGGGCTGGTGATTAATACCAACTCGTCTCTCATAATGAAGTGACGTTCCAGTAGCGGTTCGTTGGGAGCGTCTCCCACCAGCGCCAATTCGATTGTCCCGTTCGCAAGCGCAGTTAGAAGTCGTTCAGTATTGCCACACACCAACTCAGTCTTCACACCTGGATGCGCTTCGTTAAAAGTACGCATCTGTGATGGTAAGAGGTAGAGACTGACGCTCTCATGCGTTCCTAATCTGAGATTCGGCTGTTGATCCTCGACTAAGTCTCTAATCAACGACGTTACCTCCGTACGCATGGCCAGAATTCGCGTCGCATAAGAATAGAGCAGTCGGCCTGCAGCGGTGAGCGGGTACGGATGACGTCGAGAACGATCAAAGAGCGGCGTACCGATCTCTTCTTCCAACTTTTTCAACGCCACACTCACTGCCGGTGCGGTACGAAATACGCGCTCTGCTCCACGACTTACAGTACCGGTCTCTACAACTGCCACAAACATCTCGATTTGTTGAAACTCCATTGTCTCCTCCCAGTTCGGTTGTGGCTTTAGGACTGCATAAAAACTAAAAGGCCGTCATCGATTTGGAATTCCTTCGATGACGACCTCAGTACCTTGAAGAACTGATTATTTCAACTAATCGTCATCCGTCTCGTGTACATGTGCAGACCTCCAACAAAGAGGCCATCACTGCCACGATCGGACAACAAGAATTCGAAAGGCTTTCAGCTTTGCACACGGTAGTGTGATCCAGGAATAACGAAAACTCTAAACAGGATGAATAACTGTTTCTTCGCATTCGATCATTTACCCTTAAGCTTAGTTTGGGCTTTGATCTTTATACCCGAAGAAGTACGCTTAACCATACAATACTATTGCTATAACTTCCAGTCAGAATCTCCGATCTCGTGTCATCCAAAAACTTGCCTCGATGCTGCACACTCGTCCGTAACATAATCACAAGGCTGTTCTTAACTCTGACGGCAACGCGGACTTGGTTACGTCAAATTTCAAAGACTCGACAGTTTCGACCTTGTTCGGCGATGGCCACGGAAATTTTACGCGCAAGGATTTTCGTGTTCCGACCGATTCCTTCGGAGTAACAATCGCTGATGTTGATGGGGATAAGAAGGCGGATATTACCATCGCGCACTACTCAGGTCAGGGCGATGACAAAAGTAAGAATGCATGAAGATCGTCGGCTCGATCCTGATCTTGCAACTTTGAGATTCGTAGTACTCGAACTTGAAGTGGCATCATTTTTAGTTAGAATTATACCATCGCGAGGGGGATCGATTCGCGTACACTTCGATGGAAAATCCAGGATTTGCCCTTCGACTGTTTAGACCAGGAACTATCTGGCAGCCGCCCTCGGAGTTGTCTCAGGCGCTTTGAGATATTTGTCGAACCAGGCAATCATTCGATTACCGTAATCGAGGGAACAGGCGCGGTTGAAGCTTGCTTCCGTGTGCCCCATTGGTGGCTAAGCCGATTCGCAATGCGGAGGTCAGGGTTCGACCCCCCTGCTCCACCAATTTTCCTCGTCTTCAATCACATACAACAGACAGTCAAAGAAGAGCCAGGATCCATTGCTTCTTTAGCCTGCCTGCGTAAACTTTCAACAATTTTCAAGGCGAAACACAAGACTTCGAGTCTCTCATCAGGTAATTCTTTCTTCGATTTAAAGTCCAAGTTACAGTCATGACGAAGTCTTCCTTCGAGTACGCTGCATTAACCTCGCGCTCTTGCTGGTGGCAAAAGTGTGACTGTCATTCGACCATGGGCCCCTGAAGGAGAGAGATGAAAAGAGCCAGAGCGCGAATTCTGATCGCGATTGCCACCTTACTGACCGCGAACGTCCTTTATGCTCAGAACGGAGACAAACCCGCATACCTGAATCCTGCCCTGCCACCAGAGCAACGTGCGGAAGATCTTGTTCGCCGCATGACTGTCGAAGAGAAGGTTACGCAACTTGTGAATCAATCGCGCGCTATTCCACGGCTTAACGTGCCTGACTACGACTGGTGGAGCGAAGCCTCGCACGGCATCGCCACAAAGGGCACTACTGAATTTCCGAATCCAGTTGGGTTGGCTGCGACATTCGACACGGACGCAATCCATCGCATGGCCGTGGTAATCGGAACCGAAGGGCGTATCAAGCATGTGCAGGGCATGCGCGACGGACACAGCGACATCTTCGAAGGCCTGGATTTCTGGGCGCCTAACATCAACATCTTTCGGGACCCACGGTGGGGACGCGGGCAAGAGACGTTCGGAGAAGATCCTTTCCTAACGGCGCGAATGGGCGTCGCGTTCGTGCGAGGGATGCAGGGCGAGGACCCGAAGTACTACCGCGTGATTTCCACACCCAAACATTTCGCCGTACACAGCGGTCCCGAACCGTCGCGCCACAAAGACGACATCAAAGTTAGCAAGCACGATCAGTTGGATACGTACCTCCCAGCGTTTCGCGCGACCGTTACGGAAGGACGTGCTGGTTCTGTCATGTGCGCATACAACAGCATCAACGGACAACCCGCGTGTGTTAATGAATTCCTGTTGATAGATCAGTTGCGCAAGAAATGGAACTTTCAGGGTTACGTTGTTTCGGATTGCGAAGCCGTCATTAACATCTTTCGCGACCATCGTTTCACAAAAACGCAGGCCGAAGCCTCGGCACTGGCATTGCAACGTGGAATGGATAACGAGTGCATAGATTTCTCGAAAGTAAAAGACGATCACGACTACAAGCCGTACCTGGATGCGTACAAGCAAGGCATTCTGAAAGAAAGCGAGATAGATACAGCACTGATCCGATTGTTCACGGCGCGAATAAAACTCGGAATGTTCGATCCACCCGAGTTAGTTCCGTATTCGAAGATACATGAAAACAAACTCGATAGCGCTGAACACCGCGCAATGGCGCGCGACATTGCAAACAAGTCGATGGTGCTGCTGAAGAATGATGGCATTCTGCCACTAAAGAAAGGCGCGATCAGGATCGCGGTGGTTGGACCACTCGCTGATCAGACAAGGTATCTGCTCGGCAACTACACCGGCACACCGACGCACACGGTCTCTGTGTTGGAAGGACTCAAAGCGGAGTTTCCGGAAACCCTGATCAATTTCGTACCTGGAACACAGTTCCTTCGTAAGGACGGAGTCGCAGTTCCCTCTTCTGTCTTTACAACTGCAGAAGGACAGCCTGGGCTCAAGCAAGAGTTTGCGACAGGACAGTTGTTTGGAGGAACGCCGACCATACTCACCACCCGCGCGGTGGGATCGGTTGAATTGAAGGCGGGTGACGTTCCTTCCGAAGCCGAGAACAAATCTCCTTTACTTGTTCAGTGGAGTGGCTTCCTCACGCCAACTGAGACTGGAGAGTTTAGCATCGGCTTGCGCTTCGAAGGAGGCTTCGCGCGCGTGTTCGTGGATGGAAAGCAAGTTGCGCAAGGGTTCGGCGGCCCTGGCCAGGTCGAGTCGAAGATGGGGCGCGTTCGGCTCGAACAAGGGAGGAAGGTAGAGATCAAAGTGAATTACTCGCTCGGCAGTGGCGAGCCGAAACTCGCACAATTGATCTGGTCCAAGTACGACACGAAGCCGAGCGCCGACGCTGTTGAGGCGGCCAAAAACGCTGACGTCGTAATCGCAGTCCTCGGTATCACGAGTGAACTCGAAGGCGAAGAGATGCCTGTTGACGAGGAAGGTTTCAAGGGCGGCGACCGAACGAGTCTCGATCTACCAAAGCCCGAACAGGAGTTACTCGAGGCAGTGTCAGCTACTGGAAAACCCGTCGTCGTTGTTCTCGCGAATGGCAGTGCGCTCTCCGTGAACTGGGCGAAGGAACATGCGAACGCGATCCTCGAATCGTGGTACGCGGGTGAAGAAGGCGGTGGGGCTATCGCGGAAACCCTCTCCGGAAAGAACAATCCAGCCGGACGTCTTCCAGTGACGTTTTATACGGACGTCGAGCAATTGCCTCCCTTCGGAGACTACTCCATGAACAACCGCACGTACCGCTACTTCAAAGGCACGCCGCTGTTTCCCTTTGGATACGGACTGAGCTACACGACGTTCTCTTACAGTCATCTCACGGTTTCAAAGAATCCAATCAAGGCCGGCGATCCGCTCGTCGTGGAAGTGACAGTCAATAACACGGGCAAGCGTGAAGGAGACGAAGTCGCACAGGTTTACCTCAGTTTCCCGAACGTCGCCGGAGCGCCGCTGCGTGCGCTGCGCGGATTCAAGCGCGTTCACCTTAAGCCCGGAGAAGCGCAGAAGCTCCGCTTCGAATTAAAAGAGCGCGACCTCAGCATGGTGAGTGAAGCAGGCGACCCGATGATTGCCGAAGGACAGTATTCGATTTCGATTGGTGGAGGACAGCCGGATACTGGAGCACCGGCGGTTAGCGGAAGGTTTCAAGTTAAAGGGACCAGGAAGCTTCCGGAATAGTCGTTTCAATAACAGAGGCAACCCGGCTTATTTAAAGGTGAACTTAAGCATGTGGTGTTGAGCAGTAAGGATGGGCAAGGTGTCGAGAATGAAAATTCCGATCAGATCGTTGATCAAATACGGCGTCTATTTGCTCTTACTTGTCGCCAGCTCGGCAGCATGGGCGATGGATCAACCACAATTTGCTGTTAAGGAGTCGCGCCGCGATTCGAGCGGCGTCACCTTCCGAACAGCAGCTGGAGTTATGAGAGTGGAAGTCTGCGGTGACCGCGTCATACACGTTGTCGCCAGCCGCTCAACTGAGATCCCGATCCCCAGGGTGCCCATCATCACGCAGTCGTGTGGGCATAACAACTTTCAAGTCAGCTTCGGAAGAAAGGAGGTCAGACTCTCTACCTCAGCGATCACGGTTAGCATCGACGTCGCAACAGGTGCGTTGAGTTTCTTGTCCAGAGACGGAATGCCAGTCTTGTTCGAAGCGAAGGAAGACGGGAAAGCTTTCGACGTGCCGTCGGTGTTTGAAACTAAGACCTGGCAAGTCCAGCAGAGCTTTCTTTCACCCGCTGACGAAGCCATATACGGCCTAGGTCAGCATCAGGAAGGGATCTTCGACGTTCGCGGAGTCCCGGTTCGATTGAGCCAGGCGAACACAAACATTTCGATTCCATTTGTGCTGTCGAGTAAGGGATACGGCATTCTTTGGAACAACGCGTCGCTGACAGACTTCAACCCAGCTGACCAATCTATTGTTATTGATCCTGTTACTGGTAAGGGCAAGTTCACGACCGGCGCGAAAGGCGTTTACGGTTTTGTTCTGTCAAGCGACAACAAAGATCGTCTGCTGCTCCTTGTGAACGGAAAACCGGTGATTGATCTGGATAACACGTGGACACCAACAACAGCCTCGGGTGTCATCGCTCTGGAGGCGAACAAAGAGTATGAAGTCTCCGCGCAAGGCGGTAAGGGAGGTGTCCAATTAGCTCTGCGGCCTCCGGAAACGACAACGACATTTCGTTCGGAGGTGGGGCAGGCCGTCGACTACTACTTCTTTTATGGTCCTGAGTTGAACCGCGTCGTCTCTGATTACCGGCGTCTCACGGGCGCGGCGCCATTGTTTCCGAAGTGGGCCTACGGATACTGGCAGTGCCGGGAGAGGTATCACAGTCAACAGGAAATTCTGGACACTGCTGCAGAGTTTCGGAAGCGAAAAATTCCGGTTGATGTACTGGTGCAGGACTGGCTCTACTGGGGCAAGTACGGATGGAACGCGATCAAGTTCGACGAGGAGCGTTATCCGCGACCAAAGGAGATGGTGGATCAACTGCACGCGAACGATCTACACATGTTGATTTCTGTATGGTCAAAGTTTGGTGAAGACACTGACGTTTACAAACGAATGGCCGCCAGGTCCCTCCTCATTCCGGGCGACTCGTGGATGGACTTCTTCAACCCGCAGGCCCGAACAGCCTTCTGGTCAGAACTCAAAAACGGAATCTTCCAAAACGGTATGGACGGTTGGTGGATGGACGCATCCGAGCCGGAGTACGACGCGCTCAAGGGAAAGCAGACGTTCCTGGGCGACGGTAACTCTGTGCGCAATGCCTACCCGCTCTATGTCTCGCAGGCGATCTACGAGGGCCAGCGTGCGACGACAGATCGCAAGCGTGTCGTGATTCTTACGCGCTCAGCCTTCGCAGGACAGCAAAGGTATGGTGCGGCCTCCTGGTCTGGTGACATCAGCGCGAACTGGATCACTTTGCAGCGGCAGATTCCGGCGGGACTGAGCTTCGGCATGTCCGGGATACCATATTGGACCACGGACGTTGGCGGCTTCTTTCGACCGAAGGATCAATATACCTCGGCAGCGTATCACGAGCTCCTCGTTCGCTGGTTTCAATATGGCGCATTCTGTCCAATCTTCCGCGTCCACGGATATCAGTCAAGGGCTGAAATCTGGAATTACGGCCCGCAGGTCGAAGGAATTCTCAGACAGTATGATGAGCTGCGCTATCGACTTCTGCCTTACATCTATTCCGCCGCGTGGCGCGTGACAAAAAACGGTGAAACGCTCATGCGATCGCTTCCGCTTGAGTTCTCTTCTGATCAGTCGGCGCACAGGATCTCCGATCAATTTCTGTTCGGCGATTCTTTACTCGTCAATCCCGTAACTACAGAGGGAGCAAAGGAGCGAATGGTTTATCTTCCATCTGACAACGATTGGATAGACTTCTGGACCGGAACACGATTGCCTGGTGGTCACAGCATCAAAGCTGACGCGCCTTTAGATAGAATTCCGATTTTCGTCAAGGCCGGGTCGATTATTCCGTTCGGTCCACATGCCGAATCTGCCTCTGCAAAGCCGGACCCAACTGAGCTGCGCATCTACAGAGGGGCGCCTTCGAGTTACACGCTCTACGAAGACGAAGGCGACAACTACGACTATGAGCATGGAGCCTATTCCGAAATTCCTATAAAGTGGGACGACAGAACCGGCGTGCTTACAATCGAAAACCGTCGCGGCAGATTTCCCGGTATGCTGGAACAAAGAATCTTTCGCGTCGTCATCGTTAAAAACGGACGCGGAACCGGCATAGAGTCTAGTTCAGATCCTGACGGCACAATCACCTATGAGGGAAAAACTGTTTCGGTGCGTCTTCGGTCTCGACTGTGAGTGGGTGCTGCGCTGCGGTGTAAATTCGTCGGCCTGAATGCTGGGGATTACAAACGACATCAATGGATCGCACTATCAGTCGACGTTCTCCAGTACCCAGATCCCTCCAGACGCTTCCATCATCGGAAGAATGATCCGGTCTGATGTCAACGCCATTTCCAGCTGAACAATATTCGGGATGATCATCTGCGTTGTGCTCTCGAAGTCTGTCACACGCGTTGGCTGGCCCAATGGTTTTCCGCTCGCTGAATCGAATCGTACTTTCCATACGTTGAAAAATCCCGTGCGGTTAGAAACGAAGTAGATGGCCTTACCGTCAGGGGACCAGCGCGGCTTATCGTCCCAATACTTGCCTTCAGTGAAGCTGACCCAGGACCCTCCTGATGCCGAGACGACGTAGACCGTGGAAGCTGAAGGGTCTGTAGCATTGAAAGCATTGAAACTAATCCATCGACCATCCGGAGAGAACTGGCCCTGCCATAAGTTGTATTCCGGATGGGACGCGATTACACGCATTTGTGTCTCCGCGTGCGGTGCGGCGTCGAGTGGTAATAGACACAGAGCTACTCTACCTGGAGTTTGCAAATCTGAGCTAATCAGGATCCATTTGCCATCGGTTGTCCAATCGGTGAGCGAGAGTCGACCCTGCAACGCAGACGTCACGATTTGTTCGTCACTGCCACTTAAAGTTCGTAATACGAGTGCACGGCTTAACTGAGGATCGAGCTCCGCTTGTCCGGGGTTTGACGTGTTAGAACGTATATAGATCAACTGCGAACCGTCATTCGACAGGATCGGGTTTACACGTCTGAAGTCGTCGGCGCCAATTAACAAAGTCTCGCGACCATCGGCGAGCGACTTGGCCCACAGCTCTTCTTTATCAGCTCGCCGTTTGCGAAATACCAACATCTTGCCATCCGGTGACAAACCCGGCTGCAGCGCATCCATGCCTGCTACGGTGAACGGCTGTGATGCTCCGGTAGTTCGGCCAGCGACGGGATCGAAAGGCAAACTCCAGAGACGACTTCTTTCACTGCGAATGCTGAAAGCCAGTTTCCGCCCATCGGAAGACACGGCGAAGTCGGTATCCTTCCCTGCACCGGTAGTTAAGCGTTCCAGTCCATCGATCCAACGGAGTGTTTGCGGATCAACTTTTACTTTCCAAAGATTCCTTACACCTTGCGACTCGCCTTCAAAGATCAAACCCTTCGCGGATGGCATCCACAGGAAATTAGCAAACCTCACTCCCGCCTCTTTGAGTTGCGATTGCACAACGGAATCGATTTGTGATCGCAATGGAGGCCCGTCGTTTAACGGGACCGTCCAAAAACTCCAACCGAGTTGTCTATGGTTACCCCAAACGGACAGCCGATTACTGTCGGGATGCCAAGCTACAAGAAGAGGAGAGACGAATTGCGGGACGAAGTCATTCAGCACCTCACGAGGTGTTCCTCCATTGGAACTGATGACATAGGATTTTGACTTAACGACGCCGGGAAACGCTGAACTATAAAAGAGGACTTGCGAACCGTCGGGAGACCATCGTGGCCGATAGCCGAAACTGCACAACTTCCGTTCGCTGCCACCCAACGCCGGCACTACGAACAGTCCGCCGCCTTCTCTTTCGGAGCGGTAGATCAGCGAAAGTCCGTCGGGTGACCAGTTCGGTTGCCAGTCGTGCGCAGCCGAACTCGTCACTTGAACTGAGTTTCCTTCGCCCACAGAACGTACCCAGATGTCGAAGTTGCCACTTTGATCTGAACTGTAAGCGACGAAGCGACCGTCGGGAGACCAGGAAGGATCAGTCTCGAGTCCGGGCTCGAAGGTCAGTTGCCAGAGTTTGCGTTGTGGCGGTGTCGGCTGGCTTGAGTGTGACCATCGCTGAAACAGAAAGTAAGCACCGATCACGAGTGCCAAAGCCAAACAGGCGCAGACAGCCACCAGGCTGATCCGGCGAGGCTCGGTTATCGCGAGTTCCGAGCTACCCACTTCTTCATGGACAATGGCTACTGACTCAGGTTTAGCTGGTTCGGGGGGAACACTCTCTAATAGCGAGCGAGTGGGTGCGCCGTTCGGAGTGTCGAGTTGTCTGACCTCTGCGACAAAGCGGTAGCCTTGGCCCGGAAGAGTGACGATGTATTTATGTTCTGCTGGTCCCTCGCCTAACGCCTTTCGAAGTGAAGAGATGTTGCGAGGTAAGTTGTTCTCGTCGACGTAAGCATCGGGCCAAACCTCCTCCAGCAGTTCTTCCTTCTTCAGGACGCGACCAGGATTTCGCACTAACACCAGAAGGATTTCAAAGGCCTTCGGCGTGAGCTGCACTGACTGCCCGTCGCGCAGCAACACACTTTTGCCCGCGTCCACAACAAAGGCGTCGAAGGCATAGAAGTGTGTTGTTGGGTGCTCAGCCTTGTAGGCTTTCATAAATCTTCAGGGATTATCAACCGCGCTCGTGTTGCTCGTGCCGCAAGCGTAGATCAGCCAGACATTTGATCAAACCAGCTCAAACATTCAGGAATTTTCAAGCCGACCCAAAAAGACTTCTAACCATCGATCGAGCTTTAATTGTGCAGATCGTGAACCCCTCTTTCTTCGACGAGTGAGGTTTAATTAGTTCGCGTTGACTACAGGTGTGCACCAAATAATCATTCACAAACGACTCAAATACAGTCGGTTTGGGCGCCTCTTTGGGTAAACGGATTGTACTTTAACGGGTTGAACGGGTAAAGCAAGTCTGAGGTTTTCACTTCACTACGAAGCCGATCTTGATGCCAGTTGGCCAAGACGGGTGGCCGCATGCGACTTAAAGCCTGATGTTAAACTAACCCAGGGATGACATCGTGAAACTCTACCGCGTTAAAGAAGGAATAATCATTGAAACCGGACCGCGTGCTTACTCATTTCAGACCGACTGGGATGAGTTAATCAACCGCCCAGATCTTCACCATTACCTGCGTAATCTCCTCGAGAGTAATGACCTGCCTTCTGTTGATGGCGATTTCCGCGAACAGATTCTGCCGCTGATTGTGAACCAGGAAGTGTGGGCAGCGGGTGTGACTTACTACCCAAGTAGGACGGCCCGCATTGAAGAATCGCAAGATGCGGGAGGCGGCGACTTCTACGACCGCGTCTACAGAGCGGAGCGGCCGGAACTCTTCTTCAAAGCGACACCGCACCGGGTGGCAGGCCCCGGAGGCAAAGTGCGCGTCCGCCGAGATTCACAATGGAACGTGCCCGAGCCAGAACTTGCACTCGTGGTAACGCGCGACGCGAAGATTATCGGATACACGATCGGAAACGATATGAGTTCGCGCGACATCGAGGGCACGAACCCCCTCTATCTGCCACAAGCTAAGGTCTATGACAAGAGCTGCGCACTTGGTCCTTGTGTTTACGTGTCTGAAACAATGCTTCCCGCGGCAACCGAAATCAAGATGTGTATCACGCGCGACGGCAAGACAGTCTTCGAGGGCGAAACGGTGCTAGCACAGTTGAAGCGCACGCCCGAGTCGTTGGTCGAATTTCTCTATCGCGACAATTCGTTCCCGTTCGGCTGTGTCTTGCTGACTGGGACGGGGATTGTCCCGCCTGACGATTTTACGCTGCAGCATGGGGATGAAATCAGAATTAACATCGAACCAATCGGCACGCTAGTCAACATCGTCGAAAAGGTGAACTAGCAAGAAACAACATTGGCAAGGAGCTTTGCCTTTGCGTGTATCTTTTTCTCGACGTGACTTCATAAAACTCACTACTCTTGCGGCCGGTGCGCAATTACCGTTGTGGCGAATGCGTTCTGTGACGGCGCCGCAAGCGGCCCGCATAATTGCGCGTGGACCATTCAAACCGACCTGGGAATCACTCGCGCAAACCTACCGTGTACCCGAATGGTTCCGCGACGCGAAGTTCGGTATCTGGGCGCACTGGTCAGCTCAGTGTGTACCGGAACAAGGAGATTGGTACGCGAGGCGAATGTATCTGCAGGGCGACTCGGCGTACGACTATCACGTCAAGACTTATGGCCATCCCTCGAAGTTCGGGTTCATGGAGATCGATAACCTATGGAGGGCGGAGCGCTGGGAGCCTGAGAAATTGATGGCGCTCTACAAACGCGCCGGCGCGAAATACTTTTTCGCGCTCGCAAATCATCACGACAACTTCGACACATACGACTCGAAGTATCACGCCTGGAATTCAGTCAATGTCGGACCGAAGAAGGACATCGTTGGAACGTGGGCCAAAGTCGTGCGTGCGAGTGGTCTGCGCTTCGGTGTCAGCAACCACTCGGCTCACTCTTGGCATTGGTTCCAGGTGGCATACGGGTACGATGCGGAAGGCCCGAATGCAGGCGTGCGATACGACGCTGCACAGTTGACCAGGAGCGATGGCAAGCGCAAGTGGTGGGAGGGTCTCGATCCGCAGGAACTTTATACTGGGCGAAATATAGTCATACCAGGCGACATTACCAGTATTAAAACCATGAACGAGTGGCACAACCAAAACGACCTTGTGTGGAACGAGAATCCCCCACCAATGAATCCCGCTTTTACTGAGAAGTGGTTCCTTCGTTGCCAGGATCTGGTTGATAGATATCATCCAGATGTTCTCTATTTCGACAACACCGAGCTCCCGCTGGGCCAAGCCGGCCTTGATATCGTGGCGCATTTTTACAATGCAAGCATCCTTCGTAGTAAAGGCAAACTTGAAGCCGTCGTGAATGCCAAACACATGAAGCCAGAACACACGACCGCACTTGTTGAAGACATCGAGCGCGGCGTTGCTACCGGAATTCGTCAGCAGCCCTGGCAAACAGATACTTGCATCGGTTCGTGGCACTACAGCCGTGAAATCGCTGAACAGAACAAGTACAAAACAGTCGGTCAAGTGATTGACATGCTGATCGACATCGTGAGCAAGAACGGCAATCTTATGTTGAGTATTCCTGTCCGTGGCAACGGTACGATCGACGAGTACGAAGTTGCGTTCCTCGAAGGCATGTCAGCATGGATGGAGGACAATGGTGAAGGGATCTTCGGCAGTCGCCCATGGACGGTCTATGGTGAAGGTCCCTCGACAGTCGAGGCGCCTGAAACGGGTCAGTTCGGCGGCGCGCGCGACGTCCGGAGCAAGCCGTATACGATTCAAGATATCCGTTTCACAACCAAGGGCACTGCACTCTATGCCTATCTCCTTGCGCCGCAACCATCGGAGCAGGTTGTCGTCACGAGTCTGGCGACGACCTCACCGCACATTAACGGGAGGAGAGTTAAAGATGTACGGCTAGTCGGCGGAACTACGTTGGAGTGGACGCAAGGAGAGCAAGGCCTTACCGTTAAGCTGCCGCAGAAGTTACCAGGTGTGGAAGCAGTCGGATTGCGAATTATAGGCGTGCTCTGAATAAACAAACAGGGGTTGAACAAGATGCGGAAAGTATGGTTCGCAATTTGGATCGTTCTTATGGGTCCTGTGATCTCGCTCATCTGGTCGCCCGATAACTCACGGGCTCAGTCGAACGATTGGACCGAACCGTTTCCACCGTTCAAGATCGCAGGCAATCTCTACTATGTCGGAAGCAAGGGCCTCGCTAATTATCTGATTACCACTCCGGAAGGGCATATCCTGATCAACAGCGACATGGAAGAAAACGTGCCGCTGATTCGTGCGAGCGTGGAAAACCTTGGGTTTAAGTTCACTGACATCAAGATCCTTCTTATCAGCCATGCGCACTGGGACCACGATGCGGCAAGCGACACGATCAAGAAACTGACGGAAGCAAAGTATATGGTGATGGATGCCGACGTTTCGGTTGTTGAATCGGGTGGCAAAACGGACTTCCAATATGGCAACGACCCTACGACACTCTACAAACCAACGAAGGTGGATCGGGTCCTCCGCGATGACGATGAAGTCAAGTTAGGCGGGACTGTCCTCGTAGCGCATCTTACTCCTGGTCACACTAAGGGGTGCACCACATGGACATTGAAAGTTGCGGAGGGCGGCAAGACGTACGACGTTGTCATCATCGGCAGTCCCAACGTGAATCCCGGGTACCGGCTCGTGAATAACACAACCTACCCGCGGATCGCAGAGGATTATCAGAAGACGTTTAAGGTCCTGAAATCGTTGTCGTGCGACATCTTTCTAGGCGCCCACGGCAATTATTTTGGTCTCGATACGAAGTACCCTCGATTGAAGACTGAAGGACTCTCAGTCTTCGTCGATCCGGCAGGTTACAAAAAGTATGTGGAGGAAAAAGAGCAGGAGTTCAAGAAAGAACTCGCGAAGCAAAGAACCGTACAGCAGCAATGAACATCGACGACCAATGTTCTTGCAGATGGACACCTACTGACACTTCAACGCAAAACAGAGATGCTCGCTGAAAAACTTCAGCACATGATTCTGAAAACGATCCGCAACCTTGCTGGTGTGAGTTCCCTGATACTGTTCAAAACTGTTCGCGATTCCATACTTATCAAGTACGTCGTGCAGTTTGGCTGTGTCCACTCTTAGCCCATCCTGGTCACCGACATCCAGAGCGATTCCTCGATACTGACGAAGACCTGGTATGTACTGATCCACGAAAGCGAGCGGCGCATTGGCCGCCCACCTTGCCAGAACACCCGCTTGCGTCTCACCGGTAGGCAGATCCAGATACAAGGGAGGATTCTTAGGATTAGGTGACCAGGCTGCGGCGCTGGCCAGTGTGGCGCGAGCTCCAAAAGATAGCTTCGCCGAATCTTCCGGCGTCTTTACCGCTTCCAGTGTCTTTGCAATGTCCGAGTTCACAGGCAAGGAAATTCTCGGTGACAAACAGCATGGACTCATGATGTACAAGCTGCCAAAAACATCTGAGTGCTTCATCCCAATTCGCGTCGCACCATAACCTCCCATCGAGTGACCAACTAAACCACGGCTCATTCGATTTGGAATCGTGCGATAGTGCTGATCGATATACGCAACCACATCCCTGGCGATGAAGTTTTCAAAGTCTCCGACCGTTGCCGAACTCGAATACATCGAACCGTTGTGCAATGTCTTGGAATCAGAAACGACGACGATCATCTCTTTAGCGCCCAGTGCGAACGCCCCTTCGATTGTTTGCGGAACGTGGATCTCTTTGGTCCATTGTTCAGCGCCAATCGAGTAGCCGTGAAGCGCGTAGACGACCGGGTATCGTCGACGTTTTTCCTTCGAGTAGCTTGGCGGAAGAAACACGAAGACATCGCGATCAACTGCGTTCTTCTCAAGATTGCCCTCGAGTGCGGCGCCGTGAATCTTGATGCGTTCGACTGTCACAGGCTTCGCGTTGGGGACGACGGCAGGTACTTCTGTTTGCACCTGTGCAAAGAGTTGAGGGGTGAGTGCGGTGGTTATCGTTAGAACAACCAGGCGAAGGAGGTTTCTAATCATTGTGCGTTCTTCCAAGCAGCGAGGCATGTCGTAGGAGCGGCCACGGAAGCCGGCCCACTATAGCGACACTACGGTTACAGATTTCGGTTCGAGTTTGATGGCCAACTTGCCGCCCTGGACCTTTGCTGAGATTGGTTTTGGAGCGACGGTGTTTGGCGCCTCGAACGTATTGACGCTGTCGACCTTGCCCGCTGTCAGTGTTTGACCCGTTGCTGAGTTTGCATTCATCCCAATAAAGCTTGCTTCGATCTCAACGGGGTTATTTGGATCAATGTTAGTTAGCTCTAACCAAAGCTTGCCTGATTTATCTTTAGCAGCAATTGCATCAACGCGAGGAAGTGTGATGTCACCGTTTGTGTAAGTGCCTGCGTTGAAAGTAACAGGGATGAACGTTGCATCCTGGAACGGCAAGTACATCTTGAACACGTGATAAGTCGGCGTTAGTACCATCTTCTCCTTGTCAGTCATGATCATCGCCTGCAGCACATTGATCATCTGCGCGATGTTTGCTCCACGAACACGTTCGGCATGGCGCGCGAAGATGTTCAGATTCAAAGCCGCCAGGATCGCATCCCGAATGCTGTTCTGCTGAACAAGGAAGCCGGGATTACTTCCAGGTAACGGCGCATACCAACTGCCCCACTCGTCAACAATAACCGCGATCTTTTTTTGCGGATCATACTTATCCATGATCGCAGAATGCTTATTGACGAGGTCTTCCATCTTCAGCGTCTCTTTAAGTATCTGACCGTACTCTTTCTCGCCAAAACCGACTGACGCGAACTTGTTGGCCCAGTTAATGACTGTGTAGTTGTGCACCGAAAGGCCTTGCATCTCCCAACTCCACTGTCGTTTCTCCCATGCCTTCATGATCGTGTCGGTCCATTCGGTCCAACGCGCTTCACCGCCCCCTGGACCAACCGCGATCTTCTGCATTTGATCTTTATCTCGTTGCGCAGGATTGTAGTTTCTGACGAAGCGACTGTAGATCGTGAGTTGCCGAAGGTAGAATTCGGGAGTCATGTTGCCACCACAGTCCCAACTCTCGTTGCCGATACCAAGCATGGGAATCTTGTACTGAGCAGGGTGACCGTTCGTCGCTCGTTCCTTTGCGAGGGAAGTTGGTTGTGCGGCTGTCAGATACTCGAGCCACTCGGCGGCTTCCTGCGGAGTACCCGAACCAACGTTGACGGAAATGTAGGCCTCGGAACCAATCTGATCGATGAAGTCCATGAATTCGTGTGTGCCGAAGGTATTCGGCTCAATGACTCCACCCCAGTTTGGATTAAGGGTCACTGATCGCGTTCCGATACCTTTGCGCCAGTGATACTCGTCAGCAAAACAACCACCCGGCCAACGCACGTTTGGAACTTTGAGTGCTTTGAGTGCCGCAACGACATCGTTGCGTATGCCACGCGTGTTAGGAATTTTGGAATCAGTTCCAACCCAGATGCCTTCGTACACACCGTAACCAAGGTGTTCAGCGAACTGACCGAAGACATTGCGGTCAATCTTTGGGCCAGGTTTGGAAGTGTCGACGGAGAGCTGGACTTTATCCTGGGCCAATGCAATCGAGTGGGAAAACAGGAGTATTGAACTGATAGTTACGATTGAAACAAATCTCGAGAATGTAAAACTTGAGGTGATCATGTGGTTCTCCACTACACGATTAGCCAGCTCGTCTTGGGATTCAGTTTATCGGGCTAAAGCTCAATCCGGAAAACAGTCAACACTAGACCCTCATCAATTCTGTTGAGATTCCAGATAAGCGTCGGGGCGCATTGTTATCGGTAATGATTAGATCAACCTTCGCGACTGGGGAAATTAGCGTCTGACAAACCCTACCGAACTTGCTGTGATCGGCAACCACAACAGTTTTGCGCGACTGTTGGATAATAACTCGATTTATTGCGCCCAACTCTGGAGTATCTGAAGTTAACCCATATTCTGGATGAATGCCATCAACGCTTATAAAAGCTCGGTCATAAAACATCTCTTTAAGTGCGGTAATTCCCGAGGGCCCAGTGAGCGCAAAGCAGTTTTTGTTCAAAACGCCACCCGTCATGATGATTTTTAGATCTACCCGATGACTAAGTTCCATGGCGATGTTTATCGCATTCGTCATGATCGTGACTTTCTTTCGATGATGAATGCTGCGACCAACTTGGGTGGTTGTTGTCCCCGCACTCAGAGCGACAAATTCCCCATCCTTGATCATCTCCGCCGCAGCCAAACCAATTCGACGCTTTTCGGCGCTTTGCACTTGCTGTTGCGCGCCGAAAGAAGAAAGTCCTCGGAACGGTTCGTACAACAGAGGTTCGACTTGAATCGCGCCGCCATGAGTGCGGCGCAGAAGTCCCGCTCCTTCAAGATCGCTAAGTTCGCGGCGGATTGTCGCTGGAGAAGTCTCGAAACGTTCAGTCAGTCGCTCAACCGTCACCTCTCCGTCTCTTAATAGCTGACGTAGGATTTCTTTATCGCGTTCGGTCTTCAGCATCGCCCGCTCGTGGGATCACGTTACTGGAAAAGTCTGCTGGCAAAGTCTTTTAGATCGCGACGCCAGGTTTGCCACTCGTGATCGGTACCAGGGGATTCGTAATAGATGTGAGGGATGTTCGCTTCTTGAAGGGAGTTGTGGAGATTCCGTAGTCCTGTGCGCATTCGCTCTGGCTCATTGGTACCAACACCTAGCCAAAGTAAGTGAACAGTCTTCGCAAACCTTGTTGGATCTGCAAACGCTCCGTTGTAATCGGTCTTAGGATCCAGTTTTCGATTGCCTAGCATTCCACCCGCACCACTGAATCCGCCAATGGACGAGAAGAGGTCGAGATGATTGAAAGCTACTTGGAAAGTCTGCATGCCTCCCATTGAGAGACCCGCCATGGCGCGATGATCCCGATCTCGAAGGGTTCGAAACGTTTTATCGATGTGAGGAATTAATATCTGAATCACATCCTCCTCAAATGCCGAAGTCATGTCTTGCATCGCCTTTAACATTTCCGGGGATCCCATCGGCCTCCCAGTTAGATCTGGAGGAGCTTGTCCTGCTCTTCGCGCGTAGCCGTACGCCATGACGACGATCATCGGCTTGCAACTTTTCGCTGCAATCAAATTGTCGAGAATGAAGTTAGCCCGCCCCTGACGTATCCATCCCGTCTCATCCTCACCACCGCCATGCTGCAAATACAAAACAGGAAATCGAGTTTTGTTTTGTTCCTCGTAACCTGGAGGTAAATAAACGAGTGCATGTCGCCAAGAGCCAGTCACCTTTGAGTGATACCAAATCTCCCGCACCTGGCCATGTGGTACATCCTGGATCGAGTAGTAGGTCGAGTTCGGTTCGGGTACTTCGACCGCGCTAGCATGTTTGCCTCCACCAAAAAACGCATGGCTACCAATATCGGCAACCTCTGCGCCGTCGATAACAAACATGTAGTAATGGAGACCTGAAACGAGTGGTGTTGTGGTAACTGTCCAGAAGCCGTCGGCCTGTTTTTGCATTTCTACTTTGGGCCCACTCCAGAAGTTCACGCGGACCTTTGTGGCGTCAGGCGCTTTCACACGAAGTTGAACTCGACCACTGCTATCAACGCGCGGGTATTCTGCCCCCCACACGTTTGTACTAGCGGCTTGGAAATCGCCTGGCTCCTGGGCACAACACACAGTCGACAACAAGAACAATAAGACAACACCTAATGATCGCATCTTCGATCTCCCCGTTCATACGCGAGACGGCAAGCGTCTACACCCTCCCGTCCAACCAGTCCCTTCGTTGACCACGCAGGCGGGCGCAATCGTGGATACTTGCGGTCCTGGTTAAGCCTTAGAACGAATACTTGATACCCAGTTGAATCTGACGCATCGGGATCGCTGTAGTGCTAATGACACCAAACCCCTGATGCGCAGCGTTTGCGGGTGCTCCAGGAAACGAAGCACCAGCGAGGATGTTAGCGTTCGGCGCACCCCATGAAGGATGGTTGAATACGTTGAACGCCTCCAGTCGAAGTTGAACCGAATGATGTTCGCTATATGGCATCGTAAAACGTTTTGCGAGTGCCATGTCGATTGACTGGAAATGCGGTGTGATCATCGTATTTCTTCCGACATTCCCGAAGGTGCCCTGCGGCGAAATTATGAAAGATGCTGGGTCGAACCATCTGAGTCCCTGGATCGTCGGAGTTGGAGTCGAAAGGTATCCAGTGCCCACACCCGAAAAGCTTGGACGATCTGGTAGTGGGTTGTTGGTGCCGGCATTATTGATCCCGGTCGTGAGTGTCATCGGTACGCCACTTTGGATTGTGGAATTTGTGCTCAGCTGCCATCCGCCAATCAATGCGTTCGCAACTGCATTGTCGAACCCCAAGAGCTTTCCTTTGCCTATCGGAAGATCATAGACCGCACCGAGCACCCAACGATGACGAACATCGAACGACGACAAACCACGCTCGCACTCCAAGCAACTACTGTCTTGCGGGAAGAGAGTATCGAAGCCTTGAGTTCGAGTACCGCTCGCATTGTCGATCGACTTCGAATAGGTGTAGTTCGTCGTCAGGCTGATACCCTGACTAAATCTCCGTGTAAGCTTTACGCTTCCCGAGTTATAGCTGGCTCTGAACACGTCATTGACGAAGGAGAGAACACCGTAGTTCGCATACGGCCGACGTGAATTAATGCTATTTAGGGGACCGGGTGCTGCCTGGTTAATGTTTTGAAATCCATAAAGGTGCCGGCTTGCGGATCCCAGATATCCAACTTCCACGACCCAGTTGGCGCTTAGTTCACGTTGCACGTTGAAAAGATACTGCATCGTGTAAGGTGTGGCGTGATCGTACGCAGCCGCCCATGCGAACGGCGGAGGCACTTGTACGGTTGTTCCGCTTCCACCCGGGATAGCATTGGCCCATGTGATTGGCAACGCAGGAGTCGTAGTGAGATCCACTCGAGCCGCGATGTTGCGGGCCATGTCGAAGTACTCGGCATTCGCGATGTCCTGCATGTAGAAGACGCCAAACCCAGATCGGATTACAGTCTTATCATTCAACGTATAGGCAACACCGATACGTGGAGCGAAGTTAAGGTACTTAGTCTCTCTAAGATTATTGTTCAACCCGCCACCGCATACAGCGTTCGTGCTGGTCCAACGAATCTTCAACCCTTGATATGGATCCGTACATCCTTCGACTTGTCGTACGAAGAAGGGCCAATTAGCTTGCGGTTGGTTAGGGGTAAAATCGATCTGCGGAATTTTTACAGTGAAGTAGTCGCCCAGTTTGTTTGTGAAGGGTGGAGTTAGTTCGTATCTGAGCCCCAGTGAGAGAGTAAGCTTGGGGGATACCTTCCAGGTATCGTCGATAAAAGCATGAAAGACGTTGCGCTGGAATTTAGCGTCTGCGACTGCAGCAGCATTTGTCGATACAAAGATTTTCCCGAGTAAGAATTCTGCAAACGAGTACCCACCAGTTCCTGTGACTGGGTCTTTCGTGGCGTTCGCCTGAAATGTAAACACACCTCGAGAGAACTGGTTTCCTACCTGGTTAAAGTTTTGCCGCGTGAACTCAACCCCGAAGGCAAACGTGTGCTTGCCATGTATCCACGACAACTTGTCGACGAATTGCATCGTGTTGTTGTCGTTTGCGAATGGTCCGTCGTTGGCGTCACCAATTCCGGTGAATCCGCCGCCGTTGAATGCCACGTTTGGAATTCCCCACGTAATATCTGCACCCGGGTTCTGATTCGGAATACCGATTTCCGAAATCACATCATTTGTTCCGGCGCTCAACGTACCAAGCGAATTGAAGAAACTCGTGTAACCCCAACGAGCTTCATTCACGAGTGCGGATGTAAAACTTCGGGTATTTGTTGCTGTGTACTGTCTGTAATGCGTAAGGACCTTTGTACCAGCCGCGTTAAGACCTTGAGTAGAAGTATTTTCGTCGCCCCAGTTGTAACGTCCCATCCATTGCGACTTCGACGACTCAACGTAGTCGATCCTCACCACGAATGCATCACGATCGAAAGGTTGATTGCTGTTCTGGGCAAAGTTGTTGGCGCCCAGAACGCTGGCAGAATTGTAGTACTTCAAAAACTTCAGAGAGATCGGATCCAGTCTACCAGTGGGAATGACATTGCCTGGGAAAGGTAGTCCATTATTCGGATCGTAGATGATCGTCGACGGAAGTAATTCGCTGAAGTCGCCTGCAAACATCTTCGTTGTCGGAACTGTGAATGTATTCAACACGCTCTGACGCCGGCGCAATGCTTCATAGTTCGACATGAAAAATAGTTTGTCTTTTCCGTTGAAGAGCCCAGGTATCCGCACGGGTCCGTCTACTTCATAGCCATAATCATTCCACTTAAACGGATTCTTGGGTCTCGCCGTGGTGAACTGATATTGCTTGGCGTCGAGGGCATCGTTGCGGTGAAACTCGAACACGGAACCATGGAAACTGTTGCCGCCCGACTTCGTTAGCACGTTCACTTGTGTGCTTTGATGCCCGTATTCAGCAGGGTAAACACCAATCTGAACTTTGAATTCTTGAATCGCGTCGATTGAAGGAAGTGCGACATATGTATTGAAGTTAACGTCCATGTTATTGACGCCGTCGAGGGTGTAGTAATCGAAGAAGATGCGCTGACCACCTGCCGAAATCGCTTGCTGAGCGCGTTCACCACCCTGGCGAGCACCAGCTTGACCCGCCGCCGGCGCGAGTACGTTTACGTTCGGCGAAAGAGCGACAAGGTTCAGGTACTGTCGACCGTTGAGTGGTAACTCCGTAACGATCTTGTTTTCGATCACAGTGCCGAGCGTTGTGTTTTCGGAGTTGAGCAATGCGACGGAGCTGTTGATTGTCACCATCTCATCAACTTGACCGACTTCAAGCGACACGTCTAATCGAGCTGTTTGCTGCACTTCAATTTTCACGTTATCGAGTCGAATGGTCTTGAAGCCGGATTGCTCCACTTTCAATTCATAAACGCCGGGTCCAAGTGATGGGAAGGAATAAAGGCCTTCACTATTTGAGGTGACGTTGCGCGTAGCACCGGTTGCCTTATTGGTAATGGTTACGTTGGCGCCCGAAACAGTCGCGCCCGAAGGATCGGTAACCAATCCGCTGATCTCACCACTAGTTTGTGCAAAACCGCTAATGGTCGAGATGCTCAGCAACAAGACGGCGCCGAAGAAATTGAAGACTAAGCGAGTTCTCATCGTCATACTTCCTCCCAGTTTCCTCTCGTCTGTGAAGAGCGTTCATTGGATCTCTATCCGGGACAAACAATACAGCGATGCAAGCAACCGGAACTTGTTGGCATCAATTCAGGTTCGGAATAGGTCCTGATGTAACGGCTTGGAGCTGGAATGGGCCTGTTACTTCGATCAGGATGAAAGCGTTATGCTTCGGCCTCTGAATCTGAACCTGACCCTCTTAATTACAGTGAGAGCGAAGGTAGTGAAGCTATGAAGGGATCGTCTTTTGTTAGCCTGAAATTTTGAGATTCAAAATCCGATGATCGTTTGTTCGCGAAACCGACATATTCATTGAGCTTATTGGGTTCAAACGCGTTTGGGACTCGGCTGCGTATTCTTGAAAAAACTTGAGAAGTTATGAATTCGCCCACTTGAGGAGCGGGCGAGGCGGTTATAAAGGAAGACTTTCTGCTTCGTTTGAAGTGATTTCGTAGAACCTGTAAGTGTACTTACCGGGCGCCAAATCAATTAGACACAACCCAACCCGTCGACGTCTTTCGCGCAGGTAGTTCTTAGTCTGGATCTAGTTGTTGAAGGATCCGTAGATAGCCACCGCCTCCGCGACCGTGTGCCCCCCGCCAGCTTATAGGTTGTACTGACCTTTGATGAAATGTTATTCCCTCCTTATGCATACCTGTTGGAACGTGCAAAGTAGCATGTTGGAAGGGTCATTAGGGAACGGGGTAAGCTGCCTCGCAAAAACATTGACAAGTGCGGAGGAAGTGCTAATCTCTGCGGTCTAACTAAGTAAGCCCAGGTTCGACAATCGAGAAGTAGCTCAGCTTACCAGAGAGTCGTGAACATCAGGACGTCATGCGTTCTAACACGACCGCATGTCCCTTACCCCAATAGATTAATTCTATTTCTGCCCTCGGAGAATTCTTATGCCCCTTACAGTCAATAATGGAACCTCGCTCAGCCCGCAACCACCGGAAGCTCCAGCGGAGGAAAAACGCGAAGTCGATATTACGCACCGTCCTCAGGAAGGAAGGCTGTGGTGTTGGGCGGCGTGCGTTCAAATGGTTCTCGAGCACAACAATACGCAAATGTCACAGTGCGAGATCGTCCAGACAAAATTGGATGATCCGGACCATGTGTGTGTACAGGATCCCAATTTGAGAAACGAGTCGTGTGAGGTCACGCAAATGGCGCGAACGTGGCGCAAATGCGGTGTCAAGCAGGTCAAACCAATCGATTTTGAAATTACTATCGAAGACATCAAGGCCGAAATAGCAGCCGACAGGCCAATTCAGGTTGGCATTCTTTGGGACGAGGACGAGGGTGGCGGCGGACACGTTATCTTGATCAACGGTTGGGTTCCAGGTCCCCCAGAGGCACTGCTAATCGATGATCCCTTGCGGAAGAGTAGCGTGGGAGAATCGCAGTTTACATCGGGCCTCGCGACTCACGATGATGTGATGGATGCCTTAGGTCACGGCACCTGGCGGTATACGTGGACACACCTGGAAAAAACAACGGAGTAACGTCATGTTAAAGAGTGATGATTTTCCAACGGAACACCTGAAGACCCTGACCGAACAGATCAACAACTGGCTCGGTGACATGATCCGGAGCAACCGACTACGACTGGGTCATGTGAATCTGGATTCATTTGAACTCGGAGAGCAGTTTGTGATGGCTTGCTTGAATGACCGAGAGCTTCGCGACGCGAACTCTTTGGATCGAGATTTAGGCGAACTGGTTAAATTAACTGGCAGGCGCCATCATCAACTCAAATACGAAAAAAAGGCCATGGCATACGCGCGATCGCTCGTTGAAAAAAAAGAGGCTTTGTGCCAGCTATTTGCGACCAAGCTCGCTCTGAAGGTTCAGGCGGCAATAGAGTGGCTTGATGCTCATGAAAATGAGTTTCCTGAGTTTGCGGAGGCGGTCTGGCGAGTACGGCTTGTCACAATACCAACATTCCATACGCATGCATTTCTCATTCAGAAACTAAAGGACGGAAGCGACGTCCCCACCGGCGAAAGTTATGTTTTTGTAGTTTCAGCGCCGGACTGGATGGAGAAGCTTCCGCGTGAAAAGCTCTTGAGAACCAGGGAATTTCTGCTGGCGTTCGAGAGCAAAACCCCCCTTATTGGTGTCCTTGGCACCACCGATATTAGTGCGACAGTCTAAAGAATAAAGGAGTCAGTTTATGCCAGAGAATAACGACGACAAAGGTCCTACTCCAATCTTCGTATCCTTCATCTACGATTTCGTCAAAGAGGAACCGATTTTGGGCGGAGAGGGTGGCGGCCGGCCGGGTACACTTGGCGGCCCGGTTGGCGAGCGAGACCCTAAATTCAAAGTCTTTACTTATCAGTTTGTACCGATGCCTGCGCCAGACATCGTAGATACCTGAGAATTACTACAGCCCGACTTAGCGAGGGTGTACAAAAAGTCTTCCCTTTTCTAGCGGCCCGCAGAAGGGACGCGCCATGCAATGAATTGTTGTTTTGGGGCTGATGGGAGCGTGCCGGACAGTCACCTCCCAACTCACCCCGGAAAACCAGCGATCACCCGAGCGGTGCTTTTGGTCATCCGTTACGGCAGTCTGGTGTGTTTGTTGTTCGCGATCCTTATTAGCCCGGAAGCGCCGCGCAAAGGATCATCATCACTTCAAGCCAATTCGAGTTCCCTTTCCAGCCCAGAAAATCCTTGCGCGGCGTCTGATTTAGTAGACTCGGCTCGCATTCTCCACGCTCGAGGCGATTTCGATTCCGCTCAAGCCGCAATTGCAAAATACGATCAGGCATTACGCTGCTGGCAATCGATAAGTGCGCACCGTGAAACGGCAGAAACATTGCGAAGCATTGGGGATATCTATTTCGAAATCGGCCAATATGACTCGGCTCGTGATGCTCATCTGAAAGCTCTCGACGAGAGCAAAAGCATAGGCGACGTTCGCGGCCGGATTCTATCTCTGATTGCTATTGGTATGATCGAGGCCGAGGTTGATCGCACCGAGGAGTTGTTGGCACGCACCCAGGAGGCGCAAGCACTAGAAGCACAAGTTCACGACCCTCACCTTCAGGCGCAGATTCTATGTAACTTTGTTTTTGCTCAGATTTCTCGTGATAACCTTCCAAGTGCCGCAAAAGAAGCGGACGTTGCAGTTGCTTTGGGCGAAAAGCTCAACGATCCGAGCACCTACGGCAGAGCCCTGCTGTTCGCGGGTTATGTCAAGAATGGCTCGGGTCAATTAAACGATGCCCTTGATTACTATCAGCGCGCGTTGTCCATGTTTCAACGACATGGAATCCCGTTTTGGCAGTCACGGGCATTGACGGCAATTTGTGGAATTTATGCCGCGCTAGGCGAGCTACAACAGAGTCTTGAGTACGCGAAGCAAGCGTCGACCATCCTGGAGCGGCTCCACAATCGTCGCTGGCAAGCCGTTAACTTCAACAACATAGGATACGCATACCGAGAACTCGGGGATATTCAGCACGCTCTCGAAAATTTTTCCAATGCTCTGGATTGTTTTCGTGAGCTTGGACACGAGTCTGGTCAAGCCCAGACAAGCGTCTTTGTTGGTAACATGCATCGTTTGCTCGGCGATTTTGAGGAAGCGCGGGGGAACTATCGCTTCGCGAGTGAGTTGGGCCAAAAGCTGAACGACAAAAGAGTGAAAGCATTGGCACTAACTAATCTGGCATTACTCAGTCAAGCTGAGGGGAAACTGCCCGAGGCAATCAGCGGATTTTCACAGGCTCTTAGCACCTATCGTCGTATCGGCGACCAGCGCGCTCAACTCATTAATCAAAACGCGCTTGGCAACGCATTGTATCTATCGGGCCAAAGCGAAATCGCGTTGGGCCATCTCCTGGAAGGTTTGGCGCTGGGTGAGAAAACGCAGGATCGTGAGTTAGAGGTATTGGTCCGATATAACGTCGCGCAGGTCCAAAGATCGCTGGGCCAACTGGACGATGCTCGTGTACAAATCGAAAAGTCTCTCGACTTGATTGAATCACTCCGGCTCAAGTTGGTGCGTTTCGAATTGCGCTCATCGTACTTTGCGTCAGTGCGCCAATTCTACGAGCTATACGCCGACATCCTAATGCAACTGCACCGGCACCATCCAGGTAATGGTTTGGACGGAAAGGCCTTCGAAGTCAGCGAGCGAGCGCGGGCGCGCTCACTACTCGACTATCTGAAGCAAGCTGAAATCAACATCCGTGCAGATGCAGACACGGCACTCCTTGAACAAGAGCGTAGTGTGCAACGTCAGATGAATGAAGCCTCGGTACGGCGGGCGCAGCTCTCCGCAAATCCCGGTAGTCCTGAAATGGCTGCTGTCGTAAAGGAGATCGATGCGCTGACCACGCAATACGAAGAGCTACAAGCCCGCATTAGATCAAACAGTGCGCGTTTTACCGCCGTCTCACCTCCCCAGCCGCTCGATCTCAAGGATTCGCAATTGCTGCTGGATGATGACTCGATGCTGCTTGAATATATGCTGGGGGATGACCGCAGCTATTTATGGGTGGTCACACGTACGCACCTGCAGAGCTTTGAGCTGCCGCCTCGCTCTCAAATCGAATCAGAGGTGGAGAAGTTTCGCCAACTGCTGATCGCTCACCAGCCCGTGGCGGGCGAAGCTTATGAAGAATTACAACGACGCATTGTAAAGGCTGACCAACTTCTTTCGAGTCATTCTGCGAACTTAGGTAAGGTGCTCCTTGGACCGGTCGCGGACCGGCTTGGTAACAAACGCTTGCTTATTGTGCCGGATGGCAGACTGCAGTCAATTCCCTTCGAGGCGCTCACACTGCCTGACATCACGGGATCACAAGTCGCACTAGTAGAAAGACACGAAATTGCCTACGAGCCGTCGGCATCCGCGCTCGCCACCGTCCGGCAGGCAAATACCCAACGCAAGAGTGGCTCAGGCAGCGTTGCCGTATTCGCTAATCCTGTATTCGACGCGAATGATCCTCGGGTCAAACAAACGAGATCCGAAACAGGGGGCGGCTCAAATGGCCACGCCGAATTGGTAAAGCAAGCATTCCGCGATGTGGGCCAGGAGACTGCAAGAATCCCTCCGCTGCCGGCGTCGCGGGAGGAAGCAAACGCTATCTTCTCTGTGATTCCATGGTTAAGCGGATTGAAAGCGATTGACTTTCAAGCGAGTCGTGGCACCATTGAGCAAACTGATTTCACACAGTATCGCATTGTCCATTTCGCTACCCATGGTTTCGTCGATTATGAACATCCGGAATTATCGGGGCTGGTGTTTTCGATGGTTGACGACAACGGAACGCCGCAAGACGGTTTTCTGCGCATGCATGATATCTATAACCTAAAGCTTCCCGTTGATTTGGTAGTGTTGAGCGCCTGCAACACGGGCATCGGAAAGGACGTCAAAGGCGAGGGACTGATCGGCCTGACGCGCGGGTTTATGTATGCGGGGGCGCGTGGCGTCGTGGCCTCTCTGTGGAAGGTCGATGACGATGCAACGGCAGAGTTGATGAAACACTTCTACGCCGGGATGTTTCAGAAAGGATTGACCCCGGCAGCGGCTCTTAGGGACGCCCAACTCGCATTGCGCTCGCGGAAGCGCTGGGAGTCGCCGTATTATTGGGCCGCCTTTGTGATTCAAGGCGAGTACGATCAGAAGCACTTCGGGGAGGCTTCAAAGGTAAGCCTTGGTTTTGTTACGGTTGTAGTCGGAGTTTGTGGCTTGGCTGTGGTAGCCGCAATCCTCTTTGGTTGGAGGCGAAAGAGTACCATCAGGACAACATAGCCGGCCATCATTTCGCATCCGAGCTACTTCTTATATCCGAATGAAGAAAGAATGGGTTCTCACAAAAGAGTCGTTTGATGCTTTGCTCGCCTGGCTCGACGCCAACCCGGATTCCGCCGCCCTCAAATATGAAAAGATTCGCACTCGGCTAATCAAGATATTTGTGTGTCACGGGTGTATTGAAGCTGAGGATCTTGCTGACGAAACGATCGATCGCGTCGCGCGGCGACTAAACGACATCGTGTCAACTTTCTCAGGCGAGCCTACGCGATATTTCTTCGGAGTAGCGAGAAAAATTCAACTTGAGTATTTCAGGACAAAACCTAAGCCGGAGCCGCCGCCTTCTGTTGACGTTCAGGTCGAAGACGAGCGCGGGTTTGAATGTTTGGAACACTGTATGGAGAAGCTGTCACCGGAACATCGCGAACTCGTGCTTCAGTATTACGAGGAAGAAGAAGGCAGCAAGATAGATCACCGCAAGCATTTGGCAGAGCAGTTGGGAATTGCAGTGAATGCACTCCGCATACGCGTCTGTAGAATTCGAGCTTCACTGGAAGAATGCGTCCAAAAATGCTTGCATGCCGCGGCAGCATGAAATGATTTCCCGGCAGGTTGCATTCTATATAGCAGGGTTTGTGGGGCAACTCTAGTTTTGAAACCTGATATTCAAGAGCACAAAAGAATTCGCGAGTATCTACTCGGGCAGTCGGCGCCCGACGATTCGACTTTTGTTGAAGAGATGCTCTTAACAGACGACGAGTTCTATCAGCAGCTGCTCATTATCGAGGACGAATTGGTCGACCGGTATCTTGCCGGTTTGCTCACGGATCCAGAAAGAGAATCGTTCGAGAACTATTTTTTAGCCGCTCCCGAGCGGCGCGAGAAGCTCCGCTTTGCACGAAATCTGAAGAAATACGTCAACCGAGCCAAAGGTGATCGCACGTCAGTTGCAGACTACTCAAAGACCGTTACTGATCGGCATTCCTCCCCTGCCCCAGTCCTTCAGCCGAAAAGAGTTTGGCCCCGGTTAAACCCGATCCTTTCCTATTCGTTGGCTGCTGCAGCGGTCGTCGCGTTGACTATCGCAGGCATCGTGATCTTCAGGGCTTGGAATTCTACACCTCATACCGGCAAGGCTTTGGCCGTCGAGTTGGTACCAGGTATCAGCCGTGGTGAGGAAGGAATCAAACAGATCACCGTGCCAACAGATATTGCAACGGTCCAATTGCAACTCAAAGTTTCAAATATCTCCGCCTATCAAACGTATCGCGCAATTCTCGAAACGGCCAACGGCCGCGAGATTTCCCGGCAAGATGATCTGCGAAGCGATCCTGCCTTTAAAGAGCGAATCATTTCTCTCATTCCTGCCGATCTCCTCAAGCCGGGCGACTACAGCCTCAAACTAAGTGGTCTCAATAGGCAAGGCGAATTTGAAGATGTCGCTCGCTATAACTTTCGCGTAACCAAATAAATAACGGAAGCAAGTACTGGTTGCAATCTGATCTCATTTCAACTGCTCGATCCGCATCCGCTTTACCAACTCACCAAATCGTGGTTCGGAGCGGAGGTTGTCCCAGATGAAAGAAACTTCTTTGTAGGGGCGGCACTCCGTGGCCGCCCGTTGTTGGAATTGAACCACTCTCGAAAGAGTCGCCGCCTCGCGCGCGGTGTCGACTAACATCGGAAATCTTGATTTCCAACAAGGGGCGGCCACGGAGTGCCGCCCCTACAAATGATGGCCCAATCTGCATGACCTCTGTGCAAAACGACAATTCAACGATACGATTACTCATCGCTGACAAAGATAATGTACTTCGTAGTGGCATTTCTGGGTGTGCTCCTCATCCTGATAATCCTGTGGGATGCCTTTGAGACGATCATTCTACCGCGTCGCGTCACTCGACGCTTGCGCTTGACCGGTCTCTTCTACAGATCAATTTGGTGGCCCTGGTCCGGCTTCATACAACGACTCACGTCGGCAAAACAACGAGAGAAATACCTTAGCCTTTTCGGACCGCTCTCACTAATCTTCTTACTCGGTTTCTGGGCTGCCGGAGTTATCTTCGGTTACGCAATCATATCGTGGTCGCTGGGGGAGAAACTCAATACAAGCGAGATAGTCAACTTCTGGACGTATGCTTACGTCAGTGGAACAAACTTCTTTACGCTTGGGTATGGGGACATCACCCCGATAGAGCCACTCGGACGTGCGCTCGCGATTATGGAAGCAGGTACCGGATTCGCGATGCTCGCCATAGTCATCGGATACTTGCCAGTTTTGTATCAAGCCTTCTCGCGTCGTGAGGTAAATATTTCACTCCTGGACCAGAGGGCTGGTTCACCTTCCAGTCCAGCAGAACTACTCCGCCGCCATCAATCAAGCAGCAGTGCTGAAGATCTCAACGAGTTCCTCAGCGCTTGGGAACGGTGGGCAGCTGAATTAATGGAGAGCCATCTCTCCTATCCAGTCCTTTGTTACTTTCGTTCACAGCATGACAATCAGTCGTGGTTGGCGGCGATGACGACGATACTTGATACCTGCGCTCTGGTAATAGTCGGCATGGGTGGCTCCTCGGCATGGCAGGCGCGTCTTACATTTGCGATGGCACGTCATGCGATTGTCGACATCGCTCAAGTTTTCAGGACTGCGCCAACAAAGCGCCACAGTTCTAAAGGTCGACTCTCACCCGCAGACTTTCAACGCATTGTCTCTCTCATGCGACCAGATCAGGGTTGGGGAGACGACCTCAACGATGCCGAGCATAAATTGTCGGAGTTGCGTGAAATGTACGAACCGTACGTGGCCGCACTTTCCGAATTCCTGGTCATGCCTTTGCCACCATGGATCTTGTCTGAAGCCACCATCGACAATTGGAAGACGAGTGCATGGGGCAGAATTCAGTGAGGTTGGTCCATACAGATACTGCCGCTGTTTTGTCATTGTGGGAACTCCAGAGGTAAAGTGAAAGTATGAGCAAAAGTAAAAGCACTAGAAATGAGTTAGCGCCAGAACAACGTGAAGAACTACTCAGAGCGTTGAAAGCCCGTTTTGAAAAAAACATGGACCGCCATAAAGGTCTTGAATGGGCCAAAGTACAAACAAAGCTGGGAGCCAGTTCTCAAAAACTGTGGTCACTCAATGAAATGGAAGGAACTGGCGGCGAACCCGATGTCGTCGGGTTTGATAAGAAGACCGGCGAATACATTTTTTATGATTGTTCAGCAGAGAGTCCGAAGGGCCGCAGGAGTGTTTGTTACGATCGCGAAGCGTTGGAGGCAAGGAAAGAACATAAACCACAAAACAACGCTATTGATATGGCTGTCGGCATGGGCGTTGAGCTTTTAACGGAACAACAATATCGAGAGCTGCAGAAAGTTGGAGAATTCGATACGAAAACATCGAGCTGGGTACAAACACCTGCCGATATTAGAAAACGCGGCGGCGCCCTCTTTTGTGATCGTCGTTACGACACTGTTTTCGTGTATCACAACGGAGCGGATTCTTATTATGCAGCCAGGGGCTTTCGGGGCTCGCTAAGAGTCTAAGTTTGTCAATACTGGGGTTGGTCAATATTTAGTCGTGACTCGTTCAATACCAGCTATAGCCGGCGGCAAGTCCCAACAGTTTACGATTTTAAATATCGACACGATATTTAAGTTTTACAAACCGGAACCACCGCTTTCGAAGTTTGTAGATAATTTTTGGCTCTACGAAGGCTACGATCCTCAGAACACTACTGAACGCATTCTGCCGACCGGAACGCTCGAACTCGTCATCAACCTGCATAAAAACGAGCTGCGATTTTACGACGGCGAACATCCTGAAATCTGCTCCCACTTTTCCGGTGCAATCGTTTCAGGTGCGCATGGGCGTACCTTAGTGCCCGATGGCGCGGAAGAAGTTTGTATCATCGGGGTTCACTTCAAACCGGGCGGCGCTTTTCCATTCCTCGGACTACCGGCAGGCGATCTCGCAGACACTCACGTCAACCTGGAAACAATTTGGGGATTGTCGGCAGCTCGGCTCCGCGAGCGACTTTGTGAGGCAAGAACTTCTACCGAGCGCTTTCTGTTGCTCAAGAATGCTCTGTTGAACCGCTTGTGTTACGGCGTGGAACAGCACTACGCGGTTTCGGCGGCGCTGGAAATGTTCCGGAGGAATCAGGCCGGGGCGACAGTCAGGGAGGCGGCAAAGTATCTTGGTCTAAGCCAGCGTCGGTTTATTCAGGTTTTCAAATCAGAAGTGGGCCTGACGCCGAAACTGTTCAGCCGGATTCAACGGTTTCAGCAAACCCGGACTATCATCCAACAGAATCTTTCACCAAGTTGGGCGACGCTTGCCTTGGACCTCGGATACTTCGACCAGTCACACCTGATACGTGAATTTCTCGAGTTCTCAGGCCTCAGCCCGACCGATTATCTAAATCGGCACCGAGGCTTCATCAACACGACAGAGACTAAGAGCAACTATCTTCCCTGTTTTTAGATCAGGTCAATTTTATCCAATACACGTATCGCTCACGACGGCATATTATTCTCTAGAGAGACTTGAATTATGGAAAACAGGAATGGAGTTCTTATGATAGCTGTCGATCTCTACACCACTCATCTTGGCCTCGCCGCTGACCTCACAGCAGGCCGAGCACGAGCCCTCGTGGCCGCCGTGGTCGGGCTGATCAGCTTAATAATTGGAGGGCTGGCCCTGGCGCGCTCAGCCGGTCGGATTGGCAGTGGCAACGGCCGAGCCGCGGGCATCGTGGCCTTGATCCTGGGGCTGATCGGCATGGTCCTCAGTGTGGTGCATCTGGGCACGTCCACAGGTGGTTTTGGCACCGGCGGCGGGCGAGCTGGAGCCATCGTGGCCCTGGTGCTTGGACTGCTCGGCATGAACCTCGGCTGGCTGGCGCTGTCTCGCTCTCGCCGTTCTCGCAGCGACTGACTGGGCCATCTTTTTTTGAAGGGGCGGCACTCCGTGGCCGCCTCTTGCTTTGTTTCAAGAGTTTCGATGGTGGTCGCTGCTGCTGTGGGAGGCAACGACTCTTTCGAGGTGGTTTATTTCCGCGAAGGGCGGCCACGGAGTGCCGCCCCTACAAAAATATCCGCGAGGTCAGTAAGTTCGATTCCTAAGCAGCAAGAAAAACGACGAGCTGTGAAAGTTTACTTTCGCACCTCGTCGCTCGTTTGCAGGAAGTCGTAGCGAAGACAGACCCGACTACCTGGTGATCACATTATTATCAAACAGTTCAAGACACCGAAATTTTCAGTGCCGTCCACGTATCACCCTCACCTTTTTTGGCTTCGACGGTCACAACGTCGTTAGCTTTCACGTCGGCAAGAGTTGCATCCTGGCCACCCTTGGTGACTTTCGTTTCACTTGTAACAGCAAGTGTAAGCTCAGCCTTCTTGCTGTCAACGATCGTTAATGCCGTATCAGTAACCGCAGATACTGTTCCGTTGATCGTGCTTGTCTTCGCCTTTTCTTCCTTTTTCGGCTTATCCTTGGCTGGCGCAGCCGGGTCCTGCCTGGCTATAATAACGCCGCCTGATAAAAGCCCCAGACAGAGCATCGCCGCACCGAGTGCCCTTGATAATTTGGTCATCTTTCTCTCTCTTCCTTCCTTGATTTTGTTTCCGGTACCGAACAGTTAACGCAAGCAGACGGTAAGCCCGAATGCGAAACTGAACGATAACGCAATCGATTAGACAACTACGGCCGGGCCGGTTGGTTACCCCTAATATGCGATAACGTTATTTTAATGAGGCATCAGGAGGGCCGATATCATGCAAGCGCCGTTAATATACGGGAATTGGACAGCAAGAATCGCCAACCAATGTCGTCGAGCGTCACAAAATCTCAATCAACTAATGCAATAATGTAATAGTTCGTTGTTACTGAGTTCTGGTAATCTATCGTCTTCCTTTCTATCTATTACAAAACGTTTCCTCGCTGGTGGGTGGTGGACCAGTGTATTTGAAACAACGAGCGTGAGCCCCATTAACTCTTTGTGACGGCTATCTGAAAAAACGATTGGTTAAGAGGAGGATCCAGCATGATTACTCAAACTCTTGCCCGCCTGATCTTCGCAACCACAAGCCTGGCCTTGCTCGGTGTGGTGCTCTTTGATACTTCGTCGACATCTGCAGCAGGGAAAGCAGATAAAACTGCACCGACTACGCCAACCAGCCTCATCGTGACAGCAGTCACGGACAACACGGTTGGCTTGCAGTGGAGTCCGTCAACGGACAACTCAGGTAAGTTCTCCTATCAAGTCAGGATCAATTTTCCGAATAGCACCTTCCAGACGGTGACGGTGAGCCAAACGCAAACCGCATACACGGCAAAGTTCTTAGCGCCATTCAACACTTACAGCTTCGCCGTCAATGCCGTCGACGGAAGCGGCAACCGCTCAGGTGATAGTAATGTTGTCAGCGCTACAACAACTGGAGACACGATACCACCAAGCGCGCCGGTACTTCAGGCTACGACTCTTGGACCATCTCAGGTGCAGCTAACCTGGACCCAGTCGACTGACAACATTCCTAACTATTGTTGCTCTTACAGCTTTAGCATGAACGGCAGTCCACTGACACAAAACATTAATGCGGCCGCAGCGCCGGCTGGTTCGCTGTCAGTAATCATTCGCCACTTGCCTCCAGGCACAACGAATACATTCAACGTCACCGCCATTGACTTCACCGGAAGAAACTCGACAACCAGCAACAACGCCAGCGCTCAGACATGGCCCAGCAATGACACTACACCGCCTAGTGTTCCCACTGACTTGCACCCGATCAGTGTTGATACTGGTGGCGGCGAACTGTGGTTGGGATGGACACAATCAGTTGATGAAACTGACGCACAAAACAATATCGAATATGAGATATATGTAAATGGAGTGTTGAGTCCACTTCCTGTTTCGGCTGGAGTCGACTTTGATTTCGTCTATTCCCTGCCGGGGTGCGAGAACTCCTTTACTGTCAAAGCGGTCGATAAGACGGGCAATACGTCGGAAGCCAGCGCTCCAATCAAAGTACGGTTCTGGGTGTGTTAGAAAACGTGGTACGTTTCAAGTGATGTGTGGCCGGTAGATTCCCTTCCCGAATCTCACCGGCCCGTTCGCTAAGATGGCATTCACCCGCGTTCGCATTATTGACGTGGCGCCTCCCGCTATCTCGTATATTCGTTAACCAAATCGTATAGCCTTCGGTTAGATGATGATCAATCGTCATCAACCTGCAATTTAATTCTCAACAAATAGACAGAAATTCCACATTCGGACCATATTCCGTTCCTGTCTCCGTCTGCGGCATCACGATTGCTGTTAAGACCACGCAAAGGAGAACCGTTATGAAATTTAATTTGCTAACGAAAAAGGTGCTCGCCGCTGTTTTTGGTTTGTCTCTCCTTCTAGGAATCGGAATCGCGTCGAGCTCTGAAGTCCAGGCCCAGTGGCAGGATCCAAACTGGCAGCGGGACCAGATAAGGCGTCAACGCGAATGGGAACGCGAGCAGCGACGTCGCCAGCGTCAGACACGCGATTGGCGTTACGATGACGATCGCTATGGTTATGGTGGTTCCTTTCAACTTCGTCAGACCGCTTTAAATGCCGGGTACAACGAAGGGATTAAGGAAGGCCGTAAGGATCGCAGGGACGGTAACCGTTTCGAGTACCGTGACGAAGAAGACTATCGGAACGCCAACACGGACTACAGTTCGCGCCTTGGCAACAGAGCACTGTACCAGCAGTATTTCCGACAGGGTTTTGTAAACGGATACACTGATGGTTACAGGGGTTACTAAAAACGTTTTATAGCGAATACGCGAGGGCGGGACAGGATTGCTGGTCCCGCCCTTTTTGTTATGTAGTGAGATCGAAGTTAGGCGAAGATAATTAACTCTCGAGAGTGAATAAGTATTCTTCAGTTGTACCTGCAACACCATTAGCATCAATTCCGGTTAACAGTACCTGATACTGCCCGCGACTGAGGATGCGGGCTGGAAGTCTCAATCGAATACCATCCTGATCAGGCTGCAGGTTTAAAATAGTGAATGGCTCGTCACCAGTAAGTCGACGAATTTCAGCACGGTAAGTCGGATAATGTTCCTTTTGAACCCACAGCAAAGTTAGCTCAACAAGCCCAGTCAGGTCGGCCCTCTTCAATACCAGTTCTTTCTCCATGCCCCTGACCGCACCAGGCGAAAGCTGCAGGCCAGACATCTTCTCCGGCGTTTCACGTAAGCTCGCGGGAGTATTCAGCTGGGCCAATTCTTCGGCGATGGCGGTGCGTGTCATGCGACTGTTCAACCAAACGGCGAGGCAAACAATCGCGATCACCATCGTTACAGCGATCGGAATAACAAAAAAAGGTCTTAGCCGCATCGTTGCGAGTAAACGGCTCCAACCCGAGAGGCCAACTGAAACCGGTTGAATCCTTGCATTTTCCCTGAGAGCCCAGTCTTTTATTGCTTTCGAGATTCTGAGCTGCTGCTGCTGTTCGGAAGTCTGCCCGTACCGCAAAAGGAAGTTCTCCCGATCTTCTGTCGTGAGGTTATCCTCGAGGTAATCTTCAATTAGCTCCTGCTCAACGACGAGAACCCTCTCCCGCGCTTCGGAATCTGTCAAAAACAGACCCTCGAGCCGCTCCCGTTCTGCGTCACCAACCTTGCCCAGTAGAAACTCACGCAACAATGCGTCAGTCAGTAATTCTTCTTTCATGGGCCACTCTCCCGCACGTCACCATTCTTCTTACAATGAAATTTCAGTCAATCCGTTTCATTTTCCCTGCGCCTTGCGTTTAAGACAGCGCTCAATACACTCCGCAAGAGATTCCCGAATCCGAAAAACTCTTACTCTCAGCGTTTCTACAGTTATTCCGAATTTCTGAGCCAGTTCGTTGCGATGATCGATCTTCGCCTGCTTCTCTTTGGCATAGTAGGCCAGGATTAACTCACGCTTGTTGGCGCCAAGCTTTTGCAGACATAATTGCAAGCATTCTTCCATGTCAGCAGCTATCTCTTCGTCGATTTCAGTTGTTTGTCGGTCCGGCAGATCAACGTCTTCCAGTGGGACGTGAGTTTTGACCTTCTTGTGATTCTCTTTTATGAGATTGTTCGCGACCGCACGAAAATAAAGTCGCGGATCACCTTCGTAAGTGGGCCTTACTTCATGGATCTTTTTTGCCACCCGGTCGAATGCCTCATCAGTCAATCCCTCCGGATCGCCACAACGGCCCCACATGAATAATTTCGCAAGATCGTGACGCAGTTGAACATACATGACTGCGGCCACGTCACGATCAGCATTAAGCCAGGCAAGAATCTCCTCAAAGCTTTCGGGTGGGATTGCCGAATCTCGGGCCATGCCGCGTCATATTCCGTTTAGTTCGAAGGTAACAGGGGAATTCGCCGCTTTCGTTTTTGAAATACTAACAGAACAGTCACAATCAGAATCAGCAAAAACAGAATCACATACCACCACTGGAGCCACGGATGGCGGTTAACAGCAATTGGATTGGCATACTCGCCCTGCAATACAAACCCCGCCCAGTAGTAGGGTGCGCCCCAGGTTTTTTCTTGCATCATCTTCAGTTTTGCCGATCGAAGTGCCGCAGCCGGTGTCATGCCTTTGTCTAACATCGCTTGGTAAAAGTCAGCCATCAAAGTGGCAGTAGCACGGTCGTCAACCTTCCAAAGACTGGCGACAACGCTCTTCGAACCCGCGGCCATGAAACCGTGTGCTAGACCTACAAGACCTTCACCTTTTATCTCTTTACCCAAGCCGGTCTGACATGCACTCAAGACAGTCAAGTCGGCCGAAAGGTCTAAACTGTAAATGTCGTGAAGCGGCATGAAGCCGTTCGTCTTCATCCCGTTGCGGTCGGTCGTGGTGAAAACGAGACCAGATAGTTCCGGGTGTTCACTATTGAGAAATCCGTGAGTAGCAAAATGGATGATCCGGTATTGGCCCACGTCTGAACTCATCGCGGTTTCGCGGCTGGCATCGAAACCCGTCGCCACCATCGTCGTGCCCCAGGGTGCAACCTTAATGATAGCGTCAGCTTCTTCAGACGCGTGCGGGAGACGTGCAAGTGCGCCACCGCGCAAGAGGGTTGTTGGAAAGACCTGCTCCACACTTTTGTCCGGCGCCGCCTGCGCAACGACTGGTGCAAGCGCCCCATTCTGCACCCGATCGTCACTAGCACTGAAAACCGGATCGGCTAACACAGCCACAAGCTTGCTCGTCGACGTGGAATGATTATGCGCGGAGCGGATCGCGATCAGTGTAGAAACGGAAGGCAGGACAACTACTTCATTCGTTTCCAGTAAACGAGTATTTGTGTTTGGCACCAGCAGCGCGTCAAATGGAACGTACTGCAACGCTCCTTCGCTAACCACCAGCAATCTGCTGTTTCCAAGTTGTGAGGCCACTGGACCCAGCAACATCTTGCCGAGATTGCTTATTTCCAGATCCAGAGTATCTGCCGCTTCAACGTTGGCGGTGTACTCGTTGTCAATCGCTCCCTGTCGCGCCGTCAACAACTTGTAGCATTTGTTAGCTGCGTCTTCCACGGTCTTACGGGGCGGCAGCTCGTACGTGTGGAATGAGTTAGAAGTAACAGCCCAAAGATAACTGCGTTCCTCACCTAAAGAATACTCCAGCAGCACCGTATCGCTGTTTCGCAACTCGTTCTGGATCTGCGCCAAACTGGGCGGTGCAGATTGTTCCAGAGATAAAAGCCGCGGATTCTGCTGTCGCAGTTGCGCCTCAACACTTTGATAATCGGCTTTCAGTTGGGCCAACTGGCTCTCAACTTCCGCAATCTCAGTTGAGTTCTTTCCGTTCAGCAGGAGGTCCAGTCGATATTGAGCTTGTAAACGAATTAGCCCGCGCAACCTTCGCTCCTGATCCAAAAGTTCTTTAGCAGCTCCTTCACGAATATTTGCCCGAGATTCGTTAACGAGGTCGAGGAGTACCCGCGATCGATTCTTTTCACTAACCTGAAAAGCTTGCGCCGCAAATCCCACGCCAGGTCTCAGTTTGTCGAGCTGAGTAAGAATCTCTATGCACAGCTCGTAATGTTTTTGGACTCCGGAAAAATAAGAGGCGCGGAATTCCGGGCTGCGTACAGTGGAACGCAGCTCTTCGATGTTGCGGAGCGATAGCTGGATGAAAGTGAGAGCAGTGTCAGTAAAACCAAGCGTCAGATTGGTGCGGGCAAGGTTATAAAGCGTCGAGGTGCGAATGTCTTCGTCTCCCACCTTTTCACTCAGAGGAAGTGCTCGATTGTATAACTCCAATGCTTTTTGCTTCTGTCCACGTTCAAGCAAATAATCGCCGTAGGAGTTCAGCGCAGTCGCCTGCCCTCGAAGATCGCCGATACTCTCGAAAAAACTCAGCACTTTCTGGTACTGAGCCGCAGCTCGCTGATGAAGTCCTTGCTTAACGTAAATCGTCGCGATCTCGTTAAGAGCAAATCCTTCATTGCGAACTTTTCCCGCAGCGTAGCTAACTCTCATCGAACGACCATAATAAGAGAGCGCCTGCTCGAAACGTCCGGCGAAATCGTGCATCCTGGCGATCTTAAATGTCGACATTGAGATGCCATCGACGGCGCCTATACCTTCAAAGAGCCGCAGAGCCTGCTCGTAACTATTCAATGCTAAACCTTGCTCATCCAGAAACTCGTAACCTTGTCCTATTGCATTAAGTGCTATGCCTTCACCATATCGATCCCCGATTGAGTGAAAAATCTCGAACGCTTCTTTGTGAAACGTGATCGATTTTTCAAAGTCCTGCGAAGAATGCCATAGTCCCAAAGCTGTCAGAGTCAAAGCTTCGCCGCCCTTGTCATTTAGTTCCGTGTAAAGTTCATGCGCGCGCGATATTTCTTTCAACGCTCTTTCGAGATCACCGACTCCTCCAGCTATATAACCCATGAAGAGACGTACTTTCGCTTCGCCCCGGCGATCGTTCGTAAAGATCTTGAGAGCTTCTTCGAAGTGCTTCGAGGACTTTAAAAAGTCACCTTTTGCGTAACTGACTTCAGCAAGGGTAGTTAGTGCTTCACCGTAAGCATTTGTGGAAAATGGATCTCGAGCAGCATGATCTTTGAAGAGTTGCAGCGACGCTGCCAGTTGGTTTTCAGCCACATCGTTAAGGCCAAGGTAAGATTGGAGACGTGCGCCATGACTGAGCGCCCGAGCCCTGGCCAGCCAATCGCCTGTCTTCTCGGCAAGCGTCACGGCATTTTTATAGCGTTTGAGCGCTTCGGGATATTCACCAAGGCGAAAATAGACATCAGCGGCTTTCCGTGTCGCGTGTGACGCGCTCGTGAAATCGGAAATCGATATCCATATCTGTGCTGCGCGGTCATCTTGCGCTATTGCCTGTATAAAGGAATTCTGTGTCCAGTCTGCACAGAGCCGATCAGCACGAGTGATCGCCTGGCGAGCATCACTATCTCTTTGTTCCAACGCGGTGAAATTTCTGAGTTCAGTCTTTAACTCATACTTCCTGCGAGTGGTCGCCTTCTCGAGTGATTGGAGTTCTATTCGGTACGTTCCCGTAACCTGAATTGGGAAAGAGATCTCGACCAACTCAAAGTCCTCGCTGATATGGTCCAGTAACTTAGCACCGGTTGGGCCATACACCACAGTTGACAGAACGAGATCTCCCTTAGCGATCGAGAATCGAGCCAGTTTTCCTTTTTCAAACGACACCACAAATACTTCCTTCGCGCCCGCAGCGAGTTCACGCTGGATTGTAGAGCCGGTAGTGATCTGGATCGTTTCATTTGTCTTGACTGGCGTTTCTGCCGCTGTCGACGCGGTTTCAGGCACACGAACTAAGATGATCACGAACGCAACACACAAAGCGATTAACAATGCGCTCAGGAGCCGTGCTGTTCTGGGGTTGCTTCGTTGTCGCGGTAACATTTAAGCGGAGTTTCCTTAACGGGAAACCAACGATCGTGAGACCTGGTTACGGAGAGCACTTATCACGGTAAGTGGGGCTCTTAGAAAAACACCATTCTATTACCACGTATGTTGTAGAGATTCAACGAGATTCGAGACTTCGCTCTCGAAAGAAGGTAGCCGCGCGAACCACCTTCTCCAGAGGGCGAGATTGCTTAGCGGCCATCCCGGATCGAATTACCATGGCGGCCTGAAAGGTTTCCAGAGCTGCTATTCGCCGCTCTCCAGTCCTGAATTGTGCCCACTCTGGTCCCGGGCGCTTTCCGAGTGTGCCGCAAGCTGTTTGCTTTGAGTTCTCGTTTTCCTGCCGATTCGTTTGCGATCTGTTGCTGGTCTTTATTTGTTGGCATTTCGAATCTCCTTATTTTCAGCGTGTGAGGTGCGCAGTCACCTGACACAGTTCCACCTAATCGGGCGTGATGTCCCCCGCCTGAGCGAATCGCGCCTGCGTACCGACTCTCTTAAACCTGGACCAGGGTTCTTTGCTGGATCGTGTTGGCTACCGTGATTTGAAAGGCGAAGCTCGCCTCCGTCCGAAACATGAATTGCGAATCAAGCACTTGAGAATGCTTTTGTGATGTACTGATCGCAGGAAAGCGATCCTCTTCACCGATGCCGTCCCTAACGAAGAGTTCAATCCCGCGCGAACGCGGTATTTTTGTCAGAGCCAGCTCGGCTTTTGCCGACTCAAACGCGTCTCGGATAGATCTCCCGAAGCCAAGCGCGCGATAAAATGCACCGGCAAAAGCCACACCAACTTTGTCGCCAATTCCACGACCCGTACCGATGGAGTAGTTGACTACCTCAGAGATCGATCGAGCCTGCGCCTTCGTAAAACAGGCATTTAGCAGAACAAGCCGTACATGGTTGCTGTAAAGACTGAAAACGTCAGCCAATCCCTGCTGGTCAACGGTCTTACCGCGCCCGTGTGTTCCACCGAGAATCAACTTGTGACCTTTGCTTCCATGGCCGCTGAAGTGAACGATGTGTGGCTGATACATCAACAGCAGCTTTTGAAGATCGATTGGTTTGATAGCGGTGTGCTTGTGCAGTTCGAATCTATCGCGATATGGACCTTCGTGAATCCTCTCGAAGATCTCTCTGGCCTCTTCGTCAACGAGAATCCGGCTGGTTGTCCACGGATTCGATGATAAGAACAGTATTCGGATCTTTTCCGTCATGCGCGTCCTCCTGCAATGTCCAATCAGGTGATGCAACGCGGTTCGTTTAATCACCTTCTGACTTACATGGCGCAGGAAAGAGCAAAATCTCGTCACGCATGCGAAATATTTTTTCATGCGAACGGCAGGCGGGCCGGAATAACTTGCAGAGTCGGGAAACTATCGGTGGTTAAATTGAGCAAGGGCAACCAGGACATCGCCCGACCCACGCACGAGAACAGTCTGGCTAGCTCTAAAATGCGTGACTCTAACTTTGACTTCGTCTTGCCTCATCTTTAGAAACTCTTTCACTGTGATAAGGTTTCGATCATCCAGGCCGCCATCCGGATGCTTGAACGCTTCACTCTTGGCGGACTCCATTTGCGTTACTGGCGAGGCCGACCAAACAATCCAAAAATTTTCAGCGCCCACCGGACCGCGGAAAATGGTCCAGTCAGATTGAAGCGGTTGATTTGCGCCTAGCGTTGCTGAGCCGTTGTTGATCGTCTGGCTGGGATAGATCATTACGAAGCTAGTGCTGTTTGGTTGGGGCGGTCCTTCATTGATCACGTAGAGATAACCAGGATTAGGGCTCGAGACGTTGAGCCGGAACTTGTCGCCACTTTCAAATGTCTCCTCACCATTCGACTTGAACGGATCTTCGTACTCCTTTCCGTCCCGCATCTTTTGAACCGTAAGCCAATAACTGAATAAATTGGATGATCCGGCGGGAGTTTCCCGCTTCAAATACTTGTAAAGGCCGAACGAAACGAGAATTGTGCAGACCAGGATAACCGCGGCAGTTCCGAGGACCTTCAGCCATCGTGTGTTGGTGGAATGAACACGTGATTCGAGCAGCGTTTGAGCCAGGTTTTGACCGAATTCTCGTGCATTCCTGTATCGGGCATTCGGATCGAACGAAAGCGCCCGAAGGATTAACGCCTGCGCTTTTGCTGAAAGGCCTTCCCGCAGGTGAATCGGTTTTACTCGCACACCAGCGCGCTGCATTTCCAGCAGTTGAGACGCTGAAGTCGGATTGAATGGCCGGCGTCCAGTAACCAACTCATAAGCAATCAAACTCATTGAATAGATATCACTCGAGGCCGAGACCTCTTCACCGCGAAGCTGCTCAGGAGACATGTAAAGCAGTGTTCCGACTGACCCTCCATGGGCAGTACTCGGAGCAACCACTGAATCTTTGACTTTCGCAATACCGAAATCCAAGAGCACGACTGAATCCGTGTCGCGCTTAATCATGATGTTCTCCGGCTTCAAATCCCGGTGGAAAATGCCCTTTTCGTGAACCTGTTCCAGCGCCGCGCCAATCTGTTCAAGAATCGAAGCAGCCCGGTTAAGATTCATGCCTTCGGCGGGTATCTGTGAGCGTAACGTCTCGCCGTCGACGTACTGCATCACGATGTACGGCCTCTCATCAGGCAATTTGCCGACGTCGAGCACCCGTACAACTCCCGGATGATCGATGCGCAACAATGCTTCGACTTCCTGATCAAACTTTTGCCGCGCGTATGAATCATGTAGCAGTGCCTGGGAGAGAATCTTGAGCACTACAGCCTGTCGTTTGAGCTTCAAGTCAAGAGCGAGATAAACCTGACTCATGCCACCGCGGCCCAACTCTCTTTCGACGAGATAACGCTCGTCAATGGTCACTCCCGCCAATTTTTCTGGCGCTAAAGCCAGTTCAACAATGGGAGATTCGAGAAACCCGCTGGATGAATCATCCGCCCTCAGAAGCGAGCATACTTCGAGCATCAGATCGGGATCACGCGCGCAAGCTTGAGCGACAAACACGCCCCACTCAGAACGAGGCATCGCCAGGGCCGCATGATAGATTTCCTGAATGCGATCCCAGTTGGGCTGTTTCATTCGATTGTCTCCTGGGCTAGGAAGTTGGGCGGTGGAAAGAATTTGTGGAAAACGCTTTTTCACGTGTAATGGTTTACGCACCATTTCATTACTTCGGGAGACTTCCCAACGAACTCTGTACGATCCCTCATTGATAACCATAGCGCGTGCTCAACAGGTTGAGTAAACCTCATGGATGAAATTACCGAACTCTTGAAAGCATGGAGTGACGGTGATGCGCAGGCGTTGAATCGCCTCGTGCCACTGGTCGACCATGAACTCAGAAAGATTGCTCATAACTACATGCGCAACGAACGACCTGGACACATACTGCAAACCACCGCGCTGGTCAATGAAGCATTGATAAAGCTGATTGGCGAGAACATCAGTTGGGAAAATCGCAGACAGTTTTATGCCCTCGTCGCAAGGCGGATGCGCCAGGTGCTTGTTGATTACGCGAGGAAAGGACCGAGAGTTGAGTATACCGATGTTACAGAAGCGGTGATACCAGATGAGAAGCCTAAAGAGCTACTGATGCTTGACGAGGCGCTAACAAGGCTGGCCGAGCTCGATGAACGCAAAGCAACAATCGTCGAATGCCGGTATTTTATCGGCTTGACGCTTTCACAGATGGCGGAGCTTTTAGGCGTCGCACAATCAACAGTCGAACGCGATTGGCGCTTTGCTCGCTCGTGGCTCCGGCGCGAAATGACCGGAGAGCTGACGAGTAGCTATTGAGTGGCCCAACGCGGCGAACTCGTTTGATGATCGGGCGCCACATACGTACTGTGGCGCTCAACTCCAACGTCTCTCTGTGACAGCAAAGAGACACAAAAACAAATTGACTCCCGCTGACTTCGGTACTATTCTACGCGCTCGCCAAAAGTGTTTGACTTGCCGATTCGGTTACCCCCCTACTCCGTCAGGCCTTAGCTAGCCTCATATCCCCAGGGAGACCGCGGTTATGTCCGTTCGCCCCCTATCTCTATTACTGTCGAGGGTTTTCTCGACCCACCAGAAAAATACCTACTAAACGGAGACCCCATCATGGCTGAAGACAGATTGAAATTTCTTGAAGAGCGTCTTACCCGAATTGAAGCTGCATTAACTCAACGTGCCGGTGGAACCGCCGGAACTGGCGGTGGCGGCGGATTTACACCGCCCGGAGGCGTAGTCAGCGATCCGGCGCCGTGGGCCGGAGCCTGGCAGTTTACGCCCAGAGCATCGGTCGATCCTGTTCCGTGGTTTCAGTTTGGACGCGCCCCGCGTTGGCCTTGGCCCACGCCGGTAGTCGACCCAGGTCCATTCCCAACACCAGTAGTTGACCCAGCACCATGGCCCAATCCTATCGTCGATCCTGCGGTGCTTGCGCAATTTCAACAAGCAAATCTCGCTGCTACTCTCGGACGCATCGGAAAAGTCGCCGATCCAGCGCCACCGGACATCGGCAGATTAAACGTTTCACAACTCGAGGCTACGATTCACAGCATCGCCGCCGAAAGAGCTCGTCTCGATGCGATGGAATCAATGGTCAATAAACAAATCGACGCACTGAAAAAACAACAACCAGGCTAATCCGTAGCCTGACGTTCTTACCAGTTTGATGAGAGTTTTAATCCGCTCTAGAACGGAGGGCCTGAAGTGCGAAAACTGCCATCCCTGCCAATGCAACTACCCGTGTGCGATCCAAACGGTCGCCCACAAAAGATCCTATTGATCGGTTTTCAGGATCAGGACAATCTCGGCCTGCGCTACCTGATGTCAACGGTGAACGCCTGCGGTCACGAGGCGTTCATCATGACTTACCGTTCGGATCCCGATCAGATTCTTCAACACATCAACCGAGATAAACCGGACGTTGTGGGCTTCTCGCTGATCTTTCAATACATGGCTCCCGACTTCGGCTCGGTGATTGAGGCGCTGCGCGAGGCTGGAGTAACCGCTCACTTCACGATGGGAGGTCACTACGCCAGTTTCGAACCGGACGAGATTCTCAGACGCATCGCGGGTCTCGATTCAGTGGTGCGATTTGATGGCGAAATGACGCTCGTGAAGCTCTTGAATTGTTTAGCGACGAACACCGAGTGGCGTGGTCTTCCCGGAATCGCATTTCGCAAAGATGACGGTGAGGTCAACATAGCGCCACTGGCAACAGTAGTCGAAGATCTGGATTTGCTTCCTTGGCCCGATCGCAAATCGATTGACTACGAAGGTCATCCCATGCCGACTGCCTCAATTCTCGGCAGCCGCGGGTGTCCGTGGGATTGTTCGTTCTGCAGTATTCGACCGTTTTATGAAGAGCAAGGTGGTTCATTGCGTCGACTGCGCTCACCCCGTGCCGTCGTCGACGAGATGGTCGATCTGCATCGTAATCGAGGCGTCCCGATCTTTCTGTTTCAGGACGATGACTTCCTAGCGGGCGGGAGAAAAGCCAGGGAATGGGCGATGGAGATTGCTGATTTGATCGCCAAGGAAGGTCTCGCAGGCAAGCTCGCCTTCAAGATCAGTTGCCGCAGTGACGAAATTCATGAAGACGTGGTCGAGCGACTAATTGCAGGAGGGCTCACGCACGTCTACATGGGTGTCGAATCAGGCGACGAAGAAGGACTGATCAATATGAGCAAGCGACTGAAGCCAGAGGCACACTTGCGAGCCGGGCGCATATTGAAGAGTTTCAATTTGTCGTTTGACTTCGGTTTCATGCTAGTCGATCCGTATTCGACGTTTCGTATGATTCGTCAGCAGGTTGCTTTTCTCGAGGAATTCATCGGCGATGGTTGGACAGTTGCGCCCTTCTGCCGGATGCTTCCGTATGCCGGCACACCGATCAAGCGCCAACTTGAGTCGGAAGGACGCCTGCTCGGCACATCGTTCGATCCCGACTACAAGTTCCTCGATCCAAAACTCGATCTCTTTTACGACTGGATGGTGAGGACGTTCTACGAACGTAACTTTACCAACCAGGGATTGTGTCACATTCTGCGAGGACTACTCTTTGAGGCACACCTCAGATTGCCGCGACCGAGTCCGGTGTCGCAGGTCCAAAGGGATTACTTACACTACCTGACTGCGATCTGTAATCGCCTTGCCTGCTACACGCTGCGTTGCGCGATTGACCACATCGAGGAAACCCCACTTTCAGTGCTCGAACATGATTCAAGCTATCTCGACGGACTTACCGAACACGAGAAGAGAGAAGAATCACGAGTTGTCAACGACGTGGTTAAGTACTACGAGTGGGTTCACCAGGATGACAATGCGATGCCGGGTCCGGCGGGTAGTTTTGAAAAGACGTGGACCTTCTACGAAGGCGATCGCGAGGCGGCCGGAATTCAAGCCGCTTAGGTTGTGCCACAAGGAAGCACAAGGAAGCACAAGTAGCACACAATGGATGTTGTTCTAGTTTCCATGCCGTTCGCAGGAGTCCAGCGACCATCGATAGCGCTGGGCCTTCTGCACGCGTCACTTGCGGATACCGATATCGATAGCGAAGTTGTCTACGGAAACTTCGGCCTGGCTGAGCGGATCGGGTTGGTCGCTTACCAGGCGATGCAACTGGGGCCTAATGATCATCTGCTGGGTGAATGGTGTTTTGCCGGTTATCTCTTTCCAATCGACGACGCTAAAGACAAGGAGTATCTTGATCTCGTCCTTGAAGTGCGTAGCGCAGGCTTCCCTGCCGAACTCGAACAAAGAAAAGATCAGATGCGCTGGGTTCGGCGCCAGTGTCTCGCTTACGTCGATTGGCTCGCCGACGCGATTGTCGCCAGGAAACCAAAGATCGTTGGGTGCAGTTCGGTGTTTCAACAGCACTGCGCTTCACTTGCGTTGCTGAAGCGAATTCATGAACTGGATCCGGAGATCATCTTGTTGATGGGTGGTGCAAACTGCGAAGGCGAGATGGGCGTGCAGACACTCGAATCGTTTCCATGGGTCGATTGTATTGTCTCAGGCGAAGCGGACGCCCTGTTTCCCGAACTCTGCAGGATCTTGCTGGACCAGGGACGCGATGCAATCTCAATTCCAGATGGCGCCGTCTCTCAGCGTCAGTTGAAAAATCAGTTTCGCATCCTTTCACAACAACCGGCGCAACCGCCACGCTCCCTCATCCACAACATGGACTCGTTGCCGCTGCCGGATTATCACCATTATTTTCAGGCATTGAATGCATCGAGTTTAACCAATCTGATCGAACCGGGACTGTTGGCCGAGAGCTCGCGCGGCTGTTGGTGGGGCGAGAAGTTTCACTGCACTTTCTGTGGCTTGAACGGAGTCGGAATGCAGTATCGGTTGAAATCACCCGAGCGAGTACTCGATGAGTTGTCGGAGTTGAAGAGACTTTACGGCATAGGCAGCATTCAATTCGTCGACAACATTCTCGACATGTCGTACTTCAAAACGGTTTTGCCAAAGCTTGCAGAATCAGATGAAAAGTTCTCGCTCTTTTATGAGACGAAAGCCAATCTGAAACGCGACCAGGTCGAGCTGCTTGCGCAGGCCGGTGTTCGCTGGATTCAACCCGGCATCGAGAGTCTCGACGACAGACTCCTCAAGCTTCTGGAAAAAGGAAACTCGACGCTGATGAATCTGCAGCTACTGAAATGGTGCTGCGAACTCGACATCGATGTTTCATGGAACTTGCTGAGTGGAATTCCCGGAGAGTCTGACGATTGGTACGGGAAGATGGCGGACTGGTTGCCGTCAATCTTCCATTTGCAACCGCCGACAGGGGTGAGTCGCATTAGATATGATCGCTTCAGTCCGTATCACATGCGGCCGCGTGATTTCGATCTTACACTCGAACCGAGTCGCACCTATCCTTACGTTTATCCACTCGCAAAAGAATCGTTGATGCGTCTCGCCTATTCATTTGAAGACAACAAGCGCCCGCGACACATGCATCGCGCGTTCTCAGAAGAGCCTGGACAACAGCTATTGCAGTTAGTTGTCATGGAATGGAACGAGCTCTGGCGCACCTCGAAGCCGGTGCTGCAGGTTTCTGATGATGGCGAGCGTTTGCAATTCTTCGACACACGGCCGTACGCGATCCAGAGGAATTGGACCGTCGAAGGCTTGGAAGCTGACGTCTATCGCATATGCGACTCAGCACAAAAACCATCGACGTTGCATTCCGTGTTGGGCAAAAACTTCTCACCCGACGAAATCAACCTGGCAATCGATAACTTACTTCTCAACAAAGTCCTATTATCGATGAACGAAAAGCTCCTTGCGATCGGTGTGAACGCGGCTAACAGTAGTGCAGCGGTTCGAATTGAGGCGCCTTCTTGAAGTGCGGCTTAACTTAACGCCGAACGCGTGGGTCAATTTCAGCGTCCGTCGAATACACACCTTTACTCCAAGGACCGAAGGCGTTCGCTCATCTCGAGATACATCTTTACTTAACGCCGAAGGCGTTCGCTAATTTCAGCCCAGGGTTGGAGCACAGCGACAACCCTGGGAATTACGCAAAAAGAAAACGTTCAACCCTGAAAGGGTTTCTCCCGTCTCTAATCCCAAACGTAACGCTCATCAAACTCAACACCATACGCGTTGAGAAAGGCACGATATTCCTCCTGAAATGTCACCCGTTTATGATGCTCCTCCTGGTTTTCGATATAGCGAATAACATCAGCGAGATTCGATTGACTCACGGAAAAAGCTGCATATCCACCCTGCCAACGAAACTTCGACACTGTGCGCGAGGTTCGTTTTATCCAACTTGATGAGGTTCGCTTGACCTCCTTGACGACGCTTGCGATCGGATGCGTCCGGGGAAGGGCGAACAGTGAATGGGTGTGATCTTCAACACCGCCTACAATCAATGTTTCGCAGTCGTGTGTCCGGAGCACCGCGGCGAGATACGCATGCATTTCGTCGCGCAACACCTTGTCACGTAGAAAAGGAAAACGATCTTTAGTCGAAAATATGAGGTGTGTCCATAGACGTGCGAGAGACTGAGCCATAGTGAGGTGGCCTCCTAATTTGAGTTTAACCATTAAGGTTTGAACATAGTCTAGCATTATTGTAATCGGGAGAAACCTTTCAGGGTTGAACGTCTTTTTTGGTCAAGTACCCAGGGTTGTCGCTGTGCTCCAACCCTGGGCTGAAATTAGCCAACGCCTTCGGCGTTAAGTCGGAAGTGTAGTTTCAATCTGCGCAAAATTGGTGAACGCCTGCGGCAATGAATTAAAGGCTTGTACTTGAATCAAAACTTTTCCGAGTCGGGCATGCTTTTCTAGCCACTGGCTGTGCGCAAGTGATATAAAGGGCGACGATCGTTTGCTTCTCGTTGCTCTCAGGAGGATTCTCATGCTCACCAATCCATCTGTGTTTGTCTCTATTCGTTTCTTGCGGACAATGATTCCGGCGATTGCACTCGTTTGTTTGCTGGCGCCGTCGTTGTATGCAGCGAAGAAACCAGGGTTTCAATCATTCATTGTAGGCAATGCTGCAGATGCGCCACCGTCTCAAAATCTAAGTCCGGGACTGGTGTTGATGGGCGGCGGGACAGACGTCGATGCTGCGTTTCAGTGGATGTGCCAGCGCGCCGGCGGCGGCGACTTCCTCGTGATCAGAACCACCGGCACAGACGCTTACAATCCATACATTCAACAACTCTGCCCGCAAATGGATTCGGTCGAGACAATCATCATCACTACCGTCGAGGGCGCAAACACTGCATATGTCAGCAACCAGATACTGAACGCGGAAGCTCTCTGGATTGCAGGCGGCGATCAGTCAACCTATGTGAACTTGTGGCGTGGTACGGCCGTGCAAACCGGCGTCAATAATCTGCTCAACGTCAAGCAGGCGCCTGTTGGTGGCACGAGCGCCGGGCTCGCGGTGCTCAGTCAATTCATCTACACGGGCGCGCTCGGTTCGGTGACGTCGAGCCAGGCACTCGCAAATCCTTTTCATCGTTACGTCACACTCGACCGGGACCTGTTTCAATCGGCACTTGGAGTAAACAAACTCTACGACTCACACTTTGTGACCCGCGATCGAATGGGCCGGACCATCGTCTTTTTGGCACGCATCGTAAACAACGGCTGGGCAACTCAACCTAGTGACATCGGAATCGACGAAGAAACCGCGCTCCTGGTACTGCCAAATGGCTCCGCCACAATGGTGGGCAGCGGAGCCGCGTATTTTCTGCAAGCACCGGGACCCGCACAGGTACTCGCAGATCGCACGCCACTGACCTATTTAAATATAAGTGTGTACAAACTTCCGCAGGGTGGCACCTTCAATCTCTCTACCTGGACTGGCACCGGCGGCGTGGCCTACACGCTAAATGTAAACAACGGATCGCTGACTTCGACGCAAGCCGGCGGCAGCATCTATTGAACGGATTACTACTATGAGAAATACGAGTTCCCTCTTTACCGCCATCGCAACAACGCTGTTGCTCTCAATCAATGTTCTGGCCCAGAACGCGAGCACGGCTGCTTCCGTCTCCAACGTCAAAACTGTTCAAGTCTCGGCGTCTGCAAAAGAAGCCGAAGTCGGCCAATCGGTAAAACTGACCGTAGTCGCTACCGACGCAGCGGGCAACATCATCAAAGAACAGCCTTCGACTTATTTCGCTGGTCCATTCGACATCGCGGCCGTTGACGACGAGGGTAATGTAAAACTCTTCGGCATCGGCGAAGTCACGGTTGGTGCAATTGTTGGAGGCAAGCCGGGTTTGACCACGTTCACGGTGAAAGCGCCCAGCGTGAAGACCATCGAGATTAGTCCGCTGAAGCACATGCTACTTGTCGGCGGCAGCGCTCGGCTCGACGCTGTTACACGCATCTTCAGCGGCGATCCACGCACGGGTGTACCAATCGAGTGGACTTCCGATAATCCTCAGGTCGCAAAGGTCTCCGCCGGTGGCGTCGTCTCCGGTGTTGGACCAGGAAAAGCGATGATTACAGCGACATCAGGATCTGCAACTGCAAAAACCACGGTCTCCGTCAAGAAGGGCAGCCTTCACGAGATGGTTGTTGCCGCTGGTCCAAACGCTGCTCGTACCGGCGATGTGGTCGCTTTCAGTGCCAAGGCAAATCCTGACGACAACTTCACGGTTCAATGGTCCGTCAACGGAAACGGAGCCAGCATCGACGGAAGCGGAAGATTTGTCGCTGAGCTACCGGGCACCTACATCGTCACAGCAAATAGCGGCACGTTTTCGTCAAGTACTTCAGTGGTTGTGACACCCCGTAATCTGGAACGTGAAGTGGAGGTCGTTGGTCGCGCGCCGTTCAAGGAATTTCAGGGAGCGGAACAGTGGATCATCGGCAACTATGCCTACTACTCGACGATTGCGGATCGATTCCTTGTTTATGACATCTCTGATCCGAAGAATCCGAAACTAACGGACACGGTTAAGGTTGATGCGCGTCTCGTCAACGATATTTCGACGACAGCCGACGGTAAGATTCTCGTGATCTCACGCGAAGGAGCCTCGAACCGAAAAAACGGCATTGCTTTTTACGACACCTCCGATCCCGCTCACCCGAAACTGATCTCTGAATACACAGCGACTGTAACCGGGGGCGTTCACAGTGCGTTTGTAAACGATCATTACGTCTATCTAACCGACGACGCGACGGGTTCAATGCGCGTGATCGATTTTGCTGATGTTAAGAACCCGAAAGAGGTCGCGCGCTGGCAAACAGAGAATCCATACGCCAGCACGATCCGGACGAAGGAAGGCGAACAAATCGCGGGACGTTACATTCACGATCTGCAGGTCAAAGATGGACTGGCATATCTCGCATACTGGCATGATGGCTTGATCATTCTCGATGTCGGTGCGGGATTGAAAGGTGGCAGTCCGGAGAATCCGAAGTTTGTCAGCCACCTGCGTTTCAATCATCACGAACTTTACGGTGATGGCTGGCTTGCGGGAACACACTCCGTTTACCGCTACGGAAAGTACGTCTTTATTGGTGACGAAGTGTTTCCCGGAATCTTCGATATCAGGTCGCCAAAGCGCGTCTTCGTACGTGGCATCGTGCACGTCATCGATGTCTCAGATATCAATAATCCGCGTAAAGTGGCGGAGTATCCAGTACCGGAAGGCGGCGCACACAATATCTGGGTTGAAGATGATGTGATGTATGTGGGCTACTACAGTGGAGGTGGCCGCATCGTCGATGTCTCCGGTGATTTGTGTGGCGATCTCTATCGGCAGGGTCGAGAGATTGCGCGCATATGGACCGGCGATCCGGATGGATTCCGTCCGAATCTTCCGTTGACCTGGGGCGCTCAGCCCCACAAAGGTTTGATTTACTTCAACGACATCAACTCAGGATTGTGGATCGTGAAGCTTGGAGAGAAGATCGAGAAGGGCTCGACAACTTCGCCACAGTGAGACTGATCGTTAGATGGACAGGATTTACAGGATTTTTCAGGATGGACAGGAATCAATCCAGTGAATCTTGAAAAAATCCTGTAAATCCTGTCCAACGACTCTCACGGAATAGGCGCGATCTTATAGAAATCGATCCCCGCAGCAGCCGCTCCAACATCCAACGTCGCCACGGTCTTCAGCGCCGTGAGGTCGATAACTTCGACTGTCCCCGGCTCTGATCCGATTCCCTCAACAGTCACGAACGCGTAAGCGTCATCCGGCGAGACAACAACACCGTGCAGAACTTTCCGCTTCGTCGGCAAACGCACTAACTCCCTGCCAGTCTTCAATTCATAAATCGACACCGACTGGTCGCGCTTGTTTGTCGCTATCAAACGTTGACCATCATGTGTGACCTCGAGATTGTAAACACCAGCACGCGCCGGAATGCGCCGCACGAGCGCCCACGTATTTGCATTAACTTCAACAATCTCACTCGAACCGTTACAGGCGACAAAAACAGACGATCCATCAACGGAAGGTTCAGCCCATGTCGGGGAACACGAATTATCGCCAGGCTTCGGTGGCTCGGAACCGTGTCCCGACATGCCGTGCATCGAGTGCGTCGATTGGGTCGAACTGACGTTTGGTAGACCAACGATCCCCTTTTCCTGATTCTTCGTCACGATAAAGTAGCGCGCGGCTTTCAATGTGCGAGTATCAATCTCGACCAACATATCGTTCATCATGCAGGCCGAGTACTGCTTCGTTCCCTGCGCGTTCAAACGCGAGCCGTGCGGCATCGTGCACGTCGGTATCCGCGCCACTTCGGTCATCGTCAGCGTTGAGACCACCGAAACCGTCGACGGCACCGTGTCGCCATGCAGATTGAAGTTGACCACGAAAAGAAAGTTGCCATCAGGTGAGATATCAAGCGTGGCGGGAAAGTATCCGAGAGTAGTTTTTCCAACTGCTGAGTTGTCCTTCGTCGAGTATTTCCAGACGGTTCCAAACGGGCGGCCGTGCGCGATTGAAACGTAATAGAACTGGCGGTCGGGAGAGATTACGATTCCGTGTGGACCATCGATATCCACCGGCATATCGCCTGTCTCGATCTGGCGTTCGATACGAAACCCCTGTGGTCCGAAACGAACCAGAGAGATCTTGTCGGCAGATTCCGACAGGACATAGAGCAAGTAATCTTTATCGGGTTTGGTTTGCGCTTTTAAGGATGACGGATAAACCATCATCACCAGCGATAACACGATTAGTGCCAGTCTTATCATCGCGATAACAATCAGATACGTCTCATTTAGCCGGGCTTGGTGCTATCTTTACTACCCGGACGCTCTTTACTCATGTAACGTTTAGCCAGCCGGTACAGTTCGGCATGAACAAGCGGCGCGATGCGCGCCAGTGCCCCTTCATCGCCGTTTCCCCAGGCCAGTAAAAGTTCGGTGAGTTCGTAAGCCCCAGGTTCGTCCATACCGTGAGCCTCAGGATCAAGCAGGTGCGAAAAACGGAGTGAATTTAACACATACCGCTAGACTATTTGTGTCTCTTTGTCGGTCATCAACTCTTTTGGTGCGATTCTCGACCAGACGAAGAGACTGCAAGTCACAAATCCAAAGGCATTCAGTATCCCGTGAGTCTTTGCCATCATTGGAATCGTAAGGATCAACGTTTGAGTGGCGATACTGTAAGCGTAGAGGCTCGCAAGGACCATCGCCGAACAACTCGAGAGTGCTGCGATGATCAAGAGCGCCTGCGCGCCCGACTGGCGAATCGCTGGTCTGACCCAACCGATGGTGAGGACCGCGAGTAATAACAATCCAACTGAGAGAAGCAATGTTCCGATCAAACCGAGAAGCGGCGTGAAAGTGATTCCTGCTGCGACCAGTGGCATAGCCGCGACGATTCCAAAGATCGCAAAGGCAAATACGTGCTGCGGGTAGTTGGAGGGGGCAAGAACTCTTCCATTCATTCCCGCAATGATGGGAGCGGCGAATCCCGCAAAATGAAAATGGGCCGCGGTGAGCAGGATGATCATCTCCCCGAAGCCGAAGGGTTGAATGCCGAGACGGTAAATCACGAGCCACACGCCCGCGATGGGCAGATACAACAAACCTGCATCAATGCTTGACTCGGCTAAAGGATAAATGCCGCCGCGTGAGATCAGTCTCGTCAGACCGTACAACGCGATGATTATGTTGACGATAAGCCAACTGGCTGAGAGCGCCGCCGCAGGCAGGCCCTTTTCGAAAAAGAATGATATGACGGTAAGTAAGGCAGCTATCGGCTGCATGACAACAGCGAGCTTGTAAAACGAGAACCCGGCATTGCGATCAGACGGCGCGACGATCGAAAGCCCCAACGGCACCACAGCAAGGACACCAAAAAGGACGATCTTGTGAATCAACTCAGTCGAAGCTAAGTCAGCAGTAGTTACGAATAACAAAAATATCCAAATGACAAGCCCCCCGATAGCACTTCTGAGGGCTAATGTTTGAGGGAAGGTCATCTGACAGGATTTAAACGATTTTCAGGATTAGGTGCAACGAGGAACGTACTGTAGGGGCGGCACTCCGTGGCCGCCCCTTCGTGGTATTAACCCATCATCGAAAAGGTCGCCGCCTCTCGTGCGGCACCGTTCAACATCGGAGATCTTGAATGCCACGCGAGGGGCGGCCACGGAGTGCCGCCCCTACAAAAACCGCAACCATCGCGTAGGTCACCAAAAGGATCAGAGGCAGGACCAGCACAAAAACCGAGTGTTCGAGGAACGGCATTCCCTGCTTGTAAGAACCATTCACCAACGGAATGCCAAGCGTAGTAACGTAATAAATACCGAGCGGGAAAATCAGCAATCGCACCGATTTTGATCTCTCTGCACGCTCTCTCCCCTCCGTCAGCACAAACAACAGCAACAAGAACCCAAAATAAACCACGATCCCTTCAAGCCGGTGCAATTGATTCCCCGACAACCCGCTAACACGAAACTCATGCCGTTGAATCTCCAACGCAATACAAATGCGAACCGTGTTTGCCACCAGCGTCGTCACATGGGCAACGGCCGCCGTGATCGGAAGAAAAGTCCAACTGACACTCTGAAACCGTTCACGCCACAAGCGCCGCAATCCGAGCATCAAAAAAGCCGTGAGCAGAAAATTGACTCCGGCACACGAGACAGCAATCACAAAGCGATGATCACTGCTCATGTAACCCGTGTACGCCTCAAACGTAAATGACCGTCCGCTCAACAGCTCCACCAAAACAGTTGTCGGAGCAAGTATCCACCGCAACTCATCCGGAGTCGCGGTGGAGTAATAGACTTTGAGTGCCAGAGCGCACAGCACCACTACCAGCAGCTGTGCGCTCCAGATTAACTTGCGCTTCATACAAACCACCGTCGTCTTCGCAGGATCATGATCGTCGCCAGTAGCAGCGAACCTACCAATAACCAGATCAACTCCGGCTCACTTCCCACTTCAGCACCACCAACAGCGAGTTCACTCACGTGCAACGGCAGCGGCAACGGTTGCTTGACGTCCTCAGCTGATCCGTTCGGATTTGTTACGACTTCACGCACTGCAATGAACGACGTATATCGCGTCAGGAGGTTGTACTTCAAACCAAGCGCAGTGATCTGTTTGATATTTTCTTCAGACAGATCCGACGATCCATAGTCAGACAACTCTGCAATTCGCGATCGTGCCCACAGGTAACGCAATGCGCTGTTTCCTTCATCAGACTGGCTGTTCGCGACGTCGAGCGCGCTGACATAATCGCCCTGTCCCGTCTTGCCGGTAAGTTCGATGGTGCCGGCGATTGGTCCACGCCACTTGCCAAACAGAATGATCGGACGTTGGGCCAGGAGGTCCGGGAAGCGCATCGGATTCACGTCGTAAGTGTCGAAGCCAATTGAGCGAACGTTAATGTCGGTCAACACCGGCGTTTCGATGTACTCACGGAACTTCGTCGCCACACCTTCCGCTTCTGATTCTTCAGTGACGATGAACGGCTCACCCATACCGGCTTTCGCGATACCTTCGATGAGGTAGCGATTCACAGAGCCGCCAATACCAAACGCGAAGACGTTGCAGCGATTCAAATTTGCTCTGATGTGATCGAACACACCCTGCTCACCCGAAACGTAACCATCGGTAACCAGCAAGACACTGCGCGAGATACCATCTTGGCGCGGCAGGGCCATTGCTTCCTGGATCGCCGGGAGCAGTTCGGTACCACCGCCGCCACGCTGTTGCTCGATCAAATGAATTGCGCGATCGATGTTTTCCTGATTCGCCTGCAACGACTGGGGCGAGAGCACCGCTGAGTCTCCGGCAAAAAGCACCACATTGAAGAGATCGGTCGGACGCAATTTCCCGATTAGATCCTTCAGCAATCGCTTCGACGTGTTCAGAGGAAAGCCGTCCATCGAGCCGGAAACGTCAACCACAAAGATGTACTCACGCGCAGGGATGGCATCCGTCGCTACGCGCTTCGGCGGCTGGGCCATGTAGAGAAAGAAGTTCTCGTCGACGCCTTTGAAAAGCAGGAGACCGGAAGCAATCTGATCTCCCGCGAGACGATAGCGCAACACAAAGTCGCGATTTCCTTGAAACGGATTCGAGTCGTCGAGAGTCAACTGCGCAACATTCTGATTCTGCCATTGCGGTAGGATCTGATGCGACGGGCAGGTCAGATCGTAAATCGGCACACCAGAAGCAATTCTCGTTGTGATGTGCAGAGCACTCGCAGGTTGTTCACCCTGGTGCTGATAAGGAGTTTCGACGAAGCCGTCTTCTTTCTTCGTCTTATCGTTCGGCGATGCGTAGCGTGGTCCAACAACCGTTGGGAACACGACTTCGTAAACACTGTCGGTTGGAACAAGGAGTTCGGTGTAGCGCAGCTCGATCTCAACCTGCTCCTGAGGCATGATGTTCGCCAGACTCATGGAGAACACGTTCGGGCGTTGCTGTTCCAACAGTGATGCGCTCTTCCCCTCCTCTTTCGCCTCTTCGAAGTCTTTCTTTGCCTGTTCGCGCTCTTTGATTCTCGCGACGATGATCTCGTCGCCTATCTGCATCCGCATCGAGTAAACAGCCGCGCGTGTCGACGCCGGAAAGACATAGGACGCGTTGATTGGACGTGTTCCTTCGTTACGATAGATCTGCCGCACTTTGACGTCGGCAATAACGCCTGAAACTGAAATCTCAACTCGGGTATCTTTGAGTGGTAGATGGTCGACGCCGGGGTCTCCCTGGACCACGAAATATGGCGCTAAGGTTTTGTCTTCCGGGGTCTGCGCCTGACCCGAAGTGAAAGCGATCGCAACCGCGATCAAAGCCAAAAACAGATTTCGCAAATTGACTTGCATGATTTCCTCTCCGCCTCTAAGGCGACCAAAAGTCGGGCCTCTTCGGCCCCTACTTAAAACGCGGAAATCCTAAGAGATAGAGAGCTTTCGGCTACCGTTACGGACCACAGCACGGCACCGTACCGGCCACAGTTCAAGGGTGGGGATTGGCCACAAGAGGCGCAAAAAATGTCGAACGAAGCGCGTGGGTTTCTCTCAGCCCGCTTTGCGTACTGGGAGCGGCATCCCGTCGCACTCCGACCTGACCAGTTGCCCCGCCTGGCTCAAGCTGACTTCGTAATTGCTCGAGTTGTAGTTGATAGCCGCGATAACGCCGGCGATGATGTCGCCGACGTTGTAATCGCGACGCGTGGTGCCATCGCCGAAGACGGGGATTGGTTTACCCTGGCTGATCAGCTTTGCGAATTTGTGGATCGCGAGATCGGGATGTTGTCGTGGCCCATAGACGGTGAAAAACCGCAGGCAGACACCGCGCAACCCGTACAGATGAGAATACGTATGACAAAGAAGCTCGCCGGCGCCTTTGGTTGCAGCGTACGGAGAGATTGGCTGGCGGATCGGATTGTCTTCGCTGAATGAGACTTGGCGTTGATGCCGTAGACGGAGGATGACGAGCCGAAGACAATTTGTTTGATCCCTTGCTCGCGTGTCAGCTAGAGAAGATTGAGTGTTCCATTAATGTTTGTTTTCAGTGTAGAGCTGCGGCTCGGGATAACGACGGCCTTACGCCTGCTCTGGCGGCGAGGTGGACCACACAGTCGAAGCTTTTTTCTGCGAACAGTTTTTCGAGCGTAGCACGATCCCGAATGTCAATTTCATAGATGCTGTAGCGGGGATCTTTAAGGTGTTCGCGAATGTTGTCGCGCTTTTATTGTTGGATCGTAAAACTCGTTGAAATCGTCTACGACTGTGATACTCGAGACATCCCTCGCAAGTAATCGATCGACAAGATGTGACCCGATAAACCCCGCACCACCGGTGACGAGAAGGTTATCCATCACTCCTTTTGTAGCATAAATCCACCTTCTCAGCCGCCTTGTTTACCATTGCTACTGCCATCGTATATTACGATATCTGAGGTTTCAGTTCAGATGCGGGCTAGTGTTTCGGTCCTCCGAAATCTCTTTAAGGATGCGGTCGATAATATGGTTCGCGTCATAAACGGCCGCTTCCTCTAGACCGACAACCTCGTGCGATTCGGCTGGTGTCAGGAGCCCTTTATGATAAATCTGATATTCCCCAGAAATGACGTCTCGCACAAAATAAGGCGGTGGCCATGTCGATTCGTCCGCACCAAAGGCATCGTGCCCTATTATTCTCCATTGACCATTCTCGAGTATATCGCTATATAAACCCACGATGAATAGAAAGGAGCGTGAACCTATTGGTGGTTGCAAGGGCTGATCACTGACCCTGCTGTAAATGCCGACGGAAGCATCATCATATACCCGACCGTAAGCAAACCCTCCATCTGGCAAAGGGATTTGAAACACGTCACCTATTTTGACTTTTATGCGAGCCATGCCTTTTCATTGAACCTTCTTATTCTTGGTTAAGCCTACCAAATGCAGTCCGACACGCATTGCAATAAACTGTTCGCTTCGGATTGCTGGGACTCACCCCGTTGATCTTATTTGCCGATTTATCTAGTTGTCGAAACCACTCTATCATTTGTTGCTCTCGTCCTCGAATCGCGGCATAGCTGGAGGACGATTTATCGAGCTTAGCTGGTCCAAAGCCCAGTTTAGTGTAGTCATGCACGCTGTCGCGTTTCGCAATGTTCTGGAGAGGTGTACCAGTTCCGCTTGTTCTCCCAGTGTAAACTTCACCCGTAGGGTAGTGTCCTAATCTGAGATCTGGAATTGCGGGTTTGGCATGGTCTTTGTCCGAATTGTGATATATAAGCATTTATGGACAATAGAATTCTCGCTACAATCCTCTTTCGCGTTCTTGGTGTGTCGTATTTGTTGTATGGTGTCTTCTACGCGCCTTATGTTCTTTTCACCGCATCCTACAACGGTACATTCATAATATCTGGTCTTGGTGTTCTGACGTATACCGGGGCTGGGATTTGCCTTTTATTCCTAGGCAGGCCCTTGGCCGCGTTGGTCGTTAAGGGCTTAGACCCCATCAGAACGCCGCCACCGCCACCAACTTTCAAGAATTCATAAGTAGCAAACGTGTTGCTACAGCCTGATCGGGGTAGACGCTTCCTTTGTTCCCGCTTCTCAATTTATTCTCAAAAAGTTATTTGATCGTCAATCAAAGATTCGACGGGGACACCTGAAACTCTGGAGTAGGCGAGTAGGACCATCAAAGGCGGTTCGTTTCTATCCAGTTCGTACTTTGAAATATTGGTGTAATGGATCTCAACACCTAGCCGCTTAACCATTTCGGATTGGGAGATACCGAGATCGCGGCGGATCTTCGCCAGTTTCGCGGCTAGGTGCTTCGGGCGCGGGCGGGAATGTCCCATTACTTACTCTTTTCAATCGCCGCGATCTCGCGCAGGAGCGCATCACGAAACGCGGTTAGAGTCTCGATTAGAAGGTTGATCTTTTTCAGGCTATTACGTCTATGGCTTGCACTACCGAGAAAGAATTCAAGCTGGATTGTGCGCTTGCAATCGGCTAGTGTAATGAGGTTCGTACCGATCTTATTCTCACCATGTTCTGAGTCTTCAACGTGTGCGAGAATGTAGGACGTTTGGTTAGTAGCGACCGGATTTAAAAACGCTCGCTTGCGGTATGTAAATACACTCATGTTCGTAACCTCGGAGGATCTGATTACGTGATAACCGCCCTGCACTGGGCGGAAACGACAACCTATCAAACAAGCCTCACGATACTAGCAATTGCTAGTAGCACGCGCAAGCCACGCGGAGGTAACTCCTAATGGCGAAGCGTCCTGTACCTCGCAAGCTCGCCAAGAAACTCGCGCAGATCCGATCTAATTTAGGATTGAGCCAAACGGAAATGGTAAAGGCGCTGAACTACAAAGCGTCGCCGCTTTACCCGGCGCAGATCTCTCAATTTGAGAGCGGACGCAGGGAACCTCCGTTAATGGTCCTATTGGCTTACGCGAGGCTAGCGGGAATCTCGACGGATGTTTTGATTGACGATAGGCAAAACATTTAGCTTGCTTGAAAACATAAAGGGCGCAACCGATGTTGCGCCCTTGACGATAACGTTCATATTTTGCCTTTGGCGAAGGTGGGACGGATTTTAGCTATCCTTTATGTCCCGGTTCCCGGTCCAGCAGGCGGCTGGCTTAATAGTCTGTTATAGACTCTTCGGAAGTTGTCCTTCGGTATATCAAACTTGGCGAGCAATTGCGCTAAGAGCAACGGGCTAACTGAAACTCCATTGCGATGATGGGTCGTGACTACCATTGATTTAAACTCTTCGCTTCCAGCCCTAAGAGTTCTAAGTTTGTCCGAAAATCTCACGCCGTAGTCTTTTCCTTTCGGTTGCAACGAACAGAAAAGTCCAAACCCTTCGGACATAACCCGAATCAAATCGTGAAGCTGCATTTCCGGCAACGGATCATGCTGCTGTAGCCACTTCAACGTTGGCGAGGTCCCCATCTAACGGCTCCTTGAATTTCAAATCCAACTGTAACGGATGTACTTCGGCTCCGGCTTCTACGGCCTCGCGCCAGCGTAATAGAATCTCACGTGGGGCGGGTGTTGAGTAGAGATTTGCAAGGTTGTCATTCTCCCACGCAAACGTGATCTCATCCTCCAGAACTTCCTTCATCATTTCGATGACGGTTTCGGGATCGTCTGCCGTAACCATGCTTCCGGTTTCCAAACAGCGAGCGACCCACACATTATACTCGCTATCTAGATCGGCAAGCACTCTTAGCCTGAACAGATTTTTATCCTTTGCGTTCATTCTTTTTCCTCCTTTCTCAGGGTGTAGCTCCCGCAATTTCATGCCCTTATGTTAAGAAAGACTTGTTAAGTCTGTCAATATCAGCAGTTTAGCTATTTATGTAGGCGTCTCCGCCTTACTTGCCTACTTTCGCTTATCTAGCCGATAAGCGCCTTGACGAATGTAGGCGCACGGTGATACTTTCCAATAAACGGAGGTTGCGCCATGTCGGAAACCCCTAAGGGCGTCTTAGAGTTATTACAACAACTGCGGGATGAACGGGATGAGCTAAACGTGCTCATTCAGGCATTAGAAAAGCGTCTCGGAGTGGTCAATGGAGACTTAGAGCAAGACGGCAGGCAAGCAAAAACGCCTCGCGTAACAGTCTCCCTTGATTCTATTCCGGTTGGGTTCTTTCACAATTTAAGCCAAGCGGACGCAACCGAAAAGCTTCTACGGCTACATCCCGGCCAACCCCTCAAAACTGGCGAAATACTCGATGTATTCCGTAAAAGCGGGATGTCGGTTAACGCAAAAAGTGCGGTGCAGATACTCTACACAACGCTTAAACGAAGTCCCAAATTCGAACGGGTAGCTGGCAAAGCTTGGGGCCTTGCAGAATGGTATCCCAACAAGAGGAAAAAGAAAGAGGCGGAAAGCGATAGTGAAGGCGAAACGTAGATTGGCGGAGGACATCCCTTGTGCTGGTGCACGTAATGGAATTTACATCCAAAGGGTCCGTTCACGCGGTAGGGTTCGATCCCCATGTCCTCCGCAACCAGAACCAAGCTATCACGCTTTGATCGCCTGATTCAAGGTTTGTCGAATCCAGGTTGAGAGGTCTACTCCTGCGGATTTTGCTGCCTTTTGATAATTCGCCTTTTCTACGGGCTGTACACGCGATTGCAATACAATTGCTTTCGCCTCGCCCTTTGGTAGTGTTGGCCTACCTACCTTTTTTCTTTTCTCTCGCATTCTTGATCTCCGATGCTATTGCTATCTTGACTGCCGCTTGTGGTGAATCGACGGGCGGCAATTCTAAGACTGTGAAGTAACGTCTGCCGCCTCCGTCTGTTGTCGTGTATCCCCAACCATAGCCGCGTGTTGCTTTCGGATGCCCCCGTATGTCGAATACTTCAACGTCTCCCTCCCAAACTGTCTTGCCTTGAAATTCTTCAATGACGGGCACAGTCTCAACGTAGGTCGCCTCGCATCCATGAAGCTTCAAAAACACTGCCTGTAGTTCCGCGATGTAGTCGCTCATGAAATCGCCTCGACTAGATCGCCATAGGACCAAAAGTTATTTTCCAAACCCGCCGCCATCGCGGGCGTCATCTTCAGAGTGCGATGCGTTTTAACAAAATTGTGGCTAGCGAAGTTCAGCGCCACAGCCGCCTCGAAGTTTTCCAGTTTCTTGCTGAATGCCAGCGTCAACCGATTCAGACGCTTAACGTGCAACCGAGTAGAAGCATTCAACCGCTCAACGTAGCTTGTCGAAACGTAACGCGGATTTGGTTGGCCCATGATCCAGACCTTTTCGCTGGCAGTGATGCGCGACGGACTGTACTTGCGCTCTGGAGTGCTGTACTTACTTTCGTCCGTGCCGTAGGTTTTTACAATCTGCGCATAGTCAACGTCCCGGCCATAAACAAACTCAATCGCATCCGCGTATGACAGCATCGCATCACTTGAAATCTGAATGCGATTATTCATCCGCGATTTTAGGTCGGCAATGAATTCGATTGTGTTGGGCGTGTTGCGCTTGCTGGCGACCTTGTACGAGGGCACTAACTTTGTTTCCGCGTCGATTGCGCAATAGGTCCAAACGTCGCCAAAGGTCGGATCGTCATCCTCGCGGAGGTGACGGACCTTCTTGCCAATGAATCCCCAAATTTCGTCAAGCTCGATCCGGTTGCAGTCGAGGTTACGCATTTTCTCATCCAGCAAACGAGCGCAGCCTTGACCCACGCGGACACCTAAGCGCATGATCGTGTCACGATGGATTCCGGTCATCCTCTCGATGGACCGAATCGAATTACCTTCGGCTAGTGCTGCTGTAACTGCAATCTGTTTGTCTTTGCTTAGGTGGTTATTAGACATCGTTTCCGTCTCCAGTAGAGATACTGTACTACGGAAATAACAATCTGTCCACAACTATTTACGTACTACGTGAATTATTTTTGTTGCCGCCAGTAGAGATTTAAGCCATGCCACAAAACAGCCAGACACAACCCAACAAAAGCGTACAGGGACAGGAAAACAACAATAATTCGGAGAGAGGACTTTGGATCATCATTGGCGTCGGCGCTGTGTTGCTCGTTGCCGTTGTCGTGATAGGCGGAGTTTTTATTGACACTGGCAGGGTTCGATTCATAACCGAATTTAGCCTGACGGTACTTCTGGCCGCTTTGGTTGCTGTGCAGGCTTACATCTACAGGAAACAATGGGAGGTGATGGGTCAACAACGTGTTGAGATTGAGAAACAAGCTGGCTACATGCTGGAGAGTCTTAAAAGCACCAGAGAGCACACAATCCATACGCTGCGGGCCTACGTCAACATCCGCTTGGTCGTGCCTGACTTTCCAAAGCAAATTCTTATGGAGATTGTAAACTTTGGGCAAACTCCCGCCCACAACGTTCAGTTTGCTCACATGATCGCGGTAAAGCCCTTTCAGGAAATCCCTGAGGCTTCTCCTGAATCTGTCGATTGGGTAATACCGGGAGTTCCTTTGGCACCAACAATGTCCATAGAAAAGCCCTTGCTGCTTGGTAAGATTTCCGAAGCGGACATGGCTAAACTTCACGACCCGCAATACAGACTCTTTGTTTGGGGTGTTATCCGTTATGAGGATGTCTTCTATAAAACGAGGTACACAAGATTTTCGGCGTTCTACGTCCCGCTGACTAGAAAGATCGGGACATGCTCCAAGGGCAACGACGCAAATTAGGAAAGCAAACGCCGCTATCCGAGAGTTTTCAGAAAAATAAATTCCAGATCTCAGATTAGGACACTACCCACCCGTAGTGGTATGTGTTTTTGTATACGTCTGGTATGTTTTGATTGCACCCGACTCGGCGGCGATGTTTCCAGTTTCGGCAGCAACAACCGTCGTTTGTTTAGCTTCCGCCGTTAAAACTGCGGCCGGTCCTGCTTCACTAAGCGCCGGTAGGGCCAATGTCAACATTGTCATCGCCTTGTGACCCAGGAATTCAGCATCACTGCCGTTCGCATCAAAAGGCTTAATGCCTTCCTGCCCGAGTGCAGTCGCACCAATATTCATCGCTCCGATTCCAATGTTACCGACTGCTTTGAGTTCGCCTTTCCAATACTCCTTAACAAAGGAACCAGCGGCTTTAGCTGTTCCTACCGGATCTTTCGCGGCTCGAGAGAGTCTATCGGAAATCGTCTCTTGATGTCCGTCGGGATCGACGAACCGAAGGGGATTATTAACCGTAAAGTGGTATTTGTTGAGTGTCTGTGGGCAAGTAAGATCAGCATAAAAGGTCGGGTTGTGTGCTGCCACCTCAGCAAACAATTCCGTGGGACCACCCGAGAATTCATCGGGACTTAGAAATCGCCCTTGCGACGGCGAGTAGTACCTCGCCAAGAAATAATCCAGCCCGGTTTCAACATCCCGGTCTTTTGAGGTTAAGAACGGGTAATTCGTGCCCGCGCACCTATTCGCATAAGAGCAATTTGTCAAAATTGCTAAGACTGGAAAAGCCGAGTAGATGGTCCTCAGGTAGAGTTTGCTCGCCACAGTTTCGTGCTAAGTCTCTATTACGGAGTGGATCTCTCTAAGTCGGCTTTCAATTCTTCCAACCTTGACGAGTCGATTGTCAGACTTTCATTTTTTTGCAAGAACGCTAAAGCAGCATTTGGCGAATCTGTTTCTGAAATGCATTGTCCAAGGCCTATTACCGCATCCGTAACATTGTCAGTAGAAATAGATAGAGCCTTCCTCAACAGAGGTAATGCTGCTTCAGCATCATCCATTACATTCAGATGGAAGTACGCGAGGTCAATGAGTGCCGGGAGATACTCATCATCCATATTTAGTGCCTGCTGAAGCGAGGTTTGGGCATCGGCCAAATCCCCCATCGGATTATCCGCCAGTTGCAGACTTCGGGATTTCCACACCAGCAAGGCTGGGCTAACCAAGGTTCGGTGCTCAGCGTCTTCTATTACCCGCAAAGCATCATCATACTTTTCAGACCGATAAAGTCTTTTTACCTCGTCCAAATACTGATTCATACTCAATACCCTTTGCCCTTCAGTCTTCTTTGTTGCTTTGCGAGCTTCAACATTCGTTTTGCTCTCTGGCCTTTCTCTCCACGTTTTCTTGCGAGGTTCTGCAGTTCCGACACTGTCAAATCTTGAAGTTCAGAGTGATAGGACTTGGACCTCTTCAACCCCGCCGGAATTATATCTCTAACTGGCTTCTCTTTGCTGCCTTTCTTCTCCTCCGTTTTGTTCTCACTCATATCGGGCTTATTGTCCTCTGGATCAGGATTCGCAGAAGTATCGGGCTCATCTTCTGCGGTCATGTACATGCATCCACCACTTCCATCCGACACCATGCCGGGCGATGCACCACATCCAGTTGAAGTCGGATTAAAAAGTATTATGCCAAACGCCCCAAACAATCTTCCGAAGAAACCGAGACCGCCGGGAGATGCTGTTGGCGCCACTTTGGGCGTGGTCTTGATTATCCTCGTTGATCGAAAGACAATCTCGTAAGGGGAACTCACCGCCGGCGCCCTAATGACTGAAAGAGTTGGGGGAACTACCAGCTTTTTCGCTGTCGTATCGGTGAGATAAATCTCATTGCCATCAGCGTCCACGTAGTACTCATACCCGTTCTTATCGTGATAACACTTCATGCCCTTCGGACATAAACCATCCCGATCATCCAATGTCACAGGATTGTTTAAAACGTAGGTATATCGATTAAAGGATTGCGGGTCTCCTATACTTGCAGATTTCATTAACGGATCGACGCTCACAAATCTGGCTTGCGTTGAGGAATAGTAGCGAGCAAAGAAGTAATCCAACCCCGTCTCAACATCTCGTTCCTTGAGGGTGAACTGCTGTCGCACACCATCGCTCCACGCGTAACCAAGCGCGGTGGTGCGGCCCCCGGTGCCGGCAAACAGTTCCTCACCGAACGGCAGGTAGTCGTGCCGTTTGATGTTGGCGAGATTCCCCGTTTGGTCCACGATGATTCGTGGTGTGCCAAGGTGGTCCGTCACCAGCCATTGAATCGTTGCATTAGTCGACGGCGTGTAAGCTTCGATCTCCACCACCTGGCTGTGATTGTCACCGGCTACGTTTGTGACGTACACACGAACCTTGCTCGTGGTCAGCGGCGCGAAGGTGAATTTGCGCCACACTTTGTCATTGCCGCTGACACTTGCTCCCGGCACTGTGGCCCAAGCGCTGCCGGTCCAGTATTGCACTTCGAAATTGGTGAGTGCATAGCTGGAGGTCATCGTCGCTGTTGGTTCAACGGGACTGCCGGGATTCTGCTGTACGCCGAAGACATCGATTTCGCCAATGGTCTTCGAGCTGGAGAAATCCACCTGAATCCAGTCGGGATAAGCAGAACTCGTGTTATCCGCCCACCAGCTGGAACTACCTACATGATCGCCGTTGATGGCATTACCAGCCACAACCCCAGGGTACGTCGAAGACGCGGTCGATACTGCTCCATTGCTGGCCGCCGCAACATTCACAGGACCATAAGCCTCGATCTCCACCACCTGGCTGTGATTGTCACCAGCTACATTCGTAACGTAAACACGAATCTTGCTCGTGGTCAGGGGCGCGAAGGTGAATTTGCGCCATACTTTTTCGCTACCGCTAATGCTTCCTCCCGACACTGTGGCCCACGCGCTGCCGTTCCAGTATTGCACCTGAAAGTCAGTGAGAGCGTAGCTCGATGTCATCGTCGCTGTCGGCTCAATGGGACTGCTGGGATTCTGCTGTACGCCGAAGACGTCAATTTCACTAATCGTCTTCGAGCTGGAGAAATCCACTTGAATCCAGTCGGGATAAGCAGAACTCGTGTCATCTGCCCACCAGCTGGCATTACCCACATGGTCACCATTGATGGCATTCCCAGCCACAACCCCAGGGTACGTCGAGGACGCTGATGCTAGTGCTCCATTGCTGGCGGCGGCAAAGTTCGGGCCGGATGGCGACGAGGCTGATGGCGGTTCCGCTGTAATCAGTAACTGTCCGTTGCGGTAGCCGTACTCCTTTTGCGGACTTGCCGCTGGTCCATTTGCGGAATACTCGGCCAGCAACTCGCCATCCATGCCATAGATCTGCCACGTCTCCTGACCATCGATCTTGCGTCGCACGCGCTGGCCGTCAGCGTTGTAGGTGTATTCCTGCCACTGGTTGTTGCCACCCCACGCGCGTGTCATCTTGTTCTCCGCGTCGTAATCGCGAGAACCAGCGCCGGTGTAAGTATCATTGATTAGGTTGCCGGCGGCATCGTAGGTCATCGTCCCTGATTGACCATTAGGCACACCAAGCCTGTTTGTCGCCGTATCAACTGCGAACTGCTTGTTATTGATTCCCGTACCCCACGTCTGCGCGGCATTAATGGTGCGGTTGCCCCAGCGGTCATAATCGTACTGCTGTCTGCCGGTATTGGTGAGCCCATTCTGCCATTCGCTAACGTCCGCTAGGCGATTCAATGCATCGTAGCTGTAGCGATCCTCCATGTAGTAACTGTTGACGATGGTCCGGCTCATCAGCACGTTGCCGTTGTTATCCGGGCCACTGCCGCCATGTGACGCGGGAGTACTGTAATAATTAACCAGCGCACCGAGTTCGCCGCCCCATTCGTCAATCGCGTCGCTCACATTCGAGACACGCACGTCAAAGAGCTGCCCACGCACGTTGTAATGCAGCTTGTTGTAAACCGCATTGGTGGTTCCGAATTGTTCTCTGGTTAGGCCACCAAACGGAGAATAACTGGTGATGTTTGAGTAAGTGCGGCTATTTCCATCGCCAAGGTTGCCAGCAAAGCTGCTGGTACGACCTGCTGAATCATAAGAGTAAGTGACTGTATGTAGCGACGGATAAGTCTGAGAAGTGACGGCACCCGCTCGATTGTACGCCCGCGAGATTTGATAGGTTGGGCTCCAGGTCCCACTAAACTTCGACAGTTGCCGTTGCACGAGCGGTCTGCCGAGCGCGTCATAACTGTCTATTGCAGTGTGCTCCACGTTATCACCAACGGAGAGGTTTCCCGCTTTGTAGCTATACCAAAATCGACCCTTGCCGTTTGTTGCCCCATCGTAGAATCGCGTAATGTCAGGCACATCAGGATTGCCAATCGTCGTGTTCGAGTAATTGACTGAAGTATTGCGGTTGAGCGCGTCATAGACGTAGGTTGACTCCACGCCGCGAGTATCCGTCTTCTTTGTGAGGTTGCCGTTTGTGTCATACTCGTATGCAGTGGACCAGGCAGAGTTTCCCGTGGTTGGATCTGAAATAGCCAAACTACCGAGAGTGCTTTGCTCCGGATTGCGTGCGCGAATCAAACGCTTCAATGAGTCATACATGAAGAAGCGTTGCTGCGTTCCCTGAGTGACTTTAACCAGATTGTCCAACGTGTCATATGCATAGGTGGTCTGGTAATTCAGCCCACTCGGATCTTCGTAGACTTCAGTCAACCTTCCCAACGCGTCCGTTACACTCTTCCTCGCTTTACCGGCCTGATCCGTTACCGTCACGGAATTGCCGTTGTAGCTCGTGCTCACCACCGCGTTGTCAGGAGTTGTAACCGACGTCACCCGTCCTCCGATGTTGTATACGGTTGTGGTGTACTGAGGCACTTCGGTTGCCGGTCGATAGGGATTACTCACTGAGACTGCCCGGCCCAGGCCGTCGTATGCGGTGTTTGTTCGGATAGTGTAGCTGGCGACACTGGCATGCTGTCCGTCCTCCGCCAACCAGGAAGTAACCACTCGATCGAACCCGTCCATAACCTGCTTGGACGCCAACCAGCGACTGGCGTCAAGTTGGGTGCTAGTCGTTGTGAAATTTGCACTCGCAGTTGGGTAGCTTATTTCAGCGATGGCCTGTTCCGTAAGACCGAGCGCCGAGATACTGCGTGTGGGACGACCCAGCAGGTCGTACTCGGTTTTAGCAATCACTCCGTTCGCGTCTTTTACGCCAGTTGGTACTCCATGCGAGTAATCGAACTGTATCTTTGTCTGGTGCCCAAGAGCGTTGCTCGTAGCTGTAGCCATCGCATAAGTAGGTCCGAATGGTCCGGCTGAACCGGCATCGGGATTACTGCCAGCGCCAAAATTGTCAGTGTAAGAGACAGTAGAGATATTACCGTTTGGATCCTTACTCCAGATAACAGCTCCGGCGTTGTTGTATTGAGCGAAAGAATAGATGTAATTGGAGGCTCCGGCCCAGTGTGTTGTTCTTGTGACGTTGCCACGCGGCTGATAAGAACTCGCGAAGATTGAGAACTGCGACCCGTCATATTGAATCATGCCCGAGTTGGCTACGAGCTCGGCATGATTCGCCTCGCTGGCGTAGTTATCGTATTCATATTCCGTGTAAGCCTTCTGATTTCCGCCGCCGTCCTTGATTGTCTCGCTCAACAAGACATGCCTCTGGTGAATGATCTTGGCTGGATCTGATGCCAGGCCGCTGGCGCAGGAGGAGTCGACGGGATTCAGATTTGTATAGCAGTAGCTGTTAATGGCGAGCGTCGGCGCATTGCCCGCATACTGGCGCACCGTCTGCTGCAGCAATGTCCCTGGTGAGCCGGGAGTGCCGAAGTCGTACTCTTTTATCGAAGTCACATTGTTGAAGTTGTCATAGCCGTACTCTATGCGTTTTGTCGTTCCGTTTTCGAGAGTTGTTTCTTCCCATTCAACTCGAGGATCGTTGGGAGCCTGATCCTGACCCCGATTCACCACGTAATCGTTATAACTGAGGCCGACATCATTGGCCCAAACGAGTGGAGCGCGTTGCTGCCACTGACGTTCAGTCGTGATCGTGCCAGTGCCGGTTTGTATCTCGGTGCGAAACTCCTTCGCATTTTCCCATTTCTCATTCCCGGTACCCGTCAATAATGGTGACTGGCAGGTTCGGTATTCTGAGTTTACGGCTAGAAAAGCGTGCTTTTCGGAAGACAGCAATGGCCCAGTCGCACTTCCCTGATGTGATTCTACTGTTCTACTTGGCCGGTTTATTCCGTTTATTACTTCTCCGCCTTCGCTGTAGATCCACGTTGCATCCACGTCTGCTGCATTTGTTAGTGACCGGCGTTGACTGACACGCCGGTTGAGCGTCAAATGCATCGGTGCCGATACTTCACAAATGCTGGTGACTCCACCTTCGTAATCAATCTGGGAGATACCGCCGGCGGGATAAACAATCTCTGCCACCTCTCCATACTGGTTATAGCGGAACCGCATTGAGCGTCCATCCGGGAGATTCAACTTTGTAACCGCTTTGCGCAACCCCACATCATCTCCATCTGTGGCTCCATACGCCTTCACGCCTTCAGACTCTATGAAGAGGTCGGTGTGCGCTCCCTGGATGGTGTGTGGGAAATAGTTCCCCAGTGTGTCATGCAAAGCATCTCCGGTGGTGAAAGGACGTGGCAACGCCTGGAAATCAGCCCTGAGGTTCTCCACGTTACCGAGCGCACTCAGGTCTATGGTGATAAGGCGATCAGGCAGTCCCATATAGCCCTTGACCGTAATCGTTGCTGTGTTTTCGGTTACTTGCAACGTTGTCTGCCGACTCAACTGATCGGTATACGTTCCGCCGGCTAAAGTAATGAAGTTGCCATTGCTATCAATAATTTTCGAGCAAATGCCGGAGTCCATGCGCAAACGCGTCCCATCTGCCAGAAAGACCCAGCCGCTCGGGTAAAAGGTCTCTGCCTGCGGTGGATCGTTTTGATCTCTGATAAAGGTAATGTTCGAGCCATCAACGCTATGCCAGACGCGTCCGCGGTCGCGATCAATCAGCGAGTAAAACCCATTGACGTTTTGCGTGGTTAGAGATGGGGCGCCCTCGGTAAGAGTGTCGCGCAGTTCGACCTGTGAACCATCGGGCAATGTGAGCCACATCTTGGTGAGTGCATACCTAAAACCGCAGTCACGAATGCCGTCAGTTTCATTATCGCACCCGGATGTAGGTCTATGATCGATACCGATGAGCTTACCCTTTAAGCCTGGTCCAGCAAGGATAGTCCATCCGCCACCAAGCTTTGTCACGTACGGGTCAAAATCAACTATCTTTTCGTACATTGCCGAATAATGATTGATTGGTGTACCGGACGCGCCTTGTCCCGTAAACACAGGTTCCGGGTCGAGTTGTGAACTCCAAACCTTGCTGTTGTAAGTGAGCGCAAGCGTGAACGCCGCGGATCCGCGACCACCAATAGTCGCGAGGGGAATCGACATAGAAAAGTTGCCGTTGGCAAGGTTGACCGTCTCGATCTTGTCTCTTGCGTAAGTCGACACTGTCGATTGTCCCGGTTTCGACTCTGCCGGCACTCCATTCGCACTAGAGTTTTGAGCCTCAACACGTAACAGGCCGATCAAGAACGTCAGGATGAGAAACAAAATGCGGCGACGCCGACACAGGTGGGCTTTCTGTAGCGTGGTTCGTTGAGAACCTTTCTTCGTGTTCATTTTGTTTCTCCTGCAGAGTTTCGAGAATAGTTGATCAGGTTAAGGGCACCACCAGTTGCGCGGACCTACGCCCTAAGCAAAAAACTAAAACCTGTGAGCCGCGTTGTCTTACCATTACTCAAAACGAGTTTTGAATATGCCTGAGGTTTATTGCGATACCTCAACTGCGCACACTTCAACGTTAACGAGCCATTTATGGCTTGATATTTAGAAGGCAGAAGTTCGGACGTTAACGCCTACTCTACAAGTGTCACGGTCACAAATTTGAAGCGGGCAAGGTGTAAGTTTGGTGCACGTGTTTTAAACATGAGGGTTCTCCGAATTAAGAATGTAACACCTCGGAAGCTTGGGGGAATACGAGGACTCTGGGCTAACAATGTCGGGCAGCGAACTCGTTAAAGCCGCTGTAAACGGAATCGATCGAAGAGATCGGCGGCAGTGTACGCCTCGATGGACCAGCTGTCAACAGGCAAAATTTTTGAATTACAAATCAAAATCTTATTTAGACGATATGAGAATGTCACTTATGAATGTGAAGCTGCCTTTGTCTTTGTGACCGAATCAGACTGGCTCTAACGCGCGAAGTGCAAGGCCCTTCGCGACGGTGGTGAGTTCTTCGCCGCTCTTGAGTTTGTCGACGCCGAAGGTTCTGGAGAAGAAGCGTCGCACAACAGGCACGAATGATGATCCACCGGTGAGAAAGACGCTGTCGATGTCAGCACGGTTAACTCCACACTGGTCCAACAACGACCGGACACGGGCTGCGATCTTTTGGATGTCGTCCTGAATCCATGATTCAAATTGCCAACGTTCTAAAGAGTCGTCCATCTGAACTGTTGACTGTGCGAAGACGAACTTGGCGATCTCGGCTTCCGTTAATCCAACTTTCGTTTGCTCCACTGCACTATAGAGAGCATAGCCGAGATTCTCGGTGATGATCTGAATCAGCGCCTTTACCTTCTCAGGTTCCGAAGCCTGATTCTTCACCTCGCGCAACACTCCCATCGTCTTCGGGTCTTTCAAAAGAAACATGTGATGCCAACTAGCTAACTGCGTGTACACCCACACGGGTACCGGCAGTTCCTTGCCTAACGAAACGTAATGCGATCCGAGACCGAGCTTCGGCGCAACCAGTCGCATCATGATGCGACTATCGAACGTATCGCCGGCGATCGCCACGCCTGAAGTGCCAATCACGGGGCTCCGGCCATCTTTCTTTCTGCCTGGACCAAGATACGCAAGTGTAAAGTCGCTTGTACCACCGCCAAAGTCCCCGATCAGCACTAGCTCATCGTGGTCCAATTGAGTTTCATACTGGTAAGCCGCTGCGACTGGCTCCAATTCAAATGAAACTTCTCTAAAGCCTGCCAATTCGCCTGCTGTTTGCAATCGTTTCAACGCCAACGCCTCATCGGCTTCCGTGTCTTCCTGCAAAACGAACCGGCCGGCCCAGGACCACACGAGATGCGGGGGTATCGAATTGGTCCATCGCCGCCATTCGGAGTCGGCGTAGAATGATCGCGATCAAATCTTCCAACGTGTAATGGCGTCCATTGATGCTGGTGGAAGTAAATAGACTACTGGCGAGATACGACTTGATCGACACTATCAGCCGGCCCTTAGTGTCTGCTTCGAGATAAGAATTGATAGCGTCTGGACCAGCCTGGGTCTCTGTCTTTTGCTGTGAACCACGTTCTTTCGCCGGAAAGTAAAGAATCGAGCGAAACGCGCCTGAGCCAGCCGCGAAAGTTGCAAGCGTCGCCTGGCGGTCACTGCCAGCAACAGCAATGGCGCTGTTGGTCGTGCCAAAGTCCAGTCCGATGACGGGTTCTGTTTTCATAAAAAGGTGGACAGGATGAACATGATTCGCGAGATTTACAAGATTAATCCCCTTCGGTGTGATGTTTTGTGATTAGCGACCACATAAAGACGTAACGCAGCCAAAGGCAGCGCACCTGCTGACCGAGGTCGCGATAGATCGCAAACATTTATATTGAAGGAGAAAAGACAATGACACGTTTCCTCAAAATCAAAGCTCTCGTGCTGACGCTGGCACTCTTACTCGGAACTGTGGCAGTAAGTGGAACAGAACGGGCCTTTTCGTCAAGCGGAAAGGGTGTTGCGACCCCGATCCCCACGCTTCCCGGCGAACCCCCAACCGCGGATGTAACCGGCACTGGTTATGCCACTCATCTTGGCCTTTTTACCAATGCGGGCCGCATCTCTTTCGTCCCGGATGCTAACGATTCAAACCTGGTCCACCCGATCGGTGCAGCAACGTTTACGGCTGCTAATGGCGATAAGCTCAACATCGTGGTAGCCGATAGTGTGATGGACCTACGCACGGGCGTTGGCACCGGACACTTTAGTTTCGCGGGCGGCACCGGTCGCTTCGAGAATGCCAGCGGCATAACCGAGTTCGTCGTGGAACAGAACTTCGTCAGTGGCGCGTACGAAATAACAATGGTCGGCAAAATCGACTACTAAACTCTACGTGTGCAGTCTTAATGCACACTGGTTTTTCAAGTGGAGGCAGGTCCTTGTGGCCTGCCTCCTTTCCTTTAAACTGAAATCCTTGCCCCGGAGTTACGGCGATCTATGTAAAATGCAGCACACTGAAGCATGATGAATGAGTCGCCCGTCAAGATCGACGTTCTGCTTGAGCCTCTTTTGACCGGGGCCAGCGACGAACAGACTGACGAATTACTCTCGCAACTCATCACTGCCCATGCCGAACCAGTAATTAAAGGCGTCATTCGTTTCAAACTCCGCTTGAACTCCTTTCGCGAAACTCAACGCGACGAGGCTGACGACATCCATCAGGAAGTCGTGCTCCAACTAGTTGCTCAATTGCAGCGCTTTCGCAAACTTCCGAGTGCTCATCCAATCACAGACGTGCGCGGAATGGCAGCAGTCATCGCACACCGAACATGTGCACGCTGGATGCGCAGGCAATTTCCAGAAAGACATGCACTCAAGAATCGTCTCCATTATCTATTGACACGGCAGCGTGGCTTTGCCCTCTGGCAAGCCGGCGATGGAAAACTACTGGCAGGCTTCGCAGCATGGCAACAGCAACAGATCCCTCTTAAAACCACTCGTAACCTCTCTGATGTAGAAAAGCTGCCAATCGACATTCACGCGCAGATCGGTGACAAACCGCAGCAACTCGCTGAATTGATCTCGACAATCTTTAACTATCTCGGCGGTCCAATTGAATTCGATGAACTGGTGAGTGGTGTGGCTGCCATTCAGGGAATCAGCGATCAACCAATCGAGTCGCTGGCCGACGATGAAGATACAGCGTTCGAACCTGCGGCAGCCGAGCCTGATCCAGCATGGCGCATTGAAAAACGTTTTTTTCTTCAACGACTCTGGGAAGAGTTGCGACTGCTTCCAGTAAATCAGCGCGCTGCTTTGTTGCTTAATCTGAAAGACGCGAGTGGCTTTAGTTCGATCACGCTTTTTCCGGCGACAGGAATTGCAACTATTCGACAACTCGCCGAGGCGCTCGAAATCCGGCCGGAAGATCTCGCCGAGTTGTGGAATGACCTGCCGATTGAAGACGTGCGGATAGCTGAATTAACTGGATTAACGCGACAACAGGTAATAAACGCCCGCAAATCGGGCCGGGAACGGCTGGCGCGACGGCTGAAAGGATTTATTTAAGGCACGTGGTAATACGCAACAATTTTCGCCAACTTCTGAATATGAAGCCCGCCGGGACCCCGGTGAGGACCAGAAGAAAACCCAGTGGAACACTTAACTCAAAAACAGGTTGAGGATTACTCTCAGAACAACTTACGCGCCGGAGAGCTGCTGGCCGTAAGCGATCATCTGGGTGAATGTAACGCGTGTCGTGAGCTCGTCGAGGCTCGTTTGAACAGCGATGCCGCTTTCTATGCACTTCACGACGAGACAATTGGTGAGGTTGGTTTTTCCAGCACGCATTTAACCAGCGAGCAGACTGCGGAGTATATCGATAAGAATTTGACTGGCGAGGCGTTGCAGGTAGTAGTCGATCATCTTGGCAATTGCGAACAGTGTGCGCTTGCGGTTGAAGACGTGCGCGCCTTTCGTAACGAGATTGCACCGTCACTCGATCGTGATTACGGTCCCGCGCCGCTTCCGGTCACGACAAAAACCTCATGGCGCGAACGGTTCGTTTCGTTGTTCAAGGTTTCACCGGTGCCGGCGTTTGGTAGTGCGGCACTGGTAGTTCTGTTGCTGGTCTTTATCGGATGGTTAGCGTGGCGCATGCCGAGAGAAGAAAAGCAAGAAGTGGTGGTCGTGCCAACTCCATCGGTACAACCAACTTCCGCGCCGTCACCATCAGTACAGCCCGAGCCGGTTACCTTCGTTGCGCAGTTGAATGACGGCGCCGGTGTCGTGAGTCTGGACCAGCAAGGCAAACTTTCAGGGGCTGAGAATTTACCCGCCGGCTACCAGGATCTCGTTAAGAAAGCGCTCACCGGACAGCGAATCGAAAAATCATCGCAGCTACAAGGGTTGACGCGGCCGCCCAGTGCGTTGATGGGATCGAATGATCAGGCGCGAGAGTTTTCTGTGATCGAGCCGGGCGGAAATGTGTTGATGAGTGATCGGCCGGCGTTTCGCTGGTCCAAATTGGATGGCGCAACGGGTTATGTTGTTGAGATCTATGATGACCAGTTCAAGCTTGTGAGTTCGAGCCCGGAAGTAACGAGTCTCAGGTGGACCACAACGCAGACACTTCCGCGCGGGCGTGCGTATTCGTGGCAGGTCAAAGCGATCAAGGATGGACAGGAAATAACGTCACCGCGTCCGCCGGCGCCACAGGCAAAGTTTCGTGTACTGGACCAAGCGAAGGCGAGTGAGTTAGCGAGAGCGAAGCGAGCGTATGGATCGTCACACTTGACGCTTGGTTTGCTCTATGCGGAAGCGGGTTTGTTAAGAGAAGCCGAAGCCGAGTTGAGGTTGTTGCGACGCGCCAATCCCGACTCCGAGATTGTCAAGAATTTGCAGCGTCAAATTCAGGCTATGCGGCGTTGATTTTTGTAGGGGCGGCACTCCGTGCCCGCCCCTTCGTGGTATTCAAGATCTCCGATGTTGGTCGGTGCTGCGCGAGAGGCGGCGACCTCTTCTATGACGGTTAACCTCACGCGAGGGGCGGCCACACACAGAGTGCCGTCCCTACAAAGTTAGCGGCCGTCACCAACAAGCACGAACCCGCCCCAGTAAAACGGATGGCTCGTCTCCGGATTCTTCATCAACTTCAACGCAGCCTGTCGCAACGCCTCGGTCTTCGCGGACGTTGGTTTCGAAATTAGCCCGCGATGGAAGCTCACCATAAGATCGCGTGTGCCCGCTGATTCGACCTTCCACTGACTCACAACAATCGATGGCACACCCGCGAGGAACATGGCCCATGAAAAACCGACCATCCCTTCCCCGGCGCCAACACGCCCACGTGCTGTCTCGCACGCTGACAACACCACCAGGTCTGCATGCAGGTCGAGTTGCATCAACTCCCACGCTTCCAGCAATCCATCTTCATTCGCACCACCACCGGCAAGTGCGAGGTGTGAATACATCGGCGAAGCGTTGTTCATAATTCCGTGAGTCGCAAAGTGAAGTATCTTCGCGCCTGTAGCTTCACTCTTCACACGATCCTCGCGCGCCTCAGCACCAATGTAGACCTTGCTGCGCGTCGAACCATACAAGCGACCCAGGGCCTTAACTTCCTGCTCCGCTTCCGGCAAAGGATCGAGCTTCCCGTCACGAAGCGTCAGCGCCGCCTTCTTCAATGTTTCAGCACCAACTACGGGATTACCAAGCGCAAGCAAAGTCGGCGGCGAAGCATGAGCGCCTTCGATCTTACGACGCTTCGTCATCTCCCGCAGCACTGTCAACGACGGCGCATACGCAATCGCAGCGTCTTCAATCAGAAAACGATTTGCGCTGCTAACCAGTGTCTGAAATGGCAGATCCCACAGCGTGCTGTCAGGTGCAATTACGAGATTTGTTCGACCGCGAAGCTGAGCTTCGGCGGGCTTCAACAAGAGTTCATAGAGCTTGACGGCCGAAGCGCGAAAACCGAGGTCCCGTCCGGCAAGTTGCGCGCGATAAGCTTCAGTATGTTTCGCTATCTCATTTCTCTTAACCGGGAGTGTGTAAACGCGAACATCAGCGCCCTTAGTTCCTTTCGTGACGACAAACAAGTAAGTCTCATTGTCGCCGACAACATACTCGAGCAGCGCGCTCGTTGAGTCAGGTACCAACGTCGCCAGCTCATCAGCTTTAACGATCGACGCTTCACCACGTTGAAGTCGCAGATCGGGATGCGCAACGTAAAGACGAGTCTCAAAATCTTCGTATTCCAACCGCGCCTTCTCGACCGCAGCTTTCAACTCTCCAACTTTTGCCTGATCAGGTTTTTCCTTGCGGACTTCACCAGTCAATTGCGAGTTCAGAGCGACGAGTCGCAAACGCTGCTGCTCTTCCGCCTGTTGCTCCTCTTTAGACCATGATTTTCGGAAGTTCACTCGTTCATTTTGTAGTGTGTCGAGCAGCACACGCGCCTTCGACTGCTCAGCAAACGTGAGAGCTTCAGCATACTTCTGTTCCGACACGAGCAGATCGATCATGTCGAACCAAGGTGAAAGTCTGTTCTCGAGAAAGCTCTGCTGCTGTTGTTCACCGCCGGCAACTTCACGACGCAGCGATTCGATGCCTTTAATCGCAGCCTGAAAACTGTTGCGAGCTTCGACGGGTTGGCCCAGTTTCACGAGTGCTCGGCCGATGTTGTCCTGCGCAGTCCAGATCTCTTCGCGACTGTAAAGCTCGTCAGCAATTTTCGCCGAACGGCGGCTCACTTCGAGCATCTCGGCATATTTGCCTTCCGCCTCGTAAAGCCGTGCAAGATTGTTCAGCGAGAGAGTTACTGCACCGCGATCTTTGCCCTGCTCACGCAACTGAAGACTCTTCATCAAAGGCTCGAGCGCTTCGTCGTAGCGTCCCTGCAAACGATATGTGTCGCCGATGTTATTCAAACATCTGGCCACTCCGGGCGTTGCTTTCAGCGCTTCGAATCCGGCCAGGCATTTTCGAAAGTAATCGAGACCTTGTTCATACATTCCTTGCGATTTGTAGATCACGCCGACGTTGTTTTGCAGACTTGCGATTCCAAACTTGTCGTCAATTTCCACAAGGATGTCGAGACTCTTCCGCGAATAGGCCAGCGCCTGATCCAGGTGGCCCTGGCGTCGATAGACCAAACCGATGTTCTGATACTTGTACGCAAGACTGCGCCGGTCGCCGGCTCCACCCATCTCCTGAATAACGGTGAGACTCTTGTTGAGATAGTCGAGAGCCTCGGCATAACGGCCCTGGGCGAGATATCGCGTTCCAATGTTATTTAGCGCCATGTTGAGAATGCTCTTGTCGCCAATTTGTTCACTGAGCGCGCGTGCTTTGTGATAGAACTCGAGTCCTAGTTCATAGTGGCCCAACGAAGTGTGGGCCATCCCAAGGCCATTGAAGATCAGCGCCGTAAGATTTCGATCGCCGGCCTCCTGGCTCAGCGCCAGACTCTTCTCGTAATACTGGACACCAAGCTCGTACTTGCGCTCCGTGTCGTAAGCAACACCCAACGAATGCAGTGCGCGCGCCTGCCCTTTCTTGTCTCCAAGCTCTTCGTAAATCGCGAGAGATTTTTGCAGGTAGGTTGCTGCTTCTTTCGGCGGGTTGCGACGCCCGTAGATCGAGCCGACGTCGCACAATGCCGTAGCAATTAACTTGCGATCGTTCATCTTCTCCGCAATGCGCAGCGCGAGATGAGCAATCCGCAAAGCCTCGTTGTAATCGCCTTTCTGAATATACGGATCGGTGAGCGTCCTCAACGCAGACAATAACGATTCATTCCGCAGGTTCTCATTCCCAGCCAATAACTGTTCCTGCTCCGCTTCAGTCTTAATCCGAACAAGGGCGACAGCGAAGTCTTTTACCGAGGCGTTTGAATTGGAAACCGTTTGCGACTGACCCAGGGCCGGAATGACGAAGCTCAGGCTAAAGATCAACAAAGAGAGCGGCTTACGGAACGCGATCGGCATGGGGACGACCCTCCTCAGCTGTATTGGCTCAAGAGTAACGCGCAAAAAATTCTTCTGGAGGGTCAGGTAATATGGCGGCAACTTCGGCAACTTCCTCAATCGATGTCCAATTTCGACATGAGGAAGAAAATGAAAACGTATCATTTCCACCTGCCATCATCCGCGCGTCTGAGGATTTCGCAAGAACAAAGTACAAAGCAGTTTCATAAGGAGAAGCCATGCTCAAGCGATTAGCAACATTCATCTACGGTGTCTTGTCTTACTTGCTGTTCTTCGGAACATTTCTTTATGCAATCGGTTTCATCGGTAACATTTTGGTTCCCAAGTCGATCGACTCGGGAAGAACAGGGCCACTTGGGGAGGCTCTGTTCGTCGACGCCGGCCTGCTACTGCTGTTTGCAGTTCAGCATAGCGTGATGGCACGACCGTGGTTCAAGCGTGGGTGGACACGGTTGGTGCCGAAGCCGGCAGAGCGCAGTACTTATGTACTGCTCTCTTCTCTGGCACTGGTGCTTCTGTTCTGGCAGTGGCGACCGATCGGCGGCGTTGTCTGGAACTTGGAGCAACCAGTGCTGAGAATGGTTCTTTATGGTCTCTGCGCGACTGGTTGGGCACTGGTGCTGAGCAGTACGTTCCTGATCAACCACTTCGATCTCTTTGGACTGCGTCAGGTTTTTCTTTTTCTGATAGGTAGAGAATACAAGGACCTGAAATTCAGGACGCCGATGTTCTATCGTCATGTCCGGCACCCGCTTTATCTTGGCTGGCTGTTCGCATTCTGGTCCACGCCGGTGATGACGATCGCCCATCTGGTCTTCGCTGTGGCCACCACAGCTTACATTTTGCTGGCTATTCAGTTTGAAGAGAGAGATCTCATCGATGCGCACGGCGACGAATACAGACGTTACAAAAAGGACGTCCCCATGATCATTCCCGTGCGAATCGGCAGCGGCACCGCCGGCGTTCCCCTCACAAGCCGCAAAGCGAAATCTGCTTAACATTCACACCACCACCAAACACAAAAAGCACAAATGATCGATCTCTTTCATTTGTGCTTTTTGAGCCTTTTGTGCCTTCTGTGGCTAAAAATTTTTTCGTGGGTCGCGGTAATACGTGGCCATCTTCAGCAACTTTCTCTTTCGGTATGCAAATACGTTCGCAGGAGAAAATCATGTTTCGCACAAAAATTAATCGGATAGTTCTCGCTCTTATCGCTTTGATAACTCTCGCCGTTACACCGGCCTTCGCATTCGACAATACCAACGGTCCGGAGCTGCCGTCGCAGTGTGACAGTATTCGGGTTCAGGAAGGTAACAAGCTCGCGTTTCATGCCTACGCCAAGGGTGTGCAGATCTACAGATGGAATCTCATTACTCAAAAATGGGATTTGTTCGGACCGCAGGCCGGTTTGTTTGCTGAGGAAAACTTCTTCGGTGAGGTCGGCAGCCACTACGTTGGTCCAACTTGGGAAAGCAAGAGTGGCAGCAAAGTGGAAGCGCGTCGCGTTGACGGCACTGGCTGCCAGCCCGATCCAACCGCCGTCGCGTGGCTATTGCTCGCGAAGTATCGCACCGAAGGTAACGGCATCTTCAGTGCGGTCACGTTTATTCAGCGCGTAAACACGACAGGTGGTCTGGCTCCTTCAACCCCGGGCACATTAGACGGTGAGATGAAAGAATCAGCCTACACCGCAGAGTACTACTTCTATAGAGCCGAGAACCTGAACGGCAACTAATTACGCAATCTTTTGGAGGAATTATGAAGTTACAACGAACGCAACAAGCGAGACTGTCGATGTTCGCAAGTTTGGTTGCCATTCTGCTGACACCGGTAGCTCTTGTGGCACAGGAAAGAATTGCCTATCAAGCCATCGTCGATAACAACTACGACATTTGGAGTGTTAAGACTGACGGTTCAGATCCAAAGCGATTGACCACTAATTCGGCTGCCGACTCAGACCCTGCAGTCAGCCCTGATGGAGGCAAGATCGCTTTTACTTCCAGCCGCGACGGCAATCTCGAGATCTATGTAATGAACGCCGATGGTACTAACCAGAAGCGTCTGACCACTAACACAGCGACAGACCAGGACCCGGCGTGGAGTCCGGATGGAAGCAAAATTGTCTTTGTTTCTTTCCGTGACACCGGCGCCGATATCTTTGAGATGAACGCAGACGGCTCGAACCAGGTCAATCTCTCAAAATTTCCAGGGGGCAACGAAACCGAGCCTGCGTACAGTCCCGATGGCAAGAAAATCGTCTTTCGTGGACTTCGCAACAGCGGCATTGAAATTTACATCATGAACGCCGACGGCACCGAGCAAACGGCACTGACTGACAATGGCATGATCTTCGACACTGAACCAGCTTTCAGTCCTGATGGTCAGAAGATTGTTTTCCGCAGCAACCGCGACAACGGCGACCTTGAGATTTACATAATGGATGCGGATGGTTCTAATCAGGTAAATCTTACGCACACGCCGGGAGTAGCTGAGTTTGCACCAGGGTTCAGTCCAGATGGCAGCAAGATTATCTTTTATGATGGTGTTTCTCAGATTCTGACAATGGATCCAAACGGTGCCAATAGGGATAGCGTAGGCACGACTCAAGGGGCAGAACCTTCATGGGGCGCTGAGAACTCCGTGCCAGTGTTGAGCGACGTCGCCATTACCTCGCAGGTGGACGAGGGGAGTTTCGCGACTCTGACTGGAAAAGTTTCCGACGCGGACAACGATGACAGCTTCACGCTCCGTGTTGCATGGGATGCGACATCTGGTGAGCAACTAATTGAGCTCCCCCCTGGGACCAGGAACTTCGAATTCATGCACAAGTACACCGATGACAAGCCTGACGGCACGGCGTCAGACACTTATCCGGTTAAGGTCACCGTTGATGATCATCGTTTTGGAAAAAGCACCGCCGAGACGCAGCTCACAGTTAACAACGTCGATCCGATTCTTGTGGGTTTCGCCATTAATCCGTCGCCCGTTGGGCTTGGTGATACGGTCAAGCTGGTCGGTGGCTCTGTTGAGGATCCGGGTTACATCTCAGACGTGGCGGATGAGTCGTTGCGCTTGTGGCTCGATTGGGGTGATGGGCAAAGTGAGATCATGGACCTGTTTATGACTGGTCCACTCTCTATTCCTCCGTCACACAAGTATGCCGCGGTGGGTGCTTATCACGTTACGCTGAAGGCGACAGATAATGATCTCGGTGAGACTGTCCAGACGTTTGATGTCGTCGTTTCACCGCCACCGCCACCGTCAGCGCCGAGTGATCTGCGAGTTGACTTCATCGCGGCGAATCGGATTCAGATTGTATGGAAGGACAATTCGGACAACGAAGATGGCTTCGTCATCGAGAGCTGTGCGCAGCGGGGTTGCAACAACTTCATCGAGATTGGCCGAGTGTTTCCAGGAATTCAACACTTCGTCCACGGCAATTTGTTCCCAAACACGCAGTACTATTACCGTGTACGCGCGTTCAATGTGGGTGGGAATTCAGCCTACACAGACGTTGTTTCGGCAAAAACACTCAAGAAGTGAAATACGCCGAAGGCGTTCGCTAATTTCAGCCCAGGGTCGGAGCGCAGCGACAACCCTGGGCAATCCAGTATTTTCTTCAAACGCTTTTTCTACCAAACCTTGGGCGCCTCCTTGGAGGCGCCCAATCCAGACTGCATCACTACCCGAAACCTGTCCTATCTTGTCAATCCTCTCCTACTGTCCTACCTTACCAGCGATGCAAAAGATCGAACTAAAGGGCTTATCACAGCAACAAATCGATCAGCTTTTGCCGGAGGGCTTGATCTCACTCTGCTGGCGCGGCAGCGTTGCGCACGGAATGTACGTGCCAAAATCGGATCCCGATTCAATCGACGATAAAGACGTAATGGGTATCTATATCGCCACACTCGAACACTATCTCGGGTTCGGCCGCAAAGATGTTTACGAAAAGTGGGAAGGCGAATGGGACTGCGTTTTTTATGAGCTGCGAAAGTTCATCGGCCTGCTGCTCAACTGCAATCCAAACGTCTTGAGCCTGCTGTGGCTGAAACCAAACGGAATCATTTATGAGGGCGAGCTCGGCTCGCGTTTGCGTGAAAACCGAGATCTCTTCGTGACCAAAAAGGCGTACCACTCGTTCTCCGGCTACGCACACGCACAGTTTAAGAAGATGATCTCGTTCAATCAGGAAGCACAGGCGCTGATGCAACGACTCGAGGACGAGCTGACAGGTTTTGGCATCGATCCTGAATCGTGCGATGCGGGCCATTCATTACGCACTCTGGACGGACAACCGTTTGTGGGTGCGACTACTCAGATGATGGAGGTGGTGAAAAGGTACCGAGGCGAGCGACGACGTTACTACAGCGGCGGCTATATGGGCCAGAAGCGCCGCGAGTTAGTACGTCGTGTTGGCTACGACGCAAAGAATGCGGCTCATTTGATTCGTCTGTTGCGAATGGGTATCGAGTTTCTGACCGAAGGTACGTTGCACGTCGAACGCGCTGATGGTCCAGAACTGCTCGACATCAAACGCGGCGCATGGTCGCTGGAAAAAGTGAAGGCAGAATCAGAGCGCTTGTTTAAGCTTGCGCAGGAAGCCTACGTGCGCTCGTCTCTGCCTTCTGAACCCGATCGCCAACGCGCCGAGCTTTTATGCGTGCAAATGATTTCGGACTACCACCATCTCTCGTAAAATCCGCCTTCAAATCCGCGCCGATCCGCGGCCCTATTTACCACTTCTTCGACTGTACGCCGCGTAAGCAAGCTTCTTGCGGCTCATCTTATCCTTGAGTCGATCCGCAAGTGATCTCGAAGTCTCCTCGAGTGATGCACACTCTTCCATCACCTCCGGGGCTGCGGCACAGCCCAATGCCTGTGTCGCATGCAGAGCGCTGCCGAGGACAAACTGTGCCCCGCTGAAGTCTCCAGCATCCATGCGTTTCATCGCTTCATTCCTGGCGCGCGCATTCATCAGAAACTGCACGGCTTTCATCACTTCGTGATTCACTAGACTGCTTTCGACCTGAGCGCGAGGTGCAAACTCCACCGTGTGTGCCTGTTTCAAAACTTCGGCATTCTTCGCGTCCTGCGGCGTAAACCCGAGACGCAAATCGAGCAAGCGCATCTGCGTTCCGATTTCTTCGGCGCCGACTCTTAACTGCACTACGATATCGAGAGGCGAACCAGCTTGCAGATTCGGCAAACGATAACGTCCGGTTTCGGTTAAATCGAAATCATTTAGCACGTCGACAATGCGAACTCCATCTGCAGGGATCAACGACAGCGACACTGTGTGCGCAAATTGTGCGATTAACCCTTCGAGCTCAATCTGAAAAATGTGTTGCATGTCATCGGGTTCCACAACGTGCCATGCATTGCCGCCGGCGGCCTGGGCCATCGGCATCAGCAAATCTTCGTTGAAGTCAGCACCGATACCGATCGTAGAAGTGCTTACGCCGCGCTGAAACAGTCCCATTGCCTGCGTGACGATCTCGTCTGTGTTTGTGACGCCGACATTTGCGAGTCCGTCAGTGATCAGGACCACACGATTGATTCCTTGATTCAGCAGGTGCTCGCTGACAGTTAGACCACCGCGCACCCAGGCTTCGTGCAACGCCGTTGAATTCCGAGCCGTAACACGCGAAATCAAATCTTTCATCGCCTGTTTATTTGTAACCAGTTCGCTCGGAAACAGCACTTCGATACGATCGTCAAACGTAACAACGCTGAGACGATCGCTCGGCAGCATCTGATCGACACAGAACATTGCCGCTTCACGCGCGCGAATCATCTTCTGTCCTTCCATCGACCCGGAGCGATCGAGAACGAGGCTGAGATTTAAATCAGGACGGCCCTTCCAGTTTGGGCGGCTGGTGAGATCAGGGCTCGGCGTTGGTGGTGTAATGCGGATCAGCACATCCACAGTCTGCTCGCGTCCTGCTTCGAGCTTCGCGTGCGTGGTGAAAAACTCTACCTTCGGGTATTCCATAACTTTATCTCCTTATCCGCGGAAACTTCGTAATCTGTGGATGGCTCTTTCCAGCAAGCTCCTGGTTTTTCCAGTTGTTGCCGGCGGGGTGTAGTCAGAGCGAATGTGCAGTTCCAACCCTGGCTCGATCTCAATCCTTTGCCACGAAGCTGACTGATCAAACTTTTGCGGTGCTATTTGCGAGGGCGCCGCGGCAGCGACAGATTCTTTTGCAAGCGCGGTAGCTTGTTTTGGCAGCGCGGCCGATTCCGGAGCTAACAGAGATTCGAGATAACGTTTCGCTTCGTTCTCTCGACTCTTTTTCGCCGCCGGACCACCAACGCCGAGAAGCATTTCAAGTTCCTGCTCACTCTTGCCTGCCACCAACTCGCGAATCTTCCGAATCGGCAAGTGTTCAGCCTGCAACTTTTTCACGGTTAGCAGTTGCAAGAGGTTCAGATATCCAAAGACGGAGGCAGTTCCCTGTTTCTCTTCCGGCGTTTGGACCAAGCCTTCGGCCATGTAATAACGAATGGTTCGTTCATCCGGAACGCTGGTAACCGTGCCGCGCGCCTGCTCCAGTCCCATCTCGGCCAGCGTCTGTTCTCCCACGTGTGCAAACTCCAGCGTCCCCACGTACTTTCTTCCACGCTCTTTAACCACCGTATCTGCCATGGCTCGCACTATACTCTTGACAGTATTTACTGTCAACAGCAACTGCTCTTAGGATTTGTCTGTGTAAATCAGAATTCAGATCCATGTAATCCGCGGCCCGTTCGTCTCAGATTTAATACCGTTCGCGTATTATTCGTTGCATTCCAACACCTTGCGGCTTAGGATGCGCCGCCAAAAGGAGGCCCTATGAAACTGAGAATTCTTTTGATCCTCTCCTGCCTGCTGGTGTCCGCGGCTTCAGGCTTCGGCCAGACAGCGCCGGACAAAACCCCAGACATCGCGACAGAAGTACGCAACGGCTTTAATGAAGTAAATGACTGGGTGGTGAAGGCTGCCGAAATGGTTCCGGCAGACAAGTATAACTACAAGCCTGTGGACACTGTGCGCAACTTTGGCCAGTTGATCGCCCACATTACCGACTCATATAACTATTTCTGCGCACACGGTGTGGGTAACAAAGTCGAGTGGTCCACTCCAGTTGAAAAAGGTGCAACGGACAAAGACACGCTGCTTCCAAAACTCAAAGAAGCGGTCGGAAAATGTAACAGCGCCTACAGCGCCCCCAACGCGCAGCTTAAACCACTATTCACAAACGTGGGCCATACTAGCCTGCACTACGGCAACATCATCACGTACATGCGAATGATGGGATTAAAGCCGCCTTCAAGCTAGAGCTTGATACGAAGGAATCTCCCGCAACGGCGCAACGGCGCAACGAAAGACGCTAGGAAAGAGCCACCTCTTTGCGGTTTTCGTTGCGCCTTTGCGCCTTTGCGGGAGAACCGCCTTTGATATAGTAAACTGCTGTAACACAGATCACGTATCAGAGCCGGAAAAAATGACCTTCCTTTTTTCGCGATCCAAACCAGTCGTCGCGGTAATTCATGTCGGTGCGTTGCCAGGAACGCCGCGGGGTTCGCAGAGCGTCGCGGAGTTGGTACTCTCAGCGCGGGAAGAAGCCCGCGTTTACAGAGAGTGTGGCGTGGATGGGATAATCATTGAGAACATGCACGACGTGCCTTATCTCAAGAGTGAAGTTGGGCCGGAGATCGTAGCGGCGATGACGGTGATTGGTGCTGAGGTTAAGAATCAGTGTCAACTACCGGTCGGAATTCAGATATTGGCCGGCGCAAATATCGAGGCAATGGCCGTCGCACATGCAGCGGGTCTCGACTTCATACGCGCTGAGGGTTTCGCCTATGCACATGTTGCCGACGAGGGAATCATAGAAGCCTCGGCTGCGAAGCTGCTGAGATATCGCAAAATGATCGGTGCTGAACGTGTGCAAGTCTGGACCGACGTCAAGAAGAAACATTCAGCACACGCGATCACTGCTGATGTAAGTCTCGGTGAGACCGCTGAGACGGTGGAGTTCATGGGTGCTGATTGCGTGATCGTAACGGGCAGCGTGACCGGTGAGGCACCGAAAGTTGCTGACGTGCAGGAGGCGAAGAGTCATTGCCACTTGCCCGTATTTCTTGGTTCAGGAATTAGCGAAAACAACATCGACCAGTTCTACAGTGAGGCCGATGGTTTCATCATTGGCTCAGCATTCAAAATCAGTGGCGTCTGGTCCAACACTATCGATCCGGCTCGCGCCAATCAGTTTGTCCACAGATTACGAGAGCTACGCTGATTGAACACAGACTTCTTAATCATTGGTGCCGCGACTGGATACAAAGTCGACATCACGAGGTTGCGGATCGGAAATGATGGATTCACGCGGATCAGAGTCATCGCGAAGTCGTGCTCTGAATTAGCCAGGTGCCATTACGTTTGACCCAGACATCTGCAAACGGCCACTCTCGGATCGAACCATCGCTATAGCGGATTATGAGATCGCCGTGCGCCAGTGCTACCCGGTCAAATACCTTCAGGTGGTCCACCCTGCTTTCATAAACGATGTCGGTCGGCTGTTCACACATCCAGTTGATGTCAGCGTCTCGTGACATCTTGATGTTCCCGATATTCAACGTAAAATCCTCAGTTTCAATTCGTTCAAAGAATTGCGTGTCGTGCCGTGTCTGCGCGGGCCCATACTCACTATAAATCTGGAGAATCTTCGCTTCGTCTGCACCGGACCCCGAGAACGACGCTTCAGGAGGCAAAAAGACCTTTAAGGCCCAGGTTCTTTTCGGCACGGGTTTCAAGACAGTTGTGAGGACCAGACCAAAACTGAAAGCTGCGAAGGCAACAAACAGACGAATGAAAAGCTTGTTCATGTGCGCACCTCCGAACGAATTGCAGAGACAATAATTTATCACACAGAGATAAAGAATGCAGAGTGTTTGAGCGCTGCTACGCCGCCTGCACGGCGCCGTCTTTCTCGTTCGGAGCTTTCTCGCCTTTCTCCCTCGCTTCCGGCTCACCCCGCTTTGCAGCAGCATTCTCAATCTCGGAATTCACTTCCCCACCGATCAAAACGGCTGCTCCAGTTAAATACAGCCACAACATCAATACGATCACAGCACCAAGAGAACCGTAGGTCGCGTTGTAAGAGTTGAAGAAATGTAGATAGATGCGGAAACCAAGCGATACCAGTAACCACAGCGCAACACCAATTGCCGCTCCTGGCGTCAACCACTGCCACACCTGTTCGCGGAAGTCGGGCGCGAAGTAGTAGATCAATGCAAACGCCAAAGTCATGCATGCAAGCACGACTGGCCACTGAATAATCTTCCATGCAAGAGGAAACACCGGGCCAAAGCCGTAAGTCGCAGCCAGCAACTCCGCAATCTTGCCTCCCGCAACCACCAACACGAGTGCGCCAATAATCAATACCGAAAGCGTCATGGTTAGTCCAATCGCAGTCAGGCGTTGTTTCCACCACGGTCGACTCTCCTTCAGGTCATACGCAGTGTTAAGCGATTCGGTGATCGCGCCCAGCCCATTCGAAGCAGCCCACAACGCGGCGAGAATTCCAAAGGACAACTTGCCGCCACCACTTGATGTCGAGACTTCGTACATCGTGTTATCGATCAGTTGAAAAGCAGATGGCGGCATGATGCGAGCGAGGTAGCCGAAGAGTGCATGACGCGTCCCCGTACCCGAACCAAGCACGATACCGATAATAGAGGTGAGAAAAATCAGAAACGGAAAAAGCGCGAGCAGAAAGTAGTACGACAACTCAGCAGCGCGACCAAACACGTTATCGTTCTGAACTTCAGCCCAAACACGTTTACCCAGCTCGCGCCAACTCAAACCACCTAACTTCCAGAGAGATGCTGCCATGGCGGTTTCCCCTTGTTGCTGACCTTGTACTCGCAAATTTTGTCACGGATTTACGCAGATGCATACGGATAAGTGTTAACGAACACATGCGAATTCACAGTCGGCAAGATGTGCGTCACTTTTTTGTCACAAAGTTGGAGTAGAGAGATCAGGCAGCTTGCGATAGCAGGCAGTACACCCGAAAATTAAAACTAATTTGCGGTGGTTGTCGATTTCCCGTGATCTCGTTCGACGTAATAACGGGAAAGCAATCAAATTGACCCGGAACTACGAATAGAAAGGAAAACTATGGGAACTAAACCTACGCACGAACAAGCACAACTTCATTTGCAGGTCTATGATTTGCGACGGGAGACGCGACTACGGGAGGCGCGCGACTGGTTTCAACGGAATTATCACTTCGAAACACTCGAAGAGGCGATGAAGCAGGCAGCGCCGGGAACAGAGCACGGTACGTTTGTCGGAATGGTAATTGGCTACTGGGAGCAAGCCTGTACGCTGCTCAACTACGGGTTGCTTCATGAAGATCTCTTCTTTGAGACAAGTGGTGAATTCTTTGGCATTTGGGAACAGTTGAAGCCAGTGGTACCGCAGTTTCGTGAGGCTTTCAAAAACCCAAATCTTCTTGCAAATCTGGAAAAGGCAGCAAAGCGTTTTGAGGATTGGTCGAATCAACGCAGCCCCGGGCACGTTGCCGCAATGAGAGAGTGGATGCAGCAGGAGCGCGCGAAAGCTAAAGGCGCCAGCGCATAACGGAAATAAGGGCTAAAAGAGGGCGGCGCCGCAGCGTGCCGCCCCCCTCCAAATAATAAAATGTTGACCAATTAAACCGCACCTGAGGTACTATGTTTGCCGGCCCTTCTGTCTGAAGGGCACTGACGCTAACCTCGGCACACACACACTCGCGTCAGTTCAACCCGCCTCTTCTATCCCAAACAGAAGGACAAAAGATTATGAAGAGTACAAAATGTGTCGAATGCGGTTTTGTGGGCTGGGCAGACGCTGAGAACTGCAAAGCATGCGGCGCTCCCCTCCAACAGCATTCACACCACGTACCGCTCGCCGCGCCCGTTGCCAACCTCAATTACGCTCAATGGGATGTACGAGAAAGTCCGAAACAAGGCCTCGCAATCTTCGGACTGATACTTGGAATTGTCAGCGTCACCAGCTGCGGTCTGCTGGGCATCAGCTCGATCACTGGAACAGTCGTCTCGTGGGTTGCAATGAAACGCGCGAAACGTGAACCGTGGCGCTACGGCGGTCAGGGCATGGCGACGACCGGATTCGTTTTGAATCTTATCATGCTCATTCTTTTGGTTCCGCTCACGTGCGCCATCGTGATTCCAAATCTGTTGGCGGCTCGCAGGGCAGCGAACGATGCTTCAGCCAGGGCCTCAATGCGCACAATTTCATCGGCTGAGATCACCTATCAAAGCATTTTTGGCAAGTTCGGAACCCTACACGAACTGGCTAAACAGAATCTGATCGATGAAAAGCTCGCGACCGGCATGAAGAACGGCTACATCTTCAGGATTGAACTGACCAGGAATGAAGAGAATCTAGACGGCTACGCTGTGACGGCAGTTCCGGTCACTGAATTCGGCAGCAGCAGACGTTCGTTTTATATCGATGAGACGCAAGTCATGCGCGTAACTGAAAATGGTGGTCCAGCTTCGAAAAGGGATCGGCCACTCGATTCCGACTATGACGATCCTACGCCGCGGCGAGCAGATTATCGACCACAAACTGTATACTAGCCGGATGGCAATACAGGTATGCGTTCATATCAACGGAATCAAAGACGTCAAACAACCGAAAGAGCGAGTTTGTGAAGAGTGCGTAAAGACGGGAGACCACTGGCTTCATCTGCGCACATGCCAGCAGTGTGGCACAACACGTTGTTGCGATAGTTCACCAAACAGGCATGCTTCGAAGCACGCGCGTGCGAGTGGTCATCCAGTAATTGCATCCGCCGAAATCGGTGAGCGCTGGTTGTATTGCTATCCTGATGACGCCTTCGCAGAGTATTAAACTACTTAATTAGTCGTCGACAACTTCCAGCATCCAAATGTCGACACTGATCTGTTCGGCGTAGTGCAGAATTGGTTGAGTCTTTGGTTGCGGTATCTCCTTCGCCTCAAGCATAGTCGAACCAAACTCCGTTAACTCGGCTTCGTAGAGTTCCCAGGGTTCGTGAAAGATCCGCGCGCGATAGAGTTCGCCCTTGAATTCTGAGTAAAGGACATAACGCTCAGTCAAAAAGAATTCACGCGAACCAGGCTGTGATTGCGGTAATGGATCACCAACAGTCCACGAAGCCTTAAACTGCGCAGGAGGATCGTCACGACGTTTTAGTCGGTACTTGATCTTCGTTTTACCCTGTAGCGAGATGTCAGCCGAGTAATAAGGAAGATGATAAAACGTGCGCGCTGCCAAAACCGCCGCGCTGCTGTTCGCATCGAGCGAGAAGAACCATACACCGGGAACGCCGTTGTAATGAACGTAAGTGCGCACGTTCAATTCGTGCATTTCGTTGAGCCCGGGAATCGGGGGCATGTAAGGCGGCAGGCCGCGAATGTCCCACATCGTAAAGGGCGCGATCGCGATCCACGCTGAATTACCGTAGGTATCGATTTCGAGTGCTTTGGGAATGTGTGGGCGCAGAAGACTCTCATCGATGCGCCAGTGGATAAAGAGGAGTTTGCCCCACTCCTGATGCATCACCGGCTGGCCTTGCGGTCGATGCCGCACGGCCAGCCGATCAACGTCAAGTACCTTACGCATTCAGTTTCCTCAGATATTTTATGCTGCCGCAGATCCCGTCTCGTTGCGAACGTGGGCAGTCTCACGAGCGCTGTGCGTAAGCGAGTTTGGCGCATTCAAGTTAGCGCCCGGTGTAACACTCATGCCCAGACGTTCAACCAACTCGCCACCGAGCCAGCCACCCAACCCCGCTGCCACGACGCCAATGAACGATAGTGCAAGAGCGGCGATTGACGGTGTCTCCGGAGCGTTCCACCTCAACAGCAAGCTGGCCGCAAACAGAATCATCACGCAGAGATTCGTAAGACCATGTAGCAATCCAATTCTACTCGCCCGCGTGCCTGAAGGAATACTCAGATAGTCAATCAAACCAAACACAGCAGCTAACAACCCGCCGACTATACCGGCCGCGATCATCCAGAAAGAGACTGTCGTCCAGGTTGGATTAGCCATAACCAGATAGATCACATCAAAGATCACTGCCGCTGATAACAAACCAAGAGGATAAACGATCAGAATCGGATGAATAGCATGTCCGAAGATTCTTGCCCTTGATTCCATTGTTGTGGCCCTCCTTGAGTTAAACGGCATTAATTCAAGTCTTGGGCCAGACGCAGACAAAACTTGCAGCAGTAACAAGATCGACAAGATTAATCCTGAGAATCTTGTTAGTTCTGCCTCCCAAAAAAGCAGGCCCAGCCGGTTTGCACCAGTAAAGCCAGCTGAAATCTTCAATCTTCTGCGTAGAATTTTAAGGCACGACGAGACACAAAAAAGCACAAACGGAATGGCATGTGTCGGCCTTCACCATGGCAACGCCAGCTGGAACCAAAAGCATAGCCAGCGACATAATCGATTTGCCAAATCGGGACCTGGGAATCCTCCTCCTTGTTCGTTTCCTACCTGTGGTCTTAAACACACCGCACCGGCTTTGAATTGCGGCTCGTGTACAAGTGGGGAGAAACTTGCGGGCAAAACAAATCGGCGCCGAAGCGATCATCCACTGTCGCAATCATCTCGCTCACGGATTGCCGGTTGGCGATGTCGCAGGGTACTGTCATCACTTCCACGCCGAGTTTTTCGACATCTTTACAAGCCTCCTCCAATTCCTGTTCATCCCGCGCGCAGAGCACGAGACGTGAACCTTCGCGCGCAAATTCGCGCGCCATCACCAGACCCAGTCCCAGTCCTCTTGATCCGCCGGTGATCAGTACCGTTTTGTTCTTTAGGTCGTACTCGAAGAAACGCTTCAAAGTTGACTTGAGAACGAAAGCACCCGTGGCGAGTGCGGTGATCTTTACAATGTCTTTTCCGGTAAGCATTCCGGTAAGCATATCGACGATCGATGCAACTTATGCACGGCGGGTGTGATACATCGCCGCCTTTGCCCTCTTTACGTCTTTCAGGTGAAACAACCCTCGTGGGAGTTTGGAACCCTACGTGCTTCTACAAATATCGCTGTTGCAATCGTGGAAGAAAAGTGAATGTTGCACTCACTTTTGGATTGTTCTGCGGACACTACGTACGTAAACAGAACAATAGTAAAGGCGGAAATCGATATGGAAAATCAGACAGAAACACAGAATCAATCGACCGAAACTTCAATGCCCGAGAAGTTGCTGGAACACCTCCTGGACCTTCAGCCAACGCCTGCGCCGGTTATCAGTCTTTACCTCGACGCGCGTGCAGATCAGCAGGGACGCCACAACTTCCTTCCCTTCGTGCGCAAGCACCTGTCAGAACGCTGTAAGTCTTACGATAACCAATCGGAAGAGCGTCTGAGTTTTGAAGAAGACTTTGTGCGCATCATTCGTTACCTGGAAGGTGAAGTTCCGGCGCCGGTTCAAGGGCTCGCGATCTTCGCCTGTTCTGCCGAGAACGACTGGTTTGAAGTGGGGCAGTTTGATGCTCCTTTCGAGCGCAATCGATTGTTTGTCTCTGATCGACCACATCTTTACCCGCTCGCTCGTCTGATTGATCAGTACCGGCGCTATGCAGTCGTGCTTGCCGACACAAATCGGGCGCAGATTGTTGTCTTTGCGACAGGTCGAGCCGTTGAGCGTGAGCAGATAGAGAACGTTAAGACTAAGCACGTCAAGATTGGCGGATGGTCGCAGGCTCGGTACCAGCGGCACGAGAAGAATTATCACCTGCAGCATGCAAAGGAAGTGGTTGACATGCTCGAAAGAATCGTACGCGAAGAACAGATCGAGCAAGTCATTCTCGCAGGCGATGAAGAGACGGTAATTCCTTTGCTGCGTGAACAGATGCCGAAGACACTTGCGGAAAAAGTGATTGATGCCGTTAGCCTGGGAATCGATACACCCGAACACAAAGTACTCGAGGAATCGTTGAAAGTCTTTCGTCGTCACGACTCGCTCAGCGACATGGAGAAGATTGAGCGTCTGCTGAATGAATATCGGGCCGATGATCTGGGCGTCGCCGGTGTTCCCGAGACGCTCGCCGCTTTGTCTAATGGTCAGGTGGAAGAGATGCTGATCGCGGCAAAAGCAGAAAGCATTGAGTTTGACAAAGAAGAAGTTCAGAAGGTCCTGAAGCTTTATGCGACCGATGAACCGTTGCCGGATGAATTAGACCAGCGCACAGTTGCCGATGAGCTCGTGCGGCGCGCGAATGTGCTTTCGTCGGCCCGAGTCACATTTATCGAAGACAGCACACGGCTCGAGCGAGTAGGCGGCGTCGGTGCATTCCTGCGCTACCGAATAACACCCGAAAGCGCGGCACCGTATGAACAGAGCAACGTAGTGCCGCGTGCGAAAGCGTTAACCACAAAAGCTAAGTAAAGGAGAACCAATGTCAGACAAGGATCGGCAGAAGAAAGATCACATGAGGACGGACAAGAAAAATAGAGCGATGCGCGAAAGCGAAAATCCGCGCACGCAACGCGCCGAGCCGCGCCAACAGGCGAAAGACGTGTCGAACCTGACAGACACTGAGCCAGGCGCCGAAGGAGATCGCCGATAGTTATTTTCAAGGAGGGTTGTTATGGCAAAGCGAGTGAATCAACCGCCAACCGGCGAGGGCAAGAAACAGAGTCCTCGATCGGGAGCTCACCTCAAACTGGGGAAACGATCTGAAGTGTTACAAGCCGCAGGAGCGCGGCAGAACATCGGCACTGCAGAAGATGAAGACGCTTCGATGAGTGCCGTCCGCAAGAATTCAAAACGCCCCAAAGCCGGACGTTAGGGCTACTTTGCGGCGCGATCAGTGATCTCCAGGCCTTTGTCGATGATCGCGAATCCCTCGCGCAACTCGGCTTCGGTGATGCAGAGTGGCGGATTCGTGAAGAAGGTATTCCAGCGCACGAAAGTATAAAGACCTTCTTGACGGAAAAACTTTCCGAGTGCCTGCATCTCCGGTGATGCCGAATTGAACGGCGCCATCGGTTCACGCGTCTCACGATTCCGGACGAGTTCCACAATCCCGAACAGTCCAATATTTCGTGTAGCGCCGACCGAAGGGTGACGGCTCTCGAGATCTTCAAGCAACCCACGCATCACTGTACCCATACGACGCGCGTTCTCAATCAACTTGTCGTCTTCGTAAACCGCAATAGTCGCGAGACCAGCGGCACAGGCGAGTGGATGGCTGTTGTAGGTGAGACCACCGTAGAACACATTGTTCTGGAAGTGATCGGCAATCTGACGGCCCATACCGACGGCACCCAGTTGCACATAAGCGCTCGTCAATCCTTTTGCCATCGTTATCAGGTCAGGAACCACTTTCCAGTTGTCGATCGAGAACCATTCGCCAGTGCGACCAAAACCTGCCATCACTTCGTCGGCGATCAAGAGGATGCCGTGCTTGTCACAGAGATCTCGCAATCCCTGTATGTAGCCGTCAGGCGGTATGAGAATTCCGTTCGTACCGACAACCGGTTCAATTATCAGGGCGGCAATCGTCTTTGGACCCTCGAGCTCGATCACCTCTTCAGTGCGTGAAAGCACGTCCTCAGTTGTGTCCCAACCTCTTTGAATGCCGTGGTAATAGTCCGGAATACGAAACACTCCTGGAATACCGGGCTCCGCGGCCCAGCGACGCGGATCACCGGTGAGAGTCAAAGCGCCTGCTGTGCCGCCGTGATAACCGCGATAGCGCGCACCGATTTTATGACGACCACTGTAAAGCCGCGCGATGCGAATCGCATTCTCGTTTGCCTCGGCGCCGCCGTTCGTAAAAAAGAAAGTGTCAATATCACCGGGCGTGATCTCGGCGAGTTTTGCACTCAAACGACCGCGTACTTCAGTGGCCATGAACGGATTTGCGTAAGCAAGCTTGTCAGCCTGGTCCTTAATGGCGTTGATAACGCGCTCGTCGCCGTGACCGATGTTTACGCACATCAGTTGGCTGTTAAAGTCGATGAACCGTTTGCCTTCCGGAGTCCAAAAGTATACGCCCTTCGCGCGTTCAACCGGAATCGGATCGACAGCGGCTTGAGCTGACCATTCAAAGAGGGTGTGGCGACGGCAGAGTTCGACGATCTGTTCGCCTGTCAGGCTTGCGGTAGTTGTGCTCATAATGCTGGCGATGCTATCGGAATCGGCATTGATTGACAATCTCCCAGTTTCATCCACAGATTACACAGATGGTTTATAGAATCTGTGTAATCTGTGGATATACTCTTCGCAGATGAATCATACAACCGAGCTTTCGCGCGCGCGCATTCAAGCGACGGAACGCGTGATCAGACCATATATTCGCCGAACTCCAATCCTTGAAGTTGACGGTTCTGAGTTTGGACTCGAGTCGATCAGGATCGTCTTTAAACTCGAACTGTTTCAACACGCCGGATCATTCAAAGCACGCGGTGCATTCACAAACATGCTCACGCGCAAAGTTCCATCAGCCGGCGTCGTCGCTGCTTCGGGTGGTAATCACGGCGCTGCAGTGGCGTTTGCGGCGATGAAGCTCGGCAAACCGGCAACGATCTTCGTGCCTTCAGTTGCCTCGCAGTCGAAACTCGATCGCATTCGTGGCTATGGTGCGAACTTGATTATCGCCGGCGATCGCTATGCAGAATCACTTGAGGCGAGCGAAGCATGGACAGCGCAATCGGGCGCACTTCCTATCCACGCATACGAGGGAGACGAGACGCTGCTGGGCCAGGGCACTTTGGGAATGGAACTGGAAGAACAAGATCCGAAGCTCGATTCACTGCTGGTTGCGGTTGGTGGTGGCGGGCTGATTGGTGGTGTTGCTACGTGGTATCAGAACAACGTGAAGGTCATCGCAGTTGAGCCGACGGAAGCGCCCACTCTTCAGCGTGCTTTAAGTGCCGGACGGCCGGTTGATTCTCCGGCAGGTGGTATCGCCGCCGATTCGCTCGCGCCGAGGCAAGTTGGTCAACAGATGTTTCCAATAGCGCAGCGATACGTTCAGAGCGCGTTGCTTGTCACTGATGATGAGATTATCGACGCGCAGAAAAGATTGTGGCAGGCAACCCGCATCATCGCCGAACCAGGCGGTGCGACAGCATTTGCTGGGTTACTCTCCGGTCGCTACAGACCAGAGCGCGGCGAACGCGTGGGCGTGATCGTCTGTGGGGGAAACACCGAAAAGGTAGCGATCTGAATCATCCTGTTTCGGTTGCGTCCAACACCTCTCTTACCTTCAACGCCAAGGCTGCGGGTGTAAACGGTTTCTCCAGGAAATTGATCCCCGCCTCGAGTACGCCATGCTGGACGATCGCATCGTCTGTATAGCCCGACATGTAAAGCACAGGCATACCGGGTTGCTTCTCCAACAGAATTCGCGACATGTCGTTTCCGCTCATGCCCGGCATCACCACATCGGTCAATAAAAGATCGATCCGGTCACCATTGATACTCTCGCACAGCCTGACAGCCGCATCCCCATTTGCCGCCTCCAAAACTCGATAGCCAGCGGTCTCAAGCACCTGACGCGCGAGGGTTCGCACCCACTCAGCATCTTCCACCAACAGGATGGTTTCACTTCCGCCCGGCACCTCAAACGCCGTCGATGCCCGCTTGTACTCTTCAGCTGCAGCTGTCACTCTCGGAAGGTAAATCTTAAAAGTGGTTCCGTGACCTTCTTCACTGTAGACCCAGATATTTCCATTCGATTGTTTGACGATGCCATAGACCATCGACAACCCGAGACCAGTTCCCTTGCCTTGCTCTTTGGTCGTGAAGAATGGCTCGAAGATATGCTGGCGCGTCTCCTCCTCCATGCCGCAACCGGTGTCGCTAATCGCGAGCATGACGTAATCGCCCGGAATGACTGAAACGTGCTCTCGCGAGTACGATTCATCAAGATAGACATTGGCAGTCTCGATCGATAACTTGCCGCCTTTCGGCATTGCGTCGCGTGCATTCACGACGAGGTTCATGATCACCTGCTCTAACTGCACGGGATCGGCTTTGATATTTCCGAGATTACTGTCCGCAGTAACACGCAACTCAATGTCTTCACCGATCATGCGCCGCAGCATCTTTTCAAGATCACTGACTACGGTATTCAGATCAAAAACCTTTGGATGCATAACCTGTTTACGACTAAACGCCAGCAGCTGGCGCGTGAGAGAAGCTGCGCGCTCGCTCGCTTTGATGATCTCCTCGACATTTCTTCGTAACGGATCGGCTTCAGGCAAGTTTCTCTTCGTGATATCGCTGTAGCCGAGGATCACTGTCAGAAGATTGTTGAAGTCGTGTGAGATTCCACCCGCCAGACGGCCTACAGCTTCGAGCTTCTGAGATTGGACCAACTGCTTTTCCGTATTGTACAAAGCTTCGAGCGCATCAGTGCGTTCCTTCTCGGCAACGCTTCGTTTGCGAGCGTGAGACTGAGAAAGTGACTCAAGCTGGCGATTAGCTTCCTCGAGCTGTGCGGTTCTTTCCTGCACTTTACGTTCGAGCTCGCGCTGTGAGTCACCAACCTTCTGCAACATCAGGTTGAAGGCCTTTGCGAGTTGCCCCAGTTCATCTCGTTGCCGAATGTTGACCGTGCGCGGATGATCGCCGCGGCTCATTGCAGTAGCGCCTGCCGTGAGCTGATACAGCGGGCCGGTAATATTTCGACTAAGCACAAAAGTGCCGGCCACACCCATTGCGAACACAAACAGACCAATCACCAACATTCGTTTTACATACCCACTAGCCGGTTTTAGAACTACGTCATCGGGAAACTCGATCAGTATCAACCAGGGCGTGCCGGCAATTGGTCGTGCAAGACCAATCACTTCGGTGTTGCCGCCGCGCAGGTATGTCAGGATGTCCTGTTTCGCCCGAACATCAACTGATGGTTTGGCGACGATGCTGGAGAAATCAGTCCAGAGGTCGTCGTCGTGATTGCCGAGGTAAAGGGTCGCACTCGTGCCAAGCAATGTTGTGAGTTGCTGCCGCGTCTCGGTGTTGGCGGCGAGTTTGCGCCAGCGGACCAGATAGCCAGCCACCTTGCCGTCATCACCTTTGACTGCTGCAAGCGCTGGAAATCCGATCGTATCTTTAATTTGACGAAACGGACCGACCGTTTTTAATGGTTCGGCTGAGGCTTGTTTGAAGTCATTCGTCAGATCGCCGAGCGGCGTCAGATCGCCTGAGGGCGAGACGAACAGCAGGCTACGCTGCGCACTCCAAATTTCCACTCTGATACTGTTTGGATCCTGCGGTGCGTTGAATTGTTGCAACAGCTTCTGGACATCATCTCTCGATGCTGTTTCAGGCGATTTCACGAACGCCCGAATTGCCGCATCGTTAGCTGCGGTGCTGGTCTTCGTCAATATATTGATCGCCGACTGTTGAAACAGCGTGGAGAGTTGCTGTGTTAGATTCTGGAGACGTTCGCGACCCACTTCAAAGGCTGACGTCTTTACCGCACGATATGAGGCCCAGCTGTAAGCGATGATGATGCCGGCCAGGAGTGTTCCGATAAGAAGCGGTAGACGATATTTTAGTGAGATGTTTGATAGCGACCATCTGGCACTTGAGAGTTTTGACCCCGCTATACCTTGTTCCATTGAGACACCTTCCGAATCACCTGTTTACGTCAGCGGAAGACAACTGACTCATAAACAAACCTGCCGTCTAAAACGGCTGGGCAACTCAGTGGGGGAGTTTTTCAGTTGGGAGGTGAGTACTCGCGGTTGCGAGTACCAGGGCGTATACCTACGGCGAGAGCATAGAGATACCGCGGTTTCAGGTCAAGCTAAACTTTTGGACCGTGTTTAAGATCTCACGCGCGGCGCGTAATCCGGTCGCGATGGCTCCGTGGACTGTGGCGTGATGCCCCCTTTCGTTCGTCGCTTCGCCCGCAAAGAACAAAGTATCTTCCAATGGCTGCGCCAGCTGACTTTGCGCTTCAAGCCCGCCAACGGGAATATAACTGTATGCGCCTGCCGTAAATTGGTCCCGGTGCCAATTGTGTGTGTAAAACTCTTCCAACGACTCTTCGAGAAACCGTTTTGACCTACTGAAGATATGACTGAGCGATTCGATTGAACGGTCCAGCAGCAAATCCTCACTTGCGAGCGACAAGCTGTCAGCGCGCATGCCTCCGGCCCAACCTGTGATCAACGGAGCCTTAAGGGGAGACTGAGTCCACCATGTCGGCACCACCTCTGATGGGGCATGTACGAACGTCAGATCCTTTAAATCAGCAGGCTTGTCGCCTTCCCCCGGCACAGTCAAATTCTCCCAGAACGCTTCGCGAAAACGCAGCACGACTTTAACGACATGGCCCAGCGATAGTTTGCGTGCGGCCTGGACCTTTTCTTCAAGCGAGGGCGTAAATCGTACTCTCGCTGCTGGCGCGCCGAAATCGTGCATAAGACTCAGCGGCATCGTGCTCAATAACCGGCGCGCCTTAAACTTCAGCGATTCTCGGGTCGTCACCTCGACGTGATTTCGTTTCCAGATTACTTCTTCGACAACTCTTTCCAGATGAATCGTCGCTCCGGCCGCCACCGCTTCGTTATGCAAAGTATTAACTATCTGGTCGTACCCATTTTGCAGGCGGAATGGTTTGTTATCCTCGATTTCTTCAGCGGCTTTGTTGGTCTTATTGAGGCCATCAACACTGATCCGGTCGGCATGAGCCGCGTGAAAGCCCTCGACGTAGAGGGTGGCGATCGACTCAATGTCGTCGATCGGAGTCTCTTGTTTGTAGCGATTGATAAATTCTGCAAAGCTCTCGTCCGGTCCGCGGTAACGGCTCATGTCCGCCATTACCGTTTCAAGCTTGGACCAGAACTCGTCTGACTTTGTCAGAATGCCATTATGTAAATGCCAGTGAAGATTCGGGATCTTTTGTAACTTGAGATTCGCGCGCTGAGCGATCGCAAATGTCTCCGGCGGCTTGCCATGAACAAACTCTGCGCCGAGCTCGATGGGCCATGAGTCAATATGCGTATTGATTCTGCCGCCAATACGGTTGCGCGCTTCGAGAATAATGACGTTGAGTCCCGCGATACTCAATTCACGAGCGGCTGCGAGTCCGGCTGCACCGGCCCCGATAATCAGAATTTCAGTCTCTTGCTCCATTCACAGATTACACAGATTCTTTCATATAGCGACTATTTACTAAATCTGTGGATAGTAAACCGGAATCCTGTTATAAAGGACTCTTCGCGCCGAACTCACGACGGAGGTGTTTCTCATGCATAAGCTCTCACGGCAACTAACCGTTGTCGCTCTACTATCGGCAATTTTCGTTACTCCACTCAAAACAACGTCCGCTGCAGACTTCAAACGCGAAGTGATCTACCAGATCATCACTGATCGATTTTTTGACGGCAGCAGCACAAACAACAACCCGTCGCAAAGCTCTGGTCTTTACGATTCGACCAAAACCAACTGGCGCGCTTACTGGGGCGGCGATCTCGCCGGTATTCAACAGAATATGTCTTATCTCGCCGGTTTGGGCGTCACCGCCATCTGGATCTCGCCGCCAGTCGACAATCTCAACACAAACATTCCCGACGGCAACGGTAACCCCACTGCTTCGTATCACGGTTACCAGGCACGCGATTTCAAGCGTATCGAAGAACACTTCGGTAACGCGAGCAATACCTGGACTGAATTTGACAACCTCGTAACCGCGGCGCACCAGAACGGCATCAAAGTGATCATCGATTTCGCACCTAACCACTCAACCCAAAACAACGCCGGCGAGTTTGGTGCGCTCTACGATAACGGCACATTCTTAGGCAACTTCAGTAACGACACCAACGGCTACTTTCATCACAACGCCAATATCTCAGGCGGCGGCTGGGACGATCGTTATCAGGTCCAGTACTACACCCTTTTCGATCTCTCCGACATCAACCAGGAACACGCCACGATGGACGGTTACCTGAAAGCAGCGGCGCAACTCTTTCAACAACACGGTGTGGACGGTTTCCGCATCGATGCGGTCAAACATCTATCCTGGGGTTGGCAGTACAGTCTCGCAAATTCGATCTATACCTTCGGCGACAGTTTTCTGTTTGGTGAGTGGTATCAGGGCAACACTTCCGATCCGCTGTATCGCGATTCTTATAAGTTTGCGAATAAGAGCGGCATCTCGCTGCTCGATTTTCCTTTGAACACTGCGATCCGGAGCGTCTTCGGGTCCAACGCGAACTTCTCGGACATCGACTCAGTTATCTCAACAGAAGGAGGTAACTTTACCTGGAAGGAAGATCTCGTAACTTTCATCGACAATCACGACATGGCACGGTTCCTGTCGATCAACAATAACAACAATCGACTGCATGAGGCGCTTGCGTTCGTTCTGACCAGTCGTGGCATCCCATGCATCTACTACGGCACCGAACAATACCTGCACAACGACACCAGCGGCGGCACCGATCCATACAATCGTCCGATGATGACCAACTTCAGCACGAGCACGACTGCATACCAGTTGGTGAACAAACTCTCCACGCTGCGTCGCAACAATCCTGCGATTCCCTACGGCTCGATCGGCCAGCGCTGGATAAATAACGACGTCTACATCTACGAACGTAAGTTCTTTGGGAACGTCGTGCTGATCGCGATCAATAAGAACGAAACGACCGGTTACAGCATCAGTGGCCTGAACACGTCGCTTCCTGCCGGCGGATATTCTGATTATCTGACGAGTCTTCTCGGTGGATCGTCGATCACGGTCAGCTCCGGTTCCGGAGGTAACAATCCGGTGACCACCTTTACTCTGCCGGCACACACGGTTGCGGTGTGGCAGTTTACCGAAGGTGCATCCACACCTCAGATTGGTTCGATTGGACCAACGAGTGGACAGGCGGGGGTGAAAACAGTGATCGCCGGCAAGAACTTCGGTTCCACGACAGGAACAGTGAAGTTCGGCACCACCACTGCGACGGTGAATTCGTGGTCGTCTACGCAAATCACTGTGACCACGCCGTCTGTTACAAACGGCAACTACAGCGTCACGGCGACGAATTCGAGTAATCAGGTTTCAAATTCGATCCAGTACACGGTGCTGACGGCCAAACTGATTCCAATCACGTTTACCGTAAATAACGCATCGCCGACGCAGGTCGGTGATTATATTTTCCTGACGGGCAACACCGTTGAACTCAGTAACTGGTCGACTACGTGGGATCTGGCGGTCGGACCGATGCTGACGCCGAACTATCCGAACTGGTTCATTGTTGCTTCGGCTCCAGCCGGGCAGACGATCCAGTTCAAGTTCATCAAAATCGCCGCAAATGGTGCGGTTACGTGGGAGGCCGGAAGCAATCACACCTACACCGTTCCCACCAGCGGGACCGGCTTTGTAAACGTGAATTGGCAGTACTAGAGAAGGCATTTCTCCCGCGACGGCGCAGCGACGCAACGAACACTTGATGACGGTTTTCTCGGCCGTTGCGCAGTGGCGCCGCTGCGGGAGAAAATTCTTACAAATTCTTCTTGACACCGTCCTGTCAACAAATTAAATTCTGTTTGTCTTTGTTTTTCTAACGAAGACGCGCACTTTTGGGATTGCTCCTTCCCAGATCTTCTCGACAGAAGAGCTCGATGTCTTAACCCAATAATTGAGGTGTAACTATGTCTTTCCCTCTGCTCTCTGGACTGCGTTCCAACGACTTGGCCATCGACCTCGGAACCGCCAACACGCTTGTTTACGCCAAAGGGCGCGGCGTCGTGCTGAGCGAACCATCAATCGTCGCCATCAATAAGGTGACCAATAATGTTGAGGCAGTGGGTAAGGACGCAAAGGAAATGCTGGGGCGGACGCCGGGGAACATCGTTGCCATCAGGCCGATGCGCGACGGAGTGATTGCAAATTTCGAAGTGACTGAGAAGATGCTTCAGCACTTCATTCGCAAAGCGCACAATGGCCGCACCTGGGTTAGCCCTCGTGTGGTAATTGGAATTCCCAGTGAGATCACGCAGGTTGAGCGTCGCGCCGTGGAAGATTCAGCCTACCGGGCAAAGGCTTCTGAGGTTTACCTCGTCGAGGAAGCGGTTGCAGCAGCTATCGGCGCCGGCCTGCCTATCACCGAGCCGCAGGGAAATATCGTTGTTGATATCGGCGGCGGCACGACGGATATCGCGGTCATCAGTCTCGGCGGCATCGTTTACGCACGTGCGGTCCGAACTGCCGGCGACGCCATGGACAATGCCGTCGCGGAGTATGTGAAACGGAAGTACAACCTCCTGATTGGCGAGCGCACCGCGGAAGAGATCAAGATTCAGCTCGGCAGTGCGTTTCCACTGGACGAGCCTCTGTCGATGGACGTGCGTGGTCGCAATCTCGTCGAAGGCATTCCGCAGACGATCACAGTTTCGGATGAAGAAGTTCGTCAGGCGCTCAATCCGTGTGTTACCGCAATTGTTGAAGCAGTGCGTGTGGCACTGGAACGCACACCACCAGAGCTCTCAGCAGACATCATCGATCGCGGCGTAGTTCTGACCGGCGGTGGAGCACTACTCGCAAATCTCGACAAACGTTTGAGAACTGAGACTGGCCTGCCGGTGTTTGTCGCTGACGACCCGCTGACTTCAGTTGTGCTTGGAGCCGGCAAGATGCTCTCCGACTTTGCGCTGCTGAAGCGTGTGAAGTGGGAAAACACGCTCCAGTATTAATCTGCGTAATCTGTGGTTAGGGGCATGTTTGAATCGGACGAGCAGAAAAAACGCGCCGAGCTGATCGTCACCTTGCTGGCGAAGCTCTACGTAGTGCTTGAGCTTTCCGGCGACAGCTGCCCTGTTTGTCATAAGTCGCAGACGCACGACTCCGAATGTCCAATAACTCTCGCCTGGTCCCTGCTCACTGAAGAAGAACAACGCGAAGCCCGAACCACCATCCGCACCCTCGCTCTGACGATTGGTACTGAGGAATCACACGCTGACGAATTGGTGCACTGAGAAGCGGCGGGTTCTTAAGATCACAATTTGTGATCTTGAAGGGAACCTAAAACCTAAGGTCACAATTTGTGACCTTAAGTTTTTGTCATTTCTTCGGCGTTTTTGCACGAAAACCAATTGGATTTCGGTTCTTGGCGGGCGGCGTCACTAGTCGACGAATTTCATCAAAGACCACTTTAAATCGCCGTTCGTACTTCAGTTCGAGCGCTGTGAGGCGCTTCGATAACCGAGCAGTCGTCGGAAGCATTTCCCTAAGCCGAACGAAGGTGCGCATGATCTGAATGTTCACCTTGACGGCACGTTCACTTCTAAGGACACTCGAAAGCATCAAAATCCCGTGCTCTGTAAACGCGTAAGGCCGATATTTGAGATTTTTACCTCGCGCCTGTTTCAAGGTCACAATTTGTGACCTTGAATCTTTTACTTGCAGTGCCCTCGCTTCCTCCATCGTAAGCTGAAACATGAAGTCTGGAGGAAACCGATCCGGATTACGCTTGACCGCTTGATTCAACACTTTGGTGGAAACACCGTAGAACCTGGCTAGAGTCCGATCGAGAATCACCTTCTGGCTGCGAACAACAAGTATTGATTGCTCGACAGATTTGGCCGGAACGCTTATCAATTCGTGAGTTGTTTGAGTTCTTTGTGAGCGCGTCGATCTGACCTCGACCTTACACAGCACAACAAACCTTTTCTCTGCCCCGTCTTTCATCGAGATACCTTTCTTTATCGGTTTACGATCCAGCTCAGAACGTCCGCGATAAATCGTTTTTGAGGACCCAGTCTTGCTTCCCTCACAGCAAGGAGCCATTGTTGTGATTCCTGGGCTATACTCTGTTGCGAGTAGCATACTCTGTATAGCTAGACACAGTCAACAGATTTATTCGCTACAGGGAGTAAGACGTCAAGATCGATAACTGTCCATCATAGGAGAGGTTTGTAATGGGAAGCGCCAGACCACGACCAAGACGACTGGCTGAGAAACTGCTGCAAATTCGGCGAAAGCTGGCTCTCTCTCAGACTGAGATGGTCCAACGTATGGGTGTCGCAGACATGATCCATTACACCAACATCTCAAAATATGAGCTCGACAGGAACGAACCGCCTTTGATGGTACTACTCGCTTATGCTCGGGTGGCCCAGGTGCACCTCGAAGTGATCGTCGACGACGACATTGATCTACCACGCAGGCTTCCCGGTACATTCGACTACCAGGCTCGCCTCGCACAGAGTTCGGAGACGTAGGCTCCAACCCTCCCTTAACTACTATCAGCCACCGTAAAAGCGTGGACAAATATCCATAATTCCGCATTGACTTTTTCCCACGTGCCGCGTAAGAATTAGCTCCCCCGTCCGCGCCATTCAGGCGCCTTATTAAGAACAATCGAATAGCGCACCTGTAGTTGCGGTGTTTCTATGCATTACCGTTACGATTTTCATAAAAGGGGGCCTCTCATGTTTAGACTCAAGGCCAGTTCAGAGCTCTCTAATGTGATTTAGCCACAGATTATTGCGGATCAAATCGGTCCGCGTAATCTGTGGTTAACTTTTCTATTTACGGTTTTGTGGTCCATCGTTTAGGATGGGACCGTCTTTGACAATTCGACAACGGCCAAATGCGCGGCTCAATCTCCCACACTAAAGAGTGATGAGCATCGCCGTTGAGCATGAAAGGTTCATACTCACGGCGACAAGTAAACGCGAACGCAGACCACTCCCAACTGCGAGTACGCGCCGGACAAACTCATCAGGAGGCAACTTCTGATGGGCAATCCGCGGCCGCGGCCGGTGCGACTGGCCGAAAAACTGCTCCAAATCCGAACCGGTCTTGGTTTGTCGCAGACTCAGATGCTCGAGCGTCTTGGGTTTAGCGATAGCATGCACTACGGTCGCATTTCCGAGTATGAGCAGGACAAACGTGAACCTACCCTGATGACGCTGCTTGCCTACGCTCGGGCCGCCAGCGTTCACCTCGAAGATATCGTAGACGACAATCTGGAACTCCCACGCAAACTTCCCGGCAACGTCAACTACCGCGGGATCAGTCGAAAATCCAATCGCAAATAGGAACAATATAGGTCGTATATGTCCTATAGGACCTATTGGCCCTATACTGTCCACGCATGCGAAGACTCTTTCGAATTCTATTTTTAGTGGTACTGGGCGTGGTTGTCGGCCTGGTTGGTTTTGAAGGCATCATGTTTGTGCGTGTGCTGATGCTGCGGAATGGCAATCCCTCGTCGACGTCGTTAATTGACACTCGCATAAAAGAAGCAAAAGCGAAGGGCCAACAACCGAAACGTGAACAGATCTGGGTGCCACTGGACAAGATCTCTCCTAATTTGCAACGCGCGGTATTAGCGGGTGAAGACACTAATTTCCTCACCCATCGCGGTTTTGATTACGAAGCGATTCAAAAAGCGTTTGAGCAAGCTCAGCGAGAAGCAGCGCGCGAGGCAAAAGCCGAAGGCGAGAACGACGACTGGCTGCCTAACCTTCCTGAATTCAAGCGTGGTGGTTCAACCATCAGTCAGCAGCTCGCGAAGAACCTTTATCTCTCATCGCAACGATCGTTTTTGAGAAAAGGTCAGGAAGCTGCTCTGACAATCATGCTGGAACGCACGCTCACGAAGCGTCGCATACTTGAGATCTATTTGAATGTGATTGAGTGGGGTGATGGGATTTATGGCGCGGAGGCCGCAGCACAACGTTACTTTCGCAAGCCCGCATCGGCGTTGAGCGCAAGCGAAGCAGCATTCCTCTCGGCCATGATCCCGAATCCACGAACGGTGTTCAATCCTCAGATTAACCCGCGACGCGTCGCGCGCCGGCAGCGCATCATCCTGCGCGGTATGCCTTACGTGAAGCTGCCCTAGGACGCCACTGAACGTGATTAATTTGACGTCTTCTTGCCGCGGATGGTGAATGTACTCATGAAGCGCTTCACATACGCATCTTCGTCCTTAAAGGTCACCATCGCAAGATAGACTTCTCTTCGATCATTCGTCACTTTGGTAAAAACTCGAAGGCGGGTTGGGATCTGACATTCGCTCATGTCGAGCTCAAGTCCCCAGTACCCATTTGACGAAACATCTTTTTCACTTTGCGGACTGCATCGAGCCTGCGGGTCGCCACCGGTAAAGGCGCCCGCAACGCCTGCGATTAGCTCGTTGAAGATCATTCGGTCCATCGCGGTTCTGTCGTCTTCACCATAGGTCGGCGCTGTAAACCAGATGACCGAATAAATGTTTCTACCTTCTATCGCGAAGTATCCATTTGCTTTCACTATCTCCGGACCGAAAGCCGTGGATTTAACGAAACGTGTCCCGTTGCGAGGAGGGAGCGCTGTAAAAGGCAATCCTGAGGGCAACTCAGCACCTTCAAGTACTTCAATACTTGCATCTGTAGACGCAGATGGTAGTGCAGCCTTTACGCTTGAGGTCATCAACGCCAGATTCGTTAGTTCCGACGACGAGCCGCCAGGCTTAACACGTGTGGACGATTCGGTCGCCTTCAGCGAGCTAACTGGATGCGTTTTCAATTCTTGAGCTTTGACGAAGTCCCAGGGCGAGATCGGATTCGCTTGCTGCCATAATCCACGTCGCTCACTCCTTGCTGCCTGTTCCGATTGTTGATAGACATCTCGATCCATCACAGCCAGACGATCACTGTTCTTAAGATCGAACCATGCAGCGCCGTCGCGTACCATCTGCGCGCCGATGTCTGCATCGTTTAATAGAACACGTCCGGTTATGCTGCCATCCGCGCCAATGCCCGAGTACTGAACCAGCACACCCTTGTCAAACACCAGATCCGAAAGGTGATTCTTCGCGACATCGCCAAACGCCTGGTCCATCTCAGGGGCATCAATACCAAGAAGCTTCACGCGAACCGGACGATTCAGATTGAAGATCGTAATAACGTCGCCGCTATTTACTTCAATGACTTTCCCGAACAATGAGGCGCCCTTGACGTCGACACACAGAAAACAAAGCATGACAATCGTCAGAAATAGAATGAAGTGCTTCATGAGAAACCTCTTAAAGAATCTCCCGCAAAGGCGCAAAGACGCAAAGTAAACCTATATCGGCTACTTCTTTGCGTCTTTGCGCCTTTGCGGGAGAAATAGAATTAAACTGCGAATTCTTTCGCCAGTTTCAACTCGGCTTTGCGCAGCTCGAAACGTGCACGACCCAGGTTCCCCTGGGAGTTCAAGGCAAGCACCACGAAATAGTCGCGACTCAAGAGTCGCATCACCATCAGCGCGCCTTCGAGTGACACTACGAGCTCGCGTAATCCACCGAGACCCGTGTCAATCCCGGCACGCTGGGCACTGCGCACCAGCGAGGTAAACTCGGCCGCAGCAATGTCGAGATTCGCGTCCAATCCGGCTTCGCCGAGAACTTTCTCAACGGCGATGCCATCCGTTCCCATTATGAGCGCACCGAGGCTGCCCTCGGTGCGTCCAATAATGTCCTCAAGCATTTCCTTGAACATGTGGCCTCCAATTAGGGACGTTGACCGCTAAGAGTTCCCGGCCGCGCCGTCGTCGTACCTGACGGACTGTTTGGCAGCGGAGCACTCAACAACTGCGGCTGAGTTGAAGGTGGTTGGGTTGGTTGCTGTTGAGGCTGTTGCAACTGAGTTGGGGTCGGCGTGTTGCTCGGCGGATTCCCAAGTGGCACTGGTTGCGGAATCGTGATCGAGCGCTGACCGTTCGTTACTGTTCCCGCAGTCGGACGGCCCTGGTAATCGGGACGATAGATGTGAGGCGTAATGAAGAATAGGATTTCGCTGTTCTGGCGTGTAGTCAGTTTTCTCTTGAAGAGATTGCCGACAACGGGAATCGAAGCGAGTCCGGGAGTGCGTTGCTGAGATTCGCCCTCGGTATCCGCAAGGACTCCGCCCATGACGGTGGTGCCGCCATCTGGAACCAGCACTTCGGACTGCATACGTTGCGTGTCGATACCAGGAACGCCGGCAACAGCGATACCCGTGTTCAACGTGTTGTTTTCAATCGTGACGCGCAGCACAACGGTACCTGCATCCGTAATTTGCGGCGTGATTGAAAGACGCAACGGAACGGACACGAATGTTGTGGTCACCACTGCGGTACCACTTGCGGCTTGGGTCGTTTGCACCGGTATCTGTGAACCACTCTCAATCTGTGCGGGCCGATTGTTCAGAGCGGTCACACGCGGCGTGGCAACAGTCTTGGCCTGTCCTCGTGACTCGGCCAACGTGAGCATTGCACTGATCTGCGCGCTACCAAACAGTCCGGTCGTCAACCCAATAACCGTGCTTGCCGCAGCCGCAGCCATGCTGTTAGTCGGCACTGGCGTACCTGTCAAACCGCCAAAGACGCCAAACGGATTAGGACCAGACTGTGGACCTGTGGATCCACTTCCGGATCCCGAACCCGAGCCCGATCCCGAACCACTTCCGCTTCCAGAACCACTGGTGTTTTGCGCTGGAAGAGTAGAAATGTTAGCCAAACCACCACGACCGAAATTCACGACGCCCGCCGAAAGCTGCGCGCCGAGGTCGCGACTGAAGTTACGTTGCGCGATGACGATGCGGGTTTCGATTTCAACTTGAGGCTCTGGTTGGTCCAGGATTGCCACGAGTTGCCGGATCGCATCGATGTTCTCTTTCACGTCGGTGATGATCAGCGTGTTGCTGCGGCCATCAACCTCGATAGAACCACGTCGCGAGAGTCTGCGCGAAATGATCGGAAGCAAACCTTGATCGCCACCGCCGCCAGTTGCATCGCCGCCGGCACCGCCACTGAAACTGAGATTGGTGGAACCGCCAGAGAAAGCACCGGTTGAACCGGCTGCCTGGGCCAATGTGCCCGAAGCGCGCGCGTAATTAAGACGGATGAATTCGGTAACAAGCGGTGAAGCATCCAGACGCGAGTCGTTGATCACCTTCTGAGTTTCCGCTTCTTTCGCCAGCACATCGGTCGTCGCGACGCGAAGAATGTTGCCATTAACTTCAATGCCCAGCCGGTTGGCTTTGAGCACTGCTTCGAGCGCAACATTCCAGGGAACATCCTGAACGTTAACAGTCACCGGAACGGCTCCGACTGACGAATCGATGACGAAGTTCACGCCGTACTGCTCGGTGATGTAGTTGAGGATGTCGCGGATGTCAGCATTCACGACGTTCAGGTTGATCGGTTCACCGATGAATCCTGGTTGTCCATACTGACGACCCTGTTCCGACTGTTTGTCGGCAGACCGCGACATACCGACAGGTGGTGTCGGCAATGGCGCCGCAGCCGAAGTCTGCTGGCCCTGGCTCTGATTGTTGTCGATAGCGACAACCCCTGAATTTTTTGTAGCAGCCAAAACGCCTGCTGCCGAAAGGCACACAAGCGACAGGACGAGCGTAGTCCTCCTAATGGCTGATCTGACTCGAGACTGAGAAAACATCGTTCCCTCCTTAGGGGAATTTCCGAAGACGCGCCGCCACGCACTACGCTCGATTGCCGGGGCAACTAAAGCGCGCGCCGCACTAACACGGCAACGTTTTCGGTGTTTGTCAAAAGGGCGTCGGTGTTTCAGAGTTGAAAAACACCAGCGCGGGTCAGCGGTCTGGCTTTTCGAAACCAAACCAGAAATGGTTAAGGATTGGCGGTTGCGACGGACTGATTGGCGGGCACGGTCATGGAGTTGACCTGAGTCGGTTGTCTCAGCGACTTGTACTCGACTGCTCGTTCGCGACGGCCATCGGTAAACACAGTCTCATGACGAAACACGAGACGGTTGTCTTCAATTGCCACCAACTGGCCGTCAAAGAACGGTTCACCAGGATAGATGACATAAGTAAGTTTGATCGGTGTGGCTTCGACGATTGCGGCGTAACCTCTCGGTGAGCGAGAGATGCCGATAACTTGAATCTCGCTAAGCAACAGAGCAGTGGTGGGCTTCGGCGCCGGCATACGGGCGTTCATCGCTGCAGCTTTCTGCGCCTTGTACTGTGCAATTCGTTCCTGGATAGTCGGGATCGGAGACTGTCCCGCCGCGCGCTTAAGCTGCGGCGGAGGCGCCTCATACTTTCGGAAGGGATCGCGGCCGCCACTGACAGCTTTTTTAGTCTTCTGCGATTGGCCTGCTTGCGGTTGGTTTTCCTGAGCCACAACGCCGATCGCGAAACCACTCGCAACCACCATCGCTGCACTTAGCAGGAAACTCGTGAACCCGATTCTCGCTGTCTCTTTAACTTGCATCATCATTTTCGCTTTCTGAGTGAGTTTTGCTCGGGGCGTCATTTTGCGGGTTGCGCGGCTGGGGCAGCCGGAGCAGGTACGGCTCCACCGGCTGCGGGCTTGGCGTTCGGAGCCGGCTGGGTCTGCAAGCGCTCGGAGGAGACGTAGTAGGCAGTTAAATCAAAACGTGCATCAACTGTCTTCGTAATCGACTGCTTTTCGAGTTGCCTCAGCTCGAAATTAGTAATCGAAACGATGCGCTGGTAGTGAGCCAATTGGTCGAAGAAAGCTCTTAGACTGGCAAAACCACTGACGACGTTTACTTCGATCTTCTTACCGCTATAGTTGTCCTGCTGCACATCTTCCTTAGGACTGAAGCGCGTGAGTATGAGGCCGTTCGTCTTCGCACGATCCTGAATTCCCTGGAGCACCATTGTCAGCTCGCGCTGTTCGGGCAGAAGGGCCTTCAACTCGGCAAATTCTTCTTCGCGAGCTTTGTAAGCCGCTTTGAAGTTGTTTAGGTTCTGCTGAACGATCGCTGCCTGCGCGTTGAGTGGTCGCAGTCGAGCGATCTCGTCCTCCATTGCTTTTGTTTCTTTACGCGTACCGCTGGTAACGAAGTACCAGAAGCCGGCGTACAGGACGCCGCCGACTATAAGGAACGCGACCAGTCGCAGGTACCATGGAAGAGCTGGTAGTTTGCCGAGTTTCATCTTCTTATCCTCTATTGAGAGCTACTTCTTCATTGCAACCTGATTTGCAGGAGCAGGTGCCGGTTGTTGTGATTGCGTTTTGGATGCGCCGAAGTTTGCTTTAACTGTGAAGACCACCACTTCGGGTGTGACCACGCTCGCATCGTTCGCCGCAGGCGCCGCACTTCCAGCCGCTGGAGCTGATTGCTTCGCGGCTTCCCTCTGCGTCTCGATGTTCAAGTTGCTGAACAATCCGTTTGAGAACTCGAGGCTCTGGCCAAACTTAGTCACCGAGTATTCGTTTGGGGATTGTCCCTTGATCGTTACTTCTCCATCCTTGTTCTCAACGCTTGTCAGGTAAAGACCAGGAACGGCGTCAAACCGCGCTTTGATCTCCTGGAGTAGAGCAGTTGGGCCCTGTTGCGATTCGCGCAGTTTCTTAATCGCGTCAATGCGAGCCTGAACTTCTTTCGTCTTCTTCTCGAGCTCCATCTGTTCCTTCTGAATCGCAAGCATCTGCTGGTTGATGCGTTTTTGATTATCGACTTCTTTTTGAGCCGCAGCATGGGCCATGTTCGAACTCACATAGTCGTAACCCATCGCCAGGACCATCAATCCAAAAACTGTCAGCGCGAGCAGCAACGTCTGAATTCGCGGGCTGGAGACTTTTTCTTCAACCGCTGCGACTCCCTGGGGCCGATCCGTGACTGACTCGAGCAGGTTTATCTTAATCATGCCTCAACTCCTCTCAGGGCGAGACCAACAGCAACTGCCATTTCCGGCACTATCTCTCGCATGTAATCCGGATCAAATTTCCGGGCATCGACTTCAATGTGCCGGAATGGATCAAAGACCTCGACCGGAATCTCGAAACGTCTGCTTAAAAACTCTGGTAGACCAGGCAGCTTAGATCCGCCACCAGCCAGAAGAATCTTCTGAATCGACGCGTCGGTTTCCTGTGCAGTTGCGCGATAGAAATCAAAAGTCTTCTTAACTTCGAGCGCGAGGATGTCAGAAACAGTCTCAATGATCGGCTGGATTGGTCGTTGCTCAACGCCTTCAGGCAGTGCCATGCCGCGCTTCACTGCTTCGGCCTGTTCGTAGCTGACGCCGAGCTCTTTCTGTAACAAGCTCGTGTACTGGCTGCCGCCGACTGAAGCATCTCTCGCAAAGATCGATCGCGTGCCGTTGAGGATGTTGATATTCATAGTAGCTGCGCCGATGTTCAGCAGCGCAACGATTTCGCCCGGACGAGGTTGATAGTTGACTTCGTAACAGTTCTGCAGCGCGAAGGCATCAACGTCGATAATCACCGGCTGTTTACCGGCGAGCTGAATGGCCTGCTTCACGTTGTTGATCTTGTCGCTCTTGCAGGCCGCCATCAGGACATGCAGAGTCTCGGACGACTTGCCCGTCAACTCATAATCAAGATTTACGTCACCGATATCAAAAGGTATGTGCTCTTCCGCATGCCAGCTGAACGACTCCTGCAACTCTTCCTGGCTCATCTGTGGCAGCACGATGTTTTTAACGATGACTGAGTGGCCGCTGACGCCCGCTGCAACACGTGTGGTCCGTATCTGGTGTTCGCTGAAGATGTGAGCGATTACGTTGGACACGTTGTTGAGCTCCATGATCTGGCCATCAACAATCGTGTCAGTCTGTAAATTTTCGAAGCCGAGATTGAGAAGCTGAAGACCGGTGCCTTTGCGACCGAGCTCAACAGCTTTGACAGCACTCGATCCGATATCGAGACCAACAAGGTTCTTTTTTCCCGAGGATTTTTTGAACATGGCTAATTAGTCCTCACAACAGCGATCCGCAATTTGTTCTGCAGGCGCAGGCGGGCACGCGCTTTTCGCGCGCGTGACAATTGGCGTCTAAAAGTTTTTGAGGTCAGAGAATCAGTGGTTTGTTTCAAAGTTGCCGTCCGTTTGTTTGTAGGATTGTTGGACATGACACCGGCGTCCATAGGTAGGGTCCCGGCGGGTGTCAACAGGAAACTGCTGGAGAAGTCAGCTGTGGCAGGAATGAAGCTCATCGGAAACCCAGCCAAGTTGGTTGTCGCCAACTTCTGTAGGCTTTGCGACCTCCGCTCACGCGAAGTGTGCCTTTATCGTGCTCCAAAAGATTTCGCGGGACTGACCGCTGTTGAACCAGGTGGGCACCCGGCAGACGGCCGCGTTATGGCCGTCGACCTGTGTGAGAGTACATTAACGTGCTAAACGATGTCAACCGCTATTTTTCTTCGTTTAACCCTATGTATGTCTTAGGTTAGCACAAGAAAGTGAACCAATAAACGGCGAGATTCTGGAATTCTTCACGCAGGATTCCAGTTTTTCTGCCTTTTGATTTAGTCTTTGACCCTCACTGTTTTGGCGGGGATTCCAACCACGATGTGTTGAGACTCGACGTTGCGTGTCACCACCGCGCCGCTGCCGATTAGAGCGTTGTCTCCGACCTGTGTGCCGGCGAGCACTGTGGCGTGATATGTGATCCGGACTCCGTTGCCGATACGAGTCACAGGGGTGTCGACCTTATGAATGTCGTAGATATCGTGGTTATGCGAATAGACGTTGGCGTAGTCCGATATTGAGACGTTATCGCCGATTTCGATGCCGCCGCGATCGTCCAAAAGGACGTGCCGGTGTATGACGACGTTATTTCCAAACGACAGGTTGTAACCAAACGACCACTCGACAAAGTGCCAGCACTTGAAGTTCTCACCGACGCGTCGAAAGATCATCGGCGCGAGCATTCTCCGAAACCGGTGGCCTAGCAGCGCGTTTTGACCGAGCGCTGAACGGTCAAACATCTGCCAGAGCCAGATCATCGGTTTACGTTCGCCATAACGTTTCTGATCGATGTCCTTGTAGTACTCGGGTTCGGTGGCGATATTGCGCGGATCAAGTGACTGTAACGCTGTGCGAGCAGCGACGCTGAGGTCTTGCCTGTCCGCTTGCGTCGCACCGTAACAGATCTCAAACAGCGTGTCGCGAACCACGTCGTTGGGATCTCTTCGTCCGTCTGTTAGTGACTTTTGTAACTCGGTCAGAAAAGCGTCGTAATCCTGTTCTGCCAGGGCCTGTGCCGACAATTCACGATAGGTCATAGACTGGGGTACCAAGCCGGGAAAGTTAACATAGTGAATAGTAAATAGTGAATAGAGAAACCTGTGGCGTACTTATACAGTTTCATTTGCGCGTGTCGTTGATCGCCTCCGCTTTGCGCGTTTTCCTGAGAAACGCTACGATTCGCACCAATGAAGTTTTTCCGCCCCCTTCTCGCCCTTGTTCTGCTCCTAATCGTGGTCGTCGCTGTTTGGCTCTGGTGGAGCGTCCCCACCCGGGTCGATATGGCCGCCTACGCTCCCGCCGACGCAATCGTCTACGTCGAATTCAACAATCTCGAAGGAGTGGCCCAGGCTATTCAGCACAGCGACGTCTGGCAAGCGGCAGTTCCGATCACGCAAAGCAAACCCGCCGCTCAAAACCGACTCCTGCGCGCCGTTGCCCGCGCCGGAATTGGACCACTGCCGGCAGTTCTTTTCGCCCGAGCTCAGGTCGCGCTCGTGGTGGTTGACCTGAAAACCTCGGAAGAAAACGACACGCTAAAAGTGAGACCTGAAGTAGCGATTATTGCCGAGACTCACACTTCAAAGTGGCGCACAAAATCTGCCGCTGTTGACGCAGTGAAGCAACTGGCAAATTTCGCCTACGGCGCCTCAATGTGCGCTGAACGGAGCGGCGATGCCGACTATGTCGAGTGCTCGGTCGCCGGCGGTGAGCGGAAGATCGTCGGAGCCGTCGACGGGACGCTAATAGTCGTTGGGAATTCTGACAACGCGGTGCGTACTTGTTTGGAAGTGCGACGTGGGGTACGGCCCAGCATTCACACCGATCCGGAATTGTTGAAGGTTCGGGCGACCCTGGCTTCAGATAATGCGCTGGGGTTTGGTTACATCTCGCCTGCAAACACTGCAAAACTGTTCTCGTGGGTAGCGCCACTGCTGATGGGCCAGGCTCCCGGCGATCAACAGCTGGAACAGCTGCTGGCGGTGAGCGCGGGTAAAGTACTGCGGGGTGTTGCATGGACCGCGAATCCTTCGCCGCAGGGAATCGAAGATCGTTTTCTCTTCTCGCTCGAGCCCGGAGTTGTTTCTCGCCTGCAACCAGCTTTTGAGACGGCTGAACGAAACCCGGACTTCTGGAAACTTGTCCCCCAGGGATTTCAATCGCTGACGATCTATCGAAACAAAGCACCGGCGACAGCATGGAGTTCTCTCGACTCAGCAGTCGCATTCAAACTCGACGCTCTGCCTGCGGTGTTGTTTGGTTCCCTGTTACGGTCCAGTCTGTCCGTCTACGGAATCACAAATCCGAAAGAAGTATTGGCGACGCTTAATCCTCCGCTCCTGACGTTGAAGCCCTCGGCCGGCGCCGAAGGATCGATCATGGTTGCGCGTGTGAGTGATGAAGCACGTCTCAAGCGATCACTGACTCAGGAAGTTTTCAAAGATGCGAAGGGTGAGATCCTCGAAGGGCTCGTGTCGAATCCGGATCCGGCAAAAGAGTTTGCCGCAGTTTTTGCTGACGGCTACGTACTGTTGGGAAAGACAGAAAACATGCGCGCAGGTCTCGTGGCGCTGCGACAGAAGGCTGACGATTTGAAAGACTTGCAGCACTCGGCGGAGGAGAGCTCCGCGCCGATCGTCACCTACGCCAACGACGAAGCGCGATTGAACAATTTTATTCTGACGCTCCTGAAACTTCAGGGACGACAACTCTCAAATGACGAAGTTGCAAAACTGCAGAACACGTTGCGCAGTGCAGGTTTCGCTTCAACCGAAACACGTCTGAATGCTTTTGGAATTGAGCGCACAACGCACTCTGCGTTTGGACAATTCAGCACGTTTATTTCCCTTCTCCAACCTGAGGGTCCGAGCCGTTAGTTTATGAAGTCTCTTTTACTGGGCACACGCAATCCCGGAAAACTTAAAGAGATCAAGAGTATCCTTGCAGATTGTGGTTGGTCCTTCTCTTCACTGCAGGAATTTTCCGATGTTGGAGCCGCAGAGGAAAACGGCACGACTTACGCGGAGAACGCAATCGCAAAGGCTCGCGTCTACGCGCTCGCCACTGGCATGTGCGCGCTTGCCGATGATTCCGGATTTGAAGTAGAAGCCCTGGCGGGTGCACCAGGGGTTTTCTCAGCAAGATATGCCGGCGAGAATGCATCTGATGCTGATCGACGCGCCCTGCTTCTGGCTGAACTCGCCAAAACAAACAGCGCCAGCAGACGCGCGCGTTTTGTGGCAGCCGTTGCCATATCGGACGCGAAAGGGTCTGTGCTAAACGTCTCGGAAGGCATTAGTGAAGGAACGATCATCTTATCGCCTCGTGGCGACGGTGGCTTTGGCTACGATCCGCTTTTTGTTCCTGACGGCTACGACCAAACGTTCGCTGAACTACCGGACTCGGTGAAAAACCGCATCAGTCACCGCGCCCGCGCTTTAATGAAGACTCTTGAATTCCTGACAACCTGTAAATCCTGTTAATCCTTGTAAATCCTGTCCCAGCTTGACCATCTCCAACTCGACTCTTAGAATGCCTCAACTTCTTTCGGGGCGTAGCACAGCCTGGTAGTGCGCTCGGTTTGGGACCGAGAGGTCGGAGGTTCGAATCCTCTCGCCCCGACCAAAAGCATCGAGAGTTTACGGCTGCCATCATTGGCGGCCGTATCTCATTTGTGGATCCCTCAAGTTATTACTCTTTCCGTCGCATCCACTCCAAGATTTGTTCGAGATCGAAACGAAGAATGTTTGAACCGGGTGGCTTTCCGTCGTTTTTCTCGATATTCCGATAACATGACAATCGCTGTAATCTGCGGATGGCCTTCATTCATATCTAAGTGCCACGAGCGGATTGACTTTCGTCGCGCGCCGCGCTGGCAGATAACACGCGAGGAGCGCCACGCCCACCAACACCAGCACAACTGCGGCAAACGTCAACGGATCGGTCGCGCTGATACCGAAGAGCAGACTTTTCACGACTCGTGTAAGCGCGAGGGCCAGCACTAGCCCGAGTCCCGCGCCAATCAGGACCAGGACCATGCCTTGTCCGATGATCAGTGTCAGGATGTCGCGTCGTTCGGCGCCGAGGGCAATGCGAACACCAATCTCGTGTGTGCGTCGCGCAACTGAATAACCCATCACACCGTAGATACCGATCGCCGCCAGTAACAGCGCACCCGCTCCGAAGGTACTCAGTAGCACCGCAATCAGGCGATCCGCCGCAAGCTGACCACCTATCCTTTCCTCCATCATTTGTACTGAATACACTGGAACGTCTTTATTCAGCGCCCGTAGTTCATTGCGCAATGGTCCGACCAGCGCCGTTGGTGTACTGGCAGTGCGCACCATTAACGTCATGCCTGGCTGATATTCCTGGCCCAGCGGGATGTAGATAAAAGGAAGTGGTTGCTCTCGCAGGTTCCGGTATCTAGCTGTGCGTGCTACACCGACGATCTCCGTGGGCGGAGCATCGGATCCCATCCTAAGTCGTTTGCCGACTGCGTTGCCGCCGTAATAACGACGCGCCACCTCTTCATTAACGATCACTACGAGAGGACTGGCTTCCCTGTCCTGTGCGTTGAAGTCGCGTCCAGCGATAATTGGAATTCCCATCGTGTTGAAGTAATTCAGGTCGACGACGTTGGTGTTGGTCTCGGTGTCTTCATTCTGTTGTGGCTGATAGCCTTCGAACTGCGTGCCGCGACGTTGTCCGCCACCGCCGAGTGGAGCGATTCGCGATAAGCTCACGGATTGAACACCGGGAAGACTACCAACGCGTTCGACTGTCTGTTGATAGAAGGCCTGGCCCTGTTGCTTGTTCAGACTCGCACCGCGCGTCTCCATTGAAGCGATGAGAAGATTTTGTACCGTGAAGCCGGGATCAAAGCTGATCGCATGTCGCAGGCTCCGCACAAACAACGCCGCACCAATTAGCAGAACCAGCGATAGTGCCAACTGCGAAATGACCAACACATCGCGTAGACCAATGCGCCGCAACCGTTGACCATGAGCTCCGCCTTGATGTTTTAACGATGGGAGAAGATTCAGACGAGTCGATTGCAGCGCTGGCGCCAAACCAAACAGCACGCCAGTCAAAATCGTGACGCCAAGTGTGAAGACGAGCACACGCCAGTCGAGGCTGAGATCGAGACCGTCCACGTCATTTGCTGGAAAGAATCCGGGCAGCATGCGCGAGGTCAATTGCGTAAGGATCAAACCTAGTGCACTACCGAGCATTGCCAGCAATAGACTCTCGGTAAGCAACTGTCGTATCAGCCGGCGCCGGCTTGCGCCCAAGGCCAGTCGCACTGCGATCTCTCTGCGTCGCACCGATGCACGCGCTAACAATAAATTCGCCACGTTCGCGCACGCGGTCAGCAGGACCAACCCAACCACAGCAAACAACAACATCGACACGCGCCAAATTCCGACTTGCGCCGAAGGCTCGACTCGCGATTCTTGCACTACAGTGATGGGACGAGGTTCGCTGGGACGTTCGAGTGTTCCCAGGTTCGTTTCCGGGTAAGCCTGTGCGAGCCGAGCGGCAATCGTCGTTAGTTGCGCTTGCGCCTGTGCCGGGGTCACTCCCGGTTTAATACGGCCAGTCAACTCGAGCCCACGATCGCCTCGGCCACTGGTGGCGTAGTCAGACGCGGTAGTCATCGGCAGCCAGAACTCTGGCGGCAGTCCAAGACGTAGGCCCCGAAACTCCGGATCGGTTACGCCGACGATCGTGTAAGGCTTTCCGTTGAGTCTTAACGTTTGCCCGATTACCGAAGGATTCGCGCTAAAGCGACGTTGCCAGAGTCCATCACTGATCACTACTGGTTGTTCATTTGCAGTTTGCTCATCAGAGGCTTGCAAAGTGCGTCCGAGCTGGGTCTTGACGCCGAGGACTTCAAAATATTTTCCAGTAACAACTACACCGCGCAGACGTTCGGCTTCAGACTCGACCGTTGCATTCAACACGGTCTGATCGTATGCGGCAAGACTTTCGAAAGCGTCGGCTTGATTGCGGAAATCGATGTAGTCGGGATATGACGTCGAGCCGTACAAGCCGCTGCTGTAGTCGCTAGTGTAAACCGCGACGACCCGCTCAGGATCTTTAATGCCGGTTAGGGGTCGCAGGAGGAGACCGTTGATGAAACTGAAGATCGTCGTATTTGCACAAACGCCCAGAGCGATCGCCAGCATCGCCAGCACTGTGAAGCCCGGCGCCTTTACGATCATTCGTAGACCGTATCGAATATCTTGAAGAAGAGACATAATTTATCTCCGATCTCCGTGCCAGTTTGCGATTTGTTAACACCGCAATCGCTCCACACATGACTAGAGCGGCAATCTTTTTATGGATTCTGAAGCAGCAGTTCTAGTTTGAAAGGAGAATTACTCAACGCCAAGTCTGTGTCAATTGAAAACTGTCTCAACCAAAGGGTTCGTAACCTCAGCCTTCCCGTGATGAGTGAGCTTGCTCCTCGAACCCTGAAAGTTTTCTTGAATTACCGACCGAAGTTTGCCAAGAAGTACTCCGGCGCGTATAAAGGCACTCGACAACGCCGACATTGTCGAACGGAATAAGAGGAGGAAAAATGAGGGCATGCCTATTCTCGTTAGCTGGACGTAATATTTTGCTTTCCCTCGTTTGTTGGATTCTCATCGTTGTCGCTAGTGAGCCGGGTCTAGCCGCTCACCCTATCGGTATACCAAATCAGCAATCAGCCGCGGTAACAGAAGCGCTGCAAGCATCCTTCGGGTCGGTGGTGGAGGCCGTGACCGGGTTCACACCTTTTTACCTGACCGGCGATTTTAATGGGGATGGGATGCAGGACATTGCGGTCGTCGTGCTCATCAAGGAACGACGTACCGCGTTGCCAAAAGACGTGCGGCTCATAAATCCTTTCTGGGACACCCCCAAGGTTACTTTTCCTACTAACCCGGCAGCTGAAAAGACGCTCGCGCTGGCTATCGTTCACAGCTGGAAGACTCCGAAGACCGCCACAAAGATTTTGCTGGTGGGTCAAGCCCCGCTCCTCACGTTCGTATACGACAGAACTTCCCGCCCGGAAGATGCGAAGGGTTTGATGGAGCTGATGAGCAAACGTGTCAAGCGGCGCAAAGGCTATAGTTATCCTGCGACGGCTAAAGGCGACGTGATCCTTCTCTGGACTGAAGTTGGTGATCAGACTCCTCTTTACTGGAATGGAAGAACATATAAGTGGGAAGAGGGGTCAGCAGACTGACTAATCTCAGAGACTAAGGCTCACAATCACTGGAAGGAAATTTTACGTGTAGGGGTTCTAATACTCATTGAGGCCGCTTATCAGGACCAGGTCGTTCAACCATGTGCCGCGATTGAGCGCAAATGACCGGCCATCCGGCGAATAACCAAAGTCAAAGAGTTCGTCAGTATCAAGGTTCAAAGGCTCCTCGCTTAAACCACCGCTCAGCGATTGCTTTATGATCGCTCTCCGTCCCTTACGCTCACCTGCATAAATCACCGCCTGGCCATCGTTCATCCACTGTATCCTGGAGGCCCAGCCGAAGAAATCCGATGCAGGCAATTACTTTTCCGTCTGAGGAAACTTCGGGTGTACTGGCGACAAAGTCGGTAAGCTGCGATAGCTCGCCACCATCAACGGAAACTTTCCACAATTGCCAATTATCGGTTGAGTTGTAAAGAACCCATTTACCATCAGGAGTTAGGGTCGGATTGGTTTTAGCGGATCCATAGGTAAGTTGTGTTTGGTCCAACCCGTCCGTGTTCATGCGCCAAACTTGAAATGAGCCGGTGCGATTCGAAACAAATACGATGTAGCGGTTGTCGGAAGTTGCTACCGGTGAACCATTGACGCCGGAGTTAACGGTCAGTTGGCAAACATCAATCCGGCGATTCGGTCTGCGTGGACGATCTCTGTCACGATCTTGGACCTAACTTTTATGAAAGAAACTTCGACGGCACCACGAGGACAGAATTTCTGACGATGCCACTTTGGGGGTCGGCTCAACTGGACCATACGGCCACGATGGACGGAGCATTACTTTAAGAGAAGTCATTTTGCGTCATGGTGGTGAGGCTCAGGCAGCTCGCAACGCTTTTGCGGGACTCTCATCTGAACAACAAGAACACGTCATCTCATTTCTTAATTCGCTGGTGATCTTTCCTCCGGACGACACAGCCTCCAACCTCGATCCTGGCAATCGCAGCGCACTCAACTTCCCGCAGTTCGGGCATGGGAGCATCAAGCTAAGCGCACTATTCAACAACCCAAACGATCCTGAATAGGGGAGAAACCGGACTGCTGCCCAAGTTGCTATGTGACCGCATTGCGCGCTTGCGGCAGCACATTCGCGGCTGGGTTGATTTCAACCTCTCAATGGCTTTGCACAAAAAATCAGAAATCCCACCGACGGCAGTCGGTGGATTGTTCAGATCCTTTCTAATCCGAGGACTTTATTAATCAGTTTTGAATCCCACCAACGGCAGTTGGTGGATTGTTCATGTCCAACCTTTGTGAGGACTTGAACTATCCACCAACTTCCGTTGGTGGGATTAAATTAGTCTGGGTTTGGAGTTTTTAGAAAGTAGCTGAACAATCCACCGACTGCCGTCGGTGGGATTTCTGATTTTTTGTGCAAAGCCTTTCAATCTATAATCTGACCACAAACACTATTTCGACGTGTATCGGAAATCCCGAAATCATAGCTTGTCAAATTGCCATGCATGTGAAGAAACTCAGCACCCCTGAAGACCTCGAGCGATACGTCGATTTCGCGAAAGAAGTCTATCGTGACAACCCTTACTGGGTGCCGGCGAACAAACATCACTTGATCAAGCTGCTGAGCGGAAACGCCGGCTTTGGTCCACAGTCTGAAATACAGGCTTTCGCAGTCGAACGTGAAGGTCGAACTCTGGCGACGGTCGCCGCGCTGAACGACGAAACTTATCACCTTCACTGGAACGAAAGGTTGGGCCACTTACTCTTCTTCGAGGCGTTGCCGGATCAAACGGAAGCCGTCGACGTGTTGATGGGTGAAGCATGTGAATGGCTGCGAGAGCAAGGTTGCACAGCAGCGCGACTTTCTATGCTGGCGGCAGTTGAGCTACCTCTCACGATCGATGCGTACGACGCTGTGCCCACGTGCTTCAACCGTTACAACCCTCCGTACTATCACAGCTACATCAAGAACTCGGGCCTTGTTACCGAGCGCGGTATCGTCGAATATGAAGTTGAGTTTACACCGGAATTGGAACGTCGTTATCGGGAAATGGTCCAGCGCGTTAAAGACTCCGGCGTAGTCGTGCGGTCATGGGACTTTGACAGGCTTGAAGAGGAAGGCGAGGCATTCGCAGCATTGGCTAACGAAACGTTTAGCGCACACTGGGGCTTTCTGCCGTTACCGGATGCGGTCATGCGCGCGTTTTATGTTGATTTCAAAGACTTCCTAATTCCGGAGTTTTTGGTTTTTGCCGAGGTTGATGGCCAGCGAGTGGGGTTTGTTTACTCGTTGCCCGACTTGAACCAGGCCCTTCATCCGATGCGAGACAAAGTGCTGGAGGAAAACTTTCCGGAGTTTCAGCAGCGATTTCAACAAATAGATCGCGGTGCACTTCTGATAATCGGCGTAAGGAAAGAGTTTCGCGGGCGTGGCATCAATTTGGCTATAGCCGCGCATAGTTACCTTGGAATGATTGGTCGCGGTTACAAAACAGCGAGCTACACGGTCCTCGACGACAACTGGCCCTCACGGCGCACTACGGAGAAACTCGGCGGGCGCGTTGTGCGGAATTTCGTTGTGTATCGGAAAGAGCTGAGCCGGAAATATTGATGAGGAATTCAGTGTACACAGTACCTTTTGTGCTTCTTGTGCCTCAGTGTCGAACCTAAAACAGCTCGATTGCAGTTAGCGTAATGACTACTCCTGCCAAACAGCTCACTGCGTTCATCGCGAAATTTGATCCGTCGGTCGCTAAGCTCGTGCGTTCTGCGCGATCCGTTTTGCGGAAAAGATTTCCAACAGCCATCGAACTCGTTTACGACAACTACAATGCGCTCGCGATAGGCTATAGCACCAGCGAACGAGTCTCTGATGTTTTGTTCTCTCTGGCAGTCTATCCGCGTTGGGTCGATCTTTATTTTATGTATGGCCGAAGCCTGCCTGATCCAAAGAGGCTATTGCAAGGAAGTGGAAAACAAGGCGCATTTGTCCGGCTGTATGATCCATCGATGCTCGATCATGGACCAGTTCAATTGTTGCTTGAGGCGGCAGTTCAAAATGCTAACTCGCCTCTTCCGGCGAAAGGTAAAGGCTATACAGTAATTAAGTCGATTTCCGCGAAACAACGGCCGCGACGGCCTACTCGAGGCTAAACAGATCAGATGCACAGACTGAGACTTATCGAGGCGTTTTGGCGTGACATACGCCACAGCGCGCGAATGCTTCTGAAGCGCCCTGGCTTCACCTCTATTGCTGTTATCACGCTTGCCCTTGGCATCGGCGCGAATACTGCAATGTTTAGCCTGGTCCGAGGCGTACTTCTGCGTCCCCTGCCATTCAGCGAACCAGAGCGGTTGATCGGCATACGCGAAAGGAAGGTCGGCGAAGGCCACAATAACCCCATGGCATGGCGCACGTTTGCCGAAATCCGCGATAAGGCTCAAACGTTAGAATCCATCGCCGCTTACGTCAACTCAAACCCAATCATCCAACAGATGGAAGGCACAGAGAGCGTGCAAGGCGCCCGTGTCTCTCACAACTACTTCAAAGTGTTAGGTGTACCTCCGCTACTTGGTCGCGACTTCACGCCTGACGACGAGAAACTGGGAGCGCCACTCACAACAGTGCTCAGCTACGAGTTATGTCAGCAGCTGTATGGCGGCGACAAAGACGTTGTGGGCAAGTCGATGATGATTGATGGGAAGAGCGTGACGATTATCGGCATCATGCCGCCGATCAGTATCGGAGGACAAATCGGTTGGCAAAGCATCTGGAGGCCGATGCAAACCAACGAAGCCTTCCAACTGAACAACGCGGGACGCTGGGTGCAAGCTTCCGCTCGGCTGAAAGCGGGAGTGACCATCGAGCAGGCACGAGCTGAGTTGACAAACCTGATGGAGGGCATCAAACAGTCTTATCCCGCGACTCACAGTCGTGACCACGGCGTATATGCGACTGCGCTGAAAGATTACGTGGTTGATCCGAGCGCGCAGAGAGCCCTTTGGATTTTGTTTGGCGCGGTCGTAATGGTGCTGCTGATTGCCTGCGCCAACGTTGCGAACCTCTGGCTGGCCCACGCTGCGGGACGCGAAAGAGAATTGGCGGTGCGGGCGGCGCTCGGCGCGAGCCGCTTCGCGCTGGTGAGACAGTTATTGAGCGAGAGTTTGTTGCTCTTAGGTGGCGGCATAGTAGCTGGTTGGCTGCTCGCTCAATGGTTGGTGACGACAGTTCTCAAGTTCAGCCCAGAGGAAGTCCGACGCATGGGCGAGATCAAGTTGGACCTGGTCGTGCTGGTTTTCACGCTGGGGTTGAGTGTAGTGACCGTATTGTTGTTTGGATTAGTTCCGGCGTTGAGCGCGACAAAGCTCGATTTGGACCAAAGCCTCAAAGAGGGCACGCGCGCGGTCAGTGGCAGCCGGCGGCAGCAACGTCTGCGCGGCGCGCTGGTAGTCCTGGAGGTTGCACTGGCAATGCTTTTGTTGACTGGCTCAGGCTTGCTGCTGAAAAGCTTTGCCAACTTGCGCAACTTAGAACTCGGTTTCAACCCCGACCGGCTGCTGACGATGAGGTTGCAGTTGCCATCCAACAGTTATAAAGAACCGGCACAACGCGTGAGCTACTTCCGACAGACGCTTGCCAACCTGCAACAAATGCCTGGCGTCGAAGCGGCAGGCATTTGCTTCTCACTGCCGATGACTGGCGATGGCGCGACCGACCGCGTTTGGATCGAAGGCCGGCCCGACCCGCCTAAAGGTGAAGAGCCGGTTCTGCGCGGAGGCAGCGTGTCAGCCAATTACTTCAAAGCGATGGGCATCTCGTTTCGACAGGGACGAACTTTCAGCGAGGAGGACGTCTGGCAGGGTCGCCCAGTCATCATCATCAACGAAGCTTTTTCACGTCGCTTCTTTCCAGGCGATGACCCCATTGGCAAACGGATCAAAGTGGGTGAGCGGAATCCGCCGTATTCAACCATCGTCGGCGTCGTCGCTAATCACATTCAACCTGGAGTCGATAACCTGATTTGGGAAGAGATGTTCTATCCGTACGTCAACACCGCCGACCCGCCGCTGCGGGGGATGAATCTGGTGGTGAAGACTACTGGCGATCCGGCGACCATGAGCCGCGCCATCATGGATGAAACGCGAAAAGCGGATCGGTTGATAACGATCACCAAGGTGAAAACGATGGATGACCTGCGAGCCACTGCTCTGCACAAGGACCGTTTCAACCTCTGGTTAATGAGTTCCTTTGCGCTACTCGCTCTGCTGCTGGCGGCTTTGGGGATCTACGGCGTGATGACTTACACCACTGCGCAACGCACGCGCGAACTCGGCATTCGGCTTGCGCTCGGTGCGCTAACTAGCGAGGTGCTGAAGTTGGTAGCGGTACAAGGAATGAAACTGGCGCTGATCGGAGTGGCGCTAGGCCTGCTGGGCTCCTTCGCCCTGACGCGTCTGATGGAGAGTTTGTTGTTTGACGTCGGCACAACGGATCCAGTGACCTTTTCACTTGTTGCCCTGCTGCTGTGTGTTGTCAGCTTAGTTGCCTGCTACATCCCGGCACGGCGCGCAACCAAAGTCGATCCATTGATCGCACTACGCTGCGAGTGAGATTAATCAGATTCCATGGAGCCTTTCACCTCGGACGTCCCCTAAACCAGGTTGGCTGGGCACCCAATGCCCAAAAAACCTAAAGAAATCGCTTATTTGTTGAAGACTTTGCGGCTTGAGTGTGATATATGAGTGTCCGTCTTGAATTTCAATTTAGTTCTCGTTGGAGGTGTTACACCAGACTATGGCGACCAAAGCCGCGACAGGCAAGAAGCGCATGACCCAATCGGAAGTAATCAACCACTTCTCTGAATCCACAGGAATGAAGCGAGCACAAGTCAAGGAGTTCTTTGAAGAGCTGTCGAACCTCGCAGCGCGCGAAGTCAAATCAAACGGTGAGTTTGTTCTCCCAGGATTCGGAAAGCTCGTAAAATCCGAGCGAAAAGCACGTGAAGGCCGGAATCCGGCAACCGGCGAAACGATCCAGATCCCAGCGAAGACCACACTAAAGTTTCGAGTTGGCAAATCAATGAAAGATACCGTGCTACCAAAAAAGTAAACGACAGGCACTATTGTTTTTCAGCATCGGCGCCGCCCTTACTACCTCAGGAAATTGGGCGGCGCCGTTGTCCATAAAGCTCGGAAATCGTTAGGTTTTTCATCATTTCGTCACAACTCGAAGCCTTCAACTCCTCCGACAAGCTGTGGAAAAGAAAACGGGAATTATGCCTTTGACACACCCTGAGGCGGATTGTGTGGAAATCTCACTTTCGACCGGCGGCGTGTAAATTATTCTCTTGCCACTTCCGCCGCTAAATTGTGACAATCCGCATCCCTTCGGGATACAACCCGGCTAGGATCTGACTGAATCCATTTAACCGCCAGAGGTGAAACTATGAGTAGTCCTGTATTGCAACAAGAGCGAACCCACTCAGACACAGAGGTTGCGGCTTTCTTGACCGCTCTAACTGAACTTTCCCGCCAACACAAAATTGGCATCACTGGCGAACCCGTTCTCTTTTCCCTTGAGGACGAAGATATGGATCGCGAATACGCCAGTGATGCCGAAAGCCGCCTGATTTACTAACTACTCAGGAAGTCGAACGCTCAATCCAGAGTTGGGACCGTTGGGCAATCCCAAAGCTGTGTCAACGCCTTGATGCGTGCGTAAATCTTGCAGTAAGGCGTTTGCTTCAATCAGTCTGCCGATCATCGCTTCTGAGTCTGCGCGTGGAACCATGACCGCCTTTGCGCGGTAGACCAAAAGTGATGGAATACCCATCTCTATTGCGTACAAGCATAAGCCCCGAGCATAAAACCGATTGAATTCACCTTCCGCAAACGTGTCAGGCGCAGTCACAGGCACGCTAACTTCAGTGTAGCCGCCCTTTGGTTTCCGTCTCATTGCTTTGCTGTTCATACAACCGCCAGCTCTCAATCTATCTGCCAGCCATCCGTCGTCGTAGGCTCGGGCCGCTTCTCTGATTAGATCCAGATAAGCCGACTCGCCTCTGTTGTTGAAATACTTACTCTTGTAAAGTTGATCGTTGGTAACGTCGAACTCTACTTCTTGGGCCATGAACACACGAACGTTGTCGTTAAGACTCTCTAGTTTCAAAGACATCTTTTTACCTTCCTGAACTGTAGATACACGTAGCCGTAGAGGCTCGTTGCCTCTATCGCGGAAGGCGGCTTTTGAAGGCTAAACTAGCGAACGGCTGGCGAACGTAATAGCGGCATGACCCGTTGACCTATACTACGTATAGGGCGTACTATTGAGGCGTCCGACGCCTTCGCGCTTTTCTTTCCGCCTTCGCGCAGAGAGGACAACTCGAAGGTTCTTAGTGTCTAGGGCCAGCCTTTTTAGGTTGGCCCTTTTCCTTTTCGTTGGGCGTTTTGTCCGACGCTTAACGATCACATTCGAGTTGTCAATTACCTAGTGGTCTATTAAACAAACCATACTAGGTAACGTGGTGCTAAGTTTAACTCTTTAAAGGGGTTGGATCAAGGCACTCATGTTTTACGCGTGCGCAAGTCTAACTTGTCATCGATAAGTAGATCGGTTGAGATGCCTACCAGTCTTGCATACTTCAAAAGAACCGGATAAGGCGGTTCTCTTTTTCCGGTCTCATAGCCGCTAATGTTCGTTGGATATACTGTCGGAAAGTCCAAAGCCTCAGCCATTCCCACTTGCGAGAGTCCGAGAATCTCGCGGACCTGTCTTAACTTCTTACCTAAATGCTTTGGTCTTAACCGCACTCCCCTTCCCATCAAGCGTACCTCACTTGATCTCTGCGCCTAAATAGGCGTATGCTGTAGGGAGTTGGCTTGGTTGTCCGTTTCGCCCAGTTAATCCGGGCGAGTCTCACCTAATAGAAACCTCTGAGGTGCTAGGCATGGCGTATCGCAAGAGGGTATTCCTCAATCCGATCTCACTAAGTGCTCCGAGTTTCATTCAAGCAGTTGCAGATTCCAGCGATGAGGGTACTTATCTGCTCGGAAGCTACATTTTGATTTTAGCCGATTGTGATCGGCGCGTCATGCTTGAATTCGGTCTGGCTAGTCCGAGGCAACGGAAAGCAAGCCTCGCAAAGATTGATCGGCTTTTGAAAGTTGTCAATGAATTCAGAGACGCGGTTCACAGGGAAGCCGAACTAATTGAGAAACAAAAACCGGAAAAGCAGGTTTGAATCATGGGCCACGCTAGACCACGTCCAAAGCACCTAGCCGCGAAGCTATTGAAGATTCGCCTCGATCTCGGTATCTCTCAAGCCGCTATGCTTAGGCGGCTTGGTCTTGTTAAGCCTTACAACTACACGTTTATTTCCAAATATGAGTTGGATAAAAACGAACCGCCTTTAATGGTCCTACTCGCCTATTCCAGAGTCTCTGACATTCCTGTCGAAACTTTAATCGATGACCGGATCGACCCCTCGGAAATGTAATTGCTAGCGCCGCTTCTTAGTTGTCTTTTTTGGCTTTTCTTCTTTAGGCGATGCGGGAGTGTTGAGCATCTTCTTTACTGCATCCTCGAACGTGGTGGGCGGCAGAATGATCGGCTTGCCGTGGCGTCCTGTTGGATTAGGCGCGGATTTTTTCATGCGCCGTTATATTACCACTAACGACGTGACGTGAGTTGTTTTGTAAGACACGCAATGCACTGACATTCGGGATCGGCGCACCTGTGAGAGAGACCGTGAACTCTTCCGTTTTCGTCTTTATCAAACTTAGAAGCAATCAGATCGAAATCGCGCGTCATGCCATGATTGTATCGACTAAAAATAGCGTTAGAGCAGAAATCCGCGATCTGCAATAGCCTGGTATTTTTCGCTGGAAGGAAAAACGGGACATCTGCAATAGCGTGAAGATTTCCCCATCTTGTGCTGCCGCCCCTAAAACGCTCGCCCAATACTTCGAGATTCTCTCGGTACGTGGATTCTGCGACGGCGATTAGCCCTCTTTGTTCCTCTCTTGCTTGTGCTGATCCGCCAGTGTTGGAGATGGAAAAGTTATAGCGCCGTAGAAAGTGATCAAATCTGCTTGTTAAATCTTCAAAAGCTAATTCGTAAGGATCGTCTGTTTGACAGACCGCCTTTTCGATGACAGCACCAAACAAGACACCCCGCCGTTCTCTAATAATCGTGTACATGTCCGCCGCCAATTGCCGACGTTGAGTAAGCGTTAGAGTATTGTACGGAGCTATTAACTTATCTTCAGGGGCGCGCAGTTTTGACGCGTGAAGTTCGACAGGCTCTGTGCTCCCCGGAAAATATCGTTGCTGGAGGGCGTCCACGTCCTGAGCAAACCAATGGATCTCACGCTCAAACACCGCGATGCCCGCCAGCACGAAGCTGCGGGCCTCGGTATGTGTACCGGACTCGTCCAAATATAGAATGTACATATTGCGAGGCTGAGAAATGTAGCCGAGGAGAGTTGCCTCTCACGGACCTGCGCATGTTGCCCTCTCGACCGTGACACCATACCTGACAAGCTATTAGCGAGTCAAGCGAAATAGTGTCGATTTATAGACGCTTTTTGCGTCGTTTTGGTTGCAATTTATTGTTGGCTATCAGGGTCTCTATACATTAACCGTTTGCCCTCAAAGCCTTTAAGGGCTTCTAACGCACGGTCTTTATCGGTAAGCTTCCGTCCGTTATAGCGGAAATCAAACTCCCCTAAGTATCTGTGAAGATGATTGCGCCCTACGTGGTGATAGACGCCATTGATGCCGCGTTTAAGGATTGCAAAGTAACCTTCGATTGTGTTGGTTGTGACGCAGAATCCTTCTTCATAGCGCACGTATTCGTCGGCAGTATGGTTTACTAAAGAATGCTGTTTGACACCTGTGTTTTTGTTCCTGAGCACGCCCATATCGCTAATCAGATGAACATCTGCGGCACAGACTGAATTGATGACCTCTGTCAGGTTGTCGGCAGTTACGCGCTCAACGTGGCGAGAGTGAACTTTACCGCCACGCTGCACGATAGAAACCACCGGGGCTTTGTCGTGATAGCTTGGACGATCCTGCGATCTCTGTCCCGGCCTTACGGTTGTTGTTGTATGCGCTCGCGGTTTTCCACCCACGTAAGTCTCGTCAATTTCGACAACACCGTTCATCTGTTCGGGCAATTCGCCAGTCAGCGCATAGCGGATTCTGTGAGCCATAAACCACGCGGATTTGTACTGTTTGATATCCAGCATCCGCATAAGCTGATGGGCGCTCATGCCCTTTTTGCTCGCGGTCATAAGGTGGATCGCCAGCAACCATTTATGCAGCGGGATATGAGAATCCTCGAAGATCGTTCCAATAGTGACGGTGAATTGCTTTTTGCAGCCTTTGCACTTCCACAAGCCCTTTTGAGCCTTGCGGATGCGCTTGCGAGCGCGAAGCATTTCGATTACCTGTTCTTTGGTCTTTTCCTTGCGGACGATGCGGGAGGCTTCGCCAATTACGCCACAGTGCGGGCAGATCGGACCTTCTGGCCAGCGCATCTGTTCGAGGTACTCGCGGGCTTTGTCTTCATCCTGAAAGTGCGGTTCGAGGATAGATCCGGCTTCGCGTTTTCGGGGCTGTTTGCTGCGCTTTTCCATGCCCCAATACTACTAAATAGGCGTGGGTGTGTCAAGTGCATAATTCCGAAGAAAACTCTGGACGGATTTTCTCTCGTCGCGTATAATCCAACGTTTCGCTGAACACCCCTGCGGCAAATGCTTATATGCCAACCTTTGTTTTGGGGTTTTACCCTGAATCTAAGGCTTTGCCCTGTGGTGACGGCTGCATCCAAGGGGTTCGTTAAAGCATCTATAGTTCATACATTGGAATAAAGAGATCTAATACGGAGGAGTAGAGGCAATCGTGACTTTTGATACACACCTGCCGCTGAATGAGCGGCTTATGAGAATTGATCACATTCAGGCGCGTCGTTATTCGAAGTTGAATGGCGTTGCTCTCGAGATAGCTACAGAGGGCATTGTCAGACATCTCAAAGCGTGCGACCGAATGGACGTCAATCCAGAAACTTCGGCAGTGCGCGAGATCATTGATGATGCGCTGAACGGCCGTCGAGTGTTCGCTGAAACAAAAGAACACACTCGCGCGGCATAAGCTCAATCGCAGGGATTTTCTAAGAAGAGGTCGCCCACGCCGGGCGATCTCTTTTTGTTTTCTTTCAGCCACAAAACGGCGCAAAACCGACTAAGAAAGGTTCGTAAAGGCGAGTCGTGCGAGCGGTTGACATCGGTTTTTGACGTGTTAACATGCCACACGCGTTGAAATGTGCCCCTGTAGCTCAGCGGATAGAGCATCTGCCTTGTTGGAGCCTTAATGGGGAATGCGGTCGGAACCCATTGAGTGGACGACCCTGTATGCGGGGACGCCCTGAGAGCCTCCGGTACTTGATCGATTCTGTGGTCCAGTAAAAATCCGAGAGGATTGGGTAATCCGCAGGAAACCTGTGTGGCGGTTTTGTCGATACAGGGATCCTCAGAGACTATACGGGTCGGGACTGTGATGTCCAAGATATAGTCCAGCCAGCAACCCCAGCTTTGACGGGCGGTCAGGGAAAGCCTGATGCTGGAAGCTAAGCAGAGGGCCGCAGGTTCGAGTCCTGCCGGGGGCACCAACA
>DASYSD010000024.1:0-22745 GCA_036003745.1 Pyrinomonadaceae bacterium
TCAGACGATGTAGTGAGTGCGCTGTATGAAGTGACCACGAGTTCACCACTGAATGGCGCAATTGAAATCGCCGGCCCCGAGGTGTTTCGTTTTGACGAACTTATCCGGCAACAACTCAGGGCGCTCAACGATTCGCGCGAAGTCGTTGCTGATCCGCACGCACGCTACTTCGGCGCCGAGTTGAGCGAGCGCAGTATCGTGCCCGGCGACTCGGCCCAACTTGGCGAGTCACGATTCGAAGACTGGCTCAGCCTTTCCACAAGTCAGGTTCCGCCAACGCCGCAACGCGCAACTGCTTGAGTAGATGGGAGAGAAATACAATGCCGCCAACACCTAAGTCGGCCATCATGAGCGGTAAGACGCAAGTCCTGGGAGGCATCACGGTGGTCGACACGCCACTTGTCTCCCGAGCAATGGACTTCGCGCGGACCCATTCCGAACCGTTTCTCTTCAATCACGCTGTCAGATCCTGGCTCTTCGCGGTCCGGCTTGGACAGCTTCAGGGCATAGCTCATGACGCGGAAGTCGTAGCTATCGGCACGCTGCTCCATGACCTCGGACTGACGAATAGCTTCGGTGGCCAAAAACGCTTTGAGATAGAAGGAGCCGACGCCGCGCGAACGTTCGCTCGCGAGGAAGGTCTCGACGATCGTCGCGTGCAGTTGATCTGGGACAGTGTCGCTCTGAATTCCACGCCCTCGATCAGTCTGTACAAGGAGACGGAAGTCGCGCTCTGTACGGCAGGGATAGGTGTCGAATTCGGATTCCAGTACGACCGGATCCCGCCGGACGAAATGAAGAGCATTGTTGCCGAATTTCCACGTCTCGATATGAAGCGGCGCTTTGCGGACTCAGTCTGCCACATAGTCAAAACCAAACCGGAAACGACCTACGACAATTTTGCGGGCGACTTCGGCGAACGTTTTGTCCCAGGCTACAAGCGGCCGTCTACGGTGGATTTTCTGATGGATGCTCCGTTCGAGGAGTAGGTGGGAGATTAATCTATATTTGGTTTGGAGGTTCACATGAGCGATCAAGATTTCGAGGTACTGATTACACTTGACGACCCCGGTGAAGATGAGCTGGAAGAGGATACCTTCCATCAGGCTGACAGCACCGGTGCGCATCAACCGGGAGGCGATCTGCCCGGCAAACAGAAGTAATTGCACGGCGACGAACATCCAAATCGCATGCGATCGGTATCACTGTGCGGTAGTTGTTTGATGTCGGCAAGAGACTCAAGTTTCCAACACTGCCTGGCAACCTGTGTGAGGCGACCAAAGGAGAGGTTAATTATGAAGAACAAGTCATTAATGCTCGTCCTGCTATTTCTGATCCCCGGAACGCTGATGGCCCAACAGCCCAACGCCAATCAGGCGCCACACGCGTCCGTAACACCGCTCACTTCGAAAGATCTGCCCGAGTTTCCTGGCAAAGAAGTTTTGATGATCACAGTGGAATATCCACCGGGCAGCGTGGATCCCATTCACCGGCACAATGCACATGCGTTCGTCTATGTGTTGGAGGGCTCGATCATCATGCAGGTGAAAGATGGCAAGGAGGTGACGCTGACACCAGGCCAGACTTTTTATGAAGGCCCGAACGATGTTCACGTCGTGGGGAAAAACGCGAGCACTACCAAGTCAGCAAAGTTCGTCGTGTTCTTCATCAAAGACAAGGGCGCTCCGGTGTTAGTCCCGGCGCCGGAATGAAATCAACTTTGTGAAGGAGGAAGATCTGATGGCTCTTAGCATGAGTTTCGATACCGTGATTAGGCCTTACTTTACACCTTGTTACAGAGCGCACATGATCAAGGGTAATTTAGATCTTTGGAACTACGATACCGTGAAGCAAGAATGGCAAGCCATACACGATTCCGTAAAGACCAGGAAGATCGTCCTTTCGCTACTCAAGGGATTCGATTACATAGCGCCGCACGTCCATGTCTACACCTTAAAGAACGAAAACTTCTCCCGAGATCCGCGGATTGTCGATTCAATGAATAATGATCCGCTGATTAAGGGCGAGTCTGAACCTACGCAGACCGCGAAGGTGATAATAGATGCCGCGAGGCGGCTTCATGAAGAGTTTCCCCTTATCAAACTTCCCGTACTCATTCTGCACGGCACGGAAGACAAGGCGACGAACCCGAGCGGTAGCCAGTTCTTTTACGATACCACCGGCTCAAAGAGATCCAGCACATATCGGCAGCAGCACTTGCCCAACGCTATTTCGCGGGCAGAACAGATGGACTTCGTCCGCCAAACAATTCTGAGGAACTGCTGGTGGCGGCCACGTAAAACAAGCGGCCTAAACTCAGCGTCTCTGCTGGAGGTATCAATAAAGAAGTGGCTCAAAAAAATCGAATGTTGAGATTAGTCTCGCCCAATCTGAGTGATCGCCGTATGGGTAAGTTATGCTCACTCTAACTCTTTTGGCAAACGGTCATTAATGCTTCGCGCAACGGCACCAGTTTGGGAGGCTTGTTAACCACGCAGTCTACATGTGTCGGCACCTCGCCATCGGCGACCAATCGCTGGCCCCAGCCAGTGAGGAGGATCACGGGTGTTAAGGGAGATGCGAGTTTTATAGCTGAGGCCACTTGACGTCCATCCACATATGGCATTCCGAGATCCGTGATGACAATATCGAACGGTTCGCCTCCTTGCTGCGCCTCAACGAAAGCATCGATTCCTTGCTGCCCGCTTTGCGCCGGAACGACCTCATGGCCATCTTTTGCCAGTACTTCGCAAAGAGATTGGAGAACCAAACGATCATCGTCGACTATCAGTATTCGTTTACTGGTCAGTAACTCTTTTTGACTTGCTGGCTCAGTCGCAGAAAAACCGTTCTGGCTGGCGACGCTAAAACTCAGCCGCACAATTGTTCCTGCACCTGGACTACTGTCGATTTGAATATCGGCTCCATGACGTTCTGCTATACCGTAGACCATTGCCAGTCCGAGACCTGTGCCACGTTCGCCCTTAGTGGTGAAAAATGGCTCGAGCGCTCGCTGTCGCGTCTCCTCGTCCATCCCGATCCCGGTATCTTCAACTTCGAGGTGTACCCGGGTGACAGAGTGGTCGTCGCCAGATGCCTGGCCGACCTTGATCGTTCGTGTTCGTAGCACCAATTTGCCGCCATCGGGCATGGCATCAACAGCATTGAAAATCAGATTTGTGAGCGCCTCCCGGATTTCACTTTCCACGCCCGCTATAGCCGGCAATTCGGGTTGTAAATCAATTTGAGCATCAATCATTACGCCGTGCTGTTGCGCCATGCCGCTCCACTTCGCTCGAGTGAGATCCAACGCCTGACGAACCAGGCCTGTTCAGGTCGACGGGTTGCAACGCTTTCTGCTGCTCCGGACGCCGCGAGAACTCGCGCATGCGTGAAACCGTCGCGGCAACATCGTCGATAGCACGTTGAATCGTTTCCAGTGCATGCCGGGCCTTGCTGCTAAGGTTTGGCTCATTGTCTAACAGCGATTCGGTATAAAGCACGATGGGTGAAATGGCATTGTTGATGTCGTGAGCGATACCGCTGGCCATTTGGCCAAGCGCTCGCAGTCGCTCCTGTTCGAGCACGGCTTGCTGCGTTTGACGCAGATCTTCGTATGCCTGTTGTAACGCCTGATAAAGTTGGGCCTGATGCGCTGCCAGCGCAACGTGTTCTGATAACTGTCGCATGAATTCGCAGTCGCTACTGCTGAAGCCCTTCACATCATTGCGCGCGGCAATGATGAGACCGAATACTTTACCTTCAATCGGCAGAGGCGCCACTGCCAGGGAACGGAGTCCGGCGGCACCGAGTTTTGTGGCAAAGGGAAAATTGAGTCTGCTTATATCAGGTTCATATACAAGTTGACCCTGTAGAACCGGTGCCATGGCATTTTCTTCAAGATCAATTGACGAATGTTCCGAGGTTGCCAGCTCCAGCGTAAGCTTTTCGTTTCTGCTTCCGATTTGAGAGATTTCCAGTGTTTGTGTGGCCGGGTCGTAGAGACAGACGCAGGTAAAGTCCAACGGCAGGTTTTCTTCGAGACGCCGCAGTACGACCTGAAAGATACTTTTTAGATCCTGCCGTTCGGCTATAGCGCGAGTGATTTGCTGAAGCAAATCGAGACGCACTAACTGTGAGTGCGCCTTTTGCTCCGACCTCTTGCGTTCCGTGATGTCTCGCACGAATCCGGTGAACATCGGAACATCGCCACCTGGCATGCGCACGATACTCAATTCGAGCAGCACTGAAGATCCGTCTGACTTTAGACCGGTTACTTCCAGCCTCTTGTCCAACGCCGGTCCTTCTCCAGTGGCGAGATATTTTTCCAGGCCTCGACGATGACTCTCTCTGAGTTCCGGAGGAATGATTACTTCGGCAAGCAGTTTGCCGGTAACATCGTTGCGATGGTGACCAAAAATCTGTTCTGCGGCTGGATTAAACTCGACGATCCGGCCCTCATCGTTCATCGTGATTATGCCGTCAATAGCGGTTTCAATGATTGCTTGCGTGCGTTGCTGAGTATCAGTCAATGATTTCTGAACTCGCTCTCGTTCGGCAATCTGCTCATGAAGTTTTCGACTTATGGCCTGGGCCTGTCGGGCGCGGCGGCGGGCCAGCATTGCGAGAAGGATCGCTCCGATTAACAATGCCAGAAGAACGATCGTGACAATCAGCCCCAACGTTCCTACATCGAGGGTGAAATTCAGATTTTTCCCAAACAGTTTGAGGTTAATCTGACGGGCGCGTGAAGCAGGTTGGAAGAATAGTGTGCAGGCAAAAACTGATACTCGTATTGCGTTTATTCCCAACATCATATTCCTCAACGATCTTCTAGAACTCGAATCGCAGACCCAGTTGACCTTCGCGTCCAGGCAAGTTCTGTATCGGCGTCCCCAGCGGTGTCGCCAGGTTCTTGAATTGTTGGACCGCTGCCGGATTGGCTCGGTTTAATAGATTGAAGAACTCCACCATCACCTGGGCGCGAACTTTTTCGCCGAGTGAAAAGCGTTTAGAGAAACGCGCGTCAAAGTTGATGTAGGATGGGGCCACGAAGTGATTGCGTCCGGCCAAAAAATCAATGCCGTTCAGCAGCCCGTCGCCGTCTACATCAACTGGTGTCAACGGTGAAGCTGAAAAATGAAAACCACTCTGCGCCCGGAAAATGCCGCTGACCTGAAACTGCCAGGGCAGCATGACGATTGCATGTGTCAGGAGAGTATGGTTTAGCGCCAGGTCTGATGGACCACGATCGAGATCCGCGCCATTGTAAAATTGTCCAGCCTGGGGAACCGGATTGCCGTTACTGGCGATGAAGGAGCCATTCGCATTCGTTTGTCTGGTTACCGGATCGATCACCAGTGGCGGTACTCCAACAAAGCTATCCGTCGGGCCAAGAGATCCCAGTGAACCTGCTCCTCGTCCCGTTTGCACTTCACTCACGAAGCTCGAATTGAGAGCGTTGTCTACAGCGTGTGCCCAGGTATAAAAAGCCTCAAAGAAGACACCCCGACTCAGTCGTTGTCGCAGCCCAATACTCGCAGCGTCATACCTGCCGTGATACCAGGGTCCATAACTGAGTATTGGCAGCGTTCCAGTACCAGGTTGCAATTGGCCGCTACGCCCTGGCATACGAGCTTCAAAAGCCAGGTTTGCAGTTCTAACGCCGAGCATGCTGCGTATGTCGCGATGATGGTAATCAACCTGGATAACCGTCTTAGTGCTGATCTCTTGTTGCAAACCGAGATGAAGACCTTGAGTGTGAGGAGTCTTGAAACCAGGATCTACCGTAATAGGAATGAGAAAGAGCTGGGGCACTGGAAAGTTCATCGTTAGATGTCCCAGCGGACCCCAGAAAAAGAAGCCGGACTGACGACCGACGGCCGTGCTGGCCGCATCGGTAAACTGTTGCGGATTCAGACCAGTCAAACCTTGCACATTGTTTAAGGTTACTATTGTGCTCGCAGGTATTGGCGCGTGCCCGGAAGCAACAATCGTATTTAAGTGATCGATACCGAAAAGTGCTTGACCGACAGTTGGACAAACACCGCCAGATGCCTGGATCTGTGCGTCAGTCAGATTAGAAGAGAGGCATAATCCGAACAGCCGCGGAAGCGTGCTCGGGTTCCCGTAGAACAGTCTGGGATAGGAGATAGTCTGGCTGCGAAATAGATTTGCTCCGCCCAAACCTGGAATATCGCGTGCGAGTCCCAGCCTGAATTTATCGTAGAACATTCCCCAACTTGCCGTGATGAGCATTTTTGAGAGCGGTGACCAGGCAGCGCCCAAACGCGGAGAAAAGTTACCGCCATTCGGAAAACGAGAGTCGTGGTCCCAGCGCAGACCGATATTCAGCGTGAGGCGTTTGGCGATTTTCCAATCATCCTGCACAAAGAGCCCATCGTAAAAATTGCGAAGACGAATCTCATTATCAGCGCGTGTTGGACCACCGACTCGAGAGAGAACGTAGACGCCGGCATTCACTGGTCCAAACTCAGAGAAGTCTGAGATGGTGGCGAAGAGCTGATTCAATTGATTGTCAGGTTCGTGCCCGTCAACGCGGGTTTGCTCAAAGTCCCAACCAACCTTTAAGTCGTGCGAGTTGACGAGTCTATTCAGGTGAAAGCCGGCTGACGTGTACTGCTGGATTAGTAGTAACGAGTTGAAACCTGCGCCAAACCTTACCTGTCCGAGATTTCCCGTCAAACGACCGGTTGTCAGATTGCTGAACATATTGAATAGCGTGGTGACTGGACTGGTTTCAGTATTTGTCGGTCGCAGTTGTGAAGGTTCGTCGCGATATTGCAGATATGCGTGCAGGAGATAAGGATTACTCTGCTCGCCCAGGGTGATCGTGTCATGGATTCCAATCAAAAGTTGACGCGATCCGGAATTTGTTCGGGTCGAAGGCAAGCTGGTCGCTTGTGAAAGCGGCAGAAAGCCTGCGACCTGCGTATTACTGAGATTCATCTGCTGCGTCAGATGATGTCGACCGAGTTGTTCATCGAATCGAACAAAACCGCGCGTTTGGGAAAGTTGACTGTTGCGGTCAAAGGTGTTCTCACGAACACGCAGGAAATCTGGAATGCCGGTTGGAAAATTGAAGTTGAGGTGCCGGATCTCCCTGACCCGTTGCAATGATCCGAAAACGAAGACTCCATTGTTGAGAAGTCGCCCTCCCAAATTGCCACTGGGATCCCATCGCAGCAAAAATGGCGTGCTCTTTCCCTTAACATTGGAGGAATCGAGCACTCTGTTTCGATGGAACAAAGACAAGAGCCCGTGCCACTCATTGGTCCCGCTCTTTGTCACAACATTGACAACTCCACCAGAGCCGTGGCCAAACTCTGCCTTGTAACCAGCGGTGATTACCTGAAACTCAAGAATTGAATCTTGATCAAAAGGTGCTGATGGACCACCGTCGACGATATTGTTGTTTGGCATGCCGTCGATAAGGAAAACCGTGTTTCCGCCTCGTTCTCCCAAAATGGGCACAGCACGATCGGAGCCGCCATCAACCTGACGATTAATAGCAACCCCGGGCACGAGTTGGAGCAGGTCGAGGTAGTTGCGACCATTAAGGGGCATCTGATTAATTTGTTGGGGAAGAATCGTCGCACCAGAAGAAGAACTTGAATTATCAAAAAACGGTGTCTCGGCAGAGACAGTAACCATTGCCTCGATCGCGCTTAACGTAAGTGAGATATTGAAAGTAACAACACGATTCAGCGTTACGGTCAGGCCTTCATACATCTGTGTCGCGAAGCCGGATTTGGACACTCGCAACTGATAGGTACCCGGTTGAACAGCCAGTATTCGGTAAACCCCAGTGTCACCGCTCAAGACTTTGATCTCGCGATCCTGCCCGACAGGTCTAATGGTAATCTCCGCGCCGCCAATTAGACGTCCTTCTGGATCGGAGACAGTTCCTTCTATAACTGATGTCGTTTGTCCTGAGAGTGGAATTGGAAAAGCTAGAAACAGGAAAAGTAACAGCAACCACAAGCCAGAAGTTGCACGGGGGCAATGCATATTTCAACTCCAATCCGAGTTTGCACCTCGGTCAATTCGGTTTCTTGCAGGTGGGAGGCAACAACTCGCATAGCAGGGTATGCGGCGCAGTTCTTAACCGATTAAGAATGTGTCTGGAAATAACGTTGGGCGAGAAGAACCTGAATCTCATCCGATGGGTATTGCAAGCTAGTTATGCCGAAACCGCATGTCGTCGAATGAGACTTTTACAGTCTAGAGTAAGAAGTTGATTAGAGCAACATAGATCTAAGCGGAGGTTTGTTGATTAAAAGCTGCGAACTTCTTGCGGGGCATTCTTCCACATGTGAGGCGTGATGCACAGATAACCCAAAGCATGGTGCAGGAAGGATAGGAATGGTGAAGCCTTCTATCGCCGCGAACACAGAAAGCGATAAGCCAATCTGAAGCATTCGATGGCCTCGACGAACTAATAGAGCCGAGCGTATCCGTTCTTCATGAAGTTTCCGCGCGCCGATGTTGCCGACAGAGCGGTGCGGGCGCTCATGGCGCAATCGTCCGGTGAAGCGCAACACTGATCAATCGTCTTTTCGGCAGCAGCACCCTTATTTAACCTGAGATTGCTATGGCTTTCTGGTATGTCTCAAGCTACACTTGGCCAAACCAAACTAAGGGGAAACAATTAACCGTTACGTCCCGCTTTAGTCCCAGCGTTCGTCCTTGAAACTAACCGAGGGGGGTGTTAGCGATCGCTAACACCCTATTTAAAGTAACACCGGCTAAAGCAACCGATTGAGCCGCAACGAATGAGAGTTGACAATCAGTCTTACTGAGGTCCATTACGACACTTTTTAGGGCTTTTCTCAATAACTAAGCCAACACAAATCTCTCAACCGGTTTAGTCACGAGGACCATCTCAAGCCCGGCACCGGATGTGCTGTAAAACTCTGCGCGTCGAATGAGGAGGCTCGCGCAGCGACTGAAAGCCACTGCTTAGCTGCTCGCGGCGAAAGTTTTCAACCGTTGCGTGAGTCAAGCCCTAAACCGGCATGAAAGCCCAGGTAGAAGCTGAACCTTTTCGCATATACGAACCAGAAATAAGGGGCAACGTTCGCATATACGAACGTCAACCGTTTGACTAATGAAAAATCTTAGCGGCTAACGACTATCAATTTCCGAGGTCCTTAAGAGACTCTTCCGAGCATTTCGCAAATCGCCCAAGCCAGCAGAGATTTTTGACCTATTGATATTGAGGACCGGTAAATGGCTGGTCTAAAACTGAGACGGCACAGTATGTGCAGCGCAGGCAGTGCTGGAAGTCCAGCGTGCCCCTTGCCCAATCCTCAGATAAGAAACGAGTCACAAGACCGGCTCATCAGCCTTTCAAAGGCATCCACAATTGAGCTTGATGAACCCATGAGAACTATGGAAGAGGAAGTGAAGCAAGTGGAGACTAGCCCGACGCTGGAGCGCAAGCGAGCGAAGTACACTGTTGAGGATGTTAGGCAGCTTTGTGGCGGCATCTCCCGCTCTACAGTGATGCGTGAGATTCGACGTAAGCGGTTGGCCTGCTATCGCGCACGTCGAACACTGCGCTTCTCTGAAGAATACATCACGAAGTATTTGGAAAGGGTTGAACAAGGAGTAAAGTGAAAGTGTGCGGGTTCGCGTTAGCTCTGATCCGTTTGGCCATAATTCATAGCTCAAGGGTCACTGAAACAGTTACTCGAAATTTCCTTTGGCTCGTCTGTCATGAAGTTCAAATTGCCCTCCCACTCCTAAAGTTAGGCGGTTAGTAAGTCTTTCAAAACCCCAAATCCGCTTTGGGATCTTGCCTGCCATTGCCGCCCTACATTTGGATCGGATGAATACGACAGAAATTGAAATGACCAAAATGCAAGCTTCAGCCCCATCCCCTTCCTCAAGGCAGTTCGTTAATTGCGTTCAATCTTGGCACGATACCAAGGCGGCACGATATTTGACGAGGGGGACAAAAACGGTTAAAAAAGGGGGACAAAAAGGGGGACACTCCTGAACCATCTCTTTGAAACCTGCCATTTTATTGACGCCCGCGTAGCTCAGTGGATTAGAGCGTTCGCCTCCGGAGCGAAAGGTCGCAGGTTCGACCCCTGCCGCGGGTACCATAAACTCGCACTCAGAGCCTATACATCCATCTTTAGCTCTCTCATTAATGACCCTGGATCAGTTGAGAGAGAATGGAGGAATCGTGAACCGGCTGTTAGCGATCTCATTTGCTCTCGTCTTTCCATTGATCGCTGCGATGCCCGCTGCAGACCAGAAGCCGCGGCGGCAGCGCAACCGACCGCCACTGATTGATTCGTTTACCTCCTCGTCCACCATGGTAGAGATCTGTCCGTGGTCCCCAATTTCTAGACCTGAAGCGAACTTGACTGTGAATGCAACTGATCTCGATGGCGACTCGCTGCAATACGAGTATGCAACGACCGAGGGGACCATTTCAGGCAAAGGCGATTTCGTCACCTGGGATTTGAATAACGTGAAGCGGGGACCACATGAAGTTCGCGTTACCGTAACAGACGGCAAGGGTGGAAAAGCTGAGGCTGCGTTAACCGTCACTACGGTCGATGGCGGGAGTTGTGATCCGCCGCCGCCGCCGTGTCCAGAGATCAAAGTATCCTGTCCCGCAGAGATGGAGAAATCGAAGCCTTTCATATTTTCTGTGCTGGTCATCGAAGGCAAAGCGGATCCATATAATCCACCATCCTTCCAGTGGAATCTCAGCGCAGGAAGAATCGTGAAAGGTCAAAACAATCGTGAAATAGAAGCAACTACCACGGGCGCAAATGGGTTCGAAAACATCACCGCAACCGTAGTAGTTGACGGATTCGATCCCTCTTGCATCACGACTGCAAGCTGCACCACGAAGATAATTTGGTGATCGCCTGCCTGATCCGCGTTTATCCGCGGCGAATTTCATTCCCCAAACTCGCGTTTTTTGTTAGGCTTAGGCCAACCCCCCAGGTCCCCCGAAACTCAGGCTTGCTATGAGCACGGCGACCAACGGTCCACGCACTATTCTCGTCGTTGACGACTTTGACGATACGCGTCTCTTACTGCGCACCTGGCTTGAACGCAGAGGGTTTCGTGTCGTCGAGGCTGAGAATGGAATCCAGGCTATAAATCAAGCCCAAACTGAGTCGCCCGACCTCATCATCATGGACATGCAGATGCCGCAGCTCGACGGGCTCTCGGCCACGCGGCGGATACGCGATCTGGAGTCGATGACGTCAGTGCCGATTGTTGCCGTCTCCGCTTATGGCGCAGAGCAGTTTCGCGAACAGGCACTCGCCGCCGGCTGCAACGAGTACGTCTCAACACCTTTTGAGCCCGCAACTCTCGAGGGAATTATTCGGTCTCTGGTTCACCCTTGATGCTTTAGCGCAATCCGCGGGTCGCCGCGTATAATCTCACGCATGCTTCGAGTCTTCTTGTTCCCACTATTGCTCCTCCTGTTGGTCCAATCTGCGTCTGCCCAATGCACGAAGAAGATCAGCGAACTACCGGCCGCACCCGAGTTATCAGGGTTTCAGCTGGGCATGACAAAAGAACAGATCAAGGCGCGCGTTCCGCAAACCAAGTTTGGCCGCGCTGATCCTTTTGGAGTCTCTAAAACGACGATCAATCCCTATTTCGACGAAACGATCGACAAAACGAAGTTTCAGGGAGTGCGAAGCATCTCGCTCGATCTCACTGACGACAAGCTCACTTCCATCTGGATCGGCTTCGACGAAACGTACAAGGCCCACACTACAGAAGAGTTTGTTAAGTTGATCTCCCAGTCGTTACAGGTTAACGGCGCGTGGTCATCCTACAGGTCCAAAGGACAACAACTGCGCTGTGCTGATTTTCAGTTGCTCGTCACCACTGTTGCCGGCGCTCCAAGTTTTCGATTACTGGACACCTCGGCTGAGGATCTGGTGGCCGAAAGAAGACAGGCCAAAGAAGAGGCAGACGCAGCAGCAGAAGCGGCAGCAACCGATGATTCAGAAATCGTCGCCGACAAACAATCGAAGACTTACTATCCGAACGGCTGCCAGCCTGCCAAAGAGATCTCCGATGCAAACAAGGTAGTTTTTAAGACAACAGAGGAAGCGGAAAAGGCCGGATTCAAAGCAGCGAAGAACTGTCACTGACAAAAACAACAGGAGAACACAGCCATGTGGAAAGAATTCAAAGAATTCATCGCTCGGGGAAATGTGATCGACCTGGCAGTTGCAGTAATCATCGGCGCAGCCTTCGGAAAGATAGTTACGTCGCTCGTTGAAGGCGTCATCATGCCGCCTATTGGCATGGCGCTCGGCAAAGCTGACTTTTCAAATCTTTTCATCGATCTTTCCGGACAGCGCCCGGTCTCACTCGCTGATGCACAGTTGAAAGGCTTGCCCGTGATTACCTACGGCGTGCTGATCAACGACATCGTCAACCTTCTCATCATCGCTTTTGTGGTGTTCATGGTCGTCAAAGCCATCAACCGTCTGCGCGCTGCACCGCCGCCGCCACCAAACACGAAGGACTGTCCGCGTTGTCTGACGGCAATTCCGCTGGCCGCAACGCGTTGTTCGGCGTGTTGCACAGATCTTCCGGCAGCAGCTTAAAACAACTCGGAGATCACCATTCAGTAATTCATGCGCGAGTGTCCCCGTTGTGAACAGTGCTTCGAAGACGACGTGGAGATCTGTCCAGAGGACCAGGTAAACACCAAGAATACTCTGCCTGGACCACGACTACTTGCCTCACGTTATCTGCTCGAGAAACGTCTCGGTCGCGGCGCCATGGGCCAGGTCTATCTGGCGCGCGATCAAAACCTGCTCACCCGTCAGGTCGCAGTAAAAACAGTTCGTCCCGACATTCTCAATGACGAAGATCTTCAGGAAGGTGAAGCGATCGCCCGTTTTGAACGTGAGGCACGCGCCGCGGCGTCTATACGTCATCCCAACGTTGTTGACGTTAACGATTTCGGCCAGAGCGCTGACGGCGTGTTCTTTCTCGTGATGGAGTATGTTCAGGGTGAGACTCTTTTTCACCTGCTGCGCCGCGAAGGCACCGTCAACCCGCAACGAGCGGCGACGATCCTGCAACAGGTTGTCGCCGGAGTAGAAGCAGCTCACGATGCCGGGATTCTTCACCGCGATCTGAAACCCGCAAACATCTTCCTGATGCAGCAGAAGCGAAAGACTGGCGGTGAAGATGGTTTTGTGAAAGTGGGAGACTTCGGGCTCGCGAAGATCGTTGGTGCGGACCGATCTGAAGTCACTTCAGCGAGTGGTCCAGCTTCGAGAGGCATCATCGGTACACCGGAATACATGGCGCCGGAACAGATGCAACCTGGTGAAGAACTCGATGCACGGGCCGACATCTACGCACTCGGTACGATCGCCTATCACATGCTCGGCGGCCGGCCTCCCTTCACCGGCAACATCACTCAACTGATCGCGCAGAAATTGATGCAGGCGCCGCCAACACTATCCAGTTTGCGTTCGGACATCAGCGCCGACTTGGAAGCGTCGATCATGAAAGCGCTCGCCAAAGACGTTAATGATCGTCCGGCGAGTGCGAGTGAATGGTTCGAGACATTTGCTGATGCTGTCGCTGCGAGCTCAGAAACCGTGAAGCGTAAGGATTCGCGGTTGGTCGTCATGGCGCCGTCCGGCGCCGAGGTGTACGTCGATGACGAGCGTTACGGAAGTGTCGGTCGTTCGGGTCGAGTGATTCTCACTTCGCTTGCGCCCGGACAACATGTGCTTCGAGTTTCGAAATCAGGTGAGGCAGATGATGAACGCGTGATCGAAATTCGCAGTGACGTTGCCGAACAGATCATTGAAGCGCAATTAAAAATCGGGATCTCGAGCAATCAGCTTAGTCCCTCGCGCGGTGGCAGTCTCGACAGCAAACACGGTGGGCCTTCAACGACTCTCGTCGTCGTGATGTGCACTAAATGTCACTCGCGGTTCGCCGAAGGTGTGAAGTTCTGCGGTCGTTGCGGTAATACGACTTTTCAACCGGTTTCGGGTGAGCTTAAACCACCGCCTGCGATGTCAGGCACTGTGACCTGCCCCCGTTGTCGACATGAATACACAGCCGGCACAAGGTTTTGCGGCCGCTGCGGAATTCCGATCGGCGCAGCCTCGCTCGACTGGCGCACTCCAAAGCCGGTAGAAGTCTTCTGTCGCGACTGCAGCAGCAGTTATCCTGCCGGCACCAAGTTCTGCGGGCGCTGCGGAAAACCAATTAGAACCTGAAAAACTTAATCTACGTAATGTGTTGCTGTATTAGAGCTTGAGATGGTTTGAGCTTTTCCTATAAGCTGTGCCGTCACAAATGAAGCGCTGCCCCACTTGCAACCGAACTTATACGGATCTGTCCCTGAACTTTTGTTTGGAGGACGGCACGCCGCTGACGGCCGATGCGCCGCCGATCGATCCCAACGCGACGATCCGGTACCCGTCTGCGAGAGACACGGCTGAACCGCCACCAACTGAGATTTATCACCCACCGCCGCCTGTTGTTAGTCCGCGACCGACGACAGCACCGCCACCACCGCCGCCGCCATCCCAACCACAGTGGACCCCGCAACCGGCGACTGCGCCTCGTAAGAAATCGAATGCGATCTGGTGGATCCTGGGTGGACTCGCAGCAGTGTTAATAATCGGCGTTGGCCTTGTGGTGATGATCATCGCGTTGGCAAGTCTCAATACAACCAATACGAACGCGAACTACAACGCAAACAATCGTAACGACAATCGCAACAGCAACGTTACGGTGAATGCCAATCTCCCCAACACAAACGCGAATTCAAATATCTCTGCCCCCTCATCGATTGACGATGATTTCAGTCAAATGAAATGGGGCGTCGGCACGGGACCGTACGGCCGCATCTGGTACGACGACGGCGAGTATCACATGGTTTCGAAGCCTGGCACTTTCGTGGTGATGTATGCACCTTCCGACGATTACAGCACCGAGAATGCGACAGTTAAGGTTACCGCTCGCAGCGTCGATGGTGGTGTGCCGGCGTCGGGCTTCGGCTTGCTGGTCCATTGCGCTCAGTCGAAGGCCAAGCAACTCGAGGATTACGGTCTGGTGATTTATCCGGGAGACGAGGCGGAGTATGAAATCGTCAAACATAAAAACGGTGGCCAGTCGCCGGTTGTAACGAAGACGAAATCGAATGCAATCCGTTCTGGAGCCGCTCCGAACGTCCTCGAGGTGAGAATCCGCGGCACGGAGTTGTCGTTTTATGCCAACGGTCAGTTTTTGACACGTATCACTGACACTGAAAACTTCAAACATGGTCGCGCCGGACTTTACACCAGCGACATCCACGAAGTGGTATTTGACGATCTATCGATCGATCGCTAATCCCCAATGCAGGTCAATCTGAAAGTCACAGCGGGCCCGTACAAGGGCCGCATCTTTTCGTTTACTCAGCACGACAGCTTCCTGATCGGTCGCAGTCCCGATGCGCATCTGTGTCTTCCGAACGATCGTTACTTCTCACGTCATCACTGCTTGCTCGAAATGAATCCACCGCATTCTTATCTGCGCGATCTTGGTTCAACTAACGGCACCTTCCTCAACGGTTATCGAGTACGGGATGCCTTTCTGAATAATGGCGATCGAATTCAGTGTGGCGAAACTATTCTGATCGTTGAAGTCACTGCCGAGTCGAATGATCTTTCTGAAACAACTCAGGACGCGGGAGTGCCTGCACGACCTGTGCTCGTGATGGTTGAGTGTGTTAATTGCGGTCGACGAGAACAGGCCCAGGCATCTTCGCCCGACGAACATCTGACTTTTCTCTGTGAAGACTGCCGCATCGAGCTGAAGCGTTCGCCGCAATCGATTCCCGGTTACGAAACCGTCAAGCTCCTCGGTCGTGGCGGCATGGGTTGCGTGATGCTCGGGAGAGAGCAACGCACGGGGCGGGCAGTTGCTATCAAAACACTGTTGCCTGAATTTGCTGTCAGCGACAAAGCGATGCGCCGCTTCATGCGCGAGATGGACGTAGCCGCAGCTCTAAAACACAAAAACATCGTCGAGTTTATTGATCGCGGCACACACAATGGCGTGGTCTATCTCGTGACGGAGTTTGTTGAGGGTTGCGACGCTCAAAAACTCGCCGAAGACCAGGGCGGAAAGCTTTCTTACGAAGACGGCATTTCCATCATTGCCCAATCGCTCGATGCCCTCGCGTTCGCGCACGACCAGGGCTACATCCATCGCGACTTCAAAGATCAGAACATCCTCGTCTCCGGTCGGTCTCCGAAACTCCTAGCCAAGCTGACTGATTTTGGTCTCGCGAAGAGTTTTACTCACTCGGGTATGAGTGGGGTGACCATGGCCGGTGAGATGGCGGGGACGCTAGCCTACATGCCGCCAGAGCAGTTGCGTAACTTTCGCGACGTAAAACCACAGTCAGATATCTACGCCGTCGGCATGACCGCCTATAGCCTCTTAACTGGTTCACTTGCTTTGGATTTGAGTAAAAACGGCAGTGTTAACGACACCATCCGGGCGATCTTCGAACAGACAGCGGTTCCCCTCCGGCAACGCGCGCCGCACATCCCGCCAGCGGTCTGCGAAATCATCGATCGAGCCCTTGCAAAGGACCCTGCACAGCGCTGGCAAAGCGCCGGGGCAATGCGAAATGCCCTGCTCCACTCAATATAATCGGTGAAATTACGTGCAATCCGTGGCATAATCCGGCCCGAGGAGAGTTTGATATATGAGGTCCATCTGGAAGGGTCACATTCGGTTCCTGCTGGTTGCCATCCCGGTTCGCATCTATAACGCGATCGAAACCAGCGAAAAAATTCAGTTCAACCAGTTGCACCGCGAGGATTTTGGTCCAATCGGTTACGACAAGCGCTGCAAGAAGTGCGACCAGGTTGTCAGCAACGATCAAATCACAAAGGGTTATCAGTACGAGCCTGATCGTTATGCGATAGTCGAACCCGACGACATCGCGAAGATCAAGATCAAGACAACCAAGGCCGTTGACATCGTCGGCTTTGTCGATCGCGACGAAATACCGAGCACGTTTTACGATGCTCCTTACTTTGCCGGTCCGGATGGCGCAGTTTCAGAGAAGCCATATGCACTGCTGCGCGAAGTGATGAAGCAAACCGGCAAGGTCGCAATCGGTAAAGTGGTTCTCCGCGATCGCGAAGATCTCGTTGCCGTTTTTCCGCATGACGATGGTTTGGTGTTGCAGAAGCTTCACTATCCACACGAGTTGCGGAAGATCGAAGATGTGCCCGATCTCGAGAACGTGCAGAAACTCGATGCAACGAAATTGAACAAGAACGAGTTGAAGCTGGCGACAACGCTCGTTCAGGAGATGGCCACCAGTCTTTCCGAGATTGATACAGCAGACAACTACTTCAATGCGCTGCGCACGCTGATCGATTCCAAGATCAAAGGTCGTAAGGTGGTCGAGTTTGAACCGGTTGAAGAAGTTCCGAGACTTGATATTATGAGCGCGCTGAAGAAGAGTTTGCAGGCTTCAAGTCGCAAACCAATGGTGAAAGCGCCGGCGACGGCTGAGAAAAAGAAGCCGCAAATTACGCTCGTTAAACCTCGTGCTGCGAAAAAACGAAAGGTCGGTTAGGCCACAGAAGCCAGTTTTTGGGGCTAATGAAAGATCAGAGTACTAAGGTAATCACGTTTCCCTCACCTGTCCCTTCGAAGGCAGATTACCAACGTGTCAAATCTTCCTACTCAATCAAAGAGATCAAACAACTGTTTGGGCTCAGTGAGAAGACCATTCGTCGCTGGACTGAACAGGGCATCATTCAGGCTTCGCCGTCTTCAGAGGCGCCCGACTTCGTCTACGACTTCAACGCGCTCACGCAGTTTCGTCGTGTGCGTGAACTGCGTGCACAGGGTCACAGCATTCGCCAGATCGAAGCCGAGTTGCAGGGTCAGTTAAATCTCTTCAGAGTTGAGACTTCACGTATCGCTCGCCTGCTCACGCCTTTTGAGGAAGCTCTGCTGTTGCACGAGCAAGGTGACGCAGCAGCAGCCGAGCACTATCAGGAAGCAATTAAAGAAGGCGACAACGTTGCAGAAGCTTATTGCAACCTCGGCATCATCAATCTCGAACGTGGACAGATCCCAAACGCGCTCGACAACTTTACGCTTTCATTGAAGAACGATCCGCGGCACGTCGAAGCCCACTACAACCTCGCGAATCTCTACTACGATGCCGGCGATTTGCAGCTTGCAAAACTTCACTACGAAGCCGCAGCGCACATTGAACCGGGGTTCTCTTTGGTTTATTTCAACCTGTCTCTTGTGTATCACAAGCTGGGCGATCTGGACGCCGCATCCACAACGCTGGAGAAGTACCTTCAACTCGAGCCAGAAGATGAAGATTTGGAGGTGCTGAACCGGCTTTTGAAGGCGATGAAGAGCCATCAGCCCCCACAAAAAAACGTCAGGCCAGATTAATAACGCAGTGCGGAAATCAAATTTTATTTTGCTGGTGGTGGGCAGGAGGGCTGCCCACCTTGGCTACTACTGGATCGCAAGAAAGGTGACGATCCGATTTTCGTAGGTAATCATAGGAAAACGTCAATCCGGCGGCAGTTCCAGATCAGCGAGTAAAAAACAGCCGATTCTGCGGTGGCAGATTTGAGACGTCCCGACTATAATTTGCGTTCCCACTGCTTTCTCCTGCTTCCAGTGGACAGCCAAACAGTGCTGAGTTGTGTGCAAGGAGGTTTTCTCTGTGGCTAACCCCAAATGTCGTGTGTTGTGTGTCGACGATCACCGCGACACTTCTGACATGTTGCAGTTGTTGTTGTCGGAGGAAGACTATACGGTTCACACCGCGGCAACGATGGAAGAAGCATGCCGGATGGCTAAAAACACTGAATATGATCTTTACGTGCTCGACAAGCGGCTGCCTGATGGTACAGGGATAGAGTTGTGTGAGAGATTGCTGATCATTTCGCCGAACGTGCCGTGCATCTTCTATACAGGCGATGCGTATGAGATTCACCGCCGCGAAGCGCTCGCTGCCGGCGCCGCGGCATTCGTTGCCAAACCCGATGTCGACGGTCTTATCAACGCCGTCCACGAACTCCTTTCCAACAGCGAGTGCGCAACGGCTTAGTTGGTTTCATGAGTGTTGAGTTGACTGACGCTTGCTTGACACTCCAAACCCCGCACGTATAATTTTCCGCGCGTCACATGAGGGCCGATAGCTCAGTTGGTAGAGCAGCTGACTCTTAATCAGCGGGTCGCAGGTTCGAGCCCTGCTCGGCTCACCAGAATTAGGAATGACTTACGGCAGGTTGAATAGCCTGCCGTTTTTCATCTGTGACAAACTTGTGTGACGTAAGGCGAGAACGGCGCCTATGAAACTTCTTCTTGCATCCTTTGCTACTGGCATACTCGTTACCGTTGGCATCTTTATATCCGTGCTGTTTGTTAGGGCATTGTTCAAAGACGATGCTTCGATGACGTTTATCATATGGTTCTTTGGGTGGCCTATGTGCTTCATGTACCTATTGCCAGCGGTTTCCGATAGCGCTCGGCCCTGGCTCACACTAGCGATTGGGATGCTCCTGGATACAGTGTTTATCTCCTTCGTGATCTACTTTGTCTTGAGGGCGATCGTCTCAAGACAAAAGCGAGTCCGCGGTGCCACCCCTCCGGAACCTCCCGCTTTTTAGTCACGTTAACTCCAGCGGGACGATCCAGGTTGAACTTCCACTCGTGATTTTACTTGCGGTCCAACAGTCGAAAGGTGTATTAGAAGGCTTCGGATCCCTGGACAAGAAGTTTCCTAGCCTACCGCTCCCGTGCGGAATGAGTTCAGCGGCGGCTTTATTAGCTACGCAAGTATTAGCATTGAGCGCCGTTGTGGACGCCCGCCTCACTCCTCTCGTTACACGACATGGATGAATAGCAATTGATTCTTAATTGGATCTTATTGGACACTGCCGAACCCTAATTACCCTGGAGCAGAGCATGAAAAGAAAAATCACCTGGACCACACTGATTCTCGTCCTCTTGGCTGTTGCGTTTTTAAATTTCACGCCCAGCGCAGCTTCGCGTTCATCTGTTCCCCGAACGGCTTCTGCGTCTCTCTTAACGCCGTTCGTAACGACACTTGATGTCGATAGAACTGACGACAATGCGGGCGCTACCGCCTGCACATTTGCCGCCAATGATTGCAGTTTGCGCGGCGCAATCCTTGCCGCAAACGCCGATCCGAACGTGGATCCGGTGATCATCAACCTGCAACCGGCGACCACTTATCAACTTACTTTGACAAACGCCGCCCAGGAGAACGCTGCAGCAACAGGCGACCTGGACATCACAACGACCCTTCACTCTGTGACGATCGTTGGCGGCGGTTCGGCTGGACCAAATGCGACCATCATCGACGCCAGCGCGTTGAATGCGGGAAGCACTCGCGACCGGGCTTTCCACATCACCGCATCGGGCGTGACAGCTATCTTCCAGGATCTTGTAATTCAGAACGGCAAAGCTGCTGACGATGGCACGAGCGGCATGAGCACCAACCCTGCGGCACAAAACAGTCCCGGCACAGGAGGCGGCATCCTCAACGGCGGCAGCCTGACTCTCACGAACGTTAAAATCGAATCATGCGAAGCAATCGGCAAAGGTGACACGATTGTGAACCAACACACGACGCTCGAAGCCCACGGCGGTGGTCTGGCCACTGCCACCGGCAGCGTCAACATCATCGTTTCCGGTAGCAGATTTACAGCGAACAATGCGAACGGCGGAAACGGCGGCAACTTCAACAACGGTGAAGGCTCCGCCGCTAAAGGAGGCGCGATCTATCTGGACAGCGGCACGCTCAACATCAACCTCTCGCAGATCGACAACAGTGCCGCTAACGGTGGCAACGGTGGCAATCAGGATCAAAACGGTCAGACCAACGGTGGCGTCGGTGGCTTGGCCCAGGGCGGCGGACTGTGGGTTGGTAGCGGTACAACTGCAACCGTCAATGACACGACGTTTGAGAGTACGATCGCTAACGGCGGTGAATCAGGCACCGGCGGCAATGGAGCCAATCCTGGTGGAGAAGCGAATGGCGGTGGCGTGTACAGCCTCGGCAATACCACGGTCACCAACTCCACGTTCCATCTCGCAGCAGCGAACGGAGGAAATGGCGGCAATGCTTTCGGTTCGACGTGTCTCGGCGCTCACAACGCCGGCGACGGTGGCGCGGCTCGCGGGGGTGCAATCTTTGCCGACAGTGGCAGCCTTGTCGTCAACACTGCGACCTTCGCCAACAATTCAGCGGCCGGCGGCAACGGTGGCGATGGCGGGCAAACAAACGGTGGTCTCAATTGCGGCATGCACGGCGCCGGCGGACTTGCGCACGGCGGTGCGCTGACGAATAACAATGCCGCCACGATCAATCTGAAGCACGGAACCTTGAGTGGAAATAACGCTCAGGCAGGCAACACTGGAGTTAACCAGGGTGGCGCCAACAAGCCACCGCGCGACGCTGCTGAAGGAACTGGCGGCGGCATTCGCGTTGGACCAGCAAGTGTGACTCTGGAAAACGCGATCGTCGCCGACAATACCGCCGCGAACGGTACGGGAAGCAATCCCGGCGCGTTCACTCCAGGACCAAACGTCGATGGTGCGGTCGCCAGCAATGGCCACAACTTGCTGGGCGTGGCGACCGAGGCAACGGGCTTCACTGGCACGGGTGATCTCACGGGGGCCAACGCGATGCTCGCGGCACTGGCCGACAATGGTGGTCCAACCAGGACAATGGAGCCTTTGGCAGGCAGTGACGCGATCGACGCGGGCGTCGCAGCCGGCGCCACAACTGATCAACGTGGTGAGCCCCGTACCGTCGACGACCCTGGTGTTCCAAATGAAGCGACCAGCGACGGCACGGATATCGGCGCGTTTGAAACCGAAGTTCCGTGCGTACTGACGTGTCCTTCTGACATTTCAGTTTCGAACGACCCGGACGAGTGCGGCGCGGTTGTCACTTATACGGAACCTTCGGGCGAAAGCTGCGGCACAGTTACGTGCGATCATCCTTCAGGCTCGTTCTTCCCGGTAGGACAAACAACCGTTACGTGTACGAGCACGGCTGGGCCAAGTTGTAGCTTCAAGGTGACTGTTAACGACACGCAGGCGCCAAGCATTACCACAACCAATGACACGTTGTGGTCTCCAAATCACACGTACACAACGTTCAACCTAAGCAATCTGGTTGCGAGCGTCAGCGACAATTGCGATCCCAACCTCGGCATCGGTAGCGTGAACATTGTTAGCGTTTACAGTGATGAGCCGGACGACGCCACGGCGGACGGCAGCACTATCAACGACATCGTGATCGCGCCCGATTGCAAATCAGTGCAACTGCGCGCGGAACGAAAAGGAGACGGCAACGGACGCGTTTATGTAATCACGTTGAAGGTGACGGATACGTCTGGAAATGTCAGCACTGTGACGGCGACAGTCAGCGTACCAAATTCACAGAGCGGGACCGTCGCCATTGATGATGGACCAAGTTTCACAATCGCGAGCAACTGCCCATAGCACCAACCCGCCGCCGAGCGGGCAAACGCCGAAGGCGTTGGCTAATTTCAGCCCATCTATGAAGCGGTCTCCGCTGTCAAGAGATTTTTAGGCACACTCTGACCACGACGCCGCAGCGTCTGCGTTTGCTCTATTGCTGTTTTGCTCTTTGACATGAGACTGCT
>DASYSD010000025.1:0-7788 GCA_036003745.1 Pyrinomonadaceae bacterium
TGCGTAATCTGTGGATTAGACTTCTTTGTACTCTGAATCCACATCTTCGTGCGACAGAGCGACGCGGTAGTTTTTCGACTGTAGTTGTTTGGTGATCAGTAAATCATCTTTGGTCTTGAGGAGATCTGCGCGACTGTAAACGGATAGCTCAAAGTTGTAGCCGTGAGTGATGGCGTCTTTCGGGCAGGCCTCGACACAGTAACCGCAAAAGATGCAACGCCCGTAATCAATGTTGTAAACAGCGGCATATCGCTCATCAACGCCAACGCGCTGTTCGGCTGGTCGCGGGTCGTCCGCTGCGACGATGTAGATACACTCCGATGGACACGCGGCGGCACACAGATAACAGGCCACGCACTTCTCGCGTCCGAGTTCGTCAACGTGTAGCAGGTGCTGTCCGCGATAACGCGGTTGCACGGTGACTGGCTCGTCGGGATATTGCACGGTCCATTTACGCTTGGGAATGTACGACAGAGTCACACCCATTCCCTGGATAATTGCTTTCGTCGATTGGATTACTTCACCTATGATTGACATTCTTCTTATTCAACTCTCTTCTCTGTGCCACCTATGTGTTCTCTGTGCCTCTGTGGTTGTTTGTAGCCGAGTATCAGTAACCACAGAGACACAGAGAACACAGAGGTGGCACAGAGAAAACTTAAAGATCAACTTCTGGAGTTCCTCTTCGCTTTATTTCCGCACCAGTTGCCTGCCACCTGCCATCGCGCCACACGAACTTATCAGTGAAATCAAAAGATACACTGCGATCGTCAAGGAAGTAAGTGATGATCCCGCTTAAGGTGGCTCGATCCCCAACCAGGGTAAGTTTCAAATTGCTGAAATCCCACTTGTCAACGTCTGTATTACGTTCGATAGTGCGAATGTAGTCGACTTTGCTTTGGAGCTCATCCTGTTCCCCCTGACCGACAAAGTCGTCAGCAAGAATTCGATCAAGTTTTTTCTTGTCGGCGTTGAGATTTGCAACTGTCCACTCTTGTTCGAGATTCGTTAACTGCGCCAGGACCTGCTCGTGATCCGCCGGTGGCGGTGTGTCAATGTGTTCATTCGCGTTGGAGTTTGAGTTGGTCTCCGTCGCGATATTTCCATTGTCGACCTGATTGGTGTTACTGCTGGCGCGCTCGTTCCCTGCTGAACGCATCATTCTCGGAACGAGAATCGCCGCAGCTATCGAGAGGGCCAGAATTCCAAGCAGAAACGCTCCGGCGATTCCGAGCACCCACGGCCACGCTCGCCTGCGCTTAACATCGCCAGTACCCGGCGGGACGTACGAACCTGGCGGCTGGTACGCCACTGCATTCCAATCGCCGTCTTCGGTATTTCGTGGCCTGACGACAGTTGTGTCGTCTTCCGTGTCAACTGTTGTCAGTGGTGTGCCGTCGTCGATACAAAAACTGAGATTAGGATCGTCGTACGTCCGATTACAGGTGGAACAGCGCTTCATCGCAGATGAATTCTAAACCACCGCTCGCAAAATCAACTAAGGGCCGCCGCGAGAATCCAGAAGATAACCAAGAGCACGTAAAAAGCGATGGTAAGTGCGCCGATGACGACTCCCGTTATTGCCATTCCTCTCCCAGTGTATTTCTCGGGCGACTTTTTGATTTGCGAGAGTGCGATCAGGCCCAGCACCAATGCAATGACTCCGGGGACCGGGCCGAAACAGCCTGCCAGCAAAATGCCCGCAATGCCGGTAAGCATCGACGCGAGTGCCAAAGCCTGACTGGCGCTGTTTCTGCGCGGATATGCCAAAGGCGGAGCCGGCGGCTGCCACACTCCCGGGTTCATTGGCGGGCGTTCATCCGGCGCAATCCAGCCGCCAGCGACGGGCGGCTCGCGTGGAAGCCACTGAGTAGCCTGCTCGTCAGGTGTTTCTACTTTAGTCTGGCGAATTCTTGGATCCCAGTTGGGATCTGCGGCCGGTGTCAGTTCCTGTACGAGCGGCGTACCGTCATCCGAACAAAAGCTCAGCCATGCTTCGCTGAACTGTCTTTTACATTGCGGACAGTACTTCATTCCGGCTCAAACGAGTTCTAAACGACTGAAGAAGTAGGAGATTTCGATGGCGGCGTTTTCGTCAGAGTCAGAACCGTGGACGGCGTTCTCCCCGACCGAACCACCAAACTCTTTTCGCAGTGTGCCGGCATCGGCCTTGGCTGGATCTGTCGCACCCATCAGATCGCGCCATGCTTTTACGGAACTGTCTTTTTCAAGCGCCATGACCACACAAGGCGCACTGGACATGAACTCAGTTAGACCAGCAAAGAATGGACGTTCGCGATGGACTGCGTAGAAACCCTCTGCCTGCTGCCTGCTCATGTGGATCAACTTGAGTCCGCGAATCTTGAAACCGCTGTCGAGAATTCTCTGAATGATCGATCCAGTGTGACCCGCGCGCACTGCGTCGGGTTTGATGATTCCGAAAGTAAGATTGGATGACATGTTTTGAGTGCTCTGTTTCTATTGTTCTGTTTGGACAGGATTAACAGGATTGTTCGGGATGAACAGGATAAATCATGTAATCATGCTGTAAATCCTGTCAAAGGCCTTCCTTCATCGCCCTACCGATATCAGCCGGTGACTTAACAACATGAATCCCCGCTTCGTCGAGCGCTTTCATCTTTTCTGCCGCCGTTCCCTTGCCTCCGGCAATGATGGCTCCTGCATGGCCCATCCGTCTTCCCGGCGGGGCCGTTTGTCCGGCTATAAACGCAACGATCGGTTTGGTCACATTCTCTTTCGCAAAGGCGGCTGCTTCTTCTTCCGCACTGCCGCCAATTTCGCCGATCATCACGATTCCAATCGTCTCGTCGTCGGCCTGAAACAACCGCAAGGCATCAACGTGCGTGGTACCAACAATCGGATCGCCGCCGATACCGATGGCAGACGACTGGCCCAGCCCGAGTGCGGTTAACTGTCCGACAGCCTCATACGTCAACGTTCCGGAGCGCGAGACGACGCCGATGTTTCCCTCGCGGTGAATGTGTCCCGGCATGATTCCGATTTTGCATTTGCCCGGTGAGATGATGCCCGGGCAGTTTGGTCCAATCAGACGTGTGGACTTGTCTTTCAAATATTCCTTTACTTTAACCATGTCGAGCGTCGGAATGCCTTCGGTAATACAAACCACCACTGGAATTCCGGCATCAGCCGCTTCCATTACCGCGTCAGCAGCAAATGAAGGAGGCACATAAATTACCGATGCATTTGCTCCTGCTTCTTTCACTGCATCGGCAACAGTGTTGAAAACAGGAATTCCCTCGTGAGTGGCGCCACCTTTACCCGGCGTCACGCCACCGACAATGTTGGTTCCGTACTCGACCATCTGCTTGGCATGGAACGTTCCCTCTTTTCCTGTCAGGCCCTGAACGATCAGGCGTGTAGATTTATCAACTAGTACGCTCAATTAATTAAAGCTCCTCGAAATATGTCAGACGTTTGAAATGCGGCAGTATAGCAAAAAAGCATAAGTCCTATGGGCGTCTCCTTGGAGTGCGGCCGATTCTAAACCAACTCAATTTTCTCCCCGTACTGTGGAACGTGGACGTTCCAGCCAAACTTCTCTTTGATATGTCCGGCCATCGCCGTTGCCGCTTCGGGTTCTCCGTGCGTTAAGAAAGTTTGGCGCGGTACACCACTTTCCATCCCTTCCAGCCAGCGAAGAACTTCGGCCCAATCAGCATGAGCGGAGAAACCGCCGATCTTTGCCACACGACAGCGCACCGGCACCCATTGCCCCAGAATTTTTACTTCCGGTTCGCCATCGAGTATGCGACGTCCGGTGGTGCCCGCTGCCTGATATCCAACAAAAACGATCGTTGTTTCGGGATCAGGTACCAGACGCAAAGCGTGATGCAAAACGCGACCGCCAGTCATCATGCCGGATGCGCTGATAATCACGCGCGCCCCTTTTGCATCGTTGAGTCGTTTCGATTCCTGGCGTGATGAAGCTGTATTCATCGAGTGTGTTCGCAAAGGATGTTTCTGTTGCGTCAGGATGGTTGTGTAAGCCTCGTCCTGTTCTTCTTTGCGATTGGCGTATGCCGCCGTCGCCGCGGCGGCCATCGGTGAGTCAACCGTCACCGGCAAAACCGGAATCGCCTTTTCCTCTTCCAGTTCCCGAATCAAATAGATCAGTTCCTGCGTGCGACCGACCGCAAATGCTGGTATCAATACTGGAGCGTCGCGCTGGGCAGCGTCACTGATGATTCGCGCCAGCGCCACTTTCGGATCTTCAGGATCGTGCAGGCGATCGCCGTAAGTCGACTCGACCAACAAGTAGTCGCAGGCAGATGGCGGCTCTGGGTCACGAATGATTGGTTGATCGTAGTGGCCCAAATCACCGGAAAAGAGTATGCGACGTCCTTGTCCGTCAGCTAACGCGTGGTCAACCTCCAGCAGCACCAGACTGGACCCGAGAATGTGGCCGGCGACTCTGAAACTGGCGCGAATGCCTGGGGCAACCTGTGTGGGCTCGCCTGTATTCGGAACCGGCTGCAACAACTCCAGTGTGGCGAATGCATTCTTCTCAGTGTAGAGAGGCAACGCCGGTTTGTGTTTGGTTAGATTGTGACGATTGCGATAGTCGGCGTCTTCTTCCTGTAAACGTCCCGCATCCGGCAAAAGGATCTTCAACAGGTCTGCGGTGCCGCGTGAGCAGTAAACCGGACCACGAAAGCCCTGTTGGACCAGGCGCGGCAGATAACCGGTGTGATCGATGTGCGCGTGCGTTATGAGGACTGCATTGAGAGAGACTGGCTCAAAAGGCGGGTCCTGCCAGTTGCGCTCCCGCAACTCCTTGAGACCCTGAAATAATCCGCAGTCAACGAGGACGCGCGCGCGGTTGGTTCGGACCAGATATTTCGATCCGGTGACGGTGCCGACACCACCCCAAAATTCAATGCTCGCCAATGAGTAACTCCTTCCGAGTTCTTCGATATCCAAACCAAACCACTAGTGCGGGTATCAGTAAAGCCAGATTTCTCAGTGCTGTTTTCACTCCAAGCTGGCTGGCAATGATGCCGCCAAAGCAGCCACACTCCAGTGGTTCGCCATGCAACCCGTAAACGTAATAAAGCGCATACGATGCGAAGCCTATCAACAATACCGCCGCACACAACGCCCCGATTCTCACCGTGCGCGGGGCAATCAGCAGTAACGCAGTGATGATCTCAGTGACGATCACCACAATCGTTGCGGGCCAGGACCAGCGCTGGTAATCGAATCCGGATGAGCTCAACAACTCACCCATGTTCTTGACAAAGGTTTTGATGATCGCCAGCTTCGCAATCGCCGTAAACAGAAACAACGCCGCAAGGCCGAACCGACTGACGCGAACGAACCATTTCAACAGTATCGCTCTATTCATCCGCGTAATCCGTGGCTCAAGCCGCGAGCCCGACCACTTTCTCTGCGGCATCCTTCATTCCGTCGGCCACAGTAAAGTTAAGTCCCGACTCGCGAATGACTCTCTGACCTTCTTCGACGTTTGTGCCTTCGAGTCGCACTACAACTGGCACCTTGATGCCGAGATTCTTCGCAGCTTCAACTACACCGCGCGCCACCATGTCGCAACGTACAATCCCGCCGAAGATATTGATCAAAACTGCCTTCACGTTTTCATCGGCCAGAAGAATTCGAAATGCCGCCTCAACTCTCTCCTGCGATGCGCCCCCACCCACGTCAAGAAAGTTTGCCGGTTCGCCGCCTGCAAGTTTGATGATGTCCATGGTTGCCATCGCGAGGCCGGCGCCGTTCACCATGCACGCGATGTTGCCGTCGAGCTTGATGTAATTGAGATCGAATTTCGACGCTTCGATTTCCAGCGGCTCTTCTTCATTAAGATCGCGGAGGTCAAGAAAATCTTTATGACGAAACAAAGCGTTGTCGTCGAAGTTGATCTTTGCGTCGAGCGCGATCAGACGGCCATCCTTTGTCAGCAGAAAGGGATTGATCTCGGCGAGCGACGCATCCATCTGCTCGTATGCAGAATAGAGTGATTGCATGAACTTCACTGCCTGGCCCACCAGAGGACCGGGCAAACCCAGACCAAACGCCAGCTTGCGCGCCTGAAATGGCTGTAAGCCAACGGCTGGATCAACCGTCTCTTTCAGGATCATTTCCGGTGTCTTCGCGGCAACTTCTTCGATGTCCATTCCGCCTGCTGATGAAGCCATGAATACCTGTCTGCCCGACGCACGATCGAGCACGATCCCCAGATAGAATTCTTTATCGATAGGCAAGCCTTCCTCGATCAGCAGCACGTGTACTTCCCTGCCCTCGGGACCGGTTTGATGTGTGACGAGTTTCATACCCAGCATTTGCCGAGCGATCTCACGCGCTTCATCAGCGCTGCGAGCCAACTTCACACCACCGCCCTTACCGCGACCACCGGCGTGAATCTGCGCTTTCACGACGACGATGTCGCCGCCGAGTTCCTTTGCAGCCTGATAAGCCTCTTCAGGCGAGCGCGCCACGATGCCGCGCGGAACCGGCACCCCATATTTTCTTAAGAGTTCTTTTCCCTGATATTCATGAATCTTCATGCAACAGCCTCAGAACGGTACGGATCTTTGGAACGCGCGAGTGTAGCCGCGTGCCCAAGCCAACCGCAAGCAGCCTTGTATAATCTGTGTAATCTGTGGATAGAACGGAGAACTCACATGAGCGACGTCGTTGTAACTTCTCAAGCATACCTGCGGAATGAAGTGCAGTATGGTGACGGACAAACATTTATCACGGATGAGCCTGCCAGTGCCGGCGGTGACGGCGCCGGCCCTGATCCCTATACGTTATTGCTCGCCGCGCTCGGCACTTGCATCTCGATGACAGTAACACTCTACGCCCGACGAAAGCAGTGGCCATTGGAGCAGGTTCAGGTGCGTCTGAGACAGGGTCGGATACACGCCAAAGATTGTCAGGAGTGTACGAAAAACGAGGAGGGCTACATTCACCGCATCGAGCGTTCCGTCAGTTTCACTGGCGCACTCACGGAAGATCAGCGCACACGGTTAAAAGAAATCGCGCACAAATGCCCGGTGCATAAAACGTTCACATCGCCGATCGTTGTTGCAGATCTAAAAGACGATGGCTAATGCATCCTGTAATCGTGGAAGCTCAACAGGAATTCTGATAATCCTGAAGACATCCTGTTCATCCTGTCTAGAGCTTTCACACCTCCGGTGGTCAATAACGCGCTCGAGACTGCCATCGACAAAACCGACGGTGACATCTTGCGGTCAACGTGGAACCAACATCGGGACGCTGCCACTGATCGAAGCTCGTCGATTCACGCTCGTTAGCACGAGAACGAGCTTAGGCATCGAGAAGCTCACATGGAATGGTCCGACCTGCTCAAAAGACGGTAGAGCAGTTGTCCGTTCAACCTTACCGTTTTCCACCTTATAGATCCCATCGATGCCGGCTGCCCAGAGCGTGTCGCCTTGTCGAATCAGTCCGAAGAACGCCACCGTCTCAAAGGGCTCATCATTTCCCCTCCTGCCGCTCGCCTGCGCATCGCTACTCAAAGGATTAAAATACAATCTTCGGGTAGTGGTTCAGTTTGAAAACGCCGAAGGCGTTGGCTAATTTCAGCCCAGGGTTCGAGTGTAGCGAGAACCCTGGGGATCACATAAAGAAAAGACATTAACCCTGTAAGGGTTCATCCCGAGGCGAACCCTTACAGGGTTCAGGAGAATGCTGAACGATTGTCCCAGGGTTGTCGCTGCGCTCCAACCCTGGGCTGAAATTCGCCAACGCCTTCGGCGTTTT
>DASYSD010000026.1:0-14218 GCA_036003745.1 Pyrinomonadaceae bacterium
CCGCAAAGTCTGTGCTGATACTGCGGCACACAGCACCAACGAAACGAGCGCAGCTATAAGCGCCCTATGTGCGAGTCTCATCGCATTCCTCCTGCGAAATGAGTAATAAGAATTCGTAATAGTGCCGCCGTAACGGAACAAGTACCAACACCCTTCTCCCGCGGAGGCCCCAACTACAGTTTGTCAATTCATTTGAACCGCATGGACCAACAGGTCCAGCGGCGTCTCTCGGACCGCGGCGTAAACAGAGAACTTCGGCCTTTCTGAGAGTGCTCTACTACCGCCAATTACTATTCCCGAGTGGCTCCTGAACTGAGTTCATTTCTTATAGGAAATGAACGTCCCCTTGTCAACGATTTCGTCCCTTAAACCATTGCGTAATTATTGAGAAATCTTAACGCTGGTCCGAGCCGTAAATCCTGCCAGACCATACTCTACCTTAAATCGGAAATCAAGCCTTTTTCATGACTTAGCGTCGATCAACTTATGTTTTTTCGGTCACGCGTAGATGCCTCTCATACGCGTGTCATAGGCCACACGGTCTATCGCCAACATGTACGCTGCGGTCCTCGTATCCACGTTGTGCGAGTCGGCAAAACGACACAGATCGTTGAAGCTCGCAACCATCTTGTCCTGCAGTCTCTCGTTGACCACATCCTCGCGCCAGAAATAGCCCATCCGATCCTGCACCCACTCAAAATACGACACCGTCACACCGCCCGCATTCGCCAGGATGTCAGGAATAACAAAGATCCCTTTTTCGTGAAGGATCTGGTCGGCAGCCGCTGTGGTAGGACCATTCGCACCTTCTGCCAGCACCTTACACTTAAGTTTATCGGCATTGTGCGAGCTTATCTGGTTCTCAGTAGCGGCCGGGACCAGCACGTCACACTGAAGTTCAAGCAATTCCTGATTGTTGACGAATTCCACTCCCTCATAGCCTTCGAAAGAACGCGTGGTCCTCACGTACTCCAGAGCTTTAGGGATGTTAATGCCGTTCGGGTTGTAAACCCCTCCATGGATGTCCGATATCGCTACAACCTTATAACCAGTCTTATGGAGGAGTTCGGCGCCGATTCCGCCAACATTTCCCGAGCCCTGAACCACTACACGAGTCTCGGCCGGAGTCATCTTGAACCGCTTGATTGCTTCGTTGACAACAAAAAGTATGCCGCGGCCTGTCGCTTCGCGTCTGCCGGCTGAGCCGCCGAGATCAATCGGCTTGCCGGTCACAACCGCGTTAACCGTGTGGCGTGCGTGCATCGAGTAAGTGTCCATGATCCACGCCATAGTCTGCTCGTTAGTGTTCATGTCCGGAGCCGGGACGTCTTTCTCCGGTCCAATGAAGTCGAGCAGTTCCGCGGCATAGCGGCGGGTCATGCGCTCGAGTTCTCCCATCGACATCTGCTGCGGATCGCAGATGATGCCTCCCTTGGCACCTCCGAACGGTACGTTGACGACAGCACATTTCCACGTCATCCACGCGGCGAGAGCTCTGACTTCATCGAGACTCACGTCGGGCGCATAGCGGATTCCGCCCTTTGCTGGACCACGAGCAAAGTTGTGCTGAACGCGGTAACCTTCGAAGACCTGAATGCGTCCAGAATCCATTTTGGTGGGGATGTAGACTTTTAACTCGCGGTTGGGAACTCTCAATACGGCGTAGAGATCCGGATCGAGATTCAGCAACTGTGCCGCGCGATCGAATCGCGACATCATCGACTCAAACGGATTCTCTTCTTTGATCTCTCTAATGTCGTCTACGTATGTCGTGCTATACATGCTTACCATTGGAGCCTCTCCAAATCTGTGTAAATCTGTGGATAAACTAATCTAAAACTTCATTCAGCGATCCGCTTCTAAACCCGTCAAGGTCGAGCGTCACGTATTTAAATCCCAATTCACGAAATCGCTTCGCCAACTCATCAATCACTTCTTTTCGCAACGCGCGATCCATCTCAGGCTGCGCTATCTCGAGCCGGACCAGTTGATCGTGATGACGGACTCTGAACTCTCGAAACCCAAACTCTCTCAAAATCTCTTCACCGCGATCGATTTTGCTCAGCCGTTCAATCGTAACAGTCGTTCCATATGCAATGCGTGACGACAAGCAAGGACTCGCAGGCTTGTCCCACGTCGGCAATGTCGCCTTGCGGCTCAACTCGCGCACTTCATTCTTACTCAAACCAACTTCGATGAGTGGACTACGCACCGCATGTTGCGCCGCGGCCTGCCGGCCAGGACGAAAGTCACCAAGGTCATCAACAGTAGAGCCGTCAACAATGCTTTTGATCCCGCGCGTACGCGCTAGCGATTCGAGCTTGCCGTACAACTCGTCCTTACAAAAAAAGCAACGGTTCGCATTGTTTGCTTGATAATCCGGATTCTCGAGCTCTTCCGTGTGGATCACCTCGTGGTGAAAACCAAACTTTTCAACAACTCGATCGATCTCGGCGCGTTGAAACCCGGGGAGGCTGGCTGATTGGCCGGTAATACATACTGCACGCGGACCCAATTCCTGGTTTGCAATGTACGCTACGTAACTACTATCGACGCCGCCTGAGTAAGCGACGATTACTGACTCCAGTTCACGAAAGAGAACGCGCAGTCTTTCTTCCTTGGCAATTATGTTCATTGGAGAACCGCATGTTAGCTTATGCATCAATTGCTACGCAACCAGCATCTCAGCGACAGATCCGCGAGAATCTGAAGCGAATGTGCTAACATCCAAACCTCCCCGGCTTGTTCTTCAAATGTCTGACTTGAGTGCCTCATTCTGGAAGAGACTCTTGCCGATCGCTGCATGCTTTGCCTTGCTAGCGGTGTGCCCCCGCATGTCAGCACAAACGGTGGAAACATTTGGCGACGATGCGACTGATCCGGTGCGATTGTTCGAACGCGGACAGAGCGCACACGCGCGTGGCGACCTCGAAAAAGCGATTGGATTCTATGAGCAGGCGTTGAAGGTACGACCTGAATTTCCCGAAGCAGAGTTTCAACGCGGGAGCGCGCTGGCTTCTCTCGGGCGTCTGGCCGAAGCTGAGACAGCATTTCGTCTCGCGATCTCTTACAAGAAGAACTGGTCGCTTCCATACTCCGCACTCGGCGCGGTGCTGATGAGGCAGTCTCGTGACAAAGACGCGGAACAGTTTTTCCGTCAGGCTCTGACTGTTGACAGCAAAGATGCAGTGGCGTTGCGAATGCTCTCAGAACTGCGCCTGCGCGCGGGTGACAATAAGGAAGCCCTCGACCTGGCGAAACGAGCAATAGCGAACGCCGAAGCGCCTGCTTCGGCATGGGTTGGTCTTGCAATCGCAGAGCGAGCAAGCGGCAACAAAGTGGCCGCGAAGACTGCACTCGATCACGTGCTTGCAGATGAACCCGAAAACATTCCGGCCCTACTTGAAAGAGCAGACCTTTTCAGAGATGAAAAGAATTTCGACCTCGCGATCATAGATCTGAGAACTGCCGCGAAGTTGAAGCCGGGCGACAAGACTGTAGTGTCGCGGTTGGCTGAAGCGCTGCAACAAGCAGGCAAAACAGATGAGGCACTGGCGGTAGCCAAGTCCGCCGGACTTGAAGTGCAAGCAACGACAGCAAACGGCGCTGCCGGAGTGGTCGGAACTCCGGAAGAGATCGAAGCCGCAAATAGCAGCGATCCCGCTACGGCTCGCAAGGCGCTCGAAAAACTTCTCGAAAAGAATCCACGCAATGCAATGCTGCTCGGACGTCTCGGTGCTTCATATCGCACCGAAGATCCGGCCCGTTCGCTGGAGCTCTATCGCAAAGCGTCAGAGCTCAAACCCGACGCTCCCGAATACGCTCTGGGTTTCGCGGCGGCGCTGGTCCAGGCGCGTCGCTTTCTCGAAGCTGCAAACATTCTTCGGCAGGTTGTGAAGGCTATTCCTGGTGACTACGTTGCACGCGCGAATCTCGCTACCGCGCTCTACGAGTCGAAACGTTACCAGGAAGCTATTCCCGAGTACGAATGGATTCTGACCGCTAAACCTGAAATCACGGTGGCCCATTATTTTATTGCCACGGCGCACGATTATCTTGGAGAATACTCGGAAGCACTCGCATCCTATGAAAAGTTTTTGACCGTCGCCGACGCGAAATCCAATCAACTCGAGATCGACAAAGTAAAACTGCGACTGCCAACGCTCCGGCGACAAATCCAGTTAGGAGAGGGCGCTAAGAAGAAGCCCTGAAATCGCTTCCGCATGACTCGCGAAACACAGCGCATGCTCGTACTTCCGGCGCCATTGCTGCTGCTGGTGCTTGCTTGTGTTCAGGGAGTCTATGCTCAGGACGCGCAACCACAACCCACTCCGCTGACTGCGCCGCCGCCGTTCAAGATGATCGTCAAAGAGGAACGCGCAGAGATCGAGCTGAGCAAAGATCCTTCGAAACGACTTAAGGCGACGATCCTGTTTGCCAGCGCACATCTTGGCGCCGCCGAACAGCACACCGCCCGCGAAAACTTTGAGGCTGCATCGGTTGAAGTCGGCATGTACCACGCCCTGATCGAAAACGCTCTGCAGTATCTCGCCACTTTCAAGCGCGACAGCAACAAGACTCGCGACCTTTATAAGCGTCTGGAGTTGGCGCTTCGTGCAGATGGTCCACGACTGACGGCAATGCGCCGCATCACGCCGCTCGAGTTTGCCGTCTGGATTAAGCACGTGGAAGACTTCGCACGCGATGGGCGCACGGAAGCGCTGAATTCGTTCTACGGACATACCGTCGTACGCGAACAGAAAAGCGATAAGAGCACTGAAAAACCGAAAGAGACTCCAACCCCTAAGAGTAATCAGCCATGATCAGCCGCATCCTCGTAACTTTGTTGATCGTTTTGTTTTCCGGATTGACTTTCACCGCTCAGGCCACGTCGCTACAGCGGGACCATCTGACGCAACAGGAAGTGGATTTGGTGAAGGAAGCTCAGATCCTCGACAAGCGCATCGACGTTTTCATCAAAGCTGCCGAGCGGCGAATGATGGTCATCACCCGGTCGGCCACCGCGAACGCGAAGCAACTGAAGAAAGACTCTGAACGGTGGGGAGAACTTCCTACGGGCACGCGTGCGGAACTGGTGTCGGACATCGCGCGCATTTTCGATGAAGCCATCACCAACATCGACGACGTCAGTGCTCGTGATGAACGAAATCCGCTGATTGGAAAATCACTACGAAAACTGGCGCAGACGGTAAACACAATCATGGGCCAGTTGAAACCACTCAGCACCGACGCAAAGAGCGACGCTGAAATCGCGAGCTTCGAACTGCTAAACGAAGATGCACAGTCAATCCTCGAGGCCGCTAACAAACTCCCACCAGAAGTCGAAAAGAAGGCGAAGAAGAATAATTAGTACGCGGATCAGCGTTAATCTGTTGCTTCTTTTAGTTTTCGCGTCACACGCTTGATCGCTTCAACAATTCGCTCCAACGACTCTTTCGCATTCGTCGAGTTTCGATCGTCCAACGCCTGACGAAAGTCTGTTAACGGCTGCGCTGCATAGCCGGTGTAGATACCGGGCGCGTAGATCTGGTGCTTGTACCAGGCACGACCGCGCAAGCCTCTCGAATCGATAAACTGCCTTTCAGCCTGGATTAAAGCGTTGTTAATCTTTGCGAGTCGCGAGCGGTCGGAGTTTCGCACCGCGTCCTGCCGATTCTTCTCGACGCGCTCTGCTTCCTTTGCCAAATCATCAATCGCAGCCGTCATCGACTTGTCGTCCAACGAAGGGGCGAGATTGCGAATACGAGCAAGCCGCATTGACTCAGTGAAGAAGTCCCGAATCTGATTTGCGTAATCGATGTAATCAAACGACAGTCCGTCAGCGTCTGCGAGACGCATTGCCAGCGTCCCCCAAACTTGAGCGGCCGCGACGTGATAGTTGAAACCGGGATCGCCGAAATGGTCCATCCAGTAAAACGAGTCATAGGCCGAGTGGTAGACACCGTAATCGCCGTTGAATCCCATGTCTGTTGATGCAACTCCAAGATGCTGCAAAAACGGTGTGTAATCAGAACCTGAGCCGAGTGCTCCAATGCGCGCTTCACTCGTGCTCTGATCCCCTTCAGGCCGATTCTCTCGCGCGTGGTCCTGCCATTGTTGATAGACACTTTTCCCTGTCTTTGGATCCTTCACGTCGCGCGTGGTTGCACGCATCAATTTCCACAGCGACGGCACTGACGAAGCACCAAAGTGCGGTCCCGAAACAGCCGCGTCGAGATTTAGATAAGCAACCGCTTTCTCCCTGAGATCGTCAGCATATTCTTCGGCCCATTCAGTTGAACCGATCAGGCCATACTCTTCCGCGTCCCAACTGCAAAGAATGATTGTGCGTCGCGGCTTCCATCCCTTCTTCAACAGTTCGCCAAAGCCGTGTCCCACTTCCAACATCGCTGACGAGCCGCTGTTTGGATCCACTGCTCCGAATACCCACGCGTCACGATGATTGCCGAGAACCACCCAACGATCTCTTTCTTCATTTCCTTCGATTCGCGCGACGACGTTCCAGATCGTCCGGAGCTTGTAGTCCATGTCCGTCTTCAAACGCAGCTTCACGTCGTTAGTCCCGCCGACGTGATACGCGAACGGCAAACCGCCCTGAAAACCACGAGGTCTCACCGGGCCTTTAAGCTGCGAGAGAATTGTCTTCGCAACGTCGTAAGCAAGCGGCTGGACCGGCAGCCGTGTGAGATCTGTCGCCTCTTCCGGTTTCAAACGAGCTACGCCCGAAATCGCGGGTCGCCCGGGTGTCAGCGGATCACCGGGGTAATCAAACAGGTATTGCACCGAGCCACGCTGTCCAGATGCAACCGGGCGCCAGGGCCCTTTCGGATAAACATCGCCCTGCATATAGCCATCGTCTTCGGGATCGGAGTAGATGATGCAACCAACAGCACCGTGATCTTCTGCGACCTTTGCTTTCACTCCGCGAAACGAGTTGCCGTAGCGAACGATCACGATCTTGCCTTTGACGTCGACACCGGCTTTTTTGAGTTCTTCGTAATCCCCAGGCAAACCGTAGTTTGCATAGACGACCGGTGCAGTCACGTCACCGCTCGCACTGAAGCCGTTGAAGAGCGGTGTAATTCGAGGATTCGAAGAGGTTGGATCACCCGGCACTATCGCCTCGTGAGTGCTGAGTCGCTGTCGTTTGGTCGTGATGAGTTCGAGAATGCCTGGAGTGTTCGGGTAGTTCAGCCAGACCTCATATTCTTTCAGATCGGCTGATAGGCCATAGCTGCGCAGTTGATCTCGAACATAGACGGCTGTCGCGTAGTCTTCCTTCGTGCCTGCGATGTGTGGCTCGAGAGTGAGCCGGCGCAAGTGCTCGCGCGCCGACTTTGGATTCGGCACAGCCCGAAACTGTTCTTCCCAACGCCGCTCCGCCGCGGCGCGCTCAGATCCGAAGCCGTCAATTGCGATTGAACTCTGCGAGAGAGCGACCGGTGTGATTGCACTCAGCGCCACAACAACAGCGAGTAAAAGGACAAGTAACTTACGAAACAGTATAGTTGGCATATTGAGATGAACTCCGAAGTCTCGGTTGCCGTACAATGAACCTGAGTTTGTAGTGAAAGGAAGCCAGTAGATGGACAGTAGATACTATCCGGGAGTAGAAGCCGACGTTCCCCAACTCAGCGCGGAGCTGCGAAGTCTTTTTGACAGCGAATATGAAGTGCAGGCGTTTCAGGTGTCGACTACCAGCATTCTTCAGGCGCGCAAATCCAGCACCTTACGAGATCTGACCGGACTCTCCTCAGCGCTCACGATCAAGATCACACCGGAGGCCGGAGGCACACGCATAGAGATCGGAATGCAGAAGTGGTTCGACAAAGCCGCCGTAGCTGCTGTCGGGGCCATCGCCTTTCCGCCTCTACTCGCACTGGCGGCACTCGGCGCTTACTGGCAATACAAACTTACAGAAGACGCGTGGAAGATAATCGAAGATCATATCTCGCGCAAAGCCGGCGGCTACGTTCCGCCGATGCCGGGTCGCTGCGGTACATGCGGCGCAGCGAACGTCGCAGGCGCAGATTTCTGTTCGTCGTGTGGAGCTAATTTAAAGATTGGCGGGAGTTGTCCGTCGTGTGGGGCGCCGCAGAAGGATCCATCAGCACGATTCTGTAATCGCTGCGGGAAGCCACTAAATACTTAAGAAAATTTACTCACGCAAAGGCGCAGCGGCGCAACGGAAAACACAAGAATTCTGCTTCATTTCATCTTTGCGTCTTCCGTTGCGCCGCCGCGCCTTTGCGTGAAACTTAATCGTGGCGAAGGGCGCGCACGGGGTCAATGCGCGCCGCTCTCGATGCAGGATACAGCGCCGCCAGAATCGAAACGATCAACGCGAACAAGATCGCGCCGCCCGACAGATAGATTGGCAAAGAAAAGAAATCGATAAACGACGCCCCCTGGGGCTTGAGAATGAATCTATAAGCCAACCGGTTAGCAAGACCATCAATCCCCCACGCAACCAGGACTCCAATAACTCCGCCAACCACGCCGATCACCGCCGCTTCAACGAAGAAGATCAACTTGATTTCACGATCCTCAGCGCCGATCGCTTTCATGATTCCGATCTCGCGCGTGCGCTCGAGTATCGACATGATCATCGTGTTTGCGATTCCAAACGACGCCACCAGCAGAGAGATTCCCCCAAGCAAACCCAGCACCGAGTCAATAATTAAAAAGACCGTGCGTATCTGATCGATCTCATCCACGATCGAGAAACTCGAAAATCCAAGTTCAGTAATCTTCTGTCGCACCTCGGTTAATTGCACCGGATCCTCAACCCGCACGACGGCCCGGTCGTATCCTTCCGTTTGACCCTCAGCCAGATTTCCACTGGCGCGTGCCAGTGCGAGTTCCACCTGGCTCATTGGACCACGATGTTGAGTGGTCCATTCATGGGCCATTTGCAAGGGAACGTAAATTCCTGCGCCCGGCATCATGCCGCGCAAACCTCCCTGACCGGCGCCTTCCTTTATTTCTGTGCTGAGCACGCCGGCAATGCGAAATGTTTTGATCTCTACGTCAGGACTCGATTCGTCGAGCCCGGGATCGTCGAGGGGAATGCCGAAAAAGTTTGGAGTCTCCTCTTCAGACGATTCGTCTTTCTCCTTCTTCTTATCTGAGGGCGGCCCCAGCAACTCGAGTGTCTGACCAACCGCATCCGCAGGTTTCGCATAACCAAAGTCGCGCGCGAATCGTTCGGAAACCACGGCCTCATCGGCAGTGGGCGACGAAATCATTTTTCCGGCGGCGAAATGTTGAAAACGAGTTGAGGCATTTGGAATGTTTGCGCCACCGACAGACTGCGTAAGCATTTTGCCGTTGGCCCGGACGTAGGCGCCAAAATTTACGCTCGGCTCCACATAAGCGACGCCTTTAATCGCCGCGATCTCTTTTATGCCCGCGTCGTCGAGAATGCGCGTGGGCGTCTTATCACCACGGCGGCCGTTGCGTCGTTCACCTTCGTCCCTGCGTCCTGAACGATCGAGGCCGGCGAGGTTGCTGAGACCGCGTCCGAAGACCTGTATCTCGTTGAAGAGGTCGAGCGCTTTGAAGCGCGCGAGCATGTTGCTCTGGAGTCCAAGCCCAAACGACATCATCGTCACGATCACGGCAACGCCAACGATGACACCCATCGTCGTCAGGACTGCGCGAAGCTTTGCTTGCCGCAAATTGCGTAAGGCGAGATGGAGGATGTCGAAAAAGCTCACAAGATTTCTCTTTTTAGAGGAAGTTTGAGACAGGATTTACAGGATGAAACAGGATTTACAGATTTATCCTGTGCATCCTGAAATAATCCTGTTCATCCTGTCTAATACAGTCTCTTAACCGCATCAACCGTCCAATCAGCCAAACTAGGTGTCACCACATCAGCTCCGGCCTCGCGTAGCGCTTCTGCCGTGACGGTGTTCGTGATTCCTAACGTCTTCATCCCGGCAGCACGCGCCGCCCGAATGCCCGGTGGTGAATCTTCAACGCCCAAACACTCAGAGGCAAGCAGAGGCAGCTTACGTTCATGCTGTCGTTTCTCATTCAACTTCGTCAAACCCGCAAGGTAACACTCCGGATCAGGCTTGCACACAGACGCGTCTTCAGCAGTCACAATCACGGAGAACAGCGGCGTCAGGTGTGCACGCTGAAATACGTAACCCACTTCAGCCTTGTCCGCCATGCTTACCAACCCCACCTCAAACTCACGCGCCGCTGCTTTCAGAAACGTCAGCACACCAGGAAAGATGGGCAGCTGGTCTTCAATCATCTGCCGGTGGAGATCGGTCTTTGCGCCGAGCACCTTTTCCAACACGGGATCGGTGAGAGGCTTTTTTGCATGTCCAAACATCGAGCGCACAAACGTCTTGTCGTCCATGCCGAGCGCTCCGAAATACAACTCTTCAGTAAGAGCGATCTCGTGGTTCTGCAGCACTTCCTGATAGGCCTTCATCTGAATGGTTTCGTCATCGATGATGACGCCGTTGAAGTCGAAGAAGATGGCTTTGATCATTTGGCTTGCGCTCTCAAATCGTCAATCAGTTTCGGCAGGCGTTCACTCTCGAGCACATCCAAACGCCGCAACACTTCTGCCAATGAAAGTTCGTTTTTCAAATTTACCTGGTAATCGAGATCTGCACGCAGTCGATCCTTTTCGCCCTGGCGGTTCTGCGACATCATAATGATTGGCGCCTGCATGCCTGCGATCACCGCCAGCACCAGATTCAGCATTTGATAAGGCGCCGGATCGAAACCGCGAATCAGTATGATTGAGTTGAAGACGATCCAGAAGATGATTAACGCGATTGAGACACCGATAAACTTCCAGCTACCGCCAAATTCTGCGATTAGATCCGCAGCCCGATCTGCGAGGGTCAAACGCGCCTTTTCTTCTTCGTTAGCGTTACGCGAAACGCGTGATCGCAGCAGTTCGTCTGTGCGACGCAATCTGTCCGTGAGCGCACTCAACATCTCGAGCGCGACGTCCGGATTGCTTCTGACAAACGAAAGAAATGCAGCGCGAGAAAGAATTGCCAGTTGCGCATCTTCGATCACCTTGGCATCTGCGGATCTCTGTCGCCCATCAATTATCGACATTTCGCCAAAGAAGTCGCCCTGCGCGAGTTCCGCGAGAGTCAGTTCCTCATCGTCGTCGTCGCGGATGCTGATACGCACGCGCCCGCTCTGGATCAGGTACATCGCGTCGCCCTTGTCGCCCTGTCTGAAAAGACGCGTGTTCTGCGGCACCTTTCTGTCGGATAACAGACTGCGGAGTTCAGTTGCCGCTTCGTCGTCGAGAGAGGCAAACAACGGCACCGAACGAAGCGCCTCGAGTGTCATTTGAGTAGCAGGCTGCGACATGGGGAATCCTCCAATCAAAGATAGGTTCTATAGGACCTATACAATCCTCCCATCCTTCATGAACACAATTCGATCGGCAAAACTGTTTGCCAGCTCCTGGTCGTGCGTCACCATTAGAATTGTCAGCGAATCGTGATCGACCATCTCGCGGAGCAACCCAAGGAGTTCGTGCGCGCGAATGGAGTCGAGATTTCCAGTGGGCTCATCGGCGAGCAATACTTTCGGATTGTTTGCGAGCGCACGAGCGATGGCGACACGCTGTTGCTCTCCGCCGGAGAGTTCAGAAGGTTTGTGTGACAAGCGATCAGCGAGACCAACGCGCTCCAGCAGTTCACTCGAGCGCGTGCGTCGCTGCTGCCCACGCAAACCACCGAACGCAAGCGCGAGCGCAACGTTTTCACGCGCCGACATCGTCGGAATGAGATTGAAGTTCTGAAAGATCATCCCAACTGAGAACCTCCGGTAACGCGCCATCTCTCTTTTTGTAAACGGTCCCAGCGGCCTCGCGCCAAAAAACACTTCTCCCTTCGTCGGGTGATCGAGACCGCCGAGCATGTTTAGTAAAGTCGACTTGCCGGAACCGGAAGTACCTTGAATCGCGACAAACTCGCCCTCATTGATCTCGAGCGAGACGTTGTCGAGAGCAGTAACGTTGTTACTGCCCATCTGATAAATCTTTGAAACCTCGTGAGCGGCCAGGAGAGCGGTCATACCTGATCTTTGTTCTTAGTGCTTTGTACTTTGTTCTTTGTTCTTTGTTCTTGCTATTGACCTCGGACCTTACCCAACAAAGTACAAAATACAAAGATCAAAGCTCGTTCCTCCTAACCCTCCATAGCTCAAAACGTTCGTCTTCAAAACCCTTTAACAGCATATCAAACGGCTCTGCTGAGAAATCTTCCGAGTCGATCAACTCCTGCACTTTTGCATCCTCGAAAACTGAGCGTGAGATTATCACGTCTGAACCGGAAGACAGACCTTCGAGACGCGCCGCCATATTCACCGTTGAACCAAAATAGTCGAGCCGGTCATTTAACGTGACAGCAATGCATGGACCAGTGTTCAATCCTGCTTTCAGTTGTAAGGGTCGACTGCCGTCAGACGGCTCCGCGAGAAGACGCTGCACCTCCAGCATCGCGCCTAAACCGTCGACAGCAGATCGAAACACAGCCATCACGGCATCACCAATCGTCTTCACAACAGCGCCATCGTGCTCGCTGATCGCTTTTTTCACGACGTCGAAATGGCTCATCACGCGGCCGAATGCAGTTGCGTCACCAATCTCTCGATAGAGCTGAGTCGAATGACGGAGATCAGTAAAAAGGACGGTCAGTGTTCCAACTGAAATCTGTTCGCCCGGTCGCAAGGCTTCAGTTGCAAACAGATCTCTGAACATCTGCAGCGCCGTAACCTCAGCCGCTGTTGTCGCTTGATCACTCCACTCCAAACGTTCGAGGATCAAAAGTTGTTCGACGTCAGTCTCGTTTTTCAACGCGAGGGAAAACTGTTCGTTGACGTGCAACGCATCTTCGCTCCAACCGTTTCCTGAAAGAGTCACTTGTGCCGAGGTCTCACCGTCAGGTGAGACTGTAACGTCCTGGGATCCTGGAAGCTCGAGTGCACGAAGCCGGTAGTTGCCGGATTCAAGTGGCAACACCAGCTCTCGTTTGTCGCCGGCCGGCAACAGTTGCTGCGCGACCACATGCGGCGTCCAGTGCGGACTGCCGATGCAAAAAGCCGCCACACTCAAACGTCTCACCGCCGGGTTGGGTCGAAAAGTTAGCTCCACGTAACGATCGAAGGTGGCCGTGAAATCGATCTGGCACGTCTCGCAATGAACGTCCGTCTTGATGTCTTGCAACGACAGTCCACTTTCCTGTGGACCACGACAAAGCGGGCAGAGCAGGTCCCATTGGAAGTCGAGCAACCCGCTTCTCGTCGCACGCAGGCAAACTTCGAGTACAAGACGTCGCGGTTCGTGCCAATCGTCGGCAAGTTTATATGGTCGAATGCGTGCGACGGCGAAATCGTCACCCTTTTCAAGAAAATCAGCCAGACGTTCGGCCACCGCGAGTTTCTGCTCAGGCGCATCAGTCGCTTCAAGATCCGCGATCAATTTTTGCTTGAGCGCGGTGAGTCGTTGCAGATCAAAGGACGATTGGGACGTGTTTGGTTCGGCTGCGTCCATGGCAGCACCCATGAAAGCCGATTCGTCGTACTTGCGAAGAGAGTCACGAAACCGGCGCGCGACGACCAGATTTAGTTGCATCGGGATCGCGACTGCGCCGGGTAGATTTCGTGGTGTGGACCAAAGCTCATAAATTAGATGCGTGCCGCCATCAGGCTTCGGCAATAACTCAGCGCGCATCTTCAGTCGCGCAAGCGGGCCTTTGCTGTAAACGCGTTCAACTCCGAAACGAGCAGGCTTCACCCATTCGAAGGGTTGTTCTTCCCATTCAACCGGGAGACCATAGAGCGAGAGGCGTACTTTACGGCGGGCGTTGCGCAGTCGTTTGTCGGAGGAGTCTATCTGGATCTGCGGCACACCAGTGTCGCGATTGAATCGGTTGGTATCAGCAATGAACGGCCACAATCGCTCGGGGCTGGATTTGAGATCAAATTCCCATCGTTTGTGATATTCACGCAGAGGCATGTGAAAACTTATCCACAGATTACACAAATTCTTTTCTGTGTAATCTGCGTAATCTGTGGATTAGACTTCTTTGTACTCTGAATCCACATCTTCGTGCGACAGAGCGACGCGGTAGTTTTTCGACTGTAGTTGTTTGGTGATCAGTAAATCATCTTTGGTCTTGAGGAGATCTGCGCGACTGTAAAC
>DASYSD010000027.1:0-102953 GCA_036003745.1 Pyrinomonadaceae bacterium
GACCTTTGAAACGTGGGCTGAGCACAAAGCGCTCGGCAAACTTTATACAAGAATTAACGACACGAATTTTTCACACGAGGTATTGGCTACGCGACCGCAAGATTTGGCAGTGATGCGAGTTGGCGACGTGGGGTGGAGTGATCTGGGCGAGCCGTCACGCGTCTTTGCAACGCTTGCGCATATGGGCGTTCAATCGCAATTCGCAATGTCAGCAAGTTGAATTGGGCGTTATTGTAGGGGCGGCCCCCGTGGCCGCCCGTGGTTTGGACATGTGCTCTTCGATACACGGTATTTAAGAAGCTATGGGCGGCCACGGAGGGCCGCCCCTACAGTACGTTCTGCAGGGCTTTTTGGATCGCCGAGGTCGAGGGCTTTTTGCCGGTCCATAATTCAAACTGGAGTTTTGCTTGTGCGACCAGCATTTCGAGTCCACCGAGGGTTTCACAGCCGGCCGCGACCGCTGCGCGCAATAATTTCGTCTCTCTCGGGTTGTAGATGAGATCGTAAACGCAACGGACGCCTTGCAGTTGTTGCTCCGTCGCCGGGCTTTGATCGATGTGCGCGCCGGATCCCAACGGTGTCGCATTGATAACGAAGTCATAGCCAGCAAACGAAGCTCCCTGGAGCAACTCGCACGAGAGATCAAAATACTCCGCCAACGGCTGCGCCTTGCCAACGTCACGTGCAAAAAGCGTGACAACCGCGTTCTGCTCTCGCAATGCATAGGCGGCCGCGCGTGCAGCGCCACCAGCACCAATGATCGCCACCTTCGCACCCCGCAAAGATCCAAAGCGAACGTGCAGCGGCTCGATGAATCCGGCGGCATCTGTGTTGTAACCGAGCAGACGATCTCCGTCGATAACGACGGTGTTAACAGCCCCAATCTCTTCCGCCTTCGGATCGATCCAATCCAAACACTCCATCACAGTCTGTTTATGAGGAGCCGTAATACTCAAACCGCGCAGATTCCAGTTCAACTCTCTTGAGAGCGGATGGACCATGCGTGTGAAAAACTCATTAGCGTCTCTGACTTCAAACGGCAGGTAAACTCCATTGATACCCTCCGACATGAATGCAGTGTTATGAACATGCGGTGAAACTGAATGCATCACGGGGAGACCAACCAAACCACAAATCATTGTTTCGCCGTCGATCTTGTCGATGTGATAAAGCGAGCGCAGTTTGCGGGCGTTGACCTGTCCCGGCGCCGTGCCACTCTCGTCGTCGATGGCGCCGTAGGTGAGAAACGATCCCCGTGATGGCCCAAGTATGCGTGTGGCAATACCGGCATTGCCCATCGCAATCGCGATCAATTCCCTGCCCTCGGTGCGTGCGCGATCAAGCAAATGAAAAACAGGCAGGCAATCGATGATGTCATTGGCCTGCACTGCGATCTTCACGACTGCTGCAGGTGTGCCGGCGAGTTGTTCGTAGATTTGCTCGAGATCGTTTGGTACTGCTGTGAAGTCGTGATGAGAAATAATAATGCGCGACCAATCGAGCGATAAATCATCGACCAGGTCGCCTTCTAAGTCCCACCAGTCAGAGTGAATTTGCAGCGCTATTGAGTGCCAGAATGTTTCTCTCTCTGCGCGAGTTGAGTCGCGATAGCCGCCCTGCTCTGTTGGACGAAAAGTGAGAATTAACGGGCGCGCGAAATCGGTTAGTTGACTGGCGGCATCTTCCGAAATCTCTCTGAGACAATCAAGACGAAGCTCGATAATGTCTGCCCACTCAGTCGCTTGCTCACAAGCTTTCTGCAACGCAGCGAGATCCTTCTCGCACACCGGCACGCACACACGTGTTCTCTTATTATCTGCCACGGATAGGGCTACTTGTGCTCGCTTGGATCGAAATGGCGAGTTGGCGCCTCGACGCCGAGATGTCGCGTGGTTCCCTCTGTTACGCTCGCTACTGGAGCTCTGAGTTCCTCAGGGGTTCGGGCTTGTGGCTGAAATGCCGTGTTGACCGGCGGCGCAGCCAGGAGCTGTCGCCTCTCCTGTTCTCGCAGGCGAATGTATTGTGCGATTCCGGTTCCCATCAACGAAAACGCCGGCAGCAACATCCAGAACCACCAGCCATATCCAATAGTTCTCGAAAGCACAACGGCAATGACGAGAAAGGCGATGCCCAGGAAGACGTTTTTGAATGCCTGGTCGAGCGTCGGGTTACCGCGCTCTCGGCGCCGGCGATGACGGCGACCACCACCTTCGATCTCCTCGACCGGAGGTTGCATCATCTGTCCAGTCAACGCTTGTGGCACCAGACTGATATTTGCTCCGCATCCACGACAAAAACTTGCACCGTCGACATTGTTTGTGGCGCACTTTGGGCAGAACATCTCTATTTTTCGCCTCGACCTTTTGGTGTTCGATGGCGTCTCGCTTCGTAAAGGAGCACTCCTGCAGCCACCGATACATTCAACGATTCCAATCGACCCGCCACAGGAATACGCACCAGCGTGTCGCAGTGTTCTCTTACCAGCCTGTGTAAGCCGTGACCTTCACTTCCGAGAAAGATCGCGGCGGGCAGCTTCCAGTCCCAATCGGTGTACGTCTGTTTTGCTTCGGCCGCCGCTCCAATCACCCAGATGTTACGTTCTTTCAACTGCTCTATCAATCGAACGAGATTCGTAACGCGCGCCACCGGAACATACTCAAGTGCACCGGCAGCGACTTTGGCAACCACACTCGTCAATCCGACCGCGCGTCGCTCCGTAATGAAAATCCCATGAGCACCGGCGCATTCGGCGGTGCGCACGATAGATCCCATGTTGCGGGGGTCTTCAACACTATCGAGCCCGAGCACCAGTGGTGGATCGGCTGTTCCAATCTTTCCCTCAAGCTGGTCCAATAGCTCTTCAGCATCTGCATAACGAGCGGCAGCGATACGCGCTACCACTCCCTGATGTCTAAGGTCGCCAAGCGTGCGATCTAAATCAAAGCGCGGCACACGATGGACCGGCACTCCTCTTTCACGTGCGAGATCGAGTAGAGACTTCAGCCGATCGGGTCGCGCACTCTCGAGGATTGCGATCGTTTCGATCTGACGTTTGCCCGCACGCAATGCCTCAAGCACCGCGTTTGGACCATAAATGAGATCCGATTTTTCTGAAGGCATGAATAGTAAATAGTGAAAAGTGAATAGTGAAAAGTGAATCGAATATCGATTAACTGTTCACGATTCACTATTCACGAAGTGATAACGCAAACGCGAATAGCGCGTAAACTGAGTTTCATTACTCTTCACCATAGCAAGTCCGACACTAAGCTTGCCTGGTCTGTCTCGACGCCAACCACTCGACTCCGTTTCCTGCTGCGTACTCCACGCAAACTCGAGCAGATTGCGAACGCGAGGATAAGAATCATCGAACCGTGCGTTCACGGCGTTAGCAACAAGCAGTCGCTGCAGCCGCGTGATGTTTTCATTTACGATAAGCGCCTTCTCACTTTTCAGACAGGAAAAATCAAACCCACTGGCGCCTACGCGCCACGTGAACGGTTGCGTTGCGGCATAGAAATCGATTACCGCTTCATCTCTGAAAAACTCGCTTGTATCCAGCAGTTCCTTTTCGGGTTTCCGCGTTAGCCGTTCCTGGATCTCGACTCTGGTTTCGATTAGCCGGCCCGGCAAGATCAAAATCACGTCTGCCCACGAGAGTTCAATCTCTTCGCCGCCGGCCAGTTGAATCGCGAGCAACTGATCGTCGAAACGCATCGCTCTGACACGCTTGACAGTGTTGTCTGAAAACAACAGACCGAGGTCCTGGTCGCTGAGAATGGTGCAAGTTAAGCCGAGACGCGCTAGTCTTTCCGTGACCAATTCAGCTTCTTCCCGACTGGCAGTACGAGCCACCGGCATGGGTACGCTCTGAGACATAAGAGCTTGTACATTCTCTGGCGACAACTTTAACAGCGCGGCGGTTTCATTGACGATTTCATCAGGTAAGGCTCGACGAATCGGAATTAGAATGTTGTTATAACCTGGTTGATGTTTTTCCGGCTGGCGCAGGACCGGTTTCCGCAGCCTTGCCGAAGATTCAGTTACCGGCAACGGAGCGACACAATAAAGACAACTTACTCTTGTAGGAGGATTTGCTCTCAGGCATTCCTCGCAACGGATCATCTGTTCGGCCGAAAAACCCTGTGGCTCCGATGGTTCGATTGGTCCAAGGAAGGGAATGTTTTCGTTATCTTTAGGCAACAGGTCCTCCAAGTATTTTGATTATACGACGTTGAGAAAATTCGAGGCTAAGAGAATGCGTGCTGGTTCTTTTTTGGGCAGACGTTTGATTCTGACACTTATCCTCACCGCTGTGTTGCTGGTGAGTGGATGCGCAGCATTCCAGCCGACTGACGCCAACGGCCCAGCGTCAAATCGCCCACAATATCCGGTTGCCTTATCGGACCTTGGGACCAGGTTGGAAGAAGCGTCTGTGGCGTGGTATCAGTTGTCGCAACGCTACGGTCTACCAGGAAAGACCGAAGCGAATCTCCATCCGTACACGGCAACTCTCGAAAGTCTGCCGGCGAATCTTCCCGCACCGATCTATTTCCCGAAGGTTGGTTCGCAAACGAATCCAACCGAAGAAGAAACACGAGAGTCGCTGCGACGATTCATCGTTGAATGGCAAAGATTGATCGGTTCCGATCCTAATCAACTTTCACTCGTTGAACGAATCGACGAGCCATCAGGCGTCAAGATCGCGCGCTACGAACAAAGACCCTTTCGCTATCCGCTGCGCGGAAACTTTGGTCATCTGGAGATTCGCTTTCGGAGTAACGGACAGTTAGTCGGCTTTTCCAGCAACTGCATTCCCAACGCCGATCGGCTTCAAGCAACGCTTAGCGGACTCACACCAAAGGTAACCGCCGAACAAGCGGTAAACCATCTCAAGACGCAAGCCGTAACGTTTCTAAATGCAGCAAGTCAACAGCAGAGCGTGTCACTCCCCGCGAACGCTGTAGTCGAGGCCCGGCAATTCGTGATTTACGTCCAGCCCTCAAAGGACCCGCCCAGCGGTCTGGAAATCAGGCTTGCATGGGAAATCGACGTGACTAATGGCCCCATAAGTAAGGTCTATCTCGACGCGATCTCTGATGAAATCATTGCAACATCATGATCGACGGTCCATTAGACCTTCCCTACTTGACCGGTGAACAGCAAAGCAGCATCCTAGGTTTAAATCCCGGAGGGTATTTTCGGAGTCAGTTTTATGCACAATTTTGATCCCACGAATAACATTTCCTGGCAACTAGGTCATCGCGGTAGAGTCGCAGTTTTTATCGACGGTAATAATCTTTTCCATGCAGCCCGCTTTCACAACATCGACATCGACTACAACAAATTATTGCGTGTATTGCTGGGCGACGGCAGGTTGCTGCGAGCCTTTTTCTACACGGGTGTTGATGTCGGCGCCGAACGGCAACAGGGTTTTCTTTTGTGGATGCGTCGTAATGGTTTTCGGGTGATTCAAAAAGAGCTGAAGACGTTTTATGACGGTACCAGAAAAGCGAACCTCGATGTTGAGATTGCGGTCGATATGCTTTCGCTCGCAGGTCGTTACGATACGGCGGTACTCGTTTCAGGCGACGAAGACTTTGTCTATGCAGTCAACGCGGTTGCCTACAAAGGATGTCGCGTGGAGATCGCCGGTTTCCGTTCCAACACGGCGCCGAAGCTAATCGACGTTTCTGACTACTTCATCGATCTCGGCGAGATCGCGGACAAGGTACGAAAGGAGATCACGCACGGAACGCGTTATGATGAGCGTGATTTGCACGACCCCCTGCCCGCGCCATACGTGCCCGATCAAATGGATATGCAGAAACCGTGTGGGGCTGATGAGTTTCAAGCTGCGATGCGCGTGGTAATTGAAGCCGAGATAGAAGAAGAGGCAGCAGAATTTGAGGCAGCCACCGAGTTCATCAGGATTACAGACGACCATTGAAACCCGATCAAATGAAGATCTTCACCGTTCAGGAGGCGAACGCGCTCCTTCCCAACGTCAGAGTCATCGTTGGTGGAATTCAACGCGCTCATAGAAGAGTCTCCAGTTATCGCGACGATGCCCAAAAAGCTTCGGAAGCAGCCGAACAGGGTGGCGGCGGCATAACTGATGGCGTCGCTTACGCCGCGGCTTTGACCGACTTAACGTCACGACTTGCTGAATTGGAAGCTCTGGGCGTACAGCTCAAAGATTTTGAGCGAGGACTGGTCGATTTTCCTTCACTGCGCGAGGGTCGGGTGGTTTTGCTGTGCTGGCAACTCGGCGAAGGCGACGAGCTCGAATGGTGGCATGACGTTGACGCCGGTTTCGCTGGTCGTACTCCCCTGTAAAAGTTTTCAGCCCACGGATTGACACAGGTAACTCTTACTCCTGCTTTATTTTCTCATTGACCACTTAAAGTTATTCCTGATAGTATGCCGCCTCGAAATGGACTCATCCCCCGATTCAACTCGGCACACTGAAAAAAAGTCCACTTTGATCGAGTTTCCGGGCATAGCGCGAAACTCGATGCCGGAGTGGCGCAAAGAGTTGAGCGAAAAAGTGCGCGAAGTCCAGGAAAAACGTGCACGAGAAGCCGCTCGCGAAGCCGCCGAAGCTGAACGACAACGCGTAGAGGCCGCAGTCAACCCGCCTCAACTGGAACTTCTACCACCAACGCAAATGCCGGCCATGAATCCGCTGGTCGCTGCCGCTCTCAAGAGAATCGAAAGAGCACATCAAACTGCGCCGTCCGAAGGTCGTCCACCGCGAACAACGCTGGCGACAGCGGTGGCGTATGCACCAGAACGAGAAGAAAACGACATGAGCGATACGGTTCCCTCGACCCCGCAACTCGCTTTTGAAGAACCAGAGATTCTGGAAGCCGAACCAGTAGTTACAGTAGAGAGATCACATCATCTGTCGGTCGTGCAGGTGACCGAACCTGTCGCACCAAACGTCGAAACACCAAAAGCTCCACCGAAACGGCTGATCAAAGATGATCCGAACGATCCGGCGCTGAATTATCTCGACTCAATCTCGCGCAACCTTTGTGTTGATGACTCAAACAAGCGAAGTGCATCAGCCTTTCGTCGTCTCGTAGGCGCTGTGATTGATCTCGTTTTCTGTGCGATGTTGACTGCGCCAATTGCCGGTGCAATGTATTTGACCGGCAGCAATCTGCAGGATCCGCGCGCAATCGGAGTGCTGGGGGGAAGTTTGCTCGTAGTTACGTTTCTTTATCTCACCCTCATGACCGCGTTAACGGGACGCACATGGGCCATGCGCCTGCTCAAATTACGAGTGATCGACATGAAGACCGGTTTGATTCCTACTGGTGGTCAGTCAATTGGTCGATCGTTTTTCTATTTGATTTCGCTAGCAACTGTGTTTGGAATTTTCTCCGCGCTCATAAGCCGCGAAGGCTATACGATTCACGACCGCTTCACGCGCACCGCCGTCGTCACCACCTAAAGCTAAACAAAATCCATCCACAGTTACACAGATTCTGTGTAAGCTGTGTAACCGGATGGATCAAGTAATCATTCGACGAGTGGTTGAAGAGGTTCGGTCCGCTCTGTTGGGCCGATACTTCGGCAAGATCTATCAACTTTCGCCGGTTTCATTCGCAATCGATTTCGGTCTGCGTGGAGACTTTCTTTTTATAAGCGTAGATCCTTCGGCTCCACGTCTCTATCTGATTCATCGTCGCACCAAAGATCTGGAGAAACAGTCGCTTCCACTCAATCCCTTTGGCCAGGCAATGCGTTCAAGACTCAGCAACGCGCATCTCGTCAACATTTCAAAGGATGCGTTGGACCGCATCGTTCGACTGACGTTCCGCATTGACGATGAAGCTGCATGCGTCATCTTCCGTAGACTTGTGATTCAACTCACCGGCCGCACGACAGATATTTTTCTGCTCGACGAAACGAACCGGGTTGTCGCTGTTTTACGCGATCAGGCGCAGACAAGAATTCACGAAGTCTATCAACCGCCACCTCGACCGATAAGAGAAGCTTCAACGACAATAAACGAGGCTGATGGCCCACCATCCGCGCAACTCGACAAACACTTCGCCGCGATCGATGCAGCAAGAGCGTTCGATTCGAAAGCTAAAACCATTCGCGGAAGGCTGTTGAAAGCGATCCGCCAGCAGCGCAGTCTGCGGGAACATCTGCACGAGGATCTTGCGCGTCACGGCAACGCGGAAGAACACAAACGAATCGGTGATCTCTTGCTGGCAAATATCGCAACTGCGGTCCGCAACGGAAACAAAGTAAGGCTCAGAGACTATTACTCTGAAGACGCACCGACAATTGAGATCGAAGTTGATGAAAATCACTCACTTCAGGACGAAGCGGCTGCACGCTTTCGTCAGTACTCAAAAGCGAAAAGAGCTGCCGGCGAAATTGCGGAGCGACTTAAACAGACGGATCGAGAAACGGCCAAGATCCTAGAGCGCCTGGAGCGACTCGATCAAATAATTCAAACGAGAGATGAAACTGCTTTAGCTTCCTTTGAAAAGCCGCCTCCGGCGCCGAAGGTTCAACAAAAGAAATCTGCCAAATCCGAGAAGATCAGCGGTGTGCGTCGTTACCTTTCCACCGACGGTTACGAGATTCTGGTCGGCCGCGCCGCGCGCGACAACGACCATCTGACCTTTCGTGTGGCCCAACCCAACGATCTCTGGATGCACACGGGTGATTATCCCGGTTCACACGTGGTGGTGCGGAATCCCACACGCAAGGAAATTCCTCAACGAACGATCATCGAAGCAGCTCAACTTGCGGGTCGTTTTAGCCAGGCGAGTGATGATACCAGGGTGGTCGTGCACTATACTGAACGCAAGTTCCTGTCGAAACCAAAGGGCGCTGCGCCTGGATTGGTCCGATTATCGCGCTTTCGATCGATCACGGTCGAGCCTAAGGAAGCAGTTGAACGAATGCTATAAGGATATCCTTCGAAAGACATGCAATCACGATCTCAGACGAAATCAGAACAGCTCTTCGCGAAAGCTCAAAACCTGATCCCGGGTGGCGTTAACTCGCCGGTGCGCGCGTTTCGCGGCGTGGGTGGGACGCCGCGATTCATTCAATCCGCGCACGGCGCCACGATTACAGACATTGACGGAAAAACCTACATCGACTACGTCGGCTCGTGGGGCCCAATGATTCTCGGTCACGCTGATGAAGAAGTCGTGGCCGCAGTGCAGGAAGTCGCAGCCAAAGGCACCAGTTTTGGAGCGCCGAGCGAACTGGAAGTGGATCTTGCGCAGGAAGTCATCGATGCTGTTCCATCCGTCGAGATGGTTCGTATGGTAAGCAGTGGTACCGAAGCGACGATCTCAGCAATTCGGCTTGCACGCGGCGTCACCGGTCGTTCCAAACTTGTGAAGTTCGAAGGCTGCTACCACGGACACGCTGACAGTTTGTTAGTAAAGGCCGGCTCAGGCGTTGCGACGCTCGGACTGCCGGATAGTCCCGGAGTTCCTGCCGCGTTGGCTGCAGACACGCTAACACTTGCGTTCAATAACGTTTCCGCGCTCGAAGAGGTCTTCGCGCAACACAAAGACATTGCCGCGGTTATCATCGAACCCGTTGTCGGAAACATGGGTTGTGTACCACCGCGCCCTGGATATCTCGAGGCGGTCCGAAGAATCGCTCGCGACAATGGCGCGCTCTTAATTTTCGATGAAGTGATGACGGGATTTCGCATTGCGCGTGGAGGCGCCCAGGAACGTTATGGCATCACGCCCGACATCACTACCCTTGGAAAAATCATTGGTGGTGGTTTACCGGTCGGCGCTTACGGCGGCAGTCGCGAAATCATGAATCATATTGCGCCTGCCGGGCCCGTTTATCAGGCAGGAACATTGTCGGGCAATCCACTCTCGATGACCGCAGGACTGATCACGCTGCGACGCCTGCGAGACAAATCCATTTACGATCGACTGGAAGCAGCGAGTAAGAAGCTTTGCGACGGACTCGCAGCCGCGGCTATAGACGCAGGCGTCACAACTGTAACCAACCGCGTCGGATCTATGTGGACCAGTTTTTTTACAAACGAGCCGGTGGTGGATTGGGAAACCGCGAACAAGTGCGATCGAGAGAGGTACGGCAGGTTCTTTCACGCCATGCTCGATGAAGGCGTGTATTTAGCGCCATCACAGTTCGAAGCTGCCTTCGTGAGTTTGGCCCATACAGATGAAGTGATTGAACAAACGCTCGAATCGGCCCGCAAAGCCATCCACAGATTAGACAGATAACTACACTGGCAAATCGATACTGAACTTCGACCCTTTCCCGGGTTCGCTGGCTACGCTGATTCGGCCGCCATGCTGTTCCACGATCTGCTTCACAATCGCCAGACCTAGACCAGTGCCGCGTTTCTTTGTGGAAAAGAACGGCTCGAAGATTCGGTCGCGCGTGGCCTTGTCCATTCCCCTGCCCTGATCTGCAATCGTGATGCGCGCGTAGTTTCTCGGCGGCTGCCCAGCGCCATCTGTCTCAGGCACTAACATCTCCGTCGAGATCAGCACGGGCGCATTCTCCTGACTGGCATCAACGGCATTTGCAATCACGTTTACGAAAACCTGGCGCAACTGGTACGGATCCCATTGACCCACGATCGACCGGGCAGCGTAGTGCTTTTCAAGCGTCGTATTCTTCTCGCGTATTTTGTCGCTGACGAGATCGATACTGCGTTCCAGCGATTCGTGCAGATCGACTGAAGAGCGTTCCAGCTCCTTCTGACGCGAGTACTGCGTCACGTCCATCACCAGCTTGTTGAGGTGCTTGATGCCACGCTCGACGAGTTCGATCGTGTTCAGCGCTTCAGGATCGTTAACACTGTCGCGCAACATCGATACACCGAGTCGAATACTACCCAGTGGATTGCGAATCTCGTGCGCGACCTGCGTCGTCGCCTGGCCCACGGCAGCGAGCGACTCACTTCGACGCAGCGTGCGTTCAGACGCGGCTGCTTCGGTGGCATCGACGAGCGTAACAATCTGCCCTCGATCTCCGTTGATTGCGAGCGGCGATGAATAAACGTCGAAAGCTTTGTCCTCTTGTTCAACCTGGGCGATCTGACGTCCGTGATAGGTGGCTTTGGTGACGCGAATAGATGTTACTGTTTCGAGCATCTTCATCGCATCGTCAGCTCCGAGTTTCTCGAGTACTGAGGCGCCGATAGAAGCGTTAGGAAATATTTTGAAGAATGCCGCGTTGGCACTGCGAATTCGATCCTCTTCGTCGATCGCTGCAACGGCACTCACCATACCCTGGAGCAATTGAGTCGTGAAGGTACGCTCTCGGCGAGTTTCCAGCATGCTGCGGCGCATTTGCCTGAAATGCCGCTGCACTTCCCAGATGGTTCCTGTTGCTACGAGCGCGCCGACCAAAAGCGCAACCAGGCTCCAAAGGATTATCGACCTCCGAGAACGTTGTTGCACCGCAACAACGTTCTGAACGACGTCATCGTCTTCGCCTCGTACTTCAGCGAAGACATCGTTTATATCGGTCTCAACCGTGCGGAACTTGTCAAAGCCTTCAAGACTGTAACGCCTCATATCCTCTGTGACCTTGATGTACTCCTGAAGATCATTGTGCAGTTTTTGCCATTCTTGCTGCTGCGCTAGCGGCGGCGTGTTAAGTTTCTGTGCCATCTCGACCACTTCACCGCGAGCTGTGTTCAAGCGAAATTCGAAAGGAGGAGTGAGATCAGGAGATCTGGCTTCAGTTTTGGCCCGCAAACGCGCTTCATTATCGAGCCTTGTGACCTGAAACCGCAATTCCCATAACAAACTTAATCGTGCCGAACGTTGCACGCCGACGTCACGGCCGCGAAAACCGACGTCGTCCATCAGCCTCACGCTGACGAAGCCGACCGCCGATATAAGCCCGAGCAGGAGAAGAAACCCCGTGATTAAGAAGGTAAGTGCCGGCGCGATTCCTCGTCTGCCGTGCTCAAGCGATGGCGCATCCGCTGAGCTCTCGGGATCTGGTGTACGCCGGTAAACGACTTCGGGTTTTTGTGGAGAAGGTTGCATCAACAGTCTTATGGCTTCGCGTCCATCCAATTGTCACCCACACCAACATCAGCCACAAGCGGCACGTCGAGCGAAACGGCCGTTTCCATTTCGTGCTTCAGTATTTCCGTGACCTTCGAGACCTCTTTCTCAGGAACCTCAACCAGCAATTCATCATGCACCTGCATGAGCAAACGCGACTCGAGCCCGGTTCGTTTGAACTCCTCATCGACCTTAAGCATCGCGATCTTCACGATGTCGCTCGCAGTTCCCTGTATCGGCATATTAATCGCTTCTCGCTCAGCTGCCTTGCGAATATTTGCGTTGCGATCCGTGATGCCCGCGAGTGGTCTGATACGACCATAGATTGAACGTACATACCCGTGCTCACGCGCGCGAATTGGCACCTCGTCCATATAGCGACGCACGCCCTTGTAGGTGTCGTAGTAATCCTCGATGACTTTCTTAGCTTCCTGACGGGAAATCCCGACGCGCTGCGACAATCCCCACGGTTCAATGGCGTAGGCAATTGCAAAGTTGACGATCTTTGCAAAACGCCGGGCTTCTTTGAGCTCTTCATTAGTCTTTGCTCCAAAGACAAGTCGTGCGGTTCGGGCATGAATATCTTCGCCCTTTTGAAAGGCTTCCAGCATAACTGGATCCTGCGTGATGTGGGCCAACAGACGTAACTCAAGTTGAGAATAGTCGGCAGAAATGATCTTGTTTCCCTTTTCCGCGACAAAGGCCCGCCGGATACGGCGTCCCATTTCGCTCCGAATCGGAATGTTCTGAAGATTCGGATCGCTCGACGACAATCGCCCGGTGGCAGCGACGGTTTGATTGAGTTGGCAATGGATGCGTCCGTCGGTCGCAATCTGATGAGGCAACGCATCGGTATAAACACTCTTCAACTTGTCGAGCTCGCGATATTCGATAATCAATCGCGGCAAATCAAACTGCTGGGCCAGTTCTTCGAGTACTGCCTTGCTGGTCGAAATGCGCCCCGTAGAAGTCTTGCGCCCGATATCGATGTGTAAATCAGAAAGCACTTCGCCAACCTGCTTCGGAGAACCAATATTGAATTCGCGTCCGGCAAGTTGATAAATCTTGACCGTGAGCTTGTGTAACTCCTGACCAATATAGCTTGAAAGGTCTGCGAGAACTTTTGGATCAACTTTGAGTCCGGCGCGCTCCATGCGATAGAGCAACGGCGCAAGCGGTAGTTCAACTTCCGAGTAGATCGTCTCCAGATTTTTTTCAAGAATCCGGTTGCGAAGCACCCGAGCAGTTTGCCACGTCAGATCCGCTGCCAGGGCAGTTTGCCAGGCGGTGTCGGGCCAGTTTGCAGCCGGAGTTTGGTTGATCTCAATTCCGAGAGCTTCGCGTGCCAGATCGTGCAGTTCATATTTACTGCGTGTTGGATCGAGAAGATAAGCGGCGAGATACGTATCATCTTTGACGCCTTCAAGAGTGATGTTGAAACGGTCCAGCAGTCCAACCGCACGCTTGACATCGTGCACAGACTTCTCGATTAGACCATTCGAGAGCACCTCGCGCAGTGCCCCAATTGCCGTATCAACACCACCCGAAAACTTTTCCAGGTCCACGTAAGCTGCGACACCTGCCTTGGTGGAAAATGCGATTCCGCGCGTTGCCTGTAACTCAGTGAAGCACTCCTGTTCACCGGTTCCTGCCGGAGTTGAATCAGCGATAGCAACTCCGACACTCTCCGCGTCGAACAGAGTTCGCAGCAGATCGTCCAGATCACTCTTCTTCTGAATTATCTTGTAATTACGTGCGGCCTCGGCTGAAGCAGGCCGTTCCACAGCCGCGTCAGCGTATTCGCGAGTTAGATTGGCGAATTCAAGTTCGCGAAACAGTTCGTAAGCCGCCGAACGATCCGGAGGACGAGTTTTGATCTCGTCGAGGTTGAGAGTCATCTCGAGATCGCAACGAATGCGAGCCAGCTCTCGTGATTGGCGGATCAGATCAGCGTTATTGTGCAACGACTCCCGGTAAGTTTTGTGCTTGACTGATTCCCAACCTGCCAGCGCGGCCTCGATCGATCCAAACTGCTGAATTATCTGCACCGCTCCCTTAGAACCGATTCCTGGTGCGCCGGGAATGTTGTCGATTGAATCGCCCATCAGACCTAAAAGGTCGACGAGCTTGTCGGCAGTAACTCCAAACTTGTTCTCCACCCAGGCTTCGTCGCACCACTCGATTGGAGGCACAGGTTCCTTGCGCTTCACGACCTGCGAATTCTGTCTCATGCCGACGATGTAAGGATCGTGGACGAGCTGGCACATGTCCTTGTCGTTTGAAACAATGACTGCCTGCATCTTCTTTTCTTCAACCTGCTTCGCAAGCGTGCCGATCACGTCGTCGGCTTCGTATCCGGGAAAATTGATCACCGGAATATTGAATGCCTCGCAAAGACGGAAGATGTATGGCATCTGCTTTGACAGATCGTCCGGCATCTCGAGCCGGTTTGCTTTGTAGTCGGCGAAGGTTTCGTGTCGAAATGTCTTTTCGCGCGATTCGAAGATGGCTGCAATATAGTCGGGCTTCTCTTCACGCAACAGCTTGATCAGCATGTTAGTGAAGATGTAGACGGCTTGCGTGACGAACCCCTGAGATGTCGCAAGCGGCGCTGCACGATTCTGCATCGGCGCATAAAACGCACGAAAGATGTGCGACATCGAGTCGATTAAGAAGACACGTTGAAGCCGATCATTATTTGCTACAGATTCTTTGGCAGGCATGTGAGGCGATCATAAACCGACACATTACACAGATCAATCAGCCTAATCTGTGGATAACTCGGTCACGTGGGCGCGCACGGTTTCGCCAAGAGTTTCCAGGTTGTAACCACCCTCAAGACAGGAAACGATTCGCCCCTGACAACTGCTGTCGGCCCACTGTTTCAGGGCCCGTGTCATATCAATAAAATCCTGGTCCATTAGCAGTAATTGGCCCAGTGGATCGCCAAGATGTGAATCAAAACCCGCCGAGATAATGATCAGATCGGGGCCGAAATTGGCCGACATTTCTTCAAGTGCAGCCTCAAAACCGCGCTTGTGCTCGACCGCCGGCGTGGCCGCACGCAACGGAAGATTTAAGGTATACCCGAGTCCACGGCCAGTTCCCTTTTCCCCGCGTGAACCGGTTCCCGGGTACCAGGGATACTGGTGGGATGAGAAAAAGTAGACCGTCGGATCGTCGTAAAAGATTCCCTGCGTGCCGTTGCCGTGATGCACGTCCCAATCGATAATCGCGACCTTCTCGATTTCAGGATACTTTTGTTGCGCATAACGCGCCGCGACCGCCACATTGTTGAAAAGACAAAAACCCATCGCGCGTTCTTCAGTTGCGTGATGTCCCGGCGGCCGTACGGGCACAAACGCATTCCTTATCTCGCCACTCATTATCAAATCAATAGCATGGCATGGCGCGCCGGCCGCACGCCTTGCTGCATCGAGTGAACGCATCGACACCACAGTGTCCGAATCAAGGTAGCCTGTTCCTTCACTCACAACTCTTTCGACGAGCTTGTAAAGCTGCGGGGAGTGAGCGGCTTGAATGTCGCCTCGCGGCGCTTCTCTCGCTTCAACTTCGCGCAGTTTGGACCATAGTTCAGTGTCTCCGCGCAGAGCGTCCATGACGACGGTGTAGCGTGAAGGAGTTTCAGGATGGCCTGGTCCTGTGTCGTGTTCGCGAAAGACTGGATGGTGAACGATGGCAGTGGTCATGGGTGTTTTGTGCTTGGTTCTTAGTTCTTAGTATTTGGTCTCAGCAAATAACAAAGTACCAAGTACAAAGCACAAAACACAAAGTCAAACACTGTCTCGATCCAAATTTAGGGAATCGTACGAATTCGAAACGCGGCCAGGCAAAGTCTCGCAGTTTCTGCTGGGGAACAGGGTTTGCCAAAGCCATCTTGAGAAACAAGGTCGGCATGTACATAAAGCGAAGTGGTTAGGAGGTCAGGGAATGAAGAGGTTACTCGCCTTATTACTACTACTTAGTCTACTCATCATTACAGGAACGATCGTTTCAGCCGACGGCCAAACTCGTCGCAAAAAATCGAAGTTTGGGCGCAAAGCACGGACAGCGGCAATCATCGCGGGCGGCGCTGGTGTCGGCGCTCTCGTAGCGGGTAAGAAGGGCGCCGCGATCGGCGCTGGTGGTGCGGGCCTTTACGCTTTCAATCGACGCGCGGCACGAAGACATTTCCGAGGTCGCACACGCACTGCGGGCACAGTGCTTAGTGGTACCGCATTAGGCGCTGGTGTGGGCGCGGCCGCAGGCGGCAAACGCGCAGCAGCGATCGGTGCGGGTGCCGGCGCCGCAGGTTCTTACCTCTACACGCGTCGCAAACGTTATCACAGACGTTACTAGCATTCAGTCGTAATACAAATCTCGACAAACTCTTTCGAACATACGGAGGCAAGTGATGGCATACGATGAAGAACAAGCAAGAAGAAGCCGAGTGGTAGTAGAAACACCGAACGAAAGACGTGAGGTTGTGAGTTCACAGTCGGTGCGAACGCCAGACAGCAGCGGGATTTCCGCGGGCATGGTCGGCGTACTTGTTGTGGTTGCTATCGCATTGATAACAATGCTTGTCCTGTTTTGGATGAGCAGCCAACCGGCTACTGATAACGCAAATCTGGCAGCGCAACAACAACCGACAACAGTTGTTCAGCAACCGGCGCCAGTGCAGCAGCCTCCGGTGATCATTCAGCAACCGGCGCCGGCAACACAGCCAGCGCCAATCGTCGTGACGCCGCCGGCAGGTGGTTCAACCGCCACTACTGAAAGCGTCAATATGGATTCGACGATTCAGGGCGCCATCGATAAGAAACTGTCCGACGATCCGGCAATATCGCAACTCGGGATCACCGCTTCTGTGCTAAACGGCAAAGTGATGTTGCTCGGAACGGTGAAGACAGAAGCGTTGAAGACTCAGATTGAAAGAATGGTGAAACAGGTCAAGGGTGTGAAGGAAGTCGATAACCAGATCACCGTCATTGCGTAACACGGATGAACGCGGATTGAATACGGATCTTATCCGTTTTCAATCCGCGTTACTTGATTTCAAACTCCATCAGACTCTTCGACTTCACCGCAGCGATTGCCGAGGCGATCAATGAACCAAATCCGCCAATCACGACTGAGAGCGGCGCGCCGATAATCGCAGCAACCACACCTGCCTCCAATTCGCCAAGCTGTGGACCACCCATGAAGAACATCATGTTGATCGACGTCATGCGTCCGCGCAGGTAGTTTGGAGTAACGAGCTGGCGAATAGTCTGACGCAGAACGGTGCTCACCGTGTCCGCGGCGCCGGTGATCGCAAGCATTAGCAACGAAAGCCAGTACACTGTCGAAACTCCGAACGCCGCAGTCGCGACTCCGAAAACCGCCACTGAAGCTACCACCAATCGTCCCTGACGGTGCAAAGTTCCCAGCCGCGCCATCACGAGGGCAGTCAAGACGGATCCGATCGCGGGCCCCGCGGCGAGGAAACCATAACCACGAGCCCCGACGTGTAATCGTTCCTGAGCAAAAATTGGCAGCAGCAAAGTCGCGGAGGCAAAGAACGTCGCGACAAAATCCAGCGTCATCGTCTGAACTATGATTGGAGTCTGCCAGACAAATCGGAGTCCCTCCTTCAGCGCCGCTAAGCTCAACGCGTCTTTGCGTTCCGTTTGAAGATCGGGTTGACCACTGGCACGCATCGCTACGAGGGCGGCGATTACAGCGAGGAATGAGAGTGAGTTGAGACCGTAGATCACAGCCGGGCCACTCTCAGCAAGCAGAAACCCTGCGATGGCTGGTCCGGCAATAGTTGCCACGTTGAAAACGATGATTCCAAGACTGACGGCGTTGGGAAAATCTTCGAGCGGCACGAGTGTAGGCATCAATGCCTGGCGTGCAGGAATGTCGAATGCTGTTGCCGCCGATGCGATCGCGCTGAGCAAATAGATGGGCCAAACGCTCTCGAAGCCTGCGAGTGTACCGGCCGTGAGCAGTGCTGCACTCGCCAGCATAACGGTCTGCGTCACGATCATCAATCGTTTCCGATCGATCGCGTCGGCCACAACGCCGCCGGCCAGTGAGCAAAGAATGACCGGCACACCGCGAAACAATCCCACGAGGCCGAGTGCAAGAGCAGATTTTGTGAGCAGGTAAACGTGCCAGTTGATCGCGACGAACTGCATTTGCGATCCGGTCACGGACACAATTTGGCCTAACCAAAGAAGCCTGAAATCGCGGTGACGTAAAGCAGCAAATGCGGAAATGTTGGAAGAACTCACGTATCGCCGTAGGATTCGTTCAACTTACGAAAATGGTAGGCCATCGCGGCATGCCGTAGCAACTCAACCATCCGATCGTGATGCTTGTGGGCGGCCTTAAGGAAACGCCAGAACTCACGCCGCTCGGCGTCAAGCACTCCTAACTTGAATGCGATACGCAGAAACGCTTTAAGTGCTTTAAAGCCGTGATACTGGTGCGCCTCGGGCATATCATGCGGTACGCGTTGCAGTGAATCGAGCGCGCGGCGATAGTATTCGCTCGGTTTATAAATCGTTCGCATGATGCGTTGATAGCCGCTGATGAGTTTATCGACATCCATTTTCGGAATGAAATTCACGGTGGCGATGGTGTTGTTGCCCGTGGCATCGGCGCCGAGTAATCGCCCTTCTCTTTCGAGGCGTTTCCACAATTGCGTGTCTGGAAGAGCATTCAGCATCCCAACCATTGCCATCGGAATCGCACTTTCGCGAATGAACTCGATCTGGCGTTCGAAGATGTCGTCGGGATCGTTGTCAAAGCCCACGATGAATCCTGCCATCACTTCCATGCCGTGATTCTGAATCTTTCGCACTGAACTCAGCAGGTCGCCACGGTTCTGTGATTTTTGTGCTTCCTTGAGACTCTCTTCGACGGGAGTTTCAATACCCAGAAAGACTCGACGGAACCCGGCGTCTTTCATTGCGGTTAACAAGTCGTCGTCATCGGCAAGGTTTACGCTGGCTTCAGTCAGGAGTGAGAAGGGAAAGCCGTTTTCCTTCTGCCACTTGATCAGTTCGGGCAACAGGAGCCGGACATTCTTCTTATTGCCGATGAAGTTGTCGTCGACGATGAACAACGGACCCCGCCAGCCGAGGCGTTTCAAAGCATCAAACTCGGCAATCATCTGCTGGTTACTCTTCGTTCGCGGTATGCGTCCATAGATCTCAATGATGTCGCAGAATTCACACGAAAAGGGACAGCCGCGAGAGTATTGCACCGACATGCAGCTATATTTTTTGTGGTTGACGAGACCAAAATCAGCTACCGGCGTCAGCGCCAATGGCGGGCGATCCACAGCTTTGTAGGTACGTTTTGTCTGACCGCGCTCGAGGTCGGCAAAGAATTGGGGCAGCGTGGTCTCTGCTTCACCCTGGAAAATGTGGTCGGCGTACGGAAGTTCCTCAATAGTGCTGGTGACGTATGGTCCGCCCAACACGATTTTTTTACCCTTCTCTTTACACCGCTTCACCGTTTCGTGGAGAGATTCCTTTTGGGCAAGCATCCCGGTGATGAAGACCATGTCAGCCCATTCGATCTGCGAATCCTTTAATCGCTCGATATTCAAATCGACGAGGCGCCGTTCGCAGGATTGCGGCAACAGACCGGAGACAGTCAATAAGCCCAATGGCGGAAAAACGGAGCGTTTGCCCTCAAATGGCAGAGCGTAGCGAAAGCTCCAATACGTTTCAGGAAACTCCGGATTAACCAATAATATTTTCATTGCGTCCTCCTCCCAGATTTGGGCGCACCATTCCTTTTAATGCGAAGTTCTCTGATTGAACAGATTGCGACCTACATTTCATATAAATGATAGTAGATGCGAAACCAATTCGGGCGAGTAATAATTGTGTAAAAATAAGCTAACTGAAACCCTGACGCAATTATCCGTGAATATCGGGCATAATCATCCCCCATCCGCGTCCCCGAACTGTCTCTCGAATAGAGGTTATGTTATAAAAAGGCACTTAACTCGCCCGTGGGATGAACGTGAGAGACGATTGGACGAACCCGTCCTCGTGTCTGACGGCCACTGAGAGGCTCGGAATTTTTTGCACTGACGAAAGGTATAGTGAATTATGAAGACTCAACTTTCACGCGCACTTGCCACCGTTCTAATGGTTCTCTTTTCCCTCTCGCCGGCATGGGCGACCTGTGGCGGCGGTGGCGGCGGCGGAACTGGCGGTGTCGGCGGCGGCGGCGGTAGAAGTGAAGGCCCTTCGCCCCCTGTTTACAACGTGCCGTGGAAGATCTGGGAAGCACGCAGCGCGCCAAGTAAAGGACTCGTTCTGTACTGGTTCCCCACTCCGACAGAAAACGTCAAGAAATCAAATCTGATGTCGTCGCGCATCCTGACGCTCTATTCTGCGCAGTGTGTAACGATGACAATTGCCGGCGCTCAGACACCGGAATTGCAATCAATCATTGGCAACTCCGCTCCGCCTTTCGCGGTGTTGGCTAACGCCGATGGCTCGCCGATCAATAAAGTCGAAAACACTGGCGGCAAACTCAAACTGGAACAGGTTGAGAAACTGGTTGATGCCGAGATGAAGCAGCGCGAAAGCTCGCTCGACACGCAGCTAAAAGAGGCCAAGGAAAAAGCAAAGGGCGGCGACAGCCAGGGCGCTATCGCGCTTCTTAAACCGGTCGCTCAGGAAAAGTGTTTGTTCCCGAAAAAAGCAAAAGATGCCGCGAAAGAGCTGAAGAAGCTTGGCGCCGAAGAAATCGGTAGCATTCATGATGCACCCATACTCGATCGCGTGCAGGGTGCTCGCATCGAGGCTACGTTGCGAAGTGGTTTGATCGCTGAAATCGCCGAAACGTACGTCACCGCTGAAAGGCTCTACCAGAAAGCTCATCGCATGGATCCTGCCGATCCCACGCCACTGCGTTATCTTGGCGAACTTTATCGTCATCACACCGGCGAATGGGACAAAGCGAGAGCCACATTCAACACGATCCTAAACATGCCGGCGGATGCGATCGCACGCGCGGTAGCGCTGCATGGCCTCGGCAAGATGACAATTCACGATGGCGAGTTCAAAAAGGGTCTCTCACTGATGGAACAGTCGGTAGCGGAGTATCCACTCGCGCTTGCATATCGCAACCTCGCCGTCTACTGGAATTCTGAAGGCGATCTGGAGCAAGGCAATGCCTACACACAAAAGGCCCTCGCTCTCGATCCGAAGGATCCGTACAACCTCGTGTTTGCGGCAGTGTTCATGGCAGCTTCCGGACATGGTGATGAAGCTTTGAAGATTGCGCGGGCTAATCGAAATCTGTTACCGGCGTCGTACAATCTCGCCGCTATCTACGCCCAGACCGGTCATAAACGTGAAGCGCTCGCTTTGTTGCAACGTCACTTCTTCCAGTACGAGCGCTATCAGGCCGTTCGTGCTAAAGAGATGATGGAAGCACGCGTTGATGCGATGTTCGACTCATTGCGTCAGGATTCAGCATTCCTGGCTCTTACCAGCGGCGCTGACGGCAGGCTCCAGATGCCGATGAAGAATATGACTGGCTCGGCAAATCGAGATTGATCATCCCGATCGCGGCCACGGATCTTCACTGATCCGTGGCCGCGCAAGGAGACTTCCATAGACCAAGTCCGCGACTATCGCATCTGGCAAGTAATCGCAGCCTCAGCAGTCGGTACCATGATCGAATGGTACGACTTTTATATTTTTGGCAGTCTCGCCGTAACCATCTCGCCGCTCTTCTATCCCAAAGGCAATAACACTCTCGCACTCATAGCTTATCTGTCGACATTTGCAGTCGGCTTTGTGGTGCGACCCTTTGGAGCACTCTTTTTTGGACGTATTGGCGATCTGGTGGGACGCAAATATGCGTTTCTGGTGACGCTGGTCATTATGGGTGGCGCCACTTCGGCAATCGGTTTTCTGCCGACGTATGCGACGATCGGACTTGCAGCTCCAATAATTCTTTTGTTGATCAGAGTGCTTCAAGGGCTGGCGCTCGGCGGGGAGTATGGTGGCGCTGCTGTCTACGTCGCCGAACATGTACCTGATGAGAAGCGCGGGTTCTACACAAGTTTTATTCAAATAACGGCGACGCTTGGACTGTTTCTTTCACTCCTGGTCGGTATCGTTGTGCAAAACTCGATGACTGACGACGCATTCAAGGCGTGGGGCTGGCGCATTCCATTCATTATCTCGATCTTTCTCGTCGGTGTTTCACTTTACATTCGCCTGCGCATGAAAGAGTCGCCGATCTTTCAACAGATCAAAGGCGCGGGCATGACGTCGTCTCGTCCGCTGGTTGAAGCTTTTACGCGTTGGGAGAACCTGAAGCGTGTCCTGATTTCGTTGTTTGGCGCGACCGCCGGACAAGGTGTGGTCTGGTACACGGGTCAGTTCTACGCGCTCTTCTATTTGCAGACAGTATTGAAGGTGAACCCCCGCTCGGCGCAGTACATCATCGCCATCGCCCTGCTGTTTGCGATGCCGCTTTTTGTGTTTATGGGCGCGCTTTCAGACCGTATCGGGCGCAAATGGATCATGATGCTGGGATGTTTGCTGGCCGCGATTTCGTACATGCCTATCTACGGCGCGATGCAACGGGCCGCAGGCTCGAATATAGTGACGACATCATCAAAGCTGGATCCCGTAACGGGTGCTACGAGCCTGATACCGCAAACAGAAGTTAATGGGGCACTGGAATCGGCGAAGGAAGTGCTGACGTATGTGGACTTCGGAACGTTGATTAGTTCACCAGCGGCACAGAAACTCATCCTGCTCGTGTTCATTCAGGTCTTCTTCGTGACGATGGTCTATGGGCCAATCGCCGCATATCTGGTGGAGGCCTTTCCGGCGAAGATCAGATACACGTCGCTCTCGCTCCCTTATCACATCGGCAACGGTGTTTTTGGAGGATTGCTGCCTGTGATCGGCGTCTACGTGGTTGCAAACACCGGCAACATCTATGCTGGTCTCTATTATCCAATTATCGTGGCGAGCGTGACATTTATCGTGGGCTCGTTGCTCCTGAAAGAAACCAGGCACACGCTAATCTGGGATGAGGTCAGCCGCAGATGAACGCGGATTCTTGTACGGATAAGAACAGATTTTTATTGCTTGTAAATCACGCCGTTCTTCATCACGAAGACTACCTTTTGCATGTTCTCAATGTCCTTCAACGGATCGCCTGAGACTGCGACAATATCCGCCCACTTACCGGTCGTTAGTGTACCGAGTCGTTTGTCCCATCCCAACAACCTTGCCCCATTCGATGTGCCGGCGACAATTGCGTCCATCGCGCTCATGCCGCCCCACTGGACCATCAACACGAATTCATGCGCATTTGTTCCGTGAGCCACAACGCCGGCATCAGTTCCCAGGGCGATCGGAACTTTGTTCGCAACAGCAAGCTTGATCCCTTGGCGCGCTGCAGCAGCCGCAGCTAACGCCTTCTCGGCACGCAGTCCTTTCAACACGCCAGATTTCGCCGCTCGCTCGACTGTCTCTGCCGCCGATAACGTCGGCACCAGAAATGTGCCCCGCTCCTTCATCAGTCGAGCACCTTCTTCATCGAGAAACGAACCATGCTCAATTGAAGAAACGCCCGCGCGCACCGCTATTTTGATTCCTTCAGTGCCATGCGCATGCGCAGCTACTTTTCGTTCCAGCTTGTGCGCCTCATCAACCATGGCCTTCAATTCTTCAAACGTGTACTGAGTGGCGCCGACTGCATCTCCTTCCGACAACACACCGCCGGTGGCGCACGTCTTGATCACGTCCGCACCGTATTTGATCTGATAACGAACTGCAGCGCGAATCTGATCTGGTCCATCGGCGATTCCCGCTTCTATACCTGGATCAAACAGCCCCGGCCGAAAGCCGTTTTCGTCGCAATGGCCGCCGCGGATGCCGAGTGCGTGGCCTGCCGTCATCATTCGTGGTCCAGGTGTCCAACCTTCGTCGATGGCTTTTCGTAAAGCCATATCGTCGAACTTTCCAGAAGCACCCACGTTACGCACGCTGGTGAAACCAGCCATCAAAGTTGCGCGGGCGTGTTCGACGCTGATAATCGCCGCGAACGACTCAAAGTCTCTGAACGGAGCATTTTCACCGGCCGGATCACCCAGCACGCGACCAACGAGGTGAGTGTGAGCATCGATGAAACCGGGCATGAGAGTCACATCGCCGAGATCGATCATTCTGGCGTTCGCGGGAACGTTCACCGATCCGGCTGGGCCGGCAGCCGTGATCATGTTGTCAATCACCACCACAATTGCGTTAGTGATCGCCGCCGCGCCGGTGCCATCGATCAATCGTGCAGCCTTCAGAACAACCGTGCCCTTTCCTACCGGAGCTTGCGGCGTGATTCTTGTTGCCGGAGTTTGTGAGACGAGGGATAGGCAAATTGAGTGGATCAGAAAACAAACCAGACAGGCATATCGCAAATTTTTCAACGGTTCTTCCTTTGAGTGGGATTGTCGATCGCGAGAGGCTGGCTTCGATCACCATCTCGTGAAACCTGTCGATCACGATCACTTGCTAAAGCTGCTCCAAAACCGATAGAGCGCATCGAGATGATCTTCATAAGCATGAGATCGGAATACTGGTTCCAAACGCGGCGTTTACATATGCCAGAAAGCCTTGCGCCGAAAGCGTGTCGAGCCGGTAGTCGACATTCGTTGCGCGACAAACGGAGTCGCCAGTGATTGTGATCGACACAATCAGTTGCTGACCATTAACGGTCAGGAAGTTTGGTCCACCCGAATCGCCAAAACAGGTCCCACCATTTCCGGTCGATGGATTCTGCGATATACGCAGGTAGCCTGGGTTCAGCGAGTTAAAGCTTGAATAAGAGAACATGCGTGGAACCGGGTTCAGATCCTGAAAGAAGGGTACACCACCGCCGACGACTCGATTTTGCAAACCATAGCCTGCATTCGTGAATACTGCGGTTTTTAATCCGTTTTTCGCCGCCAGTTGATCCAGCAGGCCACAACTCGGCAGCACTGCGGGCGTAACTCCGTTAACGTTTTGGTTCAGAATCAAAACACCGATGTCGCCAGGATCGCTCTGGCTCTGGTTGTAATTTGGGTTCGTCACAACATGGGCCACCGGCAAGAGCGTTGTAGTATTGCTGGTGAGATCACCGAAGGGTATTGATTGGTCCAGACTTACGTAAGCGACGAATCCATCCGGCGCGAGTTCCCGCGAGTAAAAAATCGTGCAGTGGCTAGCTGTCAGGAAGACGTTAGGCGTGATCATTGTGCCGGAGCAGATAGGGAAAATCTGTCCCGTACTGGTCGATTTAACGATGAAAGCACCGGTATTACGGAAAGTATTAGTTGAGTCGACAAAACCATACGTGATAGCCGAAGCGTTTGGCGACAGCAACAATGACGCGGTTAACAGACTCGTGGTCAGCACGAAGAAACCGATTAGGCGTTTCATGGGATCTCCTTATGATCTGGGCTTGCAGGATGGCCGGGCGCGTGAATTCTACCTCTGGAAGGCAAGTCTCTCAAAGTCAGCAGCGGGTTGTGCTTGCTCCGGGGCAACAAAAATGCCGCGACTATTGTCGCGGCATTTCCTGCATTCAGTGATTAAAGATTAGCCAATCCGGCTACCACTATAGCCATCACGATAGCCGGCGGAGAAGCCCGATCGATAAGCCTCGGCGAAGTTGCCAAAGCCTGCCTCCTGGAAGTAATGCGACCGCTCAGGATCGTAGCTCTTGCTCTTCTCGCCGTCCTTTCGTCCGGTCTTTAGTCCGGCGTCGTAGCCTTCACGATAGGCCTCGTCAGTGTTATGAAAAACGTACTGACGGTAACGGGAGTAGTCGAGCCGATTGAACCGGTTGAACCGAAACGGATCGTACGGTCGATACGGTCTCACTATCACCACGCGGCGTGCACGTTGTTGTGCAGCTACTGCGGTGGCCGCAAGCATGAAGGTGCCGACCAACAAGATTGCGGTCAGGATAAATCCAACGATTCGGCGAAATTGTTTGTTCGTCATAACCTGCCTCCTTTCGCCATTCGGGATTTACTGATAATAGTTGCGAACTCCATGCCAGACGGGCTTGGGCCAGTGCGATAGATTTGCGTATTTATTGCGTCTTGGTTGCTCCGAGCGATGGGTTAAGATACGGTCAATCTAGCTGATTCATCCGACATCGACATGAAGATTAATCGCCGCCAATTCACCTACAGCATGATGGCCACTCTTGGATGGTTGTCCGTTCCATGGCAGCCACAATCGACGCTTCGCGTTAGCGGCAAACGAATCATGGACCACATTCTCGCGTTGGCGGAATTTGGTAAGAATCCGCAAGGCGGCGCCAGCCGGATCGCATATAGTGAAGCCGACAAACAGGGGCGCGAGTACGTGCTCACGTTGCTGCGAGACGCGAAACTCGAGGTGAAGATCGATGCCGCCGGCAATCTTATTGGGCGCCGAGCGGGAAGCGCCAACAACCTAAAGCCATTGCTGATCGGTTCTCACATCGACACAGTTCCAGAAGGCGGAAACTACGACGGCGTTGTCGGCTCGATGGGTGCGATCGAAGTTGCACAAACGCTCGCTGAAAACAGTGTCACTCTGCGTCACCCGCTCGAAGTCGTGATCTTTCAGAACGAAGAGGGCGGACTAATTGGCAGTCGCGCGATGGACGGCGAGTTGACGAAGAAAGAACTCGACCTTGTTAGTCGTAGCGGCAAGACAATTCGCGATGGGATCAAGTTCATCGGCGGCGACGTTGCAAAGCTTGCAGAGGTTCGGCGACAGAAAGGCGACATTGCAGCTTATCTGGAATTGCACATTGAACAAGGCGGAATACTGGATACTGAAAAGATAAATATCGGCGTCGTTGAAGGAATCGTAGGAATCAACTGGTGGGACGTCACGATTGAGGGGTTCGCAAATCACGCCGGAACGACTGCAATGAACAATCGTCAGGATGCACTGCTGGCCGGGGCGAAGTTTATCGAAGCTGTGAACCGCATTGTGACAAGCGTGCCCGGCAGACAAGTCGGCACGGTTGGCAGAATCAACGCACTTCCGGGCGCGCCAAACGTGATTCCCGGCAAAGTTGTTTTGAGTCTCGAGTTGCGCGATCTCGACGCGGCGAAGATCAACATGCTCTTCGAAAGAATTCAAGCTGAGGCACAAAAGATCGCTGCCGACAGTAAAACGAAATTCGACTTCAAGGAGATTAACGTCAACATACCGGCACCCACCGATCCTAAAATCCGCTCCGTAATCTCCGCAGTTGCCGGCGAACTCGGTCTAACAATTAAGCCGATGCCTTCGGGCGCCGGTCACGATGCTCAGGATATGGCTCGGCTGGGCCCAGTCGGCATGATCTTCGTCCCGAGCGTCGGGGGCATCAGCCACTCACCCCGCGAATTCTCGCGTCCCGAGGACATCGCGAACGGCGCGAATGTGTTGCTACACACGTTGTTGAAACTGGATCGCTCGTGAGGTTCGTGTCAATTCAATCAGGCATGCTCAATTCCGGTAATGCGGTTTATTGCCTCGACAAACTCCTGCCAACTGTTTCGTTGTGCGGCGAGCACTTTCCGGCCTTCGGCAGTCAAACGGTAATAACGGCGACGGCGCTGGCCGGCCTTCTCAACCCAGCGTCCCTGAATCCAACCGCGACGCTCAAGCCGATAAAGCAGCGGATAAAGCGAAGCCACATTGAAACGCAGTCTCCCTCGCGAGCGCTGTTCGATCAGGTTTCCAATGTCATAACCATGCCGCGGTTGATCCTCAACCAGCGACAGGATGAGTAACTCCGCACTTCCCTTCTTCAGCTCGCGTGCGAGCATTTGCGAAAGCTTATATGTCATAGCGATATATTATTGAGGTATATATTGAACGTCAACCTTGAACACAGACAAACGCGGATGAAAGTTGATCGAAATCGATCTGTCTTCATCCGCGTTTATCTGTGGCTAAGTTTTGCTTTGGAAACCTATTTGCACTTGCTGTAACCACAGTCCCTGCAGAAGTCACAGCCACTTGCGTGCTCAAGTTGGCCGTGGCATTCGGGGCAGATGCCGATCATGTTGGACATGATGGCCCCGGTGACCGGTTTTTGGGGGTGATGCTGGCCTTGTTGTTTGCTCGCTACAGCGCGAGCTGAATCTGGTAGATCCTGAACCCGACGCACCGTGATCATAATGCATTCGGCAACGGCCTGCTCTGGTGAAGTAAGCAGTCGCTCGTTGAACCACACAGCGTGTGTGCCGGTTACTTTATTCAAGCTGTATGCGACTTCCGCTGCGTCGAAACCGCCACGAAGCATCTTCGAAGCCAATAGACCCACGCCCCCGCTGATTGGACCAGTAGCGAATACTTCCTGAATCATTTTGCCGTCATGGTTGACCGTGACATAGAGATTCTGGCCATCGAAGGGGATCTGCCAGGTCGCGCCGCGTAATTCGCGGGGACGCTCAATTCTGATTGCAGTCACGGCCGGAACCTTGATCGTTTCAGAGTGTTCGCGCGCAATGGCTTCCTGACGAGCGGATGCATCGTCAGCGGCTGCTGCTTCCGCAGCACTCACACTCTCTTCCAACGGCTCGACTACCGCTTCGGGATTACAGGCAACTTCACCTTTCGGATCCTCCGCCTTCATCGACGTGAGCACCTGATTATCGCGTGAACCATCACGATAGTAACTGACCGCCTTGCAACCGAGTTGGCGTCCGAGGCGATAAAGCGCGTCGACCGATTCTACTGTGTCGTTGACCGCGCCGTTGCAGGTTTTCGAAACACTGTTGTCGACGTTGCGCTGAGCAGCCGCGAGCACATGAACGTGCTGCTCAGCGCTTATGTTCATCGCCGAGATAAAATGTGGCGGCAGTTCCTGCTCGTGTTCCACGACGTAAGCTGCGGCCGCATTTATCGATTCCTGATCACTCTGGTCCACATCAACACCAAGCGCTTGCGCCGCAAGGGTGTGCACGTAAGTACGCGTACCGAGCGTGTCTTTACGAACATAGGCCCACGAGAAATTTGGCTCAATGCCGGAAGAAGTTTCCGCAACCAGGGAGATCGTTCCGGTTGGTGCAATCGTGGTTACTTCATAGTTCCGCGGTGTCAGCGGAATGTCTTTCGGGATCCCGATCTGGTTATAAAGAAAATCTGTGTACGCTTCGCGGTTTGGTTCAAACTCCGGAAACGCGCCTTTCTCTGCGCCGAGTCGATTGCTCTCCATCCACGACTCGCGTCGCACGAACCCCATCACCTCATCCATCAGATCGATCGACTCCGCCGAGCCGTAAGTAATGTTCAAGTTCAAACAGAGATCAGCAAAACCCATGATGCCCAGGCCAACTGGTCTCGTACGGTGGACCACGTCATTGATCTCGGGTAACGGCCAGGCACAAGTATCGATCACATTGTCGAGAAAACGCGTGCAGAGATGAGTTACATCGCGCAGACGATCCCAGTCAACTCGTTTCTGCGGATCGTAAAACTTCGCGAGATCGATCGAACCAAGATTGCACGAGTTGGAGAAGTGCAGAAACTGTTCGCCGCACGGATTGCACGAGTAAATAGGCCCCATCGACTTCATCATGTGATTGTGACGATTCACTTCGTCGATGAACGCGATGCCGGGTTCGGCATACTTATGCGCACTGGCAACAATCCGGTTCCAAATGTCGGGAGCGAGGATCATTCCCGGTCGCGGTGGTTCTTCGATCGTGCAGTTCGAAAGATCAGCGGCCAGAAATGCCTGCCGATCGCAGAAAGTCATGGTCGAGCCGTCCGCGTTGCGATAGATAACATAATCGCTGTCGCTTACCGGATCGTAAATCGATTCGTTCCACGGTTGACCGTTGAATTCCAACTGGAACCATTCGTTATTATCGACCGCTTTCAAAAACCCATCAGTTACGTTCACTGAGATATTAAAGTTTGTCAGTGAGTGCTGATCGTTCTTGGCGTGAATGAAACGAAGGACATCAGGATGCGTGACGCGCATCATTCCCATATTCGCACCGCGTCGCACACCACCCTGCTTAACAACATCAGTCACCTGATTGACGATGTTCATGAACGATACGGGACCAGAAGCAACACCAGTTGCAGAGCTGACCATTGCGCCGTGCGGGCGGAGAAACTCATAGGTCATACCAGTGCCGCCGCCGGTCTGGTGAATCGTGGCTGCTGCCTTTGCGTGTTCCATGATTCCAGTCAGCGAGTCCGGAACATCGAGCACAAAACAGGCGGCAAGCTGGCCATTCGATTTGCCGGCATTAACGAGGCAGGGGGTGTTGGGGATGAATTCACGTGCGAGCATTACCTCGCTCATCGCGGCAAAAAACTTGTCGCGTTTTTCGCCGGTTTCAGCCTTGGAAACATGGCCAACCACGCGTTTTACGATATCAGCCCATTCCTCAAACGGCTGACCTTTTGAATCCTTCAGCGAATAACGCTTGCTAACTACTTTTCTGGCATTGATCCCAAGCTGCTGCGATCTTCGACGGGGTGAAACGGCGGGGGAAACGACACTGTTTTGTCCGACTTTTTTGCCGATGGCTGCGCTCATCAATCTCTGCCTTTCTAACGGGGGAGCCCGAAGGTCAAATCGTGTTTCAAAAACGGTTCTGCCAAGCGGATGGCTACGCAGGCATTTAACTTAGAGTGTGTTGCTTTTACACCGGTTGGCTCTGTCGAAGCGTCAAAAACCTGGCTGGAGAGCGTTCCGGGGGGCGGGCCGCTGCACCAGTTAACCGCTTCGTCTCAAGCGGAGCGGAATATACTCCTTTGAAAACGTACTGTCAACACTATATTGTGGTGCCCACTGTTTTAGGCGCTATCCAGTGTATTTAGCCGCAGATCACGCGGATTTTGAAACCTATTACTTTCCGGAGGTTCCCGTGTTGGATAGCAACAGCTCGTAATTGCCGATATCCCGGTTGTGGCTGTCGAGGGCGGCGAAGGTGTCCGACGTCTCTTCGAGCATCTGTTTGGTCATGGCGATCGAGTCGCTCAGCTGCTCGAAATCAAGCGACGAAACACGCTCGGGCGTTGGTAGCGTAACCACCTGATCGTTAACGAGGCCGAAGAAGTTCTCGATGGACTGTAACTGTCCCTCAACGAGCTTCACTGAACGCTCGATGTCGTTGAAAGCAGCAACACGGCGTTTAAGTATCTCAACGTTAGCTTGTTGAATTCTTCGCTCGCGATCGTCCCTGGCCGCTTCAACCGAACGCTCCGCCTGGACCAGCTGATTCTGCACTGCCTGACGATTGATTGAGCGAAGATGGTGTTTACGTCGCCGATAGACGTCGAGCAGATCCACGAAGTCTTCCCAGCGTTGATCAAGACTCTGAATGTTGTGAGGAATCTGTTTGGTGCCGGTGAATTTTTTATAGTTTGAGTAGATCTGATTTTTCATCCAGCGCAAGTACTCAACCGCTTCGCGTTCGCGCGGGTCGAACAACTTGATCTGCGCTTCGCGTTGTTGCTCACGCAACTTCAACAGGCGCTGCTTCTCTCTCCGATCAACTAAGCGACGATAAATAGAACTTGCAGGTACAGTCGCCAGGTAAAGCGTCTCAGTTGCCAATGCAGCGACCAGCGGCGTTATGTCCTGCACATATGCTGCGGCCACGGCAAACCCAGCCATACCCCAAAAATTTATGGGTTCCTTAAACGCTTCCTTTAAATACTTCAGATCGATCTTAGGTAATTCCATAAGGACAAGTATGGCCGCTCACAAATGACATTTATCAGTTTACGCGATTACCGCCCGTGCCGTTCTGACCGCCCGTCTCACCTTCAGCAGGGAGAGCCTGTGGCGCTGCGGAAGCAGTTCCGGCGCCAAGCAATCCCATGTCGCGCTTGTATGCAAGAAGTTTATCCTGCAACTGCATGTCGAGGGCTTCACGCTCGATGTCCTGCATCTGTGTGTCGACATTGGCAGAGCCCAATTGCATCTTGGCTTCTGCAGCCGCTGCGCGCCTGTCGATCTTGTCGCGCATCTCATTGAAAGTGGAGGCGTCGTCGCCAAGCTGGAACGACTCCATTGTCTGCGCAAGCTGTTCCTGAAGTTTTGCCTGCTTCGACTGATTTATCAACTGCATCGCCTCAGCAGTACGGCGCTGCATCTGAAGCACGTAATTATCGCGCGCTTTAAGTGCCTGCTTCGATGCCAGGTTTGCATGCTCCAGTTGCTGCGAGGTTTTCTGAAGGTCGAGTTGTGCCTGCTGCAATTGGCCGATGTAAGCGGTGGCGATATCATCGCGCCCCATCTTTACCGAAGCGCGAATTTTGGAATCGAGATCGACAACCTGCGTTTCCAATCGCTCTTTATTCTTGGCCAGCAGTTTCTCAGTCGCCATGACCTGAGCCACCGAATTATTCAACTCCGGCACGCGGTCGCGCATGTCGCGGATCGTCTGCTGAAGAATGAGTTCGGGGTCTTCAGTCTTTTCGATTATCCCTCCGAAGAGGGCACGCATTGAGCGCTTCATTCTTGTCCAAAGTCCCATTTCCGCTCATCCTCCGACCGCGAAGTGTGAAATCCGAAGACTTAATGATTCCAGCTTCCCAATTATCGCCCTTAGAGCCATTTGCGACGATTTGATGTACGACGCATACGCTCAGGCGGTTTCAACTCCGGCAAAAACTGAGCTTTGAGTATAACAGCACTGTTAAAAGCTTTGTAGGGGCGGCCCTCAACCGGCTGGTCGGCCGATATCACGCCGGTATTGCATGCCCGGCCAATGAATTCTGTCCAGAGCCCGATAACAGCGATCCAGCGCATCGGTAAGACGATCAGCCCCAGCGGTTATGCCCAAAACGCGCCCGCCAGTCGCAATAAAGCGGCCGTCTTTGTTCCTCGCTGTGCCCGCATGAAATACCTGAAATGAATCGTCATTAACCTGATCCAAACCCTCGATAACGCCACCAGTTTCATACTTTCCGGGGTAGCCCTTGTTTGCCGCAACCACACAGGCAGATGAACCCTCCGACCAGGCCACATCGAGGCTGCCAAGCGTTCCGCTGTACATTGAATCGAATATCGAAACCAGGTCCGTTTTTAGGCGTACCAGGATTGCCTGTGTCTCGGGATCACCAAAACGCACATTGTACTCGAGCAACTTTGGTCCCTCCGGAGCCAGCATCAAACCCAGGAAAAGAATTCCCTTAAAAGCAAAACCTTCTTCACGCGCACCTGCCAGAGTAGGTTCTACAATTTCGCGTAAGACGCGATCCTGAATACTCTTTTCCAAAACAGAGACATCGGTAATAGTTCCCATCCCACCAGTGTTGGGACCGGTATCATTCTCACCAATCCTCTTGTGATCGCGGGCCGCAGGCATCAACACGAAGTCGCGCCCATCTGCAAAAACCAACAGCGATGCTTCATTTCCTTTTAAGGCCTCCTCGATCACCACACGTCCAGCAGCATCACTTCCGGCGACATGACGAATCATCAAATCTTCGACTGCCTTCTCCGCTTCAAGGCGGCTGCCCGCGACCACTACACCTTTACCAGCGGCTAATCCATCGGCCTTAATCACAACCGGGTTGTCTGCCAGGCCAAACTCTCCCCTTCTTAGACACCCAATTGCCTCCTCTGGTGTTTCAGCGACGCGATACGCAGCAGTCGGTATTCCATGACGCGCCATGAAATCCTTCGCGAAGATTTTGCTTCCCTCGAGCCGTGCTGCCGCAGCAGTCGGCCCAACGATTGCCAACCCATGCTCTGTAAATAATTCCACAATTCCGGAGACCAGCGGCGCTTCTGGACCAACAAAGGTGAGATCAATCTTCTCTGACTCAACAAACTCCGCCAGGGTCGAATGATCGTTAACCGAAATATTGACAACACGCGCAATCTGCTCAATGCCGGCATTGCCAGGGGCGCAAAAAACCTCGACAGCTTCGTGTGAAGTACGCTTTGTGGCCCAGACGAGTGCGTGCTCGCGTCCGCCAGACCCGATAATCAGGATTCTTTTCATGATTTTGAGTGCCGGATGCTGCCATCCAGCAAGGAACCTATCAAGCCAGACCTGTTTTAGCAGGATTTACCTTGACACATTTTCGACATAGTAATATACCAGTTGTCCAAATCGGAGCCCTTACAGGCTGGAACCTTTACCATCATTGGTGACAACCGAAGAGCGTATTCGTTCGACTCATTTTCTTTTTCGCCCGCCGGCATAATGTTTTTCTAGGTTAACGGACCCGAGGGGAGTAGATCATGGCACAGACGGAAGCCGTTCAGGTAATGGAAAGAACACCGGAGACCGAATTTCAAGACCGGGCAATCAAGTGCGTTGACTGCAACGAGAACTTCATCTGGACTGCAGGCGAGCAGGTTTTTTTCCACGACAAGGGATTAAAAAACGAACCAAAGCGATGCAAACCCTGCAAGCAGGCTAAGAACGAACGCCTGGCTGCTATCGCAGCCGCGCAGTCGTCGGGAGTGCGACAGCGTATCGAGGTTTCAGTGCAGTGTGCACAATGTGGACAGCAGACCACCGTTCCCTTTTATCCATCACAGGGACGTCCCGTCTATTGCCGCTCGTGCTTCCTCGCGGGAAAAACTTCAAACGCAGAAGTCGTATAGCTATAACTCCTGTCTCAGATATCACGCAGTCACCAGCGGTGATGCACGGACCCTGTCAGCCCGACTGACCCGACCCTGGCTCGATCACTCAACCGCCAACATGCACGATCGGACGTCGATTAGAGTCCTTCTCTGCTTTGCGTAATACCTCATGCGTTACAGGTGCTGTGTCGCCTTCACCGAACGCAATGTACTTCAGCAAATACGAAATCGGATTGCCCTCACTCCAGCCAAAATAGACGTGCGGGAGTTTACCCATCTCATCTCGCAGGTAAAGCAAGAACGCTGCTATCGCGTTTGGAACTGCCGGTGATTCGGTGCGCAGGATGCGGTAACCGTCGACACTCTCACCGCGAATAGAAAGCGTCCCGGAAAATTCAGAAGCATCACCCGGTGTTACTTCGAAGAACAGAATTGGTTCTCCGGTGGGAATGTGATTGCTGGTGCGCTTCTCGTGCTCTTTGAGTGCGTACTCATCGGCGTCGCCCTTGTCCCTGCGATTGGTGATGATGCGAATCGTTCCTTTTGCAGCATCCTTGATAAACTGCCGCGCCTGATCGTCGAGTTCAATGCGTTCAACTCGCAGTTCGGTGGAACGATAGACGCGCGAGAAAAGCGAGGCGAGAATAATCGTCAGAATAAAGAAGGAGGCGATCTTAATGCCTTCAGGTCGTTCGTGAATGTTCTGAATCGTGGTGTACACGAAGATCAAAGCAATGGCCAGATAGAGGTACCAGTTTCGCTGTTTTCTTCTGGCTGCGAGCGTCACTGCAATCGCAGCGGAAGTCATCAGCACCAACACACCCGTCGCATAAGCGCCGCCCTGCTGGTCCACGTCCGCTTTGAAAATAAGCGTGACCGCAAAAGCAATTACAACGATAACGATCACCAGTGGACGTGCAGCCCTGGCCCACTCGGGAGCCATTCCGTAGCGCGGCAGATAGCGAGGCACGATACTCAACAATCCAGCCATCGCCGAAGCTCCCGCGAACCACAGAATCAAGATCGTGCTGAGGTCGTAAACGGTGCCGAAGATGTTGCCGAAAAAGTGATGCGCGAGGTAAGAGATAGCGCGTCCATTTGCCTCGCCGCCTTCCACGAACTTCTCAGCTGGAATCAGGATTGAAGTTACGAAGCTGCTACCGATGAGCAACACACTCATGATTACAGCGGCAGTCCGAAGTAACTTTTTTGCATTTCGAATGCGTCCCTTTAGTAGCTGATATGCTCTCCCAGCCTCGTGCCCGGTGCGAGTGGATTGGATGTTGGCCCGGTCGGCGTCACTCAGATCTTCCTCACCCTTTACCAGCGGCATCACGGCAACACCGGTTTCAAAACCCGAGAGTCCGAGCGCAAGCTTCGGAAACAACATCAGAGAAATGCCGATGATCAGCCAGCCATTTCCGTGAACACCCGGGTGATTAAAGAGTGCCCGCTTCCAATCCGGAAAGTGATGGGGATGCGTGAATAGTTCAAATAACCCAAACGCAATCACAATCGCGTTCAGCAACAAATAGATCGCAACCAGCGCGACAGCAATTCCGATCGCTTCTTTAAACCCGCGCAAGAAAATGATGCCCAGCACCGCGATGAGAGCCAGGGTCACCCCGATCTGATGTTTAAAAATTGCCGGAGTAAATGGATTTTCGATGACGTGAGCCGTCGCGTCCGCAGCCGAAAGCGTGATGGTAATTATAAAATCGGTTGCAACGAATCCCAGCAGCACGAGCACGAAGAGCTTTCCCTTCCAGCGCGAGAGTTGGTGCTCCAACATCGAGATCGAGCCTTCGCCGTGCGGGCTTTCCTCAGCCACGCGATTATAAATTGGTAGGGCGCCGAAAAGTGTAAGTAGGACCAGGATGAAGGTAGCGATGGGCGAGAGTGCCTGCGCCGCAAGGAATGCGATTCCGGGTTGATAACCCAGAGTCGAGAAATAGTCGACTCCGGTCAAGCACATCACCTGCCACCATGGATGTTGCCTGTGAGGACTGGCGTGCTCGGTGTCTTGTTGAGCAGACCCTTTAAATAACCAGAGTTTGAAGCGTCTTCCTGCGGTTCTTCGAGTTAACCTATTGAGCATTTCTGCCCTTCCCTTAGGCCTACGAGGTTAGCTGTCGGACTCGAACTGGAAGTGTTCGTCGTGGCAACGACATTCACGATTAGCCCCGTGCTTCGCAATGCGAAACATTGGTTCCCCCGTGTTGTAGGAGCCATTCAGACTCCGACAACTTCAGCAGACATTAAATTTTCAACGCTGGCGATGTTACTCTCGGCGGCCGTTGGAAGCAACATAAGAACGTATCCACAGATTACACAGATTAGTACTGGTTCAGTTTGAGAAAAACTGAACCAGTACCCACAGATTGGTCTATGAATCTGTGTAGTCTGTGGATACAAAGTCTCAACCACCGACATGTACAATCGGCCTTTGATCGGGATCCTTTTCAGCCTGCCGCAGAACCTCGTGTGTCACTGGGGCAGTGTCGCCCTCTCCGAATACGATGTACTTCAGCAACTACGATACCGGATTTCCTTCACTCCAGCCGCACCAAATAAGGTCAGAAAGATTAGGACCAGAGTGGCAATCGGCGCGAGTGCGCCCGCAGCTAAAATGCAATGCCAGGTTGGTAGCCGAGAGTGGAAAAGTAATCCACTCCGGTAAGACACATTACCTGCCACCAGGGATGTTGCTTGTGCGCAGTTGAGGACTCATGCGCTTCGCCTGTTTTTCTTTTGCCCTCGAAAAGCCAGAGCTGAAATTTGCGCCGTGATCTCTGAAGCCATCCCATCGCGAATATCAGTCGCCAGCCATCGTGGTAATCGCTTGCGCGCCGTTATAAAAAAAGCGGGCGGGGGCCTCCCACAGCCCCCACCCTAAGGCCACGTGTCCTCACCCCACGCGACCACTTCGTCCACCGGGGAGGTGAACGCATGCGGATTATGCAATAGTCCGACTAAAGTTTCAACCTGGTTATTTGTTTTTATGGTAACCCGCAACAGACGTTGCACTGATGGTGTAATAAGAAAAAACTTATCGACTATATAAGCAGACGCAATTGAGAGCAGCGAGGTGATTTGACGCTACTCTCAATTGCGATATGCCTCTTTATCGTTCCTTGTTTGCAACACCTGCTGCATCAGCACTCTGGGCCAATTCCTGTCCTTTCGCCTCTCCATGGGCCAGATCAGAAAACGCCACGATCATAAGCAGCACCGCAATGCTGACAGTAGAAAGAATGTAAAGGATGGCAGTGCGCTCCAGGTAAATTAGAGTGATCACAAGGGCTGCGACACCCAGGGACCAGAGGGCGGTGATCGTTTTCCGGCGCCGGCGATCACCGGCTAACGTTCTTCGATTCATTCTTCAACTCTCACTTAATAGATTACTCGGCTCGGCAAGTATGTTCCCGTGCTTGTGATTGCTCCCGTTAAGCCACCGGTTAACGCCCCAACAAGGGTTGAACCGATACGACTGGATGAAAACATGCCCGCCTCATTTACTTCGATAACATCATACGCCTGCAGCAAAAAATCGGGCTTCTGATTTTTTCTGATCGCGGCTACATCGACATGTATCACTTCTTGATTCGCAGTGCCTGGAACCTGACGATAAATTCTCACGTCGTTCAATTTCGCCTCTTTCCTTGCGCCTCCCACCATAGCTATAGCACGACTAAGCATCAACTGGTCGCGAAGATAAATACCCCCCGGTGACAACACCGCACCTGTTATGTACACGGGCTCGGCTTCTGTGACCAGCACGTAGTCTCCCGGACGAATAACTGGATTTGCTTCACGCTTGCCCATTCGCAGATCCTGGATTTTGACGATCTGAAGCGGAATTTTGGTGCCATCGATTGGAGCCGCTTCGGCTTCTTCGCCGGGCTCGGGACACATCAATGGTTCGGTGTGAAGTATTTGAATCGTGCCGGAAGCCCGCTCAGTAAATCCACCGGAAACAGCCATCAACTCGTTCAAGCGCACTTTTCTTTTCATTTCGACGCGCGTAGGCTGGCGCACCGCACCAAATACGGTAGCGGGCTGCCGGCTATTTCGCTCCACGATACGCACGCTCACCTGCGGGTTGTTGATAAACTTCGAGTAAAGGGCAGCAATGTCTTTCTGCACCTCTTTGTCAGTGCGACACTTGGCTTTGATCGGCACCTCTGCAAACGGCAACGCAGTGAGATTGCCGTCACTGTCGACCGGCACGGTACTGCTAAGGTCTGGTTGTCCAAACACCCGGACATCGATTACGTCACCTGGCCCAAGCAGATACGACTTGATTCCCTGGACATCGAGGCCTGGGTTCTGTGGCGCAACCGGCGCCGAAGGCTGCGATTCCTGCGCGTAAACTGAACCCGCAAGCATGCAGACAAACCCGACAACCAAAACCAAACATTGCTTTACTTTCATCTCAACACCTCAATATCTGGAGCTTAACTTTCAAGCGGCTATCGCCGCCCGAAATCTCCAATTACGGTCTCGGCATAGGCACAGAGTTGCGTACTCCGCTTACGAAGATGCCAGCCAGGAGATCCCAGAATCCTTTCCTTGTGAACACTCCCTCATCCGAAACATCAATCACATCGTAGGGCTTTAATAGAACGTCAGGAATTTCGTTCTTCTTGATTGCAGCAAAATCAACTTTCAGAATTTCCTGGTCCGTCGATCCCGCAACCTGCCTGTAGATCTTGATTTCCGAGAGCTTCGCTTCTTTGCTCGGACCACCGACCATGGCAATGGCGCGACTCAGCGTCAGATGGTCTCGCATAACGATGCTGCCAGGCGAGATGACGCTGCCTGTGATGTAAACAGGCTCAGCCTCAGTCACCAATACCAGGTCGCCTGGTCTAATAAATGGATTGATGGCGTTTGTTCGCAGATCAGAGATCTTAACAATCTGCAGGGGTACGGCCGTTCCGTTGATGGGCGCGGCGGCGGCCTCCTCACCTGGCTCAGGGCACATCAGCGGCTCGGTGTGAAGTATCTGAATCGTGCCGGCGGCTCTTTCGGTGAAGCCACCCGATGCGGCAATCAACTCATTCAACCTGAACTTGCGAAGCGTGGAGACCTTTGCAGACTGTCGCACGGCGCCGAAGATGGAAGCCGGTGTACGGCTATTGCGGTCCAACACCATCAAGCTGACACTTGGTTCTTTAATGAACTGTTTGTACGCAGTCGTAAGGTCCTGCTGAAGCTGACGTTCGGTGCGGCACTTTGCTTTAACAGGTTCGATGAACGGCAAAGAACTAACGTAACCATCGGCGTCAACCTGAACTTTTCGGGTCGACGTTGTCATCTGGTCAATCGTGACCTCGAGCACATCGCCCGGACCAAGCAGGTAGGGTCGCGGCGCTTGCATCTCGATAGCGGTTGGCTCTGCCTTCGGGGTTACGGGTTGAGGCTGCTGCGCTTGAACAACGCCAAGGAGGCAGCAAGCCACTACGATTGATAAGCCAAGCGGTCGTTGGGTGTTCATAGCAACTCAGTTTGGTCGCGAGGACGAGATCGGCGACTCAGTCGAAGTTTCCGTAAAATTATGACCTCGATATTTTCTTCGGCGCCGCAAGGTTCCGGGTACCGCAAAACCGGTAAAAAGTAAGTTGCAATGATCGCACAAAAGGTGATGGATGCCAACCAGACGCATCAGTAAAGGGGTCCTTTTGTACCCTCGGCGAATCCGCGAACTACCACATTTCGGACACTTTTGAGCAAACATTAATCGGTATCGGGACCAGTGGACCGTAGTCTCGCCTTCAACTTGTCAATTTCACCCTCGATTTTTTCTGTCCCGGCATGACGTACTTCCTCTTTTACCACATCCTGGTTGAGATAGAAGAGCGCATCCCGGTAACGATTAATGGCGCGTCTGTAATGTCCCTTGAAAGCCGATCGCTCGGCGAGCTCAACCCAGTGGGCCACTTTAACCGATGCGATAAACTCTCCGATTGCAACTCTTGACTCGTTCAATTCCGTCTCGTCGGGATAGATTCTCAGGGCTGAGTCGATACAATCAATCGCGCGGGTGGCAGTCTCGATCTTGTCAAAAGTTCGCGCACGTTGCTGGGCCTCGTGCGTCAGCAACTGCGATTGCGATCTGGCCCACGTTAGCATATGATGCCGGTGCAACGCGCGCACCCGCTCCTGACCGGCTCGTAGTGCAATTCTCTTTTCACTAGCAGAGCTTCCCGATTTGATCGCTTCATCAGCGCTCGCCAGATAATCATGGCAGAGTTGCGCCACGTCGAGATGCATTTCCGGAGTTGAGCCAGGTCGGTCGGCAGCCGTTGACTGTTTTTGAATTGCACGCAGTGCGGCAGAATGCAGCGAGGCGGAAAACGACTTCTTTTGACTACGACCACTTGCTCGCGAACGACTGGACGAACTTTCGGGAATTCCGTGCTCCAAAAGATAACGAGTCCATGCGCGGCGCATCACGACTTCTCTCGCCGAGAGTGCAACCAGGAGCACGACACTCGCCGCCAGTCCCGCGGGCAGCCATGGAGCTTCATCGCCACCACTAACCAGAATCCACCAGAGACCGAAAAATAATCCGACGGAGATTACAATCGCAGAGATCAAATATCCGATGCTCGAAGGCATACGACTGCGAGTTGCACGAGTGTGCAAATTGTCATGAGCACGCGAATGAGATCGCGGGCTTCTAGGGAAGAACTGATCCGCCGAGTTGTTTCCCAATTACTAACCTCAGAGATGGATGCGCACCCCACGCACCTAAAACACTTAAGCAAACTCGCCGCATTAACCGGGGGGATGACCTAACAACGCTATCAGGGTAATAATAGTCGGCTTTTTGGGATTGCGCTGTCAATATATGACCCTCTTCGGCAAGGAAACAGACCATGAATGAGAGAAAATTTACGGGTAAGGTGGCTTTCGTGACGGGAGCCACCTCAGGAATCGGCCAGGCGTGCGCCATCGCTTTCGCAGAGGCAGGAGCGAAGGTAGTTTGTGTGGGACGTAAGGTAGAGGCACTCAAAACTGTCGAAAACAGGATTCGCGAAATCGGTACGGAAGCAGTAACGATCGAAGCAGATCTGTCGCGCGAACAGGAAGCAGAGCGCACGATTCAACATGCAATCGGAGTGTTTGGCGGCATCGACGTCCTCGTTAACGCGGCCGGCCATATCAGCACTGGCACGATCGAAAACACATCGCTTGAAGCCTGGGACGACATGATCAACGTTAATGTTCGTGCTCCATTTCAGTTAATGCAGAAAGCGCTGCCGAGTTTAATAGAGCGACGCGGAAACATCGTCAACATATCGAGTGTTACAGGATTGCGTGCCTTTCCGGGCGTGCTCGCCTACTGCGTCTCAAAGGCGGCGTTGGACCAGCTAACGCGCTGCGCCTCGCTGGAACTGGCGGCAAAAGGTGTCAGAGTAAATGCTGTTAATCCGGGCGTAGTCGTAACAGAGATTCACAAACGCGGCGGCATGAACGACGAAGCTTACGCGGCGTTTCTGGAGCACTCGAAGACCACGCATCCGCTCGGACGGACCGGACGACCGGACGAAATCGCCTCGCTGGTTCTGTATCTCGCATCAGATCAGGCCTCGTGGATAACGGGTGCAACCTATTCCATTGATGGAGGCCGCGCGCAAACCTGCGCGCGATAGGACGTCTCTTTGGAGTGCGCTCAATTCGAAAACGACCTGATATACTGCGCGACTCAATGACCACTCCTGCGCCAACCATCGTGATTCGAACGTCGCCGCAGATCAGCGCGATACGTCTCGTGCTCGCAATCGTGGCGGGAATGATCGCGCTTCTTTTAGGACTACTGGTCCTGCTTCTGATTGGCATCGAGACCGGACCGATAGCATTAATGCTTGGCCTACTGACGGCGACAATTCCGGTTCCGCTCTACATCGCTCTCGTCTTGTGGATCGATCGCTACGAAGCCGAGCCGCTCTGGATGCTGGCCACCGCTTTCTTCTGGGGTGCACTTATCGCCACCTTCTTTGCATTTCTTCTCAATACGGGGACCGGACTAACCGTGGAAATGCTCGCAGGTAAAGAAGCCGGCGAAGCATTCTCAGCAGTCATCTCAGCGCCGATCGTTGAAGAAACTGGCAAAGCCTTAATTCTTTTCATCTTCTTCTTCTGGAAGAAAGATGAATTTGATGGGGTTGTCGACGGCATCGTCTACGCTTCATTGTCTGCGTTGGGCTTCGCAATGACGGAAAATATTCTTTACTACGGCCGCGCTGCGCTTGGTGGTGGTGGCTCGTTAACCCTCATCTTTATCATTCGTGGATTCTTTGCACCTTTCTCGCATCCGCTGTTTACGAGTTTGACAGGCATAGGATTGGGCTTAGCCAGGCAATCAACGAACACCGCCGTGAAGATACTCACACCGATAGTGGGCCTGTTGATGGCGATCTTCATGCACAGTATTTGGAACGGTTCGGCAGTATTGGGTGGCGGTGGTCTCTTCCTGCTGACCTATATTCTGGTCATGGTGCCAGCATTCTTCATCATGCTCATCGTGATTTCCCTGGCGCTTCGACGTGAAGGACAAGTAGTGCGCGAGTTTCTGGTCGTCGATCTCGAGCGCGGTTTCTTAACTCACGAAGAGTACAAACAAGTCGGTTCGATACTGGGGAGAATGGGCTCATCCTTCAACGCATTCTCACAAGCGGGTGTAAAAGGCTGGCGAGCCCGAAGGCGTTTCAATCAATTAGCAAGTGAACTGGCCTTCCATCGCAGTCGTGTTTCCAGAGGCGTGTATTCCGCCGACCAGGATGTCCTTGAGGTCGAAGCTGCCTATATACATGCGTTGCAGGGTCTCCTGAATGAGCTTCGCGGACGCTAGCGCACATCCCTCCCGTGATTAATACTCGCTGGCTATCCACTTTCTGTCTTATACTTGGCGCCGGTTGCGCAAGGCATTTCAGCAGAGCTGAAAGCTCGTGAGAATCCAACTTCTACCCAGCACCTTTGATGCTCAGGGAGTAGCGACCCTGGAGCAACGCCTGACTTGTTTTCTTATCGACGACTGCGTAGCGGTTGACGCCGGCAGTATTGCGCTTGCTTTGCCCAGCGATCGGCGGTCCAGCGTCAGAGATATAATCGTCACTCATCCTCACATGGACCACATCGCCAGTCTGCCAATCTTCATCGACGATCTCTATCCAAGTCTGACGGAACCGATGCGCGTTTACGCTACCGAGGAAGTTATCGGCCTGCTCGAGCGAGATGTTTTTAACTGGAACGTCTACCCGCGTTTCTCCGACTTGAGAAACGATTATGGTCCAGTAATGCAATACATCCCGATACCCATTGGAACGCCGTTCTCAGTGGCCCACCTGACCGTGGTGGCGGTTCCTGTGAACCACATCGTGCCGACTGTTGGACTCGTAGTTTCAGACGGGCAAAAGAGTGTGGCTTTCAGTTCAGATACTGCCGAGACGGAAGAGTTCTGGAAGTTGGTGAATCAGATGAAGGGGCTTGACGCCCTGCTGATCGAGGCATCGTTTCCGGATCGAATGGCAAAGTTGGCCCACGTTTCACGTCACTTTACGCCCGCAACGTTGGGCCAGGAGTTGAAGAAACTCACGCACAACGGCATGGACATCATGGCGGTCCATCTCAAACCAACCTATCGCGATGAGATAGTCGAACAACTCAAAGCCTTGAACATTCCGAAATTGGCTGTAATGGAACCCGGCAGGATCTATGAATGGTGATTGCCAATTGGCAATCAAGCAACTGGTCTGTCGAACTGAATCGGCTCGAATTCCCTTTCTGCGTGCTCGCCGTCTACTCCTTGTAACGACACACGTCCGCTCGAGAGCAACTCCTTAACTAAAAACGTGCGCTGGAGCCGGTCTCGTCCCGGCATCAGCTCGGCCCGAAAGGTGACCGGCATTCCCGGTCTGGCCCAAACGTCTCCAACTTTCTTTTCTGCCAGCAAGTTTTTCTTCTTCCAGTAAGCACCAGCAGCGCCGATGGCTCCTGCGCCAATGGCAAAACCGCAGAGAAGCCACTTCGTACGCTGTTTCATTAAAACTCGCCTATTCGCAAAGCGGATCCAGTCTGGCGGTAATCGTTGGCAATCCGCTCAAAGCTCGCTCCGCATTGAGTGGAGTGAAGCTGGTCCACTCCGCCGGCACTGCAGCCTCCGCGAACACGGCCTCCACGGGACATTCAGGCACACACGCGTCGCAATCAATACACGTCTCAGGATTAATCACCAGCATGTCATCATCGAGATGAAAAGCCTCCACCGGACAAACAAGCGCGCAATCAGTGTAACGACAGTTAACGCACGGTTCGGCGACGACGTAGGTCATGTGAACTTTTGACTCCTTGAACGAAGAAGGTTATGAAAACGTCTCGTAGCAAATCTTAACCACAAAGAGCCACGGAGACAATGAAAGAGTTTTAGGGCTTTTCGTCAGTCTGCAATTGGAGCGTGCCAGGTTTCAACCGGCAAGCCGTTCCCAAAGTCGTAGAAACGCAGGTCTGACGCGGTCATCATCTTGGTAACCAAAATTATCTGACCGGTGTGCATTGAGAAGTGTTCCGTTACGTGGAAGATGGCTTCGAGGATGTCGACGTCGTGACTTTGGATCTTGCGTCGTTCGAGCAGTGTTGCCGGATCGAGCCTCTGGAGTGTGGTTTGGACTTCCGAGAGCGTCGACTGCAGCAACCTCAGAAGCTCCATGCGTGGAATCGGATCTCGCTGCTCGAATTCTGAATCTCGATTGCGATTGTCGGCTTCTCCGCCAACGCCGGAGACGATCCATTGGCGCGCGTTTCCGCAGAGGTGCAGGATGAGATTACCGATACTGTTTGACTCCTCATTGGCGCGCCACCAAATCTGCTCGTCCGTCAACTTCGCTAAACAGCGCTCAATCTTCGGAAGGTAGTCTCTCAGCAAAAACTCTGATGCGCAGGCGACGAACGCCTGCGAAATGGCGTAGTCGTCTTTCTTTCCAGGGCTTTGAGCCATTAAAGGTTCAGACATCGTCATCGGTACTTTCCGGGCGTCGCTTATGTTTCGCTTTGCGACCAGCCGGACGCGCTACTTCATCCGGCTTGGCACGCGATAGAGGGTGACCCGGCGGCGCCCCAGGCTTGCGAATGCTGTCAAATACGGGCCGCGCCTGTTGGCGCTTTCCTTTTCGTGGAGAACTCCTTCTAACCATAATTCAGCCTCCACTCGGTTTCTGTTGGGTTCAGTCGCGATGCTAGCGCCAGCCGAAATCCGCTGTCAAACAATTAAGTGGCAAATTAACGGGCAAAATAAATTGGCGCGAGATGGCTGATGCCGTCTCGCGCCGTAGTTTTTGAGTCCGGCGTTCTTATAGTGTGTAGTTAGGCCTCACTGCCCCGTGGCGTTTTGGCAAGTATTCTTAATGCGTTGGTCGTTTCCACGCGGCGTTTCTGCTGAAATTCGTTAACCCAATTGGTCACGGTTTCAACCATATCGCGTGCCGTTTCACGAGCGGAAACAGCCTTTGCCTTAACGATGGGACGGGATTTTTCGCCCTTTTTTATGATACGAATTGTTTTCTTCTCAGACATTGCTTATTTTCGAGTATCGTTTGAATCTGTAAGTACCCAAACGAATTTCTCGCCACACAGTTCCCAAAATTAATAACCCTAGAACGTCGGACGGCGATTACCTTGCAAAGAAGAGGCCACATCCGCTAACGCGCACGTCGCCCGAAAAAAGGGCCACTTCTCTCAAAAGAATTTTTTTAGACGACGGATTACGGGTACGAACGGTCGCAAACCGTACACAGGCAACAGAACAGTCACACTTTTGCGGGACATGCTAAAAGGGCGGCTGGGTAAGTTGAGCCTTCTTATGTTCCATGTCGAGCGCCCATACCACCCTGTGAGTCTTGTAAATCATGAGGGCAAGTCCGATTGCTCCCCCGATGTTCACATACTTCAACCCGTTGATCATTTGGCGGGTCCCATACTGCACGAGCAGCGCGTTAATAATGATCAAAGCCAGACGGAATTCAGTCGGACCGAACTTCAGGTAACTGATCTTGAAACGGTCGGTCGTCGCAAACATCAAAAAGGTGCTCACTTCATACCCGGAACAGATTGCCAGCAAGATCAGAACCTGCAACCGTGAACGTTCCGGAAGGATAAAGGCGTATCCGATGATTACCGAACAAAGGAAGAAGTAGTCGAGCAGGTGATCCATATAGTATCCCCACCTGACCAATCCTGTGCCCCGATACTTGCCAACCTTTCCATCGTAATGGTCGGTGATGTATTGCATCGCGATCATCGCCGAGACACCCCAGAGCCAGCGCAAGTCGCGAGCAGCCCAGTAAGAAAAAAGCAGAATTAATGACGACCACACAAGCGTCAACATAGTCAAGTGATAAGTCTGAAGCCATGACGGGAAGTGTGGCAGCACCTTTGGAGCGAGCCGCCGTTCAAAAGGGGTCAGAAAGGAAGTGTTGGATTTACTCGCTCCGGCGAATTGTTGCGTCTCAATCATATGTATTCTCGGACGGGAGAGCTAATGGCGATTCCGAATAGTGCAAGCCACAAGCCACCAATTTCGGGCTGTTTCCGAGGGGTTGTGAGGAAATGTTTTGAGGTTTATCCGACGAGTGTCGGCTTTTTGCTTGATCTGTGAAGATCCGAAAAGAATCCGCCTAGTCTGCGGCTCAGATAAAGACGACCGACTGCGAGCTCGGGATTTCAAACCGCCGGCGGCAGCGAACGTTCCTGCAAGCCAACATGTCGTCAATTCGCACGAGGTAGTCACGCGATTTTTCAAAACGCGCGCGATCCTGTTCATTCGCTCCGCGTGGCGGCTGCGGCTTCCTGGTGCGCTTTAACCAGCGAACGTCATATTCGGCACGTTCGCGGCAGTGCGGACAGCTATAAGTCGCCTTCTTTACTTCTTCCTTCTCGTTGAAGAAATCGCGTTCGTTCATGATCCTGCACCCTCACTTTCACACAGTTCACGCAGGTATCGAAAACTGTAAATCCCTGTTTCGTGACCGTCGCTCCAGCGAAAGTTGAGCGCATAACGCCCGACGATGCTGATGTCCTTGATTTCAATAGTCTCAGAAATGCTCTCGGCCTTCAATACGCGTTCGCCAGTCCACTCATTGACACACTGCGCGCATGGACACGCGCGTCTCAGGTCCGCGGCGCGGTAGCTGCAACGTCTGTCGTCGGCCCAGACGATACTAACCGTAAAATCGTCTTGATGTTTGATTTCTCTTGGCTCAATCGCCGGTCCGCGTCGTTCCATTAGCAAGTTTTTGGTGTGTGTGACCTGATTAACTATGAGATTCGACTGCTTTCATGACGTCAGCAGCGACGACGTCAAAGTGTGAGGCATTCCAAACTGCCTTGCCGTCGCGCAAAACTATTACCTGCGGTGTTTCATGGCGCACACCAGTCAAATCCTCCACTTCATTCGAAATAGCACGCGCCGATTGAACCTCGAGAATATTGACGTCATCCAGCTTCTCCATTTCCCGGTACGCCCGCGCGCTGATTGAACAGGCATTACTGTGTTTGAAAACGATGACGGGCTTCTTAGTCGAGTCTGTTAACAGATTCTCGAGCGCTGCCTGGTTGTCGATCTTAAAAAAGTTTTTTCCCATAGTCCGAACGTTCCTCTGGTAATCTCCGGGGCCATTATAACTGTTCACTTTGAATTCTGCGCCTCACGTAGTGCACACAATTCTGTTGACGACCAAACAGAATCGTCATATTGTGCCTGAACTTACAGAGAAAGCTTTGGCTGTCCTCAGAGCCTGGCCTAACTTTTCGACGAGCCTCACGAGTCTCTTAACAAAGATTCTCCTGCTTTCTCAATGAGGGACCAGCTGTGTCCCAATAACCTCATCTACTAAAGGAGAACGTGTATGTTTTTAACGCCGAATTTGCGTCTCACCCGTCGAATTCCTTTCAACCTGATCTGTGCCGTGCTGATTTTTCTTACTGCTTCACAGGCGGCAAATGCTGACGAAATCGCAGTCTGGAACTTCAATGATTCAGATCTCAACGTGGATCACGGCAGCGGCACGCTCACGAGCAATCTCAACGTCGCGAACATCCTGTTTGCGGCCGGAACCACCAATAACGCACGCCAGGGAGATCCGGCCGGTCAGGCACTTTCATTACAAGGTGGCACTGGGAATGCTAACAATGGCAGAAACATCACCTTTAATGTCAGCACGGCTGGTTTTTCAAATATCGTCGTGAGTTTTGCGACCCAAGGTACCAGCACCGGATTCAACACTAATCAGTTCCAGTACAGTCTCGACGGCATTACGTTCATCGATTTTGGTTCGCCATACGCGCCGGCGACGACGTTCGGAACCCTACCGCTCGTTTTCAGTCTCGCTTCAATTGCAGGCCTGAACAACAACGCGAACGCCGCGTTCCGGATTGTCTTCAACGGAGCGACTTCGTCGACTGGAAACAATCGCATCGACAACATCGTCGTGGATGGGACCAGTACAGCCGGTACCACCATTCCAGAACCTGCCAGTGCCTTTTTGTTAATTAGTGGATTAGGTGCTCTTTACAAACTGAGACGAAGAGGAAAACAAAGAGGCGCAAAAGCTACCTGAGAATTTCTCATTTGTGCTTTTGTGCCTCTTTGTGGCTTACAAATTCTTTGTGGCTAATTCCAGTCGCCGACAAGAACGAAGGGCGCCCAGAAAAATGGGGCGCTGTATTTCTTGCCGGAGATCATAGCTAACTGTGCGCCACGAAGCGCGCTCGAGGAGGTGGTGCCTTCGGTACTTAAAAGCCTTTTGTAAAAATCAGTCATGAGGTCGGCGGTGGATTTGTCTGCCACCGACCAAAGACTTACGCCAACTGTAGGGGCACCGGCGTACATGAATGCACGCGTGAGTCCCATCACGCCTTCTCCTCGTCTCTCTTTGCCCAGACCTGTTTCACAGGCTGAAAGCATTACGAGAGGCGAGCCAAGGCGAAGATTGAAGACTTCGTCGGTACGCACAAAGCCGTCGTGTGTCTTGTTGCCCACCAGCGAAAGCACGACGCCAGTAAACTGCGGACGTTCGGCGTTCAACAGTCCGTGAGTGGCAACGTGGATAACTCGGTACTTGCTCACATCGCGCGTGCCGAGATTGTCTTCGTTTGCATCGAGATCGAGCCAAACATCAGCCTGGCCACCTGAGGCTTTAGCAAGCTTAGAGATCTGATCGGCTTCGATGCGCGTGCCGTTCAGACGTGCCAGCGGAAGTCCTTCCATCTGGGCGTTCGGCGTCGCGGGCGCCGAACCGGTCACGTCTGCCAGTGCGCTTTGAATACCAAGTCCTCTGACTTCTGCGTCATTCGCAGGCGCCGCAGTTTTCTTTTGCGCGCGCGCGTCGTTCGAGTTGAACACCGGGTCTGCGATGATCAGCATCGCGCGGCCAGCGCTCTTCGTTCGTTGTTGCTTGATGGCGCCCACAACTGAAGCTGACGGCGCGTAAATTATTTCATTTGATTTGACCAGATATCCCAGTGATGAAAAGTCTCCGGTGTCTGGGGTCTTGAGCAAGACCTCAAAAGGAATGTAGTTGAGTGCGCCATCTGCGACCACCATCAAACGCTTCTCTCCAATCATTCCCGCAGCGGGTTCAAGCACAACTTTGTACAGCGCATTTGAAGCCGTCACGAATGGTGCAACATCTTCAGGCGCGGCGCCGGCGAGTGCCAGACCGCGATTCGCATCTGCTACGTCGATACCGACAATCCGGCGCTGTAGCTTCGATGGAATCAGTTGCGCCCGCAAATCCATCGCGAGCCTGTCGATGTTCGTTCGCGGCGGGAGCTTAAACAAGTTCACCGCTCCTTTGCTTGCGACGAAGAGATATGAGTCGTCTGCCTGCAGCGCATACTCGAGCAACACTGTTTGATCGTCGAGCACGTTTTGCTGCACTTCTGCGAGCGTCAAAGGTTTGTTAGCGGTGAGTGCCGCATAACGCGGACTCGCGGTGCGGATCTGGTTCTCGATCTCTTCAAATTCAACCTGCAACTTTTCAAGATCCGCATCCAGCTCGGTTGGTTTCTTTTTGACTTCCTCAGTTGAGATGTTCACTCCAGTCAGAACGTCGGCGATGTCCTGCTGGCGATCCAGGTTTTCCTGTTTGCGTTTCAGCAACTCTGCCGGAACACCTTCCGTGATCGCTGCATCTGTTTCGCTCAACATCTCGAGCAATGAACGAGCTTTTGACTGTTCATTGATGCGGAAGGCTTCGGCAGCATACTCGAGTGATTTACCGCTGAGTGGAGTACCGGCTGCAGGATTTGTCATCAAGGCGAGTGCTGCATTGGCTGCCGCGGCTTCGTCGAAGACATCCTTGATTGAGGCGAGAAACGTCGTGCGTGACTCATCAGCACGCAAACTTCCCTGTCGCAGGGTTTCGATGGTCGCAATTGATTCACGGTAGTTAGCGACGGCCTGCTCTCGTAACGACAACCCTTTTTTCGAATCTTTTTCCTGCGCAGCCTGTAGCCACAAACTGCGACCCAGACCGCGTTGTGCCGGCCACATCAGATCGAGACGCTTGTCGTCCTGTGCACCTTTCTTGGCGTCGTTGTAAAACTTCGACGCGTCCTTAAACTTTCCTTGTCTCAACGCGACATCGCCCAGACTGGCTCGCGCTGCGGCGCGGAAGCGTCGTACCTGTCCGAGCTTCGCAATACCGGCGATGCTACTGCCTGCTGCATCCAGTGCGTTCTGAAAGTGTTTACCTGCTGCTTCCAGATCGCCATCGGCGTATGCGAGACGGCCCATTCCCAACTCATAACTCGAATAAACGATCGATATGCGGTACTCGTCGAGTTCCTTCCTCGCTTCGAGCGCGACAGTTAGAGCGCTGGTTGGTGCTGACACATCAACTCTTCCAGTTGAAATGGCTCCCGTAATCGCGCTTAGGCCTCCGAAACGTCGACCGGCCTTCGCAGCGGCGCCTTCAGGCTTTTTCACCACCATCCGCCCGTACGCTGCTTTTGAGTCGGCAGTCTTTCCAAGACGAAAATTTACTTCGCCCATCTTGGCAAGCATCAGATTAGCGTTGTACTTGTCGTCACCAACTGCGGCAGCAGCGGTGCCCGCCGCAGCGGTTGCAGCCGCAGGCGCAACTGCGGATGCGACGCCCGCATTTACTGCATCCTTCTTTGGATCGCCTGCGATAAATCCGTCGAATGCTTTTTGATAGTGATCGAGTGCGACCTGATACTGTCCTTGACGCAAGTAAAGATCGCCGAGTTCGTTGTGTGCGGCTGCCATGCCGCTGTTGTTCTTCGCGGCAGTGTAGAGATTTAGCGCGTTGCGCAATTGAACGAGGGCTTTGTCCGCCTGTCCCCGCTTCAATAATCGCCGTCCTTCATGCAACGCCGTTCCCGCCTGATCCGGCTGCTGAGGAGACGTTGAAGAAGACGTGCTCGCATGCGCTGAAAGCACTGGGGCAAGCAGAAGCGCGAAGACCAGCGAAAGACTCATGACTTGCTTTGGACAACTCATTTCACTTCCCTTTCACAATCGTGAATAGTTAATAGTGAATCGTGAATAGTAGTGCTCCTAACTATTCACGATTAACTATTCACGATTAACTACTTATGAATTAGATCAAGCGTTGCGACGAGTCTGGGACGCGTCGAGGAAGCCATCATCACTAATGAAGGCTGCGGATCATCCTTCGCTAATCCAATGCCGCGCGCGTTCGCATCCTGCTCACCGGCTGTCTGGGCTTTACCATATTGCTTTGTTTTGTCCGTCTTGAGTGGTTCCTGCATCTCTTTTTGCACAACCGCCCAGACTTCACCGCTGGGTTTGATCGGACAACGTTCTTTTGATTCTTTGCAGAAAGCAATCAGGTCGTCCTCAATAGGAACACCGCTTAATGGTTCACGCGTAAAAACAAAGAACAAGTGTTCGGTGCCGGCTATCTCGTCAAAAGCAAACCAGCGCAATCGCTCTTCACCAGAGGAACTGGAGGGGATCTCAAAAGGCACGTGTGCCTGCAGATAGTTCCCAGCCTCATCGAGATCGGCATCCGGATAGATCAGAGTCGCGGGTCCGTCGTTCGTTGTGTTAAAGATGTAGAGATACCCGTCGCTGTTCGTTTCCAGCAAAATGCGAACGCGATCACCCTTGCTGAATACGTGCTCCGGATCGACGCGAAGTGCCAGACCATTCGAGTCGCGCATAAACAACGTCATTCCCAGCCCCATACGCCGCGCATTAACGGGCGTCACCGTTCCAGACGGCATTGGTTTGTTCCCCGAGTTCTCCGGCTTCATGGGTGGCGTTTTGTCTTTGTCCGTAGACTTGTTCGGAGGATTGGATCCGTCACCAGGTTTTGGTCGTCTCCTGCCTGGCCTCGTGGTGGTGCCGGAACTCGGGGCTTTCTCTTTGGGCCGTGATGTTAGAAACGCGCCACGAACATCTCCGTCATCCTGCGGCATCGGCGCCGCAATTCCGATCACCAAAGCGCAAACACAAACGAATCCTAAAACCATCACACTCAATCGCATTACGGGGATCTCCTTGGTTATTCACCTGTAGTCGAAGCTCTTTCGGTTAGAGGCTACATAGCGTGTGCCAGCAAGGGCTAATTGTGCTGAATACGGATGTCGAAGACAACGGGATTGTTGCTTTGGTCAGACACCGTTTTAACCCTCACAAACGGCGCGTTCACGTTTGACTCGTCAAGCTCGGTTACAGGCGGTTTTGCCTGATACGTCGAGATGAATGCCTTGAGCTCCGCTTGCTGACTGGCTGACAAAGGCTCACCAGTAACCGGCTCGTTCAGAAATGAAGGCGACGACAAAGCAGTCTTCGAAAAGATAACCGTGAAGTTATCTGTACCTGGATTCGTATCGAGCGTCAAACTGAATTCGCCCTTGGGAAAACTGAAGTCAGCCGCTTTGCTGACTTTGTTGGTAGTCAGGCCCGACTTGGGAGACGGTTTTGCGGTCAAAAAGGCCGTAAGCTGATTCTTGTCGCCTGGGCCAAAGATGTAAAGATAACCTTCTTCGTCGAATGTAAAATGAAACTTAAATGATTTACCCGAAGCGATCGGTACGAGTGCAGCAACTTTCGTCGTGTCTCCACCCGTCTCGGCGGGCTCAAGTTCAAGCCAGTAGCGACTAACCTCTTTTGGCGTGCTTACTGCTGCCGTTTTTGCGTTTGCGTTGGTTGTCGCACCATCAGTCGATTTGGACTTATTCCAAAGTATAAAACCCCCGACGCCACCACCGATCAAAAGCAGAAACACTGCAGCTACGCCGATCAGTAATCCTGCTTTGCTCTTCGAAGCCGGTGCAGCGGGCGAAACAACAGGCGCCGGCCTCGAAACTTGCGGTACCGTAACACTCGAAGCCATCGCTGCTGACTCAACCACAGTAGCGGAAGTGTCACGAGGAGCAGGCGGCGTTGCGGGTTCGTAAACAGTCGCGTCTCTCCTGGGAACCACTCTTCCCACCGGAGATGTCGGAGTAGCGTCGGCAGTAAGAATTGTAGGTGCGTTGACATCGGCATTTGTCACCACACGATTATTGACTGCGACTGTTTCCGTCAGGCCGGCCGATTGATCATCACCAAGCGGAGCAGTAGATCGACTCGGCGTAGCGAGGCCTGCTCGGAGTTCGTCCGCGAGAACACGCGCAGTAGGTTGACGGTCGCCACGGTCCTTCGCCGTGGCGCGTTCAATCGCATCACTGAAACCGCGTGGGACATCAGGCACGAGTTTGTGTAAAGGAGGAGGCCTTGTGCTGACATGCTCACGTCGCAACTCATGCAATGTGTTTCCTGAAAAACAACGGCGGCCGAGGATCATTTCGTAAAATACAAGGCCAAGACTGTAAATGTCCGCACGACCATCAATCTCCGTACTTTCATCGCGCGGGATCTCGCCCCATTGTTCAGGCGACATGTAATAAGGAGTGCCAAGCACCTGACCGGCCATCGTAAGTGCCGTGTTGCCACCGTTGTCGCCTCCAGCGATCTCACGCATCTTTGCAATGCCGAGATCAAGCAACTTAACAACGGTCTCGCCGTTCTCTGCCGGCTTTCCAACCATGATGTTCTCGGGTTTCAGATCGCGATGCACAACGCCCATGGCGTGGGCAGTGTCGAGAACGCTCATGATCGGAGTGAGGATTTCGAAGGCGTCTTTGGCTGTGAATCGTCCGCGAGTTTTGATCTCATGATCGAGAGTATGTCCTTCAACATACTCCATCACCATGTAAATAGTGCCATCGGCTGCGGTACGAAGATCGTAAACAGTAACCGCGTTGGGGTGGCGAAAACGACGTGCTGCCTGACCTTCACGCCTGAATCGTCTCAGCCATTCGGCGTTGGTTCTGACCTCCGGAGGCAGCACCTTTATCGCCACACGGTCGCCGAGGAGGATATGGCGGGCGCGATAGACGGCTCCCATACCACCTTTGCCGAGGAGCGCTTCCATCTGATACTGCCCGTCGAGAACCGTATCGACGATTGACGCCGGATCGGCCTCGAGGACCTCACCATCAATCGAACAGAAGCTTACGCTGTCGTCGTATTTGGCTTTGCAGGTGGTGCAGTATTTCATCTGAGATCCACAGATTCCACAGACTACACTGAGTTTAGCTAATCTGTGTAATCTGTGGATAGATCTTTCGGGCGTACTCCTCGACCATTCGGTCGCTGTTGTACTTGGGCGCGAGCGTCTGGATTGCTCGCCGCATCATCGAAATCCAGTGGTGAGGTATACCGTCGTTGTCGCGGTTATAGAAAAGCGGTACAACTTCCAATTCGAGAGTCCGATAGAGCGATTCCGCATCAAGCGCATCGATCTTCGAGACCTCAGCACTGTCGTTTCCATTTCCGATTGCAAAACCGTTGGTTCCGTCGTAACCCTCGAGCCACCATCCATCCAAAATCGAAAGATTCAAGCCACCGTTGATCGCAACCTTTTCACCGCTCGTACCCGAAGCTTCCTGCGGACGGCGCGGAACGTTCAACCAGACATCGACCGATTGGACCAACTGTCGCGCAATCTCCTGATCATAGTCTTCGAGAAAGACGGCGCGTTGCCTGACAGCCGGATCGTATTTCCACTCGGCGAGTTGTTGAAGCACTAACTTCGAGCCCTCATCCTGTGGATGCGCTTTGCCGGCAAAGACAAATTGCACGGGACGTTCTGCATGATTAATGATTCGCAACAAACGCTGTGGATCCGTCAACAACAAATTCCAGCGTTTGTAACCAGCGACGCGCCGTGCGAAGCCGATGGTCAATGCGGCCGGATCAAACATCGTGCTCGCCGCTTCGATGTAGTCTGCACGTTCTCCGGCAGCTAATCGCGTTTGCGTTGAACGTTGGCGAATGAAGGCAACGAGCCGTTCTTTCAAACGCACGTGAGCGTCCCACAGCTCTTCATCCGGAATGTGCGCTACAGCTTCGGACCAAATGTCCTGGTTGCGAAGCTTTGTGTCCCAGTCCTGACCTACATGCTTCTCAAATAGATCACGCAGCATTGGTGAAATCCAGGTCGGCGCGTGAACTCCGTTTGTGATGTAACTGATAGGAACGTCTTCGAGCTTTCGATCGGACCAAAGCTTTTGCCACAGCGCGCGCGAGACTTCTCCATGCTTGCGACTCACACCATTCGTCGACCGGCACATGCGAATCGCCAGCGGTGTTAATCCGTAACGTTCCGCATTGTTAGCAGGGGTAACACGACCGAGTGCGAGAAACTCATCTTCACTTAGACCAAGTTCCTTGAAGTAACCTGGTCCAAAAGCACGAGTGACCAGCGCAGCATCGAACTCATCGTTGCCGGCAGCAACGGGCGTGTGGGTTGTGAATACACACTGCTGTTTCACTCTCTCCATTGCCGCGGCGAAGGGTTGTCGTTCTGCTTGCACGATTTCCCGTGCGAGCTCGAGCGTGAGAAATGCCGAGTGACCTTCGTTCAGGTGAAAAACGTGCGGCAACACGCCGAGTTTCCGCAACAGGCGAACACCGCCGATGCCGAGTAACATCTCCTGCACGATTCGCGTCTCGCGGTCGCCGCCATAAAGATGACCAGTGACCCACCGATCAGTTTCTGCGTTTTCAGGAATATTTGTATCGAGCAGGTAAAGCGCCACGCGACCAACATCCGCTCGCCACACCTGGGCCAACACGTTGCGTTCGCGAATCAAAACCTCGATCCGGAGCGGAGTGTTGTCTGCCTTTCTGATGAGGTGAATCGGCAGGTCGTTGGGAAAAGTCTCGCCATAGTGTTCTTCCTGCCAGCCGTCATTGCGCAAACGCTGACGAAAGTAACCGTAACGATAAAGCAAGCCGACCGCTACCAGTGGCAACCCGAGGTCACTGGCTGACTTGAGATGATCACCGGCAAGAATGCCGAGTCCGCCTGAGTAAAGTGGCAATGAAGTGTGAACGCCAAACTCAGCACAAAAATAACCTACCGGATTATCCGGCGTGATTGCGGTGTTCTGCAGATGAGCCGGCGAGGCCATGTACGTCTGAAAACTCGTGTCGAGCCGACGTACACGTTCAAGATAGACAGGATCTGTGGCAGCTTCTGCAAGCCGGTAGGCTGAAGTCTTTGCCAGCAGTTGTCGTGGATTATGTTCACACTCTTCCCAGATCTCGGAATCGAGATCGCGGAAAACACTGGCGCCATCCGCGGCCCAGCTCCACCAATAGTTCCAGGCTAAACGCTCGAGCGGCATTAGTGGCGCGGGCAACTCATTGTTCCGCACCACACGTTGTTCGATTTCTGTAGTTTCAATCATCGTCTTCGGGTTTGCGGCAACCGCAAAGTTGGAGAGTCTACTAGAATTCGTGGTACTGGAGAAACACGCGCGCGTCCCTTTCCTGAAAAAAGACCAGTCGCACCTGTTCGATTTGCTCGTCTGCGGCCAAAAACTGCTTAATTGCGGCGGAGGCGACTTTGGCAGCTTCAATTTTTGGGTAGCCAAAAGCGCCAGTTGAAATCGACGGAAAAGCGATCGAAGAGACCGAGTGCTGGCGAGCCAGTAACAGTGAGTTTTGATAACACGCCGCGAGAAGTTCGGACTGGCGTTCGGGTTGGCGGCCGTAAATTGGTCCAACCGTGTGAATCACATGTTTGGCGAACAGGTTTCCTCCGGTCGTGATCACTGCGTGGCCGGTCGGTAAGCCATGTGGGTAGGTAGTCTTGCGAATCCGTTTACACTCTTCGAGAATCTGCGGTCCGCCTGCCTGGTGAATCGCACCATCTACACCGCCACCGCCGAGCAAAGTAGAGTTCGCAGCGTTCACGATCGCGGTCACGTCCTGTTTGGTGATATCTCCCACCAGCACCAGTACACGTCCCGCAAGAAAAGACTCTACGCTCGGGCTACTCACTGCGTGGCTCAGTTCTAATCTCGTCAAACATGTCTTGACGTCGCAAAGCGTCCGCGACGGCTTGCGCCTTGTGTTCGGTTAACGGGTGTTCGGGATCTGCGCTCGCAATCTCAAAGACACGGTCATCGAGCATGACCACTCCAAGCGAGCCTAGTGTGACGCCTGGAGCGATCAGAATCTCGTCCATATTGTGGATACGGAAGCGGCCCGTTTGTTCAACCCAGTCTTCGATGAATGGATCACGCAGAGCATGCTCGGCCTCGGACTCGGAAAGATAGGCGCCTTCGACGATGAGACAATATTCGCGCAACTTCTTTGGACTTTTGAGTAGGTCGTTTTTCAGGACAAGAGCGCCGCCGGCAGGTGTCCGGACAGCGCCTAATTTACCACAAAAGAAAAATAGGTCCTATATTACCTATAGGACCTATTGCTTCCTTTCCGACCTATTCTTTTATCGCGCTCGTGCATACTGCCGGTTCAGCGTGTCACGCAGCCGCGAGAAGTAAGAATCGAAGGTCACAAAACCAGTTGTGCCCTGGAAAAACGCTCGGCCACCAGTTTCGTTGCTTACTCGATTCAGTGAACTCTGTCCGTAGCTCGATGCCAGAAAGCTGTGGCTCGTCAAACCAACTGACGGCGCGTAAAAACTGAAAATCGAAACACGTCGTTTGTTTGCTTCAGAAATCGTACGGTCGATGTCTAGCGTATGACCTGCTGCGGTCGAGTCAAAACCACGCGACGTGTCCAATCCATCTGAAACCAGCAACACGGCGTTGGCATTGGTCCAACTACTGTCGAACTTCTTCAATGCTTCCAACACCTCTACATACGGATTGAAAGCAGAACTGCCCCTTGCTGAAAGCGGAATTCGCAACGACTTCGCCGCTTTTTCAAGGTCAGTGGTAAAAGGTTGTCTGACTTGCAACGAACCGGCTGTGATGTAACCAACCATCACCCGAGAACCTTGCGGCAAGGAACGAATGAAATCCTTTGTTACGCCGAGCTCGTTGGCGACCTGCGAAATCAGGTCATCCTGAATCAGGACCGCAAGATTTAAAGGCTCAATTCCCTGTAGACTAGTCTGCTCGTCTTCTTTACTGACACTCGCTTTGGCTGACGCTACTCCGAGCGACGAAAGTGCAATCAAAACCGCTACTGCCAAAGAGAGGACCTTCCTGTTATACATGTCTCTCACTTTCTCCTATTCCAACGGACTTCTGATGCAACATCCGGGCCGAAAGATGGCCGAACGGGTTGGCCACGGATGAACATAGATTTAGAACCAGATTTTCTTTATTCCGTGTAAATCTGTGGCTCAACTTGCCTTAACTTTCACCGTCAGATAAATTACTGCCTCAACACCTTCGCCAAAAAATCGCATGCCTGAAAGGAATCACACATATGAAAGTCTATCCGACCGAAGCGATCAGAAACCTCTCTGTCATTGGACACGGCGACGCAGGGAAGACGCAGCTCGTGAGCTCTCTTCTCTACGTCGCCGGAGCCACACCGCGTTGGGGGAAGGTAGATGAAGGAACCACGGTCACTGACTACGAAGAAGATTCCATTGCCCGCAAGATCACATTAAATACCGCACTCGCACATCTCGAACACCGCGATACAAAACTTAATTTTATAGACAGCCCCGGGTATGCAGCCTTCGTGGCTCACGCACGTCCCGCACTCCGCATTGCCGATTGCGCCATCGTGGTTGTTGACGGCGTTAAAGGCGTTGAAGTGCAAACAGAAAAGACCTGGGGCTTCGCAAACGAATTCATGGTCCCGCGCGTGATGGTGATCACCAAACTGGACAAGGAGCATGCGGATTTTGGCGCCGCGCTTGAGAGCGCACAAAAGACATTCAGCAGAGCTATCATTCCTTTCACATTGCCGATCGGAAAAGAAAAAGATTTTCGTGGTGTGGTGGACGTGGTCCACATGAAAGCTTACGAACTTGGGGCGGATGGTCAGGCGAAAGAGATCGATATTCCGAGTGAAGGTCGCGACATCGTTGACAAGACGCGCGAACGACTAGTCGAGCTCGTTGCAGAGTCGAATGATCAGTTGATGGAGAAATATTTCGAACAAGGAACGCTCAACGAAGAAGACATCCTGCCAAACATCAACAATGCGATAGCACAGAGCAAACTCTGTCCGGTGTTCGCCGTTTCGAGTATCACGCAAGTTGGTCTGCGTGCGTTACTCAATGGACTGGTCGACTATGCTCCGGATCCGGCGCACCACGAAGCTGAATGGGGCCGGCCACCTGACGCGGCTCCGGACTCTGAACGCATCGGTCGCAAGTACAACGATAGCGAACCATTCTCGGCTTACTGCTTCCGCACCGTTGCTGATCCGTTTGCGGGCCGCATAAACATTTTCAAAATTATTAGTGGCCACTTGCAGACAGACGCGAATGTGTTCAATTCGACTCGCAGCATTGCAGAACGTCTCGGCGCACTGCATGTGATGCAAGGCAAACAACTCGACAAAGTCAATGAAGCACACGCCGGCGACATCATCGCCTGCGTAAAACTGAAAGAAACGCAGACCGGCGATACACTTTGCGACAAACAGTCGCCAATTGTTTACGACGCGGTCGAGTATCCCGAAGCCGCCATCGCTTTTGCGATTGAACCAAAATCACGGCAGGACGAAGAGAAGATCAGTGTGGCACTGCACAAGATCCTCGAAGAAGATCCGGCACTTCACTTCAGTCGCGACGCGCAGACGAAAGAGTTTCTGCTTTCCGGATCGGGCCAATTGCACGTCGAGACCGTGGTGGAGAAGTTAAAGAAGCGTTACGGCGTAGAAGTAACTCTTCATCCGCCAAAGGTTCCATACAAGGAAACCATCACGCAACGCGCAGAGGTTCAGGGCCGCCACAAGAAACAGACGGGCGGTCGCGGACAGTTTGGCGATTGCAAGTGTGTGTTCGAACCAATGCCTCGCGGCGGTGGATTCGTGTTCGAAGACAAGATCTTTGGTGGATCAGTTCCGCAACAGTTCCGTCCGGCGATTGAGAAAGGAATCATCGAGGCCGCGAAATCCGGCGCGATCGCTGGTTATCCACTAGTGGACTTCAAAGTGCAGTTGATCGACGGTTCGTATCACCCCGTCGACTCTGACGAACATTCCTTCAGAGCAGCAGGTCGGAAAGCGTTTCGCGCGGCGATGGAAAAAGTTAAGCCATCATTGCTCGAGCCGGTCATGGACGTCGAGATCGCGGCGCCACAGGAATACGCAGGTGACATTATGGGGGACCTCAACTCACGCAGAGGTCGCGTGCAGGGAATGGAGACGAGTGGCAAGCAGCAGGTGATCAAGGCGCAGGTGCCGATGGCCGAGATGCTCAATTACCAATCGACACTCAACTCCATCACCGCGGCACGCGGTTCCTTCCACATGCAGTTTTCTCATTACGATCCAGTACCGGGCCAGTTGGCCCAGAAGATCGTAGAACAGTCACGCGCCGAAGGACGCATCAAGGGCGGCGAAGAGGAGGAATAGGGCCACAAAAGGCCCTTTTTGTGGCTTTACTCCGGACTCGATGACTTCTTGCGCGGCATTGGCGCAATCTTTGGTCCAATGCCGGGTCCTTCCTTGATCGTGTAATCGGCTGGCACTTCGAAAAGCGACTTCGCTGGTTCTGTGCGATTGATATTCGTCAGCTTGTAGGTCGTCTCGCCAAAACGCGGATCACTGTGACGAGTCATCACCACCAACTGCAGTTCCGGTGAATACCAGCGTTCGCTCACGATCTCTATCGCTCGTTCATTGCCAATCTCACCGGCGGGGATCGTGACCGTGGTGCGCGTGCCTTCGGCTTCAACGCCTTCGATATTCTGTTTGCCAAGTTGTTCCTTAACTTCGTTGGCGTTGGGCCCGGGCTTTGTCTTCACAACAAAGGCACTGGTGGACCCGGCCTCGGCTCTTAACTGATCCAGCTCTGGAGGTGGCACCCGCCTAGGGCCTGCGCCAAGTGGCGCGGTCATGACCACACTGCCGGCGGCCCCTGTTCCTGGGGCCACCCTGAATTCAAACTGTTGGCCTTCGACTACGGCACCTGCTGTTCCCGCTTTATCGAGCTTCTTGGTGAACTCAAATGTAAATGGCACGCTCTTGTGCGCAGTGTGTGTGCGTGAATCGAGTGTGAAAGTCACGCCGGCAACAGGATCGTTGATAAAGATCGTCTGCAAAGGTTCTTCACCCGTGCCGAATATGCCGAGACCCTTCAAATTCTGCTCGCGCCGCGTACGTCCCTCACTGTCGCGGTAGACTGAACTCGTCATGCGGTTGATGATGCGATTGCCGTCGGAAAGAGTCTGGATCGTTTCGGTGACAGATTCCCCCGAGTACGGAGCTCCTTTCACAACCTTGCCACCAAAACTCTCCGATGCGATGAACACGAAGTTCGCATCCGGTGGCGGCGGTGGTCCACCTTCCGGTCCCTGAAAAACTCGCTGCCTGATCACGATATTACCGTCCGGTCCGGCCTGCTGCGCAAACGCAGCTGTCGCGAACGCAAGCGATAGCAAAATGGCACCGACCAGAAGTCCTGATAATCTTTTCATCTTCTCTTCCTTTCAGCCGACCTGCGTGGCCGGATCTCCGAACTACTGAACAAAACGTATGGCACGGGCTGTCCCATCGACCCCGAATAAAACGTCGGCCTTAACCTTTTCGTTGTAACGATCCATATTCACTGGAAGTCCGAAGTTCGCGAGCGCCGAACGCGGTAACTGAACTCGAACTATCTGTCCGCCATCCTGCAGACCCGCCGTACTCAGGTAACTGAGTGGAATAAAGTCCGTCGCAATTTCGTTCGTCACGTGATTCGCGAGCTGGGGGTTGGCTGGCCGACGCTGACTCGCTGGATGAATTCGCCTTGGCTTCGGCCGTTGCGGCACAAGCTCATTATCATCCGGAACCGTCAAATCTTTTGCGAACTGCGGCGTTGATTGGTCGACAACTTTAGGTTTACTTTGCGGCTCTTCCTGCTTTGCGGCTTGGCGAGGATCATCCGCGGGCCGTGCATTCCTGCGAAACACGAAAACGCTAATCGCAATCAATAACATCGCAGCAACCGCCGCCAACCAGTACACAGAGTGTGACGGTCTTCTAACCGGAGCCGGAACAACCGCCCGACGCGCACGAAAAGCCATGAGCAAATTGGCTTCAACAGCTGCAGGCGCTTCCAACGAATCCATCTTCGCACCGAGCGACTGCAACCCGCGCGTCAACATCTCTTCATCGTGAAGCCGCATGGCGCAATCTTCGCACGCGTCGCTATGAGCCAGCGCTTCGCCACGTTGCTCGGCGGCCATCATCTGACCACGAGCCAGGTCACTCACAATGGTTTCAAATTTTTGACAGTTCATGCGAAACACCTCGCTGACTTCACAGTCGCGGAACCTGCTTCTTCAAACTCCCCCGCCGGCCTCAACTTGGCTAGCAGAAGCGCCCGCGCTCTGTGCAAACGCGACCGGACCGTTCCAATCGCGCAACCCAAAATCTCTGCCGTCTCGCCATAACTGACATCCTGAAGCTCGCACAACACGACCACTTCGCGATATTTCGCCGGCAAACTCAATACTGCTTTCCGCACCGATTCAATCGTTTCCGCACGCGTCAGATCTTCAAGCGGACACAAATCACCGGCGGCTTGAAGCATTGGACCGTCCTCGTCCGAATCGTCGCCAAGCGGCGCGAGCAGTTGTTCAACTCTCAGGCGTCGCAACACGAGATTCCTGGCAACTCCGAAGAGAAATGCGCTTACCGACCCCCGAGCTGGGTCGAAAACATGACCCTCACGCATCAGGAAGAGGAAAACTTCCTGGGTCACGTCCTCAGCAATTGGCTTCGACCCGCTCATTTGCATGGCAAATCGATAGATCCCGGCCTGGCGGCGACGATATAGGATGGTTAAAGCTTCTTCGTCGCCTGCCAGCATCGACCGTAATAATTCGGTATCGCTAAGGTCGTTCTTTAGATTCATTAGCCAGTTGAGCCCGCCGGTCATTGGTATTCGTTCAGAAACGCGGGAAAGTTCCAGAATCTTGGCGACGACTCAGGAGAGATAGCGCTCACGAAATTCGGCGGTATTCTGCCGCAAATTGAGCCATTCTGCGAAGATTTGCGGGTTTTGCAACCAGACTGACAGCCATTGAGCAACTTCGTGTGTCAGTTGGCGTTTTTTTTGAGCTGTTCGTGGGCTGCGGGCGAGTGAGTCCAAATCAGATTTGAACTGTCGGACGGTCTGACGAAGACGTTCGGCCATCGTCGTGTCATTTTCAAACTTCTGCCGCAGCAGCTCGATCTTATTTATTAACGCGATCGCGGCTTCGAGGTTGGAGACGTCGAGCTCTTCCGGGGTAAAGAGCAACTGCTGTCCTCGCCAACGCGCATCGGCCTGAAGAATCTCAGGATGACTCAGTCGCGCTCCGTGATCGGCGAGAACGCGAGCGATTGACGCGGGACCAGGGGCAGACCCAAAGCGTTCCACGAGTGCCGCCTCAATCAATTCAAGTTGAGAGGCGCCCACAACCTCGTTCGCCATCCGTTCCCAAACCTCAATGATGAATTGCTCTTTGGTCAGCCGGCTATTTCTCGATTTTCTTTATCAACCGCAGGGCGTGATTGCGTGCGATTAGCGGGACGTGTTCGTCCGTGCTGAGGTCCTGAAGCAGTTTGAGGAGTTGGCGCGGATCAGACAACCCGTCTCGTTTCAACATTGATTCAAGGACTTCCATTAGTTTCGGCGCATTCAACGGCTGGTTCTCTCGCGCGATGGAAATATCGAATATAAGAATCGCCTGGTCCGCGGCCTTGCGGTACTCATTAATGAGCTTCGAAGCGTCCGCATTGTTCGTCCAGTTAAACTCGGCGACACGTTTGCGCTCACCACGCTGCATGCCGATTTTCATCGTACCGAGATGAGGAAACTGTTTGTCTGACTGGTAATTCTTCTCAGTTTCAAGAAACTGTAAGGCTTGCCATGACGAGGTGATGCGCGCGAGCGCCTCCGTCGAAAGCTCAAGCGGTTCAACTACCGGCGTATCTTCATTCAACCTTTCAAACGTAACCGTTCCGCGTCCATTTGCATCGTGTTCGACAACGATGTGTTTGATGTAAAACTTCGGCTGCGAAAACTCATAGGTGTACTTGACCGCGTCCGTATTTGCCGGTCCGCTGGACGCGGAGGAGTCGGTCACCTGCTGCGGTCGCGAATTATGCTTCACGCCGCTCTGATTTTGCGCACAAATGGAAATCGCCGCGCTAAGAACTATCAGCGCGGCGGGGAAACCTTGCAGCAATGACTTTCGCTTACTCACTCAAACTTTACCGACACTAACTTCGAGACGCCTGCCTCCTCCATCGTCACGCCGTAAAGGGCGCGAGCCATCTCCATCGTCCTCTTGTTATGCGTGATAACAATGAACTGGGTGTCAATCGACATCTGAAGGACCTTATCAGTAAACCGTCCCACGTTGGCTTCGTCAAGTGGCGCGTCTACTTCGTCCAGCAAACAAAACGGCGCGGGCCGATAATGAAAGATTCCCAGCACGAGTGCAAGCGCCGCCATCGCCTTTTCACCACCTGACAACAGCAGAACGTTTTGCAGACGCTTCCCGGGTGGCTGAGCAACCACGTCAATACCTGACTCGAGCACGTCGTCAGCATCGATCAAACTCATCTCGCCACGGCCGCCACCAAACAGCTCCTGGAACAAGGCGCTGAAGTTCTGGTTGATCTGCTCAAAAGCGTGACGGAAACGCTCACGCGACCGCCGTTTGATTTCTCTCAACGCCTCCTCGGTCGCTGAGATGCCTTCGACGATATCCTGACGCTGAACCGTGAGGAAGAGTAAACGTTGTTCTGCTTCCGCAAGCTCCTCGAGCGCCATCATGTTCACGCCGCCAAAACCTTCGAGTCGCGTGCGCAATTCTTCTACACGCGAGTGGCTGGCGTCGAGATCGAATTCTTCCGGAAAAGTAAGCTCGCGCGCGATATCGTCCAACGACTGGCCTAACTCTGTTTGGCAGTTCTCGTGAACAAACGTCTGCCGTGCCTGCGCCTCAGCTCGCTGCACCTCAAGTGCACCACGTGAGTCGCGCACCTCAGCAGCTCGGCGATTCAGTTCAGATAGTTCTGCAGAATATTCATCAGCTTGCCTGCGGCCTTCCTGCAGCCTGTTGGAAAGATCTGCAATCAGCTCTTCTTCACGAGCGCGATCGCTCTGAACCGAACTTGCCGCCAGCTCCAGATCGGCAATCGAAAGTTTTAGCTCGTCGCTGCGGCCGCCCATCTCAGCGAGATCCATCCGGTATCGATCGACTCGCGCGGCAAAGTCGGCGAGTTCGCCTTCAGTTCGTCTCAGTTCCGCAGAGGTGGCGCGACGACGTTCGGAAGCAGCAGCCGCGGCAGCTCGCTGTTGCGTGAGCGATTCGCTTTCGATTTCCAACTCCCTGCGCAAGTCGTTCAACAAAGCCGATGCTTTGATCACATTGTCAGCGGCGGCTTCTCTGGCTTTCTCAGCAGCTTCAGCCTCCAACAACGCCTGCGCTCGACGGTTCTCGACTTCCAGCCTCTCCTCTTCGACGCGCTGGGAGTCTTGCCCGACCACGCGCATGTGACGTTCGGTTCGTTCAACTTCCTGCTCGAGAGACGTCGTCGTGTGTTCGCGCGCGAGAGCCTCACGTTCTTCGCGACCGATTGCTTCGTTAAGGGTGACCACTGCGTCTTCAAGCTCGACGAGACGAGCGCGCGCGTCTTTTGCAGCTCGATCCGCAACTTCAACTTCACGCGATAATGTCTCAGCGCGCGTTTCCAGTTCGCGTAACTCTCGTTTGAATGCGAGCAGACCGGCTCCTTCTTCGAGATCGCGTGCGTCCCCGGCGTTGACGAATTGTCCGCTGGCGATCCAATCACCGTTCAACGTCACGTACATCTCACCGGTCGCCATAGATTTGACCATCGCGTCTTCAAGATTTGCCGCCAGACGCGCGTTTACTTTCTGTGGCAGGGTTCGCTTGAGAACAGTCACCAGTTGTTGTGGGGCGCCAAGTAGATCGCAGATGCGCAAGTCTTCACGAATACCTTCGCCCGATCCATTGGAGAGCAGTGGTCGCTCTTCCATTCGACAAGCGAGTGCGGTTACTGTCTCGACTTCATCGCTGCCACCGTGCAAACCGGCTACCAGGAAACTGGCACGACCACCGTTGTTTTCGCGGAGCCACTGGGCGGCGCGAACGGCATCGTCAGGCGTCGGCACGACGATCGACTGTAGCGACGATCCGAGCACGCCCTCGACAGCACGTTCCCACTTCGCATCAACATTCAACGCATCAGCAAGTGTGCCGATGAAGTGAAAATCACGCGGCGTTTCACTCGGCGAGAAGATTAGCTGAACGGCTGGAGAATAATAGGCGCGTCGTTGATCCAGCTCTTTGAGACTCTCCCGACGGTGACTTGCACGCGAATACTCATCACGGACTCTTGTCAACTCAGCTTCCGTGTCGCTAACGGATTCATGACCACGGACCACAGCATCGACCGCCGTTTCGCGTTCGGCTTGCAGCTTCGCGACGCGACCACGGGCATCGGCCAGTTCGCGCGTAAACTTCTCCGCTTCGAGTTTTCTCTCGGCATGCTGGCTTGCAGCACGATCACCTTCACGTGCGAGTCCTTCCGCTTGTTGAGACAAGCGTTCCAGCGTGGTTTCAAGCTGTCGCGCAATCTCTCGCACTCTTTCTGCGATTGCGGTTTGCGCGAGCAGGTCAGCGCGTGAGCTCTCAATCTCGACTTCTGCGGCGTTTGCGCCGGCGAGCTTCTCAGCGTACGACTCTTCAGCAGTCCGCAAGAGCAACGCACTTTGATCAAACTCCGCTCGCAGCCGTGCATCCTCTTCCTGCAAACGCCGGCACTCGCCTTCAATCAGCACGAGCCGCGACGTCAATGCTTCAATCTCAGCAGTGACTTCGCTTTTGCGCTTTTCGATCTCATTCAGCTGTTCCTGCTGGTAGACGCATTCACGAGCCTGCCGGTCTCGTCGCAGCACTGCCTCAGCGGCTGCCGCGCGAGCCGTCGACAATTCGTCTTCGAGGCTCCGGGCCTCCTGAGTTGCGGCGCGAGCAGCTTCTTCTCGTTTACTGAGATCGTCAGCAATTCCGAGTTCGAGTTCAGTGATTTCAGTAAGCTTCGTTTTTGTTTCTTCCAGGACGGTCGCGAGCTTGCAATCCTCGGCGACGTAAACCTGGCGCAGCAATTCACGCAGCTCTTCGCGCAACACTCCGTACCGGCGCGCCTTTGCGGCTTGCCGTCGCAGACTGTTTACCTGTCGATCGATCTCAGCAACGATATCGGAAATGCGTGAGAGATTCGTGCGCGCGTTTTCAAGACGTGCTTCAGTTGCTCTCTGGCGAACGCGAAACTTAGTGATGCCGGCCGCCTCTTCGATGATAGTGCGCCGGTCCATCGGCTTCGCTGAAAGAATCTGACCGATGCGGCCCTGCTCGATAATGGCGTAGTGACCACCGGCAAGCCCGGTTCCCGAGAAGAGATCTTGAATATCACGCAGACGACAAATCTTACCGTTCAGCAGGTACTCGCTCTCACCGGATCGATACAATCTGCGCGTAACTGAAACTGCTTCGCCGGGCGCAAACTCGAGAGCGAGATTCCGACGCCGCCAGTGTCGCTTATGCGTCGTCTTGTGTACCGGAGTTGCTTCTGCAGGAGCAGCCTCTAAAGCGGTAGCTTCGGTCGCTTCGTTTGCTTCAGTTACTTGGACAGGAGCGGCCTCGATCGCTTCCGGTTGTTCCTCTGGCAGGATCTCGTCAATGTTAACAAGCCGATCGTCGATCTTCTCGAGTGTTGAATCAATATCTTCAATATCCGGCTCTGACTCCAGCACTTCATCGCGCACCATGTGCATGACCACTTCGGCCATGCCGCTGGGCGGACGATTGCGCGCACCTTGAAAGATGACGTCCTTCATTTCGCCGCCGCGCAGATGTTTGACCCGCTGCTCGCCCAGGACCCAGGCGATCGCGTCGGCCACATTGCTTTTGCCGCAGCCGTTAGGCCCGACGATGGCGGTTATTCCGTCCCCTGTGAAGATTATTTCAGTGTAGTCGGCGAAAGATTTGAAGCCGGTAATTTCCAGGCGTTCGAGTTTGAACATTTAGCTTGAAGCTCTGTTTTGGGCCAGCCTCTGGACCGCTTTGGGTGAACTCCGAGAGGCACTTTACTACGGGTGAGCCACTATAAGTTGGAGTTGCTTAGAATGTCAACCACAACTTAAAGTGAGATTGCCTTAATTGAAGTGAGAAGCAAGGTTAAGCAGGGCCACGGATAACTCTAAGGATGCTGGATCGACGGAGGATTGGCCGAGGGTCCAACTTCGGGGCGCCGCACGTACAGCAGTAGTCTTACTCCCGGTCGCAGTTCAAAACTCCCACGCTCATCTTTCGATGGCACCTGACGGTAAAACTGACCAAAACTTCTTTCAATCTCTTCTTTCTGACTCTCGTTGGCGATGATGATGGTCTCACTGGAAGCAGCCATGCGACCGAAATAGCCCACGCGGCTGAAGTTTCGGAAGTACCACGGCAGTGGCCAGTAGTCCGGACTCACTACCGTTATTCCGGTCAGGCCACCAGAGTTTTCTTTCGCGATCTGCTCCACCTGATTCACGAGATCGAGCATACCTCTCCGCGTGTGAGCATAAACATACACATACTTCGCATTGTCGTTGTCGTAATTGACAAAATTCAGATCGATCGACTGATACGTCCCCAGGACCACAGCCACCAACAAAACCAGCGACGCCAATCTCAATTGAGCGTGGTCCATTTCGTAGATCGCCTGGATCGCATAACCGGAGATCAGCGCCAGCGGAATGATGAAGTTCAGCACCAACCATGGCGTTTTGTACGGAATGAGTGAGTAGGCTGCAATAAGACCAAAAGCCCACAACGCACTAAAGAGCGCGAATGAGTTTTTGGGTTTCAAAACAACGATTGCTGCACCGGTTGCGCCAAGAAACAGTAGCGGCGACTCAATCCTGACCAACCAGGTGAGGTACATCGTTGCCGGATGCACGTGCGCCGTTCTGCCGGTCTTCGTCCAGACGGCAAACGTCTGCAGCGAATCCATGATGCCCTTATTATTCGTCAGGAAGGAAGAGTAAAAGAGCAGATAGAGCGCTAAGAAGACAAAGATGGCCGTCCCGATAGCCGGTACAAGACTGGTCGCCCCGCCTATTTCTTCAATAAAACCACTCACGCCGCCGGACGGCCTCTTCCGCTTGCTGCTCTGGTATACGACCGGCTTGCGAGTGAAACGCATGTAGACCATAGTTAATGCGAAAGCAATGATTAGCACTCCCGCAGAGATCATTGCTGTCTCTTTCGTGGCAAAAAGAAGCGCGGCACAGGCTGCTGCCGGCATCAAGTAAGCCGGCCGGCGTGTGTCGTAGAACCACACGCACGACACGACGATTCCGAGAGTGAAAAAGACAAAGAGTGATTCGTGAATGAAATAGCGTGAGAGGTAAACAGCACCGGGCGAGACAGCCAGTAAGAGACCGGCAGCGAGTGTTGCAATGGTTCCCAATCGGCGACGTAGCAAAAACACCAAAACGATCGTTCCCAGACCGAACAGCACTGTTATTAGTCTGACGTTAAATGTAGTAAGACCGTAATTGTCGCGAGCGGAAGAACCGAATAAAAGTTTTGTAATCCAGGGAATGACGGCTGAGAAGTAATAAAGGGTTGGTCCATGATAGTTCTCCGGATCGTACTGATAAAACCCCTCACGAACGAGCCGGACAAGAAAGTTTCCGTTTACGCCTTCATCGTGATGAAACGGCACCAGATTTAAATCGTAGAAACGGAGAGCTGCCGCAATGATGAAGATGACGATCGCTCCGATTCGCCACGCCTGTTCCGGAATGTCCTGTACACCCGAGGCTGCGACCTGCTCGTCACGCGAGTAACTACTCTCGGCGGTCCGACTTTTAGCGCGAGCCTTTTGACTACCTGACTTTGTAGAGTGTGTACTCACCAACTTCTCCAACTTTCTGAAACCGAGTAAAGAATAACTCGTTGACGGGAGTTACAACCCGCTCCTGCGGTCCGACTACAAGGTACTGGACGCCGTAGTTTCTGATTAATTGCTCCGCGTCGGGAGTGCCGAGATAGATGCGTTTGATCTCGCTCTCGCGCTGTACGAACTGAAGTCCGTGCGTCCAGATGTGGCCGGGATAGCCCATGAGAGACCGACGACCCGTCAGGAACACCGGCGTGTTGTGTACAGGCGCATGAACGATCAAGGATCGAGGCTCCGTTTGCGCCTTCACGAGTTCTGCAAAGCGGAGTCCGGCAGCATCGAACACCTGATATTTTATCGATCGTAGCGCAATGCCCGCCACATCGAGCGCACCCGCAAGTGTGACGCAGACAAACAGGACCACGGCGAGCATTCGTCGCGTGCGGCCCTGATGCCACAATCTCGCCAGCAGCAATGCGACGAGAGGAGCTGATGCGAGCCACCAGTAGTAGAGTACTTTTATGTTGTCCCAGACCCATGGCGCCATCTTGATCAAGTTTGGAACGATAAAGCAGAGCGTAAACGGCAAGTAGAAAAGGAGCAGCCGTTTTGGAACGAGGTATCCTTCGCCCCGCATGAGGACTGCGATCAACAGTAAAGGAATAAAAAAGCCGGTATTCAAAAACCAGAAGACGACGGGGTTTTCCTTGCCGTGGTCCCAGCCAACTTCCCACGCAAAAAAGCTACTCGCATCCACGGCACTGTGCACAGTCGACCACAGTAATTGCGGAATCGCGATCGCTGACGCCACGGCAAAGAAGACAAACCACTCGCGCCAGCGCCGGTGGATCAACGCCAGACAAGCGGCCATCCCCATCACAACTATAAAACTATGAGCATGGACCAGCGGTAACAGTCCTGCTGCTACTCCGGCGGCAATCATGCCGCGCGTCGCCATAGTTTCCCGCGTCCCTTCCTGCTGTTGCGACAGATTCCTCTGCTTTTCGCTCGCACGTGTCTTCCTGCCTGTCTCGGGAGTCTCCGCGGACCGTTTCTTATCAGTGACGATCCACCAATAGGTGAACGCGATAGTCGCCAGAGGCAGTCCCATTAGAAATCCACGTTGCGGGACCAGAAGAGCTGAGATTGCATTACCCCAACGCCAGGTCGTCTCGGGAACAACAGTGAATGATGGCGGCAAGTCCATCAACACCCCCCAAAGTCCACCTTCGTTTGTTCCAGCCTTCGTGAACAACTGTGTCCAGCCCAGACCACCGTTCAACAAAACGAGCATCGGGGTGATGATAGCCGCCAGTTTGTCGCGCAATATCACTAAAGCCCAGCGATGAACCAGTCCGACAAAAGAAACTCCGAGAATGAAGTTCTCGATGAACATCGATTCGCGCAAGTCGGCGCCACAGCGCACGAACATCGCCGAAACGAAGTCTGAGATGAAGGGATATGTGAATCTGACTCCTGCGTAGGTCGGATCTTCGGGCGGGAAATTATTGCCGAAGGCAAAACTGGTTATCACGCTGAGGTGAAATGGAAGATCGCCGAAATTATTCAGTAACCCCGTGCTCATTCCGGTCCCGTCCTCAATAACCGCTCGGCTGAACACCTTCCACAACACAATGGTGACGAGAACGTAGAAAAGAAAATAGCCGATCGACGTTACGTCGGGTTTAGTGAACAGCCTGCGTGCGCCGATCGACGCCGCGTCAAGATCTCTTTTCAATTGACGTGTGATTGCGCCATCGGCCAGCAGAGCGAGTGGGCTAGAGCAGATTGCCGCGCTAAACAGTACGGCAGCGCCGCTGAGTCCAATTAGCGAAGCGATCACAAACCCGATCAGGCCAAGGGCAGCTAATCCTATCGCCGCTCCGGCGCATAGTCGTGCCCCTAACGACGCGTTTTCGTCGTAGAGATAAGTCGCAACGGTGCCGCTAAACGTAACTAGTAAGGCCAGTAATATCGAAACGATCATCTATCGGAGCTGAGAGCTGCCGCCGTTCTTTGGTTGCCAGTCAGTTCGGGATTATACCCGGGCAAAGGCATAAAGGCGCAAAGGCAAAAATGTTTTTTGTGGCTCGCATAAGGGGCCCTTTTGCATCCGCACAGCTAATCGGTTAGTTTTCTGCGCGAGGCAAATTAATGTTAAGAGCAGGTATTGTAGGACTGCCCAACGTGGGCAAATCGACTTTGTTCAACGCACTCACTGCGCAATCGGCCGCGCTCGCGGCGAATTATCCCTTCGCGACTATCGAACCGAATGTTGGGGTGGTTTCAGTGCCAGATGATCGACTGGAGCCTCTCGCGCGCCTGGTCAAAACTGAGAAGATTGTGCCCGCGACAGTCGAGTTTCTCGACATTGCCGGCCTGGTTCGCGGCGCTTCCAAAGGTGAAGGACTCGGCAATCAGTTTCTCGCGAATATTAGAGAAACTGACACGGTGGTCCAGGTGGTTCGCTGCTTGGAAGACGAGAACATCGTTCACGTTGAAGGAGCAGTCGATCCTCTCCGCGACATCGAGACGATTCAGATCGAGCTCGCATTAGCAGATCTTGCGACCGTAGAACGTCGACGAGAGAAAGCGCAAAAGAACCTCAAAAGTGGAGACAAGGTTGCACGGCAGGAGTTGGAAGTGCTCGATAAGGTCCAACCGGCACTGGAGGAAGGGCGTTCGGCACGAACTGTCGAACTCACCGCTGACGAACGTGCTGTTGCTCGCAACTTCTTTTTGTTAACGACTAAGCCGACTATCTATGCTGCGAACGTCGAGGAGGCAGCACTGGCTGATCTCAATAACAACGCGATGGTGAACTCGGTCCGTGAGGTCGCTGTTAAAGAAGCTGCGGAGTGCGTTGTGATCTGTGCGCAGCTTGAAGCAGATCTGGTGGCATTGCCACCTGAAGAACGTGTTGACTATCTGCAAAGTCTGAATGTGACAACGAGCGGCGTAGACCAACTGATTAAGAGCGCCTATCACCTGCTGGGCCTGATGTCGTTTTTGACGGCGGGTGAGAAAGAAGTGCGCGCCTGGACCATCCCGCAAGGCACTCGCGCGCAGACTGCCGCCGGTACGATTCATTCGGACATCGAACGTGGTTTCATCCGCGCAGAGATTGTGAGTTATGACGAGCTGATGTCAGCAGGCTCGTATGCCGCCGCACGAGATAAGGGGTTGCTGCGGTTGGAGGGAAAAGAGTACATCATGCAGGAAGGCGATGTAGTTCACTTCCGCTTTAATGTTTAGGAACAAAAAAGCACAAAGGGCAAGATAAGAACTCCGACTCTCGTGGCTTTTTGTGCCTCTTACTACTTATTTCGAAGATTGATCAAGGTTCGCAAAGCTTTGTCAGTCATCTTCTGTGACTTGGTCAGGTCAGCTATCGCCCTTTCGTTCTTTGCTTGAGCAATAGCCACCTTCTTTAACTGCTCATTTATTGCCTCTGATTCCTTGTGCCATATCGCTTCGTGGCTGATCTGCGCATCAATCAGGCTTTTGATCTTAAAGCGCCATTCACTGCGAGTGCGTCGGCCAGACTTAACCATTGTCACTAAAATGCGTTCAGCTCGTTTGAGTCGTTGTTCTGGTGTCATTTACTTTATCCTTCAGGTGAGGTGAAAAATCGACCGCATGATCGCATGTGCGTAAAGTCGAGGTCAAACTCTAAGTGAGTTGCGAGAGGATCTGAGGTGGGTAACCGAAGCGGGCAACCGAGAGAAGGAGCATTAACTCCCGATTGCCCGTGAACAACTAGCGTAGCAGGGCACGAATACCGACAAGAACGAGATAAGCAATCGCCAGTGTTACCGCCACCTTGATCAACAGCACCGCCAGGCCGATTATGATGCCCAATGTAATTCCCACTACCTTGAGTGCCAGTGGGAGTACAACTGCGAAAACAAATATTCCCAGGAGAATCATTCCTGCGATTCTCCAAATGTCTCTTCCGTTCCTCATCGTCTGCTCTCCAATCGCTTTGCGAGCTCTAAATGTTGGGCTCTATTGCCCGCAGCCAACTATACGCTGATTCCCGTGACCGCGTTCCAATGAAGATTCTGGATGTATTACCTGTAAAAATGACCGTTTTTTCAACCCATCTTTCCAAGTAGAGTCGCGCTCAGTGTGAACCCGCTGGTCGCTTGTTTAATTCATTTCGGCGATAATTATACATACTTTTTGCGCCATGGATCGCTGGAATTCAAGAAGTCTGTTTAACGACGAACCGCAGACGGTGGCACCGCCCCTCGAAGGCATTCCGCTGGCCGAGCGTATGCGACCGCGTTCGTTGTCGGAGTTTGTCGGCCAAACGCATCTCGTCGGTGAAGGCCGGATCCTGCGCCGACTGCTTGCGGGCGGTGGCGCATTGCCATCGCTGATTCTCTGGGGCGCACCCGGCACCGGGAAAACTACTCTCGCACGCCTGCTTGCTGACAGCAGCGGCCTCAACTTTATTGCCTTGTCCGCAGTCTTCTCCGGCGTCAAAGATCTGCGCGAAGCAATCGATCGCGCAAAGAAGGAAAAGCGTTACGGTAAACGCACCGTTCTTTTTATCGACGAGATCCATCGCTTCAACAAATCGCAGCAGGACGCACTCTTACACGCTGTGGAAAACGGCACCATAACACTCATCGGCGCGACCACTGAGAATCCTTCGTTTGAAGTTACCGGCGCGCTCCTGTCACGCTCCAGAGTTTTAGTGCTCAACCAACTTTCTGACGACGAGATCAAAACCGTTCAGCTCAACGCACTCACAAACGAGGAACGCGGTCTCGCCAGTTTTAATCCGTCTGTCTCAAACGAGCTCGTGGAACGAATTGCACACTCTGCGAACGGCGACGCACGAGTAGCGCTCACCGCGCTCGACGCAGCGGTTGAATCTACTGCGCCTGACGCAAACGGAGTAAGAACAGTTTCAGAGCAAACCGTGATCGAGGCGCTCGGCCGTGCTCATTACGCGTACGACAAAGGCGGTGAAGAACACTACAACCTGATCTCAGCGTTAATTAAATCGCTGCGAAATTCAGACGTCAACGCGTCGCTCTACTGGCTCGCAAGAATGATTGAGGGTGGAGCCGATCCGGTTTTTATCGCGCGCCGCCTGTGTATTCTCGCGTCGGAAGATATCGGACTTGCAGATCCGCAAGCGATGGTCCAGGCAGCCGCCGCTGCTGACATAGTGCAACTGATTGGCTTGCCTGAAGCACTGTTTCCACTAGCACAGGCGACGATTTATCTCGCTCAAGCACCGAAGTCGAATGCAGTCAAAAACGCCTATCACAAAGCGTTGATTGATGCCGAGGAGACTGCTCGCATACCGGTGCCGCTTCACCTGAGAAATGCAGTGACGCCGTTGATGAAGCAGATCGGTTACGGCAAAGACTATCGTTACGTCCACAGTGATCCTGCGGCTAAGGAAGAGATGGACTGTTTGCCTGAACAACTACGCGGCAGAAAATACTTTTCTGACGAAGATCTAGCGCAACAAGAACAAACCAGGGATGAGGACATTGGGAGTGACCAGTAAGAGAAAGTCAGATAAGGAACTCGCTTTCCTTCAGGATCTATTTATCGCACCCGATTGGGGCGAGCGTTTCGCCGAGTTAATCGACGCGCATGTACAGCTTCCGAAAGAAGGAAAAGCGCTTTACGTCGCGGCCGGAACCGGCGGACATGCACTGGCGCTGCAGGAGCGTGCCGGTGAAAAACTGGAGCTGCTCTGCGTCGACGAAAATCCCGAATGCACGGAGTTGGCCAGGGCAAAAGCAACCGCCACTAATGAACAGTTGACTTTCGAGACCGCTCCACTCGATAAACTGGCGTTGAGTGATAACCACTTCGACCTGGTAATCGGCAACGCTTCACTCGTTTCGCGACAACGAGTTCGAAAAATGTTCTCAGAGCTCGTGCGCGTCGCCGCTCCGGGAGCGACCGTCGCACTAACCCTCCCGACAGCTTCAAGTTTTGGCGAATTCTTTTCGATCTATTGGGAGGCGCTGCACAACACTGGACTCATCGATCACGAATCAGACGTCGAGCAATTGATTACCGAACTGCCTACCGTTTCCGACATCGAGCAACTTGCCGAAGATGAAGGGCTGAGAGACGTTGAATCCGTGACCCGGATCGAGGAGTTTGACTTTGAGTCAGGCGAACAGTTTCTAAATTCGCCGCTGGTTGCGAAGTTTCTGATGCAGGATTGGTTGTCCCTCGTACCTGATTATAAGAGGGCCGGCTTGTTCAGCGAGATCTCTCGATTAATAAACGAAGAGAGGCATGAGGCGGAGTTCACGCTTTCCGTGAAAGGGACACTGATCGTCGGACAAAAGGCTCACAGCCACTGACAAACAGAGCTTAGATCTTTGTGCTTGGTGAGTTTGCACTTTGATCGTCAGCATACGTAACCTCAAAGTACAAAGCACAAAGTACAAAGATCAACCTACTTCTCCACTTCCTTGCGGGGCGTTTCACGTTCCCCTTCTTCGATACCTTCTCGAAATGCCTTTTTACTTTGGCCCAGGGCTTTCGCCAATTGCGGGAGCCTGGTGGCGCCGAAAAGTAAAAAGACCACGAGCACGATGACTACAAGCTCCGGGGTACCGAGTCCCGCGATCGCTAAAAATGTTTGATTCATGATTTCCTCTTTCTATGGGGCCGCGCAGGATTGGGCCACTTATTCTCGACCGTCTGATTCGTAGAACAGATACTTTCTCCACGTCTCGTCAGCTCTGCCCAGGTAACGCATAATCTGCCGGTTTACATGTAGCGAGAACCCACGAGGCCTGCGCAACAGGTGCATCCCGGATTCCTCGGGAGTCCGGTTTCCCTTCCGATGATTGCAACGTTTGCAACAGGCAACCAGATTATCCCACGCGGACTCCCCTCCGCGCGAGCGTGGCAGCACATGGTCGAGGGTCAATTCCGAAGGCGGATATTGAGTGCCGCAATACTGGCAGGTCGAATGGTCGCGCAGCAAAATGTTCTTCCGCGAAAGCGATCGACGTTCAAAAGGAATGTGGATGTATTCCGTCAAACGAATAACAGAAGGTGCGTGAATAGTCAGCTTTTGCGAATGGAGGATGTGGCCGTTGTGCTCCTCTACGCGCGCAACTCCCTTAAAGATCATCACCACGGCACGCCTCTCGGTGCACACGTTGATAGGCTCAAAAGAAGTATTTAAGACTAAAACCCTGCCATTCATTAGCGGTGATATTACGCGAGCGCGGAAGAGGGTGTCAAAATCTATGTTGGTATAACCGGGCAAAACCGGTTACGAGGGTATTAATTATCGGGCCGTTTCAGGCCCTTGCCAGGGTCAGAACAAAGACGTTTCTTGCCCCGGCTGTAATCAGGACTTCGGCACACTCGGAGGCAGTTGCGCCGGTGGTGAAGACGTCGTCAACGAGCAGAATATCCTCGCCGGCGACCATTCGCGGATGAGACACTTCAAAGGCTCCTGTCACGGTATCGCGACGCCCTTTTGAATCGAGACCTGCTCGGTACTTTTCCGAGGCAGCAACTCTCAACAGACTCGCTTGGTCCAGCGGTAACTGAAGTCTGCTGGAAAGCGCATCCGCCAGCACTGAGGCCTGATTGAAACCTCTCGCTCTTAGACGTTTGGGATGCAATGGGACCGGGACAATCCTCGTGCATAAATTCAAAGGTTCGCGCCTCGCAGCAGCCACCAGCAGCATCGCGATATGCTCCGGGACATGTGCCTTGCGTTTCAGATGCAGCACCGCTTCACGAAGCGCTCCTTCGTACAGTCCAATCGCCCTTGCAGCAGTGAATGCGTGCGAATCACAGCGATGACACCTCACCTGATCACGATACTCATTTACAACCTCACCCGGCGTCCGCAAACCACACTTCCAACACAACAATTCTGTCCCATCAAAAACCAGCGTCTTCGTCCAACACGCTTCGCACGCCACACCAAACCGTCGTTCCTCAACACTCCGCCCACAGATCGCACAAGTCTGCGGATAAGCCAACGCCAGCAGCGCATCACCTAACATTCGAGCAACATGCGTGAGGATCATAATCGAATACACAAAGGCATTGATCTATTGCGGCCAGCCTTATTTACGCCGAAGGCGTTGGCTAATTTCAGCCCAGGGTTCGAGCGCAGCGAGAACCCTGGGAGAATAATCTAACATTTGAATCCAACCCTGAAGGGGTTTCTCACTTGGCAAACCCTTTCAGGGTTAGATGACTTTCTTGATGCTGATCCCAGGGTTGTCGCTACGCTCTAACCCAGGGCTGGAATTAGCCAACGCCTTCGGCGTTAGATATTTAAGTTTCAAACAAACCGGCTTCGACAGCTAAACAAAAGCGGCCTCCCCATAACGAGGAGGCCGCAAATTTATCTCAACCGCGCAAACAAATTAATCTTCGTCGTCGCCAAGCAATCCGCGCTCCTGCAAATCCTGGCAGCGAACACAATGTCGTGCCCACGGCACTGCGTCGAGACGCTTCTCGGGTAGCGCTTCACCACAGTGAACGCACTTCCCGTAACCGGAGGCTTCGATCCGCTCGAGCGCTTCATCGATCAGATTCAATAACTGGCGATCATTGTCAGACATCGACACCAGTAACTCTTTTGTATAAGCATTCGCCGCCATATCCGCCGGATCCTGCGTGGCTTCCGCATCGCGTTCGCGACTATAAAGCTCCGCCGCCTGCACTTGTCCGACGAGACCTTCACGACGGTCCAATAATTTGTCCCGGAAAATTTTAGTGCGCCTCTTATCCATTATCTATTTGAATCCTCCACCCTACTTGTTATTAACTGCCTGTCGCGATCACTTCTGATATGGCAAACCATGAATGATCGTGTAGGCTCGATATAGCTGCTCAAATAACAAAACTCGCGTCATCTCGTGCGTCAGCGTCAGACGTGACAAAGACCAACGCTTATCGACGCGTGCCTTGAAGTCACCGGCAAAACCGTTTGGTCCGCCAATGACAAAAGCAACTTCTTTGATCCCACTTCCTTCCCAGCCCTGCACCTGCGCAGCCAGCTGTTGAGAAGTCCACTCAGCACCTTCGGGATCCAAAAGCACCGTCACCGAGCCAGGCCGGAGCGCGTCTGAGATGCGTTTCGTCTCCTTATCGATGCCCGCCTTATCCGTACGTCCAAGCTCGCGTAGTTCAGTCACTTCACAGCGAACAAAATGAGCAAGCCGCTCGGCGTAATCCTCAATCAGTGCGCGCAACCTCGCATCTCTAGTCTTCCCTATCCAGATGATCCGCAGCCGCATCTAATCTGTGGATAGCCTGTAGCGCGCAATCTTCTCGTAAAGGTTCTTGCGGCTAATTCCGAGTACGCGCGCGCACTCGGTTTTATTTCCTCCGGTCAAAGCCAAAGTCTCCGCGATATAAGCCGCTTCCAGCTCCGCCAGAGTCCGACCCTTTCGCTGTTGCGCGTTCACAGTAGCGCTCAATCCCGCTGGTAAGTCATGCTCTTCAAGTTTCTTTCCCGTTGCGACAATCACGGCCCGCTCGACTATGTTTGCCAGTTCACGAGCGTTTCCCGGATAGTCGTAAGCTTTTAGCAGGTCCCGCGCCGCGGTGGTCGGACGCTGAACAGTCCGCCCATGTTTCGCGGAATAAAGCTTCAGGAAATATTCGACCAGTTGAGAAAGATCTTCCTTGCGTTCGCGCAGCGGAGGGACGCGAATGTTTATTACGTTAAGACGATAAAAAAGGTCCTCCCTAAATCGCCCAACTTTTACCGCCGCATCAAGATCGACGTTCGTCAACGCAATCAAACGAGCGTCGAGCTTGATCGTTTTACGCCCACCGAGTCGCTCGAACTCGCGGCGCTCAATCACGCGCAGCAATTTTGCCTGCGAGTCAGTTGAGAGATGCGCAATTTCGTCGAGCACGACCGTGCCTCTGTGAGCGGCTTCAAAGCGGCCCGCTTTGGTTTCAACGGCGCCAGTAAACGCACCACGCTCAAAACCAAAAAGCTCTGCTTCGAGCAACTCGCCCGGAAGCGTCGCACAATCGATCTTCACAAACGGATGCGCGGCACGCTTTGACTTCAAGTGAATAAAAGACGCCAGTAGATCTTTCCCGGCTCCCGACTCACCTGTTATCAACACGTTCGCATCGGTTGAACTCACGCGCTCCGCGAGACCGACAGCCTCGCGCATTCCCTGAGAGCGCGCAAATAGTTCGATCACGATTCTCTTCTCAATGAACTACCATCGCCGGCGAGAAATTCCGCCGGCAACTCGACGCGCTTCGATTCGCGCCAGAGACGTTCAAGGTCGTAGAACTTCCGCGCTTTTTGCTCAAACACGTGTACGACAAAATCACCGTAGTCCAGCAGAATCCATTCGGCAGTTTTATAACCTTCGACTCGCGCCGCCGCATGGCCCGTTTTCTTCAAACTGTCATAAACCTCATCCGCGATGGCCTGCACCTGGCGTTCGTTTGCACCACTCACGATCACGAAGTAGTCAGTGAAACTGGCGATCTCGCGCAGGTCCAGAACGACTGGTTCGATTGCCTTCTTCTCGCTTGCCGCGTGAAGTGCGCCCAGCACACGTTCGTCCAGTGATTCCACCGCCGCAGCTTGAGGAGTAGACCGCACGTTGGATTGCGGATGTAACGACTGTTCCTTAACTGTTGAGTTTTGCTTCATTCAGTTCTCGATAAATTCCGTACTTCTTGATGTACTCCAACACTGGCTTAGGTAAAAGCTCAGTCAATTCTTCAGTTCGACCTTCACTCGCCAGCCGTCTGATTCTGGTTGCCGAAATGTCTCTCATCACCGCATCGGTGAAGAAGATATTTGGAGTGGGGCCGCCGCACTCCAGGGTGGTTCGTAAATCAATGACGCGCTCGCTAATTGCGCCAACATGCGACGTCGTGGGGTCGTATCCCGGCCTGGTAACGACGATGTGATTCGTCATCATCAGCAAACGTTCCCACTCACGCCACGTCGTAATCTCGGACCATGAATCGGCGCCCATTATGAAAAAGAGCTCAGTTTCGTCACCCAATGCCCGCTGAAAATGCGCAATCGTATCAACTGTGTAGCGTCGATCCGGCGCATCCAGCTCAAACGTTGAAATCGTTAGCGGCGGATCGTCCTGAGTAGCCAACGCCAACATCGCGTAGCGATGTATCGGCTCGGTTACAGGACGTCCAACCTTGTGCGGCGCCATCTGAGCCGGAATAAAAATCACTTTCTCAATCTCAAACAACTGTGAAACGCTGTGCGCAATTTCGATATGCCCTACATGAACCGGATCGAATGTCCCTCCATACAATGCTATCCGCCGCTGCGCGCACATCTTTTACAGAGTCAACTCCACCGTATCTTTTCTGCTGGTCTCCGCATTCAACTCTTCCAACTTCGTCGCCACTGCATTCACAAGCTCACGAACGCCCTGACCGGTTGCGGACGAAATGGCAAAGAACGGCTTCTCATCTTCGATCGCTTTCTGCTTCAACGACTCCAGACGCTCGGGCTGGTCGAGCGCGTCAATCTTGGTAGCCACGACAAACTGAGGTCTCGTCGCCAGGTCCTCGTTATATGAAGTAAGTTCTCGATTAACCGTTTCGTAATCGCTGACTGCATCCCGCCCCGAAGCCGACGAAACATCCACCAGATGCAATAACAACTTCGTGCGCTCGATGTGTCGCAAGAAACGATCACCCAGACCAGCACCGGCGTGGGCTCCTGCAATCAGGCCTGGTATATCGGCGATCACGAAGGTTCGAAAGTCACCGAGATCAACGACACCCAGATGCGGTTCAAGCGTCGTAAACGGATAATCGGCAATCTTCGGACGCGCCGCAGAGACAGTCGAGATGAACGTCGACTTCCCCGCGTTTGGAAATCCCACCAGACCGACATCGGCAAGCAGTTTGAGCTCGAGTTGAAGGTCCAACTCTTCTCCCTTGCTTCCGTTTTGATGGTAGCGAGGTGCACGATTGGTTGAGGTCGTAAAGTGCGCGTTTCCAAAACCACCTCGGCCTCCGCGCGCGGCCAGCCAACGATCGCCGTCATGACTCAGGTCGTGAAGCAGATCACCCGTCGTAGCATCAAAGATCTGTGTTCCAACCGGAACTCGAATTACCAGGTCCTCACCATTGCGGCCCGATCGGTTTGAACCTTCACCATGCAAACCGCGCTGCGCTATGTGCTGCGGGTTATAACGAAGGTGCAGTAGCGTATTCAACGACGCATCCGCCTGCAGGGTTACATCACCGCCGCGACCACCATCACCGCCCGATGGACCACCACGCGGTACAAACTTTTCGCGCCGGAAAGCTGTAACGCCGCTACCTCCGTCACCCCCTTGAACGTGAATCTTGGCGCGATCAATGAACATCCTAAATTGAAAACGACGCCTGGGCGCGCAGTACTGCTGCTCAGGCGTCGCGAACTTTTATACAAACTTTTCTAAGCAGCAGTTTGCTCCAATGGATAAACGCTGACGAATTTTCCCGAGCGACCTTTGTCTTCAAACTTAACGACGCCATCGATCAATGCGAATAACGTGTCATCCTTGCCGCGGCCAACGTTGTTGCCCGGTTTCCACTTAGTACCACGCTGGCGCGCGATGATGTTGCCGCCGAGAACTTTCTCGCCGCCGAATTTCTTTAGTCCGAGTCGTTGCGCCTGCGAGTCGCGACCGTTACGAGATGAACCAACGCCTTTTTTGTGTGCCATTGTCTTTACTCACCCAATCGAATCAATCTTCAACGTCGTGTAACCTTGCCGGTGACCGCGGGTACGTTTGTACTGTTTGCGACGTTTCTTTTTGAAGACAACAATTTTCTGGTCTTTGCCGTGGTCGACCACCGTCGCCGAAATCTTGCTGTCAGATCCCGTGCTCAGCAATGCGTCGAGCTCGACTGAGCTTCCGGCGTCAGCCTGGATTGAAGGCACACGGATCGTCTGGCCTTCTTCGACCAGGAACTGTTTTCCACCGGCTTTTATAACTGCGTGCGACATTTCATTCACCTCTCAGACGAGTCAAGTCGTCGTAGAAAAGTCGGGTATTATAGGCAATCGCCCTGCAAACAGCAAATATAGGGTCTATATTCTTTTTTAGGGTGCTGCCGCCTTCTTTCCGTTTCGCGCCAGAAAATACTCCATGAAATCCGTGCCGATATCTCCGGCCCGGAAACGCGGATCATCCATGATCTTCAGGTGTAACGGGATAGTTGTTTTAATCCCCTCGACCACCATCATTTCGAGCGCCCGCTTCATGCGCGCGATGGCCAGTTCACGAGTCCTCGCATGGACGATCACCTTGGCGATCAGCGAATCGTAAAATGGAGTCACCCGGTAGCCCGAATAGACAAACGTGTCAACACGCACGCCGGGCCCGCCGGGCAGATTGAACGCGGAAATCGTCCCCGGCGACGGCGCAAACGTTTCCGGATTCTCGGCATTGATACGGCATTCGATTGCATGACCAACGATCAGCAGATCGTCCTGCGAATAACCGAGCGGATCGCCTTCGGCAATACGGATCTGATTGCGAACGATGTCCGCAAGAGTGACCATTTCGGTCACCGGATGCTCAACCTGGATGCGCGTGTTCATCTCCATAAAATAGAAGTTGCCCTGCGCATCCAACAGGAACTCAACTGTCCCTGCACTCGAATATCCGAGCTTCTTGCATGCAGCCACCGCTGCTTCACCCATCTTTTTGCGCAACTCAGGAGTGAGAATTGTCGAGGGCGCCTCTTCCATCAACTTCTGATGACGCCGTTGAATTGAGCACTCGCGCTCACCAAGGTGAATGCACTCACCAAACTCGTCTGCCAACACCTGGATCTCGATGTGTCGTGGACGCTCGACATACTTCTCAATGTAAACGCTGCCATCGTTGAACGCGGCTGCGGCTTCAGTCGACGCAGTCTCGAGGGCTTTTCCCAATTCCTCTTCGGAACGAACGATGCGCATGCCGCGCCCGCCGCCGCCCGCTGAAGCCTTGACGATAACCGGATAACCCATCTCGCGCGCGAGCCTGCTGCCTTCTTCCTCTGAAGTGACGCCACCCGGACTTCCCGGGACAATCGGCAAACCCGCTTCGTGCATGACGCGTCGCGCTTCGATCTTATCGCCCATGAGACGAATAACACTCGCGGGTGGTCCAATGAACTTGATATTGCAGGCGTCGCAAATCTCAGCGAAGTAGGCCGACTCCGCGAGAAATCCGTAACCCGGATGAATCGCATCCACGTTAAAGATCTCGGCAGTGCTAATGATGGCGGGAATGTTGAGATAACTCTGGGCCGAAGGCGCTGGTCCAATACATGCTGCTTCATCGGCGAAACGAACGTGCAGTGAGTCGCGATCGACGTCGCTGTGAACAGCAACTGTCTTGATGCCCATCTCTTTGCACGTCCAGATGATGCGGCAAGCAATCTCGCCACGGTTGGCGATCAGGATCTTTTTAAATTTGCGCGGATTGAAAGCCATATCAATTTGCCACAAAAAAGCACAAAAGGCACAAGTTCTTTCTTGTGCATTTTGTGCCTTTTGTGGCCTAACTACGAATGCCGAAAAGGGGCTGTCCGTATTCAACCGGCTGCCCATTCTCTACGTAAATCTTAACGACCTCACCAGACGTTTCAGCCTGAATCTCATTCATGAGTTTCATGGCTTCGATAATGCAAACCACCGTTTCCTGCTCAACGTTGCTGCCAATTTTCACAAATGGATCGGCGGTCGGAGAAGCCGAGCGATAAAACGTGCCCACGATGGGCGACGGGATGATGTGTAAGTCCTGATCTTGAGCAGCCGCGGTAGTTGCCTGTGTGCCCGGATGTGCGGGACTGGCAGCCTGAGCAGGCGGAGGAGCAGGAACCGGAACAGGCGCCGGTGCCGGAAGTGGAGCAGCGGGAACCGTCGCGGGCTCATAAACGGCAGATTCGCGACGAAGGCGAACACGAAAACCTTCGTTCTCCAGCTCAAGTTCTGCCAGACCGTTCTCGCGCAGGAGCGCGATCAGCTCGCGCAACTCCTCCATGTTTACGGAAGCTACCGGCTTCTGAGCACGCACGCGCCGGTTTGAAGATTCGCTTTGTTCTTTGGGTGCAGACATTCAGTTTTCCCGCAAAGGCGCAAAGGCGCAAAGGATTAGCCTTGCGCCTTTGCGCCTTTGCGGGAGAATGCTTTACTCCTCGTTAGCTTCAGATTCGGCTGCTTCTTCTTTAGCTTCTTTAGCTTCCTTGCCGCGACCGGATTTCTTCTTCTTCGAACTCGCCGTCTTTGCACGTTTCTTCGCGGCTTCAATTGCCTCAACTTCGCGGGGGTTGTCGACCAGCTCGATGATGGCGAGCTCAGCGCGGTCGCCTTCGCGCTGGCCCAGCTTCAAAATTCGGGTATAGCCGCCGGGACGATCCTTATAGCGCTCTCCGAGTTCAGTAAAGAGTCTACGCAGCGCCGCAACTCCAGCGGTACGTTCTGGTCTCAACTGGCCGCGCTTACCGGTAATCTCGCTGACTGCAGTGTTGCCGGCATGAAAGAATCCAGCCGCCTGGCGCCGCAGGTGCAACGCGCGTGCGTCAGATCCATTGTCGGCAAAACTGAGCGCTTTGCGCGACAAGGTAATTGCGCGCTCGACAAACGGTCGCAGTTCCTTGGCTTTGGGCAAAGTCGTGACGATACGTTCCTCGCGAGAATTGATCAGAGAAGTCGCCAGGTTACGCAGCATCGAGTTTCGATGCTCACTGGTACGACCAAGTTTTCGATGTGCCTTCAGGTGTCGCATGACTTAACCTACTGTTCCTCGTCGCCTTCATAATCCGAAAGATCGGCAGTGTCACGGCCGCCGGTTCCGGGAATCGGATTACCCTGCTCGTCAAATTCCATCCCGAAGTCGAGTCCCATGCCGTTCAAAATCTCTTTGATTTCATTGAGCGACTTCTTGCCGAAGTTCTTCGTGGCCAGCATTTCGCGCTCGGTGCGTTGGACCAGATCGCGAATGGTTCGAATGTCGGCATTCTTGAGACAGTTGTAAGACCGAACTGACAGTTCAAGTTCATCAACCGAACGGTCCAATTGATCGTTGCGCGGCAGCGGCGGACGCTCCATCTTCGTATAAGCGAAATCGTCCGTGTCCTCTTCGAAGTTGATGAAAATCGACATGTGATCTTTGATCAACTTCGCCGCCAGACCGATCGAATCTTCCGGCTTCACCGAACCATCGGTCCAAACCTCGATGGTCAGTTTGTCAAACTCTGTGTTCTGTCCGAGACGAGCTGCTTCGACGTTGTAATTAACTTTCTTGACCGGTGTGTGCACGGAATCGATCGGGATGTAGCCCAGCGAAAGATCCTCGTCGAAGTTTCTGTCAGCCGAAACGTAGCCACGGCCGCGCTTCAGGCGCATTTCTACTTTCAGCGATCCACCTTCGCTGACCGTTGCGATGTGCACTGACGGATCGAGAATCTCCACATCAGCATCAGTCTCGATATCGGCGGCAGTAACTTCCCCTGCTTCTTCCTTCGAGATTCTCAGCGTCTTTGGCTCGCTGCTGTGCAGCTTGAAAGGTACCTGTTTCAGATTAAGAATAACGTCGGTGGCGTCTTCGACCACCCCTTTTATCGATGAAAACTCATGCTCAACGCCCTCAATCTTCACCGCCGTGATAGCAGCGCCTTCGATTGAAGAGAGCAAAGCGCGACGAAGAGAGTTGCCCACCGTGGTCCCAAAACCACGTTCGAATGGCTGAGCTGAAAAGCGGCCATATCGTTCCGTGAGGGTCTCTGCATCTGCCGCAAGACGGCGCGGCATTTGAAATCCTGTCCAAAGATTATTTTGATCCATAGCCATTGTTCGAGTCCTAAGAAAAATGCGTCGGACCAGGTGATGACGGTCTGTGACGTCATCACTGGTCAGGTTAACTACTTACTATAAAGTTCAACAATCAGTTGCTCGTTTATCGTGCGATCGATATCGTCACGAACCGGCAAGCTGGCCACACGCGCCGTCATTTCGCCACCGTCGGCATTGATCCACGATGGACGTCCACGACCGGACGCAGTTTGCCATGCGCCTTCGATGTGAGAGTTTTTGCGACTCGCATCTCTCACACTGATCACGTCGCCGGGCTTCACTTGATAAGAGGGAATATCTACTTTGCGATCGTTTACCAGAATGTGACCGTGGTTGACCAACTGCCGCGCCTGACGGCGTGAGGTCGAAAACCCCGCGCGGTAAACCGCATTATCCAGTCGCCGTTCCAGCAGGAACAGAAGGTTCTCACCGGTGATTCCCTTCATTCGAGCGGCACGTTCGAAGTAGTTTCGGAACTGCCCTTCAAGAATGAAGTAAATGCGTTTGACCTTCTGCTTCTCACGCAACTGTTGGCCGTAGCCAACCAGTGCCTTGCCGCGACGCAGCGAGTTTCCGTGCTGCCCGGGCGGTTGCGTACCACGTTTTTCAATCGGGCAAGCGGGTTTGTAACAACGATCGCCCTTCAAAAACAGTTTAGCGCCTTCGCGACGGCAAAGGCGACACACAGCATCTCTATACCTAGCCAATTATTTGCCTCCGGTCTAATCAGTTAGACGGAAAAGTTTACAGGTTGTGCTTAGCGCACGAACCCTTCATCCTTTGGGTTGATTGAACTCAAATAAGTCCTATAGGACCTATAAGACCTATTCTAAAAACTAAACTCTTCTTCGCTTCGGCGGCCGGCAGCCGTTGTGCGGGATCGGTGTCGTATCGCGAATCGTCATGACTCTGATACCCGCGTTTGCGATCGCTCGAATCGCCGACTCACGACCACCGCCGGGTCCCTTCACTCGCACCTCGCATTGATGCATGCCGGCTTCATGCGCCTTCTTGGCTGCCTCGTAAGCTGCTTGTTGCGCGGCGAATGGAGTGCCCTTTCGAGAGCCACGAAAACCACGCGCGCCTGCCGATGATTGTGCGATCAAATTCCCTTCAAGATCGGTAATCGAAATCATCGTGTTGTTGAACGACGCTGCAATATGCACGATACCGTTGGGAACGTTCTTCTTCTCTTTCTTACGAAAGACCTTCTTTTTTCCGCCTGCTTTTGCCATAAATTCGTTCTTCGTACTTTGTCCTTTGTGCTTTGCAAAGTACTAAGTACCAAGCACAAAGCTAAGATTTACTTCTTGCCTGGCGCCTTCTTCTTCGCAATGGTCGCCCGACGTGGGCCCTTGCGCGTACGAGCGTTTGTGTGTGTGCGCTGACCACGCACCGGCAGAGAACGACGATGACGCAGGCCGCGATAGCAACCGATATCCATCAAACGTTTGATGTCCATCTGCATGCGCTTGCGAAGGTCGCCTTCGATCTCTCCCTGCGTTTCCAGAATGGCACGAATCCGGCTCAACTCGTCTTCGGTAAGATCTCTGACGCGTGTGTCGAGGTTGACGCCTGCCTCCTTGAGCACAGAATTGGAGCGCGAACGGCCAATACCGTAGATATAAGTGAGACCAATCTCGGCTCGTTTGTTTGGTGGTAAATCGACGCCTGCTACACGTGCCATTGTATTTCTCGTTATCCTTGTCTCTGTTTGTGTTTGGGATTAGAGCAGATCACTCGCACCACGCCCTTGCGATGGATGACCTTGCACTTGTCGCACATCTTCTTTACTGACGCACGGACTTTCATCTGACTGTTCCTCGTTACCTATTTATAGCGATATGTGATCCGGCCGCGATTGAGATCGTATGGCGAAAGCTCTACTAAAACCCGATCACCCGGAAGAATGCGAATAAAATGCTTGCGCATTTTCCCTGATATGTGCGCAAGCACCTGATGCTGGCTGTCTTCCAACTCGACCCGAAACATAGCGTTAGGCAAAGTTTCCAGCACCTTTGCCATAACCTCTATCGCTTCTTCCTTCGCCATATCCTCTCAGATTGGAATTTTGACGCTGCCGACAAACTGCGAATAATAGCATGCGGCATTCCCTTTGCCAAGCCGCGGCAATGGTTGAGGTTATTCGCGAAAATAGGTCTCTAAACTATCGCCGGCTCAAGGGATGCTGCCGAGGAGGCGAGCGTCAGCACCTCCGGCCCTTCTTCGGTAATGGCTATCGTGTGTTCGACGTGAGCGCTGGGCTTCCCGTCAACCGTCACCACCGTCCAGCCGTCGGACAGAACTTTGGTGAAATGCGAACCCTGGTTCACCATCGGCTCGACCGCAAAGACGTAGCCTGTCTTAATCTTCGGCCCCAGGCCGGGACGGCCGTAGTTCGGGATCTGCGGGTCTTCATGCATCCGGCGACCAATTCCATGCCCCACATAGTCTCGAACAACCGAATATCCGTTACCTTCAGCGTGCTGCTGAACTGCCCAGCCGATGTCGCCCAGGTGGTTCCCGGCTCGGCATTGTTGAATCGCCCGCTCCAGACACTCTTCAGTGACGCGAATTAACTTGAGCTTCTCCGCGTCAACCTTTCCAACCGGCACGGTCGTGGCCGTGTCGCCAACAAACCCTTCGAGCGTCACGCCACAGTCAATCGAAAAGATATCGCCTTCCTGCAGCACATACTGCGAAGGAAACCCGTGAACGATCTGTTCGTTCACCGAAGCACAGATTGAATATGGAAAGCCATTGTATCCCTTGAAGGTTGGGAGGGCCCCAGCATCGCGGATCATCTTCTCCGCTGCCCGATCAACTTCCATCGTGGTGATGCCGGACTTCACCAAACTACGCAGGTGCGCCAGGACCTGCCCCACAAGGCGACCTGCGGCCCGCATCTTTTCTAATTCTCGTTTTGACTTACCGATAATCATTTCAGACTCATTTTAGCCATAGAGAAGTCAGATTTCACGCGGACAGGAACTGTTTCTGACCTGCGTCTTCCTCGTTCACCAGCGGCAAAACATCTTTATAGACTGCTTCCGGCTTACGAGCGCCATCAACGGTGCGCAGTAAACCTGCTGATTTGTAGTACTCGATCAGCGGCCGGGTTTGCTCTTCATAAGTTGCGAGCCGCGCTTTGACGATTTCCACGTTGTCGTCGGCGCGCTGTACCAGCTGAGCTTGCGGATGAAAGTCGCAAACGTTGTCGTGCCGTGGCGGTTTGAAGTAGAGGTTGTAAATCTCGCCACAAACGGGACAATTTCTACGTCCTGTCATTCGCCTTTCGAGAAAATCCTGCGGCACATCGATGAGGATAGGAATGATGTTATTGCCCTGCTCTGCTGCCAGTTTTTCGAGACTCGCGGCCTGCGCCGGCGTTCGCGGAAAGCCATCAAGAATGTAACCATGCTGCGCATCATCCTGCGCCGTTCGTTCCTTAACGAGTCGAATCGTCAAATCATCGGGAACAAGCTGTCCGCTATCCATTAGCTCCCGAACTTGCTGCGCGAGCGGCGTCTGCGCAGTCTTCAAGGCGCGAAAAATGTCTCCGGTCGAGATCTGCGGCAAATGCAGACGCTCTTTAAGCAAGCGCGCCTGCGTACCCTTTCCGGCACCAGGCGCACCCATCAGTACAATGATTTTCGCCATACGGATCGGATCAGGCCCGGCGTCCGCGTAGACGGCCGCCACTGCCGAGGAATCCTTCGTAGTTGCGCATCACGAGTTGCGCCTCAATCTGCGCCACGGTGTCCATTGCCACACCGACAAGAATCAGCAGCGATGTGCCACCGAAATAAAAGTTGTAGCCCATGCCGGTCGGAATCCATGAGAGCCCCGGAGTTGTGCTGACAAATGAGTCGAGCCAGGTGCCGAGGAGCGGTATGCGCGCTACCTTGAAGCCGCTCAACATAAACTGCGGAACGAACGCCACCAGGGCCAGATAAACGGCGCCGACTGTTGTTAAGCGAGTCAGGATCGTATTGAGATATTCGGCGGTCGCCCTTCCGGGACGAATGCCAGGCATGAAGCCGCCATGCTTACGAAGGTTGTCAGCCACTTCTTCGACGTTAAAAACGATCGACACATAGAAGAACGTGAAGAAGATGATCAGGGAGAGAAAGATCAACTCGTAGTACGGATCGCCGGGATGAAATATCGCAAAGAAGCCGTAGACCTTGGCCCACCACGTATTCGGATTGGTTGGATCCGGTGGAAAGGCGGCAAAGACACTCTGCGGCATCGATAAAACTGACGAAGCAAAGATGACCGGGATCACGCCGCCCATGTTTATCTTCAGCGGCATCGTGGTTTGTTGACCGCTCACCATCTGTCGACCCACGTGTCGCTTTGCGTAACTGACTGGAATCTTCCGGCGTGCAGCTTCGACAAAGACGATGAAAGCGATGATCAGAATCAGCGCCACCAGCATTCCGAACACGCCAATGATTGCCATCGTATCGCCGCCACTGAGACGCTCTGAAACCTGCTGTACACCACGCGGTAAACCGATCACAATACCCGCAAAGATCAGCAGCGAAATGCCGTTACCGACGCCACGTTCTGTGATCTGCTCACCTAACCACATCACGAACATCGTGCCAGTAGTCAGTGTCAGGACAGTGCTCAGACGGAAGCCCCAACCGGGAGCGCCGACACCGTTAACCTGCAGCCAGTGGGCCACGAACGTAGTTTGAATCCCAGCCAGAACGACGGTCAGATAACGAGTCCACTGGTTGATCTTCTGACGGCCCATCTCGCCTTCTTCCTGCAACTTTTTGAGTTGCGGCGAGACGACGGTCATGAGCTGAAGAATAATGGACGCGGTGATGTAAGGGGTGACGCCTAAAGCAAAGACGGAGATGGTGCGAAAGTTTCCGCCGGAGAAGAGGTCGAGCACGCCGAGAAGAGTTCCGGCAACATCACGCCAGACTTCATCCAGGCGCGCTTTGTTAATACCCGGGGAACCAACGTGGGCGCCAAGCCGGTAGACAGCGAGTAAACCCAGCGTAAAGAAAATGCGCCGGCGGAGGTCCGGCACATTGAACATGTTGCGAACCGCGGCGAAAAACTTTTCCATAACATTCTCCTGCCGGCGATCCCAGGCTATCCGGCAATTTCAACTACCGCACCGCCAGCCTGCTCGATCTTTTGTCGAGCACTCTTTGTAAACCGGTGAGCCGAAACACGAAGCGGTTTGGAAACCTCGCCGTTACCAAGAACCACCACATCGTGCTTCGCTTTCTTGATCAATCCGCGAAGGTGCAGCACTTCAGGTGTGATCTCTTCGTTCGCTTCGAAGTGTTGATCGAGAGCAGCAAGACTGACCTCAAGCCACTGCTTCTTGAAAATGTTCGTGAAGCCGCGCTTCGGCAGACGCCGGTGCAAAGGCATCTGACCACCTTCAAAACCAACTTTGCGCGAGTAGCCGGAGCGAGACTTCTGTCCCTTCTCCCCGCGACCCGCGGTCTTGCCCAGACCTGAACCTGGTCCACGCCCGACTCGCTTCTTTTTGTGAGTGGAACCCTTTGCCGGCCTGAGACTGTTAAGACTAATTGCCATTTTGAACTCCGAAATAGGTCATATAGGTCCTACAGGACCTGTTATTCAACGATCCGTAACAAGTGTGGCACCTTCGCGACGGCCCCGCGCATTGAATCATTGTCAGGACGCTCAACAATCTGGTGGAGCTTTCGCAAACCGAGACTGCGCACAATCGTCTTGTGTGTTTTGGGCGAAGCGATAAAGCTTCTATAGTACTCGATACGAATCTTCGCTTGTGTGTCTGTGCCTTTGGCTTTCCGTGGCATACGCTTACATCTCCTCAACCTGCTTGCCACGCAAGCGAGCCAGTTCCATCGGATCCTTCATCCGCAGTAACGCATCGAAAGTCGCACGCACAACGTTGTGTGGATTCGTCGAACCCAGCACTTTGGTACGCACATCTCTAACTCCGACTGCCTGCATAACCGCTCGCACCGCGCCGCCCGCGATAACTCCAGTGCCTTCGGAAGCCGGCTTGACCAGCACACGACCCGCGCCATATTCGCCAATCAACTGATGCGGCAGGGTATGGTTGATCAAAGGCACGCGAATCAAATTCTTCTTCGCCGCCTCAACTCCCTTTTTAATCGCCAGGGGGACTTCGCGCGCCTTGCCGGTGCCAAAACCGACGTGCCCGCCTTCGTCTCCCACTACTACGAGCGCTGCGAAAGAGAGGTTCTTACCACCCTTAACGACCTTGGTAACACGATTAATCGAAATCACCTGGTCTTTCAGATCGAGCCCCTGGGCAGGAATGCGTTGCTTGGGTTGTCTCATAGTCTATTCTTGTTTCTTCTTTTTGGACTTCTTTTCGGTTGGTTTTTCGGGTTCGGCAGCCGGCTCTTCCGCTTCGGCTTCCGCCACCACTTCGTTCTTGTTCAGGCCCGCCGCACGGGCAGCATCGGTCAGAGCTTTCACACGACCGTGATAGAGATAGCCGCCGCGATCAAACACTACCTGCTCGATTCCCTTGGCAAGGGCTCGCTCTGCGATCGCCTGGCCAATCCGGCGCGCTGCGTCAAGATTGCCGCCGGTATCAGTGCGCAGATCCTTCTCAGTTGAAGAAGCCGACACCAGTGTTTGGCCGTGCGCGTCGTCGATCACCTGTGCGTAGATATGGTTCAAGCTGCGATAGATCGCGAGTCTTGGCCGCTCCGTGTTTCCTTTTACCTTGCGGCGAATCCGCGAGTGAATAGCGGTTCGCACTTCTGCTCTATTTGTGTTTGCCATCTCGGCCTCTACGAATCAAAACTATTTTCCGGACTACTTACCTGTCTTGCCCGGCTTTAACTTGATAGGAACACCCGCGTAACGCACGCCCTTGCCTTTATATGCGTCAGGCTTGCGAAGCTCATGCATCTCTGCCGCGACCTGTCCCAGCTTCTGCTTGTCGATACTCGTCAGGGTCAAAGTCGTTTGATACTGCTGAATACCGCCCTTAGTCGTCAGACGTTCGGCTTTGGCATCAACTTCAGCCGGCAGCGGAAACTCGATCGGATGCGAGTAACCGAGCGAGAAGACGATCTTCTTGCCCTGGACGTCGGCCTTGTAACCAACACCGACCACGTCCATCTGCTTGCTGAACCCTTCCGTCACACCCACGATGGCGTTGTTTGCCAGGGCGCGGGCCAGTCCATGCAGCGCTGCCTGCTCATCGGAAGTACGCTCAGCGCGTAATTCCTCGCCTTCGACCTTAAAACTGATTCCCTGGGGAATCGGCGTCTTCAGAGTGCCCTTTGGACCTTTCACTTCAAGCTCACGCTCGTGGACAGTGACGGTCACGCCCTTCGGTACCGCGATTACCTTTTTTCCAATTCGTGACATAACTTTATTTCCGCTTTGCCAGGATCAATAAATCTGGGCCAACAGTTCGCCGCCGATATTCTCGCGGCGTGCCGCCTTACCGCTCATCAACCCTCTCGACGTGGAGACGATATTGATGCCGTAGCCGCCGAGCACTTTCGGAATCTCACTTGAACCGACGTACACGCGCCGTCCCGGCGTCGAGATGCGCTGCAGGTGCGTGATTGAAGACGTGCCGCGCGCGTCGTAGCGCAGGAAGATTCGCACCGTGCGCTTCAAACCCTCGCCTTTGATGACGAAGTTGTTGATGTAGCCCTCTTCCTTCAGAATACGGGCAATCTCAAGTTTGAGCTTTGAAGCCGGAATATCAACTCGCGAATGCTTCGCCGCAATGGCGTTGCGAATTCGCGTTAACATATCGGCAATAGGATCAGTCATGAAGTAACTCCGTTAGTGTCAATTACCAGCTCGACTTAACTACGCCAGGGATCTGACCCTGCAGCGCCAACTCACGAAAACAGATGCGACACAAATTGAACTTCCGCAAGTAACCTCGCGGCCGTCCGCACCGTTTGCACCGAGTGTAAGCGCGCACCGAAAACTTCGGCTTGCGTGCCGCCTTCGCAATCAATGATTTCTTTGCCATATTCTTTTCTTCGGTACAGGTCCAATAGGTCCTATAGGACCTATATTTCTTTACGTTCTAAACGGCATTCCCAGGCCCTTCAGAAGGGCTCTCGCCTGCTCGTCGTTCCGTGCCGTCGTCACAATCGAGATGTTCATCCCGCGTAGCTTGTCGACCTTGTTAAAATCGATCTCCGGAAAGATCAACTGCTCACGAATTCCAATCGTGTAGTTTCCGCGACCGTCAAAAGCCTTTGGCGAAACCCCGCGGAAGTCTCTGACGCGCGGCAGTGCCACTGACACAAGCCGATCGAGAAACTCGTACATGCGCTCTCCACGCAACGTGACCACTACGCCGATCGGCATTCCCTGCCGCAACTTGAACGAAGCAATCGACTTCTTCGCTTTCGTGATCACCGGCTTCTGGCCGGTAATCGCACGCAGTTCATCAGCCGCCGTGTCCAGTATCTTCTGGTTCGCAATGGCCTCACCCATACCCATATTGATGACGACTTTTTCAACGCGAGGCACGGCCATGGGATTGGTAATCCCAAACTCTTTCGCAATCTGCGGCGCTACATCTTTTTGATATCGCTCTTTTAACCTTGCAGACATATCAGATCCTCTAGTTCAACTTGCGCGCTATTACTTCTCCAACGAATGACCACTGGCGGCCGCGACGCGCGTCTTCGAGCCATCGCTCTCGACCTGATAATGCACGCGTGTGGGTTTACCTGATTGCGGATCGATCAACTGCACATTTGAGATATCGATGAACGATTCCTTATCCACAATACCGCCGCCGCGATTAGCCTGCGGATTCGCCTTCTGGTGGCGTTTGATTATCCCTGCGCCTTCGACTTTGACTTTGCCCTTAGCCGGTAAAACTTCGAGCACGCGCCCACGCCTACCCTTGTCGCGCCCGGCGATAATCACCACCTGATCATTTTTCCTAACCTTCGAGCGCTTTGTTCCTGCCATTCCTAAATTACCTCCGGCGCGAGCGAAACAATCTTCATGAAATTCTTGTCGCGCAGTTCGCGTGCTACTGGTCCAAAAACGCGAGTGCCGATGGGAGTGCCGTCTTCCTTGATCAGTACGGCGGCGTTCTGATCAAACCTGACGTACGTTCCATCAGCACGGCGCACCTCTTTTCGCGTACGCACAATCACCGCATCCTGAACGGTGCCCTTTTTAATAGTTCCGTCGGGAGATGCCTCTTTGACCGTCACTTTGATACGGTCGCCCAGGCTGGCAATTTTTCCGGTGGAGCCGCCTATCGGCATGATCATCTCCACTCGTCGTGCCCCCGAATTGTCAGCAACCTCCAGAGAGGTTTGCATCTGGATCACTGTCGTTACCTCCGACTCTTGCGCGAAGCCTACTTCGCAGCTTTCTGAACTATCTCAATCACACGCCAACGCTTGCGCGCTGAAAGTGGACGTGTCTCAACGATCCGCACCTTATCGCCAACCGTCGCCCCGAGCTCGTCGTGGGCCATAAACTTCGACGTGCGACGCACGTAACGGCGATACTTGCGGTGACGGACCAGACGGTCCACACGAACCACAACAGTCTTCTGCATCTTGTCGGAAGCGACTGTTCCTACCTTTTGCGACCGGTTTGCACGACTGGTTTTTTCTGGCATGCTTTCGGCGGCGCTTGTGCTTTCTTGATTCTCTGCCATTGTTCTTTCTCAATCTTTAATAGGTCCTATTGGACCTGTAGGTCTCATAGGACCTATTGACTACCCACGCTGGCCCGCTATGGTTTCAATCCGCGCCAGCGCTTTCTTCTCCTGACGGATGCGCTTGATAGCATCAAGCTCGCCGAGCGCTAGTTTGAAGTTCAAACGAAAAAGCGATTCCCGCAAACGCGCTGCTTCCGCCCGCAACTCGTCTTCACCCATCTCGCGATACTTGTCGAGTTCTTCTCGCCTCTTCATTACTAGATCGCGCCTCCTTCCTGATCAGCGCGCGTTACAAACTTGGTCTTGATCGGAAGCTTCTGAGCGGCGAGACGCATTGCATCACGTGCTGTGTTTTCATCGACGCCTTCGATCTCGTAAAGAATTCGACCCGGCTTTACCACTGCCACCCAGTATTCCGGAGCGCCCTTGCCTTTGCCCATACGTGTTTCCGCAGGCTTCTTCGTCACCGGCTTGTCGGGAAACATGCGGATCCAGATCTTGCCACCGCGCTTGATGTGACGAGTCATCGCGATACGAGCAGCTTCAATCTGACGATCCGTAATCCACGCTGGCTCCAGGCTCTTGAGCCCATACTCACCGAAGCTGATCTCGCTGCCACGAGTTGCGACGCCAGTCATGCGTCCGCGCATCTGCTTCCGGTGCTTAACTTTCTTCGGCATCAACATAGCGTTTACCTATTGATTATCTGTTCTCGGTCTTCTGCCATCCGATCCACCTTCGCGTTCGCGTCGGGTGCGCGGGCGACGCTCGCGTTCACCTGTACGCGTTTCGTTGATCGGATCCGAACCCGTACCACGGGCCATCGCAGCCTTTGGATCCAGGATCTCGCCGCGATAGATCCAAACCTTCACACCGATCTGTCCGAAGGTCGTCTGCGCTTCGGCAAGACCGTAATCGATATCGGCGCGCAGCGTGTGAAGCGGAAGTTGCCCCTGCAGGTGCCACTCACTGCGTGCGATCTCAGCGCCATTCAAACGACCACTGACCTTCACCTTGATTCCCTGCGCTCCAAACCGCAGCGACTCCTCCACGGCCTTTCTCATCGCGCGACGAAAAGCAATGCGCTTCTCGAGCTGGGCCGCAATCTTCTCCGCCTGCAGTTGCGCGTTGAGCTCAGGTTTGTGGATCTCCTGAATCGAAACCAGCACTTCGCGGCCGGTTTTCGACGAGAGGTCACTCTTGAGCTTATCGATCTCTGCGCCCTTGCGACCGATGATGATGCCGGGTCGCGAGGTGTAGATGATGATCTTGAGGCGATTAGCGGCTCGTTCGATATCGACGTGCGATACACCGGCGCCGGCGAAGCGTCGCTTGAGGTCCTTCTTTAACTTCAGATCCTCGAGCAGAAACTCGCCAAACTGCTTCTTCGCGAACCAGTGCGAATGCCAGTCTTTGTTGTAGCCGAGTCGAAAACCGTATGGATGAACTTTTTGACCCACAATCTTCTCCAGTAATGTCTTTACTCTTCGGTCTTAACCTTTTTCTTTGAGGCCTTCTTCGTCGCCGACTTTTCAGCAGTTGCCTCCGGCTCTTCCTTCTTCGCTGCTCGTTTTACTCGCGGCGCTGCGGCGGCGCCACCGCGCTTCCGTCGTTTACTTTCAGCGAGCTTCGCGGGCTTTGCTGCCGTGCTTTCCTGCGCCTTGCTTCCCTTTGCCGCCGGACGCTCATCGTTACTCAACGAGATCGTCACGTGACAGAAATGTCGCTGTTCCCGATAGGCACGACCCTGCGGTGCCGGTCGCACACGACGCCGGTTCTTTGTTGGTCCGATATCCACAAACGCCGTCCGCACCCACAAATCATCGGGATCGATCGAGACGTTCGCCTTTTCGGCAGCTTCGTTCGCATTCGCGATCGCCGAACGCATACATTTTTCGATCGTGTTCGCGGCGCGCTTCCTCGAGAAGCGCAAAATCGCCAGCGCCTGGTTGACGTCTTTGCCGCGAATCATATCCACGACGAGACGGGCCTTCTGCGCCGACCCCCGCAAATACTTAGCACTCGCTGTTGCTTCCATTTCTCTATCCTTAATCCGCGTTCTAAAAATCCGCGCTCATCCGCGTTACCTACTTGGCCGGCGGTGCTGACGCGACCTTGCTTGTCTTCTCGACCTTTGTGCCCGAGTGGCCCTTGAACGTGCGCGTCGGCGCAAACTCACCGAGCTTGTGGCCCACCATATTCTCCGTCACATAGATCGGGAGGTGACGTTTGCCGTTATGAACACCGAACGTCAGTCCGACCATGTCGGGGGTGATTGTCGAACGCCGCGACCAGGTTTTGATCACCGGCGGACGCTGTCCGCCACTGCGGGCTTTCTCAACCGCCTTCGTGATGCCCTTGTCGATGAACGGTCCTTTTTTAACTGAACGAGCCATGACTCTCCGTTTCTCGATTCTCTCGCATAGGCCCCATAGGACCTATATGACCTATTACTTAGTCCTGCGATCCTTCAGAATCATCTTCTGCGTTCGCTTGTTGCTGCGCGTCTTGTAGCCACGAGTTGGCTGGCCCCACGGCGTCACCGGGTTTCGTCCACCCGAGGTCTTACCTTCACCACCACCATGGGGGTGGTCCACCGGATTCATCGCCACACCACGAACCTTCGGGCGCAAGCCTTTCCAGCGCGACCGGCCGGCTTTACCCAGCGAGACGTTCTCATGCTCGATGTTGCCAACCTGGCCCACGGTCGCCTTGCAAACTAAAGGGACCCGTCGCACTTCGCCTGATGGCATACGCAATTGCGCGTAATCGCCTTCCTTCGCCACCAACTGCGCAAACGTTCCGGCGGAGCGCGCCATCTGCCCGCCTTTTCCAGGCCGCAATTCGATGTTGTGAATCTGCGTGCCGAGCGGAATATTGATCAACGGCAAAGTGTTACCCGGCAGAATATCGGCCTCAGCACCGCTCATGATCGTCTTGCCAACCTCCAGACCAGTCGGCGCGATGATGTAACGCTTCTCGCCATCCAGGTAGGTGATCAACGCAATGTGCGCGGAACGATTCGGATCGTATTCGATCTGAGTGACGCGTCCGGGCACGCCGTCTTTGTCACGCTTGAAGTCGACAATTCGATAAAAGCGCTTGTGACCGCCGCCACGACGTCGCACGGTAATGCGACCGTCGTTGTTGCGTCCTGAAATTCGCTTCTTAGGCTCGAGCAGAGACTTTTCGGGAATCGCTCCGACCGTTAACTCATCACGCGTCAGATACGTTTGATAACGTCGCGCTGCCGATGTGGGTGTAAGTTTCTTTATGCCCATCTTGTTAGTCCACTAAATTGCTTCGCCGTAATCAACCGGCTTCTCGCCTTGCTTCAGAGTTACATACGCCTTCTTCCAGGAAGGCTTGCGCCCCTCGAACCGGCCGCGACGCGCCATCTTGCCCATGAAGTTAATCGTGCGCACGTGGTCCACCTTCACCTGAAAGATGGTCTCGACCGCCGACTTAATCTCGGGCTTGGTTGCACGTCGATCGACGCGGAAGGTCAGCAACTGCTGCTTGTCCTGTGTTTCTTCCTTCGCCGCCAGCGCCTTCTCAGTAATTACGGGCGACTTGATGATGTCCCAAACTGTTCTCATGCCGCCTCCTGCTCACTCTTGCGTGTTCTTCTCTTCTTTACGGGCGCTGCTTCTGCGCCGGTTTCCGGCTCAGGAAAACCTTCCGCCTTGCTGTTGCCCAGCAACTGCTCAAGCTCGGTAGCAGCCTCGCGCGAAAGCACCAACGTGTCGTGATAGAGCAGATCGTAGATATTCAAACCAAAACAGTTGACGACTTTCGTCTGACGTAAATTTCGCGCTGACAACAGCAGGTTCTCGTTATCGAGTGAATCCACAATCAGCGTCTTGCCACCCAGCCCAAGCCGCGTCAACGACTGCGAAAAATCTTTTGTCTTCGGCTTGTCGAGATTCCAGCCATCGACCACGAAAACGTTTCCTTCACGCACACGCTCTGAAAGCGCTGAACGCAAAGCTCCCTGGCGCATCTTGCGGGGCATGTTGTAGGACCAGTCGCGTGGCTGTGGTCCATGCGCGTTACCGCCGCCCTTCCAGAGGGGTGAACGCAGCGACGCGATGCGAGCGCGGCCAGTGCCCTTCTGCTTCCAGAGTTTCCTGCCGGCTCCGGACACATCGCCGCGCGTTTTGGTCGCGGAATTGCCCTGTCGCGCGTTGGCCATGAAATTTCGCACGGCCGCGTGAATCAATCCTTCATTTAGAGGCGCGCCAAAAACAGCATCAGACAGCTCGACCTCGCCAATCTCTTCATTCTGTACGTTGCGCACCTTGACTGTCGGCATACCCAACTCCTACTTCGTCTTCTTTGTCGCCTTGCGAACAACGACTACGGTTCCATTTGCTCCGGGCACCGCGCCACGAATCATCAAAATATTGTTTTCGGCATCGACGCGAGCCACCGTCAGTCCCTTGGTGGTGATGCGTACATCGCCCATGTGACCCGACGAACGGTTTCCCTTGACGACTCGCGACGGATAGGCCGAAGCACCAATCGAGCCCGGCGCGCGAACATTCATAGAGCCGTGCGATTCGGGACCTCGATTGAAGTGATGACGTTTGATGGTACCGGCAAAACCACGGCCTTTTGAACGCCCGATAACATCCACCATCTCACCATCAGAAAACTGGTCGACGAGTACTTTGTCGCCCACGTTTGTTCCGTCGCCCGACTCCGTTAGACGAAACTCCTTCAGGATTCGGGTCGGCGGAATACCGCCACCAGTTTTTTCGAAGTGCCCGCGCATCGGTTTGCTTACGTTCTTCAGCTTCAACGGCTTCTCATCCACCAAACCGATCTGCACCGCATCGTAACCGTCAGGACCAGCCGCAGATTTCTTTTGCACGACGACACATGGGCCAGCCTTGATTACCGTCACTGGCGTCACCGTGCCATCTGCCGCAAAGATCTGCGTCATGCCGATTTTTCTTCCGATGATCCCGTTAATCATTGTCGTTCAATCCTGTGAATAGGTCTTATAAGTCCTATAGGACCTATTGCCTGCCAAATGCTTTGATCTCAACGTCGACGCCCGCCGGCAAATCCAGCTTCATCAACGCATCAACCGTTTGCGGTGTCGGGTCGAGAATGTCCATCAGCCGCTTATGCGTGCGAATCTCAAACTGCTCGCGCGATTTCTTATCGACATGCGGCGAGCGCAGCACGGTCCACTTGTTCTTCACCGTCGGTAAAGGAATTGGACCAGCAACACGAGCACCGGTGCGCTTTGCAGTCTCGACGATTTCCGTGGTCGACTGATCGAGCACGCGGTGATCGTACGCTTTTAGACGAATTCGAATTTTTTCGTTCATAGGAATTAATAGGTCC
>DASYSD010000028.1:0-120801 GCA_036003745.1 Pyrinomonadaceae bacterium
AGCAGTCTCATGTCAAAGAGCAAAACAGCAATAGAGCAAACGCAGACGCTGCGGCGTCGTGGTCAGAGTGTGCCTAAAAATCTCTTGACAGCGGAGACCGCTTCATAGATGGGCTGAAATTAGCCAACGCCTTCGGCGTTAAGGGAGAATCAAATACGAGTCATCGAAAGGCGAATAGCGACTTGAAGAGACGCCAATTCTTACGAGGTGCTGCCGCAATCGGCACTGGAATCCTACTCGAACGCACGCGTGGACTCGCGCGCTCGTCTTATGCTGCTGATTCGCGGATCGAGGTTCTGCTCGGCGAAGAGATTGGCACGATCAATCCCAACATCTATGGTCATTTCGCCGAACATCTGGGTGGGGTGGTCTACGATGGCATCTGGGTTGGCGAAAACTCGAAGGTGCCAAACACCAGTGGCATCCGCAATGCGCTCGTCGAACACCTGAAACGCATCAAGGCACCTGTGATACGCTGGCCCGGTGGCTGCTTCGCCGACAGCTACGACTGGCGCGACGGTATTGGACCACGCGCGCGTCGTCCCAGACGCACAAACTTCTGGGCCGATGCGCCCGAATGGCCCAAAAGCGTCACTGATGGTCCATGGAAGTTTGAAACAAATCACTTCGGCACCAATGAGTTTCTACGCTTCTGCCAGTTGTCGGGCGCCGAGGGTTACCTGGCTGCGAATGTCCGCGGTCTCACTGCGCAGGAGTTTTACGAGTGGATCGAATACTGTAATTCACCAGCCGGTTCTACTACCGGAGCCGAACGCCGCAGTGGCAGTGAAATGTCCAGTCGCGATCCATATCGGGTAAAGTATTGGGGCATCGGTAACGAATCGTGGGGTTGCGGTGGCAACTTCACTCCCGAAGAATACTCAGTTGAATATAGGCGCTTCACGGCGGCCGTTCCTCGTTATGGCGTCGACTTGAGCTTTATCGCTTCAGGATCGAACGGCACCGACTCCAACTGGACGCGTGGATTCTTTTCACGAATAGCTGAAAAGAATCGTAACCTCTTCAACAGTATCTACGGCTTTGGTCTTCATCATTACGCCTGGAACCTTGGCTTCGGAAAAACAAACGACTGGTTCGCTGCAAAAGGCGACGCTCTCAAATTCAACGAGGCCGAACATTATGAACTGCTGCACGAGGCCGATCGCATGGAGTCGCTGATCAACGAGCATTGGACTGTCATGGGTGAATACGACCGGCAACATCGCGTCAAACTTGTAGTCGATGAATGGGGCGCATGGTATAAGCCCGGATCTGAGCTCAATCCGACGCACCTGTTAGGTCAACAGTCAACGATGCGCGACGCGTTGCTTGCCGGTCTGACGCTGGACACTTTCAATCGTCATGCGGATAAAGTTGTGATGGCCAACGTTGCACAGTTGATCAACTGTTTGCACTCGCTTTTCCTGGCCCATGAAGACAAGTTTATCGTCACGCCGACATTCCACGTGTTTGAGATGTTTATGCCACACATGGGTGCACGCGCAGTACGGACCATCTTCAGCGCGCCGGAAGTTAAATACACGCGCACTGATAAGCCTGGTGAGTTCTGGGGCCTGAACGGATCTGCATCAGTCAACGGTAAACAACTGATGCTGACGGTAACCAATCCGCATCTCAGCGAAACACGCGAGGCTGAGATTGCAGTGCGCGGAGCACGCGCCGGGTCAGCGCGAGCGCAGGTGTTGGCCATGCCTGACATACACGCGCACAATACGTTCGAGAATCCGAACGCTGTGCAACCGCGTAACGAGCAGGTCGCAGCCGCTGCTGGCGTTCTCACTTTTCGCTTTCCACCTGCTTCAGTGACTCGTCTGCAGATCGCACTCGACTGAGGAGGTTATAAAGAGAGTTCAACTGCGAAAGATTATGTACTGGGAAGAGCGCTGGCATCCGTTACGCGAGGAGTGGGTAATCATCGCCGCTCATAGACAAAATCGTCCCTGGAGTGGTGAGACGATCGAGCACAACGGAGATCCCTTACCTGAATACGTTGCGGACTGTTATCTGTGTCCCGGAAACACTCGCGTTAGCGGGGCAAGAAACGACAACTACACCAGCACGTTTGTTTTTGACAACGATCATCCTTGTGTCGGTTTTGAAGCGCCGCAGAACCTTCAGCCACCGCCCGGCATTTATCGCAATCAACCGGCGACAGGAATCGCACGAGTCGTTTGTTATAGTCCGAACCACAGTCTCGCGCTCGCAGAGCTGGAGCCGTGTGCGATTAAAGATCTGCTGGGAGTCTGGCAGGAGCAATATCGAGAACTCAGCGCACGCAAAGAGATCAAACACGTGTTGATTTTTGAGAACAAGGGCGAAGCAGTAGGCGTTTCAAATCCACATCCACACTGCCAGATCTACGCGACCAACTTCGTTTTCAAAACGATCGAAACTGAAGCGCGTGCGAGTCAACGTCATTTTGCTGAGACTGGTCGTATACTTTTTCAGGATGTGATTCGCGCCGAAAAGGAAGATGGCCGCCGCATCATCTGCGAGAACGAATCGGCGATTGCCTTTATTCCATACTTCGCACGTTACGCTTACGAGGTTTTTGTTGCACCCAAGGCGACTCATCCGAGTATTGCGACACTGGCGCCGAACGAGCTGCGCGACTTCGCAGCCCTGCTGAAGCAGGTACTCGTGAAGTTTGATAATCTTTGGCAAATGCCTCTTCCCTACGTGATGCCGCTGCATCAGGCGCCGACTGATGGCGGCGACTACTCGAGTTTTCATTTTCATATCGAATTTCATCCCCCACTGCGTCGTCCAAATCTACTCAAGTATCTCGCAGGACCGGAGATTGGTGGCGGTAACTTTCTTTCTGACACGGCGCCGGAGGAGAAAGCCGCAGAGTTGCGCGCGCAAGCTGACACTCACTACAAGCACGTGCGGCGGGAGCAGTCGTGAGCCGGGCGTTCTCCGAGGTAACAGACCTGCTTGGTCCAATCCGCAGGATTCATGAACGAGTCCGCGATGCCGTGCTCGCGGAATGCGAGCAGGCGCAACTGGAGCAGCTCGCCGAAGTCTCTGACGATGAGTCTGAGGGCGACACGATCTACGCGATTGACCGCGTCAGCGAAGAGTTGCTGGTTGAATTGTTCGAACAGGAACTCGCGACTGTCGCGCCACTCGTACTCATAGCTGAAGGTATTGAGAACGGTCACCTCGTGTTGCCGCGAGGCGCTATAGAAAACGACGCGGTCTGGCGTGTCATCGTCGATCCGATCGATGGCACACGCGAGCTGATGTATCAAAAGCGAAGCGCCTGGGTGCTAACGGGAGTAGCTCCTAATCGAGGCGACGGCACCAACCTGCAGGACATCGAACTTGCGGTACAAACTGAGATACCGGTGCTGAAGCAGCATCTGTGCGACACACTCTGGGCCATCCGCGGCAAAGAGCTTGGAGCTGAAAGATTTGATCGTCTAACAAAGGAACGAAAGCCGCTCGCGCTGCGACCCTCGCGCGCGACGACGATCAGGCATGGATTCGCGATGGTGGCGCGGTTTTTTCCCGGCGCGCGAGATGAACTTGCGGCGATTGACGAGGAGATTGTGCGCGGCGCGCTTGGTCCGGTCGAGCCCGGAAAAGCGCATTGCTTCGAGGACCAATACCTGTCGTCAGGCGGCCAGCTGTATGAATTGATGATGGGTCACGATCGTTTTGTCGCCGACCTGCGTCCACTGGTTGAATCAGTGTTGAATCGTCGTGGTTTAGTACTCGGCATTTGTTGTCATCCTTACGACGTGTGCACAGAGTTAATCGCGCGTGAGGCAGGGGTGATTGTTACAGACGAGCAGGGTGGTCCATTGCGCGCCCCGCTCAAAGTCGAACCTGACGTAACGTGGATTGGTTATGCGAATGAAGCGATTCGCAGCGAGATTGAGCCGTTGTTACGGGATTCGTTGAAGAAACGCGGAATTAGGATTGACGATAGCTATTAGACAGGATTTACAGGATTTGGACAGAATGAACAGGATTCATCCTGTAAATCCTGTGCAAATCTTGTAAATCCTGTCTAACTTACTTCGGGAAATGAGAGCGTGAAGAGGGCTTACGAAATCGTCAGCGGTAACGCACATGGTCTACGCGATGTGACGGAGTTTATCGAGACGCTCAATAAGCTGGAAACGTTCTTTGAACCGCGATCGGAACTCACGATCGCACGCGCGCCGGGACGGCTTGATGTAATGGGTGGCATCGCCGATTACTCAGGATCGCTCGTCCTCGAGTTGCCGATTGCAGAAGCCACCTTCGTAGCGCTGCAAAAAAATGACTCGCGGCAACTGAGAATCGTCAGCTTGCTGGAAAACGAAACGCTGAGTTTTGAAATGCCGTTGGCGGATCTGGAACGCGACGGTAAGCCGATTGAATACGACGAGGCTCAGCGATACTTTAAGAGCGACCGAACGCGGCATTGGACTGCTTACGTCGCCGGCGTTTTCCTGGTGCTGAGTCGCGAACGTGGCGTCCGCTTCGAACGAGGTGCACGACTGCTAATTTCGTCGCGTGTACCTGAAGGCAAGGGCGTCAGTTCATCGGCCGCGCTCGAGGTTGCAACGATGACTGCCGTGGCTGCCGCGTTTGACGTTGCAGTTGGACCAAGAGAGATTGCATTGCTATGCCAACAGGTTGAGAACCTCGTTGTGGGCGCGCCGTGCGGTGTTATGGACCAGATGACTGCGGCGTGCGGCGAAGCTAATCACCTGCTCTCGCTTGTCTGTCAGCCAGCAGAACTACGCGGATCGCTGAAATTGCCCAAAGACCTGGCCGTTTGGGGACTGGATTCGGGGACACGCCATTCAATCGGCGCCGGCGACTACGGATCAGTGCGAGCGGGAACATTCATGGGCTATCGCATCATCGCCGAGCTTGCCGGCTTTGAGGTCAAGCAAAACGGCAGTCAAGTTCTTATTAACGATCCGCGATGGGGTGGCTATCTGGCAAACCTGTCACCGGCCGAGTTTGAAGAGAGGTTTGCGGCGCGGCTGCCTGAGAGTTTACCTGGCGAGGAATTTATCCTGCTTTACGGAGCAACTACCGATCACGTGACAAATATCGAACGTGAGCGCACGTACGCGATTCGCGCTCCGACCAATCACGCGGTTTACGAGGGTTTCCGGGTACAGAAGTTTGCCGAGTTATTGGAGAAGCAATCGACGCTGGAGGAAAAAGCGGCGATGGGTGAGTTGATGTATGCGTCGCATGAAAGCTATTCGGCGTGCGGATTGGGTTCGCAAGGCACTGACTTGCTTGTCGAACTGGTTAAGTCAGCCGGAGTCGATCAAGGACTGTTTGGAGCAAAGATTACCGGAGGTGGCAGCGGGGGCACAGTTGCTGTGCTTGGAAACCGCGATGCTGAAACAGTGGTGCTCGATCTGGCCCATCGTTATGCGGCAATGACCGGACATGAACCATACATCTTCTGCGGCTCGTCACCCGGCAGCGCAGCCTTTGGAAATTTGATAGTGCGAAGAACTCAATCGGTCCTATAGGACCTACGCGACCTATTTTCAGAAAACTATGGCTATTCTAATCACGGGCGGGGCTGGTTACATCGGGAGTGTCAACACGGAGCTGCTTCGTGCTCGTGGCGAGCAGGTTGTGGTTCTGGACAACCTCTCACGCGGTTATCACGATGCGGTTGCGCCGGAAGTGCCCTTTTACGAAGGTAACGTCGGCGACCGGGAGCTGGTCACACGCATAGTCAAAGAACACAACATCGATGCGTGTATTCACTTTGCGGCTTTTGCGTACGTCGGAGAATCTGTCACACACCCGGCTTTCTACTACGAGAACAATGTCGCACAAACAATTCAGTTGCTCGGCGCGCTGATAAAGGCCGGTGTTCATCGTCTGGTGTTCTCTTCAACCTGCGCGACTTACGGCGAACCACATCGTATTCCAATCGACGAATCACACCCACAACTGCCAACCAATCCGTACGGATGGTCCAAGCTCTTCGTTGAACGGATCATGACCGACTACGACCACAGCGATCAGTTGAAGTTTGTCGCTTTACGTTACTTCAATGCGGCCGGTGCGAGCCGCGATCGAGGTGAACGACACGATCCCGAGACTCACCTTATTCCACTGGTGCTGAAGGCAGCACGTAACAAAATCGATCACGTCACAGTTTTTGGTAACGATTATCCCACGAACGATGGCACGTGTGTGCGCGATTACATTCACGTCAGCGATCTCGCCGATGCACACGCGCTTGCGCTCGACTATTTACACGCCGGAGGTCAGTCAACTGCGATCAATCTCGGCAACGGACAAGGTTATTCGGTATTGGAAGTAATAAAAGCTGCGCGCGAAGTAACAGGACAAGAGATTGCGGTCGAGATAAAGGGACGGCGCGCAGGCGATCCCTCGCATCTCGTCGCCGATGCTTCGAAAGCTCATGCTGTGCTCGGCTGGAAACCACAGCACGCTGATCTCACGGCAATCATCGGTTCCGCGTGGGACTGGCACTCGAAACAAAGCCTTTAACAGGAAGGATTTGAAATGACAAAGGGAGATTACACACCAAGACCCGAGCACAAATTTACGTTCGGGCTCTGGACCGTCGGAAATCGCGGCCGGGATCCATTCGGTGATGCCGTCCGGCCAACGTTGAGTCCGGTCGAGGCTGTGCGAATGCTTGGCGAGATTGGCGCATACGGCGTCAACTTTCACGACAACGATCTGGTACCGATAGACGCTTCAGCAAAGCAACGCGATCAGATCGTGAAGGAGTTTCGTCGCGCTTGTGAAGAAAACGGAATCGTTGTGCCGATGGCCACAGTTAACCTTTTTTACGATGCGGTCTTTCGCGATGGCGCGTTTACTGCAAACGAGAAAGCTGTCCGTGATTACGCGTTGCAAAAGACGATGCGCGCGATGGATCTCGGCGCGGAATGTGGCGCAAAGATTTTTGTTCTCTGGGGCGGGCGTGAAGGAGTGGAGACTGAAGGCTGCCGGCGAGCAGACGAAGGCGTGAAGCGACTGCGAGACGCGCTTAATTATCTCTGCGAGTATTCGTTGGATAAGAAATACGATTACAAGTTTGCGCTCGAGGCAAAGCCTAATGAACCGCGTGCCGATATCTATATGCCCACGACGGGCGCTTACCTGGCACTGATCTCAACGCTGGAACATCCGAAAATGGTTGGAGTGAATCCCGAAGTAGCGCACGAGCATATGGCCGGGCTCAACATGACTCACTCAGTAGCGCAAGCATGGGAGGCGGGCAAACTCTTTCACATCGATCTGAACGACCAGATTCCGGGTCGTTACGATCAGGATCTCCGTTTTGGCTCGGCTAATCCGAAGGCTGCGTTCTGGCTGGTTAAATTCCTGGAGGACGTCGGGTACCCAGGTCCGCGCCATTTCGACGCTCACGCGTATCGCACGGAAGACTATGTCGGGGTGAAGGAATTCGCGCGCGGATGTATGCGGACTTATCTGATACTGAAGGCAAAGAGTGAGCAGTGGAACAATGATCCGGAGATCAAGGCGCTCCTGGCAGAGATTGCGGAAACGAGTGGTGGCTCAGGTGGTCCAAAATTCTCAGCGCAACATGCGAATGAGTTACTGTCGGCAAACTTCGATCGCGCGGGGATTGCATCGCGTGGTTTGAACTATGAACGATTGGATCAACTAACGATCGATATCCTGCTTGGAGCGCATTAACGGGAGGAGAGATCTCACGCAAAGGCGCAAAGGCGCAAAGTAAAGACGCAACGGTTGGAGCTTAACTTTGCGTCTTTGCGCCTTTGCGTGAGAAATCATCAACAGCATGAATCGAGTTTGTCTCATTTTGGCGGCTGCCCTCCTAATTGTGCCAGCTATCAACGCGCAATCCCCGGTACGCGATCGCGTTCAGCGTGAGGCGGAGGAATTTCGCCTCGAAGATGTCCGCCTGCTTGATGGACCATTCAGGCACGCGATGATGAAGGACGCGGATTATCTCCTGCGGCTCGACGCGGATCGCCTGCTGAGTGGTTTCAGAAAGGAATCCGGTCTCAAACCAAAAGCTGAAGCTTACGGTGGTTGGGAGTCGATGAATATCGCCGGTCACTCACTGGGCCATTATCTGTCTGCTTGCGCGCTGATGTTTGCCGCCACCGGCGATGTGCGCTTTCGTGAACGAGTGAACTACATCATCGCAGAGCTCGAGGCCTGCCAGCGCGCCAATGGTAATGGTTATGTCGCCGCCATTCCGAATGGGAAAAAGATCTTTCAAGAAGTGTCAGCCGGTGACATTCGCGTGCAACCCTTCGATCTCAACGGTGGCTGGGTGCCATGGTACACGCTGCACAAACTTTTCGCGGGCCTGCTCGACGTTCATCGTTACCTGCAGAACGCGAAGGCACTCGACATCGCAATCACACTCGCTGACTGGGCCGGCACGACCGTCGCTAACCTGAACGAAGAACAGTTTCAACGCATGCTGCGTTGTGAACATGGCGGCATGAACGAAGTACTCGCCGAACTCTATGCACGCACCGGCAACGAAAAGTATCTGCAACTTTCACGTCGCTTCCATCACAAAGCCGTACTCGAACCATTAGCGCGACAGGAAGATCGACTGCAGGGTCTGCACGCAAATACGCAGATTCCCAAACTGATCGGGCTGGCACGCCGTTACGAGTTAACCCTGGACATAAACGACAAAACCGCAGCCGAGTTCTTCTGGCAGAGCGTGGTCCATCACCACTCGTACGTTAACGGCGGCAACAGTGATGGTGAACACTTTGGACCACCAGACAAACTCAATAACCGGCTCACCGCGAACATGTCCGAAACATGTAACACCTACAACATGCTCAAACTAACGCGACACCTGTTTGAGTGGCATGCGTCAACCGAGTACGCCGACTACTACGAGCGAGCACTCTATAACCACATTCTCGCGTCGCAGGATCCGGATGACGGTATGGTCTGTTATTACGTGCCGTTGAAGGCCGGTTCGAAGAAGATCTATTCAAAACCATTCAATAGTTTTTGGTGTTGCGTTGGCACCGGTATGGAGAACCATGCGAAGTATGGTGAGGCAATTTACTTTCACGGTCGCGAAAGCCTTTGGGTCAATCTCTTCATTCCGTCGGAACTCAACTGGCGCGAGAAGGGATTCACGTTGCGACAGGAAACTCGTTATCCGGAAGGTGAAAAAGTAAATTTCGCAGTCAAGACGAAGCGACCCGTCAATCTTTCCTTACGTTTGCGCTATCCCGGTTGGGCCACCAGCGGCCTCGCCGTCACAGTCAATGGCCGGCCCCAGGCAGTTGCCGCCAAACCAGGGAGTTTCGTCGAGATTAGGCGGATCTGGAAGACCGGTGATCGAGTTGAGCTGACGATTCCAATGTCACTCAGGCTGGAACCCATGCCTGATAACCCTCACCGCGTCGCGATTCTTTATGGACCAACGGTCCTGGCCGGGGAGCTTGGTCCTGAAGACGAAACCAGTAGCGTGAGCCTCATCCCGGCTCTCATGACCGCAGATCGACAGACATCCGAATGGCTCAAACCTGGGGAAGGGTCGTTGACTTTTCGCACTATGCGTGCGGGCAGGCCAAGCGATTTCGCGCTCTATCCGTTTTATCGCATGCATCACAAACGTTATGCGGTCTATTGGGATCTGCTAACTCAGCAGCAATGGGTCGAGCGTGAGGCCAATTACAAAAAGGAACTCGAGCGAGTACGCAAGCTGGAAGCGCTCACTGTCGACTTCGTCCAGCCTAATGAAACTAAACTCGAAAGCGAACATAACCTGCAGGGCGAACGCATGGATGCAGGTGAGAATGCCGGTCGCCAGTGGCGGCACGCGCGAGTGAATGGCTGGTTGTCATTCGATCTGAAGGTGCTGCCTGATGCGCCAGTCGCACTCGTATGTTCGTACTGGGGCAGCGAGACTGGACCGCGTACGTTCGACATACTCGCCGACGGAGTCAAGATCGCCACTCAATCTCTCCAGAACGACAAACCGGGCGAGTTCTTCGATGTGACATACGCCATTCCGGAAAATGTCACGCGAGGTAAGAGCAAGATCACGATTCGCTTTCAGGGACAACCTGGCAACATGGCAGGTGGGTTCTACGGCGTCAGGATTATCAGAAAAGAATAATCTGCGTAATCTGTGGATAAGAAAGGATTGTAATGTCGGCACTGCGAAGACTGATTCAGATACTCAGCATCATTGTGCTACTCGCCTTCACGACTGTTGGGCAGGCGAAGTGGTCTGAGCAGCAGGCACGCGATTGGTACGCAAAACAGCCGTGGCTGCTCGGCAGTAACTACAATCCCGCCAGCGCAATTAATCAGCTCGAGATGTGGCAGGCAGATTCATTCGATCCGAAGCGAATCGATCTCGAACTCGGATGGGCGGAAAGTCTGGGAATGAATACGATGCGCGTATTCCTTCACGATCTTCTCTGGCAACAAGAGGCTGAAGGCTTCAAGCGCCGCCTCGATCAGTTTCTGACTATCGCCGCAAGGCACAAGATCAAACCGATGTTCGTACTCTTCGATTCGGTTTGGGATCCGGATGCGAAGCCAGGTAAACAACGCGCGCCGCGTCCGGGAGTACACAACTCGGGTTGGGTGCAGAGTCCAAACCGCACTACGCTGCAAAGCCCGGCGGAGTATCCGCGTCTCGAAGCGTATGTGAAGGGAGTTGTTGGTGCCTTCGCAAAAGATCAACGAGTGCTCGCGTGGGACATCTGGAATGAGCCAGACAATGAGAACCATGGCAGTTACAACCAACTAGAGCCGAAGAACAAAGTCGAACTCGTGCTCGCGTTGTTGCCGCAGGCATTTGCGTGGGCGCGTGCAGCAGACGCTGAGCAACCTTTAACTTCCGGTATCTGGAAAGGTGATTGGTCCACTCCAGAAAAGATGACGGCAATGGATCGCCTGCAGATCGATCTCTCAGACGTCATAACGTTTCACAATTACGACGCGCCTACCGAACTGGAAAAACGGATCAACTGGCTCAAACGTTACAATCGCCCGTTGATTTGTACGGAATACATGGCGCGTGGGAATGGCAGCTTCTTCTTCGGTTCACTTCCGGTCGCGAAGGTTCACAACGTGGGGATGATCAATTGGGGTTTCGCGCAAGGCAAAACACAAACACATCTGCCGTGGGATTCGTGGCAGCGCCCCTACACCGATCGCGAACCGTCAGTATGGTTTCACGAAATATTTCGTAACGATGGAAGCCCCTACCTTCCGGAAGAAGTCGAGTTCATTCGACGCATGTCCGGCCACAGATAAACGCGGATTAAAAAACGCGGATTGCTAATCGTCATGACAAAGCTATTTCACAAACCACGCACTCTTTTGATTTGTCTGCTCGCGATTGCGTTTCTTCAGGGCCAGGTGGTTCTCGCTCAGCGAAGCTTAACGATCCAGCTCGACAAACCGGGAGCACCGATTCCCAAAACGCTCTTTGGCCTCTTCTTTGAAGACATCAACTTCGGCGCCGACGGCGGACTCTATCCCGAACGTGTGAAGAACCGCTCATTTGAATTCCCAAATCCGATGATGGGTTGGAAGCAGTTGGACCGTGGCGAACCGAAGGGCCAGCTTTACATCTACGATCAGGGTTCGGTTAAAGACACCCCCAATTCTCACTACCTTCGCATCAAAACACCTGCCGCAATAAAGGTTTTGGCATTGTGAACGAAGGCTTTCGTGGGATTGGCGTCGAGAAAGGTGCTGAATACAGGTTTTCGATCAGAGCGCGCCGCGTCGATGGCTCGCCGGCCGCTTTGCGTGTTGAAGTTGAAGACGGCCAACGCATTCTCGGCCAAACGCAGGTTTCAGGTTTTACCAACGTTTGGAAAACTTATACTGCCTCGTTGCAACCGAGTGAAACCAGCAGCAAGGCACGGCTCAATATCCTGCTCGAAGGCAGTGGTACCGTCGACATCGATCTCGTCTCTCTTTACCCGAAGGACACCTGGCAAAGTCGCTCGAACGGTCTGCGCAGCGATCTGGTCAAACTACTGAAGGAGATGAAGCCCGGCTTCTTACGTTTTCCGGGTGGCTGCATCGTCGAAGGAAGAACGCTGGACCAACGTTACCAGTGGAAGACAACGCTCGGCGATCTGGACGAACGTCGCCTGATCATTAATCGCTGGAACACGGAATTCAACTGGCGACCTACACCTGACTACTATCAGTCGTTCGGTCTTGGATATTACGAGTATTTCCTGTTGAGCGAAGACATCGGAGCTGAGCCATTGCCGATTATGAACTGCGGCATGGCTTGCCAGTTTAACTCGAGCGAGCTGGCGCCAATGGAGGATCTCGATCATTTCATTCAGGACGCGATCGATCTGATCGAATTCGCCAATGCGCCGGTCAATACAAAGTGGGGTCGTAAGCGAGCGGAGATGGGCCATCCGAAACCTTTCAATCTGAAGATGATTGGGGTTGGGAACGAACAATGGGGATCGCAATACGTCGAGCGCTATGAGGTTTTTGCGCGTACGCTCAAACAGAAATATCCGAATATCGAGCTGGTCTCAAGTGCTGGACCATCACCCGACGGCGAGCGCTTCGATTTCTTGTGGAAGAAGATGCGCGAGCTAAATGCGGATCTGATTGACGAGCATTACTACATGGCGCCGAAGTGGTTCCGCGACAATGCCGGTCGCTACGACAATTACCCCCGTCAGGGTCCAAAGGTATTTGCCGGTGAATATTCAGCCCAGAGTGTTGGCGTTGCAAGTCCCGATAATCGCAATACCTGGGAATGTGCGTTATCAGAGGCGGCTTTTATTACCGGACTTGAGCGCAACTCCGATGTTGTGAAGATGTCGTCTTACGCACCACTGTTCGGGCACGTGGATGCGTGGCAATGGACGCCAAACATGATCTGGTTTGACAACCTGCGCTCTTACGGCACGCCAAACTATTACGTGCAGAAGATGTTCAGTGCTAATCGCGGTAGCAGGCAGTTACCGCTGTTGCTTGATGGATCGGTGAAGAATGGCCAACACGAACTGTATTCGACTGCATCGTTGGATGAGAACACGGGAGAGGTGATCCTGAAGGTGGTTAATGTCGGCTCCGCCGAGAAAGAGATGCGCGTTACTGTTGCCGGTGCAAAGAGTGCTAACAAAATGGGGACCGCGTTTGTGTTGCAAAGTGGAGATTTGAAAGCTGAGAACAGTTTGGACCAGCCAACGCGGATCGCGCCCGTCGAACGGCAACTGCAAGTGTCGAACGGTGACTTCAGCTATTCGTTCTTGCCGCATTCATTTACGGTACTGCGCATCCCATCAAAGTGAGCCCAAAAAAGGCACAAAAGGCACAAAAGGCACAAAAAGCACAGAGAAGTGTTCGAAGTTTTTTGTGTGTTCTGTGTGTTCTTACTGTTGGTTGTGTTCAGAACGTTGCGGCACAAGCAAGTCAGACTGCGACAATAACGATCGATACTCGCAAAGTTGAAAACCGCATCAATCCCCTTCTCTATGGCCAGTTCCTCGAATTCATGTTCGAGGGTATTAAGGGCGGTTTGCACGCGGAGTTGATACGCAATCGCAGCCTTGAAGAGCCACCGAACGCGATCGGTCTCTCGCGCAACTGGGATCGTTATCCGGATGATCGAAACGACGATTATGCGCTTTCGTTCCACTGGGACGACAGGAGTGCTTACCCACAACAACGAAAAGAACATTCGTTGCGCGTTCAGGCCGGCGACGGTGTGATTCAACGTCACAGAATTTATCAATCGCGGATTCCGGTTCGTGCCGGTGTTGAATACCGAGGCTATGTCTGGCTAAGGACAACTGATTACGAAGGGCGTGTCACGGTCGTACTCGAATCAGATGTAGACCGGAGCCAGGTCTATGCATCTGCTGAAATCAATTCCATCCAACGTGGTGACTGGCGAAAGTATGAGTTCTCACTAAAACCAACTCGCAACGATCCGTTGGCGTGTTTTGCAATTCTCTTTCCGGGTAAGGGCCGACTCTGGATCGATCAGGTGTCGTTAATGCCTGGCGATGCCGGAAGTGGTGGTGTGCGCCGCGATGTGTTTGAAAAAGTGAAACAACTCAAGCCCGCATTCATTCGCTGGCCCGGCGGAAATGTCGCCCAGGATTATCGCTGGCTTTGGGGCGTGGGTCCGCGCGATGAGCGCGTTACATGGTCCAACCCCTCCTGGAAGAATGAGCCCGAACCCAGTGATTTCGGCACTGATGAGTTCGTAGCGTTTGCGCGAGCAGTTGGCGCTGAACCTTCGATCACAGTCAATGTTGAAGGACGCGGGGCAACTGTCGAAGAGGCAGCCGCATGGGTTGAGTACTGCAACGGCCCGGCGACTTCGAAGTATGGCGCGATGCGCGTCGCAAACGGGCACGCGACCCCTTTTGGCGTTAAGTTCTGGGAAGTCGGAAATGAAATTTGGGGCGACTGGGTGCGCGGTCACTCTGACGCCGAAACTTATGCCCGCAACTACAACCGTTACGCCGCAGCAATGCGAGCGGTCGATCCTTCGATCAAGTTGATCGCCGTCGGTGACAACGACATGGAGTGGAACCGCGCCGTACTGCGCGGGGCGGGCGCGAACATCGATTACCTCGCGATCCATCACTATTACGGGCGGCGAGAAATGCAAGGCGACTCGTTGAATCTGATGGCTCGTCCACTGTTCTTCGAGCGCTTCTATCACGAAGTGGAGCAGGTGTTACGCGAACTCGGGCTGGAGGGTCGGGTTAAGTTGGCTATTAATGAGTGGGGACTGGATCTTCCTACCGAGCGGCAATACTCGATGGAATCAGCGCTGTACGGCGCGGCTGATGAACGTGTTCGAGCGCATGGGCCAACTGGTTGAGATGAGTGCCGTTTCCGATCTTGTGAACGGATGGCCAGGCGGGATCATTCAGGCCGGCCGGCAGAGTGTCTTTGTTTCGCCGATTTATCTGGTGAATCAGCTGTACGGCGAGAATCGTGGCGACGTTCGGCTTGCGAGTGGCGTTGAGGGTCCGAGGTTTGACACGTCTCGTGAAGGATCGAAGATACCGGTTCTTGATGTCGCTGTCAGCCGGACGGCTGATGGCAGGAAGATCTTCATCAAGGCGGTGAACACAAGCCCAACCAGTTCGCTAGTGACAACGATTAAGCTTCAAGGTGTCAATCCACCGCCGCGCGCGGAGTTGAAGACGATTACCGCGCCCTCGCTCAGCGTCGCAAATGACTTCTCTCGTCCGAACGCAGTGTCGATTGAGAGAAAGTCTATTGCGGGTGGAGGTAAGCTCCTTGTTACCCTGCCAAAGCATTCGGTATCCGTGATTACTCTAACCAATCCCTAACGCAATCCGTGTAATCTGTGGCTCATCTATGCGGAGGTATTTGTCGACGCCAGGGTTCGAGATTGTTTGCGTGCGCCCGCTGGGCCACCTCACTTCAACCGAACGCACTCCGCGGGAGCCACCCAAACCAACGACGAGGCGCGGATCGTTCGACGAGAGATAACTACCGGCAGCGCTCACATCGAAAATCTGTTTCTGACCGGTGAGGCTGGTTACAGTCACACGTGCGCCAATCGCACTGCGGTTTGACTTGGATCCCGCAAGCGTTAATCCCAACCAATGATTCGCTGTCCCTTGATTGCGCAGTATCACAGGCGCATCTTCCAGCACAGCAATAACGGCATCGACCTGACCATCATTATCTATATCAACAAACCGAGCGCCCCAACCGGAGTAGAGCAGCGTGATCTGCCCGACCGCCGAAGTATTCGTCGCGTAAGTGAAACTGAGATCGCCGTTGTTGCGATAAAAAGCGTACTTCTCGTTCGACAACGTCGTTATAAAGACATCCATATAACCATCGTTGTCGTAATCACCGCAGTCGATTCCCATACCCGCGAAAGTTCGTCCATCTTCATCGTAGGCGGCGCCCGACATCACAGCGATGTCTTCAAACGAACCGTTTTCTTTATTTCGATATAGCGACTGTCGCACGCTGTCGTTCGCAAAAAAGACGTCGGTCCAGCCATCGTTATCAAAATCTGCAAACGCCACGCCGAGACCTTTGCCAGACGGATCGGCAATGCCCGACGATTTACTCACGTCCTCGAATGATCCGCCTGCGCGCTGGCGCAGTAGCACATTCGCAGCCCCTTTGAAATTGTCAGGATGGCAGTACGCGCGCAACACGGTGGTTGGACCACCGCAGAACGTTGCACCGTTGTCAAAGTCCCAATCCATGTAGCGGGCGATGAACAGATCGAGGCGACCGTCGCGATCGTAGTCAAACCAACCGGCACTGGTGGACCAACCTGCAGGAAAACTCGGAAGCTTACTAGTAACATCGCTAAAAGTGCCGTCGCCGTTATTGCGATACAGACGATCGGCTTTGTAGCCGCTGACGAATAGATCGACGTAGCGGTCGTTGTCATAGTCTGCGGCGGCAACACCCATGCTGTAACCAACTCCTCTAACGCCCGCGCGTTCGGTAACATCCGTGAACGTTCCGTCGGGTTTTTGCTGAAAGAGCCGATTCCAATACTTTGGCTGGCTTTTATCGGGCAGTTCCTCTTTCGGCATCGGATCCTTCAACGCAGCACCGTTAGTGAAGAAAAGATCCATGCGACCGTCGTTGTCGAAGTCGAAGACTGCGACGCCGCCGCCCATCGTTTCCAGCAGATACTTCCGTGACGTTTTAGAAGCCGCATGTCTGAAGTTAATGCCCGAGTGGGTGGAGATGTCTGCGAATGTCAGTGGCGAGCGAGCCTGTGGTCCAGGTGGCGGAGGATTCTTCGGTAAATCAGGGGTTGAATAAGAGCGCCCGGTCCGCTCCGGAGCCGGCGTTGGCGAAGGCTGCTGTGCGAAAACGTTAATGCTTAGACAAAAGAAAACGAGCGTGATCGAAGCCAGTTGATTAACGCGCCACATTCCGGGCAATTAAGCCACAAAAAGGCACAAAAAGCACAAGCGAGAATTTGTGGATCAGAGTGCTTTAACTGAACACTACGCGATAAAAAGGGAGAAGGTAGTGGCTGCAGGAGAAGGAGTCGAACCTTCAGCTTCGGAGTCAAAGCCCGACGTGTTGCCGGTTACACTATCCTGCAATGTGAATTTCGGGGCACTGGGATTCGAACCCAGAACCTTGCGCTGATCTGGCGCTAACACCGCTTATAAGACGGCTGCTCTACCGTTTGAGCTATGCCCCGTTGCAATTGGTCGCGGCGGAAGGAATCGAACCTTCGTCTCTCGATTATCAGCCGAGCGCTCTTCCATTGGGCTACACCGCGATGGTTGATCCGGCGGGACTTAAACCCGCACCTCACGGCTTAAAAGGCCGCTGCTCTGTCGCTCGAGCTCCGGATCAAGAATTTGGCTGTGGCGGAAGGATTCGAACCTTCGCATGGCCGCATTAACAGTGCGGTGCCTTACCAACTTGGCTACGCCACAAAAAAACCTGGATGCGGCGACGAGACTCGAACTCGTATCAGCTCGTTTACAAGACGAGCGCTCTGGATCCAATTGAGCTACGCCGCAGGAATTTGGTGGACCGGGAGGGAGTTAAACCCTCACAAGAAGTTTGCAGGACTTCTATGCTGTCAGTTACATCACCAGCCCGAATAAAATTTGGGAGCCCGCGGAGGAGTTGAACCTCGTGCCTTTCCGCCCAGCTCTTCGGAGGTTCGGTTTAGAAGACCGATGCCGGGAACGCGGGCCATCTTGGTCGGAGTTGGATTCGAACCAACCTATCGGGTTTTTCAGACCCGCGCTAATCCATCTCAGCTATCCGACCATCCGTGTTAATCCGTGGCTAATACTTGGAACTCCTGGCAGGACTCGAACCCACACCAACGACGTTCGAAGCGTCGCGCTCTTCCGATTGAGCTACAGGAGCATGAAGAGTCTGGCAGGGATGACGAGACTCGAACTCGCAATTCAACTGATTGAAATTCAGTCCGCTTTCCATTTCGCGTTCATCCCCATGGATTGGTACCGGTGGAGGGATTCGAACCCCCACTGTCTAGTTTCTAAGACTAGCGCCTCATTCCAGTTGGGCTACACCGGCATAAATTTGGCTACGGAGGTAGGATTCGAACCTACGTAAACGAGTTTCAGAGACTCGCGCCTTTCCAGCTCGGCCACTCCGTAAAAATCTGGCGGAGGCGACAGGAGTCGAACCTGCAAGCGCAATGCGCGGCGAATTAGCAAACCGCTGCCATACCATTAGGCGACGCCTCCATGAATTGGCGGAAGGAACAGGATTCGAACCTGCAAGCGACGAGCGCGGTAGTTTTCGAGACTACTGCCTTCCCAGTTAGGCTATCCTTCCGAAAAATTTTTGATTTGATTTGGCAGGGACGCTCAGATTTGAACTGAGAATGTCGGTTTTGGAAACCGCGGGTTTGCCAGTTAGCCTACATCCCTGAAAATCTTGGTGCATGCGGTAGGACTCGCACCTACGAAGTCCACAAAGGGACGCCTGATTTACAGTCAGGTGCTTTTGCTGCTCAGCCACACATGCGCGCTATGAATTGAATGAAGGCAGCGATATAGGTCCTATAGGACCAATGAGACCTATAAACACACTTCGAGGCACACTTCTCCTGAGGATGGCGAACTCGCGGACTCTCGCAAAGCACCGAGTTCATCATCCGTCGAAGGCTCCCTGCCTTCATCCCGCAAAAAGTATTTCGATTGTCAAAAAACTGAAGGAGCGGGCTTTAAGCTTCCCAGGGAAGCTGCCCGCTCCTTCAATTCTCTCGAACTTTGTTTTGAGATTTGGGAGCGGGAGGCCGCTCCCGCTGAATTAATGCCTGATATTGCGGCTATATATGGACGTTTCCTGTCCGAGTCTGCCGCTAAAAATGCTGGTCGCTGTTGACCTTACAGCCGATGAGCACACAACCAGATTCATGGCGGCACGCCGCTGCCATTGCATCGAATTCTGTTTGTGTCGTCTGCTCATCAACATTAAAGTTTCTCTTTCATTACGCGCGGACGCTTCGCCGCGCGAACTGTTTTGTATAAAGTATCAATAGTTAGTCTGTCAAGAACTTTTCTGAAAAAGAAATCCAGTCGATCACTCTGTTGCGTACTTTATCCCTGGTTGCAGCAACTTCACTGAAGAGGAGATTCGGTAGAAATGAGAAACAACTCACGCTTTCAGACGACTATGTTCCTGGGACTGGTCTTTTCCCTGCTGTTGACAATCACGGTGCCGGCCCGAACGCAGGAGAAGTCACTCTATGAGCGCGTCGGCGGTTACAACGCGCTGGCTGCGGTGGTAGACGATTTTATCGGCAGGTTAGTCAGCGACAAGCAGTTTGAGAAATTCTTTATCGGGCACAGCATTGATTCAAAGAAAAAGATTCGCCAACACATTCTCGATCAATTTTGTGCGGCCACGGGTGGACCATGCGTCTACACCGGACGCGATATGAAAACGACGCATGGCGGTCTCGGCATTACGGAAGCTGATTGGGATGCAGCCGCGAAACATCTCGCTGCTTCGCTCGATAAATTCAAAGTGCCGGAGAAGGAGAAGGGTGAACTACTCGCCTTCGTCACAACCCTGAAGAAAGACATCGTCGAAAAATAACGATCATCCCGGCCACGGATCCGTCTTAATCCGTGGCCTTAAAACGACATGACTGAGTTCACTATCGCGGAAGCTTCCGAACTGTTGCGCCGGAAACAGATCTCGCCTGTGGAGCTGACCAGAAACTGTCTCGCTCGCATCGAGCGACTCAATCCAAGCATCAACGCGTTTATCACCGTCATGCACGAAAGTGCGTTGGCTGAAGCTCGTGCGGCAGAAGCTGAGATCAACAGTGGCAGCTGGCGTGGACCATTGCATGGCATTCCCATTGGCATAAAGGATCTGATCGATACCGCAGGTGTTAAAACAACCTGTGCGAGCGCTCTCTTCGCGGACCGCGTTCCAACTGAAGACGCCCACATCGTGCAACTATTGCAACGTGCAGGTGCGGTGTTGCTCGGGAAACAGAACCTGCAGGAGTTTGCTTACGGCGGCACTTCGACGTCGTCCTACTTCGGCCCGGTTCGCAATCCCTGGGACACACAACGAATAGCCGGCGGTTCTTCGGGTGGTTCTGCAGCGGCGGTCGCGACAGGCATGTGCTTCGCTGCAATTGGAACTGATACCGGTGGATCAGTGCGCGAGCCGGCGGCGTTCTGCGGCATCGTTGGCCTGAAACCAACTTATGGTCGCGTAAGCGCACGTGGAGTATTTCCACTTTCTCCATCGCTGGACCACGTAGGCCCTCTTTGTCGCAACGTAAGAGACACGGCATTAATGCTTGAAGTGATCGCTGGTTACGACAAGCTGGATATAACGAGCGTGGAATGGCCGGTTGATTCGTATACAAGTGGACTGACGCAGGCGACTAAATCACGTGTCGGCATTGTTCGTCATCCGTTCTTCGACAATCTCGATAACGACATCGCAACCGCGATCGAGGAAGCGCTAAAACAAATCAGCAACATCTCGTCAGATATGGTCGACATCGATCTGCCACCGACGCCAACTGCGGTGCAGGCGCCTGAAGTCTATGCGATCCATGCAAAGACGTTCGCCGAATCACCCGAGCTTTATGGACGCTGGATACGCGAGCGACTCAAACAGGCAGCATTAGTGGACACTATCAGCTACATCGAAGCGCGACAGCACCTGGATCGTGTGCGACGTTCAATTGAGGAAGTCTTTTTGAAAGTGGATTTTCTGATTACGCCGACAACACCGGTGCCGCCCATCTCGATCGATGAAGCGTTGAACATGTCGCCTGATCCGGCAGGTGAACTCTGGTTGAGAAACACTCGGCCCTTCAATGCGTATGGCCTGCCAACGATCTCTCTTCCCTGTGGCTTCACCCGAGATGGTCTACCGATCGGCCTTCAGATTTCTGCCGCGCGCTTCAGCGAAACAAAGTTATTGTCGTTTGCTTTTGAATATGAGCAGGCGCCAGGATGGGACAAGCGCACTCCACCGTGTCTGGAATCTGTGTAATCTAACTAGTCGCGCGGGACTCCTTCGGAAATGAGCTCCAGCGTAGCGTCAGGCGATAAATGATAGAAATCGCGCAGAATCTTAACGCCGAGATCAGCGACGCCTTTGCCCTCAACCCGCAGGTAAGGCACGTCCTCCGCATCGTTTCTTAAGACGGTGTACCCGTTGCGTTTAATGAAATCTGCCAGCGGTATTTGGTCCTTTATGTTCTGTGGAGCTTCGAGCACCCAATCCAAACCAACACGGCCATTCTCAATCGAGTATTGGATGTTTGGCATCATTTCGTCGTTGTTGCCTGGCAGTGTGAACAGGAAAACGACAAACGAGCCGCCGAAGCCATTTCTCTCCAGCGTGGAAACGATCGAAGGTATCTCAGCAACCTTGGCGGATGGTGGACCGCTAACTGCGCCCTGCGATCGAATATAACGGAGAATTATGCCGGCCAGTATTACGATGAAGAAGACAATGACGAGGAATTTCACGTGGCCAGTACCTTCCTTAAGGATAACGCATTTGGCCCACTTTAGATCTCAACCCAGAGGCTATTTCTTAAATAACTTGGCGAAGGCCTGGCGAGCATCTGTCGGAGCACCTGAAGAAGTTTGCCGTTCGACCACAGTTCGTGGCGCGAACAGTTCGCACGTGTTGTTGGCATTCTTGTTGACGATGCGTTTGGTGATTTTCCTGCTGCACTCGAAGTGAGCGCTTGGGTCAAAATATGTGCACTGACGACAGCTGTGAAGGTCTGCCTTGCACTTGGAGCAGGTGCTGGTGAAGTTGATCGTGGTCGGAGCCGGTACTCCGCAGTTGGCGCACTTTACCGCCTCACCAAACGCCATCATCTTCGGCGAGCGTGGACCTTCGCGATCCTGGGGTCTTGACTGCCCCTGTGGGCCTGACTGCGGTTTTGGTCGCTGCGGTTCGCGATCGTTGTCCATGTAGCCACGGTGACGATATTTGCGGTCGCTCATTTTTTAACTCCAGGGTGATCGAATGGACGCGGCGAATCATACGTGAAATTCAGAAATTGCAACAGGTCTTGACGATGGAGAGGGTGCCTACTTACTGGTTTCAGCCACTTTCTTCATCAGGTCGCAGAGCTTTCGCGTGGTGTTGAGATTTCTGATAGTCATGTCCAGATATATCTTGCGGCTCGAAACCTTCTGCATTTTGGATCGCGTCAGTTCGCTTACCTGTGCCGACCATAAAAGAGCGCCGGGCCGATAGACCACCTCTTCAATGTCGTCATTGACCACCAACTCATCGAGAACCTTTTCCGAGTCAATCGTGTGTCGCAGGAAGATTACGTAGTATCGCCAGCCAGCATCTCCCGTCCAGTTTCGAGGCAAGCTCGCTACCAGTTTCTCCATTTCGGGAAGATTGCGCAGAACTACTTTGGAATCGAGCTGATATTCCTTAGACAGCATCTGCTCGATTTTTTTCTCCAGCTTACGCGCGTCACTTTCTTTTGTCGTGAAGATGATGTTCCCGCTATTGATGTAAGTGGAAACATGTGGAAACCCCATCGCCTCAAAACTCTTCTTCAGCGAGCTCATGCTGATCATGTTGTTGCCGCCAACGTTAACGCCACGCAGCAACGCAACATACACATTCAAATTCGATTTTGACTTACCACTGCGCATGTTGATTGTACCCGGTGAGAATAAGAGCAGATTAACATGATCGACAGGATAAATAGTGACCCTTCCATCAACTGGTACTGGTTCAGTTTGAGAAAACGCCGAAGGCGTTGGCTAATTTCAGCCCAGGGTTGGAGCGCAGCGACAACCCTGGGACAATCGTCCAGCATTCTCTTGAACCCTGTAAGGGTTCGAATTGAGAGGAACCCTTTCAGGGTTTTTATTCTTTTTTTGGTTTGATCCCCAGGGTTGTCGCTGCGCTCCAACCCTGGGCTGAAATTAGCGAACGCCTTCGGCGTTTTCTCAAACTAAACCAGTACCCATCACCTCAATTTAGAGTTGCAATTTAATGGTTCGTGGCTCTATTATCTGCCCCGCTCAGAAAATAGATACCTCCCTATTGCTTCCTCCCAGTTGGTTCAGTTCACCCCGATTCAAGTTTTTAATTGACGACAATCGTCGAGCGATTCAGTCCGCGACTTTCCCTGGATTTCTCGACTGCTCAGCGGCGGACGCTCCCAATTTACAACCAGCAACTATTTGTATCTCACTGGAGGTTATATGAAGAAAACGCTTGCGGTGTTTGCTCTGGTAGCCATTTCGGTAGCAGTGGTAGTCCTCACTGCAGTTCACGGTCAGAATTCCAACGGCGGTAAGTTCCGTCGCATGCGCGCGGATAAGAAAATCGCCAATCAATACATCGTGGTTCTTAAGGACGAAGTTGCTGACGTCGACGGCGTAGCTCATCGTCTCGCACGCGACTTTGGTGGCGATCGTAACGACGGCCATACTTATGATCGTGCTATCAAAGGTTTCTCGGTGCGCATGAACGAACAACAGGCAATCCGGCTGGCTGACGATCCACAGGTCGCGTTTGTCGAAGAGGACGGTGTCATTTCGTTGGATGCGACGCAAACAGGCGCCACGTGGGGACTCGATCGAATCGATCAGCGAGATCTTCCTCTCGATGGAAACTACAACTTCAATGCCACCGGCTCCGGCGTGAAAGCTTATATCATCGATACCGGGATCCGCGCGACGCATACTCAGTTTGCAGGACGCGTGCTCTCAGGCTTCACAGCCATCAATGATGGACTCGGCACTAATGACGGTAATGGACACGGCACTCACGTCTCAGGCACTGTCGGTGGTTCAACCTATGGCGTAGCGAAGAACGTTACGCTCGTGGCAGTCCGTGTGCTTGACTCGAGTGGCAATGGCACGAACTCAGGCGTCATTGCCGGCGTTGATTTCGTTACCTCCGATCATCAGGCGGGTCAACCTGCAGTTGCGAATATGAGTTTGGGTGGTGGCATTTCATCAGCACTCGACACGGCCGTCACAAATTCGATCAACGATGGTGTGACTTACGCGATTGCAGCGGGAAACGAGAATCAGAATGCGTGTAACACTTCGCCGGCTCGTGTCGCGAACGCGATCACTGTCGGTTCGACAACGATGACCGATGCACGTTCCTCATTTTCCAACTTCGGCACCTGCGTCGACATATTTGCACCCGGCAGTAGCATCACCTCGTCATGGAGAACCAGCGACACAGCGACCAACACGATTTCAGGAACTTCGATGGCTACACCGCACGTCGCGGGTGTCGCCGCATTATTCCTGGAAACAAATCCAACTGCTTCACCGGCGACGGTTACGGCAGCAATCATCAACAGCTCGACTCTTAATAAGGTAGCTAACGCTGGTACTGGATCACCGAACCGCCTGCTCTTCTCGCTTTTGACCGGCGCACCACCGCCGACTCCTACACCCACGCCGACGCCCGTTCCCGGAGCGGAATTGTTGTTGAATCGTGGCTTCGAATCGGGTGGAGTTAATTGGACCGCAACTGCGGGCGTGATCACAAATTCAACCGGCCAAACGCCACGCACGGGATCGTGGTACGCATGGCTCGACGGTTACGGCACGACACACACTGACTCGCTCTTCCAACAGATAACGGTTCCGTCGACTGCCAACAGCGTAACGTTGAGTTTCTGGCTGAAGATCACCACAGCGGAAACGACAACCACAACGGCCTTTGACAGGTTACAGGTACAGGTTCGCAACTCGAGTAATACGGTGCTGACTACGCTTGCGACTTATTCGAACCTGAACAAGACAACCGGTTTTGTGTTGAAGACTTTTGATCTGACTGCGTTCAAGGGGCAGACAATTCGACTCTACTTCCTTGGGACGGAGGATTCTTCACTACAGACGTCGTTCGTGATCGACGATACTTCGTGCACAACCCAATAACCGATGGTCTAACCCAACAATCCACAGATTACACAGATTATTCTGTGTAATCTGTGGATAAAGAACTATAATCCTCACCTACATGGCCCGCCTAAAAGGAGTCACGATATGCGATATGCCACCCGTGCGCTTTTGTTGATGTCGCTGCTATCAATTTGCGTGTCCGCGCAAACATTCCGCGGCACGATCCTCGGCACCATCAGCGATCCGAATGGAGCCCTCGTCGCGGGCGCAAAGATCACCGTCAAAAACACGAGCACCGGTCTCGAGCGTTCGACTACCTCGGATGAGGCGGGCAATTATACCGTTCCGGAGTTGCCTGTTGGTCCATATGAGGTGCGCGTCGAACAGACAGGTTTTTCAACAGCTACCGTGACAAACGTTGCTGTCGAAGTTGCCGGTGAGCGACGCGTTGACGTGAGCCTAAGTCTTGCCGGCGGGACCGCAGTGGTACTGGTAGCGACAAACGAACAGGTCGAGACCACCAGCAACACGCTTGGCGGCACAATCACGACTAAAGCCGCCGCAGACTTGCCAGTCAACGGCCGCGACTTCACAAAATTCCTTGTTATGGTTCCGGGCGCGACCGGTGATCCTTCAGGCGCAACTGATTCTCCCGGTTCGTTCGGTTTGTTTAGCGCCAACGGCAATCGCGGGCGGGCAAACAATTACTTGCTCGACGGCACCGACATGAACGACGGCTACCGAAACTTGCCGGCCATCAATGAAGCCGGTGTATTCGGAACTCCCGCAACCATCCTGCCAATCGAAGCCATTTCCGAAGCGGCAATACAGACGAACGTCGAAGCCGAATTTGGTCGTAACTCCGGCGCTACCGTGAACATCGTCACCAAGTCGGGCACGAACGATTTTCACGGCTCGTTGTTCGAGTTTTTCCGAAACAACAAACTCGACGCCCGTAACTTCTTTAATCCCGAGCCCGATCCACAAACATCGTTTAGAAACAATCAGTTTGGGGGCGCCCTTGGTGGTCCAATTAAACGCAATCAGACATTCTTTTACTTCGCCTACGAGGGCCAGCGCGAACGAGTCGGGCTGAATTCAACTGCGCGTGTTCCTGATCCGCGCGAGATTGCGGCACTTGGTGGTCCAACAAATCCGGTTATAACACGTTTACTCGCTCGCAATCCCTGGCCCGCTCCCAATCGTCCGCTGCCGCTTTTCGACAACAGTGGTCAACCAAATCTCTTTGTTACCACACCGGCTTCCAATGACGTAGATAGCTTGATCGCCAAGATCGATCACTCATTCAATAAGGACAACCAGCTTACCGGTCGTTATTTCTACGGCACGAGCGATCAGTCGTTTCCGCTCGCAATCCTTGCCGGCAATATTCTTCCCGGTTACAACACAACTACGCCAACGAAAGTCCATCTCATCTCGATCTCTTATTTGAAGATTCTCTCGCCGACTAAAGTGAACGAGCTCCGGTTCGGTTTCAACCGGTTCAAGGAAGGATTCTTTCCGGAAGACAATGATTTCGATCCTCGCTCAATTGGATTGAACACCGGGATCACCAGCGAACAGGACTTTGGTCTGCCTCAGATTCGTATTCGGGACGACCTGGGAATAGCCAACGTCGGCGCCACGCTCTCTGTCCCGCGTGCGCGCACTGACATCAACTACCAACTAATCGATAACTTCTCGTGGAAACTCACGAAACATGATCTGAAGTTTGGTTACGAGTTCCGGCGCACTACAGTGGACCAGTTCTTCGACGCCGGTTATCGCGGTCGTTTAGACTTTGGCTCGCTCGAAGATTTCCTCTCCGGCACATTGAGTGGTGGCCGCGCGGCGCGTGGCGACTCCAATCGTTTCACTTTCCAGAACTCACATGCGGGTTATTTGCAGGACACATTTCGCTATAGCCCTCAACTTACACTCAATCTTGGACTGCGTTGGGATTACTTTGGTTTGATCGACGAACGCGACCATCTGTTAAGCAACTTCAGTCCTACGGCAGGACTTGTGCAAGTTGGCTCATCCGGGCTTCCGCGTCTTTACGATCGCGACTGGAATAATTTTTCGCCGCGTATGGGAGTGGCCTGGAATGTCCACGGAAGCGGCAAAACCGTCGTGCGCGCAGGCTGGGGTTTGTTCTACGACGCTTTCTCACAGGACTTTTTCGCCGGACAACTGCCGTTCAATACTTTCAACCCCGGACCGGCTTTCAATCCGGTTGGTCCAGCCCCAGTTCTGTTTTCGTTTTCGACCGTACCCGTGATCCAGAATGGAGTTCCGATCTTTTCAGACTTCCTCGACTCGGATGTGTTCGCAGTCGATCCGAATCTGCGTACTCCGTACATTCAAAATTACAACTTCAATATTCAGCGGGAACTGTTTCGAAACGGCGTACTTGACGTTGGATACGTCGGCTCGCACGGTACGAAACTGTTTCGCTATCGCGATATCAACCAGCCTGTGAATCCGAGCGTCTCTTCTGCTCGGCCATTCGACAACGGACCTTTTGCGCCTTCAGGAGGTACGTTCTTCTATGTCAATCAACTGGAGACCACCGCGATCTCAAATTACAACGCGCTGCAAACAAGTTTCTCGGTGCGCGATCGCAGAGGTTTCTCCACGCAGATCAACTACACCTGGTCACATTCAATCGACAATGCGTCGGATGGTCAGGACTACGTGGCGAATGCGACGCAGCCAGACAATAGTCACTGCACGAAATGCGAGAAGGCAAATTCGAATTTCGATAACCGGCATCGCTTCGTCGTCACTGCGAGTTACGCGATTCCAAACTTTTCGGAATCACACCCGCGTCTCGGCAAGGGCTGGCAACTGAATACAGTTGTGACCATTCGCAGCGGCAATCCGTTTCACCTGACGTTGTTTGACGACTACAACAACACCGGCGAGTTTTTCCCGCGACCGGATGTCATCGGCGATCCATATGCAGGAACAAGTGCGCCTGACAGGTTTATCAATCTTTCCGCGTTTAAGGTGCCTTGCACTCTTGATCCCGCAGGTGATGGGAGTGCCGGTTCGTGCATTCCCGGCACGTGGCACTTTGGTTCTCTCGGTCGAAACGCGTTGCGTGGCCCGGGTTATCGCAACGTTGACTTCTCGATCTTCAAAGACACTGACATCACTGAAAAACTACGGATTCAACTGCGTGCTGAAGTCTTCAACATCTTCAATCATCCAAACTTTTCCAATCCGCTGTTGCCGAGTTTTGCGGCAGACATAACGTCGTCGGTCGATCCTGTGACTGGTCGGGGAACAGGTTTTCTGCCGATTACGGTTACTCCTGATGTCGGTATCGGCAATCCGTTTATGGGTGGCGGCGGGCCAAGGAATATTCAGCTCGCGATGAAGTTGATTTTTTAGCGGCGCTGTCGTTTCGGCAAGTACGACTTTCTAATCAGTCGCAGCTTGGTGATGCGGTCCTTTGTGTAAGGTAAGGTCGAATTCTCCAGGACCGCGTAATAATGTTTCCGTTCGCGATCGGATTCGGCCAGGAGGAAAACAATCTTTTCGCCCGTGAAGTGTTCTTTCTTGAATCCCGCCTCGGCGCCGTGAAAGAATTCGAGTGAGTCACCTTTCTTAAACTTCCCTTTGAACGACTCAAGCACAACAGCATTGATCTTCCAGTTCTCATAACCACCAACACGACTGGTGATCTCGGCCTGTTCAATGCGGACGTGCGCAACGACAGCAACCGATTTGTAGTCGTGCCTTAGATAGCTGAGCGGAGGCCAGTTGTCATCGTCCTGTAGAGTTGGACCAAATGAGACAACGAGAGCGAGCAGGATCTTAAGCATCAGCTGTGAATGTAAAACTTTCGCCACGAATATCGCAACTTACCCCACTCACTTCGGAACGTACTGTAGGGGCGGCCCTCCGTGGCCGCCCGTGGCTTTGACGAAATCGTTTGCAACACGATCTATCAAAACCACGGGCGGCCACGGAGGGCCGCCCCTACAGTACGTACTACATGTCCTTGTCGATACTTAGGTGCGTGAAACGACCGGTTGATGAATTGATCCACAAAACTTTTTCCCGAAATTAGTTGCGGCACGAGACAAATGGTGCTATAAATCCCGCCTGTTAACGTTAACTTACCCGGACGTGATGAAAAAACAGCCAAAAAAACCGGTCACACTGGCGGATATTGCCGCCCTCGCAGACGTCACACCGATGACGGTCTCGCGCGTCATAAACAACAACGGTTACGTTCATTCAGAGACACGCGAACGGGTGATGAACGTTGCGCGACAGATGAACTATCGTCGTAACGGACTCGCACGCGGCCTGAAACGACAGTGCACCGAAACCGTCGGCATGGTTATTGGCGACATCGCAAATCCATTCGCTGCAGAGCTGACGCGTGGAGTTCGCGAAGTGCTCGAAGAGCGCGGCTACAGTCTTTTTATCTGTATCAGTGAACATACTGCCAAAGAAGACGTGCGAGCCTTCGACGCACTCGCCGATCATCGAGTGGACGGTATCATCGCTGCCACACGTGCTTCAAAAAGCGGCAATGAACGTCTTGAGGAACTGATCGATTCCGGTATTCCAGTCTCTCTAATCGGAAGAGAGTTTCGCCACGCCCAAGCGGATCTGGTCTCGGCCGACAATCTAAAAGGTGGCTACGAGGCCACTACTCACCTGATCGAGATGGGACACAAACGCATCGGTTTTATTGGGATTTCTTTAACTGAAGGGCTGAGACTACGCCGCTTTCAGGGATATCTCGAGGCGTTGAAGGATCATGGTTTACCGGTTGAGGATGGCTTGATCGCGGGTGGCCGCGAAGCAGCGGAACAGATGCCTGGCTACTCTACAGAGGAGATGGGCTACGACGGCATGATGAAGCTCTTAGAGCTGAAGAACCGTCCCACCGCCGTCTTTGCCCGCAACGATTTTACTGCCATGGGCGCGCTGAACGCGATCAAGCGCGCGGGACTCCGCATTCCCGAAGACATCGCGCTGATCGGTTACGACGATATTCCGGTCGCTGCGCATACGTCGCCCGCGCTTACAACAGTCAGACAACCGACTCGCGAACAAGGAAGAGCGGCGGCCGAATTTCTGCTGCGCCGCGTCGAAGGAGATCGCGAACAGCCACGCGCTGAGAAGTCGTTTGCGTGCGAGCTGGTAGTCCGTGAATCGACGGCTCCGGCGACAAAAGTTGATTCGAGCAAAACCCGAAAACGCCAGATCAAAACAGCTTAATAGTTCACCGAACTCTTACCCGCTGCCGAGGCGGGTAAAAAGCTGTGTTAGCGATAACAGAAAACGGGCCGAGGACAGTCCTCGCTGAGAGCCCAGTCTCAACCGGCCCATCCTGATTCGAAGGAGAGTAAGACATGGCAAATCCAACCCAGGCTTCAACATTCGCAATGCATCAGCGAACAATGACGATTAGATCTTCAGTCGCAAGGCTTTTGCCGCGTCGCTTCCTCTGGTTAGCTGCGCTAGTTTTGCTGTTTTCAGGCATCAGTCACGCGCAGCAGATTACGTCTTCCATTAACGGAATTGTTACGGATGAGAACAAATCGCTCGTTCCGAATGCCGCTGTGACTATCGAGAGCCCGCAATTGGCCGTGCGACGCAACACCACTACAAACGATGAAGGTTATTTCATCGTCACCAACCTGCCGGTCGGACTCTATCGCGTGACGGTCCAGGCTACGGGTTTCAGCGATTCAATCCAGGAGAACGTGAAAGTCGACGTCGGGATCACGCTCTCTCTCAACATCACCGTGAGCGTGAAGCAGATCGCGCAGCAGGTGGACGTGCGCGACGAGATTTATCAAACAGTAAATAAAGAAAACGCAAACGTGGAGACGCTGATTTCAGGTACACAGGTGACTGAACTCTCTCTCAACGGTCGTAACTGGGCACAACTCGTAAACCTCGCGCCCGGTACCAGCGCCATCAATAACGATTCGCAACAAGGCACAAACGTCCGCATCGACGACACGGCAATCAACGGTCTGCGTCGTCGCACTGCGCCCACGCTGGATGGCATCAGCAACGTGGACCACGGCTCCGTCGGCACGCTCGTGAACAACATCAGCGTCGACGCAATTCAGGAGTTCAAGCTGGTATCAAGTCCTTACAGTGCAGAGTATGGTTCGCAAGCAGGTCCATCAATTAACGTAGCCACCAGGCGCGGTACTTCCGATTTTCATGGATCACTTTTTGAGTTCTTTCGTCACGACAAGCTGAATGCTTATTCCTGGGAGAGTAAGCAGATAACAGCCGGCACCCCACAAAAACCGTATTTGCGTTTCAACAACTTCGGCGGCTTTATCGGTGGCCCCCTGTATAAAAAGAAACTCTTCTTCTTCGGAGGCCTCGAGTACAAATTGCCGCGCACCGCTGCCGGTTTCAACGAGCTTGTGCCAACCGAAGCAATGAAGAATGGCGACTTCAGTGCCTTTCTCCCGACCGGTTTGCCCGCAAACTACACCTGCACCACGTCTATTCCTGCCGGTAATTCTTCAGACAAGTTCATTCTGTGTGACAAGTCTGCTTCAACCAACGGCACACCGTTCCCAAACAACATCATTCCCGACGCGAAAAAGTCGCCGAACGGGATCGCACTGGCGAAACTCTTCCCGGGCGCGAATGCCGGTTCTAACCGATTTATCGGCACTGCCAACATTCGTCGCAATGTGAGACAGGAACTGCTACGCGTGGATTATCAACTTAACGATCGCGTCAGCTTCTTTGGACGCTGGATTCGCGACCGGTTTGACTCCGACAACCCGCTGGGATCGACTTTCGATAATCAGGTACTACCGATTGCTCCCGATAATCACATTCGGCTCGGCAAGACTTTTCTCGCCAGTTACACACATGTGCTGACCTCGACGATTGTCAACGAAGCGATGGTCTCCTGGCAGCGGAACGATCAATCAGTCCTTTATCAGGACGACGCACAGATTGCGCGTGACACTTATGGATTGAACTTTACAGAGATCTTTCCGGAGAACAGGCTCAACAAGATTCCGGAATTCTCAGTGCAGGGCTTCGCGACTCTGAGCGGCAATGGCTTGCCTTACGTTATCGACGCTCGCAACTGGGAAGTTCGGGACAATCTCAGTTGGGTACACGATGACCATGCGTTCAAATTTGGCATGCTCTACGCCAATAGCAACAAGAATGAGAACACGCGCGTGCGCGACGGAGGCACGATCACTTTCAGCACCGGCTCGACAGCGGGCACGTCTTTTAGACCACAGGACAGCGGTCATGCACTCGCTAATCTGTTGTTGGGCGCGTATACGCGATACACCGAAACATCAAACACAACAGCAGCGCCTGCGGCCTACAATCAAATCGAGCTCTATGCTAACGACCAGTGGCGCTTGAGCAAGAATCTGACTCTGACACTCGGCGTGCGCATGCAATACATCCCCTGGCCCTATACGGATCTCGGGAACATTGTTGGATTTGATCCGAGCCGTTTCAATCCGGCCAAAGCTCCACTGGGAAGTAACATTTCGGGTGGTGTGATAAATCTGATCTCAGACCCGACCGGACAAGGCACTCGCGCGCAGGGCTTCTTCGATCCTTACAACGGTCTCGTGTTGCCGAGTAATGCTCAGGTTAGCGATCCAAACCTGCAACGACTGAAGTCCGACAGACCCAGCGGATTGGCCGACAGCGGTGGTCCACTTTTCGCGCCGCGTTTCGGTTTCGCATGGGATCCTTTTAGCACGGGCAAAACAGTTATTCGCGGCGGCGGTGGAATCTATTACGATCGCACCCTTCTGAATCCAGTACGTGACGCGGGAACAAACGCACCGTTTGCAACCGTCGCGACGATCACTCAGGGCCGGCAGTTCAAAACTCCGGCAAATCTTTCCGGGCTAACTGGTTTCAATAATCCACTCGACACGGTTGGCGTCTCCGGAACTGGACGGCCGTTGGTCCAGGCTCTGACTGTTTTTGACTTCGACATGCCTCCGGGCGTCGTTTACGCGTATAGCCTGGGTGTTCAACGCCAGCTACCCGGAGGGTTCGTCGTAGATGTCAGCTACGTTGGTAATCAGGCGCGACACCTTACGCACAGACGCGACTTGAACTTCGTCCTGCCGGATGTCGCATTAGCCAGAAATGCTTCCGGTGCATTCGTTAACGCAACCACTGACACCGTGCGGCAATATCTCGGCTACAGCACCATTCGATCGCAAGAGAACACCGGCTCATCGAGTTACAACTCACTTCAGATCAGTGCGCAAAGACGTGTGGCGCGTGGTGTAAACGTGAGTATGGCTTACACCTACGGCAAGGCTCTCAATAACTTTGACACTGAGACTTCCGATCTTCGAGTTCCGTTTGACGCCGGTCTCGACAAAGGCAATGCAAGCTTCGACCGTCGTCACGTGTTTGCGATGAGCTACGTTTACGCACTTCCCTTCTTCGAAAAGAGCAACAGCGTAGCCCGTCACTTCCTTGGTGGCTGGCAGTTATCGGGTATCGTTACTCTGCAAACGGGACAATTCGTCAGCATCTCCGGAGGAAGCCGCGCGACGGCGTCACCGAGCAATGGCTTTGGGACCAACGTCGATTTGGTCGGCGATTGGCGTAATGTTCCTGGTGGGCAAAATCCTACTCGCTGGATCAATCCTGCGGCGTTTGCTCCGCGAGTCGGATTGATCGGCAACGTTGCTCGTAACCTGATCGAGATGCCTGGCACGCAGAATTTCAATCTGTCGTTAATGAAGAAGGTTCAACTGACAGAAAGATTCCGGCTGCAGCTCCGTGGCGAGGTCTTTAATCTCTTCAACCATCCAAACTTCCGCACGCTGGTCACAAATCTGAGTGCCACAAACTTCGGCGCGCTGACACAAACAGACGACCCGCGCGTTTTTCAGTTCGGAGTGAAGGTACTGTTCTAAAGAATGAGCCAGGTCGACTCAAATCCGCCTTTTCCACCTTTATCTGTGGCTAAATCTGCCTTTAAGGTTCAAGGACTGCGGTGGTGGATTGTCGGCCTGGTTTTTCTGGCGACGCTAATCAACTACATTGATCGACTCACGATTTCAGTCCTGGCGCCTGTAATCACTCGCGATCTCGGACTGACGAACACAGAGTTTGGTGGCATTGTTACCTGGTTTCTGCTGGCTTACACGATCAGTCAGGGAGTGTCCGGAAAACTTTACGATCGTATCGGCACGAGGCTCGGCTTTGTGCTCTCGATCACTGTGTGGTCAGTGGCTGCGATGGCCCATGCTTTTGCCCGCGGCCTCGGAAGCCTCAGTCTGTTTCGTTTCGTGCTGGGACTCGGTGAAGCGGGCAACTGGCCTGGCGCCGCCAAGACTGTCGCCGAGTGGTTTCCAGCGAGACAACGCGCTTTCGGTATGGCGATTTTTAATAGCGGCGCCGCCATCGGATCGATAGTCGCTCCACCACTGATCGTCGGTCTCCAATTGCGCTACGGTTGGCAGACGACTTTCATTGTTACGGGTTCCCTCGGATTTGTCTGGTTAATCTTGTGGCTGCTGATTTATCAGCCACCACAACAACATCGATGGATCACTGAAAAAGAACTGAAGCTGATAGCGCCATCTTCCATTCCTGTCGCTGTCGCTTCGCTTCGCTGGCGCGATCTGCTTCGCTACCGTCAGGTGTGGGCAATCGTATTGGCGCGCTTTCTTACCGATCCTGTCTGGTGGCTCTACATTACGTGGTTGCCAAAGTATCTGGCCGACGCGCGTGGCTTTAGTTTGATAAAGATCGGACTATTCGCCTGGGTCCCGTATGTGGCGGCAGACGCGGGCAGTTTGTCGGGAGGCTGGTTGTCAGGCCATCTGATTGCGCGCGGATGGAGCGTCGATCGAGCACGCAAGACTGTGATTCTGATTGCGGCGTGCCTGATGCCCGCAGGAATTCTCGCGGCGTTTGTTGACAATCCATTCCTTGCGTTGGTGTTAATTGGCGTGGTGTTGTTTGGCTTTCAGGTTTGGATCAATAACGTTCAGACGCTTCCGAGTGACTTTTTCCCCGACAAGGCAGTCGCATCAGTTGCAGGATTGGGCGGCACGGGAGCCGGTATCGGTTCGATGATCTTCATATTTACGACCGGCTGGGTCGTCGATCATTTTTCATATGTACCAGTGCTGGTGACGGCAGGTTTGCTGGCGCCAGTTGGCACGGTAGTGTTGTTTACATTGAGTGGCAAGATTGAGCAGTTAAAGGGTTCGAAGGAGGCTTCATGAATTTCATAGATCTAAAAGGCAAGACAGCCATCATCACAGGAGCGGCGAGTGGCATTGGACGGGCAACCGCGCGCGCACTGGCAGCCTCGGGTGCTGCGGTGACGATCAACTACAGACGCAACGAAAAGGACGCGGAGCTCCTGCGCAAGGAAATAAATTCCAGTGGTGGTCGTGCGATTGCGGTGCAGGCTGATGTAACGATCACCGCTGACGTCGAGGCTCTGGTGAAACGCGTGACGGAAGAGTTTGGACCAGTGGACGTACTCGTCAACAATGCTGGTTCGTTAATCGAACGTCTCCGGATCCTCGACCTGACTGAAGAGCGTTGGGACGAAGTCATGGATCTGAATCTGAAGAGTGCTTTTCTGTGCTGCAAGGCCGTTGTGCCGTCGATGATCGAACGGAAGACAGGCGCGATAATTAATCTCTCGTCGATTGCCGGTCGTACTGGCGGCGCCCTCGGCTCGATACATTACTCAACGGCTAAAGGTGGGTTAATCACCTTCACAAAAGGATTGGCGAAGGAACTGGCGCCATTCGGAATACGCGTAAATGCTGTGTCGCCTGGCGTGATTGACACCCCGTATCACGAGCAATTCTCTTCACCGGAGATGATGAAGAGCTATGTAAATGGAATCCCGATGGGACGCGTTGGTACGGCGGAAGAGGTCGCGAAGGTGATCGCGTTTCTCGCGTCGGATGCTGCGAGTTATCTTGCTGGTGAAACGATTGAGATCAACGGCGGCATGTTCATGGATTAGCCACAAAAAGGCACATAAGGCACAAAAAGATCGAATGAGAAATGTTCCAGGGAATGCTTCGGCGTGTTGCTTACTGCTGATTCTTCTTTCAACGGTGACTCCGTTTTTAGCTCAGGATGCACGCGAGCTGGAGGAGGAGAAAAAAGCCGGCGCGAATCTTAAGGGTGAGCATCCGCTGCTACAGTTGATGCGTTCGCGCAAGTCCGCACTGAAGCCGGAACTCGCAGGTGTTCATCCGCGTGTCTATGTGACTGATGCGGAGTTGAACGAACTTCGCGAACGTGCTCGAACTACTCACAAGGAAATCTGGCAACAGGCACTGCGCCGCGTGCGCGCGCTCAACGCCGAGCCTCCACCTCCACCGGCACAGAAACGACGAGAACAGAATGAAGTCGGTATCGCGATCGCCGAGGCAGCTTTTATTTACAAGATCGAGCACGACCCAAGGTACCTGCAAGCCGCGAAGAAGTTCATGGACGCGGCCGTCAGCTACGACATTTGGGGTTATGCCAACAATAAGCCAAACGTCGATCTGGCCGCGGGTCATCTGCTGTACGGTCTCGGTTGGGGATACGATCTGCTCTATAACGACCTGAGCGAGAGCGAACGAACTCGTTATCGCGAAAAGCTCATCAAACAAGCACGCCAGCTGGCTGATTACTTCAAACCAAAATCCGGGAAAACGTTTGCTTACAGTCAGAACCACACCTTTATTCCTATTGCCGGACTTGGCGTGACGGCTTATGCCCTCTATGGCGAAGCCCCTGAAGCTGCGGAGTGGGCAAGTTTGGCCCGTGCGATCTTCGATCGTGTGCTCGCTACCTATTCCGAAGACGGTTATTACTACGAGGGCTTTGAATACTGGATCTTCTCGACTCCATGGCTGGTCCATTATCTAGACGCACACGCACATGCGACGGGTGAAGATCTCTACGACCTGCCGGGCTTTCGAGACATGCACAAGTACGTCGCTCATTCGACATTGCCAGACGGCCGTTATGTGTTTGACTTTGGCGATATCTTCGAAGGACCACTAACGCGCGCCGGCAAGGGTGATGAATACAAGCGAACTCATCCCAACGGACGCTTTTACAGCAATTACAACCTGCTTTATCGACTGGCCCAAAGATTCCGCAGTGGAGAAGCCCAGGGTGTTGCCGAATGGTTAAAGGGGTTCGATCAAGTCAATGCCGAGGATTTCTGGTCGCTTGTCTGGTACGACAACAACATCAAAGCGTTAAGCATCGATCGCCAACCAACGTCGCATTACTTTCGCGATCACGACGTTGTTTTCTGGCGTAGTGACTGGAGCAAAAGTGCGGTCGCCGTCGCATTCAAATGTGGTCCAAGCGAAGGACATCACACCGCCGCAAAAGTGAGAGAGTTCCCTGACTGGCGACTCTCTTCCGGGCACGCGCATCCTGACGCCAACAGCTTCATCATCTTTGCGCGCGGTGAATATCTGACCGGCGACACTGGTTATGCAGGTGTGCCGATGACGGAACATCACAACACTTTACTGTTTGGTGGCAAAGGACAAGCGAAAGAGGGCGTGGGTCATGATGCCTTTGCGGGTGTGCCGTATGAACGTCTCGATCAGATAAGGATCGTTGACGTTAAGCTCGAGAGAGATCGGCTATTGGTGAAAGGCGATGCAACCAGTGCGTATGAACCTGAACTCGGCGTGAAAAAGTTTGCACGAGAGTTCGCGTACGCTCCGGATCGCGGATTTACGATCCGCGATGATGTCGAATTGGACCGGCCGCAAGTGGTTACATCGGTTTTACACACTGATACGAGTTTTCAAAAAGACGGGAATAATCGTTTTAGCGCGACAGCCGGCAAAGTTAAGTTGTTGATAGACGTTCAGGAGCCGACGAATCTGCAGAGTGTTATTGAGGTTAACGATGTTACTGCGCCTGGGCCACCGGGTTCTGTTGATAAAGGTGAAAGGCAGACACGCGGGCAGAAGTTGTTGCTTTCGACGCCGCGAGCAGTGACTAAAGCGCGATTTGTTTTGCGGTTGATGGGACAGGATTTACAGGATTAAGAAGAGTTGCAAGATTTATCCTGTCAATCCTGAACAATCCTGTAAATCCTGTCCAACCGCCCTTTCGTAATCAGATCGCGTATCAATATCAACAACACCATCCGCAAACGCTACGGTCGCCACCATCTCAGGATATCTTGCGATTACCCTTCGCGCGCCTTCGTCTCCAGCCAACGCTGCAAGTTCTGCGAAGAGCTCTTTTGAAAAGAGGGCGGGCACGCCGCGGGTGGCGCCATATTCTGAAGCCACAATCGGCATATCCGTTTTGTGATAGGTCTCAACTAAATTATCCAGAACAGTGGCCGTCACGAGCGGTTGGTCACACAACATTATCAAGACTGCTTTCGTCTCATCGTGAAGAACTTCTGTGAGTCCTGCCCGGATCGAAGAACTCATCCCCTTCTCCCAATCTGGATTCTCGACGATGGAGACAGCCATGCCTTCGAGTTCACGCTCAACGTCCGCGGCACGACTTCCAATCACAACCACGACGCGTTCGCAAACCGACTCAACAGCAGCGGTTACAGCTCGACGTATGAGAGTTTGTCCCTCGTAGCGCAAGAGCTGCTTTGGACTTCCGAGTCGCGTGGACCCGCCCGCCGCTAAAATAATGAGGCCGATGTTCATGTCCCGGAACTAGACTTTACACGCAAGCCCGACTTCTGTTTCTGCAACGGGCAACGAAAACTTTGGAGTTAGTGACGTATCAGTCGTACTGAAAGAATCGTGAATCGAGCCTCCACGTTTTCTAAGCTGCGTACCAGTGCGTGCCGACAACACAGCCTTAATCTCGCTGACGATTGAGAGCGCAATCTCTGGGGGCGTTTCAGCGCCGATATCCAAGCCTATTGGCGCATGCAGGCGTCGCAATGCAGCTCCGAAGTTATGAATATCTCCGTCTGAGAGTTCCATTACGAGCCGCTCCGTACGCCGTCGTGGTCCTAAACATCCCAGATACCCCAGAGGTACCGTCAATAGTTGTCGCAACACCTCGAGATCTTGAAGGTAGTTGTGTGTCATGACCACCACGATGCTGCATTCGAAGAGTGAAACCTGCGACAGGACATCTTCGGACTGGCATAGCAAAACGGCATCAGCTTTTCGGAAGAGTTCAAAACTGGACGCACGCGAGCGCGTGTCGACAACCGTTGTGTGCCAACCGAGATTTGCGGCCAGATCCACGATTGGCAGAACATCAAACCCGGCGCCAAACACGACAAGCCGCACACGCGGCTGCACCACTTCGATGAAGACGTGCGAATAGCCGCCCGTCACCTCGTAACGCCTGATACTCGAGGCTGTGAGTTGGACCGCTTCACTCAAGTCTTCGAAGATCGAAGGAGCAACAAACTGTCCGTCTACTGAGCCGTCAGGAAACATGAGCGCGCTTGTTCCAATCGCCATCTCGGCGTCACCTTCAACGTGAAACACAGTCGCAATTGCTCCAGGCGAAGAACTTTCCGAACACTCAGCAAGCAATTGCATAAGACTCTCCACGCGCTTGTTGTTCGCTGGCTCAATCAGCACGCGAACCACGCCGTTGCAACCCAATCCAAGCCCCCAAACGATGTCGTCGTCACTGGTGGTGTCGTATTTGACGAGCACTGGGTCACCTGTCGACATCACTTTCGCAGCACGGTCGCAAACGTCTTGTTCGAAGCAACCGGCGCTGAGTGCTCCTGTTGTTTCGCCGTTCTCTTTGATCAGCATGCGCGCCCCGGGTCGCCGGTAAGATGAACCCTCGACCGATACGACCGTTGCCAGTGCTGCAAGCTTGCCGGGCTCCAGCCCCCCAAATGCTTCAACGATCATTTGTGCTTCGTTCATTACAACCCTTCCGTTCGCAGGCAAGCACCTCACAACAGTTTGTCGAGTGTGATCGGCAGTTGGCGAATACGTTTTCCGGTCGCATGGAACACCGCGTTTGCAACCGCGGCTGCGGTGCCGACATACGAGACTTCGCCGATACCTTTTGCACCAATTGGATTGACGTGATCGTCGTGTTCTTCGACAAAGAATGCTTCAAGTGCCGGAATGTCGGCGTTGACAGGCACGTGATATTCGCCAAGACTCGCATTGACGATGCGCCCCATGCGATGGTCCATCACGGTCTCTTCCAACAAAGCCATTCCGATACCGCCAACAACACCGCCCGTTATCTGGCTCAGCGCCGTCTTCTCGTTCATGATGCGTCCTGCGCCAATACCTGAAACAACCCGCATGATCCGCACACTTCCCAACTCCGCATCAACTCGCACTTCAACGAAGTGCGCGCCAAATGCGTGCATTGAAAACTTCTTTTCTTCGTCGCCAGGCGTCGAGTCGACCGTTACGTCGATCGATTCCATGTTGTTGCGGCGAAGAATCTCGGCGTAGGTTTCACCGCGCGACGAATCGCTTTTCAGAAAAAATCGACCGTTTTCCGCCGTGACTTGCTGCGCGTTAGCACCATTAAGAGGCGAACGCTGATCGATTGTCGCCAGGGCAAGCAGTTTTGCCTGCACTGCCAAACACGCTTCGTGCACCGCAGAACCGACGCTCGCGGTAGTCCCCGAACCACCGTGAACCGAACCTTTTGGCAAACTCGAATCACCCAGTTCAGAACGCACGCGACTCAAATCCATCGCCAACGCTTCGGCGCCCACGATCTTCATCGTGGTCCATGTTCCGGGTCCCATATCGCTGGCCGAGGATTGGACCACTGCCGTTCCGTCGTTGAAAATTCGTGCACGCGCCGAAGCGGGCATGCGCAACGTGGGATAGGTTGCGGTCGCCATTCCCAAGCCAATGAGGTAACGACCGTCGCGCATCGAACGTGGCTCAAGCTTACGCCGCGACCAGCCAAAAATTTCAGCGCCGCGGCGATAGCATTCGAGCAAAGACTTGCTGGACCAGGGCAATCCATTTGAAGGATCACTCGTCGCATGATTTCGAACCCGCATTTCCAAAGGATCAATCTTCAGCTTGTAAGCCAGCTCATCGATCGCGCTGTCGAGCGCAAACACGCCGGAGCTTTCACCCGGACCGCGCATGTATAACGGCGTTTGAATGTTGCCGCGCACCAAACGATATTTGGTGATGCAATTCGGACTGGCGTAAAGGATTCGTGTAGCGTTTACCAAACTCTCAGTGTTCTCCTCGTAGAGAGAGGTTTGCGCCGTGCCTTCGTGAACAATCGCAGTCAAGCGACCATCGCGGCCGGCTCCGAGTGCCACACGCTGCACTGTGTAAGGGCGATGTCCGTGCGAAGTGAACATCTGATTGCGTGCGACGACGAGCTTCACCGGACGACGCACAGCACGCGCGGCCATCGCTGCAACAACCGGATGCGCCCAGGGACGTAGTGACGATCCGAATGCGCCGCCAACAAATGGCGAGATCACGTGCACGTCGCTTTCGGGAATACCGAAGACCAGCGCCAGATAACCCTGAGTATTCGCGACCCATTGCGTCTTGTCGTGCACGGTTAGTTTGCCGTCGGTCCATTGAGCAATCGTCGACAACAGTTCCATCGGATTATGGGTCTCAATCGGAATCGTGTAGGTCTCGTCGATAACGACCTCTGCTTTGCTCAATGCCTGCGGGTCACCGCGTACAACGTCTGCCGGTCTATCCGTTGGCGACTCTTTCATCAATCCTTCCTGCGGTGGAAACGCACGCGCTATTTCGGATTCGAGTCTCGTCGCCGGAGGGCGCTCGTCATAGACGACGCGCACAAGCGTCGCGGCATGCTCCGCTTGCTCGAGTGTCTCAGCTACGACAACTGCGATTGGCTGACCATTGAAGTAGATCGTGTTGTCCTGTAACACCGGAAGCGAACGGCCAAAAACAGGCGCGACGTAATCGTCCATGGTTTGCGGACGTTGAGGGAAGCGAACGCGCGGAGCATTCTGATGCGTGAGTACCTCAATCACGCCCGGCGCACTCAATGCAGCCTTCGTATCGATTGACCGAATGCTTCCGTTGGCGATTGTGCTCATCACCAGCACGCCATGCGCGACATTCGCGACTTTGAACTCGGCCGCATAGCGCGCTCCACCCGTCACTTTGAGACGTCCATCGACACGTTCAACTGGTTTGCCAATTGCTGGTCTAAGGGCCTGATTCATACTGACCTCCCGTTGTTGGCAGCGATCGTGAGGGCACGAACAATCGCACGCCTACCCAGCTCGATTTTGAAACGATTGTGCTCAGTCCCCTGTGCTCCCTGCATGGCGGCTTCAGCGGCACGGTGGAAAGTCGCTTCATCCGCTCGTTGCCCGTTTAGAGCCTGCTCTGCTCTCGTTGCGCGCCAGGGTTTATGGGCCACACCACCCATTGCCACACGCGCTTCGCGAATCGTTCCATTACTAATTTCGAGCCCAGCCGCGACCGAAACAAGCGCAAACGCGTACGACGCACGATCTCTTACTTTCAAGTAGTAAGAATGTGCGGAAAATCTGGTTGCGGATGCAGGCAAGTCGATCGCAGTGATTAATTCATCGCGTTTTAAATTCGTATCGATCTGCGGTGTGTCTCCAGGTAAACGATGAAAGTCAGCAAAGGGAATTGTGCGAGCGCCCTGTGGTCCTTCAACTCGAACCACCGCATCGAGCGCTGCAAGCGCGACGCACATATCGGAAGGATGCGTTGCAATACATTGCTGACTCGCTCCGAAGATCGCATGGATGCGACTGAAGCCTTCGAGCGCGCCGCAGCCGGAACCGGGCTGTCGTTTGTTACAGGGCATTGCCACGTCATAAAAGTAATAACAACGAGTACGCTGCATCAGGTTGCCGCCATTAGTCGCCGCATTTCGCAGTTGCGGACTCGCACCCGCAAGAATCGCCTGCGTGATCAGCGGGTAACGTTCGCGCACCAGTTGGTGATTAGCGGTGTCGCTGTTCTTTGCCAGGGCGCCTAATCGCAATCCGCCATTCTGATCGACGATCTGCGTGAGCTCGAGACGGTTGATATCCACGAGCCGAGCGGGCTGTTCGACGTTATCCTTCATCAAGTCGATCAGGTTCGTGCCGCCGGCAAGAAATTTCGTGTTGTCCTGGACTATAGCCTGCAAAGCTGCCTGCTGATTCGTTACACGTGTGTATGCAAACGGTTTCATCTTTAACTCACACTCCTGTTCCCGCAGCCTGTCCACTCACCTCACGAATTGCAGCGACAATTCCGGGGTAGGCGCCACACCTGCAAATGTTGCCCGACATGCGTTCGCGAACTTCGATCTCAGTGAGAGCGACGCGACCCGGCTGCCGCACATCTTCAGTGACGTGACTGACAGTGCCCTGGTCCACTTCCTTCAGCATCGCTACAGCCGAACAGATCTGTCCGGGCGTGCAGTATCCACACTGAAATCCTTCGTGACGAATGAATGCGGATTGCAGCGGATGTAGTTCGTCTCCTCTTGCCAAACCCTCGATAGTCGTAATCTCACTTCCGTCGTAGACAACTGCGAGAGCAAGACACGAGTTGATGCGTCTACCGCCAACAAGGATCGTGCAGGCGCCGCACTGTCCGTGATTGCAGCCTTTTTTTGTACCGGGCAGATCGAGATTTTCACGCAGGAGATCGAGGAGTGAAGTCCGCGGATCTACTTTCAATCCGTAGTTGGTTCCGTTGACACGCAATTTTATCGAAACAGTTTCGGCTGCCGGTGAGACAGTGGATGACTGCGTTGCTGCCGAGACTTCGTTAATGCCACCTTCAGTTAGCAAACGAGAAGCGACGAAGATGCCGCCGCCTGCAAGCATCGAGTTTTTCAGAAACTCTCTTCGCGCGAGATCAGGAAATTCGTTGTTAGCTGCACTTCTACTCATCGGAGTTGTGTTCTCCTCGTTGTCATACATTCCCCGTCGGGTTGTTCTTTAATGGATTGTTATTGTTCAAGAATTGAACAATGAGCGCATCACGCTATGGGAGAGTTTTTGACTACCACTGGCGGATAGGAGAGATATACCACGATCGGGTTAGGCCACAATAAACCACAAAAAGCACAAAGATTGGTTAAGAACGAGCAGTAGCCTTGCGCAACGCTGGAGGAACTTCCTCACAGCGCCTCGGTCTCCAAATCCAACGAGATGTGAGACTCCTGCCGCATGATCCGCCGCAGCATCAGTGGCTCGTCAAACATCTGTTCGAGCCCGCGCACGATGGCATATCGCGGTTCAGCAGCAACTCGAACAGGCAGTTTTGTTTCGTCACGTAAGTAGTCGTCCAAACCACCAAACAGTGCGCCACCACCGGTGAGAATGATTCCGCGATCGTAAATATCACCTGCAACTTCCGGCGCAAGTTCGCCTAGAGTTGAACTAATGCCTTCCACGATTCGACGCACCACTTCCTGCGCCACCGGATAGATTTCGCCGGCAGTGATCTCGATTGAGCGCGGCATTCTTGTCAATAGGTCGCTGCCGTTGATCGGGATCTCCTGTCCGAGATTTTCTGGCAACGTTGCTGAAGCCAATTCGAGCTTCAAGCGTTCCGCGGTTCTCGCACCAATCAGCAAACCACGGTGACGTCGAACGTGATTGATGATCGCGGCGTCAATGTTCGCACTGCCGATCCGATCAGCGCGTACTCGCACGATCTTCCCGCTCGCGACGATGGCGACATTCGTTGTTCCGCCCCCGATATCAACCACTGCAGAGGCGCGTTCATCATCTGCACTGACACCAGAACCAAACGCTGCCGCGAGACCTTCTTCAATCATGCCAACACGACCGACGCGCGCGTGTTGCGCAGCACTGAGCAGCGCGCGTCGTTCCACCGGAGTGACATCGGAAAACACACTCATCAGCGCGCGCCGACTGAAGTGTGAGATGCCGCCGCGAGCCTTTCGTACAAAGTGGGCCAGCATCTCCCTGGTTCTTTCAAAATCCGCAACGACGCCGTTAATCATCGGCGCGATTACCGTCACCCCGCGCGCCTCGCGCCCATACTTCTGTCGTGCTTCCTGCCCGATATCAATCACCTCTCCGGTAGTAGAATCAATTGCAACCAGCGATGGTTCATCGATGACCACACCACGCCCGCGCACAGAGATGATCGTCGAAGCCGATCCCATATCGATTGCCATCGAATCGGACACGAGATTCTGCAAAGCCCGCATCCCCAGAAACGCCGATGTCTTTCTTGTGAACGTCATAACGCGTTGAGCTTAAACCAAGCCACAAAGAAGAGCCACAAAAAAGCACAAAAGGCACAAAAAGCAAAAGCGCAAATTTATTTATTCACGCCTTTGGTGCTTTTTGTGCCTTATGTGCTTTTTGTGGCCTTATTTAACCTTCATAACCACGAAGGTAAGATCGTCATAGAGTGACATGCCGGTGCACCACTCTTTGACCCGTCGCACAACCACGTCGCGAATCTGATCGGCAGACAGAGTCTTGATCGACTTCAACGTGTCCATGATTCTGCCGGCGCCAAACTCTTCGCCTTCGACGTTCAGCGCTTCGCTGAGACCATCTGTGTACAGGAACAGGAGATCGTTCGGTTTCATCTGCACCGTCTCCTGTTCGTAGACGGCGTGCTCAAATGCTCCGGCGACTAACCCGCCCGAGGTCAGTTGCCTAACTTCGAAATCGGAATCAGCCTGAAGATATAGCGGAGGATTGTGACCCGCGTTCACGTATGTCAGGCGTTGCGTGGCCTCATCAAAGGTTGCGTAAAAGAAGGTGACGTAATGTTCGCCGTTCGTGGAGTTGAACAGCAGACGATTCAGCTTGCTCACAATCGACGACAACTCGGAATGAGCCGGACTACTCGAACCATTTCTCGTGGTCAAACTACGCAAGGTAGCTTGCACAGTGGACATCAACAACGCCGCGGGCATGCCTTTGCCGGCAACGTCCGCGATCGCCAGACCAAGCTGGCCGCTGTTATCGAAGTTGATGAAGTCGTAATAATCACCGCCGACACCTCGCGCGGGTTCGCAAAATCCGGCGATCTCCATCGCAACGCCTTTTGGCGCACACGATGGAAGAAGTCGCTGTTGCACTTCTGCCGCGAGAGCGAGTTCGCGACGCATCCGTTCCTGGGCCACCATGCGTTCGGTTAGTCGCGCGTTATCGATTATTAACGCGAGTTGGGCCGCGATCGACATCAAGAGTTCGCGATCCGCAATCGAATACCGAAAGCCTCCGCGTCTTGGACCAAACGAAAGTATTCCCACGAGCTCGTTCTTCTGCCTGATCTGGACCAGCAATGTCGACTTGATCGTGCGCAGGACTTCATGTTCGCTCGCACGCTCTTCACGTGTTGAAGGTAAAACTGAATTCAGTGCCTGAGACCACGTCTCGATTTCTCGCGGTTCGATCAGCAGCGGCGTAGAGAGATTTAGGAGCCTTCGCACCACGAACGCGCGCTTATTCAACTGCAAAGGTTTTCCGCCACAGTCTGTTTCAGCGTCAGTCCCCTGCACGGACAAAACTCGCAGATTGAAGTTTCCGCTTGCGTCGTCACGGATGAAGATGGCGGCATTGCAGGCGTCGAGTGCGTTCCTGACTTTCTCAGCAACGCGTTGATAGAGTTGATCGATACTGGCAACGTGCTGTGAGCCTTGTCCGAGGTCGAAAAAAATCTTGCGCTCGTCGTAAGGTGCGGGAGCGTAATAACGTTCAATTTTGGGGAGGAGCCGGCGACGAGCAACGATGTGGGTGATCACGAAGAATATAGCCAGCAGCACAGAGACAATTGTGTCCATGCGGCTGCCCCAGCCATCGATGAGCCGCAGTCGACTGCCTGAAAAGATGATGAAGTAAATTACGACAAAGAGAAGAAATTCGACCGAATAGTAGACTCGTTGGAGTGAGAGGTGAGCTTTTGAGTGCCGCCAGAGACGGCGCGCCGCTTTTCGCGTCGGCATATTGAGGCGCGGCAAGATCCTCATTTTACTTCAGACTCCGATCTCAGTGGCTCGGATCCGCGGAACTTCCGGGCTCCGAAAAAATGGTCCTTCAATAAGAAGTACACCGCCGGGATTCGTTATCTAACAAGGTATTGCTGAAGAGTTAGTGAGGTTTAAGGCCTGAATGTTGCAGTTAAATGGCGAGACTTACGCGCATCCTGGAGTGCCGTGCCTTGGCACCGCACTCCAGGGTAGATCCAAAAAGGTAATTAAACCTGCACTGCTGATGCCCGCTGTACCGTGCTTTCGGCAGCTTCCTCGATGATCTTCGCAACGGTTGCCGGCTGTGACACAAAGGCAACATGACTCGCCTTTACCTTATGAGTCGTGGCACGCATCCGCTCGGCAAACATCCGCTGTAACTCAGGATTGATGGCCTGATCCTCAGTCGCCAGCAAATACCAGCTCGGAATGTCTTTCCATGCGGGCGCTTCATAAACTTGACCAAAAGTCTGCGAGCTGATCGGTTTCTGTGTAGCGGCCATGATGCTCAAGTCGCGCTCAGAGACGTCAGCCGCGAAGACCTCTTTAAACTTCGAGCGGTCGATATACAGAAATCCTGCCGCGTCTGGAACGAGGGCAGCGCCGATCTTCGAGGGATACTGTTGCAGCAGGGATTGCAGGTTTTCACCGTTGTCCGGTCCGAACGCGGCGACGTAAACAAGCGCGCAAACATTCGTTGCACCAATCGCCGCTTTAGTAATGACAGCGCCACCATATGAATGTCCGACGAGAACGACTGGATTCTCTTGCGCATCTATTACGCGGCGAGTGGTCGCGACGTCGTCGGCGTATGAAGTGAGTGGATTTTGAACTGCAGTTACGTCGTAGCCCGCTTTTTCAAGCAGTGGAATTACCTCACCCCACGACCCACCGTCTGCGAACGCTCCATGAACAAGAACTATTGAAGTCTTCATTGATTCGAACTCCGTTTGTAATCAGGATTTGAAACCTTATTGTGGCGGGCTGGCGGGATTTATACATCACGCGATTTGAGAGTTTTTAACTACCCCTGACGGATGAGCCATCGATACCACTATAGTGTTAAGCCGCAGATTTGATGTCTTAATTTTGCATTTCCTCTCTGTGCAACCTCTGTGTTCTCTGTGTCTCTGTGGTGAGTGCTTGCTGCGAATCAGTTAACCACAGAGACACAGAGAACACAGAGGTTGCACAGAGAAATCAATTAAGACACTACCCAAATCTGCGGCTTAACGCACAATTCCGTAAGTTGATGTAAACTGGATCGCTTTTTTGAGCTCGTTTGACCGTCTCTCTGTGGCAAATCTAAAAGACCCCAACAAACAGATCAGCATCAGCGCTCATATCGACACTCAGGAAGTAGCGGGTGAATCCACGCATCTAGTAGGCGAAGCCACCGGAGACTTTCCCACTCCTAAACCCGAGGAAGGAACCGGTCGCTCAGCGCTACTGGTTGGAACCGGAATTCTGATCAGTCGCATTGTTGGTGTTATCAGGCAACGAGTGTTTGCGCATTATCTGGGCACATCAGATGCCGCAGGCGCTTTCAGCGCCGCGTTTCGGATCCCCAATTTTCTGCAGAACGTCTTCGGCGAAGGGGCGCTGTCAGCTTCTTTCATTCCTGTCTACGCAAAACTCTTAGCAGGCGGTGACAAGAAAGAAGCGACTCGCGTTGCGAATGCCGTTCTCACGTTGCTGGTGTTTGTGACGTCCGTGATTGTGCTCGTTGGAGTTCTGACAACTCCATATTTCGTCAATCTCTTTGCGTATAGCTTCAATCCGGAAACGCGGGCACTGACAATTCATCTGGTCCAGATTCTCTTTCCTGGCGCCGGGTTGCTCGTACTATCCGCATGGTGTTTGGGAGTTCTGAACAGTCATCGCAAGTTCTTTCTCTCCTACATCGCGCCGGTTGCATGGAACCTCGCAATCATCACCACACTTATCGTTTTTGGTGGAGGCAAGGATCAGGCTCGCCTCGCCATCATGGTTGCAATCGGGTCCGTCGCGGGCAGCGTTTTGCAGATCGCAGTTCAACTGCCAACTGTTTTGAAGTTACTAAAGGGTTTGCGACCGGTGCTCGACACAGTTGATATCAATGTGCGGAAGGTGCTGACGAACTTCATTCCGGTGTTTGTGAGTCGTGGCGTGGTCCAGATTTCAGCATTTGTCGATGCTATGCTCGCCGGACTGATCAGCTCACAGGCCGTCGCAGCTTTGACGTACGCGCAGAGTCTTTACACGTTGCCGGTGAGTCTTTTTGGAATGTCGGTTTCAGCCGCCGAACTACCGGCGATGTCGGGCACTCTCGGCACGCAAGACGAAATTGCAGTCAAACTCCGCAGCCGCTTAAACGCCGGATTACAGCGAATTTCATTCTTCATTGTGCCTTCGTCGATGGCGATGTTTATCTTCGGCGATGTGATGACCGGAGCGTTGTATCAGACCGGCGAATTCAAGCACGCCGATTCAGTGTATGTTTGGGGAATTCTTGCGGGCTCAACGATCGGACTGCTCGCCTCGACGCATGGACGGCTCTACTCGTCAACTTACTACGCCCTGCATGACACACGAACGCCACTTTGGTTCGCGACCATTCGCGTCGTCTTAACCACCGTACTCGGTTATATCTGCGCGATCATCTTGCCGCCGGTACTGGGTCTTGATCTTAAGTGGGGTGTTGCTGGATTGACAGCGTCCGCCGGCATTTCCGGCTGGATCGAGTATCTACTACTGCGACGCTCATTGAACTCGCGGATTGGTACAACCGGCGTCGCCGCTCTCTATCTGGTCAAACTCTGGACCGCTGCCGGCATTTCAGCCGCTGTCGGTTTTGGACTCAAACAGCTTCTCCCACCGATTCACGCAATTCCGCTCGCGATCCTGGTGCTTGGAACTTACGGAATGCTCTACTTCGCCATCGGCGCAGGATTCGGAGTACCCGAGGCTCGCCGCATTCTGAAAAACTTCTACTCCATTCCGGCGAGACTTCTCGGCGCTAAGAAGAAATAATCAGTCGCGCCGGCGGCGCTCAAATAACAGGGTGTCGCGCCAGACATCTCTGAGCATCGCAATTCGTTCACGTCTGCCAACTTCACGAAATCCACAGCGTAGATGTAACTCAACGCTGGCAGTGTTTTCAGGAAAGATCGACGCTTGCAGTGTCCAGATGTCATGTTTTTCAGACTCAGTTATCAGTGCCTCAAGCAACAAACGACCAATTCCCTTTCCTCTCGCTTTTTCTGTGACGTAAACAGTTACTTCGGCGACACCGCAATACACTTCGCGCTTTGACACCGGGCTCAAAGCGGCCCAACCCAGGACCACATCTTCATCGCGCATCACCAAACGTGGGACCGGCAGATGTCCCTCATTCCACTTCTCCCATGACGGAGCTTCTGTCTCAAATGTGCTGTTTCCACCACGAATGCCCTCGAGATAGATCGAGCGCACCTCGTCCCAATCAGGGGGTTTCATTTGATCGATAATGCCAGTCACACTGGTGAGACTATCGCAAGTCATTGCCACAAAAAAGCACAAAAGGCACAAAAGCATCCTGAGCCTCTTGGGTATCGGCTCTGCTCGAAAAAACGCCGAAGGCGTTGGCTAATTTCAGCCCCGGGTTGGAGCGCAGCGACAACCCTGGGAAGAGATCATCAGCATCTCCTGAAACCCTGTAGCGTTTTCAAACTAAACCAATTACTGTTCCTGTACTTCTTTGTGGCCCAAGCGCTGCCGTGCTAGCATGGGGCGCCTTTAATTCCCAAACCCATTAGGAGAACCTCCCTTGAGTAATCTCAACTCAGTTAAGGCGGTATATCAGGCGTTTGCTGAAGCCGACATACCGTCAGTCATCAGATTTCTAAGCCCCGATATCGATTGGATCGAAGCCGAAGGCTTTCCTTATGGCGGAACGTATCATGGCCCAAATGCAGCGCCCAGCGGAGTGTTCATGCGCCTCGGCACTGAGTGGGACGGCTTCGCAGCGGTGCCCGAGGAATTCATCGACGGTGGCGACACAGTGGTGGCCTTAGGTAAATACAGCGGCACTTACAAAGCGACCGGCAAAAGTTTTCAGGCAAACTTTGCACACGTGTGGAAAGTTCAAGGGGGGAAGGCAATTCGTTCCCCGAGGAGGAACACCACCGGCTATCAAACCAACAGTCTCACCTGAAGAGATCGTTTACAAAAAGGGACGAGTTACTCAACGTGAGTTGCGCGCCGGCTGCGCGAAAAACCCTTCGCGGTTAAAATGAGCCGCAATATAATCCGTCTGAACTGTCGCCCAATCCATAACAGCATGTGTGGTAGATTTACTCTCAAACAACCACGTCGAATCAACTTAATTAATTTTGACGACGGCGATCTTCCAAGCTTGCCGCCGCGTTACAACATCGCGCCAACGCAGGAGGTTCTTACCCTTGTGCAACGCGGGATGTCGCGCGAAGCCCGGCTGCTTCAGTGGGGATTGATTCCATTTTGGAGTAAAGAACCCAAAGGAATTATCAACGCGCGAGTCGAGACGATTGCTGAAAAACCGAGCTTCAACGAGTCATTTCAAAAACGGCGTTGCCTCATTTTTGCGGATGGATTTTACGAGTGGGAAAGATCCGGGAAGATATCGCAGCCTTATTATTTCCAGTTGAAAGATGGAGCGCCTTTCGCGTTTGCAGGAATTTGGGACCAGTGGCGGTCCAATGAACGGATGATCGCATCGTGCGCAATTATCACTACTACTGCGAATGAGTTGCTGGCAACAATTCACACTCGCATGCCGGTAATTCTTCCACCCGAGTTACACGATCTCTGGCTCAATGAAGATTCCAGAGCACCGGAGTTGACAGATATTCTTTTACCCTTCCCTGCCTCAGAAATGACTAGTCATGCTGTTAGTTACGAAGTAAACGACACGAAGAGCGACGGCGAACATCTGCTGCTCCCCGTCGAACCGAATATCGGCGTAAATCTGAAACTGTTTTAAATCAGAGTTATCTTGTGGCTACTTTTTCACTCGCGTAATAACACCGGAATCGATAGTCTCTCCGGTTCGTGAGATCGCCTGAAAGTACATCTGATCTCCAGCCACTTCGAATAACATGAAATGCATGTCGCGATCGTACGACTTATCCGTTAACGGTGACGTGCTTTTGATATCGCCGGTTCTGAGTTTGCCGCCCGCTCCAGAGACAAAGTAGTAGACTCCCTTCTGCGGCTTAATTCGTTCATACACATGATCGTGACCAGTCAAAACTACCTTCACACCGTACTTAATGAATATTGGTTCGACGACTTCTCGCAGCTGCGGATCGGATCCGTGTTTCTTTGCTGAGGAATAAGGCGGATGATGAAAGAAACAGATCTTCCACTCAGAAGTGTCTTTGGATAATTCATTTTCCAGCCACTGCACCTGCTTCTTGTCCATGTAGTTGCTGTTCAACGCATAGAACGCGACATTGCCTTTCTTAAACCGGTAGTACTCTTTACCATCCATGTTGAAATTTGTGTAATTGACTTGCAGCGGCAGGTCGTGATTCCCAAGACTCGCATAAAACTTTACCTTGTTATCGAGCAACACTTTGTAGGGTTCCGCAAATTTCTTCTCAAAATCCTTCGGTGCTTCACCGCCGTATAAGTTGTCGCCCATCATCAAAACAAACTCGAATGGAAACACCGCGCGATACCGGACCATCATGTCGCCAACTTGCCGCTGTTCTGTAGTACCGGAACCTGTATCACCAATCACTGCAAACCGAACTGAGCCGTCTTTTACCGGCAGCAACAGCTTTACCGGAGCGCTTTTAACATCGGCGTTTGTAAGTCGTTGCGCAGATACAGGGATAAAAAGAGTTGCACTGATAAGCAGCGCTAAAAGAAAATTTCGAGCTTGAATACTTCGCATCTGCGTCACTCTCCAATCATGGCAATGCTTCAGTCATGTAGTCGATAATCAGGTTGCTCTCGCGGTCCACCAGCAACATATTTCGTCCGACAAACCGGTATCTGACTTCCTTTGGCAATTGCGGCAGCTTAACAAGCAGCGTTGCTGGCATTTCCGATAACTCTGCCGTTTGCGCGTACGGGTAGTTCACGCGCAGGACCACGCCCTGTGTTTCAGTCTCAAAGATCGTATCGCGTAACTCTTGTCGATCTTTTCCCTGGAATTCGGTTTTAAGCGTGCGACGAATGTAGCTTGCGGTTTCGGGTCGAAATAGATCGCCTCGTTTTGCATTCGCACGCACACTTCGAATTGATTGTTCGAGCGTGGTGCGATAGGCCTGTATCTGTTCGGGTGTGCTGTCTTTTGAAAGCTTGGGTGCGTTCTCCCTAAGCTTGTTACGAAGATCAACGTATTCCTTTACCTGTTTCTCAAACGTCTGAATGGTTGCTTTATCGGCAGGTGAAAGGACGGCCGGTGGAGCAAGGGCTGACTTCTCCTTGTCCTGGGCAACGACGGTACTTGCAGTTGCGAGTAGTGCGCACACTACGACGCTGAGATAAGTGCTTAGCTTCTGACATTTCATACCCGTTGAAACGCAAAAAAAGTGCCAGTATTTACGGACTTAAACGCATGCGTTTGAGGTAATCGGGTGATCTATATTCGTCCTGTTTGTACTAAGTTCGTTCAGATTATCGAGCAATACCTCGCAGCGTGATAGACTGCCGTTTCTTTTAGCCACAGATGAACGCGGATTGAGGACGGATCGCTGCTATGCGCAAACACTGTCTGTTCCACGCCTGACAAGCTAAAGCTTGAACTCAGAACTCGATTCAAAGATTAACGAGATTGAAGGATATTGCGCCGGTTAGTGTTCGAGGTGATAAGGCACGCTCGTCACAATCACTCCTCTCTTGAATAGCAGCGAGCCTTTCAGCATTAGCGAGCTCTGATTGTGCAGGATATGTTGCCACCACTTGGCGGGAATGAATTCAGGAAGAACCACCGTGATGATGTCGTTGCTATTATCTTTAGCAAGCCTGTTGATATGCCTGACCAGCGGTCGCGTCAGTTCGCGATAAGGCGAAGGCAAGACTACCAGCTGGATTCCCGCGCCCCAACGCTCCCACTTGTCCTTCAAGTTTGCAGTCGCTTCCTCCTCAAAGTCCACGTACACAGCCTGCACTCTGTCAGACGCAATCGAACGCGCATATTGAAGCGCCGAAACAACACCGCGATGTATGCCTGAAATCGGCACGATGACGGTGTGTTTTATGGGTCGTAATTGCTCGAGTCCATCCGTTGAGAGTTGCTTCGCAACCATCACGTAATGTTTGTGGATAGCTCTGAAAAGGAGAACCAAAAGCGGGATCACCACCACTACTATCCATGCGCCGTGGATGAACTTCGTGGCAATGAACACGCAGAGAACGACAAAAGTAGCCACAGCGCCCAGAGCGTTAATCACGATCGATTTCCGCCAGTTGGCCGGCGCCGTCACGTCGTCGGTAACAAAATAGGACCGGTGAATCTCTCCATCTTCAAGTTCAATGTCTGGTAGTGGTTGCGCACCGGTTTGATTCGGTTGTGCTCCCGTCAGACCAGCCTGTTCGGACCGGGCTTGCTCTTCCTTTCTCTTCGCCCGCAACTTCGAACGCTCTCTGAGCCAGTGGACCACCATTCCCGATTGCGAAAGCGTGAACGATAGAAACACGCCGACGGCATAAAGCGGGATCAAACGAGAAGTGTCGCCACCAAATGCAATCACCAACACGCCTGAAAATATGGCGAGGATGATGATGCCATTCGAGAAGACAAGACGGTCACCACGATTGGCGAATTGTCGCGGCAGGAAGCGATCGCGCGCCAACAAGCTTGATAATCGCGGAAAATCCGCAAACGCCGTGTTGGCTGCCAGCACAAGGATCGCAGCAGTTGCGGCTTGTACGACGTAGTAAAACCAGCCGAACGAGCCTGTGAACATTATGCGCGCGAACTGCGAAATGACAGTTTCACTCTCTTTCGGATGCACGTGATACAGATAGGCCATAACACTGGTGCCAAGGAACATCGTTGTTAAAAGCAACGCCATCCACACCAGCGTCGTCGCCGCATTCTTCGCCTCGGGTTTTTTGAATGCCTGAACGCCATTTGAGATTGCTTCGATTCCCGTCAGTGCAGCGCAGCCGTTTGAAAAGGCTCCCAGCAAAAGGAAGAGAGTGAGAGGTTGCAGACTGTAGCCTTCCGCAATTTTCAACTCTTCCTGACTTGGAACTGGAGCTGCGCCGCCATAAGTAAAGTAATGGAAGAATCCAAACGCAATCATGAACAGGAAACTCACCAGGAACACATATGTGGGCGTCGCAAACAGCGCTCCCGATTCTCGCACGCCGCGAAGATTCGCAGTGGCGATGAAGGCAATGAAGATTAAACAGAGAATGACCTTGTGATCATTGACCCACGCGTAGCGCGTGCCTTGTGCCGCCGACGTTATCGCTGCGACTCCCGCGGCAATCGACACTGAAACTGTGAGCACGTAATCGACGAGCAGTGAGGCGCCTGCGATCAACCCTGGTGTAGTCCCGAGATTCTCTTTCGCGACGATGTAGGCACCACCACCGGAAGGATAGGCATGGATAGTTTGGCGATAACTTGTGGCAACGATGCCAAGCAGTATGGCGATGCCGATCGATACCGGCACAACATAATGAAATGAAGCGCCGTTGGTAGCGGCAGCAGCTACGGCAAGTACCAACAGAATTTCTTCTGTTGCGTAAGCCGTCGACGAGAGAGCGTCTGAGGAAAAAACAGCCAGGGCAGTTTTCTTTGTAAGGCGCTCGTGTATTGCCTCCTCGGTTCTGAGTGCCCGGCCGACAAGTAACCGCTTAATCGCAGTTGCCATTCTTCAATTCCCTTCTGCTCACAATGAATCCTTCTATCGCAAACTTATGCCTTCCAACGCGCTGCTACCGGCAGCTTTTCCGGGCCAAGACTCTTCATCACTAATCTATGCATAGGCGGTGTCTTACCCTCGTTCCATAAAAAATCACTCAATAAATCTCGCGCCTGCGAGGTCCAAAAAGAATTGTCAGGAGCGAGATAGTGTCCGGTCAGGCGCTGCACGTACTCGATAGGTTCGTTCTGTATCTCAACCAACACGTCATGCCTTTCACCATCCGGACTGACGACCACAAATCTCCGCTGGTGATCGTCTGTGACGAGGGTCTCGGTGTCGTCGAGAATGGTGAAGCCGTTCATCGTGATGGTTTGTATCGAAGGTTGCGGTATAGAAGACGGCGCACTCTGAGCCCCAGAAACGGGTGTCTCGACAGGCGATTTCGATAACGCCGCTGCGACGGAATTTCGCAAAACTTCCGGAGTCATCGGCTTGCGCACGAAATCAGTAGCTCCGAGTTTCATCGCGTCGACCGCAAGCTCAATCGATGCATATGCCGTGGCCATCACTACGCGGGCGCTGTTATTCCTGTTCTTTAGCTCGCGAAGAGTTTCCAGACCATCCATACCAGGCATACGTTGGTCCAGCACCACCAACGACCAACTGGATCCATCACCAAACGCTTTTACTCCCTCGGATCCATCAGGTGCTTCCCCGACTTCATAACCGGCTGCTTCCAATGTCAGTCGCATCATGCGACGAATGTGCTCTTCATCATCGATAATCAGAATTCGCTTGCTCATACTGTTTCACCGCATTCCAATCCGCACGTCGCGCAAATTTTTCTGGGCAATATGTTGATGGTCTTTCGACGCGACAATGGGTAACGTAAAAGTGAATGTCGACCCCTTCTTCGGTTCAGATTGCGCACTGATCTGTCCGCCGTGGCCTTCGACGATCAGTCTCGAGATGGCCAACCCTAACCCTGCGCCGCCAATGGGCGCGCCCAGCACTTGCACAAACTTGTCGAAGATATGAGGCAAATACTCGTGCGGGATTCCGGCTCCAGTATCGGAGACTGAAACGGCGACGAAGTTGCCGCGCGGCAATGCGCTGATCCTTATTTCACCTTGTTTCGTATAGCGAATTGCGTTGATCACGAGATTGGCGAGAACGCGTTCAACTTGCGAGCGATCGACCAATACGTTGGGAAGCTCCACTGGAGCATCAACCCTGAACGCCAGTCCCTTTGCTTCAACTTGTGGGCGCAGTTCCTGACTTGCTGAGTTGATAAGGTCTATGGTTCTGACAGGCTCAAGCGTGGGTTTGGTTTCCCCTGCTTCGATTCTGGAAAGATCGAGCAAGTCGCGCATCAGTTTGTCTAACCGCTCGCAGTCTTCACGACACGCACTCAACACTTCTACCTGCTTGTCGTTCAACTCGCCGGCGGCTCTTTCGAGCAAAAGATGAACACCCATTTGCAGGCTGGTTAGAGGCGTGCGGAGTTCATGCGAGGCCGTCGCTATGAACTCAGACTTGATACGATCGATCTCACGCAGGTGAGTTATATCTTCAAGCAGTGTGACCGCGCCCAGCAGATGCTTTTCGTTGTCGCGCATCGGGGTGGTCCGCAAACGGAATGCTCTCTCTGAGCCGTCAACTGCAAGCGGCAGCACCGACGACATTCCTTCACCTGCGACCGGACGCTGCGATTCCAGTGCTTCAGCGACTGCACCCGCGATGCGTTCGTCGCGAGCAACTTCGCCGACATGTCTGCCTCGGTTTTCTTTTTCTGAACCGAAAATTTCTTCTGCAGCAAGATTCAGTTTGGTTACCTGGCCTTCCCCGTCCGTAACAATTACCGGATCGTAAAGAGAATCGATCGCGGCTTCGGTTGTTTGCTGGGCAACGAGCAACTTGCCCATATCGGAACTGCGTAGTTGTCGAATGCGTTCCGCCATCCGGTTGTATTCGGCGGCCAGTAAGCCCACCTCATCGCGTGAACCAACCGACACTTTGGCATTGAGATCACCCCCGGCAATCTTTGCCGTTGTGGCTGTCAATTCCTGCAGTGGTCCAACGATTCGGTTAGCCAGGAAAAATGCGAGGAATAATCCGGCTGCGACCAGCACACCCGCGATTAGAAGCGTGCGATAAAACCAGAGCTGCGCTACGCCGGCTGCCGCCTCTGACTTTGCCACCATTGCGCGTTGATTCAGTTGCAGCAGATGCTCGCAGTCAGCGCGCAGCTTGTTGAACTGAGGCTCGAGTTGTGTGAAGTATTCAGAATGCAGCGCACTCGCTCTATCACCCGCCGGCGGGGTGTTTTCGTCAGTTGCTTTGGCGATGAAGGAGTCGAAACGTCGGTAATAAATATCCCGGTTCTGTCGTATTGCTTCGATCGCGCCTGGCTCGCCGATCTCAGTGATGTTGTTTGCAGCTTTCTGAAAGTTGGCGTCAAAGCGAGCGCGGTGTTCCCGAAGTTGGGCCAGTGCTTTTTCTCTCGCACCGAGGAGGGCAAATAAAGCAGCCGAGTCCTGCCTTTCCAGACTCTCCTTCATTTCCTGGGCGGCAACAACCGAATCGTAATTTTCGGAAATGATTCGTCTCGACACTTTTCCCATGTCGTGCAGCCGCCAGGCACTCCACGCGCCCAGCACCACGAGTGCTGCGATGAATACCGCATATCCGGTCAGTAGCCTGGCTCGTAAACTCATAGTTCAGAGCATGGATTCATACTTCGGCGATCTCTCGCTTGCCGTCGTCCGCATTCTCAACCGGTACAACGTGCACGTTTGCGTCCCGTACTTCATCAAGAAATCGGTTGATGATTGATCCGTGTAACAGTATGTCCCAACGCGAACGCGACGTTTGTCCAAACACAACGTGTGTCATCCCTTCGCGACGTGCGAAATCGATCAGCGCGTCAGCAACTTTTCTCGCTTTGAGCTTCACCACTCGCGCGCCCAACTCTCCCGCGAACTGGATGTTTTCCTGCAACGCGGCGTAGTCGTCGGGCTTGATCCTTCCCATCTCCTCGCGCGGTGTCTCGACGTACACGGCATACCAGTCCGAAGCAAGACGGCCGGCGATGCGTGAGCCTGTGCGCAGAAGCTTCTTGGCACTCCCGCGCGAAGCCATAGCGACCATCACTTTTTCGGGAATAACGGGTTGCTCTAACCCTTCGCGTGCGCGGTAGTCATGGGCCTTGGCAGCCTGATCCTGGGCCACCTGACGCAATGCCAGTTCTCTCAATGCAGACAGGTTCCCCTTGCGAAAGAAATTGTTAAGCGATTGCTCGATCTTCTCGACGCCGTAGATCTTTCCCTGTCGCAGTCGCGTGCGAAGCGTATCGACCGAAACATCCACGTTCACGACTTCGTCTGCGCGGCGGAAGAAGTAATCGGGCACCGTCTCTCGCACACGCACACCCGTCGTCCGCGCTACGACGTCATTCAATGATTCGATATGTTGTATGTTTACGGCAGTTATGACTGAAATGCCGTGATTGAGAAGATCGAGAACATCTTCGTAACGCTTGCGATTCCTTGATCCGGGAACGTCGGTGTGGGCCAACTCGTCAACGATCGCGACCTGTGGATCGCGCGCGATGACCGCGTCGAGGTCCATTTCTTCCAACGTGACGCCGCGATACTCAAGCTTGCGCATTGGCAAGCGCGCGAGTCCTTCGGCCAGCGCGGCAGTCTCAGCGCGACCGTGAGTTTCGAGAACTGCGATGACGATATCCACACCCTCGCGCTTCAAAGCATGTGCGTCCTCCAGCATCTGCCAGGTCTTACCAACACCCGGAGCAGCACCGATGTAAACGCGAAGTGTCGGCTTGTCGCCAACTTTCAGCTTGGCGAGCAGTGCCTGGGGTGATGGTCTTTTCAGTTGAACAACCATACTTTAGGAAAATCACAAGTTACTCATCATTACGTGGCATCGCTTTCCTATGGTCCAAATCAAGATTGAGCTCGAGCACGTTCACTCTCGGCTCTCCGAGGAAACCGAATTGCCGCCCTTCTGTGTGCGCCGCCACAATGCTGCGAACTTCGGCTTCACTCATCGCTCTCTCACGCGCTACACGTGGAACCTGAAAATCAGCTCCGGCCGGTGAGATATGTGGATCGAGGCCCGAACCTGAAGTCGTTACCAGATCAACTGGCACTGGCTTGCCGGGATTCTCAGCTTGCAGTTTCTCGACATCAGCTTTGACACGATCGATCAATTTCTGATTCGTCGGACCAAGGTTTGAACCAGACGAAGTGGCCGCATCGTAACCACCTGCGCCTGCTGCCGAGGGACGTGAACGAAAATAGCCCGGCGACGAAAACGGCTGACCAATCAAACGTGACCCGACAAGTGTGCCATCCGATGCTCGAATGAGTTGCCCGTTAGCGTTGTCAGGAAAGATGACCTGGGCCAACCCGGTAACCACGAGCGGATAGATCAGGCCCAACAGGATCGTCGTGACGATTGTCATCAGAATTGCCGTAATTAAATTCTTCATCCCTCTTATCCCCAACACATCTCTTTGGAGGTTAAGCCAGCCCAAACGCATGGATAACAACGTCGATGATCTTGATCCCAATGAAGGGCACGATGATTCCTCCAAGCCCATAGATCAGTAGATTGCGACGCAGCAGTGCGGCTGCACTCATGGGCCGGTACTTCACGCCTTTTAAGGCCAACGGAATCAACGCAATTATGATCACCGCGTTGAAGATCACGGCCGAGAGAATTGCCGATTGCGGCGTTCGCAATCCCATGATGTTCAGTGTGTTCAGAACCGGAAATGCGGCGGCGAACATCGCCGGGATAATCGCGAAATACTTTGCTACATCATTCGCGATTGAAAACGTGGTCAGCGCGCCACGCGTCATCAGCAACTGCTTCCCGATTTCGACAACCTCGATCAACTTCGTCGGATTAGAATCCAGGTCGACCATGTTGCCGGCTTCCTTGGCGGCCTGAGTCCCAGTGTTCATCGCCACACCCACATCAGCCTGGGCCAGTGCCGGTGCGTCGTTGGTCCCGTCGCCTGTCATCGCGACCAGCTTGCCACCTTCCTGTTCGCGTCTGATCAGCGCCATCTTGTCTTCAGGGGTTGCTTCGGCGAGAAAGTCGTCCACTCCAGCCTCGCGTGCGATCGTCGCAGCAGTCAGAGGGTTGTCGCCGGTGATCATCACAGTCCTGATACCCATCTGGCGCATCTGTTTGAAGCGTTCGGCCATTCCTCCCTTAATGATGTCTTTAAGATGAATGACACCAAGGGCTACACGGTCTTCGGCAACGACCAATGGCGTGCCGCCGGCTCTTGAAATGTCTTCGACGATTCCGCCCAACTCCTTCGGCATCGCCTTCCCCAGTCCATTTAGATATTTCGCAATTGCGTCTGCAGCGCCTTTGCGCACTTCACGTCCGTCGTAATCAACTCCTGACATTCGAGTCTGTGCTGTAAAAGGGATGAAGTGAGCTTCATGAGGCGCCAGCTCTCGTCCACGCAGGCCATACTTGTCCTTTGCCAGGACTACAATTGATCGGCCTTCGGGAGTTTCATCAGCAAGCGACGACAACTGCGCTGCTTCCGCCAGTTCAGTTTCATTTACTCCCGGAAGAGGAATGAACTGAGTAGCCTGCCGATTACCAAGAGTGATCGTCCCTGTCTTATCCAGCAGCAGTGTGTTCACGTCTCCAGCCGCTTCAACAGCGCGCCCAGACATCGCCAGCACGTTGTGCTGAATAAGCCGATCCATGCCGGCAATCCCAATCGCTGAGAGAAGTCCGCCGATTGTTGTTGGGATCAAGCAAACTAGAAGTGATACGAGGACGAAGATCGTCTGCGGCGCCCTGGAGTAAATGGCGAATGGCTGAAGAGTTACGACTGCAAGCAGGAAGATAATCGTCAGGCCCGCGAGCAGGATATTTAACGCGATCTCGTTTGGCGTCTTTTGCCGTTCGGCGCCTTCAACCAGTGCGATCATGCGATCGATAAACGTCTCGCCTGGATTGGAAGTGATGCGAACCTTGATCTGATCGGAAAGAACGCGCGTACCTCCAGTTACAGCAGAACGGTCACCACCAGCCTCACGAATCACGGGAGCGCTTTCACCGGTAATCGCCGACTCATCAACAGAAGCGACGCCTTCGATGATCTCGCCATCTCCGGGAATAAATTCACCGGCGGAAACTATTACAACGTCATCCTTCCGCAACTGCGGCGCGGGCACATCTTCTGTCTGAGAACCGGAAAGAATTCGGTGTGCAATCGTTTCTGTTTTTGACTTGCGAAGGTTATCGGCTTGCGCTTTGCCACGCCCTTCGGCCATCGCCTCGGCGAAATTTGCAAATAACACGGTGAACCACAACCATAGTGTGATCTGTAACTCAAAGCCGGTATTTGTTACTCCTGGAATCGGGGCAACGATGCCGCGAATCAACTGCAGCGTGGCGAGCACACTGCCAACTTCAACCACAAACATGACGGGATTTCCCATCATCTTGCGGGGGTTCAGTTTCACAAACGAATCCAGAATCGCCCGCTTTACGATCTGTGTGTTCCAAATTGCTTTTTTTGACTCTGCGCTCATTTTTTGTAGGGGCGGCACTCCGTGGCCGCCTCTTGCTTTGTATCCAACGGTCTCGATATTGGTCTCTGCCGCTTGGGAGGCGACGACTCTTTCGAGCTAGTTTGTTTACCGCGAAGGGGCGGCCACGGAGTGCCGCCCCCTACAAAGCTCCTCTCATAATTAAATGTTCAACAATTGGACCAAGACTCAGCACCGGGAAAAACGTCAATGCACCCACAACCACGATCACGCTCACCAACAACGTCGTGAATAACGGCGTCGTCACGGGAAACGTCCCCAGCGACGGCGGCACAACCTTTTTGCGCGCGAGACTGCCGGCGATCGCCAACATTGGAATGATCATCATGAAGCGACCAACGAGCATCGCCATTCCGATCGTCGTGTTGTACCAAAGAGTGTTTGCTGAAATACCAGCGAAGGCTGATCCGTTGTTTCCAGTCCCGGACGTGAACGCATACAGCATCTCTGTAAGTCCGTGCGGTCCGGAATTGTTCACTTGGGAAGTGCCGAAGGACGGCGAAACGGCGGAGATCGCCGCGAGGACCAGAATCGTCAACGGAAAGACGAGCACAACCAGCATTGCCATTCTTACCTCGTAAGATTCAATCTTCTTACCGAGGTATTCCGGCGTGCGGCCTACCATCAGTCCGGCGATGAACACTGAAAGCACAACGAAGATCAGAATGCCGTAGAGTCCCGCGCCAACTCCGCCGAAGACGACCTCACTCAACATGATGTTGGCGAGCGGGATCATGCCGCCAAGTGGAGTAAAAGAGTCGTGCATTCCGTTAACTGCGCCACAGGAAGCGTCAGTCGTGACGGTCGCAAAAAGCGCGCTATTGGCAATGCCGAACCGCACTTCCTTACCTTCCATGTTGCCGCCTGGCTGCAATGCGGTGACTGTTTGATCGGCTCCCGCCAGAAGGGGATTGCCGCGCGCTTCACTCCAATACGCGACCAGCACTCCAGCCAAAAAGAGCACGGCCATCGCGGACCAAACCGCCCAACCGTGTCCCGGCGAACCGGTCATGCGACCGAGCGTGTAAGTTAATCCCGCCGAGATCGCGAAGATTGAGAAGAGCGCAATCAGATTGGTCAGCGGCGTTGGGTTCTCAAATGGATGAGCACTGTTGGCGTTGAAGAATCCACCCCCGTTTGTTCCCCATTGCTTGATGAACTCCTGAGACGCGACCGGACCTTGGGCGATCAGCTGGTCAGTCACTTCCTTCGTTTGTGGATCGACAACTTTCGCGGTGTCGTAAGGCCTCAGGTTCTGAGTGACTCCCTGCGACACGAGAAACAACGAACCGACAAGGCAAAACGGCAATAGCAGCCAAAGCGTCGCCCGTGTTATGTCGACCCAGAAATTTCCGATCGTCTCCATCTGTTTTCGCGCGATACCACGAATGAACACAATCGCCAGGGAAATTCCAACGGCAGCGGAAACGAAGTTGTGATAAGCAAGCCCCATCATCTGCGTGAGGTAGCTCATCGTTGTTTCGGGCAGATACGATTGCCAGTTGGTATTGGTCGTGAATGATGCAGCGGTATTGAAAGAGGATCCCGTGAAACCTGTGGAATCGACGCCCGGCAGGTGCTGCGGGTTAAACGGCAATAAGCCCTGAAGTCTTTGCAGTGCATAAAGCACGAGCATTGAAACAGCACTGAACAACAGCATCGCCGCTGCATACTCAGTCCAACGCATTTCGCGGTTTGCGTCGACACGCGTCAGTCGATAGATCAGTCTCTCAACTGGTGCCGCTACTGGATCGAGAAAAGTGCGCTCGCGATTGAAAATGTGAGTGATGAAGATGCCGAGAGGCTTTGTCACCAGCAAAATCAAACCAAAGAACAGGGCTATCTGTAACCAACCATTGAGCGTCATACGAGTTTCAAAACTTCTCCGCGCGCAACAACGCGTAAGCGAGATAAATAAGTAACAGTGCAGATACAACGAGGCTGACCAACGTCTCGAGACTCATCAACCACTCCTACCCAGCTTTTCACACGCGCGCACATAACCGAGCGCTATCAAAAAGAAAACAATCGTCGCTGTTATAAAGATCAAATCGAGCATTAAAGACCTCACGCTGTTTAATTGAAGTTGTAACCAACCTCCAACAGAAAAAAGTGATTGCCCTCTGAGACATTCTGGTTACCAATCGAATAACCGGCATACCCTGTTACTTTTGGACCGGCCTTGAAAATGATGCCGGGGGTGAAGTAGCCGGCGGCGTGCTTGCCGGTAAACCAATCGGCCGCAAGTGTGACTTTCCTATTCAGCGGTTGCTCAAATCCAAACTGACCACCCCCGCGATTCACTGACGCCACTACATTGCGCGTAAAGTCGTAACCACCGAATGTGATTCTGGTTCCCTGCTTGAAGGTCTTGCTTACTTCAGCGTAGACGTAATTTCCAGCGTTATAGGCACGATTGCGGACAGGAATGAAAAAGTTGTCGCCTGCAACTATGGACCATCCGCTCTCGCTTTGAAATGCCTTCCATTTGATTGTCGGTACGAGCGTGGTCGAATCAGGACCAGGTTGAATATTGCCTGTGAGATTCAAGCCAAACTCCACATTGTTTCCCGCGCCGATCACGATGCGCGGAACAAACGAGGAGAACTTCGGAACGTCCGAGCCAGTCGTTGGCTTCAAGCTCGCATCAAGCTCTGCATAAACCTTGCCTTTGTCGAGCACATCGGTATTGGGCACGTTGAAAATCGTTTGCTGTGCCTGGACCATAGGGCACGAAAAAGAAAGGAAAGGGACCGATGAGAGGCTCAACAGTACAAGAACGACGTTTTTGTTTTTCTTCTCCCCCAGATCCATAAAGTGCCCGCCCAGAATCAGGAGAGGAAGGCCGATGATGAGGAGGACAATGCCAGTAGCGTGCAACGATGGGTGGAGGTGAGCGTCGAGTAACCAATCAGTCGTTAGAACAAAACCGATCGCGACTGAGAGGACGGCAAAAACAAAGGACGCGACCGCGGCAAACCATTCCCAACCGCCTCGCTCGCGTTGAATCTCTTCACTCATAAACCCAACTTACGCCCGGCCGCGTAAAAAGGGCGTAAAGGGTTCATAAAAAGTTTATAAAGATGATCCGTGTAGATCCGTGGTTAATTCTGGCCCGGATCGAAGCGGTAGCCGATCCATGGTTCCGTGAGGATGTAGCGAGGCGTGGCGGCGTCGGATTCGATTTTTTTGCGAAGATTGCCGACAAACACGCGCAGGTATTCGTTCTGTTCGACGTAGTTTCCGCCCCACAGCGCGGCGAGTAACGTGCGGTGCGTGAGGACCTTACCAGCGTGTTTAATGAAATAGACCAGCAGATCGAATTCTTTCGGTGTCAAATGAATCGGGTTGCCGCGCACAGTGATCTCGCGCGACTCGAGGTCGACATGAAAGTCTCCCGAATCGAGTATTGTCTGAGTCGCCTCGTTCATTGGCGGCGTTTGCGCACGGCGCAATGAAGCCCTGACACGCGCCAGCAACTCGTCGATACCAAACGGCTTGGTAACAAAATCATCGGCGCCGAGATCGAGCGCTTCCACTTTCGTCTTCTCTTCGCCTTTCGCAGACAAGACGATGATCGGAACCTGCGAGACTGCGCGCACACGCCGGCACAACTCAAGACCGTCAACATTCGGCATCGCCAGATCCGTAATGACGAGATCCGGATGCCAGTCGTTGAAGGCCTCAAATCCAGCCAGACCGTCAGCCGCCGCACGCACGTCGTAACCACGCGACTTCAATCCTGTGCGTAGGACGCGCGTGAGTTGCGGCTCGTCATCAACTACCAGTATGCGTGGTTGATCAGTCATCGCGTTTCAACAGTCGCAGCAGAATACTGCGTTTCATCGACGACGTCTTCATCTCCAATCGGAAGCGTAAACATCACACGCGTTCCCTTGTTGTTGCGCCCTGATTCGATCCAGATCGATCCTTCGTGAGCTTCCACAATACCTTTAGCGATCGCCAGTCCCATTCCCGTTCCCGGTTGCTGATTGCGGATGTCGCCATCGCGCGTGGCGCGAAAGAATTTATCAAAAACGCGTTCGCGCAATTCGCTCGGAATGCCTCGTCCCTCGTCTTCCACTCCCATTTGTATCGACTCCTCGCCCGCACGTCGAGCAATGATGCGTATCGTCGAATCTCTTGGAGAATATTTCACAGCGTTGTCGATCAACGTGTACACGACTTCGCTGACGGCACGCTCATCAACGCGCACACCCGGCAACTCTTTATCAACGTCGAGTTCAACGCGGTGTTGTCGCGTGATCGGATTCGCCCTTTGTAACGCCGCGGAAATTATCTCGTCCACCGCGCCCCAACGCCGTCGTAGTTGCAGTTCACCGGCCTCGATGCGCGCCAGTTCAATCAGTCCATTAATAAACCGGTTCAGGCGATCGCTCTCTTCGTCGATCACTTCCATCATCTCAACTCGTGACTCTGGATCGAGTGCGACAGGAGGCTCCTCATTGACGCGGCCACGCACTTCGTCAAGTAAGGTTGTAATCGAGGCTTTAATTGAAGCGAGTGGCGTGCGCAGATCGTGTGTAACTGCATCGAGCAGTGCGGATTTCAGTTTCTCGCTCTGACGTAAAGCCTCAGCGTGACTGGCGCGTTCAAATGCATCACGCAGTTCGGCATAGAGACGTTCGATTTCGCGTTTTCCGGTTTCCGCTTCTTCGGCCCGTCTTTTTGCACTCGCGGAAAGCTGTCCGGCAGTTATCGCAGTGAGTAAAAACGCAAGGAGTGCAACCCAGTTATCGGTTGCAGCAATCGTGAAAGTTCCGAAAGGAGGCAGGAAGAAGAAGTTGAAACAAAGCATCGCGAGGATTGAAGCTGCGAGTGCAGGCAGACTTCCCCAGCGAGTTGCAATGAAAAGCACATTTAACAGCAGTACGAGCGAAACGGTAGCGGCGTTGACGTGTTGGCCGACAATCTTGAGCACCAGCGTCAACACGCCCACGCTCAGCACCGCTATTACATAACCAGCCCACTTATGGTCCAACAACGACCGCCGCATGCGGTCTATTGTATGACACCAGCCACAGATTACACAGAATCACTGTGCAAACCGTTAATTGCCCAATCATCGGGCGCTGCGGAACGTACTGTAGGGGCGGCTCTCCGTGGCCGCCCGTGGTTTTGACACGACGCCGAATGACGACGGTCTCGAGTTTGGCGAACACGATTCCAAACCACGGGCGGCCACGGAGGGCCGCCCCTACAGTACGTTCCGCAGCGTTCTTTACCCTTTTCTTCCAGTCGCGAGGAGCATCTTTGCCGGGAATCTCATCCGGTTGGCAGGAAAGTACTCTCTCACAGCTTCTTCCACTTCGGCTGCAATTTGAGCTTCTTGAGAAGCAGGCAATTTGGCGAGCTTGTCACGCAACGTGTCTGACGTTTGCGAGCGCATGGTCCAAAACTCACTTGGCGAGATCGGCGCTTCAATATCGAAGCTCACGATCTCCTCTCGCACGTCGACCACGCCCGCCCGTCTCATCACATCGACGAGTTTGCCGGGTTCGGCAAAACGAAAGGCATTCGGTGCGTCAGGGTCAGGTGCGGGAGCTTTAATGTGCCGATCAATCACGTTCGACACGAGATAACAGAACGGATTGACGTCACTCTTGTGCCACACCGCAAATGCAAGCGAACCCTCAGGTTTCACGACGCGAAGCATCTCGCGCATCGCGCCAACTGAGTCGTCAAAGAACATCACGCCAAGCCTGCTCACGACTACATCAAATGAGTCGTCAGAAAATGGCAACGAGTCAGCAGTGCACTGGCGAAACTCAACGTTCTGCAATCCGCGCTGCTTTGCTTCGTTGCGAGCGGCTTCAACCATCTCTGCGATTGCGTCCGTGCAAGTTACGAAGCCGCGTGGTCCAACTACTGCCGCGATCGTCAACGAGGGTTCACCTGCGCCCCCGGCAACGTCCAGCACTGACTGTCCTTCGTGAATACCTGCACGATCAATCATCGCTTCGGTAAGCGGCGCAAACATCGCGGTGATAGTGTTGCTGTATTTGGTCCAGTACTGTGCCGTCTCGCGCCAACCATCCAAGACTTCGAAAGATTTTTCTCTCACAAACGCTAGCAACCTCTCGCGAATCTCATCGCGCACGCGCCGAAACACCGCAAGCCGCGCGAGTTCATCGCCTTCAGCAGCAGCGGGATCGTCAAAGCTCCAGTGGAGCTGCCTTGCTTGACCGGGTAAGATCGGACAGTGTTCCCTCGCGTTGTCGCAAACAGTAATCACGTAATCGAATTCCTGACTGGTAAATTCATCCACTGACTTGGAGCGATGAGCGGAAATATCGATGTCAATCTCGCGCATCGCCTCGATCGCCTCCGGTCTCACTCGGCTCGGCGAGACTCCTGCGCTGGCAACCTCATAAACATCGCCAGCCATTTGCCGCAACAGTCCCTCCGCCATCTGGCTGCGCGCCGAATTTCCCGTGCAAAGAATTAAGACTCGTTTTCGTTGACTCATGCTGATTCCGAATCTCGCAATTTGTCCTGGTACAACCAACGAAACAACCCTGTTGCGGCTCCGGCGCCAATGATTTGGGCGACGATGAACCCCGGCGCGTCAAGAGGCCTGATTCCGGCAAACGTATCTGTAAATGATCGTGCAAGAGTAACAGCAGGATTTGCAAACGACGTCGAAGCCGTGAACCAGTAGGCCGACATAATGTACATGGCCACTGCCCAGGGAATCATTGACGATCTGAACCGCCCACATCCCCAAATCACTGCCAACAAACCGAAAGTCGCTACAAACTCGCTCAAGATCTGTGCGCCACCGTTGCGAACATGTTTTGAAGGAAAGAACAATGGTAAACCAAACATCAAATGCGCTATTGCGACACCGATAAACGCGCCCGTAATCTGGGCCGCCAAATACGCCGGAACTTCACGCCACAACACCCCTCCCTGCCAGGCGTCGGCCAAGGTAACCACCGGATTGAAATGCGCTCCCGAGATTGGACCAAACATTAGAATAAGAGCAACGAGTGCTCCTCCAGTGGCTATCGAGTTTGCCAGGAGTGCAATGGCAACATTGCCGCCGGCCAGCCGCTCGCCCATGATCCCAGAGCCAACGACGGCGGCCAACAACATTGCTGTTCCGATCAGTTCAGCAACAAGGCGCCTGGACAACGGATGGCTCACGTGTAACTCCGACAGGTTCAGTAGTACAGCATGAGACGGCGGTAGCGTTGCTCGCCTCCTCGACTTTGGTTCCACATTCGCAGGGTGCTGTTTCGACTAGATTATCTTCGAGAACAACAAAAACTTCCCATTCGTTACCATCCGGATCTCTCACCCAGGTTTTATCTTGCAGCGCATAGCAACAACTTGTTTGCATCTCATCGCGTGTGATCAGTCCGGTGTCAGCCCACTTTTGACGCGTGGCCATCACATCTTCTGTCGAAGCCACTTGAATACCGAGATGCGACAAGGCCCCGCGCTCGTTGAAGCGTTTCTCATTGAGCGTCAGATTCAACGGCGGATTCCGGACATCGAATTTTGCGTACCCCGTGCGAACCTTGGACGGTTCAATCCCCAGCAGTTTCCTGTAGAACTCAATACTTTGTTCGACGTCACGAACGTTGAGAGCCAGATGCGCCTTCAGCGCGTTTACCTGTTTATTATCACTCATCTTCTCACCTCCCAGAGCGGATTGCATATGCGTATATACGAATATGCAACGGGCAGTATCCGCTAACCCTCGATATATGTCAAGCCATATGTCGCTACTCGTGCTAAAATCCTTACATGAGCCGGAAAGCAAAGACTTTTGACAAGGAAACATTCTTTCGGGCACTCGCTGATCGCACCCGTTTGCGGCTTCTGAACTTAATGCAAACGGACGAAGTGTGTGTCTGCTTCTTCGTGGAGATATTGAAGACTAATCAACCGAAGATTAGTCGTCACCTGGCATACTTGCGACGCGCCGGAATCGTCGGCGTGCGCAGAGAGGGACCGTGGATGCACTATCGCATCGTCGAACCCGCGGACGCTGATGCTGCGCGCGTCTTGCAGGAAGTGATGTCGTGGCTCGCTAAAGATCTGGAGATGCAGCGTGACCGAGAAAGATTGGTGAAGGTCTGTTGTGCACCGCAACTTCCGGTTAGTATCCAGGGCGCACCGCGTCCGGCGGGGCTTGCAGGAACTGCATGAGGGATTCGATGAAAAACGAGAACAGACGTTTACTTCTAATCAGCAGTTCGACAGTGCACGGTAGTGGATATCTCGATCATGCCGAAGCGGAGATTCGAGACTTTCTCGGTAATGTGAGATGCGTTTTATACGTCCCTTACGCGCTATTCAATCGAGACCAGTATTCTGCCTCGGCGCGCGCGCGTTTTCAGCAGATGGGATATGAGCTTACGTCGATTCACACGGCTGCCAATCAGGTTCAGGCCGTTAAAGACGCTGAGGCAGTATTTGTCGGTGGCGGTAATACGTTTCGATTATTGAAGGCACTCTACGACTTCGGTCTGCTGGATGTCATTCGCGAGAGAGTTGATGAGGGTATGCCTTACATGGGAGCAAGCGCCGGCTCGAACATGGCCTGTCCAACGATCAAAACGACTAACGATATGCCGATCGTGCAGCCGCCATCGTTTAACGCGCTCGGTCTGGTGTCGTTTCAAATCAACCCGCACTATCTCGATGCTGATCCGAACTCAACGCACAAAGGAGAGGCACGGGAAGAGCGTCTTATACAGTATCTTGAGGAAAACGACACGCCGGTCGTGGGGCTGCGTGAAGGCGCAATGCTGCGAGTCGAGAATGGTGAGACGAGACTGCGCGGGTCTTTCGGGGCGAGGTTATTTCGAAGAGGATTTGAGCCCGTTGAGATCTCTTTGGGGGCGAAGATCGATTTAACCACAGATTAACGCGGATTCCCCAACCAGCCTCCACGAAAACCCGCGTGACGCAATCCATCAACAATAGACGGGCAGCGACGCAGCAGCCGCCAGATCAGACCCGTCCGATAATTCTCAATCATCATGATGATCGGTCCCTGGTCCAGTCCGAAGTATCCACTCGAAACCCAACCGTCTCGCTCTTCGGATTTGAATGTCGGGTTGTAGCTGCACTTAAAACCGTATTTGTTCGTAATCTCAGGATAGTCTTTGTTGAGACGCGCCAACGAAGGCAACACGACTTCCGGAGCAAAAGGCAGCGAAGCCGCTACTGCCCACGGCGCCAATGTCCCATCGTCAGGCCCATAGGGAATCGATCGTGCTTTGTAATCGAAGAAACGCACGCGACGACCATTGATCCGATGCTCTGCCGGGCCTGGACCATCACTCGCGGTAATACCCCAGCGAAATCGATCGTAGCCGACAAACTTCTTGGGATTGTGCATGGCATACGCTTGCTGCGCGTAGATCGCGCGCCGGCTGTTTTCAAAATAATTGATCGCCTTGCCCCTCATGTATTCGTCCTGGATGCCGCGAAAGTCAATCCATAGGTGCGACATGTGATGAATAAAGAGTGGTCCGGCATACAGAAACTCGTGCCCGTAGAGGTTTTTCCATTGATAGATTCTGGTCCATGCCTCGTAACTCTCCGGCGGTAATGGGAAAGTCGGTGACGCAAGACCCAGCACATAGAGAATCAGAGCTTCGCTGTAGCCGGTCCAGCGATACTTGATGAATCCTCTTTCCGGTCTCCAGCCATGTGAAACGGTAAGAGCGCCGTGCTGCGCCCAGTGCCAATCGGCACGTTTGTAAAGTGATTCAGCGAGCGTTCGAATCTCACGCTCGGCTTTTGTGTCGCCGTTGAAGTAGCACGACGCGGTGAGCGCGCCTGCGAGAACATAGGTCGTGTCGATTGTGGATATTTCGCATTTGCCGGCGCGGCGCCCGGTCTTCATATCGAGGAAGTGATAGTAGAAGCCGCGATAGCCAGTCGCGTCTTTCTCTTTACCCTGCGGAGATTCATAAAAGAAGCGAAGCGTTGTCAACGTGCGCCTGATTGCTTCGGCCCTGCTCAGGTATTTCCGCTCGACCGCGACCGGATAAGCGGTAAGTGCAAACCCGACGACCGCAATCGAAGCAGGCGCACCGCGCCGTGTGTTATCGGGAACAAGTCCGTTCTCGAGGTTTATCTCTTCGGCAAAGTACTTAAACGTGTCGCGTTCGAGTCGAGCGAGATCTTCATCGGTCAGGGATGGTTCCAATACTTTCATCTCTTTGTCCTGCGCTCGTTGAATTCGATATTGATCGCCGCAACAGCATGTGGCGGTAAACGTATGTTCAAATAAACTGACCCATCGCTAACACGCAACGGCTGTTTTTCACTGACGATTTGCGACGCTTCTTCAAGCAGCTCCACGTCTTTCTCACTCAAATACTCCGGCTGGCCCATTTCCTGCCAGGCTCGTTTAGCATTCGCATGATCTTCATCAATTCGCTGTATCCGCGCGCCAAGCGGTTCTGAAGCGTTGTCCAGACGAATATGCAACTCCTCCGTTTCGATCGAGTGACCAGGCGTAGTGTGATTCGTCAATAGCAGGGTCACACTCGAATCTTTCTGAATCAGAGAGCAATCGACCGTCTCATGCAAACCATCGACGAGGGACTGGCGTTCGCCGAGATCGTGAAACAACTCAAACGCGCGATACGACGGTTTGGGAATGCCATGCAACGTGAGCAATCCAAAACCGCCGTAAAAAGGCTCCGAAGGAAGATAGTTCTCTTCGAAGATGTCGGAGAAAGTCCAGAAACTATAACCGTCTACGAGACCGTTGGCCTCCAGGATCGTCGAGGCCACGAAAGCGGCGGCATATGGCTCGTCGTGCAACGGGTCCCAAAGAACGGATGAGGAATTCCATTCGGTGTAATAGACCGGACGGTTACGCGAGTGACGGCGAGTGTTCTGCGCAACTTCGCGCATGATGCCACGCTGGCTTTTGAAGAGTTGTTGTTCGATGTCACCATCTTTCGAAAACCCATCGTTGGGATAGTAATGCGTGCTGACGAAGTCACAGGGAACATCATTTCGCTCACAGAAGTCTACAAACTCTTCTATCCACTCGCTCTTCGCTGTCGCTGGTCCACCAACTTTGAGCGACGGCGAGACTTTCTTGATCGCTTCAACAGTGTGACGATAAAGCTTGAAGTATTCTCGCTGACTCGCGGTCCAAAATATTTTCAGGTTGGGTTCGTTCCAGACTTCAAAGAACCACTCACTCACTTCTCTTTCCCCATAACGATCGACGAGATGAGAAACCAGACGCTCGACTAACGAGCCCCATTGTTTGTAGTCTTTCGGCGGCGTCACATTCGCTTCGTAGCGGAATACTGTTTTCTTGCCGGAAGCGAGGGCACCGGGCATGAAGCTCAACTCAACAAATGGCTTCATTCCGATCGAAAGCAGGAAGTCGAAGATCTGATCGCAGTTGAAGAAAGAATAAACAAGCTCGTCGTCATCGCGAATCAACGTGCCCATGTCGTCAGACAAGAGGCCGTGAAAACGAACGTACCTGAATCCTAATTCGTCGTGAGCTCGTTTTAACTGCCGCTGCCAGTCAGAGCGCAACGCCATGCGAGCATGGTCGCTGCCGACTGTGTGTTCCCAAAAGTGCGGGAGTGGCGTCGTTGCTTCTGCGAGGTCACAGAAGAAAGTCAGTTTAGTCACAGAATCTGTCGTATTGCGCGGCGGCTCAATTCTGCCGTCGCTCCGTAAACAAGATGTGAAGCGAGCGCGTAAGCATGAGTCGAGACCGGATACTCAGTTGGTCCCTTTGAGAGACCCAGTAACGGCACCGAAATCTCATCGGCAAGTAACCAGAAAGCGGCTCCAAATGGAATACCAGCACCGGTCGTTACTTGCGGTGTTACTTCAGCAAGGGCTCCGTAGAAACCGCCGGTCACAGTCCCAAATGCATAATGAACAGCAGCACCGGCAGGTTTCTTCTCACTCTCCTGTAATTCGTGTCCGAGCACTTCTCTGGAGATGATTTTAGCGGTCTTGACGGTGGCATCGTCCTGGTCCTGCATATCCTGAGACTCATCACCTGTTGATCCATCAGCCGGCTGCATTGACTGCGCGCCGTGTGGTTTCTCGGAGTTTTCCTGTATGCGAGTCCAGGCAGCCTGAAACTGATTCATCGTCCATGACGCTACGAGACCGCCGGCAAGTCCAGCCACGAGTCCCTTCCAAACATTTCCTTCACCATTATGCATTGGTCTAACTCCCTTCAACTCGCCCTGTGCAACTTCGTTGCCACGATCGAATCGCACAAATTAGTTCGAGTTTTCTAGGGGTTGCGATAAACGATGTATGTCTCTAGTACACGGAGCCATTGCTGCCGTGGGATACCTCGGTACGTAGCCCAAAATGTATCTTTTGGGGCATGCGACTACATCTCGGCTTTTTCTAATCTGGCATCGTCTTACGGAGATTTGGAGAAAGCAGAGAGAAAGCATATGAGCGGGATTAGTCGCGCGTTAGTAATCATCCTTTTTTCCGCAGTTATCGCGGTTTCGCAAACAAAAACTACAGACAACGGTTGGCCCAGGAAGTTCGCAATCGGTGGAAATTCGGTGTCCGTTTACCAACCGCAACTCGAGGAGTGGTCGGGTAATAGTTTGTCGGCGCGGGCCGCTATTGCAATCACAGATAATCAGAGTAAACAGCCGCTGTACGGCGTGTTGTGGTTTACAGCGCGGGCCGAGATCGACAAGATTAATCGACTCGTCACACTGTCGGATTTCAGAGTCAAAAAGATCAATATTCCCATGGCGCCTGATAAAGCTGCTGCTTTCGAGAGTGCTTTTCAGGCCCGCACCGCGAAACAGGACGAAGTGATCGCACTCGATCGATTGCTGGCAGACATGGCGATTAATCACGCTGCAACGAACAGCACTTCGTACGAAGTCAAAAACGATCCACCACAGGTGTTCTTCAGCACCCGCCCGTCGATTCTCGTTCTCATCGATGGAACTCCGGTGCTGCGACCTGTAAAAGACACCGGCGTCGAGCGCGTCATCAACACGCGTGTGCTGATGCTGCGCGATCAAACATCAGCGAGGTTTTATTTGCATCTGATGGACGGCTGGATGGAGTCGTCAAACCTAAACGGACCATGGACCATCGCCGGCCAAACATCCCCAGATCTTCGACGCGCACTTGAGGCTGCCACCGTAAGCAAACAAGTTGATCTGCTGGACGGATCAAAAAATGGAGCCAGGACTTCCCTTGCAGAAGCAATACGACAGAATGCTCTACCGGCAGTGCTCGTTAGTACACAACCCGCCGAGTTGCTGCAAACGCAGGGCGAGCCACATGTTGCCAGGATCGAGGGGACAGATCTGATCTACGTCATTAATACTGACAATGACATTTTCGTTCATACACCATCACAAGACCATTTCATTCTTCTTTCTGGTCGATGGTTCAAGTCGCAATCGATGATGGGCCCCTGGCAATACGTCGCGGCTGAGAAATTGCCGGCTGACTTCGCGAAAATTCCAGCAACTCATCAGAAAGCAGCGGTGCTTGTTTCCGTGCCCGGCACACCACAAGCAAAGGAAGCGCTGATCGCGAATGCGATTCCCCAAACCGCCACGATCACCAGGAGTGCGGCAACGTTGACTGTGAGTTATGACGGTTCGCCGCAATTCAAATCGATTGAGAATACGGCGCTGCGGTACGCAGCAAATACTGCGACGCCGGTAATTCGAGTTGAATCGAGTGGCTATTACGCAGTGCAGAACGGCGTTTGGTTCTTCGCCACGTCTCCAGCTGGTCCGTGGACCGTAGCCACATCTGTGCCGGTAGTCATTTACACAATACCGGTGAGTTCACCACTGCATTACGTTACGTACGTGAAGATCTACGGCTCAACTCCAGAAGTGGTCTACGTGGGTTACACACCCGGTTATTACGGCACCATCGTGTCGTCAAGTAGCGTTGTGGTATATGGCACCGGCTGGTACTACCCACCCTACGTCGGTGCCTACTGGTACGGCGCACCTTATACATATGGTTACGGCGCGGCGTTCACGTGGGGTGTCGCTACCGGCTGGGGACTCGCTTACGGCTACGGATATGGCTGGTGGGGCGCAGCGACTTACGCGACGGCGTACTATGGACCATACGGTTGGGGCGGAGTCGCGGCGACGAATGTTTACGGACAGTGGGGCAATGTTGCGTACTCGGGAACGAGGGCGGCATGGGCCAATCCTTACACTGGCAACGTTGGATACGGCGGCGCGTACACGGGTGTGAATTCAGTGACAGGCACCCGTTACGCCGCACGTGGCGGGACCAACACGAATGTTTATACGGGCACGACTGTGACCGGCGGCGCTGCCGCGGCTTACAACCCAAACACGGGACGCATCAGCGCGGGTCAGGCGGGCACGGCGAACAATGTTTACACCGGCAACTCCGCCGCCGGTACAAGAGGTACGACTTACAACCCACAGACAGGCGTGATTAGCGGAGGTGCCGTCGGCGGTGTGAAGAATGGCTCAACGGGCCAGGTCACCGCCGGCGGTGGCGGGTTCGCGTACAACACGCGCACGGATACAGGCGTTGCGGTTGGGAATAACAATGTGTATGCGAGCAAAGACGGAAGCGTCTATCGCTACAACCAGTCAAGTGGAGTGCAACAAAAGACCAGTTCCGGATGGGAATCCGTGCAGCGGTCGGCTGATAGGAGCTGGGTTCAGAATCAGCAGAATGCTCGGGGCTTGGGTGAAATGCGGACGAGGGATTTCAGTTCGATGCGGGGGAATCCTGGCGGATTAAGGAATGGAGGTGGTGGACTAAGACGACGATGATGCTTAACGTAAATGATTTATGAACCCGGGGCGATGGGCTCGGTGTTTTCGGGTCCATCGCCTAATGCCGGTTGCCACGATGGGTAAACTCCTTTGCCCAACTCCTTCTTATTCTGACCATCTATATCTATTTGAAAGATCCGACCGTTGGATTCGTGGCCAACCTGGTACAGGAGCTTGGTGCCATCAGGGGACCACACCGGGTTGTAAACATCATTTTTTTCCACTAACTTCGCTTCCCCTTCATGGGGGCTTAATACGAGCAAATCTCGCGATTCGTCGCGCCGCATGACAAATGCGATCAACTCTCCGTCGGGCGACCACGATGGGTCAGAGCCATCACAACGATAAGTCGGGTTAGAACCGTCGGCGTTCATAACAACGACCTGACGAATGTGGTCGTTCAATTTTCGCTGGAAAACGATCAGGCGCCCATCGGGAGACCAGTCTGGATGTTCAGCCCATTCCGGATCCGGGAGTCGCGTTTGTTTTAACGTCTCCAGGTCTATCGTAAATATGTTCGACCTGGGACCATCAACTCTCGTAAAGGCCAGACTCTTTCCGTCTGGCGACCAGCTTGGCTGGCGGTTGCTGCCCGGACCATTCGTTACCTGAGTGATGTTCGCGGAACTTACGTCCAGCACAAAAATATCGTCGCGGGAGGATACGTTGGAACCAATAAAGGCAACCTTCTTGCCGTCGGGCGACCAGGCCGGTTGACCCACAGACGGGTATTCGCTAAACGGATGTTGAATCAGGGTCAATTCCTCCGTAGCCCCCGGATCCAGGGCAACGATCGTGCTGCCATCGAACTTGGCGAACGATATCGCTCCGTTCTTCAAGGGCTTTACATGCAAGATAGTCGCGATACTTTGGACCAGCGGGAATGTCTCGGTCGTTGGATTCGCAAACATGAGAGCCTGGCGAACAGCTGCTTTAAATTTGAACCATTCAGGCTTGTTGGCATACTCTGTTTCGAGCGTCTTGCCCCTCTGGGCCAACGCGTCCCTGAGCCACTCGAGCGCTGTTCGATCTTCGGAAGCGAAGATCTTCTCTAACAGATCGGCGCCCAACGACGCCTGATCTAACTGAACAAGTAGCTCCTGGCCAAAAACTTGGAAGAACCATGGAAGGTAATCACCCGTCCAGCCTTCAATATACTTCCTCAATCTTCGTTGCAACGAAGTGCGATTGTCGCTTCCGAGTGGACCAACAAGCGCAAAGAGGTTTTCGTCTCTGTGGGGAGGCACAGGCCATTCTTGATCGTCCATGCGACTCACTAACTTTTTCAGAGCATTGAAGTATTGTTCTCCGAGTTCTAATCCTTCCGTTACGCTGTTGAGGTGAAACGCCAGGGCTAGCATTGGACCTCGTCGGTACAGATCGGTTTCCCAATCAAGCGACGAAGCTGAGCGAAGTCCCTGCGCGCTCCACGAAATAAAATCTCTGTCAACATTGCCCGACTGCAAAACCTGCAAATAGAGATTTGCGCTCCTGGGCTTGAATTCTCTCCTCGTAAGTTCACGAGCAACATTCGATTGCTTTTGGATTTCTGCAAGCAGTACAGAGAGCGTCGCAGCAACCTCATCGTTTGTACCCAACTCACTAAAAGCAAATTCCAATCTGTCAATTGCATCGGGCCCGCTAAATAGATTCCTGGCTTCGGGATTATTTAGCAAAATTTTTAAAGAGCCAACCACCAGAGGTTTGGTGTCCTCGGAGGTTTGCAAGGTGGAGAATAAAAGCGACGTCTGCTGATATTTATCCAGTAAACCAGCAAACGACTGGATCACACCATCACTAATCAGAGCGCTTAATTCAGCCCTTCGGTTGTCAGGGGAGCTGGTACTTGTTGGTAGGCCTGTAAAGGTAGAGCTATAACGCACCAAAACATAGATCATTAAAGCGATCAATTTCGCGGGTTTTTTCTCGGGATCTTTGATCAGCTCGTACTCGATCGCTTTTTTATCGCTCAAATCTCTGAGTTGCTTCTCAACGTTAGCGCTGATGTCAGCGTTTTGTCCCAATTGCACCAGCACTTCCAGACAGCGTTCCCGTTGGTACGGCTGAAGGCTTCCAATGGTGAACTGTTCAGCAACGGTTTCCACCACCTTTGTCAAAGCCGCCTGTTTCGTCGTGACCTCAAGACCTTTGACTGTTAAGTTCAAATGGTCCAGCCACTCCTCAGCCACAGCGCTCTGTTCGAGATTTGTTGACTGGTCTTTAAAACCGAGGGCGATGGCTTCGAACAGTTTGGTCGCAAACACTTCGTATTGAGCCGGGGAGACTCGGAGCTCGTTTTTCCACTTGAGGATTACCCCGAGACCTCGGGCTTTGGTTTCGGTAAAAGGTGACCACGCTTGAACCGAGCCCACACTATCTGAGAAGGCTCTCATGACTGAGCGGAAAGCCAATCCATCGGCAGTCTTCGCTAGACCGCTTTCCTCCAGCGCCAGCGCCGCATCCGCAACTCTTAAGGATTCACTGCTGGCCCAATCTTTCGCAATCCGTTCAAAGACGTCCCAGAACCCCTTACTCAAAAGCGACGCTACCGTCGTCAACTCTTTCGGGTCACCCTCGGTTAGAGCCTTCTTGATCGGATCCGAGAACAGTAGTTGGCGTGCCGCCGAAACTTCAACATTGAAGAACAATGCAGCGAAACTCTCTCGGATGTCGCTGCCGAGCAGCTCCTGGTACTTAACCGGAAGCGGGTTCGGATCGCGAAGAAACCTAAGCATTCTTATGCCATCCCGGCGCAGTAAAACGTAATAGGCGATGAGTGGAAGCGAAAACGCATCGCCATTAGGATCAGCGCCGGCCCACTGCCGATGTATGGCTCCAATCTGATTTACAAAAAGCTTAAGCTCTCTAATCGTCAGCGATTTATTCTTCTCGGCGACGTTAGTTGCAAGCACCCGGTATACTTCATAATGGTCGTCGTCAGAGTGTTGCTGGAATGCTGCCTTAAGTTGTCCCATCAAAAACGTGCGCCAATCTGATAGAACCAGGGGTGGCACCTCAAAGCGAACCTGAAAGCTCTTGTCGATAAACGATAGTGCTGTATTCCCACCATTCTCGTCATTCGAGTTCTCGTCGTTCCCGTTCTCGCCATCCTGGTTACCAGCACTGCCACCACTGCCGTTCTCGCCTTTCGCCCACAATTGACTAAGACCGCTGTAGTCGTAAAGAACAAGCAGCCAGAGTCGTTCCTGCCACTTGGGCCGCGTTGTTCCTTTGTGCTGAAAGAACGTCTGAAGTGTTGACCAGATACTCAACGCGTCCTTCGGCTCGACGCGATCAAGATTGTCGAGAATCAAAACAATCCGCCTGTCATTATCTTCCAGCGCTTCCTTGAGGAGCTCCATGAAGTTTTTTTCAAACTCGATGGAAGTCGGATTGGCTGTTCGACTTGTTACGGTGCTCTTTCTCGTCGGTCCTTTGTTGAGAAACAGACTCAGCAGGTCCCGTTCCTTTTTTATCCCCAGCAACAAGACAAACAGCGGGCTAAAGCTAAGTATCACTCCGAGGACAAACTTCCACGCAATCGGTCCAGGCTCAAACGTTACCCCTTCGCGGAGGGCGGCGTTCAAGAACGCGCCCCCGATTGGAATCAATAGGAGCGTAAATACGAGAGCGCGCCCCAAGGGCGTTATCGATAGATTGTCTTCGGTAGTCACCTCTTCCCGTTGATTTGCCAATATCTGCTTGCGCTGTTCCCAACGGGTTTCTTCCACCCAACCGACGGTTTGCAGTTTTTCGATTATCGTTTCTAAGAACGTTCGGCGCAGTGGGTCACCTTCGTGGGCCCATGCATCGAACGCAACGACCGCGATCATGTTGTCATTTTTATTTTCCTGATCAGTAACCGCTGTTCTTGTCTGTTTCTTTTTGGAAAGCACCAGCAGTTTGCGAAGCCGTTGCGAAAAGCTCGGTGACTTTGCTTTTGTTTTGTTTTCCTCTTTCCTGGGCTGTGCGAGTCTCGGTCCGAGTTCCTTTATCAGAAGTCTGGCCACGGTTGACTTACCGGAGCCCCAGGGGCCCTCTATGCCAATCCCGATCCCTTTAGCATCGTCCGGTTCAATCAGCGCCGCAATTGCCTGCGCGACCTTTCGGTGTGAACCAAATCCATCAATTTCTTCAGGTTCATCAAAAAGCGTGATGGTGCTACAAACGTTCGTTTCTACGGGCACAGGAAGAGGGGTTGGAGACTTTTCAATCGTGGTGTTTTCGATTTTTTCGTTCTGGTCCACTGATCGGGCTCTTCAGTGTGATTTAAGAATTGGTTCGACGCTGGTAACACGATGACCGTGAGTGCAGGAGAGTATTTTACGGACGCAAGCGGTTTGTCAACGATTTTGCGGTCTTAAGGTGAGATTGAGGTGAATTACCGATTGCCGATCCAACTGCCAATCTAGAGCGAAGTTGGACAGTTCTCTAAATTGGCAATCGGCAATCGGCAATCAGCTACCGCTCTTCAAGCACCGACAGAATATTTCCCGCCGGATCTTTGAACCACGCGATTATCGGCCCTTGTGGCCCACGAGCGATTCCGCGTTGGTCGGTTTTGATATCAGGCAAGTCGTAGTGTTCGAGTTTCACTCCCAACGACTTGAGTTCATCGACTGCCTCTTCAATGTCGTCAACATGAAAATTCAGAACAGTGAAAGAGGCCGGGGTATGGTTTGGTTTGGGATATAAGAATACAACGTTGTCGCCTGTATGAAGCTCAAGTCCTTCGGGCGTGTTCTTGATCTCGAGTCCGAGCGTTTCTCCGTAAAACTGTTTTGCCTTTTGCAAATCGTTCACAGAAAAACTGCAAAATGACTTCGCCTCTTTGAAAATACTTGAAGCTTTCTTTCGGCTTGGTGATGCTGCCGTTTTTGCTGTCATTACTGATCCCCTTTCAATTACAAATTCGGGATCCATTAAACAGACAACAGGTTACACGGGTGTCGCAGTTCTTCGATCTCGCTGTTACGTTTTAGTGGCAGTATCAGGATCGAACAGTAGTGGGAAGAATTGTCCGTCCATCTTTTGTCCTGCACGAATTGCAGGCACGCCTTCAAGCGGAGGTGTATCAGAAGCAGAGACAACGCCATCGCGAAACGCATTGATCACCACTGCACGTCGTGGTCGCGGCGTTTGATTAGCATAGGAGCCATGCACCATCAGTGGATGATGAAATGAACATTCACCAGGCTTCAACTCGATCGGCACGGGCTTGAACTGTTCACGCTGTGCTGGTGTCAACGAATCGAGCACCGCGTCCATGTGATTCGCAAAACTCGTGCGTGGCAGAAGTTGCCAGCGGTGACTTCCGGGAACGTAATGCACACATCCGTTCTCGCGGGTTGAGTCGTCGAGACCGATCCAACACGAGATGTGGCCCACCGGTACGGTCCTGGTCCAATAAGAATAGTCCTGGTGCCAGATGACAACGCCGCCATGGTTCGCAGGCTTGTAAAAGATCTGATCGTGCCAGAAGCGCACTGGTCCATCGAGTAATTGAGCCGCCGCGACAACGAAAGCGGGATGCCACAGGAGGTCGTGCAGGCCGGCGGTTATGCGCCATGCTCCGAGTGCGTGGAAGAGTATCTGATCCGGATCGGCAGATTCGTTTGCATTGAATTCGTAGAACAGGTGGTGACCCGGATGCGCAGGGTCAACCAGTTCGGTGAGTTCGCGACGCAGCACGTCGAGTTGTTTCTCATCCAGCATTTTGATTCCCGCGAGATAGCCGTTCTCTTTGTAGAACTCGATTTGCTCATCGCTGAGCCGATACTTCTCCCAATCTCCGGCGGGAAATAGATCAGTTAACGGTCGGTGATAGCTAGATAGATCTTCGGTCATTGCGGAACGTACTGTAGGGGCGGTCCTCCGTGGCCGCCCCTGCGTGGAACTCAACACCATCGAAAGAGTCGCCGGCTCTCGCGCGAAACAGACCAACATCGGAAATCTTGATTACCAACTAAGGGGCGGCCACGGAGGGCGCCGCCCCTACAGTAGCTGTTAACTAGCCTTGTTTGCCCTGATCGTCAGTTTCAGCACGACGTCGTCGCGGATCAGATTATCGGCCTGGCCGGCATAGTTGATTCCGAAATCCTTGCGGTTGATGGAGAAGGTACTGTCAACAGTCGCAACATCAGGCGTCACACTGATCGTTGCTGGAAACGTCACTGCCTTCGTTACACCGTGCAGCGTTAAGTTGCCGGTCACCGTATGCGAAGCGCCTTTGTCTCCGCCTGCCTTAATCGACGTCGAGACGAACGTCGCTTCCGGATACTTCGCCACATCGAAGAAATCAGCCGTCTTCAAGTGTTTCGTCAGATCGGGTGTGTCGGTTGAGAGCGAATCCGTTTTCATCGTGATACTGACTCGACTCTGTTCGGGCGTTCCTGAGTAATCGATTTGTCCCGAGAATTCGCCAAACAACCCGTTGTGACTGCCCGTAACTTTAGATCCAACAAACTCAACCTTTGAATTTTGCGTAGTGATCAGATACTTCTGTCCCTGCGCGGCTGCTGCGGGCGAGGCCACCTTCGCCGCTTCTCCTGTTACCGCTTTCGTCTTGTCGGCAGCTGGATCCGAGCAAGCACTCACCAGCATCGCTCCTGCGACAATCATCAACAAAACACTTCTACCCATTTAATATCCTCCTGTCTGAAACCATTAAATCCATCAATTACAAACCTGCGACAGCATTCGCGAAATTCTTACACTTGAGGGAACCTGCGATATGTTGGCGCGATAGATTAGCCAACCTCTATCTTGCACATTCGATCTGCGCATCGTGTAACAACCGGCAAACACGCGCTCATTCCCTGCGCGCGTGGTCGCAACAACAATGGTCGAGATCTCGGCATATGCACTGCCTGCCGCGCCGTCGACGCGCGCAGATGGCTCAATCAGTAACCGCACCCGATCGGTGTCCGCAAATCCAGCCGCAAACTGTTCGAACGACGATGCCGGGGTCTCCCAGTAGCGATACGCACGGCGGTAGTCGCGCGCGTTAATGGCACTGTAGTACGAAGCCAGCGTTGCTATCGGATCGGTGCGATCGTCGCGTGGTCCTTCACCTGGCCCGGTATCTGAACTGTTTACGAAATTGAGCGTGCCGCGCCCGCGATCAGAAAGAATCGTGAGCCGGTTTGCTGAGAGACGAAACCGGTTTGCTGCTCCGAGCGCTGTGAGAAATCTCTGTTCCTGCTGGTTTGCCCGCTGGTCCAGACATGCTCGTCTCGTGCTGATCAGCGTCTGGAAACTGATCGTATCGCCGACCGCACCATAAGAGCCACCGTATGAATTACAACCCGTCGAGCCAGTCGCTCTTCCATCTTCTCCGAATTTCAGCGTGACGGTTGTTCCCGGCACCAGATTCGTTTCGGCGCCTGATGGTCCAATCGATACGAGTCGCCACTCGGTTCCTACCAAAACCCGCTGATCAGTCGATAGAACTTTAATCTCCTGGGCCTGGGTCAGAGTCGCTAAACTTATCAGCGCCACAGCGGCCAGAACAGATCCTCGAAAGCGCATTTTGCTCACCTCCAAAAGAACCGCGTATTGAAACCAGTAGTTTTTGCAAAAGAATGTCGGGACGCAATTAAACGGATAAAGCCGGATAACGGTCGTGTAAGTTACAATGCATAGTATGACTTACGATGTTGCTGTCATTGGGGCTGGAGTGTTTGGCAGCTGGACCGCGTACCAACTACGACTAGCAGGTGCATCCGTTTTGCTGATTGATGCATATGGTCCGGGAAACAGCCGCGCCAGTTCCGGCGGCGAATCGCGAATCATTCGGCTGGGCTATGGACCAGACGAGCTCTACTCGCGTTCCTCACAACGCTCACTCGTTCTCTGGCTGCAACTGTTCGCGAAAACCGATAACCTGTTCAGAAAAACAGGCCTGCTATGGCTCGCCCGTGAACACGATCCCTATTGCGAAGCCACCCTCGCAACATTAAGAGGACTAAACGCAAATTATGAAAAGCTGGTCCACGATGACTTAGTACGGCGATTTCCGCAACTTAACCCTGGTCCAATTGCGTGGGGAATACTCGAGCCCGATGCAGGCGTGCTGCTAGCGCGTCGCGCCGTGCAGGCCGTTGTGTCGCAGGCGAAAGCTGAAGGCGTTGATTACCTCGAAGCTGCAATCTCACCACCAATCACTAGTCAAACGCTTAATGCAATTCAAACAACTTACCGCAAAGAGATCGTTGCGGATCGTTTCGTGTTTGCCTGTGGTCCATGGCTGCCAAAATTATTTCCGGAACTGCTTCGTGAGTTGATTCACGTCACGCGGCAGGAAGTTGTCTTTTTTGGAGTTCCACCGGGGGACAAGAGTTTTAATCAAGGTGTCCTTCCGGCCTGGATCGATTTCAACGAGCTTATTTATGGTCTTCCGAATCTTGACGGCCGGGGTTTCAAAGTCGCAATCGATGCGCATGGTCCGGAATTCGATCCCGATACAGGAGAGCGTATGGTGACGAAGGAAGGGTTGAGTGTAATGCGCGAGTATCTTGCCCGGCGGCTGCCACGGCTCGCAAATGCACCTGTCCTTGAGACGCGTGTTTGCCAGTATGAGAACACGTCAAATGGCGATTTCCTCATAGATAGGCACCCGGAGCTCGAGAATGTTTGGCTGGTGGGCGGCGGATCTGGGCATGGATTTAAACATGGACCGGCAGTCGGCGAGTATGTCGTGAAGATGATCTTTGAAGGCGGAACGATCGAGAAACGGTTCAGCCTTGCAACCAAGGAAAGGGTTCAGGAAAGAAAGGTCTATTAGACAAGCCACAGATGAACACCGATAAGAAATCCGTGTTCATCCGTGGCTCAAAAAACCAAACGCACCGGTCGCGCTCAGGGTTTCGCGGTTGCGTTGTACTCGTCGAGCAACTTCTGCGCGCGAATGCTGGGACTGATCAACGCCAGTTTCTGTGACCAGTCATAACCACTGAAAACTCCAACCACTTCAGCCTTCGAGTTGTAGACAGGACTTCCCGAGAAACCGTCGCGACTGTCGATCTTCACTGACCAGTACTCCTGGTTGCCGAGCATGTAATTTCCAAAAAAGCTGCCATGGCTTACGACTTTATCGCCGTGCGGGCGTGCAATCAGAAACAACTGATCGTCTTTCGCAGGCGCCGTCTGGAATACCGGAGCTTTGGCATTCTTGGAGTTACGGCACATCTCGAGCAACGCGAGATCCGCCTCTTTATCAACCTTAATAACTTTCGCCCGACAGCCGTCAACGTAGACTTTCACACTAAGCTCGTCACTCGCCTTGAACCCCAGCATTACCTTCTTGGTAGTGCTCAGGTTGCCGGAGATTACGTGATAGGCGGTCATCACCAGACCGTTGCCTACCAGGAAACCGGTCGCATACCCGTTTGGTCCCACGTCAAACAAGACTGAGATCGCCTGTTCCAACGGGTTCTGCTCTTTCTTCGAAAATTCCAACTCCAGCGACAATGTATACCGCTCCTGTTGCTTAAGCGCCCGGTTTGAGCTTTTGCTGTCAGCCACACACACAGGTGCGAGCAGAAGAAGGGCGGCCATACAGGTAAGGCTGCGAAGCTTACTCTTCATCGTTGACCTCCGTTCAGGTTCTATTAATGTGCGTCTACTTGGAAAACCGAAACCCTCGGAAAATGAATAAGACGACTTTGTCCCGTGTGGGGGTACGGACAAAGAAAAACTATCTGCTTTGAACGCTAGCAAGGTGTATCCGGGAACAAGACCGGAGCATTTTAGGGTGCTGCTTGCGGATACGCAATGATTTTAATGCCGGGACGCGGAATAATCCGATGAAGGTGTGGAGCGGCTATCTCGGAATTGTTCAGAATTATTTCGGATCAGAGCAAAGACGAGTTCAATAGGACCTATATTGCGCCCTTGGCTTGACGCTGCTTTGGCTCGTTGATCCGCTGGTAATCAGGATGCAGATAGACCAGCCGGCCTCCAACGATCGTCGCAACCGCTGCCCCGACCATTCGACGTCCGTGAAACGGCGTGTTGCGGCTCTTCGATTTTGACCGGCTTACATCAAAAACCCACTCGAGATTCGGATCCAGCAGCGTGATATCGGCGTGACCGTTCTCTTTTAACGACCCGCGATCCATGAGACCGAAGATTCTTGCGGGATTCGTCGAACACATCTCCACCACTCGCTCCAAATCAATTAACCCGGCGTGCACGAGGTCAAACGCCAGGCCAACAGCCGTCTCCAGACCAGTAATTCCAAAAGGCGCCTGGTCAAACTCCAGTCCCTTCTCATCGAGGTGGTGGGGCGCGTGGTCGGTGGCGATTGCGTCAATCGTGCCGTCCTTCATTGCCGCAAGAATCGCATCTACGTGTTCCCTGCTTCGCAATGGCGGGCTCATCTTCGTGTTGGTGTCGTACTCCGCTACTGCTTCGTCTGTTAGCGTCCAGTGATGTGGTGTCACTTCACAGGTAACCTGCAATCCGGCTTCTTTTGCTTTTCGAATCGCTTCGAGTGCGCCGCGAGTCGAAACATGAGCGATGTGAATCTTTGCTCTTGTCAATTTAGCCAGCACGCAATCGCGAACAACGTCAACTTCCTCGGCAGCCGCCGGCATTCCCCGCAGTCCGAGAATTAACGACCAGCGCCCTTCATGCATCACGCCGCCTGCACTTAACGACTGATCCTGGCAGTGATCCACGACGGTCAAATCGAAACCCCGAGCGTATTCCATCGCACGGCGCATCATTGCGGAAGTCGGCACAGGTCGCCCGTCGTCGGAGACGGCAACAATCCCTGCGTTTTTCATCTCACCCATTTCCGCGAGCTCTTTGCCGTTGCTGCCTTTGGTTGTTGCGCCGATCGGAAAAACGTTTGCGAATTTCGCTGTCTGACCTTGCTCAACGATAAATCGCGTTACCGCGGGATTGTCATTCACTGGATCTGTGTTCGGCATCGCACAGATGCTCGTCCAGCCACCGGCGACTGCCGCGGCAGCGCCACTCGCCACAGTCTCCTTGTACTCCTGACCCGGTTCACGTAAATGCGTATGCATGTCGATGAATCCCGGCGCGACGATCAGTCCCGTGGCGTCGATGACGTGTGCCTGTTCGGGAACCGGCTCACCGCGATCTAGCAGACCGACTATGCGTCCGTCTTCAATCAGCAGGCTTCGACCGCCAGTGTTGACTTGCTGCGCGGGGTCGATCACATAACCATTTGCAATCAGCAGCTTCATTCCTGAGTTACCCCTGAGTTTACTTTTGCCACGCGTTTTTTGTTTTTTGCCACTGGCTTTTCTTCCGCAGCTTCCGTATGACTGCCACCGGCAAGCAGATACAGAACGGCCATGCGCACGGCGACTCCGTTTGTCACCTGATCCAGAATCAACGAGCGACTGCCGTCCGCTATTTCTGACGAGATCTCAACGCCACGATTCATCGGTCCAGGATGCATAACGATAGCATCAGGCGCGGCGCGCTCAAGGTGTCGCTGTTGCAAGCCGTAGTGGACTGCATACTCGCGCATTGATGGAAAGAAGGCCGCGTCCTGGCGCTCGCGCTGAATCCTGAGAATCATAACCACGTCTGCTCCGTCGATCGCATCCTCAAAACGTCTCTCGATCTTCAATCCGCTTTCGACGAGTTCAGCAAAGTCCTCAGGGACGAGTGTTCCTGGACCACCGACGCTGACGTTAGCGCCCATCTTTGTGAGCAGGTAGATATTCGAACGCGCGACGCGCGAGTGCAAAATGTCGCCGAGTATCGCGACTTTCAATCCCTCGAGTCTGCCCTTGTATTCACGAATTGTCAGTGCATCGAGTAGGGCCTGCGTCGGATGCTCATGGGCGCCATCGCCGGCATTGACTATTGGCGCGTTGGTCATCCGCGCCAGGTGTTGCGGCGCGCCGGCCATCGAATGTCGAATGACGATGCAGTCGGGGGCCATCGCTTCGAGATTTCGTGCAGTGTCGAGCAGGGTCTCGCCTTTAGTGACACTCGAGGTTGAAACACTGACATTCACAGCGTCCGCCGACAACCGCTTTGCGGCAATCTCGAAGGAAGTTCGCGTTCGTGTTGACGGTTCGAAGAAAAGATTAATTACAGTGCGGCCGCGAAGTGCCGGCACTTTCTTGATCTGGCGTTTTGAGACTTCCCGAAACGTCTCAGCCGTATCGAGCAGGTTGGCGATTTCTCCTGCCTCGAGTTCGCGGATACCGAGCAGGTGACGACGGTTGAAAGTTGGCTGCATGATTTAGTCTGACACAAAAAAAGCGGCCCGTTGGCCGCTTCGTTTACGCCGTTTCTGACGGCCTTTCGACGATTACCACTCCCTCTTCCTCATCAAACTCCTGGAGCATCACCTTGATGATCTCGCTTTTCTTGGTGGGAACGAGTTTGCCGATAAAATCAGCCTGAATCGGCAACTCGCGATGTTCCTTGCCGCGGTCGATCAAAACCGCCAGCTGCACGCGACGTGGGCGGCCGAAGTCGATTAATTGATCGAGGGCTGCTCGAATCGTGCGGCCGGTGTAAAGCACATCGTCGATCAGAACAATGTTGCGGTTTTCGATATCGCCAGGCAGATCTGTGCGATTAACTACAGGCTTCGCACCGACGGTCGACAGGTCGTCGCGGTAAAGAGTGATATCAAGGACACCGACCGGCGGACGATAGCCTTCGAGGTCGGCAATCTTCTGCGCCATGCGTTCCGCGAGCGGGACACCGCGCCGCCTGATCCCGACCAGAAAAAGGTCGCCGGCGCCATGATTTTCCTCAACGATTTCAGACGAAAGACGAGCCAATGCGCGATTGATGCGCGGGCCATCCATGATGCGAGCTTTCTCGACGAAATCCATGTGCGTGCGCGGATACTAACAAGAAGCGTCTAGCGTGACAAGTTGCCGATTGGTCTTTGTGCTTTCTACTTGGTACTTTGTATTCTGGAAATCTCTGAAACTGGAGAAAGACAAAGCACAAAGTACTAAGTTCTAAGATCAAAGATGGTCTATCGCTCGCTGCTGCGCCCGTTACTCTTCCGTCTCCCGCCCGAGACGGCACACGAATTGGCTTTACATTCTCTTTCATTACTTCCAGCGCGATTACTCACCAAAAGCTCCGAGACAAAGATTCCAATCAGCCGGTTTGGCTTAACTTTCGAGAATCCAGTCGGGCTCGCGGCCGGATTCGACAAAAACGGCATCGCTTTGCAACCACTCGCGGCGCTCGGCTTCGGATTTATCGAAGCAGGCACCGTCACGTTTCACCCACAACCAGGAAATCCCAGACCGCGACTGTTTCGGCTGGCCGAAGATAAGGCGTTGATTAATCGTGCCGGTTTCAATAACGAAGGCGCCGCCGCGTTTGCAAAGAGAGTCGAACGCGATCGACCGGACTGCGTACTCGGAGTGAGTATCGGTAAGAGCAAAATCACGCCACTTGAAAACGCTACCGGCGATTACCTCGCAAGTTTTGAGCTGGTTTATAACGTAGCTGATTACATTGCAGTGAACGTGAGTTCGCCAAACACACCGCAGCTTCGTGAGCTACAACAGTCAGAGCAGCTAACCGGTCTCCTCTCGGCTCTTCAAACGCGCGGCCGTGAACTTCAAGAGCGTCATCAGAAACGTGTTCCACTACTGGTCAAACTTTCACCGGATCTCGAACGCAGAGACCTCGAGATGATTGTTGAAGTCATCGAAAACTTGAGGATCGACGGCATCATTGCGACCAACACGACCACTAGCCGCGAAAATCTCCGCACGGATTCAAAGCGAGTTGCAGCGGCGGGCGAAGGTGGGCTCAGCGGCAAGCCTTTAAGGAGTCGGGCGACCCAAATGATTGCCGAACTCTACGAACTGACTCGTGGCCGCATCCCCTTGATCGGTGTCGGCGGCATCTTCACCGCAGGAGACGCCTGGGATAAAATTTGCGCCGGCGCGAGTCTAGTGCAGTTGTATACGGGATTTATCTACCACGGCCCCGGCATCGCTCACGACATCAACGAAGGTCTCGCAAACATCCTCGCCCGCGAAGGATTTGCAATGCTCGAAGATGCCGTAGGCTGCCGCTCAAAAGAGTTATCTGGGTAATCTGTGGACAAACATGAAAGGAGATCAATTGACAGCGAAAGACAAACTCATTGTTGCACTCGACGTAGACACACCCGCGAAAGCACTCGACCTCGTGAAAGAACTTCACGGCGTCGCAGGCATGTTTAAGATCGGTTCGACCCTTTTCACATCCGCTGGACCGCAAATTGTTCGCGACATCATCAACCGCGACTGTAAAGTTTTTCTCGACCTTAAATTCCACGACATCCCGCATCAAGTCGCAGGCGCTGCACGCTCAGCCGCTGAACTGGGTGTGTCGCTGTTCACCATTCACGCCAGCGGAGGTAGTGAGATGATGCGTCGCGCCGTCGATTCTGTTAACGAAATCGCCGCGAAAGGTGGCGTCCGCGCCAGAGTTCTCGCCATCAGCGTTCTTACCAGTATCGATGCGACGATACTCTCGCAAATCGGCGTAAGTTCCAGTCCGAGTGAATCTGTGTTGCGCCTGGTCCGGCTCGCCGGAGATTCTGGGGTTGATGGCGTCGTGGCCTCACCACAGGAGATAAAGACTATCCGCGCTGCAGTCTCAAATCCGGGGTTTCTTGTGGTCACGCCCGGAATACGACCGTCGACGAACGAGCCTGAACGAGAAGATCAAAAACGCGTGGCGACACCGGCCGCAGCAATCACGGCGGGAGCGAGTTATCTGGTGGTGGGACGACCGATCACCGGTGCAGCAGACCCGGTCACGGCAACTCGGAAGATCGTTGCGGAGATGCAGGAAGCCGAGGCTTTACTAACGAAAGGAACTGATTAATAAAGGTAGCGTGTAAAATCTGTCGGAGCAGTCTGGTATTTGCCCAACTATTGATTTGAAACTATCATGCCACGGTGAAGCGCAGCTTGAAACCCCCGTTTATTTCCACATTAATCATCCTCTTCCTCGCATTCGTTTCCCCAGTGTTCGCTCAGGAAAAGGATGGCGTCGCGCCGCCGCTCGCGTTCTCGCAATCACCGTATCGGGTGGGCGAGCGACTTACTTATAACGTAGCTTTTTCAAACTTTCCCAGCGCTGCTCATGTCGAGGTTGAGGTCGTCTCGCGCGGCATTCACTTTGGTCGCGAAGCCGTACAACTGCGAGCTCACGTCGAAACGAACGGCGTCATCAACGTCGCTCTTTTTGCAATAAATAACGACTACACCACCTACGTCGATCCGCAAACAGGACTTCCGTTTCGTTCAGAAGAAAGTGCGCGCGACGCGATTAAGAGCTCTGATTCAGTTCACGATTTCAGTCAACCGGCCGGCAACGAAGCGATCCCACCCAAGCAAAAAGGGTTTCCCGGAACGTACGACTTAGTGTCCGCGTTTTATCGGGCTCGTGCTCTTCCGCTCGCCGACGGCGCGGTCTACAACTTTTCTGTGCGCGGTGACTCGGTCGAGTATCAGGCTGAATTGAAAGTGATTGGAAGAGATGTGATCAAAACAAACGTTGGATCGTTTCCGACGATTGTCACTCATATAAAAGTAGCTAACTCACCGCTCAAATCTCTGAAGATCTATTTCAGCGACGATGAGCGACACGTGCCTGTATTGATGAGCGCGCGTGTAAGTTCAGGCGACTTAACCGCTGAACTTGCTGGTTCTGAACTCATCAAGCCACCCGATGCCGCTCCAACACCAACGCCCGCAATTGTCGCAGCACCAGCACCTACACCGGTGACGCCTGCAACTCTGAGCGAGAGTTTCCCATTCAAAATCGGTGAGCAACTGAATTATCAGGTGTTCATAGGCAGCAACAATACGCCACTCGGCCTCGCGACTTTTCAGGTACGTGGTCGTTCGCGTTACTTCGACCGCGATGGCGTGTATTTGACTGTTACTGCACAAACAACGGGCGCGGCTGCGGCGCTGTTCGTTGCGCGTGATCAGATCGACTCTTATGTCGAGCCGAAAGCATTACTGCCCTATCGAACAGTGATGAGCCTTGCTGAAGGCCAGCGGCATCTCAATCAGACGCTCACGATTAATCAGGAAACCGGTTTCGCCACAAGCGACAAAGGAGGGCGAATCGAGATACCGGTTGGCACGCACGACTACGTTTCGTTCTTTTATATATTGCGCACATTTAATCTGACGCCGAAAAAGCGAAATGCCATTTCAGTCCTGGTGGAAAACAAACCAAAGACGCTGTTTGTGGAGTCGCAGCAACGGGAAACGATTCAGCTCGGCGGCCGCAAGGTTCCGGCAATCGCGCTATCGCTAACCACCGACGATCCACAACCCGACAAGTATCAGTTGCGCATGTGGATCAGCGACGATCGTCAACGCCTGCCCTTACGAATTACCTGCACGACTAGACTCGGACCGTTGCGCGCCGACCTCGCCATTCTTCCGACTACTCCTCAGTAAAACGGATCGCCGCGGATCCGTGCGACTGAAATTGAAATTTATTTTCAACTAGAATATACTCCAACGCCATCATGTTGAACTCTTTCATCATCGTCATGCGTGAAGGCTTCGAGTCGTTCTTACTCGTGGCCGTTATCCTTGCTTACCTCCGCAAATCCGAACAGAAATGGCTCAATTCCTCGGTTTACGTCGCCATTGCTCTTGCCCTGACGGCAAGTGGTGGTCTCGCATACGTGCTCAACGCGGGCGTAGAAGAGACGACCATTACGAATATGTTTGGCGCTTCCCTGGGGGGTTACGTCAATCAGTTCTTTGCGAATGAGGCCTTGCGAGAGGCCGTCCTCGGTGCGATTGCAGTGGTGATGGTCGGCACACTTGTGATTCACATGTGGCGCCACGGTCCTAAAGTTCAGCAACGCATGCGGGAGAAATTAGACGCTGTTTCCTCAAACAGCTCGCGCGTCGCAGCGGTGTTGGGTGTCTTCCTATTTACGTTTCTGATGATCACACGCGAGGGAATGGAAACCGCATTGATGTTGATGCAGGTAAAGGATCCAAACCTGATTAATGGCGCGTTGCTGGGCCTGGTCGCCGCGATTGGCTTTGCTATTGGCTGGGCGAAATTTGGACATCTGATCAATGTCAGACGTTTCTTTCAGGTCACGGGAATTTTTTTGCTGCTCTTCATGGTCCAGGTGAGCATCTATTCGTTCCACGAGTTTGCTGAGGCCGGTTTGTTACCTAACAGCGAATTCCTGCACGAAGCCACTGAGAAGTTTTCGCCGGACGGACTCTACGGCAAATGGTTTTCGCCGATCATGATCGGGATCTGCGGTTTGTGGCTTCTCGGCGCTTGGCTCATTGATCGAAGAGCCAAGCCACAGATTACGCGGATAACATCTTCGCCAACTCGCGCTTCAACAACTTCCCTGTCGGACCCTTCGGGATATCCTCAACAAAGTGCACCGTCTTCGGGCATTTGAAGTCTGCCAGGCGCGCTTTGCAATAGTCGATAACTTCGTCCTCAGTCGTGCTGGCGCCGGCTTTTAACACCACCACGGCTGCAACCTCTTCTCCGTAAAGCGCGTCGGGAACACCCACAGCCGCAGCAGCGGCAATCGCCGGATGCTCGTATAAAATTTCGTCAATCTCACGTGGATAGATATTTTCACCACCACGGATGATCATGTCTGACTTGCGATCGACAATGTAATAAAAGCCATCTGCGTCGCGATAACCGATGTCACCGGTGTGAAACCAGCCGTTGCGAAATGCTGTCGCATTGGCGGCGTCGTTTTTGTAGTAACCCTTCAGGATGTTTTCGCCGCGCAGTACGATCTCACCTAGTTCACCGTCCGGCACATCACGATCTTCTTCATCCACGACACGCATTTCGTTACCGATGGGAACTCCGCATGAACCCGGTCGACGTCTTTGATCGGGTGGATTGAAAGTCGAACGACAGGTCGATTCCGATAGCCCATATCCTTCGATCACGAGACAGTTGAATCGCTCTTCAAACAGCCGCAACACTTCCGCCGGTACCGGCGCCGAACCACACATGGCGAATCGCAACTGATCCGTTTTGAAACCTGCCGGCACGCCATCCGGATACGTGCTCAACAACATCGAGAGCATCGTCGCCACGGATCCGAACGAAGTGATCTGATAGTCCGAGATGATCTGCCAGAACCGCGACGCCGAAAACTTCGGACTCACTACGGTCGAGCCTCCGGCATAAAGAGCCGACATCGTGGAAACTGAAACCGCGTTCATATGAAACAGCGGCATGATTGTCAGCAGTCGATCTTTCTCCGTGAATCCTAACCAACTGCTAATCTGGCGTGCATTCGCGATCAGGTTTCCGTGACTGAGCAGACAGCCCTTTGGTTTCCCGGTAGTACCCGAGGTGTAAATGATGATTGCTTCGTGATCACAATCGATTTCGGCGGAAGGCATGTCGCCCTCTGAGTAATTACTTGTTGCCTGCGCCTCGTCGTCAAAGACGACGACAGACTGAAGAGCCGGAAGCTCACCACGAATCGTCTCGATTAACGGCAAATACTCCGAATTGACAAGCAACGCTTTTGCTTCGGAGTTTGAGATCACGTAGGCAGTCTCCTGCGATTTCAGCAGCGAGTTGATTGGCCCGGCGAGTGCTCCAATTTGCCAGCATGCGAAATAGGCGATCACATACTCAACGCTGTTAGGTAACAGCAGACTCACCACATCGCCCTTCCCTACTCCCTTTGCAGCCAGCATTCTCGCGCTGCGCCCGACAGCGGCTTCGAATTCCTTGTAAGTGAACTGACTATTATCGGTTTCCGAAAAGAGGAACGGTTTATCGGGCGCGGCATCGACACGCTGTTTCAGGAGTTCGGCGATGCTCCGAGATTCCACCATCATGGTCGTGTTTATACGAATTATCCCGCAAAGGCGCAAAGGCGCTAAGATAAGAAGGCAAATCTTTCTTTGCGCCTTTACGTCTTTGCGGGATATATTCCAGCACTCGTATGAATACTTATCGCAATTTTATTGGTGGCAAATGGATTGAATCCGTTTCCCCCCGCACGGCTCAAAATATCAACCCGGCCAACACTGACGACGTTCTCGGCACGATTCGCCAGGCGACGCGTGAAGAAGCGCGTGCGGCCGTCGAAGCAGCCGCCAATGCTTTTCGCGGTTGGCGTGCCACTCCCGCGCCCGCACGGGGTCGCATCGTTGCCAAAGCCGCTCGCCTGCTCGAGGAGAACAAGGAAGAGCTGGCCCAACTTCTCACGCTCGAAGAAGGTAAGACGATTGCGGAGTCACGCGGCGAGTTGCAGCGCTCGATCAACGTCGCTGAGTTCTGCGCCGGCGAGTCGCGACGCATGAACGGCGAAACGATTCCGTCCGAGTTGCCTTTGAATTTTGCGTACACAATCAAGCAACCTCTCGGAGTTGTCGCTTGTGTGACGCCGTGGAACTTTCCGGTTGCGATTCCGATCTGGAAGATTGCACCTGCCCTCGTCGCGGGCAACACTGTGGTTTTCAAACCGGCATCGATCACACCCGCGACCGCTGTTCGTATCACTGAGATCTTTGAAGCCGCAGGAATACCTGCTGGCGTTTTGAACCTTGTGATCGGATCGGGTTCTGAAGCCGGGGACGAGATCATCAATCACCCAGCCGTCAAAGCGATTTCTTTTACCGGCTCAAACGGCGTCGGCATTCGACTCTACGAGCAGGCATCGCGACGCGGCGCGAAGGTTCAATGCGAGATGGGCGGAAAGAATCCGGTCGTGATCCTCGAAGATGCAGATATGGATCTGGCAGTGGAATCAACCGCACAGGGTGCTTTCGGCTCTTCCGGACAGCGTTGCACTGCGACAAGTCGTGCCGTCGTGATGGACCAGGTTGCAGACGAATTTGTCACGCGACTCGCAAAGCGTGCTGACTCGATGCGAATTGGTCCGGGCTCAGATCCGGCAACGGAGATGGGTCCGAGTGTCGATGAGAGCCAGTTCAACACCGTTCTGAATTACGTCAATATTGGGCGCGAAGACGGCGCCACACTCGTCTGCGGCGGCTCACGTGCAACCGGTGTGGGACTCGATAAGGGTTACTTCGTACATCCCACCGTCTTCGATCACGTAACCCCCGACATGCGCATCGCTCGGGAAGAAATCTTTGGGCCAGTATTGTCGGTGCTTCGCGTGAAAGATTTTGAATCGGCGATGGCGGTAGCTAACGATTGCGAGTACGGTCTCTCGTCGTCGATCTTCAGTAACGACGCCTCGCGCATCTTTCGTTTTGTTGAAGAGATCGAGACCGGTATGACACACATCAACTCACCGACCACAGGTGGTGAAGCGCACATTCCATTTGGTGGCACGAAAGGCACAGGCATCGGCGATCGCGAACAGGGTTCCACCGCGCTTGATTTCTACACGGAGCTCAAGGTGGTCTATGTCGACTACACCGGTCGTAGGCGTGAAGGCAATCTTTACTGACGGAGGATTCGCTCTGAAGATTCTGCTCTGCTTGATAGTGATATTAGCAGCCACAGCCAACGCCGTAGCACAGTCGAATCGCAGCATTTACACGCCGGTTGGCGACAGGCAGTGTCGCGTGATCAAATCGGCCGAGGCAGGTGATGACGGTTACGAAGCGCGTTGTCGCGGCACTGCCGGATACAGTTTGCTGCTGAGTGAAGGTGATCTGCGCCAAAACATCACGGTTATTACGCCTCAGGGAAAACAACATTCGCTGGATCTCTGGAGTGTTGTGAGTGGCGGTTTCTCCAGCGTTGGCCCGAAGGCTGAGTGGCGCATGGCCACAATAAATAAAAAGTCCGTGCCCGTGGCCTTAATTCTTCGCTACAACGCCAGCGAAGATCCCGAAGCGCCAAACAAGCTGACCTCGTATCTGGCCGTGGCAAAGATCACGTCAACTGAAATCTGCGTCACAGAAAAAATTTCGCCTGGTCCAAAAGCGAACGAGGACGCCCGTCGCGCCGCCGACGCCGCCTCAGCAAAGCCTTGCCTGAAACGTTAGTCCAATCTGTGCATCTGTTGGATAGGGAATGCCTGCATGAAAACACTTATCAAGAATGGCCGCGTTGTGACTGCGGTTGATGATTACCGCGCCGATGTTTTGATTGAGAATGAAAAGATTTCTGTGATCGGCGCCAATCTCCAGATGGAAGCCGATCAGACGATTGATGCAAATGGGAAACTCGTTATTCCCGGTGGCATCGATCCGCATACACACATGGAGTTGCCTTTCGGCGGTACCGAATCGTCCGATGACTTTCGCACCGGCACTATTGCTGCCGCTCATGGCGGCACGACCAGCATCATCGACTTCGCGGTGCAATACAAAGGCCAATCACTCATCGAAGGTATCGACAACTGGCACAAGAAAGCCGAAGGCAAAACCGCGATCGATTATGGTTTTCACTTGATCACTACCGAACTCGAAGACAAACAAATCGAAGAGCTGTACACCGCCATGGATGAGGGTGTAACTAGTTTCAAAATGTTCATGGCCTATCCGGGCGTATTTCTGGTAGACGACGCGACGATATTTCGTGCAATGTCGGCCGCAGGTCAACGCGGCGGCCTGATCTGCATGCACGCTGAGAACGGAATCGTCATCAACGAGATCATCAAACGCGCTTTGGAACAAGGTCGAACCGCGCCGAAGTATCATGCATTAACAAGACCAACGGTTGCCGAAGCCGAAGGCGTGCATCGTGCGATTGCGATTGCCGAGATGGCGGAATCGCCTGTCTACATCGTTCACCTGTCTTGTGCAGATGCTCTCAACCAGGTGCGACAGGCGCGAGATCGTGGCATTCCGGCCTTTGCCGAAACTTGTCCGCAGTATCTCTTCCTGTCGATCGACAATTACGACGCGCCCGGTTTCGACGGGGCAAAGTATGTCATGACACCGCCGCTGCGTGAGAAGTCGAATCAAGCCGAGCTTTGGAAAGGCTTGAAGATGGACGATCTGCAAGTCATATCCACTGACCACTGTCCCTTCTGCATGAAAGAGCAGAAAGAACTCGGTCGGGACGACTTCACGAAGATTCCGAACGGCGCTCCCGGCGTCGAGAATCGCGTGCCCCTGATCTACAACGGCGGTGTGATTGAGAATCGCATTAGCCTGAATCGCTTCGTTGAGTTGACCTCAACTGCGGCGGCCAAGATGTTTGGTCTGTTTCCGAAGAAAGGAACGATTGCAGTCGGGTCGGATGCTGACATCGTGATTTTCGATCCCGAAAAGGAACAGACACTGAGCGTTAAGACACAGCATATGAACTGCGACTACAACGCCTACGAAGGTAAGAAGATCAAAGGCGTGGTGGAAACAGTGCTCTCGCGCGGTAACGTGGTGATCGAAAAAGGCGAGTTCAAAGGAAAAGCCGGCAACGGGCAGTTTCTGAAGCGCGGCACATGCGCTTCAATGTGAGCCGCCATCCTTACCTCTACACAGCGACATCACACAATTCATGGACGACTCAATGCGCCGATAATCATATGACAACAGAATCCCCCGCCACTCAACGCGATTTTGTGGAACTGCAAACTGATGTCTCACACAGTTCACTCTGGAACCGCGATCTCGCCCCAACCACGATTAAAGAGAGAACATGGTCCACCTGGAACATCGCTGCTCTGTGGATCGGCATGAGCGTTGTCATCACCACTTACACACTGGCCGGCGGCTTTATCGAGGCCGGCATGAACTGGTGGCAGGCGATGAGCACGATCCTGCTGGGCAACACGATCGTGCTCATACCAATGATTCTCAATGCGCACGCAGGAACGAAGTACGGAGTATCGTTTCCGGTTCTCAGTCGAGCCGCATTCGGAACGAAAGGCGCGAATGTGCCCGCAATGCTACGCGCGATCGTGGCCTGTGGGTGGTTTGGAATTCAAACATGGATCGGCGGCACTGCGATCGATGCACTCTTCGGCGTGATGTTTCCCACCTGGAATTCGCTGTCGACGACGATCCTTGGCGTAGCGCTGCACACCTGGATTGCGTTCTTTCTGTTTTGGGGAATTCAGGTCTTCATCATTTTGAAAGGCGTTGAAGGAATCAAGTATCTGGAAACGTGGTCGGCGCCGTTGCTGCTTGGCGGCGGCCTGGTGCTGTTGATCTGGGCCGCGTGGCGCGCCGGTGGATTAGGCCATGTGTTAACGCAATCGGCAGCACTGCAAAAACAACACGGCGAGTTCTGGCACATCTTCCCCGGAGCGCTAACCGCCTCGGTGGGTTATTGGGCCACGCTGAGTTTGAACATTCCCGATTTCACTCGTTATGCTCGTTCGCAGAAGTCGCAGATGCTGGGTCAGGCTCTCGGTCTGCCATTGACGATGACTGCGTTCGCATTCATCGGAGTTGCCGTAACGAGTGCGACGTTGCTGATCTATGGTGTTGCAATTCCTAATCCAGTCGATCTGATGTCGCGTTTCGACAGTGTCGTGATCATACTCTTCGCGACCGCAGTGATCTTCGCAGCGCAGCTCACGACCAACATGGCCGCAAATGTCGTCTCGCCGTCAAACGATTTCTCAAATCTGAACCCACGGCTCATATCCTATGTCACCGGCGGTCTGATTACAGCCGTCATCGGCATCCTTATGATGCCGTGGAAGTTGATGGCTTCGATGGGCGCATACATCTTTACCTGGCTGATCGGTTATTCGGGTCTGATGGGAGCCATCGCAGGCATTCTGATCTGCGATTACTGGGTGATCAGGAAACAACGATTGGACCTCGCCGGGCTCTTCGAGCCCAACGGGCCTTATTCTTACGGCAACGGTTTCAACTGGCGAGCGATTGTCACGCTTTGCATCGCGATCGCCCCGGTCGTCCCTGGTTTCCTGCGTGCAGCCACGACGCCCGGTGGTCAAGTCGCTGATCCAAGCTTCTTCGATAGCCTGTACACTTATGCATGGTTCGTTACTTTTGCCCTTGGATTCGGCATATACTACGTCTTGACTAAGTCCGCGAAGGGAGAGTCAGCTTAATGCCACGCACCGTTAAATGCGCACTTATACAGTGTTCCAATGCAGCCGCCACCGATCTGCCGATCGAAGAGATCAAGCGGCTGAACATTGAGAAACATTTAACCTATATCGAAGAAGCTGCGAAACAGGACGTGCAGATAATCTGCATGCAGGAGATCTTCACGACGCCGTATTTCTGTGCGGAACAGCAAACGCGTTGGTATGAAGCAGTCGAGAGAATTCCCGATGGTCCAACCGTGAGGTTGATGCAGGAAGTCGCAAAAGAGCACGGCATGGTTATCGTCGTGCCGATCTACGAAGAAGAACTCACCGGTATCTACTACAACACTGCTGCAGTAATCGACGCGGGCGGTAAGTATCTCGGAAAATATCGCAAGAACCACATTCCGCACGTGAATCCCGGTTTCTGGGAGAAGTTTTACTTCCGGCCCGGCAATCTCGGTTATCCGTGCTTCGATACGGCGTTCGCTCGCATCGGCGTTTACATCTGTTACGACCGTCACTTCCCTGAGGGCGCGCGTGCACTTGGTCTGAACGGCGCCGAGATCGTGTTCAATCCGTCAGCAACAGTGGCCGGACTCTCTGAATACCTGTGGCGTTTGGAACAGCCTGCGCATGCAGTTGCGAACGGTTATTTCATCGGCGCGATCAATCGCATCGGTCACGAGCAGCCATGGGACATCGGCGAGTTTTATGGTCAAAGCTACTTCTGCGATCCGCGTGGACAGTTTGTGGCAGAGGCGCCACGCGATCAGGATGCACTCGTTGTTGCGGAGTTGGACCTCGACAAGATTCGCGAAGTGCGCAACACGTGGCAATTCTTCCGCGATCGCCGTCCCGATACCTATGGTTCGCTGGTCGCAGACTAGAGCTAACCACAGATTACACAGATGGAGTTTGATTTATGGATCTATCAATCACCGTCAATGGCATGAAGTTCCCCAATCCGTTCGTCCTCGGCTCGGGACCGCCGGGAACAAACGCGCGCGTACTTGCCAAGTCGTACGACGCGGGTTGGGGCGGCGCCGTCGCCAAGACCATCAGTCTTGAATCGGCAAAAGTCGTAAATGTTGTTCCGCGTTACGGAAAACTCCGCTCGAGAAGTACAGGCGAAGTAATCGGCTTTGAAAATATCGAACTGATCTCCGATCGACCTATCAACGTTTGGCTGGATGAGTTTCGCCAGATCAAGAAAGAATATCCAAACAACATTTTGATTGCGTCGATCATGGAAGAGTACGAAAAGAGTCGCTGGCAGGAATTGACGCGCATGGTCCAGGAGACTGGTGTCGATGGATTCGAGCTCAACTTCTCCTGTCCACACGGCATGACCGAACGCAAAATGGGTTCGGAGATGGGTGAGCATCCGGATCTCACTGAAGAAGTGACGAGCTGGGTAACTGAAGTGGCAAAGATACCGGTGTGGGCCAAGATGACACCCAACATCACGAACATTCGCGAGCCTGCACAGGCAGCGATCACTGGCGGTGCGGTCGGGATTTCGGCGATCAATACGATCCTGTCGGTAATTGGTGTTGATCTTGATACGTTACGACCGATGCCGACGGTTGAAGGACATTGCGTTCCCGGTGGTTATTCCGCGCAGGCGGTGAGGCCGATTGCATTACGCATGGTGAGTCAACTCGCACTCGCGATCCCGGAGAACGTTTCGATTAGCGGCATCGGCGGTATCGAGAACTCACACGACGCGCTTGAATTTCTGTTACTCGGATCGTCGACAGTACAAATCTGCACAGGCGTGATGCTGCAGGGCGTGAAGATGATCGACGAGTTGAAAGAAGGCGTCGAGAAGTTCATGGTCGACAAAGGCTTCAACTCCGTTGAGGATATTGTCGGCAAGAGTCTTCCTTACTTCTCAACGCACATGGACCTTGTTCAGCGCATGAAAGCCGCGAAACGCTCGAAGGCGGGCGAAGCGAGCCGCGATAACGAGTGGGCGCAGAAAGACATCACCGAAAAGACCGCGGAATTAACATCAAACTGATCCGCGTTCATCTGTGGTTAAGAGATCTCTGTGATCAAGGGTGCGTGGTCTGAAGGTTTTTCCCATTTTCGTGGCTCGATGTCGATCCAGGTGCGAACATCTCTGGCCACCAGCGGCTCACTGATCCACATGTGATCGATCCGCAAACCCAAATTTCGTCGAAAAGCGCCCGCGCGATAATCCCACCAGGTGAAGTGTCCTCCATCCTGCGTATGCAGACGGAAGGCATCCGTAAATCCCCACGACTTTATGTGTTGTAACGCGGCGCGCTCCTGCTCACTGAACATGATGCGTCCCTGCCACAGTCGTATATCGTGCACGTCGCGCTCTTCGGGCGCGACATTAAAATCGCCGCATAGCAACACCGGAGTTTTTGGATCGTAGGTAGCGTCAAAGAAACCACGCAGGCGTTCCATCCACGACAACTTAAACCCATACTTCTCAGTTCCGACCGCTTGTCCGTTCGGAATATAGACATTGACAATGTTGATACCGCTGACACAGGTCGTGATCAGTCGCGACTGCGCTGATTCATCATCACCTGGATATCCGCGATGACTTGTATCGCATGCTTCACGAGTAAGGATCGCGACGCCGTTGTACGCCTGTTGCCCAAAGAGCTGGCACTGGTAACCACGTTCCTGAAACAAGAGCGTCGGAAACTTATCATCGGTACATTTTGTTTCCTGCATGCAGAGAACATCCGGCTTCACCGCGTCGAGCCAGCGAAGCACATTCGGCGTGCGTACGAGGATTGAGTTTACGTTCCAGGTAGCGATCAGCATCCGTGTTAATCTGTGGCTAATAAAAGTCCACCAATTAAAGCGCCGCGGCGTGCTATATCGTCCGCTTCGATATGCTCGTGGACGGCGTGAGCGCCATCGCCGCTAATTCCTAATCCATCGAGCACCGGAATACCCATCGCCGCGAGGAAGTTTCCATCCGAAGCGCCGCCAACTTGCGCCTCACCAAGTTCGAAGTCAAACTCGGCCGCGATCGCACGAGCCTTCTCAAAGAGTTCGACAACCGCGGGTGTGCGTTCCATTGGCGGCCGGTTTATGCCGCCTGAGACAAACACCTTCGTACGTTCATCGACCGGTTTGAGGTTAGAAAGAATCCGCTCGATCTGCAACGACTCCGCTTCTGTTGAAAAGCGAACGTCGATTTCACCTTGCGCCTCCGCAGCTACGACGTTCGATCGAGTGCCGCCATGGACCACGCCGACGTTCAGAGTGATCCCTGAGCCGGAAAGATTCAGCGCATGGAGTTGTTCAGTTTGCCGTGCCAGCTCGAGAATGGCGCTCGCGCCTTTTTCCGGTTCGAGTCCGGCGTGGGCCGCCTTACCCTCGACTTTGATCGCGAAAATTCCGGTTCCCTTTCGACTCGTTTTCACGCGACCGCCGGATGCAGGCGGTTCCATGACAAACGCGCAGCGCGTCCGCTGTGATCTTGCCACCTGTTCGAGCAGCGGCCAGCCTGATATGCTGCCTACCTCTTCATCGCAGGTTAATGCGAGAGTCACTCCAAACGACGGGGTTGATTTCAGTTCCGACAAAGTGCGCAACACCTCGATCGCAAGTGCACAATTCGCTTTCATGTCGAAGATGCCTGGTCCATAAATCCTGCCTTTATCGACTCGCCACGGGCGTTCGCTTAAAGACCCGCGCGAGTGGACCGTATCGGTATGGCCGACCAGCAGAATTTGTCCTGCGTTGTTTTCTTTCTGAAAAGCTTTGATAACGAGATGCTGTCCAAAGTCAGCCACATCGACGCACTCGATTGCATCAACACAGTCGAGCCGTTGCGCCGCATCGACCAGTAAATCAACCACAGCGCGGCTACCTTCGACATCACCTGAAGGTGATTCAACTTCAACCAGCGCTCTAATAAACGCTTCGACTTCTGTCTGCCTCGCCTGCAAAGCGGCAAAAACCTGGCGCGCAAGTGAATCCGTCATTTGATCGTCTCTTTGCGAACTGTCAGCGCTTCGATACGCGGTAAGTTGACGGCGAATCCGATGCCCGGCGCGTCTGGGACTTTGATTGTGCCGCGTGCGCTGACCGTTACCGGCGGATCGATGATGTCTTCTTCCCAGTAGCGCGCACTTGCTGAAACGTCGCCCGGCAACGTGAAACCTGCTAGTGTCGACATCGCGATGTTGTGTGCACGCCCGATTCCCGACTCGAGCATGCCACCACACCAGATGGGAATCTCATTATCACACGTTACACGTTCGATCCGCTTCGCTTCCTTGTGACCACCGACGCGACCGAGTTTGACGTTAATTATCCGGCACGATTCGAGCGCGATCGCATGCGTTGCATCTTCTGCGGAGCGGATCGACTCGTCGAGACAAACAGGAGTTTGGATCTGTCGTTGCAGCACTGAGTGATCGAAGATGTCGTCGTGTGCGAGTGGTTGTTCCAGCATCATCAGATTGAACTGGTCCAACTGTTGAAACAGCGGCACGTCCGAGAGTTTGTAAGCTGAGTTGGCGTCGCCCATCAAACGAATGTCAGGAAACTCTTTGCGCACGCGTTCGATAATCTTGAGATCCCAACCGGGTTTGATCTTGATCTTGATGCGCTGATAACCAGCATCGACTTCCCTGCGGATCTTTTCGAGCAGTGCATCGGGTGTATCCTGTATGCCGATTGAAACACCTGAAGCGATCTCGGAACGCGTCCCGCCGAGATGTTTCCACAAAGGTACGCCTGCCTTCTTTGCTTCCAGATCCCAGCACGCAGTCTCGATAGTAGCCTTCGCCATGCGATGCCCGCGCACTGGCCTCATCAAGCCGAACACATGACTCGCGCTCTCGACCTCATTACCTAATACCATTGGACCTAAAAACTCCACGAGTGTTGCCCAGCAGGTATCAGTCCATTCGTCACTATAAAACGGTCCTTCTCCCGCAGTACATTCCCCCCACCCCTCGGCGCCGTCCGCGTCAGTCACACGCACCAGGATAATGCGGCGTTCAGTAGTGCGACCGAAACTGGTTTCGAATAAGTGGACGAGAGGCAGGCGAATTTCGCGCAGTTCAATCGACGTGATAAGCAAAGTTAGACGGTGTTCCTCCGTAAGAGGCATTATGCATGTGGGTGCGGGTTGTTAACAACTAGCGATGGCGGAGTTGCTCAAATCCGTGGAGCGCAAACACACGCTACTGCAATTATTTCTTCGAATCCCATTTTATTTTGTTGATGAATAATTCGACTTGTTGACACCAGATAATCATCAGGATAAACTGCCACCCGTTTCTCAGTTGGAACCACAGACTCCCCCACACTGCCTCGCCTAAAGAGTGCGGTGTTAAGACCTGATAACGCATTCGCTTAGCGACTCCTTTAGCCCAGTCGCAAAGCAACAAACTGAATCACATAGTGATCCAAAACCGAGGTTGGTGACGACTTCGACTTGCACCACTTAAAGCTCAGTAAAACTTGAGGTTCGGCGAGTTGTCTATTCCGGGGCCCCTTTGATAGGCCTTGGAATGACCCGGTGTAATTTCTGTCGCCTGTTTTCTTATCTTTGCAGAGCTCAGGGTTTGCGGGCGGCCGAGCCATTGATCTCATCGTGTCGACATTGAAAAAGCCCAAATGATGTTTCGCCTAAATAGAGAGGACAAAATGAATATCAACGAAACGAATGTTCTCGGACAACTTTCACCGCTACGAAGTTTAACCTTCGCCACACTGCTGGTGTTGATTTTTTCTGTACACGCAAGCGCGCAATGGACCACAAGCGGCAGTGATATTTATAACTCCAACGGCGGCAACGTGGGTATTGGAACGGGCTCTGGGCCGACACGTAAGCTCGAGGTGCGTGGCGGTAACATCTTCCATCAGTGGAGCACGAGCGCTGGTTCGGAATACGGTATCTTTACAGCACTCAACAACAATCACTTCACCTCCAATCTTTACTTTGATGGGCAGTGGAAAATGATCGCTACTGGCAAGGGTGCCTTGATTTCGACGGGGCCAAACAATGGCGGCAACGCCTTCACTGTTTATGCTGACAACACTTCGCGCTCTGCCAACGCGTCTGCAAGCCTCACGCAGATACTGGCGGTGACCATGGATGGTAAGGTTGGTGTAAACACTAATAATCCGACTGCACGTTTTCATGTGTATGAGCCAGCAGGTAGTGGGGTAAGCGCACGCATCACGATTGAGGATGCGGACAACTCCGCAGGTATCAACCTGCTTTCATGGAGTAGAAGCTGGAGTATCGTCTCTGACAACAGCCCTGCTGACGGCCTCCTAATCTCCAGCGCCGGCGGGGCAAACTTTTTCATCAGTAATGCCGGCAACGTCGGCATTGGTACAACAACACCAACCAAGGCCCTTGATGTTGCCGGGGACGTCAACGCCTCCGGAACGATCACGGGTGGTAACATCAAGGCCAAATATCAGGATGTTGCTGAATGGGTTGAATCCTCACAGACACTTCCGGCCGGCACGGTAGTCATTCTCGACTCAACAAAGTCAAATCAGGTAATCGCCTCCACACACTCATACGACAGCCATGTTGCCGGCGTCATCTCGCTCCAACCCGGTCTGGCTTTGGGTGAGGAAGGCGAAGGTCGCGTGCTAGTAGCGACCACCGGACGCGTGAAGGTGAAGGTCCATGCGACGAATGGTCCAATTCAGATCGGCGACCTGCTCGTGACGAGCGACAAGCCCGGTGTGGCGATGAAGTCGTTACCAGTAGAAATCGGCGGCGTGCAAATTCATCGACCCGGAACACTAATCGGCAAAGCTCTTGAGCCATTGGCGCAGGGCACGGGCGAGATCCTGGTGCTCCTGAGTCTGCAATAGTGAAATCTCAACTCTCGACATCGCCGCCTTTCGGAGGGATTCATTATGAAAAGCATCCTTCGCCGCGCTCTTAGCCATGTACCAGTTCGTCTTGTTCATCGCCATCCCAGACGAGCAAAGCGGAAACAGATTCGTGTAGGCGCCGTGTTGGTCATTGTGTGCCTGCTGCTGGCTTCCTTACCCGCTTCCTCGGGGACGACGCATGGATTGGCAAGACAGAGCAATGGCCCAGTCTTAGGACGCTTGTCATTTCCTTCTCGGATTTATCACGGGGTCACAACGAAGCTGGCTTCGCTGGGTAGTTGGATGACCTCCTATCTTAAGTCCGAGTCGCACCCCTCCGGAGACAATACGTATCAACCTGTAGTTGCTTATTTCAATTCGCCTCCACCATTCATTGATGCGCCTACAAATCTGAATGTAACCGGTGTACAGGCCGGCAGAATCAGCCTTAGCTGGATCGGGCCAGCATCCGGCGGAGTTGATCACTATCAAATTGAACGCAGCACCAATATCTCAGGCTCGTTTACCTTTCTCACCAATGTGAGTGGCGCAGTCACGTTTTATAACGACGATACAGTTAGCAATCAGCATTCGTATCTTTATCGCGTGCGTTCAGTCACTAGCGGCGGTGCTGTCTCAGCGCCGAGCAATATGGCTATGGGTACGGCGATAGCGTTTGAGTTTGCCAATCTGCAGGGGCAGGAGATCCGAAAGCAACACTTCTACGATGTGCGGACGGCGGTAAATGCTGTGCGTACCGCAGCCAATCTATCGCTGGCGAGCTGGGCGCCGCGCGACGATCTGACCGGTCTCGAAGTTAAAACAGACGACGTGCAGCAGATACGTACGGCCTTGGACGCAGCCCTGCAAGCTCTCGGCATTCCTGTTACTGCGTATGAGGACTCCACGCTAACGTCTGATACGTTGATCCGAGCAATTCACCTCGAGCAACTACAAACACGTTCCACGCGCGGCAGCAGCAATGGTTCCGGTTCGTTAGAGTCGGATTCCTCCACAGCGCGTCTTGATCCCATGAATGAAACCGGTGGAGGTGGTGAAAATCCGCTCTCACGAAACTTCAACTGGAATCTGCCCCTGCTGAATTTACCAGGACGCGCAGGAATGGATCTGAGTTTGACGTTGTCTTATAACTCATTGGTCTGGAATAAGATCGGTACCGGCGCAATCGCATTTGATGAGGACAACGGTTTTCCGGGCCCGGGTTTCAGGCTAGGCTTTCCCGTGATCCAACCGCTTTACGCCAACAGTCAGACTGGCAAAGACGCATTTCTGCTAATCGGTCCTGATGGCAGTCGCACTGAGTTGCGGCAAGTTGGGAGTTTGCCGCTCTACGAATCGGCCGATTCATCGCACCTGTTGCTCGACGCAACTACTATGATCCTGCGCTCCACTGATGGCACGCAGTTGAGTTACGCGTTACAGGGCGCCGAATATAAGTGTGCACAGATCAAAGATCGCAACGGAAATTACATAACGGCGACGTATACGGTGGCCGGGCAAATAAACACTATAACTGACACGCTTGGCCGCGCGATCACTTTCAATTACGCGAACGGATGGCTGACTGATATCACTCAGGTCTGGAATCCGAGTCCTGCGTCGCCGCATTACTGGGCGAGGTTTGAATACGAAGACAAATTGATCGACACAAACTTCCCGGGTAAGACTGTTTATGGTCCCGCCGACCAAACCTACATAAAGACGCTCACGAAAGTAAAACTGGCCGATGACTCTTATTTCAAATTCGACTACACGAGTTGGGGGCAAGTGTTTCAGGTAAGTGCCTACGCGCCAAACAATGATCTGCTCAATTATCGCAAATATGACCTGCCTGAAACCGGCAGCCTGGCACATTATGATTGTCCACGCTTTACCCAGCGGCGCGACTGGGCAAGATATTGGAACGCGGACTCGGATGGCGATTTCGACGAAGGTGAAGAGGCGTTGACTCAGTTTGCAATACCGGTGGACACCAACTGGACCATGCCCGGGGAGTCTTCGCCTGTGAGCGGAATGCAGGCACAAGTGACAGCGCCGGACGGCACCTTCAACAAGATCTATTTCCTCAGCACTCAGGGTTGGCAACGCGGTCTGCCCGCTTTAGTGGACACCTACGCGAGCGGTGGGACAAACCCTGTCCGGCGTGCGAAGACCACCTGGACGCAGGACGATACGACAGTTTCATACCCTCTTAACCCGCGTGCGACGGAAACTAATATTTACGACGACGTGAACAATCGCGCACGCACTTTAATTGCCTATCAGCAGTTTCAGTTCTCGAACGGGACTAGTTGCCACTTACCGGAAGTTGTCAAGAAATACGCAGCCGACGCGAGTACGGTTTTGCGCAGCACGAAGACGCTTTACAACATGCACGAGGATTACACCAGCAAGCGTATTCTGGGATTAGTTAGCGATAGGTTTCTTTACGAAGGTGACGTTAACGGTACGCTCGCGTCAAAAGTCGCTTTCCTCTATGACCAAGGCGGTTCACTCTCGGGGAATGATGCGCCCGTACAGCACGATACAGATTACAACTCCGGTTTCCTGCGTCGCGGCAATCTCTCGAGCGTCACCCGCTATGACGTTACGGATACTAATTTCTTGACGACGACGACAACGAGCAGTAACTACAACACTGCAGGAGCCGTCGTGTCATCGACGGATGCTGCATCCCACACCATCACGATCAGTTATACCGATTCTTTTTCGGATGGCGTCTTGCGCAATACGCTTGCGTATCCCACCACGGTCACTGATGCAGCGGGCTACTTCTCCACTTCCAAGTACAACTTTGCCTTCGGAGCGTTAACCTATCGGCAAACACCGCCACCGAACTACACCGGCGCACCTGCGCAGCAGCCTGCAGGGCCAGAACAAACCTTTGAGTATTACGAAGATGGACGACTGAAAAAACAGCTGAATCTCGTAAACAACGCGTACGCACGATACATCTATGGTCCAAATTACGTTGAGTCCTGGAGCACGGTGAACACGGCTGCGGACGAGAAGCATTCTCTTCAAATATTTGACGGTGCGGGGCGTGTGATCGGTACTGCGATGAATCATCCCGGCAGCGCCGGAGGGTTTAGCGGCATAATCACAACCTACGATGCAATGGGTCGTGCAGTGAAGCGATCGAATCCAGCGGAAACCGGCATCAGTATTCCACAACCCGCCGCATCTATTAATCCGTTTGCGTGGCAGCCGACCGGGGACGACGCTGAATGGGTATACACACTGCAGACATACGACTGGAAAAGCCGTCCCCGCGTAACGACTAATCCGAGCATGACTGGCAATCCGGCTGATACTACGAATAAAGAGACAAGTTACAGTGGTTGTGGTTGCGCTGGCGGTGAGGTGGTTACACTTACTGATGAAGTTGGCAGGCGACTCAAGGTTTTCTCCGATGTGCTTGGCCGCGAGTGGAAGAAGGAGATCCTCAATTGGGACGGTAGCGTGTATTCGACCAGCGTCAGTGTGTTCAACGGTCGGGACCAGGTGACGAATGTTAAACGGTATGCTGGCACTGCGCCAGTGGATGCCTCATCGACAAACGCTGAAGCTTCATGTCCAAGCGGCACTTGTCAGGAAACCCTGTTAACCTACGACGGGTATGGTCGATTGCAATCTAAACACGTACCGCAACAGAACGCTGGAACCACGACGACCTATTCATACAATTCGGATGACACGCTAAACACAACTACTGATGCACGTGGGGCTCTGACGACTTACGTTTACAACAGTCGCCATATGACGACCAGTGTGGTCAGTACGTTAAGCGGGTCACCCACAATAGCTGTAACTCACGGATATGACGCGGCGGGAAATCGCACGTCCATGTCCCAGACGTCGGGCGGAGTGGCCCACGACAATACAACCTACAGTTACGATCAACTCTCCCGAATGACCTCTGAAACTATTCATATAGACCAGATAGAGAATTACAGCCCGAATTATGGATCGTATACGATCGGTTACGAGTACAATCTCTCAAACCAGTTAACGAGCGTGGTGGATCCATTTAGTACGGCAACCTCTATTACTTATGACCAAGTTGGGAGGACCGCCACCGTGACTGGCAGTTGGAACGGAACTAATTACACCTACGCCAACAACGTAACCTATCGCGCCTGGGGCGGGCTAAAATCGGCGACAGTGGGCGGCGCAAACAAGGCAATCACTTACAACAATAGGATGTTGCCCTCGCATTTCGGGGGAGCAGGCATGTCAATCGACTACACTTATCACAACGATGGGAAGCTAAATACGTTTAAGGATCTTGCTGACCAGATCGGAGATCCGCATGACGTGCAGTTCCATTACATGTCGCGTGCTTACTCCTACGACCATGCGGGTAGAATTTCAGGCGTGGGACAACTACCGAATTACAGCGTATTACCTCCTTTTAGTGGTAGCTATGGTTATGATGCTTTCGACAACTTAACGAGCCGCACCGGATCGTACGCACTAAATCCGTCGCAGACGGATACCGCCAGCTATACGAACAACCGGAGAGGCGGCTGGAGTTACAACGCAGAAGGACAAATTACAAGCAGCAGTGATACTTCGGACAGCGGTGGTAGCAGTACACGATCATGGACTTACGATGCGGCAGGTAGATCAATCTTCGTTTCCGAGCTCAGGAATGGGCAAACGACGACGACTGCGATGGGCTATGACGGCGATGGCGAGTTAATCACAGAACTTGTTAACGGTTCGACCGCTGATTACTTCGTTCGATCCTCTGTACTCGGAACCGTGCTGACCAAACTCAAATTGACCGGCGGTAAGGACGTCACTTATGTACCAGCAAACGGGCTGGTGTACCCAATGCAGATGCAGGACCAGGCATTCTCGACTCCGTCATCATATATGAGGTGGGTTCATCGCGATCCGTCGGGTGTTCAGGAGAGTAACAATGGGTTCTTGTCCGCTTATGATCCTTTCGGCGGTTTAATATCCAACGTGCAGCCTCCGGTTGGTGGACCTCCGCCGTACACGCCGTTCTACGGTGCTACGTATGGTGGCGTGACTTGGAACTCGTTCATAAATGCGAATAATTTTTCAGCAGGGTGTACGGCTGAATCTCGCACTCCGACAAGTTGCAGCGACGTCATTCAACAGGCTATGAGTCGCATGCCGGCCTCGTTTTTCGCAAACCTCCCGGGCGCTGCGCCCGATCCGTTTGCTATGAGCCGCTATGAGTTTAATATGAATAATTCCATCTACAACAGGGGTTCTAGTGGTGGTCATGCTCCGGACGGTTACGACGTGTTTTACGGTGATATTTATACGTCAAGTGTTACTGTTTTTGCTGGGTCGAGTTTGGCGAGCACCTGGTTGGCTGCAGAAGGCCCGCAGAACCTGGGGCAGAAGTCATTGGACACCACCAAGATGGAAAAGCTACTGACTAAAGACTGTCTTGATTTTCTCAACGGGATCCTCGCTCAACTAAAAAATCCGTACAGCACTAACGTCCTCGACGTCCTTAAAAAAGCCAAGGAATTCCCTCTCTATACCAGGCACTTGACCGCTGAAGAAAAGAAAAAAGGGTTAGGCGGAACACATAATAGCGTCGGGGATCCTGCCTTCTATATCTATCTCGACGAAGACTCCTATGCGAACGATCCATACATACTGATCCATGAGCTCTTTCATGGCGCAGACGGCTCAGGCAAGGGATATACCCACTTTCAGATGGCGAATGCGGCGATTAATGCAGCCCGGGCTGACTCAGCTTTCATGAAGTGGATAAACAGACACGGCGGCCTCAAGGAATCCAGACCGCCAGACTACGCACGAGACCCGCTCGACGTGTATAATGCGGAAGTTTTCGACTTCATTGCTAAGTACGGTTGCACAAAACCAATTGATTGGAACTGGTAAGATTTAGGTGGAAAATGGTTCGCGTGAGTTCTCTCATCGCATGCCTGGTTCTTTTTGGATCCACGCAAATGCCTTCAACAACGAATTGGCGAGGCTTGTTTCCGTTAAAATCGACTCGCATGGATGTGGAGCGAACGCTTGGACCTCCGGACCAAAAGATGGACGAGCAGCTGGCTTACCGCTTTCCCGATATGGACGTGTATTTTTTCTTTAGCAGCAATCCGAACTGTCAACAGAAACTGGCTTATACTTCGTGGAACGTGACGTCTGATACGGTTACTGGGATATATGTCATTTTAACTTCCGGGCCACTAGTTGCAGACACCGGTATCGATCTGACCAAGTACAAAAAAATCGAAGTGGGCGGCGACTTACTTAACCGCTACGCCTACCTGAATGCGGATGAAAGTTTCGTAATCGAGGTAGGGAACAACTATCTCGCGGGCTATCAGTATCAGCCTGGAAGCAAGCATGAGAGTTTACGGTGTTCGGCCACCCGGCGTAGCCCCTAAGGTTTCAGTTGCTCTGAAGTAAGAAACCCTCTATCACTGATTCACATTAGAAACCGCTAAAAAACAAGTGCCCTAAGCAATGTCGGGCTAGCTGAGTTCACAGTCCATTGTGACACTTCTTTACGCTGTGTTAACAACCCAAGAAATTATCAATTCAACCCGTCCCAAAAGCCCTCATCAGCTTGACCCGCCAATACAGAACCTGATAAAAGGCACGCACATTTTACCTACCGGCCTCAGCGTATCCTCCGGTATTCCTCATTAATCGCACGGTGCGGAATAATTGTTGATGACTGGAGAATTTACGTATGCCTACCAATTTGCCCCGACTTGCAACCAGAAGTCGTCTCATCACTCTCGTTGCAACTGCCCTCTTCATGCTTGCTATCGCAGTCTATTACGTGTCGTCACCAACGAAGGCGACGGCAACGACGTCTGAACTTTTCTTTTCCGAATACATCGAAGGAAGCAGTAACAATAAAGCACTCGAAATCTATAACGATACTGGGGCACCGGTAACCCTCACCGGCAACTACAGCATTCAAATGTTCTTCAATGGCGCCACGACCTCCCCGCTGACGATTCCGCTGACAGGAACAGTGGCCCAGGGAGATGTGTTCGTCATCGCGCAGAGTTCAGCGAATGCGGCGATTCTGGCACAGGCTGATCAGACGAATGGAAGCGGCTGGTTCAACGGCGACGATGCTGTCGTTCTGCTCAAAGGCACGACTATCATTGACGTCATCGGACAGGTCGGACTCGACCCCGGTACTGAATGGGGCACCGGCACGACATCAACTGCGGACAACACAATCCGTCGCAAGTCCAACATCTGTGCCGGAGATACGAATGGATCGAACGCTTTTGATCCTGCGATCGAATGGAACGGATTCGCTACCGACACCTTTGACGGACTCGGAACACATTCAGCGACGTGCGGTACAAATCAAGCAATTAACACCTCATGTCCAAGTCCGCTGAACACAACTGAAGGCAATGCAGCGTCCACGAATGTCAGTGCAAATGATCCGGATGGCGTCGTTAGTGCAGCAGTTATCTTCAGTGGCGGCGCTACGGGAATAAGTCTCGATAATTTTGTACCCGCAGCAGCAGTAGGCGGTATTGCAACCGCTACGCTTAATGTTGCTAACAACACAGCTCTTGGAACGTATAACGTTGTCATTCAGTACTCAAACAACGATGCACCGACACCGCAAACGGCAACGTGCGCGGTTACTGTTAGCGTAACGGCGCCACCTACTCCAACCCCAACTCCGTCACCCACACCTGTTCCCGGCTCGGTCGTCATCAGTCAGGTCTACGGTGGCGGCGGCAACACTGGCGCTACGTTAAAGAACGACTTCGTCGAAATCATCAATCACACCGCAGCGCCAATCGATCTGAGTGGTTGGTCGGTGCAGTTCGCACAGGCAACAGCCACCAGTTGGGATGTCACTCCCCTGACCAATTTCATTCTTCAGCCGGGGCAGTACTATTTGATTAAAGAATCCCAAGGTGCGGGCGGCACTATGGATCTTCCTCCCGCAGATGCCACGGGCACAATTCTCGTGGGATCCCAGGCAGGAAAGGTCGCGTTGGTCAGTAACACCACAGCTTTAACGGGCGCTTGTCCGTCAGGTGGCGGCATTATCGACTTTGTCGGTTACGGCACGGCCAACTGCTCTGAGGGCTCACCGGCTGCGACACTTAGCAACACGACCGCTGCGCTGCGCAAGAATAACGGCTGCTTCGATTCCGACAACAATGCTATCGACTTTGCGATAGGAGCACCGAATCCGCGCAACAGCTCATCTCCGACAAACGATTGCACAGCTCTCTTCGGAATTGGCTCCGCGCAACCGAGTACTGTGCAAACTGGAAACAGTACCACTCTGACCGTGACTGTCTCTCCCGCAAGCAATCCAACCAGTACGGGAATAAATGTTACTGCTGACCTGTCTTCAATTGGCGGATCAGCGACACAAGCCTTTGCTGGTGTGGGAAACACGTTTACGTTCGTGGCGACTGTTCCTGTCTCCACCACACCGGGACCAAAGTCGCTTCCGGTGACGATCACAGATGCTCAGGCTCGTAGCGCCAGCACATCGATCTTGCTCACCGTGCAGGAACCACACGTCACCATCAGTCAACTTTACGGTGGTGGCGGAAACGCCGGCGCTACGTTTAAGAATGACTTTGTCGAACTCTTCAACCCGACTGACCACACAGTGGATCTAACTGGTTGGTCGTTGCAGTATACGTCGGCCACCGGCGATAGTTGGGACTTTACCACGCAGCCGATTGGCGGCTTTATCGAGGCCGGTCAATATTACCTGATCGCACTTGCGGGTGGAGTTAATGGAGCAACGCTGCCGGCAGCAAACATCAACGGCGGAATCAATATGAGCGCTACCGCAGGCAAGGTCGCACTTGTAAACAACTTCGATCCACTCGAAGGTGTGTGCCCGCTCGGTGATGTCAACATCGTTGATTTTGTTGGCTATGGTTCAAGTGCTAACTGCGCGGAGACCGCAAATGCACCGGCGCCCAGTAACACCACCGCGATTTTCAGAAACAACGGTGGGGCTACTGATAACGACAACAATCAGGACGACTTCGTCACCGGCGTTCCGACTCCACGTCGCACCGCGCCGATCGTCGAACTTGGTCCATTGGTATTCAGCAGCGACCCTCGCAACAATGGCACTAACGCTCCGCGGGATGCGAATATCACAATCAACTTTACCGAACCGGTTAATGTAGATGGCGAGTGGTTCAACATCAACTGCGCGACAACGGGCCTTCATAACGATGCCACGTTTGGCGGCGCCAATAAAACCTACGTCATTGTTCCGAACGTGAACTTCCTGCCGGGCGAACAGTGCACAGTCACCATACTCAAGGATCAGATTCACGATCAGGACACGGACGACAGTGAGCCAAACACTGACACGCTCAATGCTAACTACGTTGCTACGTTCACAGTGGCTACTGGTGCAGCGCCGCCTTATCCACCAAGCGTTCATCTGACAATGGGTAATCCGAACGGCGCCACCGCCGATCTCAATCAACCGAACAACTATCTCATGGAAAAACCGGAATTCACCCTTTCCTATAATAGCGATAAAGGTGCACCAAACTGGGTGAGTTGGCACCTTTCGGATGAGTGGGTGGGCACACTCGCACGTGTCGATACATTCAGAGCCGATCCTGCGGTTCCGCCAACCTGGTATCGCGTGCTCGGAATCGATTTTACCAACAGCGGTTTCGATCGCGGTCACATGACACCAAATGCCGATCGGGATAAAGAAACTTCAATTCCGATCAACCAGGCGACGTTCCTGATGTCGAACATGGTGGCGCAGTCACCTGACAATAATCAGGGACCATGGGCTGCGCTCGAAGGCTTCCTCCGCACGCTTACGCCTGCCAATGAGCTTTACATCGTTGCCGGTCCACACGGCGTCGGTGGTACTGGCACCAATGGTTTCGCGAACACGATCGCGAACGGGCACGTCACCGTTCCATCTTCCACATGGAAGGTCGTGCTCGTGATTCCGAAGGGTGATAACGATATTTCGCGTGTCACAGCAGCCACGAGAACCATCGCAGTGAACATGCCAAACATCCAGGGAATCAGAAACAACGATTGGCATACGTATCTGACGACGGTTGACGCGATTGAAGAGTTGACCGGTTATGACTTCTTCGCGAACGTTCCCGATGCAATCGAGAACGCGATCGAAGCCGGCATCGACGGCAGTAATCCGCCGGGAACCGAAGGTCAATCACTGACTACCGCGGAAGATACGTCGAAGTCGATCACGCTGACGGCAGTGAGTCCGATTCCGAGTGCGTCGTTTACTTTCACGATCGTTACTCCGCCGGCTCACGGTCAGCTAACTGGATCCGGAGCGAATCGTTCTTATCAACCCGATCCGGACTTCAACGGCAACGACAGCTTCAGCTTCAAGGCCAACGATGGAGCGCGCGATTCAAATACGTCGACGATCTCCATCACCACCACCGAGCTGAACGATGCGCCATTGGCGACTGACGACGCAAAAAGCACTGATGAAGATACCAACCTCGAGTTTGCGGCGTCAGAACTAACGACAAACGACAGCTCTGGTCCGGTGAACGAAAATCTGCAAGTGCTTACGGTCACGAGTGTGTTAGCAACTGGAGACACACACGGATCCGCTTCGCTCTCGAGCGGAACGATCACCTATTCACCGGATTCGAACTACAACGGTGCGGCAAGCTTCACGTACCAGGTTTGCGACAATGGGACCACTGATGGTGGGGATGACCCGGAATGCACTACCGGAACGGTCAACATTACCGTAAATGGAATTAACGATCCGCCAACACTGAACGCAATCGCAGATCAGACTGTTTACGTGGGCAACACGCTGAACCTTACGGCAGTGGGTTCGGACCTCGATCTACCAGCGCAAACGCTAACCTATAGTTTGACTGGTTCGGTTCCCAGTGGAGCATCAATCAATCCTTCGACGGGTGCTTTCAGTTGGACACCGACAGCAGCACAGGGCGGCCACATCTACACTCTGACAGTAAGAGTGACGGATGATGGCACTCCGAATCTGTTTGCGGAGCGACAGTTCAATGTTGGGGTGGCTTACACGTGGTCGGGCCTGCTCGCTCCAATACAAGCCGGTGGGACTTACAAGGCCGGACGGACAATTCCGATCAAGTTCCAACTGACTGGTGCAAGTGCCGGTGTTACTGATGCAGTGATCAGGTTGTACGTGTTCCAGGTGAATAACAATGTGGTTGGAGATCCTGTGGATGTGCAATCAACCTCTGCAGCCACGACGGACAATTTGTTCCATTACGTCAACGGCGAGTATGTTTTCAATCTCAACACGTCGGGGATGGCGCCAGGGACGTACCAGTTGCAGATCGACATGGGTGACGGTGTCTTACGGGCAGTAAACATCTCGCTCCGGTAAGGCACTCAAAATCCTTCGGAACGTGTGGTCGCTCAATGTACTTCTGTAAAAAGACCGATCTGATCGACCTATGTGACCGACTGCTTGTCACCTTGACCAGATTCCTGTCAACCACGAGATATGCTTATTGACCCGCTTCACAACCTCTGGTAAAAAGCATGAATCAAGCCCTTGCCGGTCATATCGGACCGGTATTACCTCTCCAGATTTGCGATTTTGTTATCCCGTGCGGAGCATTGAGCCCACTAAGTCAGGACCGGGTGACAAGCACCCCAGGTTCAACCATTCGGCTCGATTGAATCTGGTGTGAGCCATCCGGGCCTGACTTGCCCCCCAATTATTCTGTTGAGATTTGAGCTTGCTTATTGAGCGCGGCATGTAGCGTGTGCCAGGCAAGCGTTGCGCATTTGACGCGCACCGGAAACTCGCGGACGCCGGCGAAGATCTTCAGGTTACCGAGGCTGTTCTCTTCTAGTTCCTCATTGAGCTCACCTGTCACCATCGAATGAAATTCCTGGAACAGGTTTTCTGCTTGTTCCTTGCTCTTACCTTTGACGGCCTGCGTCATCATGCTCGCAGAAGCCTTTGAGATGGCACAGCCCGAACCTTCAAATCCAACTTCTTTCACGAGATCGTCTTCGAGGTCGAGGTATATTGTCAGATGATCGCCGCAAAGCGGGTTGTAGCCTTCAGCCGTGTGATTCGCGTTTTCAAGTTTGCGAAAGTTTCGCGGCTTCTTGTTATGGTCGAGAATTACCTGCTGGTACAGTTCACTTAGTTCAGACATACTTCAACTAAATATTTCAATGACGCGTTGGATCGTGCGCGCGAGCACGTCGACCTCTTCCTTCGTGTTGTAGAAAGAGAACGATGCGCGCGCGGTCGCAGGCACGTTAAAGCGCTGCATCACGGGTTGCGCACAATGATGACCAGCGCGAACGGCGATGCCTTCCTGGTCCAAAATCGTGCCGATATCGTGCGGGTGAATATCGTCGATTACAAACGACAACACACTCGCTTTGTTCTTTGCGGTGCCGATTATGCGCACGCCCTCGATCGCCGATACTCGCTCCGTAGCGTAGCGCAACAACTCGGCTTCATGAGCGGCAGCACGCTCGCGTCCGATACTATTCAAATAATCAATGGCAGCACCCAGGCCAATTTGCGAAGCGATGGCAGGCGTACCGGCTTCAAACCGGTTCGGTGGATCGGCGTAGGTCGTCTTCTCAAACGTAACCGTCTTGATCATGTCGCCGCCGCCCTGAAACGGATTCATTTTTTCCAGCAGCGCGGCCTTGCCGTAAAGGACGCCGCTCCCGGTCGGGGCAAATATCTTATGACCGGAGAAGGTGTAGAAATCGCAATCCAGATCCTGCACATCGATCGGCAGATGCGGCGCCCACTGCGCGCCATCGATCAGTACCGGCGCACCGTATTTGTGTGCCCGGTCGATCATTTCTTTGACCGGATTGACGGTGCCCAGCGCATTCGACACATGCGTGAGGGCGACAAACTTTGTGCGCTCA
>DASYSD010000029.1:0-12401 GCA_036003745.1 Pyrinomonadaceae bacterium
ATAGGTACCGGCCTCATTGATTCTCAGATTCGAAATTGCGAACACCGAACTCGGAGAACGTACACGCGCACCCTTGAGATTTCGACCACGTACTAAGAGTCTAACGGGATTCACTTTGTGACCTGTCCACCACGAGGGAGGCTCAACTTTGCTGATTTCGGGTGTCTGACCAAAGGTCGTTATCGAGCAGACAGCCAGGAAAACGAGAAGGGTGGGAAAACCTAACGCAAAGAATCCGTTCTCGCCGAGTTCTTGAGTAATCGATATCGTCACTTGTGGCTAGCTCTTCTGTTTGTTTTGCCTCTCGAAGTGAGATCTCTCGGACCTCGACTCATCACCGGGCTGAAGCCCGGTGAGAATGAGAGATCTCACGGCGTGCGCGGTTTGGCTGAATCGCCTGCCGCCGACGAGGGTAACGGCGGCAATACATCCTGTACTGGCGGTTTCACGTTATCCGCGAGCGGCGTCGTTGGATGCCGGTTCCCTTGATCCAGTCGTTTGAATTCAGCCAACTCATGGTCAGCCTCTTCTTTTCGCGTGAGCCTTGAGTAGGCGAGAAACAACTGATAATGCACACCCGGATCTTTGCTGTTTAGCTGCGCGCCCCGCAGCAATAACGGCAGCGCTTCGTCGTATCTTTTTAACTTCACCAGTAGGCGTCCGAGATCGTGATAGGGAGGATAATTCCTGGGGTCGAGGAGAATTGCTCTTCTCAATAACCGCTCAGCCTCAAGGTTTTCCCCGCGCTGGCTGGCAATGTAACCAAGACTGGACAACACATCAGCGTTATCGGGCTGAAGCTTGAGGGCAGAGCGAAAAGCAGCGACCGCTTGATCGTATTGCCCTTCAGCCCGACCCGTGTAACCGAGAAGGAAGTAAAGATTGGCGTTGTCAGGAAAACGCTCGAGGGCTTTAGTGAAAACTTCCCGAGCTTGGTCGTAACGTTGACCTCTTACATTGGCGACGCCCAAACGAAGAAAATAAACAAGCTGGCCTTTGCTCTGCGCAAGCGCGCTTTCATAAAACGGAATCGATTTCTCGAAGAGTTGATTCTTCAGCAGTTCTTCACCAATCATGAAATTAACTTCGGCAAACACAGGTCGCAGTTCGAGTGCCTTGGCCCAATAAGTAAGTGCTCCCTTGGTGTCGCCCTGAGCCGAAGCGATCAACCCGAGGCGATAAAACGAGTCGGCCTCTTGCGGCGCTATTGCTGCGGCGGAGGTCATCGTCTTAAACGCTTCATCAAGCCGATCCAGGTTGTACAAGGCGAGGCCAAGGTTGTAGAGCACCTCATAGGTACGGGGTCGTAATTCATTCGTGCGTTGAAACAACCGCACTGCCGCGTCATATTCGTGCGCCTCGGCCAAACTCAAACCCAAAGTGAATAGCGCCTTAGGATCACTCACCGCGATTTGCTCGAGCCGACCGGACAGAGCGACCGCCTCTTTGCGACGATCGACATGCACATAAGCGTTAACGAGTGTGAGCAGTAGAGCGAAATCAACTGGCTCCCGCAACTCAGACCTACCTGGAACCAAACCCGCCGCCCGTTCAAGTAAGGGAATTGCACGTTTGTAATCACCGCGTGCTGCGTAAAGGGCTCCCAGATTAAAAACTGCGCCTTCGTTTCGAGGATCAATGCGTAAGACTTGTTCAAATTTCTCGATGGCTTGATTTGTCCGATTGGTGCGCGCCAATAACACCCCAAAGTTTGACAAGGCCATTAACAGCTTTGGTTTCAGCCTCAGCGCCAAGAGGTATTCTTGTTCTGCTTCGGACGCAACGCCCCGCTTATCCAAAAGTACTCCAAGCAATGCGTGTGCTTCCGCATTGTTCGGGTCGGCGATAAGAATCTTGCGAGTTGCATCCTCTGATTCGTTGAGCCGGCCTGCCTGCAATAGTGACTTTGCATCGTTAAGAGCAGCCTCACTGCTATCTGCCTGTTTGACTTGTGTCTGCGCCCTGGGAAGCGCTATTTGGGTCGTGGCTCGAACAGTCGCCGTAAAACAGACTAGAAGTACCAACATACGGCAGGTAACGACACAATGCTTCGAGATTTGAATACGTCGAAAGATTGCTAATTCGCCGCTCATTACAGTTACCCAGGAACTAAGTGCTCTCCGCCGAGTCTCAGCGTTCTATGCGCTTTTCTATTTCAGGAACCTCTGATTAAGTCGATTCTATCTGATACCGCGAAGCGGTTACGTCTCGAAGCCCAGGGTTGCCGCTTCGGCTACCCTGGGAGCCGTAACCGATGAGCCCCAACCCCAACGGGGTTGCGCCTTTTTGGGTTGGCGCGATGCGGGAATCTCATGATGTTCGCCACTACAAACGCAACCCCGTTGGGGTTGAATAATCATCCTGCGCTTTCCCAGGGTAGCCGAAGCGGCAACCCTGGGCTTCGAGACGTAACCGCTTCGCGGTAAGAAGCTGCCGAAAGGGGGTTAATCAGAGGTTCCTTTCAATATTACCGCTTTGGGACCGAGAGGATTGCTCAGAGACGAACCACAAAAGAAGGTACCCACTGAGTCACTATTGTTTCGCCATCACACTGAGAAACTGCTTTTCGTCCGTCGGCAGCAGGGAAATAACCTTCCGCACAATCTGCTTTCCTTCAATGGTGCCATCATCAGGTTTCCTGGCAGATATGAACTGTACACGTTCGCGAAATCCCTGAGAAAGTCTTTCCTCTCGATACCAAATGCGTTGTCGCTTCGCCGCCGGTTCTTCGGTAAAGACAATCGTATAGCGGTCGTCATACCGCTGGCCGCCCATTGCATCGCCAATATTTCCACTCGGCGCCAGCCGAAGTTCGTCGTATAACAGTGGTACTGAATAATCGAGCAGAATCTCCTTAACCCATTTGCCCTGTGCGAAAAGTATCTGGAGTTTTCCGATCTTGAGGTCGTTGTAGAGAACGCGAGTATCCTTTTTGTCTTTTCCCTCCTGACGCATTGCGTCGGGCTTTTCCTGGCCGGCGCGACGATGTGCGTTAACAAAGACGGCCTCGAGCGCCTCAGGTACCGTCATCCCGATTCTTACGCCCAGAATGTTGTCGTCGTGTTCCTTGCCACCGATGCTCTTAATTTCTTGTGGCCCCGCCCTTAGACTAAACGACCCGAATAGGGCCACTGCCAGCCCAAACAAACCGGCGCTACATTGAATCACCCTTCGTGGTGAAGACCTCATGATGACTCCGTTTTTCAGACAGGAGAGATCCGCGCAGCAGGCGTTAACGAAATCGAGCGGCGCGCGATGGGCCTACGCGCCACTCGATAAAAGAGACATCATCTGGAAGTTACCGAGCTAGAAGATAACCTTGAGAGAAAACTCCATTTGTCGGCGCCGTTGCTCGCTTCTGTCGAGGCCAAACTCTCCATTATTTATGTCGCCGTTGGGAAACGAACGATTCACCCGATTCAATACGTTGTAAGCTGAGAACCGGAATTGAACATTGAATGCTTCACTGATTGAACTTATCGGGAAGTTCTTGAAGAGAGAGGAATCCCAATAAAACTGTTGTCTCCCCCGAAACACATTTCGTCCCAAGGTTCCGATGTGCGGACTAAGTGGATCGCTCGGAAAGACTCGCGTCGTAGCACACCTGAACGCAGCACGATTCAATTCCAAGCCCTGCGCCTCCTGGGCCGAGGTTGGTGTCGGATCGCCAATAATGTCAACGCGGCCACCATTGCAAGTGACATTGAATACTGGGCCACTCTGCCACGTGACGATGTTATTTAACTGGAACCCGCCTATCGCAGTATCGAGCGCTTTCGGCATGTCCTTCCCAAAACGGCGATTCCGACCGACCGGTAGATCTAAGACGTTCGCAAATGTGAAGCGATGTCTAACATCCGTGTCGGAATTTCCGCGCTCGAGTTCTGGTCGAGTGGGGTCGTCCGGTCCACAATCGCGTGCACTCGCACCGTTCGTGCAAATACCCCCAGGGGAGTCGTCAATGCCGTTTGCCCAAACGTAGGTCGTCAGTATCGACAGGCCCTTAGAAAACCTTCTCTCCAATTTGCTTTGTAATGAGTTGTAACTTGATTCTCCGCGGTAACGCGTAGCGGTCACCGAGTTTATTCCGGTCACCTCTCGAGAGCCCGGACCACCCTCAACGTTTTCCGTAGCCGAGCCTATATTAGTAAGCACAAGCAAGTTTCGCCCGCGCGAACCAACGTAACCGACCTCTGCCAACCAGTTTTGCCTGAATTCCCATTGACCAGTGAGATTGAATTGGTGGTACATCTCATCTTTGCGATTGGGGTCGTTAAAAAGATTCACACTGTTTGTAGGTGCAGGTATTGAGGTTCCAGGTGCCGCAACTGTAAATGGCGCTGTCGGAACACCGCTGTCGAATGGGTTGCGCGCTTTAAAGACTGAGGGGCAAGGCCCAGGGTTAGTAATTGGCGTACATTGAAAATTGCCGGCACCTGTGCCCGCATTGGCCGTTAGTGGCTGTGACGCACTGATATCAGTCGCGTAAAGCAACCCATAACCGCCGCGAAGAACTAATGTCTTGTCGGGTTTGAAGCCGCTGTAAGCGAAGCCAATCCGAGGACCAAAATTGTTCTTATCTGTGTCTGCCAGGTCGCGGCCGCCCGGTGCATTTTCACCCGCCATTTGAATCGTCTTTGTCGCAGGAACGAAATTACCCTGGCGATCAAAACGTTCGGTTGGGGCGGTAAATATGTCGTATCGCAGACCGAGGTTTAGCGTCAGATCGGAATTAACTTTCCAGTCGTCCTGCACAAAAAAGGCAATTTCTTTACTTGACTGGAAATAGGGGCCGCCTGGATCACCGCGACCAACGAAGCCTGGCTGATATCCGAGCAAGAAGTTAGCCAGCGAGGAGCCCGTATCGTTCGGCCCAATCCCGTTGTAGTTGCCTGAAACAAAACCGCTCCCGGTCGTGCCATACTGATAATTCCCCTTGGTGCCTCCGTTACGCCCGCCGTCGTAGTTGCTGTTTTGCCTCACACGATAGTCACCACCGAACTTAAATGAAGAGTTTCCTCTTACGACGGTGACGGCATCCGCAAAATTAAAATTGTTTGACAGGAAATAAAACGGCCCCCCATCTCCAGTGAATTCCGTGGCTCGATCCGTTCCCGTCAACTCATCCACAATACCCACGAGTACGATGCCGCTACTATTTGGGCCCAAGTTGATATTTGGTGCGCCCAGATTCGCCGAAACGGTTGGGCTGAACCCCCCGGTTCCATTGACGCCTGTATTAAAGATTCCAATTTGAACTCTGGTCACACCAAAGCGGGCGTCGTTGATGACGGTCGGGGAAAAAATGTGAGTGTCGCCCATTGTGAACCCTTTGGAGTTGCCAAACTCATCGCCAGCCGATGGACCGGCGGGCAAATCGTTTCCATTCGGTGAAGCTCCCAGGGGAAAGAAGTTATCGCGCGAACGCGCCGTGTCTGATTTGCTATAGCGTCCGAACAAAGTGTTGTTGGAGGTTATGCGGTGATCGATTCGGATGTCGTAACTATCAACTATCGCATGCTCTTTGCGGTTCGTTTGATAGTTTCGGCCAGTGCCCGGAAGGTTTGGTAACGGAAACGCATTAATGTAATTCTTCGCAAAGTTAGAAAACGGGCCACACAACGCACAGTTGCGAAGATCATTCCCTGGAATAGGAGTGCCGTTGGGTGCAAATATGGTCCCTCTGGGAGCGGTAACCGTTCCGCCGCCCGCGAGACTAATAGTTCTACTAGTTCCTGGCTGTATCAACTCACTGAAGTCACCTAAGCGCATCTTGGCTGTCGGGACCGGCACGGCTTGAGGATCGCCGGTGCCGCCGAAAATCGGTGTGCTGTTTCGCTGTCCGTTCAAAGAAAAGAAAAAGAACGAGCGATTGCGACCGTCATAAAAGTGCGGTGTGCCTTCGCCGGGTCGTGGTAGGAAAATCGGACCACCGACCGTGCCGTAATAGTTATGAGTAACGTAATTTGGAACCGGTGGTGAAGTTGGATCGTCAAATTTAGCAGCCGCGGCGCTCAAAAATCGGCCCTGGTAGATTTCGCCAACCGTTCCATGAACCGCATTGCCACCAGATTTGAAAGTGGTGGAAATAATGCCACCACCCGCGCGTCCAGATTCGGCTGAGGGAACACTCGACTCGATCTTGAACTCCGCTATCGCATCGGGGTTTGGATAAATCGCAATCTGTCCAAATTGCGACTCGTTGTTATCCACGCCATCGAGCGTGAAATTGTTGTTGGTCGCGCGGGCGCCATTAACAACTAGAACCGAACCACCTGACTCGCGAAAACGGGTTGCCTCTGTATTGTTCTGCCCGCCACCACCATTCACAAAATTGCCGCCGCCACCTAGCAGACCCAAATTCGGCCTCGTGACGCCCGGCGAAAGAGCCGCTAACAAAGTGAAGTTTCTTTGTGGAATTGGCAGATCAGTAACTTGCCGTCCGGTAATCAGGTCGCCTCGTACACTCGTTTCGCTTTCCACCAGGGGAACCGAATCTGCTGAGATCGTCACGGATCCAGTTCCGCCAGCAACATTGGTGAACTTAATATCCAGTGGTAAGCGCGCATTGGTTTCTATTTGTACAGCCTCGACGGTTACGGGTTGAAAGCCACTGGCCTCCACCATCACGTTGTAAGCACCCGGCTCGAGATTGGTAACGGTGAACGTCCCCTCATCGCCCGTTTCGGTGTTACGAACTTCGCCTGTCTTAACACTGGTCACCGTGACCTTCGCTTTGGTCACTAATGCGTCGTTAGGATCTTTTACAGTCCCAACTATCGCGCCTTTGTTGTTTTGCGCGAATGCAGATGAACTGAACGCGAAGAGTAGAAGACACAAAAAAAATAGTTGTGCGGCGGCAGATGGCTTTCTCATAAGTTAGTCCTCAAGTACGTGACATGGAAGGGGCATGGACACTGATAACACTCAGCAGCGGAACGCAAAAACGCTTTGGCTGCGAAGGAATGGAGGCGACGAAGACACGCCTCAGCTCAATCTTTACAATCCGATCCGAAAGATGAACGTTGCTAGACTCTTTGCTGAATGAAATTGAAGCTCTTTGACTGTTTGTTGTCTGAACCAACTAAGTCTTTAGCGTAGATTTAGGGAATCTGTCAACTGTTTTTTAAATGGACATAAAGAAACTCTCGAGGAACGATCTGGCCGTAAAGACACGATCCCCATATCAACGGCCGCGAGAGGAGACGAACTGCGGCTGGGTATCAAGCAGCAAATGCGGCGGCGAATTTACCTGCCAGCACCAGACTCAGCGCGCCGCGAATGGTAGGTTTGTCACCCAATGTTGAAGGCAAAATCCTCACTGAGGGAAGGCCCCGCCGAACGCTGTGTTCGATCGTTTGAGTGAGAGACTTCTCGATCAAATCCCATGCGCGCGCTATCTCACCCCCCACAACCACAGCTTCGGGGCTAAACCCAACGATCAGATTTGATATCCCAATTCCCAGATAACGGGCCGTTTCAACGAGCGATACCCGCGCATTCGCTTCTCCGTTTAGCGCCCGCTCCACAACCTCCCGGAACGAAATCTGAGTTGTGACGGGAATTCCTGAAAGCGTCAGGTATCGATTGATCGCCGCTCGCTCAGAAGAAAATGCTTCCCAGCAATCATCGTTACCACAAGAGCATGGAACAGGTGCACGGGTGCCAATAACCATGTGACCCCATTCTCCAGCGGCCCCGCGCTGTCCACGATAAACCTGACCATCAAAAATTATTCCCGTACCAACGCCTTCGGCGACCATCACCATAATGAAATCCCTGGCGTTGCTTACCTCTGGTCTGCCAAACCAAAGTTCAGCCAGAGCAACTGAGTTCGCATCGTTGTCTATGACAACCGGCAAACCTACAGCCGTAGATATTAATTGCGCCACGGGAATATCACGCCATTGGAAGTAGGGAACGTAATGTAAATGTCCGGTAGACGGATCAACCAATCCCGGCAAACAAATACCGACTGCATCAATCGAATCGTTTTTCCCACGCGACAGTTCTCGTACATGCGAAATCACCTGAGTGATCGTCTTGTCGAGATCGGGATCAGTAACAAACTCTTCTACGTCTATAAGGCGACCGGCCAAATCACTGGTAGCGATTGTCGTGCATGTGGGCGTAATTGCAACTCCCAAAGCTATTGCGCCGGCAGCCCGCAATTTCAACATAGTCGGTCGGCGGCCTCCGGTAGATTCGCCTTCACCGACTTCTTCCACCAAGCCTTCACTCTTTAAGTCTTCGACGATCGCAGAGATCGTGGAGCGTTGGAGTTCGGTTTCGCGGGCGATTTCCGCGCGGGAGATCGGTTCACGTTCGCGAACGTAGTTCAACACGATTTGCCGGTTAAAATCGCGGATCGTGTTACCGCGTGCGGCCTGTGCCTTTTTTAGATCAAGTCTTCGCAAGTTTTCAGCTCCAGTCGAGTTAGAGCAGGTGATAGGCCGGTAAAAATTCCAAACGAGTTACAAGGAACGTTTCTCTTGCGCAGGATTAAATACTGGCGTCCAATCGGCTGGCCAAACACACTCTTACGCTTGCAACGCGTCGAAGTCAACAAAAGAGTCAAACCAAAACTCAAGATCCAAACAATCCAAAACAATTATTCAGCTCTTCCTTTCCCTTCTTTTATCGTAATGGTCTTGTCGATTTTGGACACCTGGACGATTTCATGAGTGCCGTTGGCCCATTTTATTTCGAGCTTATCCACCTTGGGTGCAGAACCAAGTCCGAAATGCAGCACCATGTCGTTTTGTGAACAATAACCTGCCCCACTGATTACATCACCCCGTTGACGCAGCTTCCCTGCGGTCAAAAAAGCTACACTGCCAATCGCATCTCTCGGCGTCCTTTTCCCAACGTCGCCCACTAATCTAATGTCAAGCCAGTGACGCCCCGCCAGGCCAACAACGTTGCGGAGAACCGTGGGTTTGGTATCAAGATTATTAATCACCAGATCCTGTCGACCATCGCCGTCAAGATCCCCCACTGCCAGGCCTCTACCCGGCCAGGCGTGAGCCAACGCGCTACCCTCCGGTGCTCCGATACGCTGAAACTTACCATTAAGGCCTCTAAACAATAGTGGTTGTTGCGCGAAACTTGTTCCCCACTGGTAGGAATCAACGGTGGGATAGACATGGCCGTTCGCCACAAAGATATCGAGCCAACCATCGTTGTCAAAGTCGAGAAAACTTGTCCCCCAACCGAGAAATGGAATGGTTACTTCCCCCAACCCAGTTTGAAAAGTGAAGTCAGTGAAATTTCCATCTCCGTCGTTGTGATAAAGCACATTCGAATCATCCGAAAAGTTCGTAATATGAAAATCGATCCGCCCATCATTGTCGTAGTCACCGACAGCGAGTCCCATGCCCGCCTGCTCTCGTCCGTTTTCGTTTAACGCGATCCCCGATGGGTAACCAACCTCATCAAACGTACCGTTGCCTTTGTTGAGGTAGAGTTGTTTCGGCGTCGAGTCGTTCACCACAATCAGATCAAGTAAGTTGTCGTCATTAACCTGAACAAACGCGGAACTGAATCCATAGTATCTCTCTGGATCGTTGACACCTGCTTTAACACTAACATCCTCGAAAGTACCATCAGACTTTTGGTGATAAAGGGTGTCGCTATCCCCTGTTAGTCCACGTGGTCCACACATAACGGGAACGCCGCGAAATTGACAGAAGTTTTGCCTGAGTGCGCCGGGCTTAGTCGCATCGGTTGGATTTGCCGGGAGGTTTGCGAGATCAATTTGAACATAACCTGGCACAAAGAGATCCAAGCGTCCGTCACCATCATAGTCGCCCCAGCTCGCACCTGTGCTCCAGCCTTTTCGCGCGACCCCTAACTTTTCTGCAACGTCAGTGAATGTACCGTCGCCGTTATTGCGATAGAGTCGAGAGACTCCAAAGTTTCCTACGAAAAAGTCAGGCCGGCCATCATTATCATAATCGCCTACCGCAACACCAAAACCCCATCTTTGATTGGCCACACCGGCCTTATCAGTAACGTCCTCGAACTTCCAATCACCCAGGTTGCGATACAGCGCTGCACGCGGTGGCTTTTCGTTACCCTGCAATGCGCCTAACGTCGCGCCATTCACTAAGTAAACGTCCGGACGGCGGTCGCCATCGTAATCAAATATCGCCACACCGCCCGATGGAGTTTCAAAAATATAGTCTTTTGCTACGCTCCCTGATCGATGACGGAAACTTGCGAGTGCCGTTTTTTCCGTTACGTCTTCAAACACTATGGGCCCATTCGGATCCACGATGCCAACGGTTCGTTTTGAAGAGTACGTGACGGGCGCGCCCGTCGAAACACCACCCACCTGTTTTTGCTGATCGTCCTTTTTCGGGATTGTTTGGGCGATCAGTGGGGAAATATTCAAGAGGGAAAACGACAGCAGTAGGGCAACGGCACTCGCGGCCGAGTGCGCACCTTTGAAGTCGATCGTCATTCGGTATTAATTCTCTTTCGTGACTCGCAATTAGTTCATTTCACACGGATCACCACGTAGTCGCGTCCGCTGTACAGCCTGACACCCTGAGTATCCGCCGACATCATTAACGGACGCGGGCGTGTCAAAGCCGTATCTTTACTGGACTTCACGGACAGCACCTGGTTTCCGCCAACATCCAGGATCGTCATCGTCCCGTCGTTCGCGAAACCAAAACCGTAGGCTCCAATCGACAGCGCCTGTCCGTTTACCGAAATCTGTGTATCGCAAATCAGAAATCCTTCGTACTTTGATCTGACTTCAGCGGCATAGCCAGAGGTATCAACCAGTCCGGATATCACATATCTATCGGTTCCAAACCTGGCAGCAGCCGTGTTGCGCATCTGGGTCTGCCCGCTGAGACCTTGAAAATAGAATTCGGAGGGAACAAGGCGAGATAACTCAGCGCCTGCCAATACCGTCGCTTTCTCTTGCGCCGTGGCGGGGAACGACATCGATCCAATAAGGGCCAAGACAAGAACGCTAAATGCGAAATGTTTTTTCATAGACGCTCCTTCAACACTCAAGGCAATAGGTTTCTACCGCGAGGCGGTTACGTCACAAAGCCCAGGGTTGTTTCAACCCTGGGTTTATTGAAGTTGCTCGTGATCAACCCGGAACGGGTTGCGACCATCGCCAACAGTGTCCTGGTTTCACTAAATTATCAGCGCTAACGGGTTCAACCGCGCGGACGCAACCGCGTTGCGCTTGAATCATACACATTCCGTGAACCCAGGGTTGCAGCAACCCTGGGCTTTGGGACGTAACCGCTTCGCGGTAAAGCCTTTTGATGAACCGTTTTAACGGTTTCTTCCTCGCGAAAGCAACTAAGAATAATGGCAGCGCCTCTCCGCTGGTGCTAGTCCAAAACTGAACCAGTACCGAATGATGGCTAAGCTTGGTCACTTGATCTCGGGTCCTCGAGGAACCCCGCCTAGCGAGGCGTCGTTTAACTTAAAAAAACCTCTCCAAAAAACCTCTTGCGCAAATCTAAAATCTTTACTAGCCTAGGTTTGGCCTTCCGAGGAATCGGGCCAATTGCCCGTTTCAAGTCGCTCCAACCAAAGTAGTCCTCGTCGAGCCCATTAAGTTAAGTAAAAAGAAGGTTTAGTCCGCCCAGCTGAACAAAGGTCCGCTCCGCGCCTTTTTCCGCTAACACATAAGGCCTCATCACACCAGGCTAAGTCGTTAAAGAACTTAAGGTCCACTTCGCAAGCTGCATCCCAAAGCAATACTTGCCCTCCTGTTTAGACGATATGCGCACAGAATTAGAAGTATCGAACACGACGGCAAACGACGTAGCTGAGGCTCCATCCTCGCTCGGCACGGCATCCGGCTTTAACGCCTTGTTTGACCAACTGCCGATAGGCCTCTACCGCGCCGGAAATGATGGTCGACTGCTTTGGGCCAACGCTACGCTCGTGCGCATGTTCGGTTGCGTCTCTGTGGAGGAGTTGAACAACGGAATATTCGAAGCGCTTGGGTTTCAGCTGTTGTGTCGACGTCCCGAATGTTTGGTCCAGCTAAATGAAGACGACCAGATAAAGGGATTCGAATCAGAATGGTCGCTCAATGATGGGCGGCTGTTTCCTACACGAGAGAATTTGAGGGTAATTCGCAACGATGCTGGACAGGTTATATTCTACGAGGGCACGTTGGAAGAGCTCACTCGAAAGCAGAATCCGGCGACCAGGTTTGAGGGAACTGACCTCCTAAACGCGTTGCTGGAAAGTATTCCCGATACTATTTACTTTAAAGACAGCGCCTCTCGTTTTATCTGCATTAACAATGCACAGGCAGAGGTTTTAGGTCTTGATTCTTCCGCGGACGCGATAGGTAAAACGGACTTCGATTTCTTTGCTCCAGAGCACGCGAAAGAAGCGTTTGATGACGAACA
>DASYSD010000030.1:0-116025 GCA_036003745.1 Pyrinomonadaceae bacterium
CGACTTCGCTTTAACAGCGCGTTTTGCGCTTTTCGCTGGTTTTGCCTTTGAACGCGATGTTGACCGTCTCAAGCCTTTTGTGAGACTGCTGCTCATGTGCGGATCTCAAAAGGCTGCTCACCTGAAGCGAGCAGCCGTGGATTCGCCCGGAGCTTACCATAGATGGGCCTCTAAATCAACGGGCACAAGTATTTGCGGGTGCTTTACCAACCGAAAATCCAGACTCAGCTTCGTGAAAATTACAAACAAAGAAAAACACTTGATGGTCGTTGTTGGGCTATGTTAAAGTGCTTTCGGCTTACGGGAGGCTTAATCCACCTCGGCAAAGAGCCCCAACCGAAGAAGTAACCTCTTTTAGTTTCAGAACTTGCAATCCGCGGAACAGGCGTTTCAGGTTTAGCTCTCCAAGGAAACATCCCGCCCCGGCCTTCAACAAAGAGTCGCACAATGGCAGACACACCAATCCTGTTGCGTGAACAGCAATACCACCAAATAAAGGCTGTCCTGGCGCGATTGCGAATGGACTCCTCAGCCAAGGTGGTTTTTCTGGTAGATAAGGACGGTCAGGAGATCGCCTCCCAGGGTGAAGTGGGAAATCTTGACACAACCAGTTTGGCATCACTCGCTGCCGGTAATGTGGCGGCGACTGGTGGCATGGCTGAACTGATCGGAGAAAAAGAATTTCCGACGCTCTCACACGAAGGCGAAAAAGAGAGCATTCACATCTCCGTAGTCGGCAGGCTCCTGCTCGTGGTTGTCTTCGACGAGCGTTCCAGCCTCGGACTAGTGAAACTTCGCAGTAAGCAGATTTCTCATCAACTGGCGGCAATGTTCGAAGAGATTACTGCCGCAGAATACGACGACCTCGATTCACCCTTCGCCGGCATTACCGACGAGGACATCGACAGTCTTTTCAGCTAACACACGCTATGACCTTTATTAACTACGCTTCCAGAGAAATCAACTGCAAGATCGTTTACTACGGCCCAGGTTTGTGTGGTAAGACGACTAACTTGCAGTACATTTTCGATTCGACGGCTCCCCAGGCCCGCGGCAAGCTGATCAGCCTTGCGACGGAGACTGACCGCACCTTGTTTTTCGATTTCATGCCGCTCGAGCTGGGCACTGTGCGCGGATTCAAGACGCGCTTTCACCTGTACACTGTTCCCGGTCAGGTCTTTTACGATGCGTCGCGCAAACTGATTTTGAAGGGTGTAGATGGAGTTGTCTTTGTGGCTGATTCGCAGGAAGAGCGAATGGACGCCAACATCGAGTCGTTGTACAACCTCGAAGAGAATTTGCAATCGCAAGGGTACGATTTGTTGAAGATCCCTTACGTGCTGCAACTCAACAAGCGCGATTTGGGAAATATTATTCCGGTTGAGGATCTCGCCGCCGAACTGCAACGTAAAGGTGAACCGGTTGTTGAGGCAGTTGCGTCCACAGGCCAGGGCGTGTTCGATACTTTGAAAGCTGTTGCAAAGCAGGTACTGACTGAGCTGCGAAAAGGTTAGTAGAAGCCCAAGATGAACAAATAGGTCCTATAGATCATATAGGACCTGTTTTCGTATTTATTCCAGACTCTTCAGCATCAATAATCCATCGCCGCCATTCGAATAATACTTCGGCAGTTTCTGAGTAACTGAGTAGCCGAGACTCTCGTAGAGTTTCTGTGCGGCGACGTTTAGCGTTCTGACTTCCAGTCGCACCAGTCTCACGTTGCGTTTACGGAAACCGTCTTCGACCTGATGCATCAGTCTCTTCGCTAAACTTCGTCGCCGGTGTTCCGGCGCCACACCAACCGTGGTTACGTGTCCCGTATGATCCGGTTCTACGAGTCCGATTACAAATCCTGCCATCACGCCGCCGACTGTCACAGCGCGGTAAGAAACTGATTCCGGAGCAGTCAAAAGGTAGTCGAAGGTTTCGCGGCTATAGGCTTCGCCGTCGATGAAGCAGCGCTGATCGAGCCGCCAGCATTCGTCGAGCTGCGAGATGGTCAACGGCCGGATGTCGTAGCTTGTGTTCCACGAAGGCGTAGGTGTCTTCTCTTTCCTTTCGCCATCGTATTGGAGCTCCGACTGCGACCACCAGCGGGAACGAAATTTCTTTAGTACTGCCATAGCCTTTGTAGGTCGGGAGAGATAAAACCCGGTCTAGTTTACCATCGACGTTTAGGTAACGGCTACAGGATTAACATGCAGTCGCCGTAGCTGTAGAAACGGTAACGTTGAGAGACCGCGTGTTGGTAGGCACGCAGGATAAGCTCGCGGCCAGCGAAGGCGCTGACGAGAATTAACAGTGAAGATTGCGGCAGATGAAAGTTACTCAGGAGAACATCGGCGATCCGGAAACGATAGCCCGGTTTGATCGTTAGACTCGCAACACCTCTGCCCGGAACCACGTGTCCGTGCTCATTTATAGCTGACTCCAGCGCTCTCATCGTGGTAGTTCCGACAATAATTACTCTGCCACCGCGCGTGCGTGTGTCATTAATCGTTTGCGCCGCCGTTGCCGAGATTTCGAAGTGTTCGCTGCTGACGGAGTGTTGGTCCACATCTGCAACGCGGACAGGCTCGAAGGTGCCGTAACCGACGTGCAGGGTAATCTCTGCGAGGGAAGCAATCTCAGCAACTTGAGCGAGCACTTCGGGTGTGAAATGTAAGCCTGCGGTGGGTGCGGCGATGGCGCCCCGCTGTTTTGAATAGACTGTTTGATAGCGTTCACGATCTTCGTTGGAAACGCCCGCAGGCCGCTTGATGTACGGCGGCAGCGGTGTCGAACCAATCTCCGCGAGTGTGTCATGAAAAGCGCCTTCAGAGTAAAAACGAACGCGACGCAGCTCAGGTCCCGGTTCGTCGAGCATCTCCGCGATCAACTTGCCTTCGCCGAAAGTTGCGCGTGAGCCTTTCCTCAATCTCGCACCAGGCCGGACGAGTGCTTCCCAAACACCGGTTTCGATCTCGCGCACGAGAAATATCTCGACTTGCCCGCCCGTTCCTTCACGCTGTCCGAGCAAACGTGCCGGAATCACACGCGAGTTATTTACCACGACAACATCATCGGGACGCAGATATCCAGTGAAGTCCTTGAAGCTCGCATCGGTCCAGATCTGTTTAGACCGGTCGAGTACCAGCATTCGCGAAGCATCGCGCTGTTCAAGTGGCGTTTGCGCGATCAGTTCAGGAGGAAGCTCGTAATCAAACTCTGAGATGTGCATAACAACGCCTTCGGCGTTAAGTCAGATTACGCTTCAGCATTTGAAGGATGTTCACGGTGGAAGACGGCGGTTAATTGCGCGCCAAACAGCAGTATCAAACTCGACACGTAGCTCCAGGTCAGAACAGCAACTACGGCGCCGACCGAACCATATATCTGATCATAGTGAAAGTAATGAAGGCTCAAGGCGAAAATGTACTTCGCAATTTCCCACAACAGTCCCGCCAAAAATGCGCCGGGCAGCGTATCGCGCAACGTCACCTGGGCCTTGGGCATGAAGCGATAGACCAGCACAAAGAGCGCCACGGTGACCAGATAACTGACTGCTGCAAACAAAACTTGCCAGAAAGCACTACCGACCAAAGCCACCAGCGTATATCGTTCGAGTTGCCGTGGTGAGAGGCGGCCCGCCATTTCACGAAACGCAACCAAAATCGATGTCACCAGCACAGAGCTCGCAAGCAGCAGGCCGACCAGTCCCACCATTCCGATTGTGAGCACTCTGCCATGCCAAAACGTTCTCGACACTGCGCCCCAGATCCGATTGAGTGCCCTTTCGATTACAGCAAAAACCCAGGAACCGGCCCAAAAAACGAGGACGACGCACGTCACGATTGCACCGAACCCAAGGTCCGAGAACGCTTCAATCGTTTCACGGAGAAACTTGGCCGAGCCCGGATATACGTCGACCGCGTGCGCGAGCAATTGGCTTCCTGCTGCAAGCTTATTGCTGAGGGCGAACATTAAAAGCAGTGCCGGAAAGAGCGCCATCAAACCGAAGTAACTCATCGCCGCCGCCGACGTGAACAGATCGTTTTCGTGAAACTGATGCAGCGAGTGCCCGAGCATCGAGCCCCACGGCGAGCGATTACGAACACCGAAGGAGTGACGTGAAAATGAAAGGAAGCGCCTCATTATTTTTGCTTAGAGTTCAAGCTTTAGCTTGTTCTGAAGAGAGCAGCCTAAAGGCTGAACTCTAAACGCTTTCAGCGGGGGTCGAACAGGTTGGGTATTCTTGCGCCGGGAGTATTAATACCGAAGTGTTCGTATGCGAGCGGCGTTGCCAGACGTCCGCGCGGTGTGCGATCCAAAAATCCAATCTGAATCAAATACGGCTCGATGATCTCCTCTATTGAATCTTTCTCTTCGTGAATGGACGCCGAGATGGTTCCCAGACCAACTGGCCCACCGTTGAACTTCTCGATAATCGTCAACAGCAGTTTGCGATCCATTTCGTCGAGACCATAGGTATCCACTTCCATGCGGTTCAATGCGTCGTTCGCGACTTCCCTGTTAATGCGACCGTCGTAATCGACTTCAGCATAATCACGCACACGACGAAGCAAACGATTGACGATGCGTGGTGTGCCGCGTGAGCGGCGCGCAATCTCACGTGCGCCATCGTTATCGATCTCCAGTCCCAGAATCTCCGCCGAACGCTTGCAAATCACTTCAAGGTCTTCGTGCGGGTAAAAATCGAGGTGAAAGACAATGCCAAAACGTCCGCGCAAAGGAGCGGTGATCAGACCGGCGCGCGTGGTCGCGCCGATGAGCGTAAATTTCGGCAGCTCGAGTTTGATTGAACGTGCAGCCGCCCCCTGGCCGATCAGCAGATCGAGTTGATAATCCTCCATCGCGGGATAGAGCTTTTCTTCGAGCGCCGGCAACAGCCGATGAATCTCGTCAATGAAAAGCACGTCGCCTTCCTGGAGGTTTGTTAGCAGAGCCGCGATGTCGCCCGCCTTCTCGATTGCGGGACCCGCGGTCGATTTCAATTCCGCTGCCATCTCATTCGCGATGATGTTTGCGAGCGTAGTCTTGCCTAACCCAGGAGGACCGGTGAGCAGCACGTGGTCCAGCGCTTCGCGACGATTGCGGGCCGCTTTCATGTAGACACGAAGATTCTCTTTGACCTGACGCTGACCGATGTACTCGTCTATACGAGTTGGGCGCAGCGTGAGATCGAGTTGGCGGTCCTCGTCATTCGGGAAACTGTCCTTCACTCGCGCTGATATTGACTCAGGAGGCATGGGGTTTTCAAACTCTGGCTAACTTTTTCAGACTGCGTCTTAAAATAGACTCGACAGTTATATCGCCGCCTTCGCCGAGGGCCGCATCGATCGCTCTTTCGGCCCCTGATCTTTGGTATCCAAGATTGACCAGGGCCGACAATGCGTCGGCGCGAACGCTGTCTTCGGAAGAGATGGGAACAGGTTCAGGTTGTACTCCAGTTTGCCCTGCGACTTGCTCTTGTGACAGCTGAGTCATTTTGTCGCGCAGATCTACGACGAGTCTCTCCGCAGTTTTTCGGCCGATGCCGGGAATCTGCGTGAGCCGCACCAGATTGTTGGATTTGATCGACTCGATCAATTCTTCCGCTTTCATGTGCGAAAGAAGCGCGATACCTAATTTCGGACCAACGCCACTGACTGAAATGAAGTGAATGAAGAGCTTGCGTTCACTTGCGGTCTTAAATCCGAAGAGCTGCAATGCATCTTCTTTTACGTGCGTGTAAATGAGAAGCTGGACGTCTGATCGTTCATCATCCAGGTCGTAAAACGTCGAGAGCGGTATGTTGACTTCATAGCCAACGCCGCTGACGTCCACAATCACCTGATTAGGTTCTTTGGAGAGCAGCGTGCCACTGAGATGCGCAATCATTTCGGGCGGATTGTAGCAAAAAACAATAGGACCTATAGGACATATATGACCTATGCGACCTATTAGCGCTATACTTGTGGCGACAAGGTTCCTTCATGAAGTCCGAGAAAATATCAGAACTAACAACCAGCCGTTTGAGCGTTTACCTGCGTTGCCTGAATGCGCTTCACACGGCCGGTATAAAAACGATTTCGTCGCAGGCTCTGGCAGAGCAGTTCAATCTGAATTCCGCACAGATCAGAAAGGATCTCGGTTACTTCGGCGAGTTTGGCGTGCGCGGCGTTGGTTATTACGTTGCCGATCTGCGCGAGCACATCACGAAGATTCTCGGTCTCGATAGCCCGCACCGCGTTGGGATCGTCGGCGCTGGACGATTAGGTACGGCGCTCGCGGACTACAACGGCTTCGGCAGATCAAACTTCACGGTGGTAGCGTTGTTTGATAACGATCAGCAAAAGATCGGTCGCCGCATTGGCGATGCCAAGATCGCCGTGCATGACGTTGACGAGCTGGCAAATGTGATTCGCGACGAAACGATCGACGTCATAGTGATCGCAGTTCCTGCGAAAGCCGCGCAAAGAGTGCTCAATCAGGTTATGTCCGCTGGTATCAAAGCGGTGCTTAACTTTGCGCCGGCCTCGTTGACGTCGCGCCGCGGAGTAAAAGTCAAAACAGTTGACCTGACGACTTCATTGGAGTCGCTCTCGTATTTTCTATCTCAGCCTTCAAACAGCACCGTTACTCAACCACGACGGAGAACTTCCAGAAAACAGGCATGGATGAGCAAACAACCAAACGAGATTTAATCCGCGTTTGCCACCTGATGTATGAACGGAGCTACGTCGTCTCGTCTGACGGCAATGTAAGCGTGCGACTCGACGACGGTCGGATCCTCGCAACGCCAACGATGACCTGCAAAGGTCGTATGACGGAAGACCTGATTGCGATTACAGATCTCAATGGCAACGCCCTTAATGAACGACGTGCGTCGAGTGAGCTGGCGATGCATCTCCTGATATATCGCGAGCGTCCGGATGTGAAGGCAGTTTGTCATGCACATCCACCGCATGGAACCGCGTTCGCGGTCGCCGGTCTCGCAATCGATCAACCGATTCTTTCGGAAGTGATTTTAACTCTCGGCTGTGTGCCGCTTGCTGCTTATGGAACGCCGTCAACGGAAGAGTTGACCAAGTCGATGCAGCCATTTGTGAAACATCACAACGCCTTGTTGATGGCGAATCACGGCGCGGTCGCTTACGGTGCGGATCTCTGGCAAGCCTGGGACCGTCTCGAGACTCTGGAACACACAGCAAAAATCGCGATCCTCTCGCGCGTGCTCGGCGGTTCGAAAAATCTGCCCGCTGATGCGATCGAGAAGTTGATTAACGTACGTGAGCAAGCGGGTTACCTCGACGAATCAGCACGCGGGCAAGCCTGCGGTTATCTTAATCCACTTGAGAATGCCAACAGCCACAGCAAAATATCACTCACGCGCGAGGAGCTGGTGGAATTGTTAAGTCAGGCGGTAAATGGTAAATAATCCGTTATCAAATCTGTGTTTATCTGTGGCTGAAGGAGCATAACGAATGCAAGAAGCACTCGGAATGGTTGAAACTAAAGGACTGGTGGCGATGATCGAAGCGGCCGATGCGATGGTGAAGGCTGCGAACGTCACGCTTGTTGGTTACGAAAAGATCGGCGCTGGTTTTGTGACTGCGATCGTCCGTGGCGACGTTGCCGCCGTGAAGGCCGCGACTGATGCTGGCGCCGCCGCCGCCAGACGCGTCGGTGAGTTAGTGAGCGTGCACGTGATTCCGCGTCCGCACGGCAGTGTCGATGAAACCCTGCCCATAGGGCTCGATCGATAATCCGACATGATTATTGCTCGCATTATCGGGACGGTTGTCTCTACGCAAAAGGACGAACGGTTGAGCGGAAAGAAGTTGTTGATCGTGCGACCGATCAATGTGGATGGCAGTGACACCACCGGTTATGTAGTTGCGGTTGACACAGTGGGAGCCGGATTTCACGAACGTGTGCTGGTGGTCGCCGGCTCGAGTGCGCGGTTAGCCCAGGGCATGAAGGATGTGCCGGTGGATGCGGCAATTGTTGGAGTGATCGATACAGTCGATGTCAAATAGATGAGCTTTGTTTTTTGAACTTTGTACTTGGTCAAAGAACAAAGCACAAAGAACCAAGCACCACGCAATGCAACTCGCGCGCGTCATAGGTACAGTGGTAGCCACGATCAAGAACGATTCGCTCGCAGGTCGCAAGCTGTTGATTGTGCAGACTGTCGATAAGAACCTCGAAGCCTCCGGCAAACCGATGGTGGCGATCGACGCGGTTGGCGCAGGCATCGGAGAGCTGGTGTTCTGGTGTCGCGGCAAGGAAGCGAGTTTTCCTTTCAAACGCGAAGACACACCTACCGATTGCACGATTGTTGGTATCGTTGATTCTGAGCGGCACGTAACCAGATGATTCTCGCGCGCGTAGTTGGAAATATAGTGGCCACGCAAAAGAACCACCGCTATGAGAATGCGCGTGTGATGTTATGCCAGCAAATCACTCCCGAAGGTGATGAGACCAGTTATTCAGTGTTGGCGCTTGATTCCGTTGATGCGGGTGTTGGAGACACGGTGCTGATTGTTCAGGAAGGTTGGAGCGCGTCGACGGCGGCGACCGGGAAGGCAGGCGCGGCGATTGATTCGGCGATCGTAGGAGTGGTGGATCGGATCGATCTCTTAAAATGATGGAAGATCAGGCAAGAATGATGGCGGAAAGAATTGCGCGGCGCGTGGCGGCGAATTCCAACACGCCTCAAAGCACCGACATCGGCTCAGAGCTGGCCGCAATGCGTGCGAGCCTGAATGAGATGCAGAATCGCCTGGTCCAGATTGAAGCCAGGGTCAGTGGTCCGCGAGTTCATTCACCGTGGCATCCGAGTCTGGATCGGTTTGGTGTTGAAGAAGCGACCATATCGGAGCTCGTGGATTACTTTCAAAATGATAAGGCTTGCAGCCTCGAGCCAGGCGGCAAGCCTTGCGACCATTGTGCGATGTGTAGCTCCCGTGGTTTTTAGCCACGGATAAACACAGATTACTTGTTATCGGGCCGCAGCGAGTTCGCGTTTAGCTGCGGCACCTGTCTCGCACCTTCCTCAGCCTTGAAGTAAGGCTCCTCATTAAATCCATAAAGCTTCGCTCCAATCACCGTTGGGAAACGTGCGCGAGTTGTGTTGTAGTCCTGCACGGCGGCGTTATAGTCGTTGCGCGCCGTCGCCACGCGGTTCTCTGTGCCGGCCACTTCATCCTGCAACTTCAAAAAATTCTCATTCGACTTGAGATTGGGATAGGCTTCCGTAAGCACGAGGAGACGACCTACAGTTCCACCGAAGCTGTTGGCAGCATCGATTACAGCCTGCTTCTGCTCGGGCGACTTATCGCCACCTTCACCTTGCGGCGCTTGTTGTGTCGCATTCAATAGTTGCGATCGCGCCCGCGCGATTTGGCCGAAGACCTCCTGTTCCTGAACGCCGGCCATCTTTGCCGACTCAGCGAGATTATTTAACAGGTCGCCGCGACGTTGTAACTGAGTTTCCACTCCGGCCCATTTGCCTTTGACATTTTCATGTTTCGTCGTCAGCGTGTTATAGCCACAGCCGCTGGCAGCCAAAGCAATCAGTACCAGGCCGGCAAGAATCATTGGTCTTCGGATCTTCATCTCAAATCTCCCATGTGTAGATTACTGTGTTGCTTTCCAAGCTCGTCAACTGCTTCGACAACCTGTTCGATTTGAAACAGGTAGGCTCCGAAAAGATCGTTAGCGTCTTTCTCTGAAGAGGGACGCCGGTCACTCGCGCGAAAGTCAAAAATTTTCTCAAAAGGCTCAGGATCGAGTTTCAACAACTTCGCCGTTGCACGCACGCAATCGGGTTTCGAAACGGGCGCTTCCTGGCCGTACAACATCAGCACTGCTCGAAACAGGGCCGCGAAGCTAGACAAACTGTCGTTCATCAAACCGCATAACTTCTCGATCGAAACCGAAGCGGGGATGTAGAGACGACGCAACTGAATCAACTTGCTTCTCAGTTCGTACTCAGTTTGATGGCGTAGATTCGCATCCGAGAGTTTTACAAACTCGAAGGGATCGTGACCGTAAAGAACAACACGCGCGTTTGCCATCTGATGGAATTCAATCGGGAAAACGTCAGCGGCATCAGCGAGTTCTTCGACAGTGAAATAGACAGGCAGCGGATGGCCCAACCGTTGCCACTCGCGCGTGGGCGCCTGCGCCTGACGCAGATCCTCCGGCGTGATGCGGTTCAAGGCGATCAGGATGTTGTAGTCAGAACGTAACTCGATGTGGTCGCCGGCTGCCGCTGAACCGTAGAGAACTACGGACGCGAGATTGTCTCCGTGGGTAGCGCGCAGATCCTCGACGAGTCCGTTCAGAGCTTCCTGTATTATCGTTTTAACCATAATGAGCTTTACCAGCTACCTCCCGCACCCCCGCCGTCAAAGTCACCGCCGCCGCCGAATCCTCCGCCGAATCCACCCCCGCCGCCTCCGCCGAATGAACCACCACCAAAACCTCCGCTACCCCAGCCGCTGGATCCACCTCGACCGCCCAAATTGCTGAACAAAGCTCCCCACAATAGCGCCTGCAAACAACCGCCTCCCCCACCTCTCCTTCGCGAGGCAGACGAAAGCAGGATGAGTATGAACACGATCACAACGATGCCAGCGCAGATCGTACCCAAACTTGCTTGCGGAGGTCTTTGCGGGCGCCTCTCTTCAATCCTGACTGCCTGATTCTCCCCGATACCTTCAACGCTGAAACCACGCTTGGCTGCGAGCGTCGCCACGTAAGCTTCAATTGTATCGCGAATGGCTTTGCTGTAATTCTGTTGCCGTAACTGAGGCACAAGTCGCTCACGTTGAATCTGGCCCACGAGGCCATCAGGCAGATCTCCCTGGAGATGAGGACTCACCAGTGTGAAGTACTTGCCATCCTGAATTGCGACTATGAGTAGAAGTCCAGCCTTCTCACTATCTTTTGCTCCAATTCCCCAGCCGCGCGCAACTGCGAGTGAGAAGTCAAAGATATCCTGATCGCCCGTTGTATCGACCGTTAGGACCGAATACTCGATGTTGCCGCGTGCTTTCAGATCGAGGTAGATCTGCTCAAGCCGTGATCGAGTTTCGCTGTCTATTACGTGAGCGTTATCGACGATCGGATTAAATGGAACTGGTAACGGAACTGGTGACGTAGGTCTGGGTTGGGCCTTTAGTTCGACTGGCTGAAGCGAAAAGACCAAAAGCAGGAGCCCGAAACTGGCCCATGCAAACCGTAGTTTTCTTAAGCGCAAACGCAATAGCGAACTTCTCGTCAGTGCTAACCCTCGATCAACCTGTGCAATACATAGAAGAGGGCCACTCCTCCAAAAACGACAATTGAGACCGTGGGGTTTCTTTCTTCTTTATGGTTCACTTCCGGTATCAGGTCACTCGCAGCCACATATAACGTGACGCCGGCGGAAAACGGCAATGCGTAACCCACCACGTTCGTCATTCTCTCGTTGATCAGTGCGACGCCAATCACACCCGCGAGGGTCGCCGCACCGATTACAGCCGTTGCAAGCAGAGCCATCCTGGTCGAACGACCACTGGCTAGCATTATTGATGCCACAGTGAAGCCTTCGGGCATTTTGTGAAGCAGAATCGCGATAAAGACGAGAATTCCGACTTTGAAGTTAACGAGGAAAGCGGATGCAATTGAGACACCGTCGAAAAACGTGTGAATCCAAAGACCACCCACAGCGGTGTACGCAGCCGAAGGTCGCATGAATGATTCGGGGTGTGTTTCCGCGCCGAAATGGAAGTGGGGGGCTAGAGTGTGCTCGAAAAACTGAATCGATAGATAACCGGCGAGCAGCAGCGTCATCGCTTCCACTACCGCTGGAGGAGCAGAAGAGCCCTCAGAATGCTGGAGCCAGATTCCGACAGTTTCCGGGAGTATCTCGATGAAGATCGCAGCCAGCATGAAACCGGCTCCGAGTGCGACCAGGTATTTCAAAAAACGCTCGCCCATGCGGTGAGCGCCGGACTTAACCAGAATCAGCCCTCCGAGGACATTGGCGCTCGCAGCCAGCAATCCAAACAGAAGAATAGATGTCATTCGTCGGTGGGCCAGTGTAGCATCTCGTTAGGGCGGCGAGTATAGGCCCTATAGGTCCTATTGGACCTATTTCTTCCCGCCAAAAGGCCAACAAAAGGCGATCATCTCAGCAGTTTTACCTATTGACACAGTCTGGAGCGCAGCGTAGTATCCGGCCTTGGGTGGTCAAAAGTGGTCGGAAGTGGGTCCAACCTCGTAGCAACACCGATCATCAGGTAACACTTTTCCTTTGGGCCACCCACCAATGCTCTCTCGTCAGGCCAGAACCTATGCTGCGAGGAAATTACACGGCGCGAATTGATGTGAAGGGGCGTCTGAAAGTTCCTACGGAATTTCGGCGACTGATTGAAGAGAAGCACGGCAAAGACTTTTATATCACGAGCCTTAGCGGTGAGTGCGTTCGGATTTACCCATTGCCGGAATGGGAATCGATTGAACAGCGGCTTTCGTTGTTACCTTCAATGGACCCGGCGCGAAGGAAGTTCCTTGACAGAACGAACTATTACGGTCAGCAAGCCTCGATCGACGGCCAAGGCCGTCTTCTGATTCATCCTTTATTGCGCAAGAGCGCGGAAGTCTTGGGAGATGTGGCGGTTTTGGGCTACCTGACCTACCTGGAAGTTTGGGAGCTCGACAAGTTCAAGGCTCGCATGCTCGCCGATCCCTACACGGAAGAAGACGAAGCTGCGATCGCGAGACTTGGAATTTAGTGCTTAGTACTTGGTACTTTGTGCCTTGTGAAAAGCAAGTCAAAAAACAAAGTACAAAAAACGAAGCACAAAGCTCAAAGGTTCTTTGAACGAGATCACGGGGCGGTGGTGATAGCTGCGCCTTTGGGGGGCATAGGCGCGCCCCATCGCCCCGTGCTGCTGGAAGAGACATTGAAGTTTCTCGCTCCTGAGCGAGGAGGTCTCTTCGTCGATTGCACGGTTGGTCTTGGCGGACACAGCGAAGCGATTCTGAAGTCCTCGCAGAACACTCGCGTGATCGGAATAGATCTGGACCGGTCGGCGCTGGCTTACTCCCGAAAGCGTTTAGCGTCATACGGAGAAAGATTTCAAACTATTCAAGCCAACTTTCGCGACCTCAGCGCTGCTTTACAACAGACGAATGAACGCGATCCAAACGGCATTCTGGTTGATCTGGGCGTCTCTTCACTGCAGTTTGATTCACCCGAGCGTGGGTTTAGTTTTCGTTTCGATGCTCCATTAGATATGCGGATGGATCCAACCAGGGGAACCACCGCAGCCGATCTTCTACAGCAACTTCCCGAATCGGAAATTGCGAGAATCATTTTCGAATACGGCGAAGAACGACACTCACGACGCATCGCCCGTCGCATCGTTGAATGTCGCGAACAAGGAAAACCGATAACGACCACCACGGAGTTAGCAGACCTTGTGCGGCAAGCCGCCGGCGGGCACAAGCGGAATCAGATTCATCCGGCGACGCGCACATTCCAGGCTTTGCGAATCGCCGTAAATCACGAACTCGAAGGGCTGGGAGAGTTTGTCGAGTCAGCAGTCGATCTTTTAATTCCCGAAGGCAGGTTTGTGGGCATCAGTTTTCATTCGCTTGAGGATCGGATTCTCAAACGCGAGCTGAAAAAGCTGTCGGGTCAGTGTGAATGTCCACCGCGATTGCCGGTGTGTGCGTGTGGTGCGCGCAAAGTTGTTGAGGTGCTGACGCGGCGACCCGTCGCGCCAGGGTCTCGCGAGATTGAAGAGAACCCGCGCGCGCGTAGTGCGAAGCTGCGGGCCTGCAGAAAACTATAAGTCCTATTGGACCTATATCACGTGGAACGATCATGAAGAGATTTCCTGAGCATCAACTCAACGCGAAGATTCGTCGCAGTCGAGACGTTACCGCATTGTCGCGACTGGGGCTGTTGTTGTTCTGTGGGCTGATTCTGGCTGGCGGCTTTGTCTTCGCTGCGAAACAGCACTTTGCTGCCGTGCAGTATGGCTATGAAAACGAAAACTTGCGCACCGAGCGCAAGCGACTGATCGAAGAGAACCAACGACTCGCTCTCGAAAAGGAACGCGTCATTGCCCCTGACAAACTCGAACCCGCCGCTCGGCGTCTTGGGTTGAAACCGGCCAGACCGGGGCAAATCGGGAACGCGGATAAACACTGATCCGTGTAAATCTGTGGCCAAATAAAGCGTCCTCATCACGCTACTGGGTAGGGGGATACAAGTAGGTGATGTTGGCACGCCTCATTGCTCGATCAAAATCCAGACCGGATGTTTCACCAGGCCGCGCGCTTTTTGTCGCGGCTTTTATTGGTTTCTGGATGTTAGTGATTTCTGCTCGCCTGGTTTACCTGCAATTCTCGCAGTACGAAAACCTCGCTAACCGCGCTCGCCAGCAACAGCAGAATTCAATTGAGACGAGTCCGCAGCGTGGTGAACTTCTCGATCGGCAGGAACGCCAGCTTGCTCGCAGTGTGCAAACTGTTTCGCTGTTTCTCGATCCGGATGGTCTCGATGCCGCGACGCTGGATCGTAATGCGCAGCAACTCGCCAGGTCGCTGAATCTGAAACAAGCTGATCTCGCCAAAGAGTTTCACGACGCCGCTGCAGCGAAGAAGCGATTCATCTGGATTGCGCGCCGCCTCGAGGCGGATGTGGCGAACAAAATCGTCGAGTTAAAACTTCCAGGTTTGCAGACGCAACTCGAACCGAAGCGTTACTACCCGAATGGTTCACTCGCCGCTCACGTACTCGGATACGTCGGACTCGATGGCAAGGGTCTCGGGGGTGTCGAACAATTTTACAACGCCAAGATCTCCGGCGAGGCAGGACGATTGCTCGTCGAAAAAGACGCCAACGGCAAACCGTACGAGAGTTACGAGATCGCTTCCAAGCCCGGCCAGACAGTAGTGCTGACGATCGATCAGTCGATCCAGTATCAGGCGGAACAAGCGTTACAAGCCGCCGTGCAACGCTCGCGTGCCAAGTCCGGGACAGTGATCGTGTTGGATCCGCGCAGTGGCGAGATCCTGGCGCTCGCAAATGCGCCGACGTTTGATCCAAACAAGGTATCTGAAGCCAAACCCGAAACGAGATCCAACTGGGCGCTGCAGAATATCTACGAACCCGGCTCAACGTTCAAAGTCGTCGCCTTCTCTGCTGCGCTGGAGAAGAAGCTCGCGAAGGTTGACGATCATATCGACTGCCAGATGGGTGCGATCACTGTCGCCGGTCGAGTGGTCCATGATCATCACCCATTCGGATCGTTGACGATTGCTGAAGCCCTCGCCAAGTCGAGCAACGTCGCTGCGATCAAACTCGGGCTGCGAGTCGGCGATCCTACGATGTACGACTACATCAAGCGTTTTGGCTTTGGGTCGAGAACAGAGATTGAGCTTCCAGGTGAAACCAACGGCATTCTACGAAAGGTTGAGCGCTGGCAGCCGTCGTCTATCGGCTCGATCGCGATCGGTCAGGAAATTGGTGTTACACCAGTGCAGATGGTGGCAGCGTTTGGTGCACTCGCAAACGACGGTGTCAGGATTGCGCCGCACCTGATTCGGGAAGTTCGCGACGCCGGCGGCAACGTTGTTTACCGTGCACAGCCAGAACAGCGACGTGTGATCAGTGCCGAGACTGCGATCACTTTGCGGGGTATGCTCGAGGGCGTGACGCTCAACGGAACTGCAAAGAAGGCTCAACTTGACGGATATTCAGCCGCCGGGAAAACGGGAACGGCGCAAAAGGTCGATCCCAAGACAAAGACTTACTCCTCGACAAAGTTTGTCGGTTCGTTCGTCGGCTTCGCGCCAGTAAGCAATCCGCAAGTGGTCATCATCGTTGTGATTGATGAGCCGGCGGGTGCTTATCACGGTGGCGATGTCGCGGCGCCGGTCTTTCGCGAAGTCGCCGAACAGGTGCTGCCGGCGCTTGGTGTCATGCCTGACATTGAAACAACGTCGGCGCCTGATCTGATTGCGCAGGCCAATACCGATCCGGAACACGCCGCGAAGGTTCAGGAAGAACAGGCACAATCAGAAGAGCAGCGGAAAGCCACAATGCCAACCGTGGATAGCAACGGGGGACGAGGCGGTGAAGTTGTCTACGCTGTAGCAACGAAGAAGGCGATGCTAATGCCTGACCTGCGCGGGCGCAGCGTACGAGACGTCGCCCGGACTTGCGCACAACTTGGGCTGCAAGTCGAGGCACGAGGTGAAGGACGAGTTTTCAAACAAAGCCCTTCAGCGGGAACGGAGGTGAGCACGGGGCAGCTTGTTTATGTTGATTTTGGGAGGTTGCAGTAAACACACCCGAATGAATATCCCGACCATAGATGAAGAAACTCAGGAAGATGACGTAAACTACGGCATTGCTGACTGCAGAAAACGAGTTCGCAGCCAGCGTTCATCCCTCCGGGCACAACATCATCCCCCTAAAGGTGGCTCGAATGGTGACGTGCGTCCTGCGTTCAATCGTGTTGGAAGCTATGCCGAGGTGTTGGCAAATGTTTCTATGAACCAGAGCTCGCTTTCAAGGCTTGTTGAATGCCTGCTCGAACCGGTTAGCAACACGCACTCGCAGGAAGAAACGATGGAGCAGGAAGAGGCCGTAATCACGTGAAGGTTGGCGAGGCAGCAGCTTTGATGGGCGCGAGTGCGACGAGCATCAGCGCTGAGATATTTGACAAACAGATAAATGATTATTCCATCGACTCGCGTTCTGTAGGCGCGGGCGAGCTGTTTTTTGCGCTCTCGCAGAAGGACTACGCCCGCGCCGGTTTTAACGGCGAGTTTGTCGATGCTCATCGCTTTATTGGCGATGCCTTCGAGCGTGGCGCGGTCGCCGCAGTTGCCCGGAAGGATCATGTCAGCGGCAACTCTTATTTGGAGAGCGTGAAAGATCGTTTGCTGCTCGTGGATGACGCGATTGCCGCATTGCAACTGTTAGCACATCGCGTTTACAGCGCCTGGGGAAAGCCAGTCGTGGCGATCACTGGCAGTGCGGGCAAGACGACTGCGAAAGAGCTGACCGCACACATTTTGAACAGTGCCGGCAATCGTGTTTTGAAGAGTGAGCGAAATTACAACAACGGGTTAGGGTTGCCGTTATCGGTTTTGCGGATGGTTAGTGAAGATCGTACGCCGGATCAATTCGATCTTGCAGTGTTGGAGATGGGCATGTCGTCCCCTACGCATGAGATTCAGCGACTCTGCAAGATCACGCCGCCGGATGTTGCGGTGGAACTGATGGTCGCTCCAGTACATCTGGAGTATCTCGGAACGATTGAGAACATTGCCGCGGCGAAAGCCGAATTGATTGAAGGACTGAAACCGGAAGGCACTGCGATTCTCAATGCGGACGATGCGCTCGTGATGAACATGCGCGACAAGCATACCGGTCGAACGTTGACGTTTGGGATCGACAGTGCAGCTGACATTACCGCAACGGAGATCGATACCAACTCGCTCGGAAGAATTGGGTTTCGTTTGCGAACGCCGTTGGGTGAGGCACGTGCGACCCTCGCGATGAGTGGTCGTCACAATTTGAGCAATGCGCTTGCGGCATCTGCAGTGGGTACAGCTTTTTCGATCACGCCGGAAGAGATTGCGAGGGCTTTGAAGAGTGCGCAACCACCGAAGATGCGTGGTGAAGTGCTCGATTTTGCGGCGGGCTTTACGGTCATTGATGATTCCTACAACTCGAATCCGCGTTCGTTGCTGAATATGGTGCGGACGTTGGTTGAAGGTGGGGAGCGGCGCAAACGATTGGTTGTTATCGCCGGGGAGATGCTCGAGCTCGGACCTGATGAGGTGTCCTTGCACAGAGACGTCGGACGAGAGATAGCTCGCAGCGGGATCAACTTACTCTGGGGCGTGCGTGGTCTGGGTAACGAGATCGTTGTCGGTGCGCGTGAAGGAGGACTGTCAGAGGCGAGGTTTTTCAACTCTTCTGATGAGGTTGCAGCGGAGTTAATCAAAGAGGTCAAAGAAGGTGATCTGATCCTGGTGAAGGGTTCGCGCGGCGTAGCGACCGACAAGGTGGTGAAGGCGCTGAAAGAGCGATTCCCGTTGGCTGGAGAAGACGAGGGTTAGTTCTCGAATTTCATGATCTACTACTTCCTTTACGAGCTTCTTTACGTCCACTTCAAGGACAAGGACTGGTATCTCGTAAAGGCTCTCAACGTTTTTCAGTACGTCACCTTTCGTACTGCGTACGCGACGATCACGGCGTTGCTGATATCGCTGTTTTTCGGTGGCAGACTGATCGAAGCGTTGAAACAATGGAACGTGGGCCAGCAGATTCGCGAAGAAGGTCCCGAAGGGCACCACGTCAAACGCGGCACGCCGACGATGGGAGGTGTGTTGATAGTCGGATCGGTTTTGATCTCGACTCTGTTGTGGGCACGACTTTCCAGCGTGTATGCCTGGACGGCGATAATTGCGACGTTGCTCTTCGCCGCGGTTGGTTTCGTCGACGACTACTCAAAGATGGCGAAGCAGCGAAGTCTCGGACTAACGGGGCGGCAGAAGTTGCTGGCGCAATTGCTGATCGCTGTCGGCGTCTGGGCGGTGCTGTTCACCGCGACGAAGTCATTCGGAGGCACTGGTTATTCCTGGAACGTTCTCATTCCGTTTTTCAAAACGACAAAGGATCCGTTCGGGGTGAGCTACATCGGTCCTTATTTATATTTGATTTTGATCGCGGTGGTGCTGTTGGGATCGTCGAACGCGGTGAACCTCACGGATGGTTTGGACGGATTGGCGACCAGCGTAACTGTAATAGCGATGGGTGCGTTGACCGGTTTCACCTATGTCAGCAGTGACGCGCGTTGGGCGAACTATCTGGACATTACTCATCGCCCGGAAGCCGCTGAGTTGACCGTTTTTTGCGGCGCGATGGTCGGAGCTAGTCTCGGCTTTCTCTGGTACAACGCACCGCCGGCGCAGGTTTTTATGGGCGACGTCGGCAGCCTTGCAATCGGCGGCGCAATGGGAACCGTGGCAGTGCTGACGAAGCAGGAATTTATGTTGCTGATGGTGGGCGGGGTTTTTGTTATTGAGGCCCTGTCGGTGATGTTGCAAGTGGGTGTGTTCAAGATGACGCGACGAACCACCGGAACAGGACGGCGCTTATTTAAGATGACACCGTTGCATCATCACTTCGAGATGCAGGATTGGAAGGAGCCGAAGATTGTCTTTCGATTTTTGATCCTGGCGATCTTGTTTGCACTGTTGAGTCTCTCGACGTTGAAACTCAGGTAGGCCACAAAAAGGCACAAAAGTCACAAAATGAAGAATGGAAAGTGGAACTAGCGGGGAAGAAAGTTTTGATAGTCGGTGCGGCGCGGAGTGGGATCGCAGCCGCGAGATTTCTGTTGGACCAGGGCGCAACTGTTGCGCTCAACGATCAGAAGCCGCTTGAGAAGTGGACGCCCGAAGCATTGGCGCTGAAAGAATCTGGCGTCGGTTTGTTACCCGGTGAGCCACCGAGCTGGTTGCTCGATCAACTTGATTTGGTTGTCGTAAGTCCTGGCGTTCCGGTGACCATCATTCCGATTCGTTACGCCGAGCGAGCGGGCGCGGAAGTAATCGGTGAAGTGGAGCTCGCATTTCGTTATTTGAAAGGCCGGGTTGTGGCGATCACCGGCAGCAACGGTAAGACAACGACAACTTCTCTAATCGGCGAGTTACTGCGCGACGCCGGTTTGACCGTGCAGGTCGGCGGCAACATCGGCAAAGCGCTGATCTCGATGATTGAGACTTCGCGAGACGACGGTTGGACCGTCGCAGAGTTGTCGAGCTTTCAGTTGGAGACGATCAAGACTTTTCGCCCGTCGATCGCAGTTGTTTTGAATGTGACTCCGAATCACATGGATCGCTATGAGACGTTCAATGACTATGCGTCCGCGAAACACCGGATCTTCATGAACCAGACTCCCGAAGATACGGCCGTGCTGAATGCAGATGATCCGACGGTTTCATCATGGGCGAGCGGTTTGCGAGCGCGAGTGTTGCGCTTCAGCGTCAGAAAAGAAGTCGAGAGCGGAGTGTTTCTGCGCGGACGTGATTTGGTTTTTCGCGGGCTGGAAGGTGAACGGGTGTTGCTGAACGTTGACGAGATGAAGCTACGCGGACTGCACAACGTCGAGAACGTTGCGGCGGCTTTTGCGGCCGGCATTGCGGCGGGCGCAAGGATTGAATCAATGAACGCCACGGCGAAGCGGTTTGATCCGGTCGAGCATCGACTCGAGTTCGTAGCTGAAATCGAAGGTGTGAAGTTTTACAACGACTCGAAAGCAACCAGCGTTGATGCGACTTTGAAGGCTCTCGAAGCTTTCGCACATGAGCCCGGCGAGGTGGTGTTAATTCTTGGTGGTCGTGGAAAGAAAGCTCCTTATGCACCGCTCGAACCGCTCATTCGAGCGAAAGTAAGAAAGCTCGTGCTGATCGGTGAAGATGCGGAAACGATCGCGAGTGAATTGGGAAGCAGCGCGCAGTTTGAGCGTGCAACGGATATGAAAGACGCAGTCGCGCGTTCGTTCAATGCAGCGGAGAAAGGCGATGTGGTTTTGCTCGCGCCTGCGTGCGCGAGTTTCGATATGTTCGACAGCTTCGAACACCGTGGGAAGGTTTTTAAGGAAGAGGTCAGGTTTCACGCAAAGGCGCAAAGTGCGCGCCAAGACGCAAAGTAACTTTGCGCCTTTCACTTGTCTTTGCGCCTTTGCGTGAAACTGCTTGGTATGGCTCGGAAACTTGCTCCAGATAAATGGCTTTTTGCGGCGACCGTCGGGCTGGCGCTCTTCGGCGTCGTGATGGTCTACAGCGCGTCGGCAGTCATGGCGCAAAAGGAGAACGGCAACCAGTTTCACTACGTGCTGAAGCAGGGCGTCTGGGTATTCATCGGCTTTATCGTGATGCTGCTCGCGATGCAGTTTAACTACCAGCAACTGAAAAACCGTCGCATCGTCTACAGTTTGTTGCTGCTCTGCACGATCGGTCTGATTTCAGTATTCGGATTCAGCGCCACCAACGGCGCGCATCGTTGGATCAAATTGCCGGCTCTTTCGTTGCAGCCATCAGAGATTTCGAAACTCTCGCTGATAATTTTTCTCGCGTACTTCCTCGAGAAGCGAGCCGGTGAAGAAGGTGATTTCTGGCGCACCTTCGTTCCCTGCGGCATTGTGACTGGCTGGCTCGCAGCGCTCGTAGTGATCGAACCCGATTTCGGCACCGCGATGATGCTCGCGTTGATCTTTACAGTTGTGATTTATACCGCCGGAGCGCGTGTACTTCATCTCGCAATGGCCGCCGCGCCCGCGCTGGTTGTCGCAGCCGGTCTATTAATTTTTGTCCCGTGGCGACTACAACGACTGATCACATTTCTCGACCCGTGGGCCGATCAGCAAGGAGCGGGATTTCAAGTGGTCCAATCCCTGATCGCGATCGGATCGGGTGGAACAAACGGTCTCGGGTTCGCACAGGGCAAACAGAAAATGCTGTTTCTGCCATTTGCTCACTCTGATTTTATCTTTGCGGTCGTCGGCGAAGAGCTCGGTCTTGTCGGCGCTTTGGCAGTGGTGGCAGTGTTTGCGCTTTTTCTCTGGCGAGGCATACGCACGGGGTTGCTGGCCCCGGATCGTTTTGGAATGTTGCTGAGTATCGGGATTGTCACGAGTATCGTTGCGCAGGCGCTCTTTAATATTAGCGTGGTGCTCTCGCTCGTGCCGACCAAGGGGATCCCGTTACCGTTCATCTCATATGGCGGATCATCACTCGTGCCGACACTTGCTGCCGTCGGAATTCTGCTCAATGTCTCGCAACACGCGAGCGGTTCGATTGATATGGGATTGTTTGAGACGGCGACGACGAAACTCAGAGAGCGTAAGAGTCTGAATGCGGTGGCGCCAGGCGCCACGCGCTTTTGATCATTGAAATGCGAGTGATGATTGCTGCCGGTGGCACTGGCGGACACATTTATCCGGGAATTGCGGTGGCTCAGGAAATCATGCGCCGCGATCCGGGTTCGAAAGTGCACTTCGTCGGCACTGCACGCGGGCTCGAGAAGCGTCTCGTACCGCAGGCAGGGTTTGAGTTATCGCTCATTGAAAGTGCCGGGCTGAAGAATGTGAGTCTCGGTGCGCGTTTGAAAGGAATCGCGATTCTGCCAAAGAGTTTTTTCTCCGCGCGCAGGTTGATGCGACAGTTTCAACCGGATGTGGTTGTGGGCGCCGGTGGTTATGTTTCAGGTCCGGTCGTACTGACGGCCGCACTGACGAATCGTCCGACGCTGGTGATGGAGTCAAACGCGTTGCCTGGTTGGACCAACCGGATGCTCGCGAGATTCGTGGATCGTGCGGCAGTTTCGTTCGAGCAGGCGCTGCCTTACTTTCGCGGGAAAGCGAAAGTGACCGGCAACCCGGTGCGACGTGAGTTTTTTGGAATACCGCCAAAGCGACGAGAGCCGGGAAAGTTTTCGTTGTTGGTGTTCGGCGGTTCACAGGGGGCGCGCGCAATCAACGAAGTGATGATGGCTGCGTTGCCGAGATTGAAATCGTTTCCGGTTGAGCTTCGGATCAAGCATCAGACAGGCCCGGCCGCCTTTGAAAAGGTAAACGCGGCATACAAGGCCGCGGGTTGGGACGAACGCGGTGACGTTCGCAGCTACATTGACAACATGATGGCTGATTTTGCCGAAGCCGATCTCGTGCTATGCCGCGCGGGTGCAACGACGACGGCGGAACTTATCGCGGCTGGTAAGGCTTCGATCATGGTCCCGTTTCCGTACGCTGCCGACGATCACCAGCGTAAAAACGCGGAGGCCTTACAGGCGGCGGGTGCTGCACGAATGATCCTGCAGCAGGATTTGAACGGTGAACGGTTAGCAGTTGAGATTGAAAGACTAGTGCAAGCACCGCAAGAGTTAAACCAGATGGAGGAGGCAAGTAAAAAGCTAGCGCATGGCGATGCAGCCGCGGCAGCGGTAGATATGATTGAAGAACTAGTTAAGCGTAGTTAGTTCTTGTGTTCTTGTGCTTTTTGTGCCTTTTTGTGGCTTATGTTTCGAAGAATTCAACACGTCCATTTTGTAGGCATTGGGGGAATCGGAATGTCCGGCATCGCCGAGGTGCTTGTTAATCTCGGCTTTCGCGTCTCGGGCTCGGACCTGAAGCACTCCACTGTCACCGATCGTTTGCAGCAGATGGGTGTTGAGATCTTTGAAGGACACGCTGCAGAAAATGTGGGCCAACCCCACGTCGTCGTGCGTTCGACTGCGGTGCGCGACGACAACCCCGAGGTCCTTGAAGCCTTCCGGCGTTCGATTCCAGTGATTCCGCGTGCGGAGATGCTGGCCGAGTTGATGCGGCTCAAGCCACACACCGTCGCCGTTGCCGGTTCACACGGGAAGACAACCACCACTTCAATGGTGGCTACAGTGTTGGGCCATGCTGGGCTCGATCCAACGATGGTTGTCGGAGGCGTCGTCGGAGCATACGGTTCGAATGCTCACTTAGGCACCAGCGATTTGATGGTCGTTGAAGCAGATGAAAGCGACCGCTCGTTTCTAATGTTGACACCGACGATTGCAGTCGTCACCAACATCGATCGCGAGCACATGGATTATTACCACGACATGGACGACGTGCGTGCCTGCTTCGCGAGCTTCGTGAATAAAGTGCCGTTCTACGGTTCCTCGGTTTTGTGTCTTGACGATCCAAACGTTCAGGCAATCATTCCGCTGCTCGAACGGCGCCGCATGACTTATGGCTTCAGTGCGCAAGCCGACGTTTCAGCGCACGGCATTCGCCACGACAGCAACTTCGGATCGTCGTTCATGGTCTGGCGTGGCAGCGACGTGATGGGAGAGATGATCCTGCGCGTGCCTGGTCAGCACAATGTTTACAACGCGCTTGCCGCGATCGCAGTTGGATTTGAATTGGAAGTGCCGTTCGAAAAGATCGTTGAAGGGTTGCACAGTTTTACCGGCGCGGGACGCAGGTTCCAGGCGAAGGGCGAGGTAGACGGGGTGTTGGTCGTTGACGACTACGGACATCATCCAACGGAAATCAGGGCCACACTGGCTGCCGCAAAGCTCGGTTCGGGTGGCAGACGAATCGTGGTGTTGTTTCAGCCACACCGTTACACGAGAACGCACGATCTGATGCAGGAGTTTGCGCGGTCATTTAATAACGCCGACGTGCTCTTCATCACTGACATTTACGCGGCGAGCGAAGATCCGATTGAAGGAGTGACAGCTGAAGCTTTGACTGCCGCGATCAAACGTTTCGGTCACAAAGACGTGAATTACATCGGCCCGCTTGAGAATGCGGCCGGCGCGTTGCGCGCTACAGTTCAGCCTGGCGATCTCGTACTAACGCTTGGCGCCGGCACAGTGAGTCGAGTGAGTGAGCAGTTGCTGGGGTTGTTGAAAGAGAAGTCATATGGGGCCACGGATAGACACGGATAATAAGAACCCGATTGCAGAACGCGATCGAGCAATTGAGGAAATCGCGGCACGATTGGGCGTGCGTGCAGAGCGTGGAAAGCGTTTTGCCGATTTGACGAGTTTGAGAGTGGGCGGCGCAATCGATTGGGTGATCACTCCCGATACTGAAGCTCAGGCCGCAGCAATTGTTTACGAACTTGAAAAGGCCGGCATCGGCTGGCGACCACTCGGATCAGGCAGCAACGTTCTTGCGGACGATGCCGATCATCGCTACGTGGTTTTGAACTTGAGCAATATGAAAGGCGAAGTCCATATCGACGGCGATCTCGTTTCGGTTAGCGCCGGTTACTCGCTGCCGCGACTCTGTATCGACGTCGCGCGCAGCGGACTATCCGGAATCGAAGGCCTCGGTGGAATTCCGGGCACCGTCGGTGGCGCATTGTGGATGAACGCCGGCGCTTACGGTCATGAAATCGGCACGGTTACTGAAAAAGTGCGAGTCGCTCGCGAAGGAAAGATTGTTGAAATTCCCGGCAGCAGCATTCAGTGGAACTACCGGCACACTTCTTTTCGAGAAGGTGAATTGTTACTGGGAGCAACGTTACGACTTGCGCCGGATGATCCCAATCTGATCAAGGCGCGAATGGACGAGGCGAAGAGCAAGCGTCTTGCGACCCAGCCACACGGCGCGCGTTCCGCTGGTTGCTTTTTCAAGAATCCGCCCACGAGCCAGGTCGGTACAGGCAAGATGATCGATGAAATGGGAATGAAGGGACAGAGACGCGGAAGCGCTGTTGTTTCACCCGTGCATGCAAACTTTATTGTCACTGAAGGTGAGAACGCGCGCGCTGAAGATGCGCTCGCCCTCGCGGAAGAGATTCGCGAACGCGTTAAGCGTGAGCACGGAGTCGAGCTGGAATATGAAGTCGAACTCTGGCGCGCAAATCCATCCACGGATTACAGAGAAGAAAAATCTGCGGAATCTGTGGATAGTTCGGAAGAGAGGAGCGGTGAGCTATGAGAGAAGCAGTCGTAGCTCAAAAAGTTGGTAATCGCAGCGGGATCGGCAAAGGCCGATCGAACACGGGCCAGCGTCCGGCAAAACGTGGAGCTAACGAATCGATCGGCGCTCGATTCAAATCGATTCTGGCTTACGTACCACTCGCGTTGCGAATTGGTGTTATTGCGATCATCGGCTTGATTGCTTTTGTTGGTTATCGCTCCGCCTCGTCGGCAAGCTTCTTTCAGATTCGAACTGTCGAAACGCGGGGGGCGTCGCGTGCGTCGGCTGACGATATCAAAAACGTTGTGCGCCGCGACCTGAGTGAAACCGGAGTATGGCGTGCCGACCTTCCCGAGCTCAGCAGGCATCTCGAACGTCTGCCATGGGTCCGCACGGCTATCGTCACGCGTGTTTTGCCGGATGGCATTCGCGTACGGATAACGGAGCGTGAACCGAAAGCGGTGGTGCGCACTGCAGCGGGACGTTTCATCTGGGTCGATGACGATGCGGTTTATCTCGCTGAAATGGCTTCGACAGATCAGATGCCGGCCTTCTTTCTGCGCGGTTGGAACGAAGACGACTCCGCGACCGCACAGACTGAGAATCGTGAACGCGTTCGCAAGTTTCTCGAACTGCAGCGCGATTGGACTTCACAGGATGTATCGGAACGCGTGAGCGAAGTAAATCTCCAGGATCTGCGCGATGTGCGGGTACAACTCGCCGGCGACGATTCGCAGATTGAAGTACGGCTCGGATCCCAGGATCAGAGCGCCAGATTGAGTAAGGCGTTGACCGTGCTCGACGCGCAACGCCAGACGTCGCGTGGTCCGCTGATCAGCTACATCGATCTCACGCAAGGCAAGCGTGCGATCGTGGGACTAGTCACCGGCAGCCACACGGTTGCTGAAAGTAAGAACGAGTAACACAGATAACTACCCGACATGGCTAAGCGAACACAACACACCATCGGTCTCGACATTGGGACAAGTAAGGTGACGTGTATCGCCGGTGAACCTGGTGAAGGGAACTTGCTCGAGGTGGTTGGAATCGGAGAAGCCGAAGCTCGCGGATTGCGTAAGGGCGTCATCGTGAATCCTGACGCGGCAGTCGACGCCATCAAGAAAGCCGTCGAAGAAGCGGAGCGCATGAGTGGGCTCGAAGCTGAAGAAGTCACGATCAACCTGGCGGGTTCACACATACTCGGATTCAACGGCCAGGCGATCGTCGCCGTCTCGGGTCGCGATCGTGAAATCGTCGCTGAGGACGTTCGTCGCGCGATCGATTCAGCGTGTGCGATTCAACTTCCGGCTGGTCGTGAGATCGTCGATCGACTGCCGCAGGAGTTCATCGTCGACGACCAGGATGGCATCAATGATCCGGTGGGAATGATTGGTGCGCGCCTCGCTGTGAAGGTTCACATCGTCACGAGTCCGGTCACTGCACGTCAGAACGCAATCAATGCCGTCAACCGAGCCGGACTCGTGGTCGCGGACATGGTTCTGGAGCAGCTCGCTGCCGCTGAGGCATCGCTAACTGATGATGACAAAGAGTTTGGAGCTGCACTTGTCGATGTCGGCGCCGAGACAACCGGACTGATTATCTACCAGCGTGGCGCCGTTCAGCACACGGCGGTCTTTCCGCTTGGCGGTTCACATTTTACGAACGACATCGCTTTCGGTCTGCGCACACCGATTCCCGAAGCGGAGAAGATCAAACGAACAGTTGGGTGTGCCTGCAGCAGTTCTTTGAGCGAAATGGAGCGTGGTGAGCTTGTCGATGTGCCGTCGGTCGGCGGACGTCCACCACGCCAACTGTCGCGTCAGATCCTGTGCGACATCCTTCAGCCTCGTGCTGAAGAAGTGTTGATGCACGTTGCAGACGAGATCAAAGACGCTGGTTGGGAACGACAACTGTCGAGTGGGGTTGTGTTGACTGGCGGTGGTGCGTTGCTGCACGGCATGACCGAGATAGCGGAACAGGTTTTTGATGCGCCGGTGCGAATTGGGTATCCCGAGCGAGATCGCTTCGGTGGTTTGATTGAAGATATCCAGAGTCCTGCGTGGACGGCCGCGGCGGGTCTTGCTCTGCTTGCGCATCGCGCGCAGGCAGCGGAGATACGCACGGGCGTCAGCAGACGTGGATCCACAGGGAAGCTGACACACTTTGTGTCACGATTTCGAAATAGATTCGGTAGTATTTTCTGACAAGTTGTTGTATGCTTGCGCCCCGGTTGCACAAGATATTGTCCGCAAGATATCGATGCCGATGGCTCAAGAAACCCAACATAGAAGGAAGCGGCCTTGGAAGCCATCCCGTTTTGGGAGAGAGGAACTAACTATGACACCGGACACTCGTCAACCGGGAACAGGCATTAATATTTTTATTGATGATGATCCGCCACTCACCGGAGCGCGGATAAAAGTGATCGGCATCGGCGGCGGCGGCAGCAATGCCGTCAATCGCATGATTGAAGCCGGCATCGAAGGTATCGAATTTCTCGTCGCCAACACAGATCTGCAGGCGCTGAAACGCTCGCGCGCGCCGATCAAGATTCAGCTCGGGAGCCGTCTTACAAAAGGGCTCGGCGCCGGCGCTGATCCTAACGTTGGCCGCGAAGCGGCTCTTGAAGATACTGACAAGATCATTGAGGTGCTCGAGGGCGCCGATATGGTCTTCGTCACAACCGGTCTTGGCGGTGGTACAGGCACCGGCGCAGCGCCGATCGTAGCTTCACTCGCGACCGAGCTCGATGCGCTGACAGTTGCTGTAGTGACCAAACCTTTTCACTTCGAAGGTCGTCGTCGCATGCAACAAGCCGATCAGGGGCTGCGCGAGTTGCGCGAATGCGTCGACACGGTAATCACCATTCCTAATGAACGACTGTTGCACACGGTCGAGCGCGGTGTGTCGCTGTCCGACTCGTTCCGAGTTGCTGACGACGTGTTGCGCCAGGCGGTGCAGGGCATCAGCGACCTGATCACGGTGCCTGGCTTGATCAATCTCGACTTCGCTGACGTGAAGTCGATCATGCAGGGAATGGGAATGGCACTGATGGGCGCCGGGCGAGCAACAGGCGAGAACCGCGCGATCGAAGCGACTCAGCAGGCGATTTCATCGCCACTACTCGAGGAAGCGACGATTCAGGGTGCTAAGGGAGTTTTGATTAATATCACCGGCGGACCGGATCTGACGTTGTTTGAAGTGAATGCCGCGTCGTCAATTATTCGTGAGTCTGCCGACGACGATGCAAACATTATTTTTGGCGCAGTGATTGACGAGACTCTTACAGACGAGATGAAGATCACTGTGATCGCCACCGGATTTGACAGAGAAGCCGCATCAGTTGCGTCTGCCGCTGCGACAACGGCGATTCCCGCGCCGCCGCCACGTTTCGTAGCAAGGCCGGCGGATGATCTCCCGCGGCCGATGATGGGCACTACGCGCGTGGATGATCTCGACGTCCCAACTTTCATACGAAAGAAAGCGGACTAGCCTTTTATATGCATGAGCAGTTGCAGGAGCAGGTTGATTTGCCTGCTCGCGCACACTGCTCCTGCTCCTCTCTCCTTGCATCATTTCTTGCATGTAAATCTTTGAAAATCAACACGCTTTTCCCCTTTGCTTTTTCTTGTCTTGTTGTGTAGCATGTCCCTCATTCCTTGCAGGAAATTCCATTACGGGTAATGTTCGTTTCCTCTCCTCGGATGGGCCGCCGCCTGCGAGAGCTTTGACACTGACCTGTACATCTAAGTCCTGTGTCCTATACATCGTTAGTTCTCGACCGGGTGAGAAAACCCGTCATAGATTTTTGGAGGTAATAATCAAGTGAATCGTAAACTCATCAGAACCACACTCGCGGAAGTGAAAGGCAAAGCCCGAGAAGTTCCGCAGCCCAGAGAGCGTTCGAATGGGAGTTCCCGCGCCTCAAACGACGGCGGCCAGCGCGAGCGAGCCGCACAACAACACACGCCCGTTCAGGTCAAGAAAAGAGTTCCGCCTCCCAACGAAACTAACGCGGAGATCTTTTACTACAAGAAACAGATCGACGCTCATACACCGATGGTGTTAGTTCTGCTTGACGGCGAGGAGATTGAAGGCACGATCGAGTGGTACGATCGTGGTGCGCTGAAGGTAAACCGAAAGGGTGCGCCCAATCTTCTGGTGCTCAAACGGAACATCAAGTACATCTACAAGGCTGACGAACGGGTTGAAAAAGCCAGCGCCTAAAAGGATTCAATAGCGATATTAAGGCAGCCTCGCCCGCTGAGTTCTCGCCCTGGACAACAGTGCGTCGCCGCTAGCAATGCGACACTCAGAACAAAGCTCAACCAATCCTGGTCCTCGACCCAGGCGAGTTTTGCCGCGCATCGGCATTACTATGGGAGACCCTGCCGGTATCGGACCGGAAGTGGTGCTCAAAGCCGTTGCCGAAGATGAAATCAAAAGAGTTTGTGTGCCGGTAATTATCGGCGATGCGCAGTTGCTGGCACACACGGCACGTACTCTGGATCTACAGTCGGGCTACGACATCATTCGCACCGGAGAGTCGTTTCCCGATCAACTCTCCGAGCCTGTCATCTATCATCTCGACAATATCAGTGGCCTTATCGAACCAGGCATTGAGTCGGGTACGGCTGGTAAAGCAGCGGCTGGTTATATCGAAGCGGCAGTGGAGTTGTGTGCGGCCGGCAGCATCGACGCAATCGCGACGGCGCCCATCAATAAACGCGCATTGTTTCTTGGCGGTTACAGTTTTCCTGGTCACACAGAGTTTCTCGCCCATCTGACCGGTGCGGAGGAGTATGCGATGGCATTTGTCGCTGCCAACCTTCGCATCGTGTTGCTGTCAACACACGTCCCACTCTCTGAAGCGATCCGGCTTGTTGAGCGCGATCGGATGATGAAGGTTATAAACCTTGCGCATCGTGAACTTCAGCGGTGGGGTATTGAGCGTCCGCGGCTGGCGGTGGCTGCCCTGAACCCGCACGGGGCTGAAGGCGGGCTGTTCGGAGTTGAAGAGGCTTCGGAGATCATGCCGGCGATCGAATCCGCTCGCCGGCTCGATGATATAAATGTGCAGGGGCCATACTCGGCTGATACAGTTTTCCTGCGCGCGTCGCGCGGCGAGTTTGACGCCGTCATCGCGTGCTATCACGATCAGGCAATGATTCCGGTAAAATGTTTGTCGTTTGGTGAAGCCGTCAACGTGACGTTGGGGTTGCCTTTCATCAGGACTTCAGTCGACCACGGGACCGCCTTCGACATTGCCGGCAAAGGACTAGCGGAACACTCGAGTATGGTTGCTGCAATTAAACTTGCCGCAGATCTTTCTACACAGGCGGGTGAGAGCTGTCGCGCAGTGGAGGTTTGAATTAGAGAAAAACACTCACATGGATAACAACGACCTTACGAACGAAACTGAGAACCGGCGGATGCTGGTGGCAGATGACGATCCGGCAATTCTTCGCCTGATCGCGACGATTCTCGAGAAAGAAAACTACAGCGTCGTAACGGCGCGTGACGGCCGCGAGGCTTATAAAATCCTGCAGGCTGATCAGGATTTTACTGCTGCGATTCTCGACGTCGTCATGCCGCACATTTCCGGTCCAGAGCTGGTTCGCTATATGAAATCCGAAGAGCGTCTGCGAAAGATCCCGGTGATGATGATGACCGCCGAACAGGATCCGAAGCTGTCGTCTGACAGTTTTTCCGCCGGTGCGATGGTGTTTTTGCCAAAGCCGTTTACGACAGCGCAACTGCAAATCATGTTGCAGATGTTGATTGGTAAGAAGACTACTGAGTGATGCGACCAGCGATCATTCGCGTTCATCTGTGGCTTTTCGCAGTCTTCCTGTTTGCGATCGCCAGTCCAAATCCTGCGCGCGCCGATCTCAGTCAGAAACAGGCGCACAAAGTTATCCAGACAATGGCTGGTTGGTCACTGCCGGGCGGTGCGGTTCGCATTCACTCGATCCACTCCAGCAACGCTGAAACGGCGGAGGTAACCGCCGACGTTCAAGCTGTCTTTCGGCTTCGTCTTTATGAAGGTCACTGGCAGTTGCGAGAGGTGAGGGGCGCCCCTGATCGTTGGGAGCAATTGGACTTGATTGCGCGCGCGGCGAAAGTTGATTTGCCTGCTGGAGAATGTGACGCGCCATCGGAGTTTACATACAGCAGATCGGCGACGGAGTTGACCTACAAGCGAGCGCGCTGTCTGGTGGCGACTCTTTTTGGCGTTGTACTCCCTTCGGATGATGTGAGGATCAAAGAGATTTCACTGTTTGGTCTTTCGATCGGATCGGAATCGGCGGCAATCGTGACTGCTTTGATTCGGGTCGATTTTCGTTTGGCGCGGAACACAAGTGGTTGGCACGTGACCGAGTTCAAGAGCGGTACGCGCAACTGGGTAAACGTAGCTGATCTCCCGGCAGCAATTGATGCGGTCAAACGTTCGGCCGCTACTGACGACCTTTCAATGCTTGCGAAAGCCCTTGGTGACTTCCGCCGCGACCGCGGCTATTTCGTAGTTGCCGACAAAGAATCCGTGTTAATCGATCATCTTAGCCCGCATTATTTAACACGAGTTATCCGTGTCGATCCGTGGCACCGGCCTTATCAATACGATGGCCAGCAGGATCGTTACTCCCTCCGCTCCCTCGGCCCTGACGGCAAAGCCAACACTCCTGACGATGTGGTCGTCGCCGGACCGTAATTACCACACCTTCTAAAACAAACTCTTGACTGCCCCTTATCCCGGGTGTTAGGTTTTCTGTCGGGTCTCATTCCCGAGACCAGCTTCGTGACGACTTGCCCGCGCCATTCGTGCACACGCACTGGGCCCGCCGATGGTGCAATTCAGCTAAAGGGATTGGCTTTGCTAGCTGGACGCAAACTCCTACTCGCCGACGATTCGGCCACCATTCAGAAAGTTATCGACCTTACGTTCGCTGACGAAGGTGTGCGAGTCGTGGCGGTTGGCAATGGCCAGGACGCGATTGATCAGCTCCTGGAGCTTGAACCCGACATAGTTCTCGCAGACGTTTTCATGCCCTCTCCCGACGGCTATGAAGTGTGCAGATATGTCAAAACACACGAAAAGCTGAAACATATTCCGGTAATGCTGCTCGTGGGCTCGTTTGAGCCGTTCGACGAAGCGGAGGCGCGCAGAGTTGGCGCGGATGATATCTTGACCAAACCATTTCAATCGATTCGACGACTAATCGACCGGGTGGGAGCCCTGGTGACAAAGCCGCCTGTCGAGAAAGAGAGTCCAACCGCTGAACTTCCGAAGATCGAGGAACCGCAGGAAGAAGCGTTTATGGACACCTATGAGTTGGAAGTGACGACGGCGGATACGTTGCAGCTTGACGAAGAATTAGCAGAATCCGAACAAGAGGTGGAACAACCGGTTGCCGCAACGGAATCGTTTCCACGTGAGGAGGCCATGGAGACCGCAAACAGAAACGATTCATCAACCGACTCCGACGTGCTGTTAGACCTCGGCGAGTTTGAGCCGGTGGACGCGAGTGCAGACGACGACTTTGTTTTAGATCTTGACGACGAGCCGGCTGAAGTGGCGGAACCTGCTTACGCGGCGACACCAGGGCACCCGTTCATCGAGCCCGAGGTTAAGGAAGCAGTTGCTGCCGCGGCCAGTGGCTATGAGTCGACCTACCAGCCTCAGATTCACTCTTCGTTTGCCGACACGCAGGAGGTTCCATACGCGTCTGAGATAGACGAGGTTGCAGTTGTCGCACCTGAACCTGCGCCTGTGTTCGCTGAGTCCGAAGCCGAGCCGGTTGCAGCTGCCGCACCCTCTACTTCGATCAGTGTCGATACGCTAACGCCCGAAATGATCGACGCCATCGCGCGACGCGTGGTCGAGATGATGTCAGACAAAGTGGTCCGTGAGGTTGCGTGGGAAGTTGTTCCGGATCTCGCGGAGCTGCTGATCAAGCAGCAGTTAGAGAAGACGAAGTAAAAGCAAATTGCAGTTTTGGATTTTTTGGGCAGGTGACTTTAACGGGTCACCTGCTTTCGTTTTTGAAGTCGCAAATTGCGACCTCAAGTTTTGAAAACGTCGAAGGCGTTGGCTAGTTTCAGCCCAGGGTTGGAGCGTAGCGACAACCCTGGGATCCGGAATTTAAAAGGAATCCAACCCTGAAAAGGGTTCGCCAATTGCCGAACCCTTTCCAGGGTTTCACCCTTATTCCATCTGTATACCCAGGGTTGTCGCTGCGCTCCAACCCTGGGCTTAAATTAGCCAACGCCTTCGGCGTTTTTAATCAGGTTATCTAACTTAACTAGTCTCAAATCAAATCGGTGTTTTGAACTTTCCTCACTGCCTATGTAGACTCTACCTTTTCGTTTTCAAGTCACTAAAAGCATCGAGTTACGAATGGATATCCCCAAACAATACGACCCCAAAGAGGCGGAGCAGCATCATTACGAGCGCTGGGAGAAGAATGGTTACTTTGCGCCGGAGATAAATCGTGATCCAAACGCGCCGGTTTTCAGCATAGTTATCCCGCCACCTAACGTCACTGGTTCTTTGCACATGGGCCACGCGTTGCAGCATACGCTGATGGATGTGATGACGCGTCACAAGCGTATGCGCGGCTATCGCACGCTCTGGCTGCCAGGCATGGACCACGCCGGCATTTCGACACAGTTGATGGTCTCGCGCGCGCTGAAGAAAGAAGGGCAGTCGCGCCATGATCTCGGACGCGAGAAGTTTGTTGAGCGCGTCTGGCGGTGGAAAAACGAATCCGGCGGTCAAATCACTGTGCAGATGCGTCGCGAAGGTGCTTCGGTCGACTGGTCGCGCGAGAAGTTCACGATGGACGAGGACCTTTCTCATGTCGTCCGCGAAGTGTTTGTGCGTTTGTACGACGAGGGAATGATCTATCGCGGCAACCGCATCGTTAACTGGTGCCCACAGGACCAGACCGTGCTCTCGGATCTCGAAGTCGAAAAACTGCCGCAAGCGGGAAAGCTTTACTATCTGCAATATCCCATCAAGAACAGCGACAAGCGTGTGACCGTTGCAACTACGCGACCGGAAACAATGCTCGGCGATACGGCCGTCGCTGTGAATCCAAATGACGGACGATACGGAGAACTGGTGGGCCAGACGGTCCTGTTGCCACTCACCAGTCGCGAGATCCCCATCATTGCCGATGAGTACGTCGATCCGCATTTCGGCACTGGTGCGGTGAAGATCACGCCGGCACATGATCCAAACGATTACGACATGGGTCTGCGTCACAACCTCCCGCAGGTCGTCGTGATCGATTCACACGCGAAGATGACGCCCGAGGCAGGCGCCGATTATGCTGGACTCGATCGCTACAAAGCGCGCGAGAAGGTCGTTGAGGGGTTTGAACAGCTCGGATTGCTGGAGAAAGTAGTCGACTACGAATTCTCTATCTCCAAGTGCGAACGCTGCAAGACTGTGATCGAGCCTCTGATCTCGACGCAGTGGTTCATGAAGATGGACCAGTTGCGCGATCTCGCGCTCGATTTGATGTCGCGCCGGCAATTGCCCCACTTCACTCCCGAAACGCCGTACCGGAAGGTCTATACTGACTGGCTCGAGAACCTGCGCGATTGGACCATCTCACGGCAACTCTGGTGGGGCCATCAGATTCCCGCCTGGTACACGCCGAACGGTGACGTCATCGTCGCACGATCTGAGGAAGAGGCGCACGCGAAAGCCGGCACCGACGAACTCACACAAGACGGGGACGTTCTCGATACGTGGTTTTCCTCGGCGCTTTGGCCGTTTTCAACTCTCGGTTGGCCCAATGAGACTGACGATCTGAAAACGTTCTATCCCACGTCGGTACTCGTAACGGCGCGCGACATCATCTTTCTCTGGGTTTCGCGCATGGTAATGATGGGATTGAAATTTGTCGGCGATGAGCCGTTTGCAGACGTCTTCATCACGGGCACAATTCTCGACAGCCAGGGCCAACGCATGTCGAAGACAAAGATGAACGGTGTGGACCCAATCGACGTGTTCGACAAATTTGGCGTCGATGCGACGCGTCTGACACTCGCTCAGGTTGGTAGCACCGATATACGTTGGAATGAGAAACAGGTCGAGTCGTATCGCAACTTTGCCAATAAGATCTGGAATGCTGCGCGTTTCTGCCTGCTCAACTCGGAAGGCGCCGAAGTTAAACCGGAGGTACTGGAGCAAAGCACGGCACTGCACGATCGCTGGATCGTCTCAAGATTAAACAAAGCGGCCCAGGATCTTAACGCCGCGATTAATTCTTATGAGTTTCACGGAGCAGTGCAAACTCTGTATCACTTCTTCTGGGATGATTTTTGCGACTGGTACATCGAGCTCGCAAAAGCCGGCGTAACTGCAGAAGAGGCGAGCGGGTCACGCACTGAAGCCCGAACCCGATTGCTAACAGTGCTCGAACATGCGTTGCGTTTGTTACACCCTTTCATGCCGTACATTACTGAAGAGTTATGGCAGCGTTTACCTGGCGAGAAGCAGCTGCATGCGGCTTATGCCGGCCTTGAGCCGACTGTTATGCTAACTGCCTATCCTGAAGGAGCAGCGAGTTTGATTGACGAAGCCGCAGAGTCGGAGATGCAGGCGATCATTGAGCTGATCTCGCGCGTGCGAAACATTCGTTCCGAGATGAATATCAAACCGGCCGAGCGAATTCCCGTCGTTATTGCATCGCCAGACGAAAATCTGCGTCGCGTATTTTCATCCGCGCGCGATCAGATATCACGGCTGGTCCGTGCCTCTGAATTTACAGTGAGTGAGCGACTAGAAGCACCTAAGGCTTCGGCGCGGTCAGTTTTGAGTGGAGGCGCGGAGTTGGCTGTGCCACTCGAAGGCTTGATTGACTTCGAACAGGAACGCCGCCGGCTGGAACGCGAACAGGAGAAGCTGCAGGCGGAAGCAGCCAAGCTCGAAGTGCAACTCGGCAATCCAAACTTTGTCGAGCGCGCTCCGGTTGAACGTGTCAACGAAGTGCGTGAACGCATCGCAGCGATCGCTCAACAGTCTTCTCAACTCCGGCAGACAGTCGAGAACCTACAATGAACTGGGTTGATGAAGGCGCACTCTACTCGCAGATCGGTCTCTTTTTACGCGAAGACCTCGGCCGTGGCGACATCACCACGCAGTCGATCATCGCTCGCAACACTCGTGCTCGCGCTCGTTTCGTTGCCGGTGAAAATATGATCGTTGCGGGTTTGGAAGCGGCGGAAGAAGTTTTCCTGACACTCGACTCGCAACAGCAACTGGAGGCGTTTGTCTCGGATGGTGAGCCGGTCGAAGCCGGCAAAGTGATCGCACGCATGATCGGCTTTGCCGATGTGCTGATCTCCGCAGAGCGTACCGCGCTTAATCTACTGCAGCGACTGTCCGGCATTGCCACTTTGACGAACGAGTACGTCAAGGCAGTCGAAGGCACTGCTGCTCAGATCGCAGATACGCGCGCGACAACTCCCGGTTTGCGGCTGCTCGAAAGGTATGCCGTCGAGCTTGGTGGCGGCGCTAACGGCAGATTTGGATTGGACGACGGAGTAGTTGTGACCTCAAATCACATTTCGATTCTCGGCGGTGTTGCAGGCGCCGTGAATACCGCGAAAGAGAAGTTGGGTTATCTACACAAGATTGCCGTGGAAGTTTCCAGCGAGAGTGACATTAAGGACGCGATAACAGCGGGCGCTGATGTGATTGTCATCAGAGATCTCAGTTCAAATGAGTTCGCGCAACTTGCCCGGATAGCGCGTGAGTTATCCGGGACGGTAGCGATTGAGTGTGCTGGGAACATAACGCCCGCGAACGTTCGTGAATTCGCTGCAGCGGGCGCGCAGCTTATTCGGATCGATGCGATCACAAGCGGCGCTACTGCTATGAACATTAGCTTTAACGTACAAGCTTTTTAGCAACAAAAGCACAAAAAGGATGAGTTGGCGGGACAAGACCCGGCAAAAGCTCGCGCAGAGGGCGCTCGAGCGGCAACTTGCATATCAACAACGCAAGGCAGAGCACGTTCGCGGGCGCGAAGACGAGATCATCAGCGCGATGAAGCGATCGTCGCAGCGCGTGCGCGAGCTGCTGGAGACGTTTCAGCCAATAAGTCCTGACGCTCGTGTGATTGAAGTTGGCAGTGGAGCGCATGGGCTGATCTTTTATTTTGGGTCGGAGCAGGGAGTCGGTGTCGATCCCCTTGCAGTTAGTTATGGAAATCTCTTTCCGCGCTGGCAGCAATGCGCACGGACGGTCGCGGCGTGCGGTGAGTCGTTGCCATTTGCGGATCAGAGTTTCGACGTAGTGCTTTGCGACAACGTCGTCGATCATGCGGTATCACCGAAGAGGATTGTGGCCGAACTCACGCGAGTGCTTGCGCCAGGCGGTTTACTCTATTTCACTGTAAACGTTCATCATCCCGTGTACGCGGTTGCTGCAGGCGTGCATTCGAGCTGGCGGGCGATGGGCATCCCATACGAGGTCGGTCCGTTTGCTGACCACACCATTCATTTGACGCTCCCGGCCGCAGCAAGTTTATTTGAGAACCTGCCGCTACAGATTCTGAGTTCGAAAAGTAACATCGATGAGGCACGGTCCCGGGCGCGTAAACAGCCACCCAGACACGTTGGAGACCGATTCAAACGCGTGTTTTTCAAGAATGCACTGTACGAGGTGGTGGCGCGGCGAGTCTAGTTTTTGGAACGTCCGGCCCGCCGCCTCGTGAAAACCTCGGAGCATCGGGCTGAAGCTTGATGGCATCTCTATTGCGGGGTATCTTAGGAGCGCAAAAGGAGCACCACCATGCCTGTTTGGATTCGTAATTACATCAAGTTCCTCGTTGCGGCGTGCTTGATTGTCAGCTTCTGTCTGGTCGAGGGCGACGCGCAAACGCGCCGGAAAAAGCGCACTCGCCGTACGGCACCAGTAGCGCCAAAGCCCGTCATTACGAATCCCCCGATCGCGTCTCCCGATCAAACCAAGAATTCCACCGCTAACGGCGATGTAAAGATCATCAGCACTGCGGATTCCACGAAAGAACCTGCTTCTGGTGAGACACTCCAGGGTTGGAAGCCCAAAGTCGCCGTTCCTGAGCCGACGGAAGACGAGCGGATGCAGTCGACGATCAACAATCTTTCCAATCAAGTGGACAGGCTTAACAACAAGCTGACACAGATGACGGAAGACGATCGCTACCAACTTGACATGGAGCGCCTCACACGTGCCGAACAGCGTGCGGAGCAGTTGCGGTCGCAGCTAATGGATGTCCAGGGCAAGATCGCCGACTTTGAAGCAAAGCTCGAACAGATTGACTGGGCATTGAGGCCGGAGAACATCGACAACTCCACCGCGGGTTATGGAAGCACGCGTCCTGAAGCGGCTCGCGAAGCCCGCAAGAAGCAGCTCGAGAGCGAGAGATCCAGGGTTCAGGCGCAGCTGAAACTTGCCGAGACGAGTCGGTCGCGTTTGGAAGTCGCAGTAGCGAATGCGGACTCGGAAGTCGACCTGTTAAGAGCGAAGCTGGAACAGCGCCGGGCGCAGATGGATGCAGCACCTGTACAGACGCCGGCGCCGCCACGCAAGCCTCAGAATTAGCCACAAAAAGGCACAAAAGGCACAAGAAGAGGGCTGAGGAAGCCTCAAGTGCTTGTGTGGAGTGAAACGGCTCGCCAGACGCCTAACTGATTGATAAAAGTTAGCGTGTAGTGCGTAGAGTTTGGGGGTAGTGCCTCGCCGCGGACGATCGCCGTATCACCGTAGACGGAAATACTCACTTTAGCCGGATCAGTCTTTCCATACTTCACTTTTCGCGCGCGTAAGTCGTCGAGCAACTGTTGACGCGTTGTTTGGATGGAGCCGTTTGTCCAGACGAAATTCGGATCTGTCAAGGCGGTGATTTGATCGAGATTGCCCGATAGTATTGCCTGATGAAAGGCGGCATCCGCTGACGTGACCTCGTTCTTGCTTTCAGCTTCAGTGCGCGGCATACGGGTCGACTGCCAGTTAACAACTTGCCATTTACCATCGCGTTTTACGAAGGTACCGCTGTTGAGCAGGTTAGCGAGGTGTTTAGCGCCGCTGTTTTCGGTGGTCGCAACCAGACGAAACGCAACTACGGCAGTATCGCCGTACTGTTGAATCTGGATGTCTTCTGCAGTGTAGACCGTTTTGGGATCAGCTGGTTTTGGGGCGGGTGTATTTCGCACGTCGTGCATGACTTCCGCCTTGTTCACACGACGACCAGCGGAACGCGTGTAGATCAAATCGTCCGCCCAGAAGCGCTCGTGAATCGCGGCGTCGTTGCGCGAGGCGCCTGCCAAAAAATCGTTCAAGAGTTTGGTTAATTCGGCGGCGTCAGGTGCAGTTTGCGCAAACACGCCACAGCTGAACAACCCAACCATCGCAAATGCGACAAGAAATTTGGTCTTCATAGTTGTACCGTACTGTAGGGGCGGCCGCTTAGCTTACAAGTCTGACTAACGCCGCGGCGAGATTCATCCACGCATTAGTTCCTGCCAGTAACAATCGCAACGGCTGCATGGCGATAAGAAAAATCGTTCCCCACAAGAACACGGGATGGAGTCGGCGATGTTTGATAGTGTCGAACGCAACACACGCGAGCAAGCACAAGTCAGTCAGTCCAAAGAACGCTAGCGGTCCGCCATTGGTGATGAAGTCGAGGGGAATGCGTGCGATTGCCGGTGTTAATAAATTTATTGCTGCCAGCAACATCAGACGCTTGTGAACGTCCAATTTACGCCGGAAGTAAAGCGCTAATCCGATCAGCACTGCGAAAATCACCATGTCGCCGACAGGAATGATCAGGAACGAGAGCGCCGGTGGACCAGGACTGGCGCCGCGTGCCGCAGCGAACAGTGCCGTCAAAATACCGACAACCACAACCAGAGCGGCCAACACGCCGCCAAATATTCCGAGACGTTGATGAATTTTGGTGCGACGTGTCGCGACCAGAGAGATTTGCACCACAAACAGCATGACCCACGCGGTCATTACAATTCCGTGTAGATGAACGATACGTCCAGGAAGGTCGGGCGTGCCGAAAAGTGGTTTCAGGTAGTAAGTGCGTGCAAATCCTGCGAGTACGATTAGTGGGGTAAGAATCGCTGCGAGTATGTAGAGCCGCCGGTCATTAACGCGGCCCGGCATTCTGGGGGTAGCTGCCATCGTGTCCTCCAACAGGGGATTTTAGAGGGCCGATATTAGCAGAATTAAGGCTCTTTCTCCGCAATGGTGATTGCCCACCATGAACCGCTGTCGTGTTGCAGTGCTGACCAGTACCAGGCGGATACGTCAGTCCAGGTTTCGCCGGAGTCAGCATGGACTTGTTCGTAGACGACCAATCGCTCGTTGCCTTTGGTTGCTGCAAATCTTGCCCATAATGAACCATGTTCGTCACGATGTGCGGCAAGAGGCTTTACTGAGTATCCAAGTCCCTGGAAACAATCGGATGAGGGATGCAGCTTGCGTGTGGGTTCAGTTACCCAGCGGATGATCACCTCACGTTCGCCGTCAGTGAAGCGAGCGATTCGGCCGGGAAAGTCAGACGCAAAGCTGTTCTCAATTGCGTTAAGCGGCAACTGCGTCAGGGCTTTGCCCTCAAATTCTGCCGGCCAGCCCGGAAAGACGACAGTGCCGGCGGTTCCTGGCGGCGTTTTGGATTGCGCAGGTAGAAACGGCACTCCTGCCGCGATTGCACAGATAATTATGAAAAAGACAGTGCTACGTCGCATACGTCTCATTCCTTGCGCCGGTACGCTCCCAGTCTTTTCGAAGCATGAACACGATGGCGACTATTCCTGCTGCTTCCAGCACAAACGCGATCACACCGGCGTATTCGTGGGACCACGAAGGAACATCCAAAACGTTTCCTTCGATGTAGAACAACGCCACGGCACGAAAAATATTCGTGGCCATGATCACAATTCCGACGAGGGGGATCAGCAGGAGAGTCTTGCGAAGGGGTAACTCATAGAAACACAAAACGACAAACGTTAAAAACAAACCAACCCAGAGCATCTTGATTCCACTGCACGGCGCATCGATCCAGATCAACTGTCCGGCCCAGTTAAGACACGTTCCTTCAGCGACGACTGCAAACCCGGCCATTCGCAAAATCGGAGCGGTTAATTCTGCCACTATGACTCGCAACGGATAACCGCCGAAGAATTGCAATGTCGTGATAGTTGGTAGAGAAAGATATAAAAGCCCAAACAGTCCCGCATGAAATGGTCTTCCGAAACGCAGCAAACTCATGGTCGTTGCCACGGCAGTGAATGCGATTGTCGCTCGAAAGAGTGACGGCAAGACGAAATATGTCGCCGCGTAGAGAAGAACCAGTAGCGCCGGCAACAGAAGTGACCGCTCGTTTTGAGGCAGAGACTTACGAGATGCAATCAAAAAGAGAACTGCCGCGACAAACGCGAGTATGCCCCAGGGTTGATCCCACGAATAAACTGCGCGCGACACATACCAGTACCACACTTCCCAGAATGCCAGTACCTGAAGAGCGAGAACCAGAAACAATCGCTTCATACTGTGCACCGGCCCGAACCTGATTTGCGGTATTTCATGTATGCAATCCAGATGAAAAACGCGCCCGCAACAATCAGCAACACCACCATCTCTGGTTCAGGAATCGTTGGCACTATTCCGGCGTCGACCGGCTCCAAACCATTCGCACGATACTGTTGCTCGGTCTCCAGAACGACCGCTCCGGTCACTGGAGTAACGAGTTGATAGTGCGCCGCAAGCGTTACTGCTTCGTCTTCCAACGAAGCGTCCCGAGGAGCAAGAATTCGCGCAACCTCATCGTTGGCCCACAGTCGCGCGAGATGGTCAGAAGTCTTTATCACTTTAGCGAGATCAAGATTTTCATCGCGCTTCACAACGGTACGGACCATTTGCAACGTTTTTTCCTTGCCAGTCAGGCGCGCCAGCAGACTTTGTAGATCATGGGCCAGATCTGCCGTGCGAGTCACAGACTTGACTTCGTTGAAGCCGTCGAGCTGCTTCATGATTTCGTCAGTGCCGTTGGTTGTTTGAAGGGAATAGAGTGTTGGTCCATAGACGCCTTGGTCCCAATGTTGTTTTAGTTCGTCAACCGAGCCAAGCAGCAGGCCCTGAGGATTATGAATCCAGACAATCGCGTTGTTGCCTGGTTTTTCCGCTGCCAGTGCCCATGCTTTGCGTAAGGCAGGCACATTATCAGCGCCGCCGCTAAACTCCGCCGATTGAAAGCTGTGCCACATTTCATTCCGGTCGGCCACATACATTTCTGTAGCGCCGCCCGCATAGGCACCATCAGTCTCGGCGAAGACGAGTTTGAGATCGAAGTCGTCTGGGACGCCTGTGTTAATTGCGCTCACGATGTCCGGCCCCCATTTACTCATCGATTCCGAGGTATCGACCACGATGACAATTCGTTGTAAGTGCGTCGGTGTCTGTTCTGTAATCGTTTGCTTGATGACAAAGTTCGGCTCAAATCGGTTCTCACTCCACATCTGGTCGAAAGTGTTTCTCGTTATTTTGATTGAGCTTTCGTACTGGGAGAGTTCGGAGTCGGCGATAGCGCCGCTATATGCAAAGGCGCCATTAGGACTTTGTTCCGGATCGTACAGGTGATTCCATTTCATTTCGTTGGTGGATTCGACCCACACGGAATGCTGAACACCATCTGGGATGCGGAAGTTTCTGCTCAAAAAGTGAGGCATGATCAATGCCGTCGTACGATGGTCTTCCAACAACAGTGGTATGGTGATACCTACGCGAATCTTCATCTCGCCGGAGATGGGAACTGGAAAGCATTGGACCAGTACGCGGTCACGACCCGCAGTCGTGACCAGCACCGGATCGCGACGCTGTCGAATAGCAACTTGTTGATAAGCTTGTCTGACTTTGCCCCGTCCTGCGAATGCGGCCTCGCGCGGCTCGCCGTTTACCCACAACGTCAGACGCGACACCACTGCTCCGGGTGGTAGTTGGACTTCAGCGCGTGCTTCTCTTTGGCCTTTCGATTGGTTTTGGAAGACCATCGTCCATTCCATGTAACCCACTGCACCGTTGCCATCAACTGTGGCCGTGATTTGAGAACTCCCAAGCGAGAGACCTCTTAGTTTGCCCCTGATCTCCGTCCCACCCTGATCGCTGTCAAAGTCAAACGTCTCTTGCGGAACGATGCGACCACCGCCGATTCGTTCCGGCGGAGCCGACGCATCGAAGCTCTCCCCAGTTACGCGATAATAGACCTTGCGAGCCTCTTCCGGTGTGATCGGATTCTCAATGGAAAATACGTAACCAAGGAGATCCGTTGCACTGCCCGTTTGGTTGTAACAGCTACGCAGTAGTGCATCGTTGCTGCCGTACCGGCGCAGGAATCGGATTCCTTCAGCTCTTGTTTGCGGTGACAGTGAGGCTGCCTTTTGTAATCCGATTCTAGTTAGGGTGGCCGGAAGCTCGATTAGTCCGATCGCTGTGATGGCTACGCCAATTCCGACGAGAAGACCTGCAACTTTCACTGAAAAGGCTTTGTTGGCACGGGTCGCAGCGATCTGCGTCAACTTGTATCGCATCACGATGGCGGCGACCAACGAAAAGTAGGGAGCGAGCGGCAAAAGACCAAGACCAACGAAAGCGACGGCGAGAACGCCGATCGGCAGAATCGGAAGATAGACGATCGAGTAGAAGAAGGAGATTGCGATGACGGCGGCATTTACGAATCCCGCCAGCCTGAGACCCTCAGGCGACCCGCGACGAATCGCAAACCAGACCTGTAACTGAGCCAACGGAACAAAGACTACGATTAGCAAGTGCCAGGTGGAGGGAAGCGGATCGAAAAACTCCTGGGCGCAGATGTGAGTGGAGGCCTCAACCGTGATCGATATCGCCGGCAGTATCACGCCTGCAAAAAACAGAAACCAATGGGATTTTGGCCGATAAACCTGTTCTTCCATAGCCGCTCTCCTGCTTTTCAATTTCGCGCGACTTTACAATACAAAGTAATTTATAGCAAGAAAAAGATGGTCCGAAACTTGGTATCACGACTTTGTGCTTTGATCGTCGTGGCGTAGACTCTGGCCACGGTGTGGACAGCCACATCGGACTGTAAAGTTCCATTAGCGCAACACGTAACACCAGACACAAAGTTCGAAAAGTTACTATGTCAACGATTCCACAACGTGACCTCTATCGCATGATCAATGAAGCAGCCGACCGTGGTGAACGCGTAGTCGTCGCCACAGTCGCGCACACGCGCGGCTCGACGCCGCAGCAGCGTGGTGCAAAAATGCTTTTCTTTCAAAACGGGGAAGTTGCAGGTACTGTGGGCGGCGGTTGCATCGAGGCGGAGGTTTGGGCAGAGGCCAGGCAGGCCATGCGCTCAGGCAAATCCGAGTTGCACCACTTTTCACTCACGGCCGATGAGGCGAGTGAAGCGGGAATGGTTTGCGGTGGGACGATGGACATTTTTGTCGAGGTAATGAATTAGCCGATTTCCGATTATTAATTGGCAATTGGCAATAGCTTATGGCTCAAGATTTCCTGTCCAATTACAAGGCCAAACACCAGCACCCGATGAACCGGCTCTCGCACAGCATCGGCATACCGATGATTGTCGTCTCGCTGCCGTTATTCTTTTTCAACTGGCGCTGGGCGTTACCGCTGTTTATCGCCGGCTGGATTCTGCAGTTTGTCGGACACGCGATCGAGGGAAATCAACCTGCCTTTTTCAAGAACCCTGTCTACCTTCTGGTTGGACCACTGTGGCTGCTGCGCCGCGCAGCGTCTGTCTTTGGTTTCGACAAGCAGAGAGTTTCGAAGTAAATATCCTTCCGGCTTTGAAGCAACATCAATGACTGACGCTAGCGACCAAACATCTTCGATTACGAAGATGATTGAGCAGAGACTAGAACTTGGGGAAGTTGCGCTCGTCGTCACTAAACTAACGGGTCCCGGTCCTATAGGCGCAAAGCTGCTCGTGCGCGACAGCGGTATGACATTCGGCACTCTCGGCGATGAGGCACTGGACACGCTCGTTACAAATTATGCCTCGCGGTTTCTCGCGTCACGCGACGAGACACGGATGATCAGTGCCAGCGAGCTTGACCCAAATTTCCCGGACGCCCGTGAAACGAATCTTTTGTTTGAACGACTTCAGCCGGCGCCGCGTCTTGTAATTTGTGGGGCCGGGCACGTTGGCGCATCTCTTGCAAGGCTCGCTGCGTTTGCCGGTTATCACACAACCTTGATTGACGATCGTGCTGACTTTCTGAAACGCGAACGCTTTCCTGAGGAACAGATCGAGTTATTGGTGGCTGATGATTGGAGGACGGCGTTGCTCGACGCAATCGGCAATGGCCGCGGTGTGTCAGTGGCAGTTGTTACCCGAGGCCACAACGAAGATGAGCAATGCCTGCGAGTAGTCGTGGATGCTAATCCTGACTACGTCGGACTGATTGGAAGTAAGCGACGCACCTCAATCGTGATCGATCGACTGCGGGAGTCTGGAATTGATGAAGCACAACTCAAAAACATTCATGCGCCGATTGGGCTCGATATCGGTGCGGTAACTCCGGAAGAAGTTGCACTCGCCATCATGGCTGAAATCGTCGCGGAACGTCGCGGCGGCACCGGCATCCCTTTGAGTCAAAAACGAGCACAAAAAACACCAAAGTGAGGCTATCAATTCAGGTAAAGTAGCTGAATGCCCAGCGAGATTGCTCCCGTAGTAAGTTCCAAACCATCCACCAGTCGTCGCAGCGGAATGTTCCGCGCGCTTTCTCATCGCAACTTTCGTCTTTTCTGGATAGGTGCCTTTCTTTCGAATGTCGGCACGTGGATGCAGGCCGTCGCGCAGGGCTGGCTTGTATTGCAGCTAACGAATTCGCCGTTCTGGTTAGGGCTCGACGCGTTTATGGCGACGTCACCCGGTTTTGTTCTCACACTCGTCGGTGGTGTTTTCGCCGATCGCATCGACCGGCGCCGCCTGTTGCTCTACACACAGGTCATGGCCGGAATTGCAGCGCTTGCGCTTGCAGCTTTAGTCGCAACGAATGTCGTTAATCGTTGGATGGTGTTGGGTTTTTCTTTTGTGACTGGCTGTTGTATGTCGCTGGCCAGCCCGTCGTACCTGGCAATGACTTACGATCTCGTCGGTCGTGAAGATCTCACCAATGCGATTGCGATGAACTCAACCCAGTTTCAGCTGTCTCGTGTGGTTGGACCAGCGCTTGCGGGTGTCGCGTTTCGCGTGTTTGGCCTTGCCGGATGTTTTTTTGCGAACGGTCTTTCCTTCATCGCAGTAGTCGCGGCGCTTTGGATGGTGCAAATGGAATCGCACGCAAAACCCGAAGCACCGGCGGTCAAACAGAAGTCTGCTATTTGGCGCGATTTGTTGGAGGGGCTGCAATACGTTAGCAGTCGCCCGAGAGTCTCGTCGTTGTTGCTACTCTCCGCGGTGAACAGTTTGTTTGGGGCGCCCTACTTCACCCTCGTACCTGTCTACGCGCGCGACATCTTTCATATGGGCGAAACCGGTTTGGCGTTAATGATGGGAACGGCCGGCGGCGGCGCTTTTATCGGTGCGTTACTCGTGGCTTATCTTGGTGACTTCAGAAGAAAAGGCTGGTTCGTGCTGGGCGGATCAATAATGTTTGGGTTATGTATTATTGGGTTCGCCTTGTCTGCTCGGCTCTCGCTCTCGCTGCTCTTTCTTTTTGGACTGGGTTTTGCCATCGTGTTGTCGGTGGCAATTACGAACACGCTGTTGCAAAAGCTTGTTACGGATCAGATGCGTGGTCGTGTGATGAGCATGTTCATTCTTTCCTTCATTGGCACCATGCCGATTGGGAACATCCTCGCCGGGGCCGCATCCAACCATTTCGGTCCACAGCACACGTTAGCCGTGGGTGGGTTCGTGGTGACGATAGTCGCCACAGGCGTGGCGATTTTCAACCATCGCCTGCGCGAGCTCTACTGACCCTCCTTGGAGTGCGCACTCCAAAGAGGCGCAAGAACACTCGTAAGTGCCGTTCTATTTACGAGTAAGTGGATTAATGCCTCTTTTGGAGACTTTTATGCGATTGCGAACCACATTAACGCGGCTTTTACTGATGCTTTCAATCTGTTCCGCCCTGGCCACGATTGCCAGCGCCCAGGGAATCATCGTCCCGGGGCCTTGCCGTCGCTGTCCGGACCCTCGACCCGTCCCGCTCCCGCGCGCCCTCCCCATTAAATCAATCAAGATTGACACGAAAATCAGTTCACAAGTCGCTACGACTCACGTCGAACAGGTATTTCGCAACGACACCGGCGCCACGCTCGAAGGAACCTATCTTTTTCCCATTCCTGAGTCTGCCTCGATAGCTGAGTTTGCTATCTGGGACGGAGATCGACGGCTCGTCGGCGAAGTAAGGACCCGCGAAGAAGCACGTCGTATTTATGACGAGATTGTCAGGCGTCAACGCGATCCCGGTTTACTCGAATACGCAGGCAAGGATCTGTTTCAGGCGAGCATCTTTCCGATCCTGCCGCACTCCGACAAGAAACTCGAGATCACTTACACACAGGTCGTTCACGCTGAAGGCGGCACGGTTTCCTATCGTTATCCTCTGGGCACTGGCCGGCAGATAGCTCAAATCGGTTCGGTGGCCGGACGGGTTGAAGTCGAAAGCAAAGAGCCTCTGCGAAATGTTTACTCGCCGACACATGCCATCGACGTCAAGCGCAACAGCGACCGGCGATCGCTCGTTTCGTTTGAGAGTGAGAGCGGCAAAGAGCCTCAGGACTTTCAGTTGTTTTACACGATCTCAAGAGAAGACTTCGGCCTGACACTTCTCACTCATCGTGAGCCGGGCAAACAAGGTTACTTCCTGCTGATGATCTCGCCTAAAGATGAGTGGACGGATCAGGAATATACCGCCAAGGATGTTGTGTTCGTAGTCGACACCTCGGGCTCAATGGCCGAAGAAGGGAAGATGGAAAAAGCGCGCGCTGCATTGTTATACGGTGTGCGAATTCTTCGTCCGCAGGATCGCTTCAATATCATTTCATTCGCAGGCGAGGAACACTTGATGGAAGCCCGACTAATCGCAGCGGACGAAAAGGGTCGCGCGCGCGGTGAAGAGTTCGTCAAAGGTCTCAAACCTGTTGGTGGAACAAACATCAATCAGTCGCTACTCGCCTCACTTCGTCAATTCAGTGAAGCGGATCGAGAGCGACCAAAGATGCTCGTGTTCATGACGGATGGATTGCCAACCGTCGATGAGACAAACGTTCCGAGAATCGTCGACAACGTTCGCAAGGCCACTATACCGGGCGTGCGATTGTTCACGTTTGGTGTTGGCTACGACGTGAACACGGCGTTGCTGGATAAGCTGGCGTCTGAAAACGGCGGCGTTGCCGATTACGTCGAACCGAAAGAGGATCTGGAAGTCAAAGTTTCCAACTTCTTCTCGAAGGTTAATTATCCAGTGTTCACGGATCTGCAACTCGATATGGGTGGAGCACAAACGGATTTGATCTACCCGCGTGGTATTCCCGATGTGTTTCGGGGATCACAAGTGACGCTCATCGGGCGTTACAGCAACGAAGCCGATCTGAAGTCAGTGCAGTTGAAGCTGAGCGGGAAATCTGGTGCTGCAACTCGCAGTTACACCTACGGAAATCTGAGTTTTCCACTACGCACTGAATCGAACGATTATTTGCCACGTTTGTGGGCCACGCGCCGCGTTGGCTGGCTGATGGAGCAAGTGCGATCGAATGGTGAGCAGAAAGAATTGCGTGACGAGATCGTCGATCTCGGAACTCGTTACGGCATCGTTACACCTTACACTTCCTATCTCGCGCTGGAAGAGGCCGAGGTGTCGAGACGTAGTTCAAACTTTATGGTGACGCCGGGAGTAGCTAGCGGTGGGTTTGGTAGAGCGGATGCGCCCAGCAATGCGCGACCGGCGAAGCCAATGGACCAGGTTGTAACGGGTGCCGCAGCAGTTCAACAAAGCAAGGTCGCGCGCGAGCAGCAGGAACGCGTGTACCTCAAAGACGAGGATACACGCACGGATGCAGTCAAACGCGTCGCAGGGAAGACGTTCTACCTCATCGAAGGCGTCTGGACCGACTCTGAATTCAAAGCCGAGTCGCGATTACCGGAAACGGTTTTGGTGTTTGGCAGTGATGAATACTTTGCGTTGCTGAAACAGAATCCAAAACTGGGAAGTTACTTCTCGTTAGGTGAGCGTGTGGTTGTTGTGCTGGATGGCCGAGTTTACCGAGTGAGTGCAAAATAGTTAGCGTCATCTGTGGCATTAACTCTTGTCATGAGTCTCATGTTTAGGGTACAAAGCTGAAAACAAAATCAGTATGAGTACCAGAACAATGAAGCAAGTCCGCTTTTCTGCGGTTCTCATTGTGTTGCTGACTCTGCTCGGCTCTGCAAGTGCCCAGGGCTGGTTGCCGATCAGACTCAACACGGGTGGAAAAGATCTCAACACCGTCTACTTTCTCGACACCAAGCGCGGTTGGGCGGGCGGCGACGGTGGTTTCCTGAGTCACACCGAGGACGGCGGCCTGACGTGGACGCCGCAGGCAGTCGGCACCAAAGCCGCAATTAACGACATTTACTTTCGCGACGAGGAAAAGGGCTTTCTCCTGGCAGGAAACTCGATCTTCGTAACGCGCGACGGCGTGAGCTGGACGCAGTCGCGAATCTTTCTTCCAGACGAGTTCGAAGGCGCCGATGTTGAGTTGTACAGCGTCCGTTTTTCGAGCAAAAAGAAGGGCTGGGTCGTCGGTTCGATCAGCAAACGCGATCGTGTGGTTGATAGTATTCTCGTTTACACGGACGACGAAGGTCTGACCTGGCGCAGGCAACGCGCTCCAAGCCGCCTCGAGCTGATACACATCGATTTTGTCAGCGATAAACGGGGTTGGATCGTCGGCGATGGCGGCACAGTTCTTTTCACACGCGATGCCGGAGCGAGCTGGACAAAGCAGAACGTGGGAACCACAGGCACGCTTTATCACGTTGATTTTCGCAACGACAAAGACGGCTGGGTCGTCGGTGAACGTGGAACGTTGTTGCGCACGACGGACGGTGGCGAAACCTGGGCGACCGTTGCCACAAACACGAATGTCACATTGCTGAGTATTCAGTTTTCGAATGATCAAGAGGGCTGGGCGATCGGCAGGTCAGGAACGATTCTCAGGAGCAGCGATGAAGGCAGGACGTGGGTGCAACAAGAATCAACAACGAAGCAAAACCTTTACTCGCTGATTTTCAACAAAAAGATTGGATGGGTAGTTGGCGGCGCAGGTGTAGTGCTGCGTTACGAGCGTGATTGACCTCTGAAAGCAACCTGTCAGGGCGCTGAAATCATCTCAGCCAGCGAGGTTAACGGATCGTCGCAACGAATAGCGATGACCATAACACTCGGTTCCTCCTGTGATTCGCCCGGCATGTCGGCCATGCCGGGCGCTTTTATTTTGGAATAGGTCGGAAATCCAGAGCGGCGAGATCTCGCGCAATATAGGTCCTAAAAGTCCTATAGGACCTATTCAATCTTTAGTTCCCCTGAAGGGGAGTTCCGGCGAGTTCTGCAGCTTCAACGTTCCTTCAACCTGATCGCCGTCAAACCTCGCGAATACTTCAGCCTGAACGCCGTGACCGTCCATCTCCAAAGAAGCAGTTCCCTTGAACGAATTATTGCTGATCTCAATTGCTCCGAGATCCGCGTCACCCATTTCTGAGTGGATCACAGCCGTGTATCCGGCACCAGAGCGTGAAATCGTCAACGTCGCCGGAATTGATTGACCGAGAGGTGTCTCGACCTCAATCGACCATGCACCGACAGGATCAGTTACATTCGAAGCGTCAGTTGTTTTTCGTTTGCCGGCTGTGTTGTAGACCTCGATGTCTTCACAATACGGTTTGATTTGCTCGAGCACCAAAGCGCCGTCGCCGACCACGATCAACGCCGCTTCATCCGGTTTGACGTATTTCTGCGCAGCGTGCTGGATCTCCTCAATGGTAACCGCCTGCACTCGTTCCCGATAAGTCAGCAGATAGTCGTCGGGCAGATTCAACATCTTGATCTGAACCAACTGATCAGTCAGTCCCTCTTGCGTCTCGAGTCGAATTGGAAAGACGCCGGTCAGATACGACTTCGCGTCGGCAATCTCTTTTTGTGAAACGGGCTCGCTGCGGATTCGATTCAACTCGTAGAAAAACTCTTTAAGCGAGTCGCCGGTTACTGGTGTCCGCACTTCCGCAGTGACGCGGAAAGTACCGGCAGTACGACGCGCGTCCAGATTGGAATACGCGCCATATGTGTAACCCTTTTCTTCGCGCAGATTCATAAACAAACGCGACGACGCAGTAGCCCCGAGCACCGTGTGCATCAGCATCAGCGGGAAATAGTCAGGACTCGTTCTCGTGATACCGCTATTGGCGATGACGATGTTTGATTGCGCTGAACCGGGGCGGTCCACGAGATAAGCTTTTTTGCTCGTGCGGACTGGAGGCGCAGGGAAATTCGGAACGAGGTCTTCACCACGTTTCCACGTCGAAAACAGCGCCTCAGCCTGTCTCAAAATTTCGTCGTAACGAACGTCTCCAACAACGATGAGAAATGCATTGTTCGGCACGAGCTTGCCGCGATGAAATTTTACGAACTCGTCGCGTGACGATCGATCGATCGACTCTGGGGTCGGCGCTACAATTGAATATGGATGATCGCCGAACATCACTCGCGAAACCATCTCACTCGCGAGAAAAGAAGGCTGTGCTCGCTGCTGTCGCAAACTCTCCTTCGTATTCTGTTTGGCAAGTGCAACTTCGTTTTCCGGAAACGAAGGTTCCAACGCTACTTCTGCCAGCAACGCGAGAACGGGATCGTTAAACTGGGATAACGTTGACGCCGCTACGATCGTGTAATCGGAAGTGGCGCCGGCAGACAAACTCGCACCCATTCGCGCAATCTCATCCGCGATCTGTTTACTCGTCTTTGTTTGAGTGCCTTCCGGTAAAAGCCCTGCAAGTAGATCTGTTAGTCCTGGCAGGTCAGGTGGATCGAAAGCTCCGCCGACACGGAATGCCAGCCGGTAGCTGATCAATGGCAGGCGCTTGTCTTCAACAACGACAAGCGAGAGCCCGTTAGACAGAGTGGTTTCCCTTGGCGTAGGGATCGAGATCGGTCGAGGTGGTAGCGGCGCGGGCGCCTGGCTACGAAACATTTCTGTTTGACTCATGTTAAGCGTGCAGCGGGCCAGAACCTGGCTTTGTTTGCGGCGGCGCATCCGCCGGATCTTTTGGTCGCTCGGAGGCTGTTGGTTTTACGATGTCAGCATGCACGGGCGATTCGGGTTCAGCTGGAGGCTTTTCGGGAACCTGTGGGGGTGGTGCAGCAGGTTGATGAGGGTCGCCGGGCGCTTGCGGCGAAGCGGAAGCTACGGCTCCTTCTTCGACTCTCGCAGCAGCGTCAGGAATGATGTCGAGTACGACGCGATTCTCCACATCTACATAACGAGCAATCGCTTTCTTGATGTCGCCGGCAGTGACGTTGAGATAGTGGTCCAACTCGGAATCCACCAGCCGCGGATCTGAATCGTATAGGGCAAACTCGGCGAGGCGCTGTGCTCGATACATAGTCGATTGACGACCGCGCACGGCATCGTTGCAGAGCGAATTGCGCAGTTTCTCCATCTCGTCTGTCGTGGGTCCTGCAACAGCAATTTGTCTGATTTCATCAAAAATCTGTTCGCGAATTTTATGGACGTCTTCGCCTGGTTTTGGCAGTGCGAAGATGTATAACGCCGATGGGCCACGGCGCTCGTCTACGCCGCCTTCAATCGACACGACCGACTCATCGCCTTTGACCAGCTTCTGATAAAGCCGCGAACTGTCGCCCTCGAAAAGAAGTGTACCCGCAAGAGAGAGCGCATAGAAATCCGGCGTCCGTCTTTCCGGAATCTTCCAACCGAGCACAAAAGCGGGCGCCGGAGCTAACGGATCGTGAAACGTTTCCTCGCGTATGGCCACCGCTTCAGGCTCTGAAACATCGACAGGCGGGGGAACGGGTTGCGCCGGAATATTGCTGAAATATTTGTCGACCAGCGCGCGCGCCTCAGCGTTGTCAAAATCGCCGACCACTGTTATTACGGCATTGTTCGGCGCGTAGTAAATCCGGAAAAACTGTTTCACATCGTCGATGGTGGCGGCATCCAGATCTTCCATCGATCCGATTGTCGAGTGTGCGTTGGCCGGATTCTTAAAGATCAACTCATTCATGCGCAGGAAGGCGTTCACGTAAGGCTGATTGTCGTAGCGGAGTCGCTTCTCCTCCTGCACGGCATTGCGTTGGTTGTCGAGATTTTCCTGCGTCACTTTAAGCGAACGCATCCGATCGCTCTCCAACCAGAAAGCGAGTGGCAGATAATTGGACGGTAACGTTTCGAAATAATTTGTGCGCTCGGTGGAAGTCGTGCCGTTCATCGTGCCACCGGCGTTGAAGATGTATTGGAAGTGCGCGGCTTTGGGAACATTTTCCGAGCCCTGAAACATCATGTGCTCGAACAGGTGCGCAAAACCCGTTCGTCCCCCTTTTTCGTTGCGCGAGCCGACGTCGTAGTAAACAGCGATTGAGACTACTGGAATGGCACGGTCCGGGCTCAACACGACGCGCAGACCATTAGCCAGCGTGAATTCTTCGATTGGCGTTGCCGGTAATTGAAATCGTTCTGTCACAAATTTTCTCTGCCAGAAATAAGGGCGTGCTTTACCGTTCGCGAGGAAGGGTAAAGCACTGCTTTGGGGGGAAGATTGTTGGGCAGGCGCGATTCTCAGGCGCCGGCTTTTTGCGCCTCAGATGGTCTTATCGGCTATCATTCCGCGAAGTTCAGCTCGCAATCGTTCAATCTCAGCAAGCTTTTGTCTGACACGCTCAAACAATGCCGATTGGGTTTTGATACCCTCATCGATCAGGAACCCGGCGGCTTCCGCACGGCTGCGAAACACGCCAGCCTGGACCAGAGCTTCGAGCTTCTCCTGGGCTTCAGGCGAGATCTTAACGGCAACAACATAATCGTCCTTGGCCGAGATCGCCTTTTCGATGGTCCTACTGATGTCGCGTCCAATTGCACTCAGTGATTCCGGAATACGCGAAGCAATGTCGCGGACTGACGAAGCCGTTCGATTATGTTCTTCCGCGCCGGATTCCGGATCATCGTCACGAAGCATCAGGTCGTCGACTCTTTCCGGCGTCGGGTGTTCTTCCTTGTGATATGGACTGCTCATTAGTACAGACTCCTTTGCAAACTACCGAATTCTATCTGTCCCTCTTTACGATTGTTTGCCTTTGTAAGTTCATTCTACGGAGCGCGGGAAACACGGTCAAGGCATTGGGAATTTTGTAGGGGCGGCACTCCGTGGCCGCCCCTTGCATTGATGTGACAATCTTCGGAAGTTACCGGTACAGCAAGGTGCGGCCGATGCGCCAAATCGCCCTGGCCTCTCGCACTCATTAGAACTTTTCCCGAAGTTACTCGTTCCCAACAAAGGGCGGCCACGGAGGGCCGCCCCTACAAAGACACAACCTTGCCCGCCTAGTCGGCATCCGTTATATTGCAAGTGCGACGTAAACTATCGTTCCGTCGCTTGAAGTCTGTACAAAAACTTGAGGTTCGCAGTGAAAAGAATTCCAGCTCATGTCGCTCTCGTCCTGCTAATTTTTGCTCTGGTTCTGCCCGGCTTTGTGATCGCGCAAACCACGAATCCCGGTAGTCCGGCAGGCCGGCGGCCGGTGCGAGGCGGACCGACGGCGCAAACTGCTGCTGTCGAAAAAGATTTCAGTGAAGCTCTCAAGATGATTGAAGAACAGTACGTCGACGGCAAAAAGCTCAACTACAACGACGTATTCAAATCTTCGATCATCGGCATGCTGCGCTCGCTTGATCCGCATTCCAATTATTACGACCGCGAAGAGTTTGACGAGCTGAAGACCGACCAGCGTTCCGAATACTTCGGCATTGGAGCTTCGATCCAGAATTATGTTCGCGGTGAGCAAGCTGACACGTATATCACCGCAACCTTCGATGGGTCTCCTGCTGCGAGAGCCGGATTGCGCTATGGCGATCGAATTGTCGAAGTTGATGGCGTGGCGATGACCGGCAAGTCGTCGCTGGACGTGCGCGACAAGATTCGCGGTCCACGTGGTTCAACTGTGAAATTGACGTTGGAACGTGCGGCCGACAAACGCATTGAGAATGTCGACATCATCCGCGATGCTGTTGCACAACCTTCAATCCCTGACGCTTACATGTTGAAGCCCGGAGTCGGCTATATCGACATGACGCGTGGCTTCAACTACACGACCACCGACGAGCTGCTGGATTCGCTTGATCGATTACACGCAAAGGGAATGACTTCCCTGGTGCTGGACCTGCGTAACAACCCAGGTGGGTTTTTGGACCAGGCAATCCACGTTGCCGAAGTGTTTCTGCGCGGTGGTCAGCGAATCCTGACGCAAAAAGGGCGCAACGGTTTTCGCGACAATGTCTACGAGTCGCGAAATAATGCTCCAGACATGACGCCGCTCGTGATTCTGATAAATGAAAATACGGCTTCGGCGTCAGAGATCGTTGCTGGAGCAATGCAGGATCACGATCGGGCCTTGATTGTGGGCCAAACGAGCTTTGGCAAGGGATTGGTGCAGAGCATTATTCCGCTGGAGTATGGCGCCGGGCTAACCTTGACGTCCGCCAAGTACTACACGCCTTCAGGTCGTTTGATCCAGCGCGATTATTCGAACGGCGGTTTTTACGACTACTACACACACGGCGGCGGAGTCGCCCGCGATCCCAAGGCCGCGCCGGTTGCGCCGGCGAAGCCGGCTGGTCCGGAAATGAAGACTGACACGGGGCGTGCGGTTTATGGCGGTGGCGGGATTTCACCAGATGAAAACGTAAACCCGCGCACTGTGAACTTAACTCAGCGCCGTTTGCTGAGCCCTGCATTCGCTTTCACGCGGGAACTGGTGAACGGTCGTATTCGTGGTTTTGAAGCGAGCCGCATCCCCGGCGGCATTGATTACCGTCACGAGCTCAAATCGGAAGAATTCAAAGTGACTGACGCGATGTTCAAGGCGTTTCGTGATTTTGCGACTGCTGATCCCGGTTTCAAAGTTGCGGCAGCCACGATTGATCGAAATCGCGCTTTCATTGAACTCGAGTTACGTTTCAACCTGGTCACTGCTGCTTACGGCCGTGTGATTGGAGACAGAGTTTTCATCACCATGGACGATCCTCAAGTCGCGAAAGCAGTAGACGTATTGCCAAAGGCCCGCGACCTCGCGATGGGCAGCGCTGAGCGACGCTAAATCGACCAAATATAGGTTCTATAAGTCCTATAGGACCGATAAATTTTCTTGTTTCAGGCGTAACACAAAGTATTGCGTCTAAAACCTTCCTGTGCTACGTTTAGGTACATGAAACGTAACGTACGTCCAATCAAAGGCCTGGTGAACACTGAGGAACTCGGACGCGCCGTCAAACGCAGACGTGAAGAGCTCGGCCTGAGCCTCCGTGATGTGGCCAGTGAAACATCTGTCTCCGCTTCAACTCTTTCACGCATCGAAAACGGCACCGGCAAACCCGACGCAGACAACATTGCTCGTCTGACGACGTGGCTCGACGTGCCGATGGAAAGAATCCTTAGCGGTCGCGATCCAAAAACGGAAGAGTCGCAGGCGGTTATTTACTACCCGCAGGAGCCTACTCCGGAAATCGTTGAGGCTCACTTGAGGGCCGATCGAAATCTCACACCTGAAACCGCGGCAGCGTTGTCCGAGCTGTTTCGCGTCGCTTACACTCAATTCAGCAAGAGCAGCGGCGATAAGAGCTCGAAGAAGCGACGTTAGACCAGCCCGTTGAATCCGGTATACTCTTCGAGTGCTGCTTGGCGATCTACCTCCAGGTGAAAAGTGGCGAAATTTCGAGTTAAAAGCTCTCGGCCTGCGCGACTTTGCACGCGTCCGCATTGATCAGCCACTGAATCCTTTCGACCTCGCCCGCTTTGCAAATCTCATCGTAATTCGGTTCGATCAGGTGGAAGGCTTGAGCGAAACTGCGCGAGAACACCTGCTCGGAACTGCGTCTGAGAAATGGTCTGGCGGAGCTTGTACGCTGCCCAACGGCATGAAATTGGTGATACTTAACCCGATGCACGGTCGTGCGCGGACGAACGCTACGCTGATGGAGGAGATCTGTCACGTGTTTTTAGGACACCAACCCAATCGTCTCTCGATCGTAACCAGGGACGAACGTGGTAAGGTAATGAATCGCGACTACCGCAAGGCTGACGAAGAGGAGGCATATGCGGTCGGCGCTGCGGGTTTGGTTCCTTATGCGTCGTTGAAGAAAATGTTATTGCAGGGAAAGACTTCGCAGGAGATTGGATTACACTTTCGCGTTAGCCGCGAGCTGGTTGAGTATCGTATGAAAGTGACTCATCTCTGGCGTGAGTTTAAGGATTCAAGAGTTATCTGATGAGTGAAAGATTAAAGGAAGCTGCATCGCATGGTTTGTCGACGATCGACAAGCTTCGGATGTTGCTCGACATTACGAAGAAGATCAGCCGTTCGCTGGACCTCCAGGAAGTGCTCAACCTGGTGATGGACACGCTTGATTCGCTGATTCCTTACGATGCCGCCGGCATCTTTGTGCTGCAGTGTGTCGATCCTGAGCTTGTTCCGGAAGGCGAAGAACCGTGCACGTTTAGATCAGAAGCAGTGCGGGGCTACGACATCGATGAGCTATCGGATCTACACCTGAAACTTGGAGAGGGTTTCATAGGGAGTGTGGCTCTTAGCGGCGCGCCACTCATTTCTCATGACGTTCGCAACGATCCTGTTTACATAAATGCTCGCGATAGAACTCGCTCCGAAATGGTGGCGCCAATCATTTCGAATGATGAAGTCATTGGCGTTTTTGATCTCGAAAGCGACGATCTCAATGCATATTCCGACAACGATCTCGAGGTGTTGATGCTGCTTGCTTCACAGGTTGCGATCATCATCGAGAAGGTGATGTTGCATGAGCAGATGATCGAGAAGAAGAGACTGCAGGGCCAGCTCGAAGTGGCCCGTCAGGTCCAACTGGAGTTGCTGCCGCCGAAAGACCCGGAGCTACCCGGTTACGACATCAGTGCTTACAACTTTCCCACCGAAGAGGTTTCTGGCGATTACTACGACTGGGTCAAAATCTACGACGACGAACTCGGATTCGTTATTGCTGATGTGTCTGGAAAAGGTGTGCCGGCTGCGATTCTGATGTCTTTTCTGAGAGCCAGTTTGCGGATGGCAACCCACGTTGGTTATGCGACCAACATCTCGATGGCGAAGGTGAATTACCTGCTGTGGGAGTCGATCGAGAGGAATCAATTTGTTACTGCTGTCCACGGACTCCTGGACGCCTCTAATGGGCTCCTGTCGTATTCGAATGCGGGCCATAATCCACCACTGCTCATTAATTTCAACCGCGAAACGCGGTTCATTGAGTACGGTGAGCAGCCGCTGGGGATGTTTCCCGAAACGCGGTATCACCAGCATCACTTGTCGCTAAAACCGGGCGATGTGCTGGTCCTTTACACTGATGGCGTTACGGAAGCGTCCAACCCTGAAGGAGTAGAATTCGGACGCGATCGTTTAGCGCAGGCAGTAAAGGAAAACTACGATCGACCGGCACGCGAGCTGATTGCCAGTCTGGAGATGGCTGTTTTGGAGTGGACTGCCAACGCCGGAGCAACTGACGACGTGACGTTCTTCGTCATCAAGGCGCTGAAAGGGTGGAATTGATCTCGTCCTGCGGCGCCTATGTATTGTTCGTTCGTAAACTCAAAAACGCGGAAGACGTTTCCATCTCCCGCGTTGCCAACTATCGAACTATTTGTGATGCTAGTGTGCGGTCAGCGAGCAGTGAGCGTGATCCCCGCCCGGTGCGAGTGGAGCACGATAGTCGCCAAAGTGAAACTCAGCTTCAGCCTCCGATAATGCATAGACATCAAAACCATATGCATCGAGATAGTCTGCCAAATCATCGGGGGAAAGCAGATAGACGGCAGACGAGTAACCCGCTTCAACACGAATTTCCAGCAGGCGCTCGATTACTTCCAGTGGTGCAAAGCATCGCACAGGATCTCTGTAGGTTGCCATGTCTCCAGCGCCTTTCTTATCAATTTCGTGGCACGGTCCGATTTTTTGGCTACCGTGCCTTCGCAGAACGAACACTTTGATGTACGCAACTTGAAAGTAGTTTGTTCTTCATAACAAATAATTCATTAGCGAAACTTGTCGCTGAATTTGACGCACGAGCCAACCAAAAAGTTCCAAAATGAGCAGCGAACAACCAACTACCCCAACAACTCAGCCTCCCGGTCCACCACCACCAAACTTCATCGCGATTTTGCGCGAGATGTTGCGGGCCTCGGACAAAGTGAGCGATCTGATTTTCAGCCCGGGACGGCCGCCACAGATCGAATTAGCAGGGAAACTAGTGCCTGTTCGCATCGCGGGTTTAGAGAAGTTGACTCCGGCCCACACGGCGGGAATCGCCAAACTGATCATCGGCAATCAGCCTACCCCTCTCGACAGTCTCGAAAAGAGCGGTTCGGCTGACCTTTCGTTCAGCGCGCCAGGCGACGCTCGATTTCGTGTGAATATCTTCAAGCAGCGCGGCACACACGCGATCGTCATGCGGGTTATCCCAATGCGGCCGCCGCGCTTCAGTGACTTCAATCTGCCTGAACAACTGAAAGAGATAGTAGATATCAAAAACGGCATCGTGCTGGTTACTGGACCAACCGGCAGCGGCAAGAGTTCTACACTCGCCGCGATCATCGATCTCATAAACGAAACCCACTACTACCACATCGTGACGATCGAGGATCCAATCGAGTTCCTGCACACGCACAAGAATTCGACGATTCATCAGCGTGAATTGCACTCTGATACCCCGAGCTTTGCAGTTGCTCTGCGCGCAGCACTCCGCCAGGCGCCGAAAGTGATCCTGGTAGGTGAGATGCGCGACCGTGAGACCATTGAAGTCGCTCTCGAAGCGGCTGAAACAGGCCACCTCGTCTTGTCTACCTTGCACACGATCGATGCGTCAAAAACAGTCGACCGCATTATCGGTGTATTCCCGAAGAACGAAGAGAAAGCGATCAGGACACGTATTGCGCAGTCGTTTCGCTTCATCGTTTCGCAGCGACTGATTCCGCTCTCGGATGGAAAAGGAAGAGTTGCGGCGATCGAGATTCTCAAGTCAACGATGCGCACACGTGAATATATTGAGAAGGGTGAGTCGGAAGGGAAGTCGCTGATCGATGCGATGGAACAGGGCGATCAGGACGGAATGCAGACTTTCGACACCGTGATCGAGAGATTTATCAGAGACGGTGTGGTCAGCATTGAAAACGCGTTGCCTTACGCGACAAATCAAAGCAATTTGTTGCTGAAAATAGCGGACCTGGATGGCGCGCCACGAGCGGAAGCTCCGCCCGCGCCGGCACGTGATGAAACCTCAATGCTTGATCTGATTGAACCCTAAAAAGCTAAGATAGGTCCTATAAGTCGTATAGGACCTATTGCCCCATTTTGCTATTATGCCATCGAGATTTTGATGATGTTCTCGAAGGTTCAAAAGGCCCTTCTGGGCCTTCTATTTCTGGCAGCCTTCTCCCCTACGACAGTCTACGCCGACGATGAAATTCGCATCGACTTGCCTGCCGGCGGCCAGCTCAAAGTTCGCAATGATTTTGGCAATATCAACGCCGAAGTCTGGAACAATAGCTATGTTGCTGTCTCTGCCAATATCGGTGGCGATGGTTCTCGAAGATTCAGCAGGTCGCCGATAATCATCGATAATCGCGGGTCGTTACTGACGATCTCAGTCGTGCGACGACCAATCGACCCGGTTGTTCCAGTTCATCTCAATATTAAAATTCCGGAAACATCGCGGATCGACGCGTCGACCAGTAACGGAGCAATCACCATCTTCGGCATGCCGAGCAGCGCGAATCTGAACTCCGCAGCCGGAGCGCTGACCGCGACATTTCGCCCGTTATCCAATGCAGACATCACGGCGCGTTCGTCGCGCGGTACCATCAAATCAGCAATTGGTTCTGCACCCTCGCCGAATCCGCAGTTACTGCAAACGCGCCTCGGAAACGGCAGTCATAAACTCGAGTTACAGAGCGACACCGGCGACATCGTGCTGAATTTTGGACCAGGTATCGAGATTTCAGACACTTCGCCGGCGAAGCCACCGGAGCTCATCGGCGCCGACAATCCAAAACGTCCGGCCGGAACGCCCGCCGATCCGGCAGCGAGCAGCGATATCAGTGAAGGAGATGTGATACGCGTCGATTCGCAACTGGTAACACTCAACATCAGCGTTATCGATCGCGGCACAAATCGAGGCCTCGTCGGACTTGGTCAATCGGATTTCAAGCTGTTCGAAGACGGTGAAGAGCAACGCATCGTCCAATTTGAGTCTTCATCAGCACCGTTTGACCTCATTTTATTAATCGATTTGTCTGGTTCGACCAGGGAAGTTGTGAAACTCATTCGCGCCGCTGCGTTGCGCTTTGTCGAGGCCGCAAGACCTGCAGATCGTATTGGTGTGATCACCTTCGCCGGTCAGGCCACGGTGGTCTCCACTTTGACCTCCGATCGTGAGTTGCTGCGCCAGAGAATCGAAACAATCGACACGGCGCGAGGCGATACAAAACTCTACGACGCTACCAACTTTGCAATGGAGGAAGTGTTAAAGCAGTCGAAGAAATCGCGAAGGTCAGCAATCGTACTGATGAGTGACGGACTTGATGGGACAATTCCCGGTGTCAGTGGTCAGCAGGGCTCACAGCGCACTTATCAGGAGACGCTCCGAAACATTCAAGAGTTTGACGGTGTCTTATACACGTTGTGGTTGAACACGGAGTATGAGGCGATGAGTCCGCTCGACACCCAGCCCGAGGCGTTTGATGCCGGTCATGATCGCATGAAGGAAATGGCTGATGTGGGCGGAGGAGTTTTTTACGAGGTTGAGCGACTCACCGATCTCGCCGGCGCTTACGAACAGGTCGTCGCGGATCTGGGGACGATGTACAGTTTGGCGTATCGTCCCTCAAACAGCACACGCGATGGACGTTGGCGCGCAATTCGAATCAAAGTCGATCGCAACAATGCAGTGCCGCGCGGCAAGCGTGGTTATTATGCAAACTAGGCCTTCGGAAAAGTTTCTCGCGCAAAGGCGCAAAGGCGCAAAGGATATTCTGTGGTTTTCCTTTGCGCCTTTGCGCCTTTGCGCGACTACTGTTTTTCTCGTACTGCTGTTTACGAGTATTGCGAATGGCCAGGATCCTACCGAAACGATTCGCATTGATTCAGATCTGGTGGACTTAAAAGTCAGTGTGCTCGGATTTGCGCCCAATACTTCGCCGCCAATACTCGAGCCGAAAGACTTTCTTGTTCTTGAAGACGGGGTACCACAGGAGATCACGTTTTTCGCTGCCGCCGATACGCCGTTTGATCTCGTCCTGCTGCTCGATCTCTCCGGTTCCAATTCAAAAAACCTGAAGATGATTCGAAACTCCGCAAAACGATTTGTGGATGCAGCGCGTGATGTGGATCGTATTGCCCTCGTGACCTTCACCGATCAGCCTGCGCTCTATTCAACGTTCAGTTTGGACCGAAAGAAACTGAAAAAGACGATCGATGAGATGGACGAGGCGATCGGGGGCACAAACTTTTGGGACTCGATGGATTGGGTTCTGCGCGACCTGGTCACGCACGGATCGGGCCTGCGCCGTAGCGTGATTGTCGTAATGACGGACGGAATTGACAATGCGCTTCCGGGTGTTGCCGGACCAGGTTCCACGCTGCCGTTTGAGGCACTGCTGGAGCGGATCAGAAAATCTGAAAGCATTGTTTTCCCGATCTATCTCGATACGGAAGAGGAGAACGTCAAGCGCTATCACGTACCCCGGGATGCTTACGCGCAGGCACGCGAACAGCTTGGCAAAATCGCGAATGTTTGCGGAACGCCGATGTACAAAGCTGAACGTTTGAGTGATCTCGATGCAGTGTATGCACAGGTCGTGCGTGATCTCAGCACCGTTTACAGCATCGGATACACCCCCGTAAACAAATCACTTGATGGCAAGTGGCGTTCGGTTGAGGTCTTGTTGACGAAACGGTCGGATCTCTTCGCCCGGACAAAACGAGGCTACTACGCGAAACTCCGATCCGGAGCCACAGATTTACCGGATTGACTCCTGATCCGCGTTCCTCAGACCCAAAATCTGCACCTATCCGCGTACCTAAAGCTTGTAAATGTCGTCGAGGAGACTATAATGCCCAGGAGACTAGCGCCCGCCCACAATTCTGAATTGCGATTCGGAGGGTATTTCGATGAGAAAAACTTCCAGCCTCCCCGTACTGTTCACTCTTTCCGTATCCTTCACCCTGTTTTGCTCGATTGGTAGCTTTGCTCAAAATCGAGAAAAGTTTGTGATTTCGGCCAAGGCGGGCGGAATTAACGCGATCACGGGCCAGGCTAGTGTCCATTCCCGCGGGGAAACTGACTGGCAGCAACTGTCGATTACTGATGATTTGGATGCGGGCGACCGTGTGCGTACGGCCAACGATGGCCGCGTCGAAATCCTCCTCAATCCTGGATCCTACCTGCGTCTGGGCGGCGATTCTGAGGTCGAACTCTCAAACAATACCCTTGAGAATCTCGAAGTTCGTTTATTGAGAGGCACCGCCATTGTTGAAGCCACCGGCGCCGACGATCTCGACCTGAACATAAACATCAGCACTCCGCATACAAAGCTCGCAATCGTTAGACACGGTCTGTACCGGCTGAATGTCGTACCGGGCGATGCTACCGAATTGATCGTGCGAAAAGGTCGCGTAATTCTCAGCGACTCGCATACGAAGGTTAAGGGCGGGAATAAGGTGATTTTCAACGCCACGAACGTCTCCGTCGCAAAACTTACGAAAGAAGAGAAGAAGGTTGAGGAAGACGTAGATCTTTGGAGTAAAGATCGAGCAAAAATGCTGGCGAAAGCCAATAGCCGCATTAATGATCGAATGCTCAACTCTGCTTTTGCGAGTTTTTCAGATTGGGATCCGTTCTCACGTCGGAATGGGTTCTGGTTTTATAACACCAACTCTCGATGCTATACGTTCCTGCCTTTTTACTACGGTTGGGGTTCTCCGTACGGCTCGTCGTACTCCACGACCGTCTACTATCCACCCGCTTACTATCCAAGACCTGGCTACACGCCACCAGCCGGATCTACTGGTAATAACGGTGGTCACAGTTATCCGTCGGGCAGTGGTGGATCAGGTGGCTATCCTACGAGTGGAGGCGGAGGAGCGAGCCCGCGTCCTGCACAGCCGCCAACTCCACCGGTAGCTCCGCCAAGCGGTGGTTTTAGTGGAGGTCGAGAACGGATACCGGATATGGAGACCGGTCGACCGATGCCGCGTAAGAACCTCGAGCCATCGCGGCCAAATCGATAGCTCACAAAAATGCCACGGAAAAGCACCAGGTCAGCGCAGGCTGCCTGGTGCTTTTTGCATTTGTCTGCGGCTCAGCTCTTCTAACTCCTCGTTAATGACTGTTTTTATCTCGGTTGGCTTCAGTCCGGCTAGTATCAGTTGGGTTAAGGCGGTTCTGAGTTGGGCCCGCAAGCGGTCGTCTGGTTTCTCTTTAACGGTCTGCGAGATCACCACGGCTCCTGAGCCGTGCCGGACGCGAATTAGTCCCTCTTTTTGCAGGCGTCGGTAAGCGAAGGCGACTGTATTAAGATTAACCCCAAGATCCGAAGCCACCTGCCTGACCGGCGGCAACAATGTTCCAGCCTCCAGTTCCCCTCGCGCAATCAGGGTCTTAATCTCATCAACCAACTGCTGGTACAGCGGCCTTGCGTCTCTTTCATCAACCGTAACGAACATATTGTCTGGTGCATGTATACACCAGACAATCAGCAGCTGTCTAGCCCCTTATTGGGATATAGTTAGTTATAGTCACAAAATGATCACCTTACCTCTCGCTAACAATAACTCCACTGCAAAAAAGTTCATGTCTTGAACTTCCTCAAGCTGAACCTTTAACCTTCAGAAGTCTGTTCGGGATGGCTGGGCACAACGTTAAGCACGGCTTAACTTGAAGATCGATTAGATGGACAATCTGGTCGTCCTGGGGGACGAAGGCTCGCCTTCATTAAACGACGAGGCTTCACTAAGGCTTTTTGGATATAGCTATGTGCAAAAAATGAGTGAAATCTGACCACACTCGGTCCTTAGCTTTCGTTTATTTCAACTCAATTGGAGTGGAGTGAGCTTCAACCACCGATAGTTTGAGAGCAACCGATGGGGAGCTGTAGCGAACAACGCGAGCGCTGCTGTGACCTCAACCATCCAGCCAATGCTTTTTCTTCCTTGGCATAGATTTAGGTAAACGAAAGACTGAAGAAGTAATGAGAAGGCTTATTCAAAAGTCAGAGACCTTATATAGCTATGAGTGAAAAAATGAGGGGACTTCTGACCACCTTACTCTTTCTTAGGTTTGATTGGGATATGAGCTTCAACGATCACGCTGATCTCGGGCAACAAATGGGGAGTTCTACTAACCCATCAAACCGACAGTACGAAGATCCAAGCGAGCTTTGTGGCCGGTTTCGGGTGGTTTAGGTCGCAACGAAAGGAAGCCAGTAGTTACTCACTTACGTTCTTTCTGCAGAACTACGATCGGCAGATCCCTGCCCAATCCCTTGAGGTCTACCGCACTTTTGCCTTCGTCAATTGCGAATGCAAAGTCACGACCTGCACCCAATCCGTCGTAGAATCCTCGCGCAAATTCGATTGCAGCTCGATCCCCAACTTCAGCTGACATTCCGATGGTGTAATGGGCCAAAGGTGCATCACAGTCGCTTAGTGACCAGCACGCGTTTAGCACGACACACTTTATTGTTGGATACCGCGCAACCAACGCCGCCAACGCCTCCAATGGAGCGGTGGAAGCTTCGCCCGCTAAGTCCGAAAAAACTGGTCCAACCGGATCACCATGTCCAGAGAAATGCAACACATCGTACTCGCCCTCAAGTAGTGCCCTTCGAAGGTCGTCTGTAGTGGCAGCGAATAGGGGAGTTACCGCAATAAAGTCTCTAAACTTCGATTGTCTAATAGCCTCACTTATGGCACGAGCCTCGGTATCGACTTCGAGTCGCTCCGTGTCGCGCGGATTGGCAATCACTAATAGGACGCGAATTCTTTGGAGCATTTTTCCGACCCTTGAAGCTAAGTCGTCGCCACCCTCGTCAAGCGCCTTTTGTGCAACAGGGGCCAGCTTCAGCCACATATTTTGCAGCTCCTCTAGTACCTCAGTAACGTCTTCGGGTTTTTGCTTGCTCCCAGGATAAGTGACAGCTGTACCTAATTTAACCGCTGCGGCACTCAAGCGCGATGCTAATTCAGTATCATCGGTCACGGTAGCCATTTTGGAACAGAAGAGTACTAGCGCCTCGTTGGCTTCCCCGCGATCAAAAGGAAAGCGGACATCAGAATGTATCGGCGGTCCAAGTCGGCCCAAAACTTCCTTGCTGATTTCGCTGCCCCTTTTATGGAGCGCATCGAAGTCAAGTAAAAAAACCGGGTCGTCTGCCTCAACGCCGAGCTCTTTTGCTAACCGCCCAACAGTTGCTTCCGGAATCGAAGGGCACTTGCAAATTTCATCACCACACTGCGTGCAGAGGCCCGGATACCTCTTCATGAATTCAGCTTCAAATTGAAACTCGCGGTCCTCGTCCATTGCCACTCGTAGGGAATGCTCGTTTGCTAAACCCATCAAATAAGAAAATACATCAGCCGCTTCGCCTACTAGATATTTAGGATATCTATCAAAGACTCGTATGGCCTCAGCCAATTCACCTAGTTCTTCGAATAACCCTAGTGTACTTCTGGCCTTACTATCGTGAACCGCTCGTGGATATATATCTTGAAACATCCGAACCCAGTCCGTCAGAGATTTTGGTCTTTTATGTTTATTCTTGCTGTACTCCTTTCCTAGTGCTTCGTGGTCCACCGTCGATTTTGCGCCACGCACAGTTTTACAGATTGGATCATTGTGAGGCATCTTTCTACAGTAAGGGCATGCGTAAGGGTATTTTCGATAGACCAACTCCTCAATACTGGCAATCTTAAACTTTGCCATAAGAGGAAAGAACCAACCCAACGCCTTGCAAAGAGCGTCCTCCCTTGACACTTCTTCTCGCTTCTTCTGCCGGTCATAAGTCGCAAGCATTCCACACACTTCCGCGAAGTGTGCGAACGTAGTGGCTGCAGGACGATCGACATTCTGTTCCGAATAGATATGCGCGGTCATGTAGTATAAATCGTCAAGTCGGAGGGATGATTGTTCCATGATCATTTTTCTACAGTCTAAAATGTTTCTGGTCTGTGCTCAACAGTGGATATTGTGAAAACCAGCATAGCGCTATCTGGAAAACTGAGAATTTTATCAACCGACGGAAGGAGTCTTCAAACTCTCCAATTATGCCGTAAGCCGATCAAGCTTAGACGTCGGAGAAGTCTCCCGTTAGTCATCATTTGGTTCTCAAAAACTCGCACACCTACCTGGTTGGGATTATAACAACAGGGAGTATTAAGGCCAGAATATTCGGTCACGATTAGACCGTGATTTTTGAATGGGCTACTTGACTCTTCTTGCTTGAGCTCCTCCCCAAATCACGTACAGCCTAAAGAAGAGAAATTTCGCTCGGTCCGCAAATCGCCCGGCCCGATTAAGGATATTCGGCCGCGACCTAAAGTCGATCCAAATACAAGTAGTTCAAAAGGAGATCTGGGATTTCACGTTGACGGTACGCAGCACCCTACACAACCTCCAGTAATCCTCCTTCAATATGCAACAGGTGCAACACTTGGCGCTCACAGCCGTTTTGCTGATGCGGCACGAATTATTCACGATTTTCCACGCCACGTCCGGTCTCGGATACTCTCAAACCTAGCACGCAGAGATGCAGCAACATTCAAGAAAGGAAGATTGGAATACGTTGGTCCTATCTTTTCTTTCTCGCCGACTGACACGTTAATGTGCAGAATAAGGTTCGATGACGTGATCAGAGTGAATAGTAAATGTAGGCGAGACTTCGAGTTGTTAAGAGAGGCATTTAGCGATCCGAACAACTCCATGGTTTTCCAGCCCCGGGATGGAGATGTAGTTGTGCTCGACAACTGGCGCATAATGCATGCCCGAACCGAGATCTTTGGCACTCGCGATCGTCATCATCGCCGTGTGTGGTTTGCAAATCTTCGACTGGAGCATCAATCCAAATACTACTTAGGCATCAGACCCGTCACCCGCGAGCTGACGGCCCAAATTCATCGAATGAATCGCCAGAGCTAATTTTGAAAACATTGAGACTGGTCCAATCTGTCGCGAAGGCTTTGTCAGTGCATCGTATGAAGCGACCAAGAGCGAAGGTTAGGCGCGGGGCAGTGTTGGTTATGAACCACTCATTTGCCCTCTAAGGTTCAAGGTGTGGAAATCCCTCGTTTTTCACTCATAGCTAGCCTCCTGCAAAACGAGAGCGAGCATTTCTTGTAGATAACTATATCCCTGTCGAGCCCTTATTCTTTTAGTCGTGTTGAATCCTGAAATCTTGTCACCTGATTTGATCCGCCAACGAGAGCGCTGATTTCACCACGCTGTCCAGTTCGGCTGTCGAACTAATCGTATCCCCAACCATGAAAAGATTCGGCACCGAAGTTTGGTGAGATTGAATCGGCTGGCCATCAATCCCCAGCACCATTCCGAGTTTTCGCCTCGTTTGGTCGTAATAAGTGCGCGGATTGGCGGTCTCAATAATCTCAATGTCACCACCAAGTTCAGGAAGCGCGGCGTGCACGCGCCCCCAGAATTGCTCGAGAGCCGCCTGATCCCATTCGTCGTAGTCTTCCTCACTAGATTGATATGTAAACCAGGAATCGACGTCCGTATCGGTCGTGAAAGTAACGGGAACTTTGCCGTCTCGCTTCGCTGTTTCCAGTGAGACTGCCATTGTTAACCTCCCATTACTATCTTCAACGCGCATGCGGAGCGCTGGCAACCGCACGACCGCCTGCTTTTCCATCACCGCGTAAATAACGTAAACGCCGGTGCCTTGCAGCATATTGAGTTGTTTCTTGATCTCAGCCGGAGTGCGATTAAGGCCAATCAGTTTTCCATACGTGTCCCAGATCGTCAGATTGCTGACGATCGCTTTACCGGCAAAAACTCTCTCGCCGCTCAGTAGATCAACTCCGACCGCGTGTCCGGATTCATCATAAGCAAGACGCAGCACAGGACTATCCAGACGGAGCTTGCCGCCGCTCAACTTAACTGATTCAGCCAGTTGCTCGGCCAGCGTCGCTGGACCACCGGCAACAGAGTAGAGTTCACTCGTCGCAAATTTTGTGTCAGAACCGTCAGCTCGGCGCAGAATGTAAGGAGATTGCAGCCGCGTCACTTCCGGAAGTGGGACCGGCAACTGCGAGAAAAGTCGTTCATAAACTTCACCGGGACCGAAGGAAGTGTACAGCCCCATCCCAGGTTCGAAGTCATAGCCCGCAAACTCGACGCGTGCAATACATCCGCCAACCTGTGACTGTCGTTCCAGGAGACAGGTGCTCATGCCCCGAGCCGACAACACCGCCGCCACGGTCAGACCGCCAATACCGCCTCCCACAACGACGACGTCGTAGCCACTCATTCTGCTCTATTTGAGAATATCTTTATCGACGAAAGCTCCGAGAACGATCAGAACTGATTGAATGCCATTAAAGACGAGGTGAATGATAAAGGCGGGAAGCACTCTACCTGAGACAGCGCGCGCGACCGTCAACGTGATGCTCAGCAAAGTGATGACAGCGATCACCGCGATATTGTTGCGGTATTGAAAGACGTGCACACCGGCAAACAAAAGCGACACGACGACGATGGAGATCCCAACCCCTGCGGCCTTTTCAATTGCTTTGTAAAGGACACCTCTGTAAATCAGTTCTTCCACCAGCGGTGCGGTGACCACGGCGACCAGGGCGGTTGCAAATCTGGTGTAAACAGAGCTTTCGATCAGCAAATCCAGATCAGTTTTGTGATCACCGAAAAACTTCGTGAACATAACGGCCAGGCCAAAAAGAACGATGGCCAGTAGCACGCTCAGCATGGTTGTCATAACCGGTGTGCTGTTTTTTGGCCAGTCAAACTCGATATTCTTCCAGAAAGGTCTCCGCCCTCCATACGTAACTACCATCCACACCAGCACAAACGTCAGCAGGTGCGTCGGGAAAATCCCGGCCACCGAAAAGAAGATAAGCATCTTGTCGGTTGCGAGCGCTTCCGGCGCAGGAGGACCAAGCTTGACTATGCGATAGACCATGTAGGGAATGACATAAATGAGAGGGACGATCACAAGCACGATGACGCTCACAAACCACACTGCCAGTGCGGTCAAGACGTCGATCCACGGCGCCCACCATGGTGTTTTCGGAATTGGTTGAACTCCCGAGCCCGCGGTCACTACCGGCGGCTCGGAGCGCTCTTCAGGTAGCGGCGTTATTTGTTGGGAAGATTCTTCTGTGAACACTCAGATGAGTTTAGGGGCTTGGCAGATGATGGTCAACCTACACTTCAAACCGCCGGATAGTCGATCTCCAGCATTGGCGATCCGACTCGCGGTGCCGCCAGCATCAGACCAATGATGGTCTTTGCGTCCTGAATCTCACTGCTGGTGATCATCTCGAGAGCGTCGGCGATCGGTAACCTGACGATATCGAGGACCTCGTCATCATCAAGTTGTTGCGTTCCTTCCGAAAGTTCAGTCGCGAGAAAAACCCACATCTTCTCTTCGAGGAAGCCGGGTGACACAAAGAACTCGGAGAGTTTTTCCAGCCGTCCGGCCAACAAGCCAAGCTCCTCTTGCAGTTCACGCGCTGCGCCAACTTCCGGACGCTCACCTTCCGCGAGAGTTCCCGCAGGAGCTTCCAGCAAATAACGAACTGCCGGATGGCGATACTGGCGAACAAGAACGACTGTGCCGTCATCGTGAACCGGTACGATTACCGCACTGCCGCGGTGATGGACCACTTCGCGTTTATAAGTGAGCTCACCTTCACTCACAGTATCGACTGTGACATTAAACACACGGCCTGCGAATACTTTCTCGCTGTTGATTATCTTCGGTAATTCCTTGTGTGGCGTCGTCATAGGTTTCCTTAACTGAGACCAAGAATCAGCGGACGTATTTCACCAATTAAATAAAGTGATCCGGCAATACAAACGAGTCCCTCAGGGGATGTATTTGCAAGTGCGATACGCAACGCTTCCGCACTCGAGTTACTCGTCAGAGTTTTTCCTGGCGCAAAGCGCGCGGCGATCGTTTGCAATGTCTCGAGCGTAGCGCTGCGTGGATTGTCGATCGTAGTCAGAACGAGCGGGTCTGCAACTGGAAACAGAATCTCACCCATTTGCTCCAGTTGCTTATCACGCATTGCTCCAAAAACCAACGTCAACGGTCGTGGTGCAAACTCGTCAAGATAATCTCGCAAAGACTGTGCGCCGGCGGGATTGTGTGCGCCGTCAAGCAGGAATGGCGGTTTATGAGGAACCAGTTCGAGCCGGCCTGCGTGCTTAGCGTTTTTGAGACCAGCAATGATTGCGGAACGCGAAATCGCGAAGCCTTGCGCTCTTAGTAACTCAGCTAGAGCAATTGCGACTGCGGCGTTATTGATCTGATGTCGTCCAGGCAGTCCGATGACGACGTCATTCGACTGTGAGTCAGTGGCGAGGATTGGTGTCACGCCGGTCTGTTCGCAGTGCTTGAGCAAAACGTCGAGGGCAGAGGATTCGGACTGCCTGGCAATCACCGCCTGCACCCCCGGCCGAATGATTGCGGCTTTTTCGGCTGCGATACTCTCGATCGTGTGGCCGAGATATTCTTCGTGGTCGAACGCTATCGATGTGATTGCCACAATGCGCGCGTTTGCGGCGGTTGTTGAATCGAGTCGTCCGCCCAGACCTGTTTCGAGGATGGCGAGTTCTATGCGAGCGTTGCGAAATGCGAGTAGGGCGATGGCAGTTAGTTGTTCGAAGAAGGTTGGCAGCGCTTCGATCTGCTTGCTCCGAAGGAGTTGTTCCGAAACGTTACGCACCACAGTTGCGCAAGCCGCAAAATCTTCTGGTGTAATTTCAATGCCCGAAACCCTGATACGTTCAGTGATGGAAACCATGTGAGGTGAAGTGTAAAGGCCGGTCTTGATGCCGGCCGCGCGACAGATCGAATCGAGCATTGCAGCAGTCGAACCTTTGCCATTGGTGCCAGCGATCTGAACTGACAGAAACGCACGTTGAGGATTATCAAGTGAGGCAAGCAGAAGCTCGGTGTTCCTAAGTCCGAGTTTAATAGTGAGAGTCTCATGCCCAAGACTCAACAAATACTTAACCGACTGCTCGAAATCCATATTAGCCACAAAAAAGCACAAAAGGCACAAAATGAAAAGGCGGGGTATTTAATGTACCCCTGGATCAGAATCTCTTTTTGTGCCTTTTTGTGGCTACTCTTTTAACTTTGCGGCGCGACGGGCTCTTTCGATATCGGATTCGCCGTGAATCTCGGGGTTCATCATGAAGCTTAGCAGTCGCATGATGTAAGCACGCAATTCACGTCGATCGACGATGTCGTCGATCATTCCGTGATCGAGCAGGAATTCGGATTTCTGGAAATCCTTCGGGAGTTTCTGGCGAATGGTTTGCTCAATAACGCGTGGGCCTGCAAATCCGATGAGTGCTTTTGGTTCTGCGATGATTACGTCGCCAAGCATCGCGAAGCTTGCCGTAACACCGCCGGTGGTCGGATCAGTTAAAACGGAAATGAACGGCAAACGTGCCTCATCGAGAGCCGCAAGCGCCGCGGAGATCTTGGCCATCTGCATCAGCGAGAGCGTGCCTTCCTGCATGCGTGCGCCGCCAGACGCAGAAAAGATGACGACCGCGCTGTGCTCTTTCATCGCACGCTCGATCAATCGCGTAACTTTTTCACCAACCGCCGAACCCATCGAACCGCCGATGAACGTCATATCCATCGCTGCGACAAGGACGGGATGATCGCCTACCGTTCCACGTCCGTTGATAACGGCTTCGGGTAGACCGGAAGCGTCCTTTGCCTGTGTCAGTCGTTCTGAATAAGGTTTGCTGTCGACAAACTCAAGTGGATCAATTGAGATTACTTCAGTATCGAGCTCTTCAAACTTGCCTTCGTCAAAAAGTAATTTCAACCGTTCGCGTGCGCCAATGCGAAAGTGATAGCCGCAGTGTTTGCACACCTGAAGTCCGTCTTCGAGTTCACCTTTGAACAGGTGTGCCTCACACCCTTCGCATTTAACGAAGACGTTTTCCGTCTTCACTACGCGTTCTTCCGGTGGAACGGCCTCGATGCGTTTACTCTTTTTGCTGAACCAGGCCATAGAAATGCGTCGAAGCGTAGCACAAAGGGATTTCGGATTGCGAATCCGCACTAAAAACGATAGTGAACCAGTACCCTCAAAACTCGATGCCTTGCTGAGCGCGAATGCCGGCGTTGAAAGGATGTTTGATCTCAGTCATTTCGGTAACGAGATCGGCGGCCTCGATCAGCTCAGGCGGCGCATCTCTGCCTGTAACAACAATGTGCAGAGCCGGTTGCGAGGCGCGAACCGAGCGCAGTTCTTCCAGAACTTCTTCCACCGGCAACATCTTGTAGCTCAGCACATAAACCAGTTCGTCAAAAACCAGCAAGTCATAGTCACCAGAGCGCAGCTTCTCGACGCAGAGCGCCCAGGTTTCACGAGCGGTCTTGAGGTCCTGTTCGGGATTTTTGGTGTCCCAGGTAAAGCCATCACCCATGGTGTGAACTTCAATCCCGAGTTTTTCCGCAGAGACATGCTCGCCGTAACGATCGTTGCGCGACTTCATGAACTGAATCATGCAGCAGTTCAAACCGCGTCCGGCAGCTCGCATCATCAAACCGAGCGCACAGGTAGTCTTACCTTTGCCATTGCCTGTATGGACCATCAGCAATCCGCGCGTCTTCTCCTGATAATCCTCGCGGCGCCACTTATACTTTTTTTCTTTCAGAGACATCGATTTTAAAGCCACGAAAAGGCACATAGACACAAAAAATCATTTTGTGCTTTTTGTGCCTTTGTGGCTTAGATTACGGGTTCGGTTTCAGTGTCTTTCAGGGAGTCTTCCGTGATGTCGCGCAATCCGTTAGCGCGCTTCACTGCATCCTGCAACAAGCCGACGATCGTACTTTCCGCCTCTTCCCAGGATCCTCTGAGCGTGCAGCCCGCGGCGTTGCGATGGCCACCGCCACCAAACTTCTCCGCGACCTTCGCGACGTTAACGTCGCCCTTCGATCTGAGACTCGTGCGATAAATTCCGGGCTCGCACTCTTTGAGCAGTGCGACAGCTTCGACTTCGCCGACCGTCAACGGGTAGTTAACAAACCCGTCCGCATCCTCATCCGAGGCGTGGGCTTGCTTTTGAATCTCGAGCGACTGGCGCATACAGGCAACGCGTCCCGATTCGTCTCTTCGAGCCGTGGAGAGTACTGCACCCATCAACTGAATCCGGCTCCAGGGATAACTCGCAAACACAGCTTCAGCCGTCTTCGCCGGTTTCACGCCTGTTCGCACCAGTTCAGAAGCGACTTTGAAAGTGCGCTCCGTGGTATTGGAGTAATGAAACGATCCCGTATCGGTAATCAGCGCAGTGTAGACGCATTCGGCGATTTCTTTCGTAACGCGGACGCCGGTCGCCTTGCAGAGGTTGTAGATCATCTCGCCGACTGCAGATGCAGTGGAATCGATCCAGTTGATGTTACCGAAGAGAGCAGTGGTGGAATGGTGATCGATGTTAACCACAAACTGCTTTTCGAGATCGGCGAGGCCGGGTCTGGTGATGTCGGAACACTCGATCACGAACACTGCGTGATAAGTCGGATCGACAGCCGGCGTGACGCGTACCTCACCGGCGCCGGGCAGTTGTTGATAAGCGTGTGGCACTGGATCGCGCATGATCACTTCGACATCTTTATCGAGAGCGCGCAATAACCAGTAAAGTCCGAGTGACGACCCCAGACTGTCACCGTCGGGGCGAATGTGCGAGGTGATCGCGAAACGACGTTTTGCCTCGATCAGCTCGACTACTTGACTAAGCATAATCGCGAATTTCCGCGAAGAGCGGACCTCAATAGGTCCTATAGGTCCTATATGACTTATAGGACCTATTAAAATCTCTTTCGCTAGCTACCATTTTCCTTTCCTTGGCTTTCCCATTCTCGTTCGATCTCCTGTAGCAGTTGATCGACGCGTTCGCCTTCTTCTTCGACGCGGTCGCGTACAAAGTGAATCTCAGGTGTGCGCGGGAGATTCAAGGAGAGGCCGAGTTGTTTCCGCACGTAGGGAGCGGCGTGCTTTAGTGCAGCTAGTGCCTCTTTGTGCTCGTTCTCGTCTCCTGCCACTGTGACGTAGACACGTGCGGCACGTTTATCAGCCGATAGCCGAACGTCAGTTACTGTGACCATCGTTAATCGCGGGTCTTCAAGTTCGTAGCCAACAATCTGAGCAATCTCTTCCTTGAGGACGTCTGCAGTTCTTTCACTCCGATGCATCACGCTTGTACTTGGTCCTTTGTACTTTGTACTAGGTTCTCGGTACTTGGCTCCCAGAACAAAGAACAAAGTACAAAGAACCCAGCACTACAGCTCAGTTGCTGCTACTCTTTCCACAACGTAAGCCTCAATCTGGTCTCCGACTTTCACGTCGTTGAAGTTTTCCAGACTGATACCACATTCAAAGCCTTCGCGAACTTCTGACACGTCATCCTTAAATCGCCGCAACGAGCCAATGTTGCCTTCCCAACTAACGACGCCGTCGCGAATCAATCGCGCCCGCGCATTGCGACGTACTGAGCCATCGACAACCATACATCCGGCGACCGTACCGGCACGCGGAACGCGGAACACTTCTCGGACTGCCGCCTTGCCAATGATTCTCTCCTTCTCAATCGCCTCGAGCATACCGATCATCGCGGCACGAATCTCTTCTTCAACCTTGTAAATGATCGAATGGAGACGAATATCAACGGATTCCTGTTTCGCGACATCAGCAGCGCGCGCTTCAGGTCGCACGTTAAAGCCAATGATCACGACAGCCGATGAAGACGATCCCGCTTGAGTCGCAGAACCGAGCAGTACGTCCGATTCTGTGATCGCACCCACGCCCGAACGAATCACTTTCACTTTCACGCGATCGGTCGAAAGTTTTTGCAGCGTCGACTTCAGCACTTCGACTGAACCCTGCACGTCGGCCTTGATGATGACCAGCAGTTCCTTGACTTCACTCTCACCCAGCGCTTCGATACCGCGTTTCGTCGTCTGTAACAGCGTTGCCTGGCGACTCAACATCTGACGATGCTGCGATATGGACTGTGCCTTGGTGATATCAGAAACCACCTGAAGGCTCTCACCGGCTTGCGGCACACCCTGCAAACCGAGTACTTCGACCGGTGTTGCCGGTCCCGCTTCGATGATCGGTTCACCACGATCATTGAACATCGCGCGGACACGTCCGGAGATCTGGCCCACGATGAAAGGATCGTGAGTTCGCAACGTTCCCTGTTGGACCAGCACCGTTGCCACGGCGCCGCGACCACGATCGAGTTTTGCTTCCAGCACGACTCCCGATGCCAGGCGCGTCGGGCTGGCGCGCAGATTCAGAATGTCTGACGTCAACAGAATCGTCTCCAGCAGTGTCTCGAGATTCTCTCGCTTCTTCGCCGACACCTGGACCATTTCGGTCTCGCCACCCCATTCGAGTGGTGATAACCCCTGCTGGGCCAACTCTTGTTTGACGCGATCGGGATTGGCGTCTGGGCGATCAATCTTGTTGATGGCGACGATGATCGGAACACCTGCCGCTCGCGAGTGCTCAATTGCTTCAATCGTCTGCGGCATCACGCCGTCGTCGGCAGCTACTACAAGCACGACGATGTCGGTCGCTTTTGCACCACGCGCGCGCATCATTGTGAAGGCTTCGTGACCCGGCGTATCGAGAAACACGACGCGACGAGTCTCTTGGGGATTGTCAGGATTTGGAACCTGCACGCTGTAGGCGCCGATGTGTTGCGTGATTCCGCCGGCTTCACCGCCAGCGACGTCGGTAGTGCGAATCGCGTCGAGCAACGATGTCTTACCATGATCGACGTGACCCATGACCGTGATCACAGGAGCACGCGGTAACTCAACGTCATCCGCGTCGGCCGCAATCAGTTCCTCAAATTCTTCTTCCGCGACCATTTCTTCAAACGGCACGAACAAAACGTCGTAACCGAAACGCTTTCCGAGATCAGCGGCAACGTCGTCCATTAGCGGTTGATTGATGGTTGCAAAAACGCCGCGCTGCAAAAGCAGTGTCACGACGTCCTTCGGTTTGATTCCGAGTTTCTCCGCAAACTCCTTAACGGTTGAGCCCTCGATCAGACGAACTGACTTGAGCTCTCCGGAACCAGGTATTTCGAGCCGCCCAGCGATGCGGTCTTCGAGTGATAACGCCTTCGGTGGCGGAATGAAATCGCCCTTGTCAAACCTTCCTGCCTTGCCTTCGATCTTCCGACCTCCACGCGGACTGCTGCGTCGTGAACGACGACGTCCTGCATCCGGTGGTGGAATATAAGTAGTTTGCGGTGTCGCCGTTTCACCGGGCGTTCCGAGGCGCTCAGATCTAGGTAGCGACGGCCGCTCGCGGAGTCTACTACTGCGATCAGGGGTACGTTCACGTTCCTTTGCTGGAGCGACTGGTGGAGGAGCCGGTGCCGGCGCGCGTTCGCCGGGTCTGATACCGGCGTTAAGCGCGGCTGCGGTTGGTCGTAAAACCCTGACCTGTCTGGACGGTGGTGACGGCAGTGGTCGAGGCGCCGGTGCTGCTGGAGTGATTTTCACTTCAGCGCCATTTGTCGGCGCCACGACTTCCGGAGCTTTCACCGCCTCTTCCACTACTGGTGGCTCCGCAGGAACCGGCGCCGGTTCGATTGCCGGGGGCGGTATAACTTCCTCAACTACCGGCGCTTCAGCACGTGCGGCAGGAGCTAATTTCTTTACGAGCCTTGTGACCGGCGGCTTCGCGGTTGGAGCCGGCGTCGGCGTAGCCGGAGTGTCGACTGGTTCTGCCGCGACCGGAGCCAGCGGTGCGACTTCCGGTTCCGGCTCGTGAATCTCCGGCTCAAGCTCAGCGGTTGGTGCTTCCGGCGTCGGCAACGCAGCGCGCTTAACTACCTTGACGGCGCGCTTGACGGCAGTTTCCTTCTTCGGGAAGTACTTGTTCCGAATCTTCTCAGCCAGCTCTTTTGAAACCGAGTTGGATGGAACGCTGACGTCGACACCCTCGCGACGCACTTCTTCAATGAGTCGTTTCGTATCGAGCTTTAATTCTTTGGCGAGATCGTAAATACGAACTTTTGAGGAAACTGTCATGCACTCCTTCTTGACGCTTTATTTTAGCGTCTGCCGACCTAAAGTGATTGGGAACCGCGCGCCCAACCACCTTCAGCGTCGATCAGAAGTTCGGCGCCTGACAGTAGGGGCGAAGCGGGCAACACAAACGGCCCGAAAAGAGCGCATTTGTGTTGTTACTATATGGCTGCATCAATGGTTCTCATCGTCGTCCACGCTCCCGCCTGATGCAGCCTCTTCCGAAACTGCGGGAGTCAATGTTTCAGCTTCACCGGCCGAAGCCTCGGAAGCTAATTCTTCATCTTCTGCCAAAACTTCCTGCGCCGCTTCTTCGATATTCTCGAATGCTTCGACGCCCGACGAAGTTATGTCAGGAGATGGTGTTATGGTGTCAGGCCGCAAATCGCGACCTGCTTCTTGCAAAGCGATCTCTTCCGCCGGAATGGGTTCAGCTTCAGTCAACGAGACCGGGTCAGCCGATTCCCAGGCATTAATGTCAGCTTCAGCCTGGAAAGGAACTCCCTGCTCGACCGCTTCATCGTAGCCATCAGCAGTCATCTCGAGAGACGGTTCCACTTCCTCATCAACCGACGCGTCAAACTCAGCAGAGACTGCGTGTTGCTCTTCAACTGATTCCGTTCCAGCTTCACCAAGACTTCGATCGCGCATTGCGATAACGGCGCGAGCAGCTTCAAGTATCACTTCCGCTTCGTCCAAACTCAGATCGAGGAACTCGACCAGATCGTCGACAGAAGTCTGTGCCAGCGCATCGATATCATTGATCCCATGCTCCGCGAGTGCCTCAGCCTGCTGCGCAGTGACGCCCTCGATTACAGACAGCGGAACTGCTTCGCCGGAGGCGATAAGAGCGCCCATCTGTTCGGTGACTTCGCGCTTGATCTCTTCTTCACTTCGAATATCGATATTCCAACCAACGAGTTTGGTCGCCAGGCGCACGTTTTGACCGCGCTTGCCGATGGCCAGCGACAGTTGGTCTTCGTTGACGATGACTTCCATCTGTCGGTTTTCGATGTCGGTGATTCTGACCTGATTAACTTTCGCGGGTGAAAGTGCGTTGGCGGCAAATACTGAAGGTTCGTCGGACCATTCGATGATGTCGATCTTCTCACCCCGTAACTCGCGAATGATCGCCTGCACGCGTGAACCTTTCATACCGACGCAGGCGCCGACCGGATCTACGTCGCGTTCATTCGACATCACGGCTATCTTGGCGCGTTCACCTGGCTCGCGAACGGCGGACTTGATCACGACGGTGCCGTCGTAGATTTCCGGCACTTCCATTTCAAACAACCGGAGCAACAGCTCGGGTGAAGTGCGGGAAACTTCGACTTGCGGTCCTTTGGATTCCTTCGACACGTTATTTATGACAACACGAATACGCTCGCCCTGATTCCACTGCTCGCCGCGCGATTGCTGGGAACGTGGAAGAATCGCTTCCAGGTTGCCCAGATCGACGATGATGTTGCCGCGTTCAAAACGCTTGACGTAACCATTGACGAGGTCGCCGATCTTGTCGATGTACTGCTCGTAGACGTTACTACGAACCGCGTCGCGGACTTTCTGAAACAAGATCTGTTTGGCTGTTTGAGCAGCAATACGTCCCAGCTCTTCCATCGGGAGGGGCAGTAACAATGCGTCGCCTAATTCAACTTCATCACCGGCGAGTTCGCGAGCTTCTGTTATAGAGAGTTCAGTGGCGGGGTTTTCGACTTCGTCAACGACGACTTTTGACGCCGAAAGTTCGATGCCTGAATCAGCATTCCAGTCCACTTGAATGTCCTCACCGGAACGAAACTGTTTCTTGGCCGCCGCACGGACGGCTTCCTTCATTGCTTCGATTACCAGGTCGCGGTCGATGCCCTGCTCCTGACAAAGTGCCTCGATATTTTGCGCTATCGATGAACTCATTAAAGTCTCTCTATTTCAGTGGCTCGGCGCCAGAGTGGTGATCTGCGTCGTTGAGCCTATTCAGTTGTAAAGGTCTTACAGGGCTTATATAAGTCCTATAAGATTGTTAATGTCCGGAGCGGCGCAGTTCCTCGTCTACATCCACTTCCAGGTTCGCTTTAGTTATCAAATCCAGAGGAACACGCACCTGCCCGTTGGTTCGATCTTCGAAAAGCACGTCGTCGCCGTCTAATCCCACCAAACGACCGCGGAAATTTCGCTGCCCGTCAATCGGCTTTCGCGTCTTCATTCTTGCCTGACTGCCGGCAAAACGTTCGAAATCGGCGCGTTTGTAAAGGCCCCTTTCGAGTCCTGGCGACGAAACTTCCAAGGTGTAAGTAGCATGAATAAAATCTTCCACGTCCAGAATTGTCCCCAGGTGATTGCTTACTGCTGAGCAATCCTCATGGGTCACACCTTGCGGCTTATCAATGAATATACGAACAATCGGCTTGTTCTCGGGGCCGGCTACCTCGGCGTGCACCAGCTCGAGGCCATGGTCGATTGCGACCCGTTCAGCTAACTCCTGAACCCTTCCTGCAATCGATTCGTTACCCATTGCCACCCTTCTGAAGGGTTCTCACACCAAAAGAAAAAGTGGGCGCGAAACCCACCGGACGAGACCCCGTGCCTTCGAGCAAGCTGTGAATTATACGGAAAGGGTAGGATTCAAGCAAATGCCCCTACGGCGTTCCCAGCTTTGCCTTGACGACCTCGCTAACCACGCGTCCATCGGCGTTTTTACCGGCCAAAGCGGCCTGGGCAGCCTTCATCACTTTGCCCATGTCTTTTATTGAACTAGCGCCAGTTTCGGCAATCACAGCCGTAACCACCTGTTCGATCTCTTCCCGTGAGGCGGCCTGTGGTAGATAGGTTTCAATGACATCGACCTCCGCCTTTTCCTTGTCGACCAATTCCTGGCGACCAGCCTTTTCATACTGCTCGATCGAGTCGCGGCGTTGCTTCACTAGTGACCGCAGGAGCTTCTGCATATCGTCATCGTCAAGCTCGGAGCCCTTCTCGATCTGGCGGTTCATCATGGCCGCCTTGACCATGCGCAGAGTTGATGTACGTCCGGCATCCTGCGCCTTCATAGCCGCGGTGAGATCTGAAACGATCTGTTTACTGAGACTCATCTTTCGACTCCATTATCTGTGTTATCGCCGGATTCTAATAGTGGCGACCGTTTGATTTCGCAAGGTAGTCGCGGAGGAACCGGCCCGTGTACGACTCAGGGATACTCATGATCTCTTCGGGCGTGCCGACCCCGACAACGTAGCCGCCGGCATCGCCACCTTCAGCCCCGAGATCAATGATGTGATCGGCAGTTTTGATCACATCGAGATTATGTTCGATAACCAATAGCGATCCGCCCGCGTCAATCAGTGCGCGGAATGCAGCGAGTAGTTTGTTGATGTCGTCAAAGTGCAGTCCGGTGGTTGGCTCGTCGAAGATGTAGAGCGTTTTAGCGCCAGTTCTCTTTAACAAGTGCGCAGCGAGCTTGATGCGTTGTGCTTCGCCGCCCGATAAAGTCGTTGCTGATTGGCCCAATCGCAGATAACCAAGTCCGACGTCGTCCAGCACGCGCAAACGGTTCGTGATCTTCGGTACTTCTCGAAAGAACGTGATCGCTTCGCGCACAGTCATGCTCAACACTTCGTGCACGTTCTTACCGCGATAACGAATGTCGAGAATCTGCTGCTTAAACCGTGTGCCTTTACATTCTTCGCAGACGAGTTCCACATCCGCCAGAAACTGCATCTCGACCGTCACTGTGCCGTCGCCCTGACAAACCTCGCAACGCCCGCCCGGAAGATTGAAAGAGAAGTGTGACGGATCAAAACCGCGTGCCTGTGCTTCGCGAGTTTGCGAAAAGACCTCTCGAATCGCGTCGTAGACCTTTATGTACGTGACCGGATTCGAGCGTGGCGTACGTCCGATGGGCGACTGATCCACGAGGATCACGTCGTCGATAAAATTACCACCTTCGAGTTTCTGAAACGCGCCGACGGGTCCTTGCCAATCACCGCGCTGTTTTTTCAACCCGGCGTAAAGACAATCGTGAATCAGTGTTGACTTGCCGGATCCGCTCACACCAGTGACGCAAACGAGCATGTCGAGCGGAATCTCGACGTCAATCGATTTCAGATTGTGTTCGGCAGCGCCTTGCATAGCGATGCGGCGTTTCTGCATCGTCCGGCGTTGCCGTGGTTCCTTGATCTCCGCATCGCCGCGCAGATAGCGAGCAGTGAGCGAAGCTTCATCAGCGAGCAAGCCTTTGAAGTCGCCTTCGTACATCACACGACCTCCGAGCTCACCTGCCGCTGGACCGATGTCCAGGATGTGGTCGGCCGACCGCATCATCTCGGCGTCGTGTTCGACCACGAGCACCGTGTTACCGATGTCGCGCAGGTTCTTAAGCAGCCGGATGAGACGATCGTTGTCGCGTGGATGCAGACCGATGGATGGCTCGTCGAGCACGTAAAGTGCGCCGACAAGCGACGATCCGAGATTGGTTGCGAGTTGAATCCGTTGCGCTTCGCCGCCAGAGAGGGTTGACGCAAGACGATCGAGAGTCAAGTAATCCAGCCCGACTTCAACCAGAAAGCGCAGCCGTCGTCGAACTTCGAAGAGGATTCGTTCAGCGATCGCGGTCTGTTCCGTTGAAAGATCGAGCGAATCGAAAAACTCGGCAGCGTCTTTGATTGAGAGCGAGCAGGTCTCAGGCAAAGTGCGGCCACCGACTTTCACATCGCGTGCTTCCTGTCGCAGCCTGCCGCCGCCGCAATCCGGACACAACGTATAGCCGCGATACTTCGAAAGAAAAACGCGAACGTGAAGTTTGTACTTCTTCGTTTCCATCCAGTCGAAGAAGCCACGCACTCCGCCCCAATCATCACGACCTTCAATGATCGCCTGTTGATCTGATTTCGAAAGCTGATTGAACGGAACCGTCATCGAGATCTTTTCCGCCCGGCAAAACTGCTTCAGCTCCTGCATGGCCCACTCGTGCTGCGGTTTGGTCCAGGGTTCGATTGCACCGTCCTTTAACGACAAGCCGGGATTCGGAATTACGAGATCGAGATCGAGCCCGATTGTGTTGCCAAAGCCCTGGCAAGTCGGGCACGCACCGAAAGGATTGTTGAAACTGAAGAGCCGCGGTTCCGGAGTCGCGTAAACCGTGTGGTCGTATTTGCATTCGAAGCGCTCCGAAAACCACAGTCGTTTCGCTTCGGCGTCGGCAGTCTGAACGAGAGCGGTGCCGTGACCTTCCTGAAAACAGATCTCAAGTGAATCGACGAGACGTTGGCGAACATCAGGCCGCGCAGTCAGACGATCGACGAGTACAAACACTTCGTTGAAGTCGTCGCGCGGATAATCATCGGGTGATTGCAGGTCGATCGTTTGTCCGTTAAAAAGGAGACGCGTAAAGCCTCTCTGCATGAGACTCATGAGATGGGCTGTCACCCATTGCCGCGATGCTGCGCCGCGCCCGCGTCCTGATTTCTTCTGCTCACGATTTGTTTCGTTCAAGCCGGCAGAGGCAGGGAAGAGGACATAAAATCTCGTGCCTGCCAGCAGATTCGTCAGCACTTCATCCGCGATCGAGTCAGGCGAGTCACGCGTGACGATTCGTCCACAAGCTCTGCAATAGGTCTGTCCGACTCGCGCGAAAAGAAGACGTAGGTAGTCGTAGATTTCGGTCTGTGTACCGACAGTTGAACGAGGATTTCGCGTGGAGTTTTTCTGGCGAATCGCTATGGCCGGCGCAATGCCGTGAATCTCATCGACGTCAGGTTTATCCATCCGCTCCAAAAACTGTCGTGCGTAAGCGGAAAGCGACTCGACGTAGCGGCGCTGCCCTTCGGCGTAGATCGTGTCGAATGCGAGCGAAGATTTACCCGATCCGCTGACACCTGTGACCACGGTCATCTGGTTAATCGGGACGCTAAAGGAGACGTTCTTGAGGTTATTAACGCGGGCTCCTCTGACTTGAATGGCTTCTTCAGGCATACAGACGCGAATCGGTGCTAGTCGAAAACCAGCAATGATAGCGCGAACTGCCGCACAAGACAAAATAGGTCCTGTCAGGGTGCCGCTATTTCTTCAATTAGACAGATTGACTATAACGAATTCCGGGTATAGTCTACGCGCGCTTTTGGAATTGCTCCTCGCAACTTCTAACCTCTAACCGCCGAGTGGTCCGATATGCGTCAATTTAATTTTTTGTGTCTGCCTTCCTCGGCGTTACAACGGTGCGCGAAATCCTCCATGGCAAAACCACTGTTTTACTTGACTGGATCCAACGGAGTTGGATTTCAAAAGGAGAAAAGACAATGTTGAGAGTCCTCGGATTACTCGTTATAACGGCGTTGCTGCTTGGCATTTCCGCATGCTCGTCTGGAAACCAGAACAATGGTCCGACAAACGCGACCAGTTCGCCGACAGCAACCGCAGCGGCCACAGCAAGTCCCGCAGCGACCGCAAGTGCCACAGCTACGGCCGCACCAGGTTCACCAAGTCCCGGCGGCGCGCCAACTACAGCCGCGGTGAAAGCGACCAATTTTAAGTGGACAGATTCGGTAAGCGGCACCAATGTAACAACGATTAAGGTGGGTGGAACAGTTACCTTTACCGCCGTCGGAAATCACAAGCTCGCACACGATACTTCAAGTGTGGGGAATGGCTGTGGTGACCTTGAAGCTACCTTCGATTCAACACCAATTACCCAACCAGTCACCCGGACGTTTACTAAAGTGGGAACGTTCGGTTATCACTGCGGCGTCCATGGAGGCACTCCTAACTGCAATAATCCGTCGAACAGCGACGGAATGGCAGCAGTCATCAAAGTAGTGCCCTAAGCGGGAAAACGCCGAAAGCGTTGGCCTGACTTCGAGCCCAGGGTTGCAGCGCAAACCACAACCCTGGGTTCATTTATGAATCGTCCCAAACCACGCAACCTTCTGTCCTCCAGTTATCAACTTTTTCGAGGTTTGATCGGCGTTATGTGACTGAGGCCTCGAGTGCTTCGATTCGTCGTTTTATTTCTGCAGGAACCGGTGTTTTCTTGTTTTCCGTGTAGTTGAAACAAACTATTACCCCAGTGCCTTCAGCAGCAACTCTCTGATGTTTATAACTCACGACGTAGTATTCCATCGTGAAGCGATCGTTTTGGATTTCAGAGACGCGTGAACCGATCGAGACCGTATCGGGATAAGCCAGCGGGATCTTAAACTTGCAGTTTGTTGAAGCCAGAATCGGCCCCACTCCGGTAGCTTCCATAAACTCCAAAAGGTTCAATCTCTCAAAATACGCGATGCGCGCACTCTCAAAGAAACGAAAGTAAGCGGTGTTGTTAAGATGACGGAACGCATCCATCTGCCCCCACACCACAGGAGTTTCAATAACTACCGGGCAGCGTTCAAGCACATTGTTCATGATACTCCTCCGACCACGCTCGGTCTCGACGTAATGTCGAATGACGAACTACCCAGCCACGAAGACACCGCCCACGAGCGTAGCAAATATAGACTTATGGGACCCATTACACGTTGACAGCCTGATTCTTTCGAGACGACAATGCCCCGACATGAAAACCTCTCGATTTCTGCTGCGTGGATTTCGCCGGCCGCGCGAAATCGCTTGTTTCGCTCTTGGGAAGCTGGAACGTCAGGTGATGGAAGAAACCTGGCGTCTCGGGGAAGTCAGTGTGCGCGACATCCATCGTGCTTTCGAAGAGCGTATTGCCTACACAACCCTGATGACCACTCTCGACCGGCTCTTCAAAAAGAACCTGCTCGAACGGCGCAAGGACGGCCGCGCGTTTGTCTACTTCCCGCTGGTCTCTCGTGAAGAACTCGATCGCGGTATCAAGGAGGACGTCGTCGATGGTCTGCTCGGCCACGGAGCTGACGGAGTTGAGCCGGTACTCGCCTGCATCGTCGACACTCTCAGCGAAAGAGATCGTGAACTACTCGACGAGCTCGATCGGCTGGTCCAGGAAAAGAAACGCGAGTTGAACCAAAAGACCTAAAATGTATACGTTTCTGGGCATCACTCTGGTGCTGGCACTACTGCTGACCATTAACGCCACGGCGACGGTCATCGCAGCGGGAGTGGCTCGTCTGATCAGACCGCTGCTCCGGAAATGCTCTGCCCGCACGTGTGCAGAAATACTGTTTGTAATGCGCATTGGACCACCGGTCGTCGCGATTGTGTCGATCGGTGCGTTTATGATCCCGTCGTATCTGATTTACGAACCGCAGGCGACGGAAGAAGTTGTCAGTTGGAAACTGGGATTACTGGCGACGCTTTCGGCAATTGGTGTCGGCCTCGCAATCTCGCGAGGAATTCGCTCGTGGCTGGCAACGCGCTCGCTGCTCAAAAACTGGCTGTCATCTTCGACGCAAATCGCACTCGACGGAATAGCTACTCCGACTTACGTTTTTCAGCATTCATTCCCGATCATCGCAGTTGTCGGCGCGTTTCGCCCGCGATTGTTCGTCGCCGATCACGTGTTCGAGTCGTTGAGTGGAGAAGAGCTCGCGGCCGCGATTGCACATGAGTATGGACATCTTGCCGCGCACGACAACTTCAAGCGCGCGGTGATGCGAGTTAGCCGGGCGGCGCTACTGCTCATTCCGTGTGGCCGATTTCTGGACCGCGCCTGGAGCGAGGCTTCCGAGTCGGCGGCTGATGAACATGCAGCCCAGCAGAGTTCGTTCGTGGCTTTGAATCTCGCTTCGGCGCTGGTGCGTATCGCGCGAATGATTCCGAAAGGTCAACGGCCAGTGATTCCGGCTGCAGTGTCAGCATTTCTCGGTGGCGACGACTCACCTGGAGTAAAGGTCAGAGTGAGACGTCTGGTTGAACTCGCCGCAACCGATCCTCGTCAATTGGTCAGTAATGCCTCAATCGTTCGCTTCATACCCTGGTTTGTGCTCACGCTGGTAGTCGTTGTGGGAGTGACGATCGAAAGCCGCCCGCGAGTCCTCGCCTCTGTGCATCACTTCGTCGAACACGTTGTCGTAGTTCTGAGTTAAATCCATCCACGATTACGCAGATAGGCTGATTACGACGGCTGGTAGTAGTTGCCCTGGGCCTATACAGTCCAAGCCTGGTTTTTAAAATCTCAAACTCTCTGCCTGTGACACTATGAAAAAAGTTTTTGCTGCTGTGAGGTGCTGCCTTCTCGCCGGCGTGATGCCGTTTATGAGTTTCGCGCATGACTCCGATGGCAAAATAAACGGAACGGTTAAAGATCCAGACGGCGCGGTTGTGAGCGGCGCAAGCGTTTCGTTGCTCCATAGCCATCGCGCCGTGATTGCGGCCACAACTACCGACGCAGAAGGTCGCTTCACACTGGAAAAGGTTTCGCCCGGCGACTACCAACTCAGCGTTGAAAGCACTCGCTTCGCGCGCTATCGTTCCGCGGTTCACGTTACAGCCGGAGATACGCAGGAAGTCGCTGTAGTTCTCGAAATTACACCACTTAGCGAGCAGGTGACGATTACAGCCGAAGCGGGACTTGTTACTGACACTCGCAAGGTCGAAACGCAGGTCAATGTCATCAACGAACGCGAGATCCTGGAGCGCGCACCTGAAGTGGTGGCCCAGGTTGTCGATGAGGAACCAGGCGTTAACTTGCAACGCACCAGCCCCTCACTCAGCGCGGTTTTTGTGCGTGGATTAACGGGGCGAAACGTCGCGGTTTATGTCGATGGAGTTCGTTACACAACTAGTGCTCAGCGTGGCGGTGTTGGCACGTTCTTCAGTTTGATTGAGCCATCGAGTTTGGAGACGGTTGAGATTCTGCGCGGACCAAACAGTTCACAATACGGTTCGGACGTCCACGGCGGTGTGGTCAACTTCATCTCGCAAGCACCTCGTTATGGTGGTCCAGAACCGGAATTTCACGGCCATACAAACATCTTCTACAGTTCGCCAACGAACGGTGCCGGTAGCAATACGTTATTCACTTACGGCACGCGCAGTTATGGCTTGTTGCTGAACGTGAACGCCCGTCGCATCAGCACACTGCGGCCTGCGGACGGTCTTGATTATCACGCCGCGGTCACACGCTTCCTCGGAATTCCGTCAAATGTGTTTGGCAGTCGACTTCCCGACACGGGGTTCACTCAATACGGCGGTCTCGCGCGCGCCAATTTTAATATCGACGATAATACGCAGTTTCTGTTCAGCTATGCGCGCAACCAGCAGGACAACGGCAAGCGCTACGATCAGTTGCTGGGTGGTGATGGAAACAACATCGCCGACCTGCGTAACTTAATGACTGACACTTTCTACGCAAGGCTCTTCCGTCAGAATCTTTGGATCTTCGATAACGGCTCGTTTACCTTTTCTTATAACGGACAACGTGAAGAGAGAATCAACCAGGGCGGAAATGGTAACCCGACCGGAGCGATCACGAATCAACGCGAGCGCACGAACGTTATCGGTTTCAATTTCTATCTCGACAAGCAGATCGGCCACCGCAACACTTTTCTCGTCGGTTCTGATGTCTATCGCGACACAATCAACGCTCCCGCGTTTACTTTTGATCCGGTCACCAGACGTTTTACTGCCTCACGGCCAAGAGTTCCGGATGGTGCACATTATCTTTCGTACGGCTTTTTTGTGCAGAACAACTTCACCGCCATTCCCGATCGACTCCAAATAAACGGCGCCTTGCGTTACAGCGTGGCATCGTATCGATCGCGCGCCAGCAACGCAGCACTTGGACCAGATGGAAAGCCGCTATTTCCGGATGATAGTCAGCGCTTTGGCGCATTCTCAGGACGCATCGGAGCTGTGGTCAACGTCACTGGAGGCTTCGACATTGCAGCGAAATACACGCGCGGTTTTCGTGCTCCTAACACAACTGATCTCGGCATCCTTGGGTTAACCGGCGTCGGGTTTGAGGTGGATTCTGGAACTGCTGCAGCACGTGGTGGGCGGATCGGTACCACAGACATTCCCGTCACTCGTCTAGGACCGGAAATCAGTGACAGCTTCGATTTGAGTTTTCGCTACTCGAGCCGGCGGTTTGCCGCAGAGCTCACCGGTTTTACAACGAAGCTCAATGAGGTCTACTTTGATCTACCGCTCGCGCTGCCACCAGGTGCGACCGGTTCTTTTCTCGGCAGCGATCAAATCATATCGCAGAACTCGGCTGGTTTCGTTTTCGTTAACGCCGCGCCGACCACCCCGGTGTTGGTGCGCGTCAACTTCGACGATGCTCGTTTGAATGGTGTTGAGTTGAATGGTCGCGCGCGTTTGACTGATCGACTAACCGCAAATACCAACTTTACCTACATCCGCGGGTACAGCCTGCTGAATGGATTACCGCCGGAAATCGAAGGTGGCATTCCCCCGGCGACAGCTTTCGTGAGTTTGCGTTATCAACCACGTTCGCGCTTTTACATCGAAGGCTACTCGACAATGACAGGCCGGCAGAATCGTTTGTCGCAACTCGATCTCCTCGACCGCAGAACCGGCGGAGCGCGTTCCCGTGCGAACATTCAAAACTTCTTCCGTCGTGGTGCATGTGTGCGTGGCCTCACGACTGTTCCCGCAGCAGGCTGTGGCAATGCTGGCGGAATCCTGATCCCGACGGGTGAAAATCTGACGCAGGTTCAGAATCGTCTCCTGCCGATTGGCGCAACCATCAACGGTGTTCGCGTCGTCGACAACAACACGCTTGTGCCGCTCTTCCCGTATCTGCCGGGTTATGGTTTGGTTGGCGTTCGCGGTTCGATCAAGTTCGGCGAGAGGTCCGAAATCTTCGCCGACTTCGAAAATATCTTCGACAAATCGTATCGCGGGATCAGTTGGGGCATCGATGGCGCGGGTCGAGGCGTAACACTTCGATATCGCTACGAGTTTTAGCCACGGATTTACACAGATTTCAAATCCGGATTCCATCCGTGAAATCCGTGGCTAATAACGAAGGTTACGCTTGGTGGTAGTAATTAGATTTTAGTCTCACTATCTCTCCGTCGGGCGCGATTTGTTTTCTAGCCGCGGGTGATCCGTTAAATCGGTGGCGTGTCTTCGAACGGAAGATCGGGTTGGTAGCCCTTATCGCGACCGGCAACGTAGAGTCGCATCGCGAACCAGAGAATTCCGAGCGCCAGCGCGATCCAGATTACGGTCCAGAAAATCGCTGGAATGTGAGTGGCGTTCGCCATGTTCACAGCGTCGGTCGGAACTGTCGGGCCAAATGGAGCCGAAAGGAAAAACACTGTCTTTAGGTCGAAGAGTGCATTCAACACGCATTGGACGGCCAGGAAGCTGGCGAAGAACGTTGCAACTTTTGCACTCGCGAATCTCGCAATGAGAATCAAGCTCGCCGAGATGAACAGGCCTGCAAAGAGCGTAAAGGGTATGCCTGACCATGCCGTCATCCAGAAGATCGGTTTGAACAGCCCGTAAATCATCGTCAGGCCGAAGATCAGGATTCCGCAGCCGAGCAAAACGTAACGCGCCGAGACGGCTTTGCGAATCAGAATCAGCAACAACGCGCCAAAGACCATCGACCCGAGGTAGCCTGCGCTTGAAATGAAGACCTGAGAAATCAGTCCGCCTTGACTGGTGTAGGTTTCCCCGCTGGCGTTCGTGGCCACGCTCAGGCTGGCGACGGAATTTCCGGTCAGCAACGCTGCCAGGGCGTGCCCGCCTTCATGTATGAACGTAACGAAAATTCGGAAAGGGTAAGTTAAAAACTCGGCATAGGGGATGAACCAGAGCACCACGGAAATCGTGGCTGCGATGAGCAGTGTCATTGCCTGAGGTCGCGCATCTTGTGAAAGCCTTAATCTCATCTTCAACTCTCCGGTAGTTTGGCGGAAATCTGTGGCCTTATTCTAGTACCGAGGTGATTAACGCACAATATCGGCGCAAGGTTCCAAGACCCGGAGCAGGAGCAGCCTTCAGGAGCAGGAACTGTTCTTAGACCCGCTCCTGATCACTGCTCCACCCCTGTCTCTCGTAGTCGCCAGACTTTCCCCCGGTTTTGCTTTCAAGACGCACGTCGGTAATCGTCATCGCTTTTTCCAGTGCTTTGCACATGTCGTAAATCGTGAGCGCGGCCACAGAAACAGCCGTCAGTGCCTCCATTTCGACACCCGTTTGAGCATTTGTCGACACTTCAGCCGCGAGCGAAACACCGTCGTTTTCGAGTTTCGCCTGCACGTCGACATGCGTAATTGGCAAGGGATGACAAAGTGGAATCAGGTCTGAAGTTCGCTTTGCCGCCATGATACCCGCGATGCGTGCTGCCTCCAGCGGATCTCCCTTTGGCGTGCGGTGTTCACGCAAAGCGGCCACGGTTGCGCTCGTCATCAGGACACGTGCGGAGGCAACCGCACGTCGCGACGTGATCTCTTTGTTGCCGGTATCGACCATGCGGACGCGGCCCTGATCGTCGACGTGCGAAAGTTGTGACATTGCCGGAAGTAGATAACAAAAACCTGTGCCAGGCAAGTAGATCTCGACATCCGACCATGTTTGCGTCTATCCTGCGAGCGACCGGGACGAGGGCCTCAATTAGGGTTGCTCTCATGCTCTCCTTCCCAAATCTCGAGCCTGGGTTAGTTCTAGCAGTAAATCAAGCGGTAAACAAAAACCGATTGGCCCGGCGTGACGTATATTAATCGCCATTAATCGCATTATTCGACTATTTGAAACTCGGAGGTTTCACCTGTGTTTGAGACGGATAAAGAGGTACTTGACTGGTATGAGCAGCAACCGCGTGCTCTATCAAAGGAATACGTCAATAGTATTAAGTGGAATGAGATCAAAAACCATGAGATCAATCCTGCTTTCATACCAGTACTCATTTACATGCGCGACATCGAGTACTTCACGGATATGTACTATCAGGAACTGCGACGTACGCCGACGGGCAAAGATCCGATAATCAGAAAGTTTATGGATCGCTGGAGTATCGAAGAGCTACACCACGGCAACTTGCTAAATCGATTTTTGGAGGAAGCCGGATATCCCACCGGAAAGAACTGGCAGGCTGAAGCGACACGCAACATCCCACGACTTTATTTGATTGGAAGTTATCTGGTGGACCATGCGTCGCGACCCTTCGGAAAGTACTTTCACGGCGCGCACATGGTTTGGGGCGCGATTAACGAAATCACGGCGATGAACGCGTACCGGCGCCTCTCGGATCTCGCCGGTCACCCCGTGCTGAAACAGCTCCTGATTGGAATCGTGCAGGAAGAATCCATCCATTCGAGTTTCTACTGGAACGTCGCGCGCGTGAAGCTTCGCGAGACTGCGTTTTCGAGAAACCTGGCGCGGTTCATTATCGGCAAGTTCTGGTCACCGGTGGGGCAGGGAGCCAAGCCTAAGAATGAGGCGAACTACGTGATGGCGACCTTGTTTCCTGGTAAAGAAGGGCTGGAACTGTTTGATCAGAAGATTGGAAGCCGGATCGAACGTCTGCCTGGTTTTCTCGGCTTCAAAGGATTAACGGAAAGAGTCGCGCCGATCGTACAGAAGTGCGCTACGGCTCATGTTGTTGGTGCTTTGGCTGCTTCGTTGTGGCTCTGTTAAGGAAGACGAAGCACAGTTACCAACGATCCGGCCTCGACTGTTTTGACGTTTGCGGGCACGACCGCGAGGGCGGTCGTTAGCGCGAAGGCGACGAAATCCGACGAGCCACCCCATTTCAACGGAAACGCGATGAGCTCTGCATCGTCGTTTGTAGTTAACTGCGCGGGCAAATAACTCTCCCGATCCGGCGTTCCCTTCACGCTCTTTGCCAGTGCCGCAGTTTCACGTTGCAACGTGGGATCAGCGGCGCCCTGCATCGCGAGCAACGCTGTTCGTGCAAACAGATTAAAAGTTACCGCTACCGAGACGGGATTACCTGGCAGTCCAAAAACGAATGTCCCGTTTGGCAACCGCGCAAAAACAGTTGGTTTGCCCGGACGAAGTGCGACACGTTCAAAGAAGATTTCCGCATCGAGCTCGTTGAGGGCCGTCTTTGTCACGTCATAAACACCCATAGAAACGCCACCCGAAGTCACAATCACATCGCAACGTTCAGCCGCTGCTGCGATCTGCTTTTTCAACAGCGAGGTTTCGTCGCCGGTAAGCGGCATGCGTTCGACCTTCGCGCCGGCCAGGGCTGCGTATGAACTGATAGAGTAATTATTGGAATCGCGAATCTGATCTTGACCAGGTGTTTGATCGACTGAAACCAACTCAGTGCCGGTGGCGAGTACCGCGACGCGAGGTTTGCGAATGACTTCCACTTTCGCGTAACCAAACGCAGCTAACACGGCCATCATCGCGGCGTTGATGGTTGTCCCCGCGTTCAGTACAACTTCGCCGGCTCTAGTCTCCGAGCCGCGTTTGACGATCGATTTTCCGAGTTCGACAGTTTCGAGAAGTTCGACAACGGAGCGGTCTTTGAGTTCATGAGTTAACTCAACCTGCTGCACGCTGTCGGCGCCTGTGGGAATCGGTGCACCGGTCATAATGCGCACCGCCTGGCCTTCCTCCAACTGGTTATGCCAACCCCGGCCGGCGGCCGACTCGCCCACAATACGCAACTGAGCCGGAGCCGTTTTCACGTCCTCTGCACGAACAGCATAGCCATCCATTTGTGAGCGGTCGAAGGGCGGTAAATCGGAATCGGCCACTACATCCTGCGCCAGCACTCGCCCCAAAACCTCTTCGAGTGCGACTTGCTCGGCCGACAGCCGCTGAATCTGCTGTCGGACAATTTGGATAGCCTCCGCAACTGAAATCATTCTGGTCTTCTCTGGTTGTTTCTTATGTGCTTTTTGTGCCTTTTTGTGGCTAAAAAACCGAAAGGCCGGTTTTGGACCGGCCTCTCAAGGTTGGCGGAGGCATTCAGCCTCGATTGGTTACCGTCCTCACCCCGGCAACCACATTCACCGTTGGAGAGGATTTTATTCAAAACGGCCGCGCGGTCAATAGCATAGGGGTAATTATTTACAAATTTTATTTGCTTTCAGACCGGCGGAGTTTGCCGTCATCTGACCAAGTGTGTGTATTTAACTGAAATCTGTGAACATACGCCCAGTTGCAGCATTCGGCGCAAGTTCGGGACCGACAAATCTTGTTAATCATAAAAATCCCGTAATCCTGTCAAACCGAAGACAGGATTTAAAAGATTTACAGGATTTACACGATCCGAGCCTATTGCCCGCTGTCCTTTGGCGGCGTGCCGGACCACTTCTCGACGATCAACCCTTCTGAGGTAACCTGGAGATGGGACGGCTTCGTCATCATCAGCAACGACGCCGGCGGCTTAACTTCTGAATTGGACCACACAAACGACTCGGTTCCCAGTTTCAACGAGTCCGCAAAGTCGAAGTACTTTTGCGTTTCGCCTCCATCCGGGACCATCACCACGAAGTAGGCGATACGGGCCTTCTGCACGCGTTCTCGCAACGCGTCGATGTTCTCTTTTGTCGAGATGCAGGTGCTGCAGTTGGGATCTACCAGCACCAGCATCGCGAGCGAATGCTGTTTGAGCGCTTGCGCCAGCGTTTGACCGCTTCGAGATTGGAATGAAAGGAGATCGATAGTTTCTCCAACGGCCGGACCGGCGGATACTTGCTGTCCGTTGACGTTAGCAAACACGCCGCTCAAAAACATGACACACAGTGCGATCAGGATTTTGCGATTTGAGCTGAACTTCATGGGGCCCTCCTTCAACACAACTATGACAGTCGGGGCCTGGGAGGTTTAACTGGGAAGACGACTCGCCGGGAGACAAGTCGTTAGTGAGTGTCTTTAGAAAAAATTAGTGGCGGAGCCGACGGGACTCGAACCCGCGACCTCCGACGTGACAGGCCGGCGTTCTAACCAACTGAACTACGACTCCGCAAGAAACTGATTCGTTTGGTAGGCACGGAGGGACTCGAACCCCCAACCTCTTCCTTGTAAGGGAAGCCGTCTACCATTGACGTACGTGCCTTCGTTAGGACTGACCCTGCCGCCAGTCCAACCGCGATCAAAGTCGCAAACAAGCGAGCCGTCATGCTATGAGAACCGGGCAGGAGTGTCAAGCCAGCCACAAAACGATTGAGCCACAAAAAAGCACAAAAAGCACAAGGCGATTTTGCGCATTTTTGGTTCTTTGTGGCCTCGATCGTTTTGTGGCAATATTCCGTCACGAGAGCCCACGCAGTTTTATCGTTATGCCAGCATTTAAAAAACTTCGCTGTCGTTTGCCCAGCCGGATCGCCCTGTTAACCCTCGCGTGCATTGCGGTGATCTTTATCGAAGGAACACGCGCGCAGCAGATCACACAACAACCGGCACAGAGGCCGCGACGCGTTGGGGGATCGGAACAGACACCCGATGCGAAAAAGACTTCACCGGATCCAGACGAGGTCGACGAAGGCGACGTCGTCAGAGTTGATACGCAACTTGTCTCCGTGCCCGCAGTTGTGACTGACAGCTCCGGACGGCCCTTGTCAGGACTGAAGCCGGAGAACTTCCGTATCATCGAAGACGGTCAACCACAAGCGATCGCCAACTTCGGCACCACTGAAACTCCATTCGAGATTGCCTTGCTGCTCGACACTTCAGGTTCGACACGCGATGACGTCGCTTTGATACGCGCTGCCGCAAACAGTTTCATCGAAGCGCTGCGACCCGGCGATCGAGTCGGAATTGTTGCCTTCAATCAGGCGCGGACTGTTGCCGACCCGATTGCAGCTGTGGAGGTGTTGACGACTTTGACAGGTGATCGTGAAGCACTGCGAACTGCGATCGACAACCTGGGCGCCAGTCAGGGCACGCCATACTACGACGCGCTCGAGCGTGTTGCAGACGGTGTTTTCCGCGAGCCACCCAGAGATGATGTTCGTGGAAGGCGTGCGGTGGTAGCTTTGACTGATGGAGTTGACTCCTCAAGTAATTCAGATTTCGTCCAGGCAAAAACGAAATTGTCGCGCGCAGGAATCGCTTGTTACTTCATTCAGGTAAACACCGAAGACTTTGTCGAAGATCGTCTGATGAAAGATTGTCAGGACGATGGCCAGCTTTCGCTGTCGAAAAGACAGATAGAGCGTTACCGGCAGCTCTTCTTCCCTAAAGCGAAAGAGGAAAGCTTTAACAGTTTCTGTCAGATGGGTCCGTTCGAGAGAATGTCGATAAGCCGCGAGCTGTATAATCTCGCGCGACGTGAGATGAATGATCTCGCACGCGGTTCAGGTGGCAGAAGTTTTGAAGCCGCCACCCTGGCTGACGCACGCGCTGCATTCGCGCGTGTTGCTGCTGACATCGGTACGCAATACAGTCTCGGTTACTATCCAACCAATAAAGCTCGCGACGGAAAGTTCCGCTCCATCAAACTCGAAGTAAAAGGTCTAAAGGAAAAAGCCCAAATTCGTGCGCGCGACGGTTACTACGCGCCGAAACAGTAGAACCTTTCATGCCCAGTTCATCCCCTTTCAACCGCATCTTACTAATCGTTCTCGATGGCGCAGGCATCGGTGCAATGCCTGATGCTCCGGAATGGGGCGACGCCGGCGCCGACACATTCGGTCATATCCTCGAGTCGCGCCGGGTGCGTCTTCCAAATCTACAGCGCTACGGACTTGGCAATATTCGTGCGTTACATTCGGTGACGCCATTGGACCAACCGGTTGGGTCGTATGGTCGTTGTGCTTTGCGATCCAACGGTAAAGACACCACGACCGGACACTGGGAAATGGCGGGTATCGTCCTCGATCGCGCGTTCCCGACTTATCCGAACGGTTTTCCTTCGTCTGTGATCGATCGATTTATTCGCGAGACTGAGGTGCCAGGCGTCCTCGGAAACATTCCTGCCTCGGGCACAGAGATCATCAAGGACCTGGGAGAAGAGCACGTCAAGACGCACAAGCCGATCATCTACACGTCAGCAGACTCGGTTTTTCAGATTGCCGCTCATGAAGAAGTGATCCCGCTCGAAAGACTCTATCAGATCTGCGAGATCGCTCGACGCATACTCGATGGCGAACACAAAGTCGGGCGTGTGATTGCTCGACCCTTCCTGGGCCAGCCGGGAGCTTTCTATCGCACGGAGAATCGTCACGATTATGCAGTGCCGCCGCCGCGCGAAAATCTTCTTCCGGCACTCGCCGATGAAGATCTCGACGTGGTTTGTATCGGCAAGATTGCTTCGATTTACGACTCGCTGGGAGTCACGCAGGATTTGATCGCGAAGAACAACGAACAGTCGATTGATCAAACGATTAAAGCGCTAAACGACTCAACGCGCGGTCTGATCTTTTCCAATCTCGTCGACTTCGACATGCTCTACGGACACCGGCGCGACACGGAAGGCTACGCAAAAGCGCTCGAGCACTTTGATTCCCGGCTTCCTGAAATCGAAGGAGCCATGCGTGACAATGACGTGATGATGATCACAGCGGACCACGGCAACGATCCAACGTTTCGCGGCTCAGATCACACACGCGAGTACGCGCCAATACTCGTCTACGGCAAAACAGCGCGCCCCGGCGTCAACCTCGGTACCCGCAATTCGCTCGCCGACATCGGGCAGACAATTGCAGAAAACTTTGGCTTGCATCTAACTGCAGGGGTGAGTTTTTTGGCGGAACTCAGGAATTTTTGACAAGTCTTTGTAGGGGCACTCCGTGGCCGCCCCTCGCGTCGGATTCGGGAGTTTCCGATAGGATCCCGACCGCGTGAGAGGCAACGATTTTTTTTCGAGCGGGTCTGTTTCTCGCGAAGGGGCGGCCACGCAGTGCCGCCCCTACAAAGATATCCGCTTCACTTCTTCGCCGTGAGACTCCTGTAGATCGTTTCGACCCAGAGATCGGTTTTGATAAAGCCCGTGCCCCAGGGTTTCCATTCGTCTGGCAGACCTTCGCTCTTGATTTGGTCCAGAGTTTTTCCCGCGCTGATCTTCTGTCGCACAATCTCGGTCGTCTGTTGCAGCATGTTGTGATAATTCTTCAGATCATCAACCGTCGAGATTGGACCATGTCCGGGAATCAGCTTTGCTCCGGCGGGGATCTTTGTGATGATCTCGCCGATATTTTTCGTTAATCCCTCAACAGTCCCGCCACTCTCCAGATCGACAAACGGAAAGCGTCCGGCGAAGAAGTCGTCGCCAAGATGAATCACGTTTGATGAGCTGAAGAAGATGACACTGTCACCGTCAGTGTGGCCTTTCGGAAAGTGAATCGCGCGGATCTCTTCACCGTTGAAGTGCACTGTCAACGACTGGTCGAAAGTGATCACCGGAAGCGCTTCCTTCGGAGATGGCGGAGTAGTGCTATTGAACACTGTTGACTTCTGCTCGGTAGCAAGACGCTTGCGCACATTATCGTGAGCGATGATTGTAGCCTCTGGTCCAAAAGCAACATTGCCGCCGGTGTGATCTCCGTGCCAGTGGGTGTTGAGAATGAAGCGCAACTTCTTATCGGCAAGTCCTTTCAACGCGGCCCTGATCTTGTCCGCAAGTGGCGCAAACTGATCGTCGACAATCAAAAGACCATCATCGCCAACCGAAACGCCGATGTTTCCACCAGCACCTTCGAGCATGTACACATTACCGGCCACTTTCGTGGCTTTCATTTGCACCTTGGAATAGTCAGGCTGCTGCGCTGAAGCAGACACAGCAAAGAGCAGCAAAACGATTAGTAACAGAGACTTCTTCACTTGATTTGTCTCCCTACGCTTCTGGATTCTTCAAGACACCGATGAACGGCAGGTTGCGATAGCGTTCGGCAAAATCCAAACCATAACCAACCACGAACTCATCGGGAATCTGAAAACCAAGATAGTCGATCTTCACTTCCTTCTGGCGGCGCTCGTGTTTGTCGAGTAGTGCTGCGAGTTTCACACTTGCGGCGCCGCGCGATTCGAGGTTGGCGAGCAGATACGAGAGCGTGAGCCCGGTGTCAACAATATCCTCGACGACGAGAATGTGTCGTCCTTCGATCGGAACATCGAGGTCCTTCATGATGCGAACTTCACCTGAGGTTCGCGTTGAGGATCCGTAACTCGAGATCGCCATGAACTCGATGCTCAGACGCGCATCAATCGCGCGCAGCAGGTCGCTCAGAAAAAAACACGCTCCTTTCAGAACGCCGATTAGCAACGGATTGAGACCGGCGTAGTCGCGCGTGATCTCTGCACCCAACTCCTTTATGCGGGCGCGAATTTGTTCCTCGGTAAAAAGAATGGCGAGATTCGGATTACTAAACTCCGAGTTAACCTGCGCTGAAGAAGTAGCCAAGTTATTTCTCCTTTTAGTGCTGGTGTTGGTCGAGCAAGAGTTTGCCTATGTGCTGCGTGGTGCGACATACTATGCAAGCTCTTCCTTCAGGTCAAATGATTAACAGAAAGATCAAGACGTTTCTTTGCGTTATCGCGCTGACGCTTCTTGCTGTTCCCGCGTTTGGGCAGGGAGCCGCAATCGAACCTTGTCCCGCGACAGCGGCTCCGGCAAAACCGGGCACGAGTCAGCCGCGGCCTGAAACACGTACGGGACTCTTGTCAGTCGACTCGAGTCTTCCCGACGATCCTGACGTCGTGAAGATAATTGCGCCCTACGAAGCGAAGGTTCGTGAGCTCAGCAAAGTGATCGGACGGCTCGATGGTGGTCTAAAAAAGTCTGGTGTAGGCGGTGGTTCGCTGGGAAATTTCGTCACCGATGCGATCAGAGCGCAGGGACAGGCAAAACTCGGTAAACCTGTGGTGCTGTCGCTGGTGAATCTCGGTGGTCTGCGTAAGAATGAAATCGCCGCCGGTGAGTTGCGTGCGAGCGATATTTTCGAGTTGTTGCCGTTTGAAAATGCGCTCGTTGCAGTAGACCTAAGCGGCGTTCAGCTCGCGAAGTTACTTCAGATCGTGGTCCGCGATACTCAGTCGGGCGCGCGCCTTGAATTCAAGTACAACGACCGCGACCGTCCTGAGTTTATCAGTGGCAAGCTCGTCGACGAGAACGGAAAAGAGCACGACGTCGATCCGAATCAGACTTACACAATTGTCACGATCGATTACCTCCTGCGACTCAAGAGCGGAGCATACGCGCTTCTTCAGGAAGCAAAGAGCACGACGCCGCTTAATATAACTTTGCGCGACGCCGTCATGAATTACGTCAAGTCTGAAACTGCCGCCGGGCGACCGGTACGCAGTGTCGTCGATAATCGCTTTGTACAAATTGGCCCAGGACCAAAGACGACTGAGAATCCGCGATGATTAATCGACGTACATTCTTAACTACTGCGGCGGCATTTGGCGCGACAATCGCTGGCTGTCCTCGAGAGCTGCTTGCGGCGAGTGCGGCCGAAACAGTCATCACGATTCTTCACACCAACGACACGCATTCACAGATCGATCCTTTGCCCGCGAATGATATCGACGCCGGAAAGGGTGGCGTTGCGCGCCGGGCAACACTCGTAAAGCGAGTCAGAAAAGAAAATCCCAACACCTTGCTCATTGATGCGGGCGATGTACTCCAGGGAACGCCCTATTTCAACTTCTATAAAGGCGAAGTTGAATACAAAGCGATGTCTGCGATTGGTTACGATGTTGGCACACTCGGCAATCACGAGTTTGATAACGGAGTTGAAGCCCTGGCCGCAGCGCTCAAGTTTGCAAACTTCGATGTGGTGTCTGCGAATTATGACGTCAAAGGGACCGTGCTGGAGCAGCGCGTCAAACGTTACGTCGTAAAAACAGCCGGCGGTATTAAGATCGGGTTGTTTGGCTTAGGCATTAGCCCTGTCGGATTGATTACGCCAGACAACTTCAAAGGCTTGACCTACATTGATCCGATCATTGCTGCTCGCGAGGTCGTGAAAAAGCTGCGGGAGGAAGAAGGTTGCGCACTGGTCGTCTGTATGTCGCATCTTGGCTATTTTGAAAAGGGAGACCGAGGCGACTCCTTCGTCGCATCGCAGGTTGATGGGATCGACTTCGTCGCCAGCGGACACACGCATACGTTCATGAAAGAGCCGGTGACGACGACTCAACCCTGCGGCGCAAAGACGTATGTTTTTCAAGTCGGCAAAAGCGGCATCTATGTTGGCCGCGTTGACTTCACCTTCCGTACGGGCAAACTGGCTTCCGTTAGCACGCGCTTGCTGGATCTGAGGAACGTTTGATGGCGGACGATTCAACTCGCGATCGAGTGCGCGCGCTTGTGCGTGAAGTGCTCGCCAAAGCTGCACCTGAAAACGCGGACGACAAGGCGTCGTCTGAAACTCCGACTCGCTTTGTAAACACAGTCTCCGAAAGCAACACGCAAACGGCAGTTACGCGCGATGAGTCTGCGAAGAGCGTCATCACTGAGGACGACGTGCGCGGTTTGGAGCGCGGTGCTGTTCTCAGAATTGGTGAGGACGCGCGTTTGACGCCATTAGCCGCAGACATCATTAGTGAAAAGCAGATCGAGATCGTGCGACGCACTCCGCGGCGTGGGTCGAAGGCTTCGAAACTGATCGCAGTTGGTGCAGATCATGGTGGTTTCAGGATGAAGGAAGAACTCAAGGTCTTGTTAACTGAGATGGGCCACCGCGTGCAGGACTTTGGCGCGTATTCGGAGGACGCAGTTGACTATCCTGACTTTGCACACGCAGTAGCACGCGCGGTCGCCGAGGGGAGCTCTGATCTTGGGATCATGATTGATGGAGCGGGGGTTGGCAGTGCGATGACGGCGAATAAGGTTCCAGGTGTTCGCGCGGCTGCGTGTTATTCGGTCGATGTAGCGCGTAATTCACGCGAGCACAACGACGCGAACGTGTTGACGTTGGGAAGCAAGACGATCGACAGCAAGCAAATGCGCGACATCGTCACCACCTGGCTCTCCACCGAGATTACCGAAGACCGGCATCGCAAACGCGTCGCGAAGATCGACGCAATTCAGCGCCAATACCAGCGGTAGGTGCTAAAAAATTTTTCCCGCAAAGGCGCAAAGGCGCAAAGAAAGACCCAAAGCAAGACGCCGAAATGCCTTTCGTTTTCTTTGCGCCTTTGCGCCTTTGCGGGAGACTGCTTGTAAGACTTCACGTGCTAGAATGCTCCGTCATGCCCTTTTCCAGCAACGGCGATTACGAAGCTTTAATTGACCAGATCACAGATGCCATCGTCGCGCGTCTCAATGGCGACAGCGGCGAACAGGCGGCGATGTGTGGCTGCACGTCCGAGTGTTTCCACCGTTGCCCCGAGCGGATGCACCGCATCGTCGACGCGGGCGCCGCGCGCATCGGTCTCGTGTTGGGCCAAACCGGCTCGGCCAGAGAATGGGCCAGCCTGATAGACCACACACTGCTCAAGCCCGAGGCAACCGACGACGACATAAAGAAACTCTGTCAGGAAGCCGCGACGTATCGCTTCGCATCCGTATGCGTAAACCCAACGTGGGTGCGCGTGGCCGCGTGTAGTCTGATCGGCAGCGGTGTTCCCGTTTGCACTGTCATCGGATTTCCGCTCGGCGCCACGTTGCCTGACGTTAAAGCGTACGAAGCCCGGCGCGCGATCCTCGACGGGGCAAGGGAAGTGGACATGGTGATCAATGTCGGTGCGTTGAAGAGTGGAGATGATTGTCTCGTCGAGCACGACATTCGTTCAGTTGTTCAAGTTGCACATGAGTATGACGTAGTTTGTAAGGTGATCATCGAGACAGCGTTGTTGACTGATGACGAGAAGGTGCGTGCGTGTCAGGCGGCGAAGAAAGCTGGCGCTGATTTCGTAAAGACTTCAACTGGATTCTCGAAAGGTGGCGCTACGGTTGCTGATGTCGCTCTCATGCGACGCACAGTCGGATCAGAGCTTGGCGTGAAAGCTTCAGGCGGTGTGAAAGGTCTCGAAGACGCACGCAAGATGGTTGAAGCCGGCGCTACGCGTATCGGCGCCAGTGTTGGTGTAAAGATCGCACAAGAAGCTGCGGGTAAAACGCCTGCCACCGCAAGTTCCTCCGCTTACTAGGACGGTGATTACTAATGCCGGCAAACTCGAAACTGTTGGCAGTCATTCTCGGCGGAGGCGCCGGTAATCGTCTCTTTCCGCTCACACAACAACGTTCGAAGCCGGCCGTTCCGCTCGGAGGCAAGTACCGGCTCGTCGACATTGCCCTTTCAAACTGCATCAACTCTGACATCCTGCGAACGTTTGTGTTGACGCAATACAACTCCGCGTCACTCAATCGTCACATCGCACAAACATATCGGTTCTCACCCTTCTCAAACGGATTCGTGGAGATACTCGCTGCCGAGCAGACACCCGAGAGCCCGCAGTGGTTTCAGGGAACCGCAGATGCCGTGCGACAGGTCTTGCCGCACATTCGTAACTGGGGCATTGACACGTTGTTGATTCTTTCTGGCGATCATCTCTATCGCATGGACTACCGAGAGTTTCTCGAGCGCCATTATCAAACGAATGCGGATGTCACCGTCTCTGTAATTCCGTGCGAGGCACGTTCGGCGAGTGAGTTTGGGTTGTTGAAGACTGACGAAACCGGACGCATCGTGGAGTTTAAAGAAAAACCTAAAGGCGACGACCTGCTTTCAATGCAAGTCGACACTACGACGCTCGGACTCGACGCGAACGAAGCACAGCGACGCCCATTTCTCGCGTCGATGGGAATCTACGTGTTCAAGTACGAACAGTTGGAACAGTTAATCGCAGAGGATCCGTCATGGATGGATTTCGGCAAGCATGTCATTCCCGCAGCTATTAAGTCGCGCAAAGTGCAGGCATACATGTTCGATGGTTACTGGGAAGACATCGGAACAATCGGTGCTTTCTATCGTGCGAACCTGGATCTCACGACCAAGATTCCGAAGTTCAATCTGTTTGACGCGGAAGCTCCGGTCTTCACACGCGCTCGCTACCTGCCTCCTTCGAAGATTGAAGAGACGGAGATTAACGATTCCATCATCAGCGACGGCTGCATCATCAATGGTGCTAAGGTCACAAACTCCGTCGTGGGTTTGCGCAGCAGGATTTCGAAAGGTGTTCAGATTGAATCGTCGTTCTTGATGGGAGCCGACTTCTATCAGACGTTCGAAGAGATGCGTGGCGATCTGAGCAAGGGAGTGCCGCGAGTTGGTATAGGGGAGGGAACAGTCATCAAACGCGCCATCATCGACAAGAATGCTCGCATCGGAAAGAATGCGCGGCTGTTGAATGAAGCCGCAGTTACTGAGGCAGATGGGCCCGGCGGTTCGTATTTCATTCGCGATAGCATCATCATCGTGCCGAAGAACGCGGTGATTGCTGACGGCAGCGTGATCTAGTTTCCTAAAGTTTTACTTTAACTGATGCCTTTGTTCCCAACGACTGACTTTCACCCAGCTACCGTCGAACGAGCAGAGGGTTCCTCAAAACGCCGCAAATCAGTAATCCCAAAGATCAAGCTGCCAAGAGACAAAACCACTCTCGACGTCGAGATCGACGATAAGGTAGTGAAGCTCACCAATCTCAATAAGCTCTTCTGGCCGAAGCTCGGTGTCACAAAGCGCGACCTGATCCAGTATTACCTGGATGTCGCACCAGCGTTACTCCCTCACCTGACTGACCGGGCGATGGTGATGAAGCGCTACCCTAACGGCGCCGGCAGTGAGTTCTTTTTCATGAAACGCGCGCCCTCACCGCGTCCTGATTGGATTGAGATCTGCAACATCGAGCACGAGTCAGGGAACATCATCAACTTCCCGATGATTCAAGACGTCGCGTCATTGATGTGGGTGATCAATCTTGGTTGCATCGATCTTAACCAATGGTATGCACGCTGCGAGGACGTCGATCGCCCTGATTACGTGCATTTCGATCTCGATCCAGTGCCCGATGCTTCGTTTGAGAAAGTGCGTGAAGGCGCGCTGTTTCTGAAGCTGGCGCTCGACTCGCTCAAGATCCCGAGCTTCGTTAAAACAACCGGCTCGAAGGGTATTCATATCTACATTCCCATCAAACATGGACCAACTCAAAAACAGGTGTGGACGTTTGCGAAAGAATTTGCTCGGGCAGTGGCTTCGCAGGCGCCGAAACTTTTGACGGCAGTCTATCAGGTGTCGAAACGTCCGAAGGGAAGGGTGCTGGTTGATTACAACCAGAATGCGTGGGGACGCACGTTGGCGTCAGTCTATTCGGTCAGGCCAAACAGGCTGCCCTCAGTATCGACGCCGGTTACCTGGAAAGAACTCGAGCGCGGGATCGCGATCGAAGACTTCCGGATCGACAACGTGCCCGCGCGTGTTCGCAAGCTTGGTGATTTGTGGAAGCCTCTCACTGAGACGAAAGGTCGGTTTCGACTTGAAGCTTATCTTTAACTTTACATTTCGGGTTTTGATGGATTACTTCAACAGTCGGCGGGCCCACACTTAAACTTACGACTCAGCATCATGGCGACAGTTTGGACAGTAGGGCATTCGACACGCAGCGCTGAAGAGTTTGTGCAGATACTCAAGGCGCGCGAGATTGAGGCGCTGGTTGATGTGCGTAGCTTTCCGGGGTCACGCCGTTATCCGCAATTCAATCGCGCGGCGCTGGCCGAGTCGTTGCGACAGGCTGGGATTGAGTACAGGCACGAGCCGAGACTTGGCGGGCGAAGAACACCGCGTGCCGAATCGCATAACACTGCATGGAAGAATGCGTCGTTTCGCGCGTACGCGGATCACATGGAGAGTGAAGAGTTCAGAAAGGGAGTTAAGGATCTACTTGAACGCGCGGGCACGGCTCGCGTGGCGGTAATGTGTGCGGAGTCGCTTTGGTGGCGCTGTCATCGCAGTCTGATCTCGGATTATCTCAAAGCCGCCGGTCACACTGTGATTCACATCCTCGATCAAAACAAAACCGAAGAACATCCGTTCACTTCAGCAGCAAGAATTGTGGATGGAAATTTGTCGTATCGCGGGCTCATCTGACTTTTAGCTACGGATGAAACGGATAGCCAGAACGATAAAACGCGGATCTTAGCTGGGCCTGTTGCTGTGCCAGACTTTTGCTTTCGCGCCTTTCTTGCGGCGCTTTACTCCGGTGCGGCGTGGGATCTTTTTTGGATCGCCGGTCGCGGCTTTCTTAACGTTACCGCCTTCGTCTTCAGCAATCTCTGCGAGCGAACGTCGCGTGAGAATCGAGACCGGCGCGATTTCTGTGACCTCTTCTGTCGTGGTGTAGTAATCACGATGCTTGATCAGCAACCACTGTCGCTCTCCGCGTGTGCGCACCAGCACCCAGGAACCTTTTAACTTCTCGCCATCGAGTGTGAACTTGAAGTCGCCTTTACGCAGCGATCCCTCAACATCATCAGTCTCTTCCGGCTTGTATGTTCCGTAATCCCAAACCATCACTGTGCCCCCACCGTACTCGCCTTCCGGTATGACGCCTTCAAACTTCGCATAATCAACTGGATGGTCTTCGACCTGCATCGCCAGGCGCTTCACGCTTGGATCGAGCGATGGTCCTTTCGGTACGGCCCACGACTTTAGCACGCCGTCGACTTCGAGACGAAAGTCGTAATGGAGTTGTGTGGCGCGATGTTTCTGGATCACGTACAAGCGACCGGTGCGAGTGCGCTTCTTCGTTGGTCCAGGCTCCGGAGTTTTGTCGAACTTACGCTTCTTCTTGTATTCGGCTAGTGATGCCATGGAAGGGAGTAAACGCTAAAGTGATTCTTTAAGTGTCGTGGAAATCTTGAAAATAGGTATCTATGACCTATTAGCTCGTTCCGGCGGCCATCTCCTGCGCCATATCTTCTTCCGCGCCGAACAATTCCGTCTGGATTGGATCGAGGCCCAGCGCTTGTCTCACGCGCGCAAAGCTACGACGATGAATCGGCAAGGCACCGAGCTCTTTCAGCGCGCGACAGTGCTCAGGTGTGGGGTACCCTTTGTGAATCGCGAGACCGTAGCCGGAATACATCTGGTCCAGTTCGCGCATGTGAGCATCGCGTGTGGTCTTTGCGATGATTGACGCCGCGGCGATGCTTGCCGAGAGCGCGTCACCGCGAATGATGCCTCGTTGCGGAGTTTGACAGTTTGGAATCTTGCGTGCGTCAACAAGAATGAAGTCAGGTTGTGAGGTCAAACCCTGCACTGCGCGCTGCATCGCCAGCAGACCGGCGTGATAGATATTTATCTTGTCGATCTCTTCGACTTCCGCAAATCCGGCCGACCAGCACACAGCATCCTGTTTGATCTGTTGCGCGAGTTCATCTCGTTTCTCAGGATCGAGAATCTTCTTGGAATCGTTCAGGCCGCGAAGCTTGTAGTTCTGCGGCAGGATGACAGCGCCAGCGACCACAGGTCCGGCGAGTGGCGCCATGCCTGCCTCATCGACGCCGGCGACAAACCCGTAGCCCTGCGACCAGAGGTCAATTTCAAAGCGCAGCAGAAAGTGCAGTCGCTGACCCTCAGAACGATTCTCGCGATACCTTTCACGAATGCGCTTCGCGAGCTGGTGCGCGCCCTGTCGGCGATCAACTTCCAGAGCTTCAAGTAAACCTTTAGGTACGCGTCTCTCACGCCGCACAAACAGGTCGCTCAGTTCCGGGATTGATTTTTTGAGGAGGTCTTCCAGAGAACTCATGGCTGGAGGTTAGTCTCTGTTTCAGAGCGATTGTTGTCAAGACAAGTATCTGTTTTTTTGCTGCGGGTGATATTCTCGGGTGAATCGCAAATAGGGAATCTGTGTAATCTGTGGATGATGAACATCTCCCCCCGCACAAAACTCCGCTTGCTCGGCATTTTCCCGCTCATCTTTTTTTTCGCGCAGGTCGTGCATTACTGGCCAATCAATGAGCTGGGGAACATGTTCTGGATGTGTAACCTCGGCAACCTGCTACTCGCACTGGGACTGTTTCTGGAAAAGCCGGTCGTGATCAGGCTGGCTGCGATCTGGATGATTCCGGGTTTGGTTATCTGGATTATTTGGGTGGTGCTGGCGTGGGGGGTGTTTCTTTCTTCAACGCTCGCGCACGTTGGTGGGCTCGCTGTGGCGTTGATTGCGCTGAGTCAGGTGGGGATGGATCGAACGTCGTGGCGCTGGGCGTTTGGTTGGTATCTGGTGGTCCAGTTGTTATCGCGGTTTCTGACGGCGCCGGCATTGAACGTTAATCTCGCGCATGCGGTACAGCCGGGATGGGATCGGACGTTTCACGCTTACTGGATGTTCTGGCTCGTGCTCACAGCTGTGACGATCCTCACCCTGTGGCTATCAGGTCTCTTGCTCTGGAGCATCTGGCCGGCAGGAATGCGGGACACGCTATTAGCTCGAAGCTCTGACTAGTATATCGGCGGCCATTGGACGTACTGTAGGGGCGGCCCTCCGTGGCCGCCCGTGGCTTTGACGAAATCGTTTGCAGCACGAACCATTAAAACCGCGGGCGGCTATAGAGTGCCCAACAATACCTTCCTTCGGCGCCCGCGGTTGTGACGGGTCTTTTGCAACACGATCTACCAAAACCACGGGCGGCCACGGAGGGCCGCCCCTACAGTACGTTCCGCAGATCAAAATATTCTAGACGGCGACGCGGCGCGGACGACGGTGTGATTCGATCAACGAGCTGACGAGGCTGCAGAGTTCCGACGGTTGTGACGGCTTTACAAGATACGCCTGAGCGCCCGAATTGAGTGCCTGCTCGCGATCGATCTCATACGCTGCGGCAGAGTAGAAAACAATCGGCGTCGCTTTGTCGAACTCACGTATTTGCTTGCACAGATCCAAACCTGATCCATCCGGCAGCCATGAGTCCAGCAAGTAAAGATCGAAATCCTGTGAGTACGCCAGATCGACTCCGTTCTTAATTGTCGAGCTAGTCACAACTTCGAAGCACTTTTGTTCAAGCACAAGCGTCACCAGCTCGCGCGTATCTTCGTGATCCTCAATGTAAAGGACCCGGGGGACGTTACTTCTTTGCATGACCTTCACACTCGCTATGAAAGGTTGCCGCAATCATGTTTATTCGGGATTAAATTCTCGAAGAATTGAGGCCGGGGCCGACATACATTCTCAAGGTCAGTCGGGAAGGATACATCAGCCTCGGCCACCCTGCTTGTTGTGTGTGCTCAGTCTATGAGTCAGGACCATCCCTGTCAGTACGTTTTCGGACATGTATCTCAAGTTTTACTGATCTTTTTTACCCGCCCCCAACTTGTTTAACGCCTTGAAAAACAATCATTTTTTGATCAAAGCCACTGTACGCTCGCGGACAAAAAGGGTATATTGTGGGCTGTACGACTAGCTCGATTTACCCTCTGAATAGTCACCCGAGTTCTCTTGAAGTGCGGCAGTTAGGAGCAAGGTGTGATGAGTAGCAATCTTCAATCGTTACTGGAAAAAAAAGAGCTTCTCACTTCGAGCATCGCTTCACGCAACGTGTTGCTGGCAGAGCTTCTGACAATTTCCGACATCTCTAACAAACTGTTACCTGAGTTGCGAATTGTCCCTCTTTCTGTCAACCAAGTTCTTTACGAACAGAGCGACAAGATCGACCTCGTGTACTTTCCTTTGGACTGCGTGGTCTCCAAACTCGCAATCATGGAAGATGGCACCACCGTTGAAACTTGTATGGTGGGTCGCGAGAGCCTGGTCGGAATTTCAACGGTTCTCGGCAGTGGTCTCTCCAGGCAATGGATCTGGGTCTCGATCAGTGGGAACGCTATTCAACTCGAGGCAACACTGTTGGATCGGTTGTTCGTTCAGAATGAAAAAGCTCTCAGGGCATTGCTGAAGGCCTATCGAAGCTTGATTACCCAGGTCTCGCAGCGTTGCGTTTGCAATACCAGGCACACGATCATGGAACGATTGTGTTGTTGGTTGTTGATGGTTCACGATCGCGTTGGTGGCGACAACCTGAAATTGACGCAGGAGATGATTGCCTCTCGAGTCGGTGCGCGCCGCGCAGGAATTACCGTCGCCGCGGGAATGCTTCAGGGGATGAATGCAATCGAGTACCGGCGCGGGCAGTTACACATTCGCGACCGTGGCCTGCTGGAGCGTGCAGTGTGTGAGTGTTACACGAGCATGCGGACTCAATTCAGAGACCCCAAAATCTGAACTGTCGCTACGGTGGCTTAGGTCACTGTGATTTAATTACCCACGAAACTATTCAGCCTTCTCACTGTAGAGAAACAGTCGATTGACACTGGCGCTCTCGGCGTCGGTAATTGGCACTATTGTGTGGACAAACTTCGCGGTGCGATTTTCATGGTCGCCGACACTGGCTACGAGCGGCTTGGTCTTAATTGTTTGCGACTCGCGGGCAACGGTTTTAAGTGACTTGATCAACTCGCCAAGATCTTTGCCGCCAAAAACATCGCTGACAGGGAGACCGACTACCTCACGGCCTTCCAGCCACTCTGTGTATACAGGATTAACTGTATTAACGGTGAGGTTGTGGGCATTCAACACCATGACGAAATGTGGATATCGCTCCAGCAGGATAGAAAGCTGTAATTGCTCGATTCTGTTCTGTCTGGCCAGCTCCTGCAATTCCGCCGTGCGAGATGTCAGCTCGTCATTAGTAGTCTGTAATTCCTCGTTGGTCGCCTGCAGCTCTTCATTATTGGTCTCGAGCTCTTCGTTGGTCGCCTGCAACTCTTCGTTCGTAGCTTCAAATTCTTCGTTGGTGGCCTGTAATTCCTCTTGAGTAAGCATCAACTCCTCGTTAGCAGCCTGCAACTCTTCGTTGGCGTCCTGTAGCTCTTTGTTCATCGTGCTGAAGCGCTTGTTTGCCACGTTCAATTCGGTAACGAGTGCGCCATGTTCCTGCTGAGTGGTGTCGAGGCGCTGCTTCAGTTGTACCTGTTCCGTGACGTCGATAGCCGTAATCACCGCAAGTTCAGGAGAGCCTTGCTCAACGTGCATGTTCGTGATCGTGAGGTTTACATAACGTCCTGAACCTTCCGATGAATGATCCAATTGGATCTCCTCCAGATTAACGCTGGTATGTTCGCGAAAAGATGTATCGATGGCTCTACGAACGTCGTGATACGGCAACCCGCGGATGCTATGAAGGAAGTCCTGGTCATAAGCCAGATCGCGAACGCTCAGGAGCCGCCTGGCAGCCACATTGATCGTCAGAATCCGGTATGAGCGATCGATGATCACTACGGCGGCGGCGGTGTAGCGCATTATCGTTTCATTGATACGCCGCAGATGTGCAATTTCAATCTCAGGCTGCGTCAATTCGCTGGCATGCGGATTTGAAGTACTTATCTGCCCGCGTCGTGGTTCACGCCTCGCATTCGTTATTGTGCCGGCGGAAAAAGCACTATCACGAATCGGCAGATTAAGAGGGCCACTGAGACAGCGATAGATTTTCCATTTCTTATTAATCAGCTCGAAGGTTCCCTTGGTGGGACGCGCGGTCTCTGCCTTACCAAGGAAGAGATAACCATGAGATTGCTGTAGCGAATACGCGAAGAGATCAAGAACCGCCTGTTGCAGTTCAGGCTTCAAATAAATCAGAAGGTTGCGACAAGAGACGAGGTCGATGCGGGGAAAAGGCACTCCGCGGCTGATATCCTGTTGTCCGAAGATAACAGCTTGCCTTAGTGCTTTTGCTACCTGAAAACCATGATCGATGCGGTCAAAAAAGCGGGCCTGGTAATCGTTCGGCAAGTCGCTCAGAACGTTTTCGGGATAGATCCCGCGACGAGCAAAAGTGACCGCGTCGGTGGCGAGGTCCGTAGCAAAAATCTTGACATTCCACTGCGAAAAATCGTTTCCGAGAAGATCTGCGAGAAGTAAAGCGAGTGAGTAAGCCTCTTCTCCGGTGGCGCAACCTGCCGACCACATCCGCAACATGCGCCCATTTTGTTCACCCTGTTCGATCAAAGTGGGCATGACCGTCTGTCTGAGAAAGTCGAAAGCCTCAGGATCGCGAAAGAAGCCGGTCACTCTGATCAGAAACGCTTTAACCAGTTCCTTATTCTCTTCGGGATGACTGCGAAGGTAGTCAGCATAATCGTGAAGATTTGCGTTGCGGGTCACCGCCATGCGGCGCGAAATACGACGCAGAATTGTGGAAGATTTATAGTGCTGGAAATCGACATTCGATTGGCCACTCACCTGATTCAGAAGGTCACGTAAAGGATCCTCGACCTTTTCGACGGGTGGAAGATTGACCCCCTTCAAAAGATCAAACAGTAGTGGTCCGACCTGTTCCATCTCGACCACGTGATCGACTGCTGTCGGTGGCAGAGAAAGAGGCATGGATGGATAAAGCGCAGTTTGTGGGTTCTGAATGATTACCAAACCTCCAGCGTTCTTTACGTCTACCGCGCCGGCAGCGCCGTCTGATCCAGATCCAGTAAGGATCACCGCAATCAAGTGTTCACCATATGAGGCGGCGGCACTCGACAGCAACATATCAACTGAAGGTTTGGGACGATCGGCATGATCGGCTTCCAGATGCACGTGTCCATCGGCAATCACTACGTGTCTGTTTGAGGGCACTACGTAAACCTTGCCGCTCTCGAGCGGCGTCGGCGAATGCTCACTGACTATTACTATGGGCAACACGGAGCGGCGTTCCAGTATTGAACCAAGCTGGCTCGGCCGCTGCGGATCGAGATGTTGAGCGAGCACGACCGGAGCGGGAAAGGCCTTGTCGAGAGTGCTCACAAGGGTAGAAAGAGCACCCACGCCGCCAGCGGAAGAACCGACCACCACTAGATCTTTGTTGGTATGGTTTGTCATAAGCGCCGTCGAGCTTCGGCCTGCTCTAGTTGGAGGAAGGAATGAATCTTACCATACGAAAAAGGTATTGAATGTACGGGACGGTTCAGTGCGTTTTGTTTGATCCTTTTGGCATCATTTAGACGCTGTTCGCGCAAAATGCGGAGCCGGGATGACCCCTGTTTACCTGTCGTATTACAACTCCGGGCGAGCTGGTCGGTGCGGTAACGAACATTGCCACCCTGCGGCCAGATCCTCTATAATTTCACACGTTGAATACCCCTTTCCTCCTGTGGGTATAGTTGGCGCGGCGGACGGCAAAAACCGCCGCGCTTTTTTCGTTTTAAAAACATTCAGCTTTGCTTCCCTGAACGCGCAGCGTTAGACTCTGGCTGGCCCGGTTTATTCCCCTCTGAGTTAGTAAATGAAACGCAGCCTTTGGCCCCCAATTGGTCTGAGTTTACTCGTCGCGATTGTCTATTTCGCAGGTGCGGAACTCGGCCTTTCGTTAGCTTCTGAACACAAAAACGTGACCCCTGTGTGGCCGCCGACAGGGATCGCGATCGCCTCACTTCTGATCTTTGGTCGTCGCGTCTGGCCAGGCATTTTTCTTGGCGCGCTCGCCGCAAACCTGCCCACTAATATCTCCATCGCTGCTGCGTTTGGTATTGCTACCGGTAATACGCTCGAGGCTCTCGTCGCCTGGTTTCTTTTGCAGCGATCGAAACGCTGGCGAAATTCCTTCGACTCGGTCAGCCAGGTGATGACGTTCATCGTCTACGCTGCGGTGTTAGCGCCGTTAGTGAGCGCAACCATTGGAAGTTTGAGTTTGGCTTTGGGAGATCCAAAGCAATGGCCCAGATTTTGGTGTCTATGGCTGACGTGGTTGATGGGCGATGGTTTTGGCGCGCTTATCGTTTCGCCGCTACTGCTTTCGTGGAGTTCATCACGCAGGATTAATCGCCAGGACATTCCAGAGATCGCAAGTCTCTTTGTGTTGCTTTTCATTGTGGTGCTGGTCGTTTTTGGCGGCTGGTTTCCTGGTCCGGTTAAAACATATCCACTCGCTTACCTTTGTCTGCCGTGCTTGCTCTGGGCGGCGTTGCGATTCGATCAGAGAATCGTGACGACCGCCATTGTGCTGATGGCAGGACTCGCGGTGTGGGGCGCGCGGCACGGTTATGGTCCATTTGTGCAACCGAGCCCAAACGTTACGTTGTTGTTGCTGATGTCATTTGTTGGAACTGCCTCGTTGATGACGCTAGTCGTAGCTGCTGTTACTACCGAGAGACAGAGAGCGGAAGAGGAAAAATGGAAACTCGGATCGGAGCTCGAAGTTCACCGCCGCCGCATTGAAGACATCGTCGAGCATGTTCCGGGAGTTGTTTGGGAAGCGTGGGGACAACCCGACGCAAGCAATCAACGCATCGACTTCGTCAGCAATCACGTCGAAGAGATGCTCGGTTACAGCAGGGATGAATGGTTGTCGACGCCAAACTTCTGGCTTTCGATTGTTCATCCTGACGATAAGGAGCGTGCCGCAGAACGAGCAGCCGTGATTTTTGCATCGGGCAAGGGTGGTACGAACCGGTTTCGCTGGAAGCACAAAGACGGACGCGAGGTTTGGGTCGAGTCTCAGTCGATAGTTGTTTGTGATGAGAATGGTCCAGTGGGAATGCGTGGCGTCACGACGGATATCACGGCTGCTGTTAAAGCAGAAACTGAGCGTGCCGAACTCCTCGAGCGTGAGAGTCATGCGCGCCAGCAGGCGGAAGAAGCCAGCCGGTTAAAGGAAGAGTTTCTGGCGACTGTTTCGCACGAGCTGCGAACGCCGTTGAATGCAGTGGTGGGATGGTCACGATTACTGCACTCGGGACAACTCGATGCGGACGGTGTGACGCATGCGGTCGAAGTAATCGAACGCAATGCGGCGGCGCAACGACAGATTATTGAAGACCTGCTCGATGTCTCGCGGATTGTCAGCGGAAAGCTACGGATTAGCACGCAGCCTATCGATCTTCTGTTGGTAATTCATGCCGCTATCGATGCCATTCAACCGGCCGCCGAAGCGAAGGAGATTAAGATCAGCCTCCATATTGCCGCGCCTGACGTGGTTGTCAGAGCTGATAACGAACGACTGGTGCAGGTGTTTTGGAATCTGTTGGCAAATGCCGTGAAGTTTACGCCCGGCAGTGGAACCATTGATGTTTACGTTGAGCGTGATGGAACGCTGGTTGAGATCAGGATCGAGGACTCCGGTCCAGGTGTGCCGGCGGAATTTCTGCCCAGGATATTTGAAAGGTTTAGCC
>DASYSD010000031.1:0-111734 GCA_036003745.1 Pyrinomonadaceae bacterium
AAACCGTGGAAAACAAACCGCAGTTTTTCCACTGTTCCCACAGCCCCTACTACTGGATAAAAAGTGTAAAGGATGTCGTGATAACAAACTGTAAAGGATGTCTTGACAATCAACACACGGAGGCCGCCCCTACAGTACGCCCGATCGTTACTGGAACCTTTTACGTTATTGAGTGTCTAAGTCTGCACTTCCGAAGCGTGGAGGAATGCAGATGAGTGAAAGCAAAGGCGCTATCCCTGCTCCAACTATCAACGTAACTCCGCTGATTGATGTACTGCTTGTTTTGCTCATCATCTTCATGGTCGCCGCGCCTCTGAGGCCGCATCGCTTCATCGCAAAACTGCCGTCGATACCTCATGACAATCCGCAAATTAATCCTGGCGACCTGACTCTTGTCGTTACGATCGAACCTGATCGCACCCTTAAGCTCAACAGTCTGTCAAACATGGGAACCGTTGACGATGTCTCGGCGCTCGCTGCGAAGCTGAGCTCGGTCTTCGCAGAGCGATTGAAGAATCGTGCATATCGCTTCGATTTGATCGCGCGTGTGGATCTTCCCGAGTCGCAGCGCATCGAGAAGACCGTATTCATCAAAGCCCCACGCAGTATTCCTTACGGCGAAGTCGCACGAGTTCTCGACGGTCTGAAGGGAACCGGCGCCGATCCGATCGGTCTACGACTCGACGACTTGAAATAGCTCACAATCCCATCTCATTCTCCACGGCTTTGCCCGTGGTACGCCTCATGCAGACAGCAAGACTGTCTTGTGGGTCCTGTGCTCCGGTTTTCTGGGCCAACATTAGACAATTGATAGATTTGTAAATTCCTCCGCGATCTACTGCGAGGGAGAAACGCCGCGCGAAGTGTCCAGAAGTCTTAGGCGTTTCTCCCTGTCCATCCCGCATCACTCACCCGTTAAATGATGAGAATACAAGCAAACGAGTCCGGGTTTTCGTTGTTACAGCTAGTGGTGACACTTGCGATCATCTCCGTTGTATCGACGCTAGCCGTCATGGGCGTCACGAGAGCGCGCGCGTCGATGCGATTATCCAACTCAACGCGGCAGTTCGGGGCATACGTTGAGCGAGCACGCGCCGATGCAGTTCGACGTCACGGATCAGCGACCGTGCAAATGATCACCAACTCGACCTATAGCGTGACGATGGATTTCAACGCTGCCGGCAGTGTCACGACTCAGACCTTTCCGCTCGAGAGCAACGTTACTTTCATCACTTCTTTACAGACGATCACCTTCGACTGGCGCGGACGCATTGTTGATGAGATGTCAGTGGGATTTGGCAACGAGAGTGGCACGGCCAATGTAAATATAACCGGCTCTGGTGACGTAACGATCGACTCTGAAATATTTCACGACGCTTCGATTCCGCAGGTTACTTATAATACCAATGTGTCGGGCGACGTGATTCCCGACATACTGCCTTCACCATCGCCAACATCGACATCTGGCGCAACGCCGAGCCCTTCTCCAACGGTTTCACCCGTGTCCGATCCGAACGCAACGCCTACGCCGACACCGACGCCTACGCCACATCCCGGAAATAACCCCACACCGACACCAACACCCACGCCCACGCCACAAGCAACTCCCACACCCTCACCATCACCGGGAGGAACTCCCACTCCTTCGTTATGTTCAATTGTGGCAACGCCTGGATCGCTCACCATCATGCAAAACGGGTCCGGCAACATCGTTGTCGCACTGAACAATTTCAGCGGTACGGCAACTATCAAAGCAACGTCGAGTAATAGCGGTCAAATACAAGTTTCGCCGCTTTCGAAAAAGGTAACTGGTTCCGCTTTGGCAACATTTACCGTGACTGTAAAGAGAGCCAGCGGCAGCGTGACGTTTAGTTCGAGCTGTGGATCGCAGAGTGTAAATATCAATGTGCCCTAAAGGAAGAATCAAAATGGACCAGACCCAGAATCGGTCTGAGGCAGGTTTCACTCTAATCGAAACTACAATTTCGATGGTCCTGATGGCCATCGTTGGACTAGGTGTAGCTGGTGTGTTTGCTTACGCTGCGACCAGTACTGCCAACGCTGCCGATCGTGAAATGGCAACGGCGGTAGCCCAACAACGAATGGAGCAACTCCGCAGCGTTTCATTCAACGACTCATCACTTAATGAAACTCCTTCTGGCGGTGTAGTAACGACTGTCACGCGACTCGGCCGGCAGTATTCGGTAACCACAACCATTTCCAATTCGTTAGTTTTGAATTCGTCAGCCACACTCAAAACGATCACGGTGAAAGTGACGCCGCTAGCTTCGAGTGCCAGGTGGGCGTCAAACGTGAATACGATCTTCGGATCGGTGACCCTGGTTAGCACTCGCACCACTCAGCAGATGGGACCAAATCGTTCGTACTGAGGAAGAGATGTCGAAACGTTTAGCAAAGCAATCCAATGCCGGTTTCTCGTTGATCGAACTTCTGATCGCGATGACTCTGACGCTCACGGTCATGAGCATCGCGACAGTACTGCTGGCCCAGGCATTGAACGTGCGGACGAGAACGAATTCAAACAACGATGCGCTTGCAGATGCCCAGCGCGCTCTCAATATCATGTCTCGCGAGATTTCGTCGGCCGGTTTCAATCTGAGCGGCAACGGCATAGTTTCCGGCGATACGACGACTGATGTGAACGGCAACAGCATGATTCGTGTTCGTTCAAACCTGAACAAGTTTGACGAAACGGCGAGTACAACCGCGCGCAATGAAATCGGCGTGGCCGGCGAAGATGCAGGCGAGGACATTAAATACTTCGTTCACAAAGCTGATAACACTAATTTGCTGGCACGTTACGACGAATACGCTGAAGCCGGCGGCAGTGTCACCGTGCTCGCCAACCGGCTCGACAGTCTTTATATCCATTACTACGCCGGGAAAGTGTCTTACGGCACGTCTGGCTGCGATGTTACCGGTGCTTCCGGTGCGGAAGTGAGTCCGAGTGCAGCGCAGTACCTGGTTGTTGCTGTGTGCGTGCAGTTGGGCGCCATTGGAACTCCCGGAAGTGCCGGTTATCAACCACAGCACAGTGTCCTGCTTGTTTCAGATGTGACGTTACGCAATTCTAATTTGCCCTCTTATTAAAGGATTGGATTAATGCAGGGAACGAAGTCAGGTGAGTCAGGTGCGGCGCTATTAACTGTGCTGATGTTGTCGACGTTATTGTTGGCCGCGGGCGGCACACTGATTCTGGTCTCGACGATGACAGGCAGAACCGCAATTGATTCAACTGCAGAGATGCAGGCGTTCTACGGTGCTGAGGGTGGTCTGCAAGCGACATTAAATGTCTTGCGCGGCAACGTTACGCCCGTTTCCGGTATGCCAACTGGCTCAAAGATCAGTTTTCGGAATGCGATTACTTTGAGCACTTCAAACTTACCGTCTGATTCTTCAGCGAGTCCGCGTCTGTCCGGGTGGCTAAATTATGACTACACACCTGTAGGGGCTTCAGTGGCCGATCGCGTGAGTTTGACGTCGAGCTATTCGCCTCAGAATGGAATTGCTTTTAGTGTTGAGGTCAGTGATCCGGACAATACGCCGGTTGCCAGCGGTGAGCCCGCACGCTTGCGGTTGCGCGTAACGGGCTATGGTCCAAAGGACGCTGTCAAGAAGCTCGAGCTTGTCGTTAAGCGGACCAACTTCGACTACGATCCCGTGGCGACGATCATGATGCGATCTTCCGACGATGGTTCGCCACTGACATTCACTACTGGTGATAGTTCGGCGCGAGAATATTCCGGACATGATCATGACGGTACAAGTGTGTTACCAGCGTTTGCTTCAAACACCAATGGCGATATGTCAATCGAGTTTGATGCCGCCACCAAGAACACAGTGACCGAACCAATCGCCGCTAATGTCAGCACTTCGGCGTTGCCGGCGTGGCTGCAGTCTGCGGGCGAGGCGCGCGCTTTCGTGACTACGCAAAAGGCCAACGCGATTAGCCAGTCGAGGTATTTCAACAGTTTCAATGGCTATGCCGGAAGCGCGTCAGCGCCTGCGTTTACGTTTGTCGACGGTGATTGTGTTCTCGATGGTGGCGCGGGGCTGTTGATTGTTACAGGCAATCTGGAATTGAACGGTAATCCTGGTTTTGACGGGCTTATCCTGGTGCTTGGTGGAGGCACGCTTAATCGAGATGGCGGCGGTAACGGAAACATCTACGGCGCGATCACGGTGGCAAAGTTTGATCAGAACGGCACCGGCGGTTTTCTTGCGCCGAGTTTCACCACCAATGGCGCCGGCACCTCGACGATTCAATACGATTCCACGGCTGTGCGCAAAGCGCTGAATCTGGCCGGTCCACTTGTGCAGGGCGTCCGGGAGTTCTGAGCACTCAACTGTCTAACATTTCTTCGAACTATCAGATGCAACGCTTTTAGCGTGGTGTGCACCTTAGGCTCCGTGCCGAAGCCCGCTATTCAACCTGCGACCTTGTATCTGCAGCCAGAATGAGTTGTAATCTGCCCCGAAGGAGAACGACTTTCCCATGAGAAACCGTGTTTTTTGCCTCGTCTGTTTGGGTTTAGCCATTGCTGTTTCGCAATCCGGATGGTTCAGCGCCACGGCCCAGGACATCACGGGCGGTGGCAGCCTGCTTCGCGACATTACCGGCGGTGCGGCCCTGATCTTCCGCGCGCCGCAAAATCCGACAATCCATCTCGCGGGTGGCGGTCAGGGAGCTACCGGTGGGGGACGCGTCAAGCCGACAGCGAAACCGCCTGTTCGTAAGCAGGATGCGATCATTGCTCGCGCTAATGCAGCTCGCAGCGCTCCAAAGCCACGGTATGCGGAAGCGGAAGAGCAGTATCAACTGGCCGCACAGATTGCTCCTGACGATGCGCGTGCGTTCGCTGGTCTGGGAAACGTTTATGTGGACCAGGGCAAGTTTGCAGCGGCAATTGACGCCTATCAGAAGGCGATCAAGTTGAAGCCCGATTACAACGGCGCGTACCTGCCGTTGGCATTTTCACTCGCGCGCCTGGACCGTTATCCGGAGGCGATCGACGTCTACAACGAAACGTTGAAACGCGATCCAAGCAGTCCCGAAGTCTATAACAATCTGAGTTTTGCCTTTAATCATAGCGGACGTTATCAGGATGCGGCTGACGCGAGTTTGCAGGCGATCAAACTTTTGGGTGAGACGGGCGAGGCCTACAAGCTCGGATTTCAGGAAAGAAACGAAATTCGTTCTTACGCTTATAAGAACCTCGGCAATGCCTACAACGGTTTGAAGAAATATGACGAAGCGGCAAATGCGCTGAGGAAATCGTCGGAGATTGAACCGAAAAATGCGTCAGCGCATTTCAATCTTGGGCTCACTCTCTATAATGCCGGCCGCTACTCAGAAGCAATTGAGTCGTATAAAGAAGTAATCAAGCTGAGACCAAACCTGGCCCAGGCTCACTTCAACCTCGCACTCGCATACTACGCGATTCACGATAAGACTCAGGCCATGGCCCAGTACGAAACGCTTAAGGGCATCGACGCCGAGATGGCCAAACAGCTCTACGACCAGATCAAGAACTAAACGAAGAGTCAGATTCGTTTTGTAGGGGCGGCACTCCGTGGCCGCCCCTTCGCAGAATTGAGGCGCCATCGAAGAGAGTCGCTGCCTCTCGCGTGTCAGAGACCTACACCGGACATCTTGGTTGCCACGCGAGGGGCGGCCACGGAGTGCCGCCCCTACAGTACGTTCCGAGGTGCTATAATCCGTCCCGCCTGATTTTTAATCTCACTTACTTAACTGGACCAACGTAAATGCCCGACGGGCAGGACCATGCTCAGGTAGCCAGCGATGCCTCCGGCCAGACCGCACCGGCCGCAGCGCGCCAAAAATGGACTCTCACCCAGGAAGCCTTCGACAAGTTGCTCATCGCACTGGGCGGCGACCGCGATAGCGCCGCCGTAAAGTATCTCGAAGTCAGAACTAATCTCACACGTTTCTTCGAATGGCGTGGGTGCTCGTTCCCTGAAGATCACGCAGACGAAACCATCAATCGAATAGCCAAAAGAGTCGCCGAGGGTGAAGAGATTCTCAACTATTCGGGTTATGCGTTGGGAGTGGCCCGGCTGCTGCTGCTGGAAATTAATAAGGGCCGGCAGCGAGAGCAACTCGCCCTGGCGGAAATCGGCACGGCGAATGAGGTTTACGAGGAGCCCGATGACGGAGAGCATCGTCTCGTCTGCCTGAGAAGCTGCCTGCAAACGCTCACAACTGACAATCGTGAGCTGATTCTTCAGTACTACCAGGGGGAAAAAGGGGAAAAGATTCAGAACCGAAAAAAGCTGATGGACCGCCTCGGGATTCCAGTTAATACGTTGAGAATGCGCGCCTTACGCCTGCGCGAGAGACTTCAGGCGTGTATGGAAGAGTGCCTTGGTGGCGCCTGAAAAATTTCTGTGATGAAATCGTCTTGTCCGCCACTCATAAATGGTAGTTCCCCTCTTTTGGCAGATTCTGTTTTGCAAATGTTCAACTGTGGTCTTACTTGAGCCATCGCCCAGAGCCCTGGCGTGAGTAGTTTCCGGAAATCCAATGGCAGCCGACCTTAACAACGAAACACTGATTGCCCGGTACTTACTGGGAGAACTGTCCGAGGAACAGCAGTTGGCGGTCGAAGACCGCGCGTTTGCGGACAAGAAATATCTCGCCAGCATTACGGCGGTGGAAAACGATCTAATCGATGAGTATGTTCGCAACGAGCTCTCAGCCAGTGACCGACAACGGTTTGAGAAACAGTTTCTCGCCTCAGCGGAACGGCGTAAGCGAGTGGAGTTTGCCCGAGCCCTCGCGGGGGTGATCGCGGAGGAAGCCGTCCCAAAAAAGACTGTGGTCCATGAGGCTAAGTCGTGGTCCTGGCGTGACTCGCTTTACGCGTTTATTAACGGGTTTTATCCGTTAGCGCAACTTGCATTTGCAGTGGCGGCGCCCCTGCTGTTAGTCGGAGCAGCGTGGCTTTTTACGGAAACAATGCGTTTGCGCCGTGAACTCACGCAGCTACAAGCGGAGAAGCAGTCGCAACAGAATTTACAGCAGGCGCTGGAACTCGAACGCCGGCACAACGAAGAGTTAAATGCACGGCTGGACCAGGAAAAGCGCCAGCGAGAGCAAACTGATGAATCGTTGCGCGAGCTGAGTGAAACGGGAGATGCGATGAATCCGGCGCCGCGTCCGGTGATTGCGTCGCTAACACTTTTGCCCGGTCTCTCTCGCGGTGGCGACGACAAGCCGAGTTTGGTTCTGACCGAAGATGCACGTTTGGTCCGGTTTCAGATTGGTATCGATCCGGAAGAGCCGTATAAAAAATTTGCTGTCGAACTGCTCACGTTGTCGGGTCGCCAGGTTTGGACGCGAGAGAATCTAAGCGCGAGAAGTCGACGTGGGACACGCGCCATCGGATTAACTCTCCCGACAACAGCTCTCAAAGTCGGCGAATATGAACTCAGATTGCGTGGTGTGACAGATAGCGGTGGCTTGGAAGATGTTGGTTTCTACTATTTCAATGTGAAGAAGCGATGAAAGTTTGTCGTCTCGTTGACTTTTGTAGGGGCACTCCGTGGCCGCCCCTACGATAAATTCCCAATCCTGTCTATTTGATCGAAGCTCTGGATTTCAGGGTAACTTTTAACGTTGTCTTGCGCTGTATTACCCGGTCGTACTGACAACAACGTTTTCATTCGTGCTTCATGTGCCGCATCAAGTTCTTCCACCACATCTGAAATGAAGAGTACCTGCTCAGCTGGTAGCTTCAACGCTTCCGCGATGCGGCGGTAACTCTCCGCTTCACCCTTCTTGCCAATGTTCGTATCAAAGTAGTTGTCAATAAATCGCGTCAGATCTCCGGCCTCGGTATGTGCGAAGAGCAGCTTTTGAGCCAACACGCTGCCCGACGAAAAGATGTTGATAGTCAACCCTCGCGCGTGCAAACGTGCGAGCGCAGGCGCGACATCCGCAAACACCTGTGACTTCAACGAACCTTGTTCATATCCCTGTTTCCAGATCTTTCCCTGCAATGACTTCAGGCCCGTTGACTTGCGATCGAGGCCGATCAGCCATTCAACATACATCGCAACCGACGACTCAATCGGCGGCGGATTTCGACTCTCTCTTACATCAACCGCATATGAATCGCGCAGAAGTGCGATGTCAGCACCCACCTCTTCGTCATTGGCATTAGCTCTTAAAAACTCTCTCACGTGATCCCGAGCGTAGGGGAACAACACGTCATGAACAAACGCTATCGGCGTGGTTGTTCCTTCGATGTCGAGCAGAATGCCGCGAACGCTGTCTAACAGATTCATGTTGTCATTGAGAGATGCGAGAGGCCAAAACAAACCGGCAGGAAATTTTCGTCGACGCGGCTGTCGGTATAGTTCGGAGTCCATCCGGAGCTGTCTTGAAACAAGCGAATTGCTCGGATACGACGATCGTCACAGAGATTGAACCAGTGGAGTGTCCCGCGCGGAACCCGAATCAGATCGCCGGCTTCGACTTCTATGGCCAGCACTGTTCCCGTGCTGGCGTGGATGTGAAACAGCCCTCGGCCGGCGATGATGAATCTCACTTCATCTTCATCGTGCCAGTGTTCGCGATTGAATTTTGCGAGCATCGCATCAAGACCTGGCGTTGTCGGGCTGACATCGATGACATCCGCCGTGACATAGCCGCCCCGAGTCTTTAGATCTTCAATCTCACGCGAGTAGGTCTGCAGAATTTCTTCAGCGGGAGCGTTGTCGGCGATCGGGTGTGAAGGTGTCCAGCGCTCATAGTCGATGCCGCGAGCGGCGAGGGTTGTCGTGATCTCGTCGATGTTTGTGAGGGTTTTGTTTTCATTGCAAATTGTAACGACCGCCATACGTGCGACCTCCTAGACCGTGTTTCCCTGGATGCGCAGTGTCCGTCCCATTGTTTCAAGCAGAAATTCGAGGATCTCGATGTGACGCTTCGCCTCGGCAAGCGTCTGTCCCCAGGAGTAAAGCCCATGACGTCGCAGCAGAAAACCGTGCGCAGCCTTGTGCTTATCTAACGTTTGACTGACAAGGTCGGCCAGCGCGGTCATGTCCTGTGAGTTGTCGATGATGGGTAAGAACTCTGTGTGATCGTGAGTGCGGACTCCCTGCAACCCCTTCAACATTTCATACCCTTTGATAGTAAGACCACCCTCGGCTGCATAAAGATCGGAAAGGATCGTGTTCCAGACCGAATGGGTGTGCAGCACGGCGCGCGCGCCGCGGTCTTTCACGATCCGAATGTGTAGCAGACTTTCGTCAGACGGCTTACCATCATGCGCACTTACTATTCTCGCATTCTCATCGATCGTTAAAAGCTGCTCTGCTTTGAGTTCACCTTTATCGACACCACTGGGACTCATCGCCAGCCTCAGTGGCTCACGCTGGACCACCGCACTCAGATTGCCACTAGTCCCAAGCAACCACCCACGCGCATGAAACCCCTTCGCCACCGAGGCAAGTCCCACCGCCATCTCCATGAACGCATCCGACATGAATGAAAAGATGCTACTAAATGTGCTTCGCACGCAAGTGAACAGGGCGAAAGAATCCGGTAGCGTCCAGTCGTTGCATCGCGAGATTAACGCCGAAGGCGTTGGCTAATTGCAGCCCAGGGTTGGAGCGCAGCGACAACCCTGGGTAAGGAATAACAAGAAGAAAACCAACCCTGAAAGGGTTCGCCAATTGCCGAACCCTTTCAGGGTTAAGACAATGATTGGTTGTGTTCGTTCCCAGGGTTCTCGCTGCGCTCGAACCCCGGGCTGAAATTAGCGAACGCCTTCGGCGTTAATCGAAGGTCGCATTAGCCAATGCTATCAGCGCATTTTGCTTCGCATTAACTGCAAATACAATCGCTATTAGTTACTTCTAAATCTATTCCTAATTACACAAATTTTTCGCTTGTCTTTACTCTCTGATGGGAGTAGGATGCTTTCGCTTTCGATTGCTGCCGCGGTGACCTACCTGTCAAGACCGACGGCGATGCTCATCACTTGTCCAAGACGAGTGCATCGAAGGCATTCAGCCAAATCGTAAATGAAAACTAATTTGGGTAGCCTGGTGGGGGGCCAGGTTGAGTCCGCGGAAGCACGCGGCGCGTCGGGGAGCTTCTGCGGACTCGGGGGTTCTTGAAGAGTAAATGAATCTCGAAGACGTGATTGAACGCAACTCGCGAAAGAGTGGTAGCGGCGCTGTGTTTGTCGGTACAACAGTTCCAATCAGATTGCTCTTCGAGTTTCTTGAAGACGATCAGACCATGGAGACATTTCTGGAACAGTTTCCGATGGTCACTCGTGATCAGGCTCGTGCTGTGCTCGGCGCCTCGCTGACTATGTTGCTGAGCGCGGCCGGATCTGAGATTTGAGATCGTGGGATCTTGAATCTCAGTAAGTGGCCTTGGTGAGGGGGCCACAAAGAGTCCGCGGAAGCGAATCCGCCCAGAACGCTTCCGCGGGCTCGTATCTCGCCACAAAGGTTAGCCACAAAAAGGCACAAAAGCACAGATATGAATTGAGGGACAGAAGCGGGATATTCTCCAGGGCACGGATTATAATCCGGTTATGCAGCTTCCTGTGAACCCGCCGATTCTGCCGATGCTCGCGAAGCGTGTGAGTGAATTGCCGCGAGCTGGCGAGTGGATCTTTGAGCCGAAGTGGGATGGTTTTCGCGCGCTGATCTTTCGCGATGGTAAGGAAGTGATGATCCAGAGTCGCGACGAAAAATCACTCAATCGGTACTTCCCAGAGCTGATCGAGCCGCTGTTGAAGCAACTGCCCAAACAATGTGTGCTCGACGGTGAAATCGTTATTGCACAAAATAGCGCCCTCGATTTCGATTCGTTGCAGTTGCGCATTCATCCGGCAGCATCTCGCGTTAAGCTACTTTCTGAGCAGATTCCTGCGTCCATTGTTTTCTTTGATCTGTTGTGTGAAGGCAAGAAGGATCTGCGTGGCCAGCCTCTTGAAGAACGCCGGCGCCGGCTTGAGTCGGTGCTTTCATCGGTGAAGCCGCCGCTTCACCTGACGCCGGCAACGACCGATCATACTGTCGCCGCCGACTGGTTTCGTCGTTTTGAAGGCGCCGGGCTCGATGGCGTCGTGGCCAAGCCCGAGGGTGGAACTTACGAATCGAACAAACGCGTGATGCTAAAGATCAAGCACGAGCGTGAATGCGATTGCGTAGTTGCGGGATTTCGATGGCACAAAAAGGGCAATCGCGATCGAATTGGATCGTTGTTGCTGGGACTCTTTAACGATGCAGGCAAGCTGCAGCATGTTGGCGTATGCGCGAGCTTTACCGATCAGAAACGGATCGAATTGGTCGAGTTTCTCAAACCTTATCGGAAGAATGCGCTCGAGTCGCATCCGTGGAAAGAGTGGGCGGGCGATGACCTTGGACAACGAATGCCCGGTGCTCAGAGTCGTTGGAGTCACGGAAAGGATTTGTCGTGGGAACCGTTACGACCAGAGTTGGTGGTGGAGGTTGCTTACGAACACATGCAGGGCGATCGCTTCCGGCATATGTCGCATTTTCGAAGGTGGCGAACTGATAAAAAACCTGCAGACTGTACGTACGAGCAATTAGAAGTTGTGCCGCCGCATGAAATCGAGTTGATATTTGGTGGACAGGATTGACAGGATTACTCAGGATTTACAAAAAATCCTGTTCATCCTGAAAAAATCCTGTCAATCCTGTCTACGTTTACGATGAGCTTCGCGCCACTCGCGGGTCGGGTCGTCATCAGGATCGGGCGTCTCTTGCGGGGGCCGCAACTTTTCGGGAACATGCCGCAAGTTCACTCTGATCCGCGTCCACGTCGACGAACGACCGCGCATCGAATCAACCAGCACATCATCAACTGCCAGCAACTTCGCCACTTTCGGATGTTTCGCCTTCCAACGCTCCAATCCTTCAAGTGCGGCTTTCTTATCAGGTGAGTTCGCAACAACGAGTAACGGCATTCGTTCGCGTTTCTTCTTGGCCGCCGGTTTTTTCGCCCCGGAGCGCGCGCGCGAAGGCGCAACACGCGGCGCCTCTCCCTCCATTTTGCGGAAGTGTGGTGGCCACGGTGCATCACCTAAGCCGGCCGCCTGGTCTTTATCAGCAAGCTCCAGAAGTTTCTCGAGCGATCCGGCACTCGCATCCATTTCGGCATGTGGATCTCCAAACTTCTTGAAACGTTTCGGCACAGTCAACACGGTGAAGTCAGCCGGATCGCAGTCTTCCACTTCATCCCAGTCGAGCGGCGTCGACACACGCGCGTCAGGAAGCGGACGCACCGAATAGGCCGAGCAGGTTGTGCGATCCTTTGCGTTCTGGTTGTAGTCGAGAAACACGCCGTGACGCTCTTCTTTCCACCACTTCGAACTCGCAAGTTTCGGGACCCGCCGCTCAATCTCCCGCGACAACGCCACCGCCGCACGTCGCACTTCACTAAAGTTCCAATGTTGCTGAATTTTCACATTGACGTGCATGCCTCGCGAGCCACTGGTCTTAGGCCAACCTCGCAATCCCATCTCTTCCAGGAAGGTTTTCACTTCAAGTGCAACGAGGCGAACACTCTCCCATTCCACACCTGGACCAGGATCGAGATCGACACGCAACTCATCCGGATGATCGAGATCGGCTGACCGCACTGGATGCGGATGCAACTCAATACAACCGAGGTTAACGACCCATGCAAGTCCAGCCGCATCGTCGACCACAACTTCTTCCGCCTTACGACCAGAAGGAAACGACAGGGTCACAGTGCGTAACCAAACCGGATGATTGTTTGGAGCACGTTTCTGATAAAAAGCCTGACCTTCAGCTCCGTCCACAAATCGTTTCAGTACGATGGGCCGATCCCGAATTCCTGCGAGTGCGCCCGGCGCGATTGATAAGTAATAACGGACCAGATCGAGCTTCGTGAGTTTAGTCTCCAAAGAGAAATAAGGCTTGTCGGGATTTGTGACGCGAACCTCACGCCCGTCAATCGTCAACACTTCTGCTTGTTGTTCTGAGGCAGCCATGAAGTTACTGGAGAGACTTCGACATGTTGATAAAGTGACAGGGAATTTTCGTTTCCACATCGAGGGGAAACGGAGTCGTTCCGTTCTCGACGTAACCACGCCTCTCATAAAAAGCGGGCAAGTCCTCACGCAGATTAACGATGAGAATATCCATCGCATGCGAGCCGCGTTCACGACAGTACTTTTCCGCTTCACGCATCAGAAGTGATCCGAGTCCGCTTTGCTGGCAGCCAGGATCTACTGACAGCAACCCGAGATACGATCGTTCGCCACGAAGTTCGACGTAGACACATCCATTCAGCTTGTCGCCATCTTCTGCGAGCAGGAAAGCGCCTTTCGCCAGCGACTGTTCGACTTCCTTCTGCGTGATGCGATTGCCGTCGATAAAAAACCCTTCGGCGATGCGAAATGCTGCGTTGATGACGGCAGTGACTCGTGCGGCGTCAGCAGGCACGGCCAGGCGAATTGGGGCGGCGCTGTTCGGAGTGGTCATAAGAAATTTTCAGATAAAACCATACTAACAGTTCAAAGAAAACCACAAGTGCATTATGCTGCCGTTTTGGAGTGCGGCGGCCTGGCGCCGCTTTGGCCTTGATCATCGATGATCGATAACAAAGCGGGCGCCAGGCCGCCGCACTCCAAGGAAGGGCCAAAATCCTTGAACCCATGAGCACACAAACTCCGACTCAAACAGCACCAGAAGCGCGTTCCGGACTGGACCCATGGCGAGTAGGTGAGCTGCCGGTCGCGCCTAGACCAAAGGGTCTCCAATGGTTCAGCGCAATTGGTCCGGGCGTGATCGTGCTGGGTGTGTCGATCGGCAGCGGCGAATTCCTGCTTGGACCAGCAGCGTTTGTGAAATACGGTCTGTCGTTGCTCTGGGTCGTGGGCGTGGCGGCATTGCTTCAGACGCTACTCAACGTCGAACTAATGCGCTACACGATGGCCACAGGCGAGCCCATCATGACGGGTTTTATGCGCACACGTCCGCATTCGACTTTCTGGGCGTGGTTTTACGCGACGTTCTACTTTCTGCAAATGGGTTGGCCTGGCTGGGCCGGCGCGGCCGCTGGCGCAGTGTTCTTTCTGTTTACGAAACGATTGCCGGGCGCCGGCGAATCGGGTCTGGTCTATGCCATTGGAGCGGGTCTTTTTCTGTTGTGTGGATTCGTGTTGATGATCGGCCGGCGCATCGAGCGAACACTCGAGATTCTCAACTGGATCATGGTGTCGTGCATTATCGGCGGGTTCGCAATACTCGCCATTTTGTTCGTGCCTTTATCGACGTGGCTGGCCGCAATCGCCGGATTTGCGGGATTCGACGTGCGGACCGGCTCGTTTCAATTCGTTCCGGCTGGCGCCGATTATTTCCTGCTTGGCGCTTTCGCTGCGTATGCCGGTGGTGGCGGAGTTGCGAATCTTACGTTGAGCAACTGGGCTCGAGACAAAGGCTACGGTATGAGCAGCAGCGTTGGTTTTATTCCAGCAGCGGTTGGCGGGAAGAAGGTAGCCCTGGCGCACTCCGGCAGTGTTTTCGAACCAAATGCAGAGTCACTTGAGCGCTGGCGTGGCTGGTGGCGAATTGTGCGTGTTGACCAGTGGGGCGTCTTCTTCGTTGGCGCGGTACTCGGAATGGGATTACCCGCGTTGCTTTACGTGACCTTTGTGCCGGCGGGCAGTGATATTCGTGGTTTGGGAATCGCAGCAGCGTTGGCCCAGGCTGTCGTGACACAGAAAGGCGCGATCTTCGGTGGCGTGATCGCGATACTCGGCGTGTGGATACTTTTCAAGGCGCAGCTCGATATTCTCGAAGGAATGACACGCGCAATTACTGACATTCTCTGGACGGGCAGCTCACGCATTCGTGCATGGCGTGGCGGTGATGTCCGGGTAGTGTATTACTCGGTGCTGGCGGTGATCTCGGTGTGGGGAATTATCGCGCTCGGTTTGACGCAGCCGATCATTCTGTTGTCGCTGAGTGCAAACATGGCCGGGATCGTTTTTATCATCAGTTCGATACACTTGCTTTACGTGAATACGCGTTTACTGCCCGTAGCTTTGCGACCACCGCTCTGGCGACGCCTCGCACTCGTCGCCCTGGCGCTGTTTTATGGATTGTTCCTGACGATGTGGTTGTGGAGTCTGGTGATGAAATAGTGTGGATGGCTTTTAATGATTTGCATTTCCGCACGACCGGATCTATAGTTCCAAGCAATTAGATGGTTGGTGAATCCTTCCATCCAAAGTGGTTGTCGGGGTGAGGACGATGACCACATTAGATTAGGCGCGACGGCCCAAAACTGTCGCGCCTTTTCGTAAACTCACCTCACAGATTCCAGGGAATCAAATCCATACAATATGACCTCAAAATTCTTCATTGCCTTATTTCTGTTGGTGGCGCTGTTTATCCTTCAAGTTTCAGCACAGGACAGCCCGAAGGCTGCCGCAACTCCATCTCCAACACCACAAGCCGTTAACGACCAGGGCGTCTCAATCGAATTCAGAGTTACACCAATTCGCCGGACTGGCACGAACCCTGCAGGGCTTTTGGCCGGTGAAGAAGCGACTGTGGGCTTCAGGATCACTGGCACAAACGGTTCGGTGCCACTCAGCAATCTTCGTCCTGCAGTTTGGATCGACCAGCGGCCCGGTAAAGACCCGTCCGACCTGAAAGAGTGTCGTGACAAGATTGAGGCGTTTCTGCAGAGCAGCTTGAGTAGGAGACCGACACTTGATCTCAACTCTTTTTACGTTCTAACGCTCAATCAGGAGCCAAACATCTCTGTTATCGACCCGCTCTCTGGTTTTGGCGGCAGTAAACTGTACAACCTCATCGCTCTCTCCGGTCCCGGTGAGGACTGGGTGCTGCACTCCGAGCAAAATCGACTGTACGTCTCGATTCCTTCAGTGAATCAGGTCGCCGTGATCGACACCGAAACATGGAAGACGGTCGCAAATATCGACGCGGGAGCGAAACCGGGACGCGTTGCCTTGCAGCACGACGGTAGATATCTGTGGGTCGGAAATAATGACGAATTGAACGGCGGAGTTACAGTGATCGACACCACGACGCTGAAGGTTGTGAGTCAATTAAAGACTGGCGCCGGACACCACGAGATTGCTTTCAGTGAAGATGACGGGCACGCGTTTGTCACTAATAAGCAGGACGGCATACTGACTGTTATCGATACAAGAAGGTTGGTGCGCGTTAAGGACCTTAAAGTCGGTTCGCAGCCCATCGCGATAGTGTTGTCGTCTCTGAGCAAGGCGCTTTACGTTGGAAATGAAGAGGACGGGACGATTGCTGTGGTTGACACAACGCGGCTCGAGATTCTGACGCGCTTGAAAACCGCTCCCGGTCTGCGGCTGCTTCGCTTACAGCCCGACGGCCCTTATGGTTTCGCTCTGAATACTGCTTTGAATTCGGTGTTTGTGTTTGACTTGCCGTCAAACAGGATGTTGCACAGGGTTGCCGTCGGACCCGGCTCTGATCAGATCACCTTCACCAAACAGTTTGCCTATGTTCGTTCGAGCGGCAGTGAGTTTGTCACTATGATCAAGCTTGCCGACCTCGGAAAAGAAGTCGCACTTTCGCGTTTTCCTGCCGGACAAAAAGCGCCGCAGGAAGCTGCCGTACGTTCGCTTGCCGAGGCGATAGTCCCTGCGCCCGAAGAAGGAGCTGTGCTCGTTGCCAATCCGGCAGACAAGATGATCTATTACTACACCGAGGGCATGGCGGCGCCGATGGGTAGTTTTCAGAATTACCGGCGCGTTCCGAAAGCTCTCCTCGTGCTTGATAACGGACTACGCGAAACGAAGCGTGGTTTGTATTCCACCACGATCAGGCTCGACACACCCGGATATTACGACGCGGTATTTTTGCTCGACTCGCCGCGTGCGATTCACTGTTTCAGTTTCGCTGTTAATGAGAATCCGGCGCTTCCAAAACCGATCGCGGCAGGGCTCAAGGTGCAGCAGCTCACGAGTGACAGTCCGGTTGTTGGACAACCGTACACACTTCGTTTCAAATTGATCGACGGGAATACTGGCGATCCAAAATCAAAATTGAATGATCTGGGTGTGCTGGTTTTTCTCGCGCCCGGTATCTGGCAGCAGCGTATGGCCGCGCAACCGGTTGGCGATGGAGTTTATGAAATAAGTTTTATTCCTCCGCAACCGGGCGTATATTATGTGCACTTCCGAATTCCTTCATTGGATGTACCGTTCAGCCAGATACAGCCGCTCGTTTTGGAAACAAAGAAGTCATGAAGAACGCAAGAACCTCAAGAGTTGAGAAGTCACTCGTGACGATGGCTTTCTCGATTTTCGTTTTATTTATCGGTTCAAGTTCGCTGTTGGCGCAGGAAACGAGCCAGCCAGGTAAACAAACTCCGGACGCGAACGCCGAGTCGCCTGGCAAAAAATACTTCACTGACGTTCTGCTAGTGAATCAGAACGGTGAGAAGATGCGCTTCTACAGCGATCTCTTACAGGGGAAAGTAGTGGTAATCAATTCCTTCTTCGCGACCTGCACCGGAAGCTGTTTGCCGTTGAATCGAAATCTCGAGAAGCTGCAGAAAGCGCTGGGCGCTCACATGGGGAAGGAAGTTTACTTTATCTCCATCAGTGTCGATCCGACAGTTGACACGCCGACAAGTCTGAAAGCATATGCGAAAAAGCTGAACGCCGGACCTGGTTGGTACTTCCTTACGGGCGACAAAGAGAGCGTCGATTTCGCACTGAAGAAGATCGGTCATTTTGTCGACAAACCGAGTGATCATCTCAACATCTTCATCATCGGTAACGAGCGTACAGGTTTGTGGAAGAAAGCTTTCGGTCTGGCGCGAGACGATGAGTTGATGAAAGTCGTCGAGAGCGTACTGAATGACCAGGCGCAGTGACTTAGCCACAGATTGCACGAATTTTTATACGGATTGCCGCCATGTTGATTAGGTTCTTTGTGATCTTGCTATTGCTTGTGCCCGTAGCGCACGTGTCGCGCGAATCTGTCGCACAAACTCGAAGACCTTCCGGGCACTACGAGTGCCCGATGCATCCCGATGTGCAGAGCAAAAAGCCGGGGAAGTGTCCGAAGTGCCAGATGGCGTTGCGATTCACACGCGATAAAGCCAGGTCGGAAGAGCCGGCCACAACCTCTTCAGTGCGTATTCCCGATGTGACTGTTCAGGATCAAGACGGGAAATCACTAAACTTCTACACTGATCTGGTGAAGGGTAAAGTTGTCGCAATCAATTTTGTCTTTACGACTTGCACTACTATCTGTCCCCCCTTAACCGCGACCTTTCGCAGGGTGCAACAGCAGTTAGCCGAACAGAAATCCAAAGCGCAATTGATCTCGATCAGTGTCGACCCGGCTGTCGATACGCCGGAGAGACTGCGCGATTTCGCTGCGAAGTTCAAAGCTGAACCTGGTTGGACGTTTGTCACCGGCAACACTTCAGACATCAATTCGCTTTTGCAGCAACTCGGCGTCGCAGTCACAAACAAAAACGATCACACACCAATGATTCTGGTTGGAAATGAACAAGCCGGATACTGGACTCGTGCGTACGGTCTTTCTTCACCAACATCGCTGGTGAAATTGATCACTGAAGCCGCAAATCGAAATTGATCCGCATTCATCTGTCGCTTGTTTGTGTTTTTATAGCCACTCATTGGTGTCTGCAAGGAATTTTGCTTGACACATGAAGAGATGAGAATTAGGCTGCTTAAGTCATTAAACAACGATCAAGGCGGAAACCTACTTCACGTCCGGCAGTTTCACGCTTCGTCAAAATACTTAGCAAGTTTGTCCTGATTCCCGGCTATCGTCCGGTCCATGAAACCTCAAATCTTGCTTGTGTGTGTTCCGCAAATGAATAAGGAGAAGCGACATGCTCCGTCAGAAGAGTCCCCTAATACCTGTCAGCTACCTTGCTTTGCTAATCCTGTTTTTCTTCGGCGCTAGCCCGTCACTGGCGCAGACCCCGCAAATACCATCGGAAAAGCCGATCGAGGTAACGCCGGCGCGAACGACGACTGATGCGACGATTGTTGCTCCGACCACGGCAGCAAACGCAGTCGAAACTACTGCGACCAAGACAACAATCGAGCTGGCGAAAGTCGAAGAGCCAACGAAGGCTGAGAAAGAGACAACACCGGTCGCCGAGCCTGCGCCGATGCAAGCTCAATGCAAGCGAACGTTAAAGGCTGATGTTGTCGCCGTAGCGCAGCCGATTTTTCTGAACCGCCTCGGCGCAGCGATGCCGGGCGCAATGGTTTTCGCCCTAAAGCGAGACACTGTCGGTGGAGTTGGCAAGCAGTTGCGCGCCGATAAACGACCGCGCCCGATCGTTCTGCGCGCGAACGTCGGCGACTGTATTCAGATCACGCTTACCAACAACATTCCGCCGGCGAACTTCGTTATTACACAACCGGCGCCAACGCCACCAGGTCTTCCTTACAACACTCCGGAAGTTTCATTACACGTTCAGGGTATGGAGTGGGTGACCGGTCCAAAGGACGACGGTTCCTTTGTCGGCAGAAACGATTCGAGTCTTGCCAGTCCCTCTCCTGTGCCGGCGCCACCTCCGGGTACTTCGTGGCCGCCACAAACGCAAACCTACACGCTATTCGCAAAAGCCGAGGGCACTTATCTCGTTTACAGCATGGGCGATACGAGCTCGGTTGGCAGTCATATCACCAACGGCTTGTTTGGTGCACTCAATGTGCAGCCAGCCGGAGCTGAGTGGTATCGCAGCCAGGTGACCCAGCAAGATCTCAAACTCGCGACTACCGGCACAACACCCGACAATCATCCGATCATCAACTACAATGCCGTCTATCCAGCAGGTTCAACTTATCCTGATGGAACGCCGATTCCGGCAGATACCCCGATCCTGAAGATGTTGGACAAGAACCTCAACATCGTCCACACGGATCTGACCGCATTGATCACCGGTCCCAATGCCGGAAGATTTACCGCTACGGAAGTGAATTGCGATGCCGGCGCGCCTGTTCCTCCTCCGGGAGTCGATCCTCTCTTTTGTAAAAATCCGGCGTCACCTGATCGACGACAACCGTACCGCGAGATCACGGTGATCTATCACGGCGCACTCGGTGGATCGTTGGACGGTTCGAGTCCGGGGGTGGCGACTCAGGCATTCCCAGTCCTGGCGACCAATTCTTCAGTGCGAACGACTACCATCGCCGGGCAGGATGCGTTCGCGATCAACTATGGCACGGGCGGTATCGGCGCAGAGATTTACGCCAACAGAATTGGTGTTGGTCCAATGGGCAATTGCGCCGACTGCAAGTTTGAAGAGTTCTTTCTGAGTGCGTGGTCAGTTGGTGATCCCGCCATGATCGTGGACAGGCCGGCAAACGTCAGTATCCTGAACCAAAAGCCGCCACTACCGGCAACACCGGCAGTTCCAGCAGTGCCGCCACCGCCACCGCTCTGCACGACCGCGCAGCTTGGCGACAGTCCGCCGACTCCCCCCGACCCGAATTGCGCTAATGCAAGAGTTCCGGCTCCACCCGCAACACCTTACTCACTTGCCGGTCTTGCAAAAGCGACTCGCGTTTATTATCCGGACGACCCTTCGAACGTGTATCACACCTACATGAACGATCACGTGAAGTTCAGAATTCTTCACGGCGGTAGAGACGTATCTCACGTGCATCACCAGCACGCGCACCAGTGGCTGCAATCACCAAACAGCGACCAGGGATCTTATCTCGATAGCCAGATGATCAGTCCCGGCGCCAGCTACACACTGGAAATGGTTTACAACGGCAGCGGCAATCGCAATAAGACCGTCGGTGACTCAATCTTCCACTGTCACTTTTACCCGCACTTCGCAGCGGGAATGTGGGCGATGTGGCGTGTGCACGATACGTTCGAAATCGGTTCGGAGCTGAAGAACGGAATTCCGATCAAGGGTACTCGTGCATTGCCTGACGGTGAGATAGCGGCCGGTTCACCGAATCCCGCCCTCGTCCCAATGCCAACTTTGGCAATGGCGCCGATGCCATCCCCGGTTTTTATCGATAACGGCCAGATCGTTTTCGGAACACCGGGTGCTCCCGATCCAACCGGAAACAGCGTCACGGTAAATCCCGGCTACCCGTTCTTTATTCCGGGCGTCGCCGGAGCGCGTGCACCGCATCCGCCACTCGATTTTGCACCGGACGGCGCTGGTGGTTTTCTCGATGGTGGTCTGCCACGTCACGTCGTGACGGGCGGGACGGTCGCTTACGAGAGTCACGATACGAAAGACTGGAGTAAGGATCTCGCGACGATCAATGCCGTCAAACTTCCCGAAAAGGGAACTCCCGTTGAGTTGGTGGCGATGAAGTTCTTCGGACAGCGTTGCTATCCCTCTTTCTTCCCGAATGGCGCGGCCGGAAGTTGTCCTTCTTCGAATAGCACACCGCCGCAGAGCACTCTGCTTGCGCCGCCGACAGGTTACATTGTCAACGGCCTGCCACGTGGACCAGTATCAGGTGCTCCATTTGCCGATCCCGCGATTGACGACAACGGCAATCCGGTAGGGACTCTACGCGTTTACAAAGGCGCCGCGATACAGGCGAACGTGACGTTCAATAAGAAGAAACTCGGTTGGCACTATCCACAACAGCGCCTGCTCACGTTGTGGCAGGACGCTTCGCCAACAATTCAATACACAACCACTGGCGGCACACAGGGACGTATGCCAGAACCGTTGTTCTTCCGCGGAAACACTGGAGACATCATTGAGTTCTGGCATACCAACCTGGTTCCAAACTATTACAACGTTGACGACTTCCAGGTGCGCACGCCCACTGACATCCTGGGCCAGCACATTCACCTCGTGAAGTTTGACGTTACTTCTTCAGACGGCGCGGGTAACGGCTTCAATTACGAAGACGGAACGTTCTCGCCCGGAGAAGTGCAGGAGATCATCAGGGGGATTAATCACAGTCCGACAAACGGTTTCGTTAACTTCCCGAATCAGCCTTTACCGGATCCAGCCAGTGCGCAATACAAACAGAAGTTTGCGCCACCGAAGGAAATCTGGGACTGCGCGGCGAATCCGAATTCAATTCGTTGTCAGCCGTGTGCGGAATGGACCTCGGCGACCAGCCGTCCTATTTGCATGAGCTGGCTGGGTGCGCAGACCACGATTCAACGTTGGTATGTCGATCCGCTCGTCGACGACTCGAATGTCGATCGCACTCTGCGAACCGTATTTACACACGACCACTTTGGTCCATCCACGCACCAGCAAGCCGGTCTCTATGCCGGTCTGCTTATCGAGCCGCAGGGATCAAAGTGGACGGGTAACGACGGCACGCCATTCGGCACTCGCACGGACGGTGGTCCAACAAGCTGGCAGGCGCGAATTATCACTGCGAATTCGGCTGACAGTTATCGCGAGTTCATGCTTGAGTTTCAGGACCTACAGCTCGCGTACCGCTCAAATTCCAAGGCCAACCCGAGTGACAATCCAAAGGTGGGTTGGATCGATAACGCAAATGCGATCAATCCTCCATGCTACACGAGCCCTTGCGTCTCGACACCGTCATTGATCACGACCGGCGTCAATCTACTGCCGGCCGGCACACAGTCGGTGAACTATACGAACGAGCCGATTGCTGCACGTCTCGGTGGTTCGTCGGCATTTCCGGTTCCGCCGGGCCAGCCTGCCGACAAACGTACTGACCTTTCGTACATGTTTGATAACTCGGTGGTGAAGCAGATCAACTCGATTCTGCCGCCGTCGCAGCAGTGGGCGCCAGATCCAATGACGCCTCTAATGAGAGCGTACCAGGGTGACAATGTTCAGATTCGTATGCTGGTTGGCGCTCACGTCTTCCAGCATCAGTTCAACCTGCAAGGTCCAACGTGGTTCTCGGAGCCGTCGTGGAAGAACTCAGGATATCGGAGTTCGCAGCCGACAGGCCTCTCGGAACACTTTGAGTTGCTGTTCAAAGTGCCATCGTCTTCGGCCCCGAGTGTCAATCGTAAGTGTCCGGATGGACAGTCGAACGTGAACTGCGTCGACTATCTCTACAGCCCGAGCTTCGATGAAAGCGGAATCACAAACGGCCTGTGGGGAATCTTCCGCTCATATGATCCAGACGCTGCAGCAGCCGATCCGATACTGAAGAAAGTAGTGCCGCTGCCAAACAATCCGATCGCAACGGGCAATCCGGTATCGTACACGCCCTGTCCGGCCGGTCAGCAACCGAAGGTCTTCAATATCACGGCGGTGACTGCGCAGGCTGCCCTGCCTAACGGGACGATTGTTTTTAACGGCCGTGGTGTCTCGTCACAGATCCTGCAAAACAACCTGGGCATCATGTACGTCCGTAGTGAAGATCTCACCGCAGGAAAGCTCAACACGGGAGTTCCGGTGGAGCCGCTCATCCTGCGTGCGAATGCCGGTGACTGCATTCAGATCAATCTGAAGAACGGCATTGCCCAGAACTCGACCGTTCTCAAGACGAACTTCTCGTTGCCGCCGCCATTCACCGGAACCGTTAACCCGCATCTTGCTTCGAGTTACATCGGACTGCATCCACAGCTTCTTTCGTACGATGGAGCAAACAGCAGCGGACTCAACGTTGGTTGGAATCGCGAAGGCATCGCTTCTGCAGATCAAACAATTCCGTTCAATGGGACCAAGACCTACACCTGGTACGCCGGAAAGATTGATCGGGCTGCCAATGGCAATCTGACCTACACGCCGGTGGAGTTTGGCGCTTTGAACCTGTTCCCGTCGGATTTGATGTTCCAGAATCCGAATGGCTTGTTTGGCTCAATGGTTATCGAGCCGGAGAAAGCAACGTGGACATGTGGTGAGTTAGGAAGCCCGCAAAGCTGCGATCCAACGGCGACTCCACCGAGTAGCCGCAGGTCAGCAACTGTGAAGCTTTCGGACGGCACAGAATTCCGCGAGTTTGCCATGATGATCGGAGATTCGGTTCGCATCAATGGTAACAATACCGGGGCAGTAAATTATGCATCGGAGCCGTGGAGCTTCCGTTATCACGACAACATCACTGGCGACTTCTCCTGCATGTTGTCGAATCAGTTGCCGCAGGTATTGCCGAGTCCGACGACGCCAGTTGGCGATCCGAAGACACCGTTACTGACCGCAGGATTCGGTGATAAAGTTCGTTTCCGCATGACGCATCCATTCGGAACCGGTACTTCGCAAGTCTTCTCGTTGCACGGTCACGTATGGCAACGCAATCCGTACATCATGAATGGCACGCAGCTCGGCAACAACATTCTTTCACAGTGGATCGGGTCGCGTGACAACCATGGATCGTCAGATCACTTCGATATGTTGATAGACAAGGCAGGCGGAGAAGGCAGGCAGCTCGGCGACTACCTCTACACTGTCTTTGTTCCAAGTCAAGCCAGAGATGGTGCCTGGGGAATCTTCCGCGTGGTGGATCCAGCAAATCCGCCAGGTAATACGCCGATACAGACCACGAATGCAGCCTGTCCGGCGAAAACGTCACCAGGGTATTCACCTCCAGTCAAGCTTAAGGATGGCACTGATCGGTTCACCAGACAGCCATTACCAAATATGAAACCTTAACCAATTGGTTCTTTGAGGAGGAAAGTCATGGCAGGGAAGAAGAAAAAGGGAAAGGGTAAAGGAAAAGGCAAGGGAGGCGGTGGTGGCGGTGCACAAGATCCCGTTGCTCTGATAGTCCGTAGAGCCTGTGCGCAAACGCTCTACAATATTTTGCCACCTCTTTATGCGTGTACTCCTGACTTGTTCCAGGCTGCAGCGCTCGCCCTCGGTCTTAGCGGATCGTTGATGAAAGACAAGAAAGATAAGAAGGGTGGCGGCGGCAAGAAGAAGGGTAAGTACAAGAAGAGCTGGAAGAAGGGCAAAAAAGGAAAGCCGAAGCCAAAGCCTAAGCCCAAACCTAAGCCAAAGCCCAAGCCGAAACCGAAGCCCAAGCCGAAACCGAAGCCCAAGCCGAAACCAAAGCCCAAACCGAAGCCGGTCGGCGGCGGAGTACCTGTAGGGCGTACCAAGCCAGGTAAAGGCCGAGGGCGGTAAGCCTCCATTTGGCCACAGATTCACACGGATGAGCTACGGATTTACATCCGTAATCCATCCGTGTGATCCGTGGCCCTCAATCGTCAAATACATCCAATCCTGTAATGAAAGCCGCAACCAAGGCAGCACGAAAGCTGGACCGAACCAACCTCTTCAAACTTCTTGCCTCAGAGTTTCACAACCCGTCGCAAGTCATTGAGTTGATTGAAGGACTTCTCAATCACGAATCGTACGACTCGGGCTTTTGCAAAAAGCTAATCTCGATCGGCAAACAACGATCAGGCATTCCCTGGAATCTTCGTCGCGTCGCCACGCTGGCACTTGAGAATCAGGTGCTCAAAATCGATCCCGAAGATCTCGACGAATTCGACTCCCTGCTCGTTCAACTCAATCTCAAACAGCGCGGATTGAAGAATCCCTTACTCAAGTCGGTACTCAAAGAAGGTTATTCATCCACCGATATCCGGCGTTTCCTTCCCGAATTTCGTCGCCGGCTTGAACGACTGGCCTGGCTACACGATCGCATCACGGGGCTACAAACTTCACACGCAGTCCTGCGCGATTTCATTAGCCTGTCGCGCCAGCACTGTAAACTCACGCTCGCGCGCTACCTGTGCACGCCTCAGGACGTCGTCGACGAGATCATCCGGCAGATAAATGACAGCGACGGCGTCAAAGACATGGATCTTTCCGAGTCCAAATTCATCAAAGACGAGATTAAGCGCGCCGTTGAACTGCTACCGGACTTTGAAGCCGAGATCTTGCGCCGGCTAAGTAAGACGGCGCGCATCTACTGGGTCTCGGAAAAGACAAGCTCTCGTTTGAATTCCTTGGTCGAATATCCGTTGACAACAGTTGTGCTGGTCATCAAGCCCCCCGGTAGCGATATTGAATTCGAAATCAAACGTGCTGGTCTTAGAGGTGAGAATTCACTCAATATTATCTTCGCGCGAAATCGCTTCACTGTTCCGCCCTCACATCGATTGAACGGCGGCAGTATGCAGTGGCTGTTGCGATACGAAGCCGATGCCGCAATCTGGTTGAATCGGGCCTATCGACAGGTTCACGGTGTCGATGCGCCAATACCTGCTTACATCACGCGTTCGTCCGTCTACTCGGTGCCGACGCGTAATGGCGAAGTAAGAACGATGGAATACTTCACCGACCGTCGCTGGTTCGGTAATGGCTTCAACCAGATGCGTGCCGCCATGCGGGATTCAGTCGCGGCCTTTGCAAGCGAAGGTCACATTAAATTACCGGATCTCCCGGATGGTTTGGGTTTGACGGCTCAGTTCATCGGGCAGGTTACTCCGGGACAGGCGATTCTCAGCGGCACCACTGCTTTCCGTCTCGACAAGCTCGACAGCTATCTCTCCAATCATGGAGCCGAGCAGTATTTCAAGATCGGGTTGCGCGTCGGCTATACAGCAGACGAGGCAAACCAGTTTGCAGATATGATCTTGGAGGAGATTCTCGGTATCTATCGTCCTCCCGACGTCCGTTATCGTAGTTACGAGCAATATGTCGCCGCCGCATTAAGTGCGAATCGCGTGCGCGCAGATCAGGTGTACCTGTCGATTGTGGAACAGATCGCGAAATTCTGGGGCACGCTGTTGAGTTTGAGGATTCATACGCGCGGTGAATCATTCGTGGCTCGAAACGTCGGTCTGAAATCACACTGGGCAAACGGCGATTGGAGAGTGAAGATTATCTTCATGGACCACGATGCGGTTACGTTGCATGGTCCGGATGAACATTTCTTCTACGCTGATAGTGCCATTCCAACAATGACTTTGGATGAGAGTTATATCTGGAGTCGCAATCCAAGACATTTTCCGGGCAGCGAGCTGGGTTATCTGCAACGCATTTACCAGATAGACAAAGCTGTCGACAAAAAGGGTTATATGATCGCGCGGCAGACTCTCAGAGATGCGTACGTTAAGACTCGCGCTGCGTTGCAAACCAATCAACGTCTTCGCGGCCTCTTTCATAAGCGCTTTTTGGAGCGGCTGCTTGACTGGGATATCTTCGTAAACGGCTATCTGGCACTCAACGGTGAAAAGGCTACCAACAAGCGCTGGAAACAGACGATGGAAGATACGTTGAAGGGCAAAGGCTACAAATCGGGAGTAGTTGAGAGAATGGGTGAAACCGTCGAAAAAAACCGGCAGTTTCTGGAGAAGTATTCATTCCTGTTTGAACCCCCATACTAATCCGTTCCCAATCCGCGTTAATCTGTGGCCCAATGAGAACTCTGTCGACAGGTCAGATCGAAGCTTACCGGCGCGACGGTTTTCTCTTTCCGATTGACGTCTTGTCTTCAGAAGAGGTCAGCGCCTTTCGCGACGCTTTTGAGTCACTGATCGAACGTACTCGAGATTATTCGCCCAAGCGATTTGACCGGTTGCACCTGTTTTTCGATTGGGCTTATCAGATTGTGACAAATGAAGCGTTGCTCAACGTGGTCGAAACGATTCTGGGAGACGACATCCTGGTTTACGGAACGCTGGTGTTGGCGAAGCAGCCACGTGATCTGCGGTATGTTTCCTGGCATCAAGATAGTTTTTACTCCCGCTTGCACTTGACGCCCTCGACTACCGCGTGGATTGCCCTGACACAGAGTCATCAGAAGAACGGATGCATGCGCGTGATCCCCTCTTCACATCGCCTTGGCGCTTTGGACCACGAGAACGTTGCGGACGATCTTTTGATGAATCGACGCGGTGAACGCGTAAGGTTTGAAGTAGACGAATCGGAGGCAGTCAATGTCGAGTTGGAACCGGGACAGATGTCATTGCATGAGAGCACGCTTGTGCACAGCTCTAATCCTAATGCATCGGATCAACCGCGGATCGGGTTCATCGTGCGGTTTGTGACGAGCCAGATGCAGAATCCGAATACGCGGCTGATGCGTGTGCGTGGGGATGGGGATTGTGAGCATCTCGATCTGGTGCAACGGCCGACAATGAGTGCGGATGACGCCCTAGCCGGTTGGCTGGCGTTTAGCCGTAGTTGAGTTTGGACAGGATTTACATGATTCTTCAAGATTTACATGATTCCTTATCTTGTTAATCCTGTAAATCTTGTCCCCATCTATGCCATAAGCAGGGCGTCATTAGGTGACTCGAACACTTTCACATCTTGCTTTGAAACCGCGGCTCTATTGAAAACCGAGAATCTCTCAAACCGATCTCGCTTATCCCTCCTCGAATAATCATTCGCATCAAACCACGGCGTGAGTATCATCGGCCTGCTCGTTCTCAACCTCCGCGTCGCCTCTGGTGTTAAGGTAACCAGACTCTTAAACCCCGTCGCGCAATCGAATCGTTCGCACATTCTCAGATTCCCGCGAATGTCCCACTCTTCGACAAACACATTGCTATCCGTACATATCAAGAATGCTCTATCCGTCGCCTCCAGCCCTGCACTAAAGCCCACATCCTCTTCCACCACGATCACGTCAATGCCCGGCAGATATTTCTGATAGAAACCCTTCAAGAACACTAAATTCTCCAAATCAGCATCGCTCTGGTGCGCTATGATCACAGCCGTCTGCAATAAGATTTGATCCATTCCAGATCCATGAAGCACCAGCGACTCCTTCAAATACCAGTGATACTTTTGTCGCACCTGCACGTCAGAACTCAGATCATCGACCCACGCAAGGTGTGGCATGAAGCAGTAACATGCATGCTCCGTTTGCAACTCTCGGTTATTCAGATCGACCGCCGTAAACGCACGCGTGTTTAGTTCGATAAACGCATCAAACACAGCGCGGTTTAAGGCATAGGCAAACGTCGAATTCGCACTCGTGATTCTGACGATATTTGCAGAGACCTCAATTGGCGCGGCCATGTGGTTGGCGCCAAAGTGCAACATCTCCCAGTCAGAAGGCATTTGCTCAAAATATGAACTGAATTTCTCGTGCAGCTGAGGATCGAGCGCAGCGTCGTCTTCGAAGATCAGTACGTTGGGCCAATCGCGCCGCCGTGCTTCCAGAATGATCTCCAGATGACTGCGCAAACATCCATATGCACCGGGAGAATCCGACCAGTTTGCCGGGATGATTGCTTGTTCGCCGTCGACCGCAGCAAAGCGCTGTACGCCTTGCACGCCGCAGCGCTCAAACTTCGCGCGCATCTGTTCCCAGCGCTCGGGTCTTCGATCCAAATTGATACAGATTTTGTGAGGGAACGCCTCGTTTATGTCCGGCATTTACGTTTAGGTTGACACTTCTGATCGCGCTTCTCTAGACTGTCGCCACGCTTCAACGCCTCAGAACTGGAGCACTCATGCTCGCGCCGTTTCCTGAGACACATATGCTTCGGGTACCCGAACCTCTCGCACGCGAACTCTTGCTCGCGGCGGAGCGGCTGCCGCTCTACGATAACAAAGAATTCTATTCAGTCGAGCTACAGCAATTTGTGCACGATTCGATCCGTGCGTCAAATCCCGCTGGTTTTGCTGGTTTAGTCGACTCGATCAAAGACCGACTGCGAGCGCGTCCCTATTGCGCTCTGGTTTCCGGGCTTCGTTTCGACGAAGGCAACCGGTTATTTGTCGCCATCAATCGTGCCTTTGGCGAACTGGTCGCACGCCCGTATGAAAAACCGCGAGCCCAACTGGTTCATTACATCCAGCCGCAAACGGACAAGCCATCTGCGCGTGGCGGTCGCGAAAGTGAAAGACTACACACTGACACTGCCGACTGGGAAACACCTGTTGAGCTGATCTCGATGGTCTGCGTCAATGCTGATAATGCCGGCGGTGGACGCTCTCGCATACTCGATCTCGATACGATCCGAAGTGAAGTCGAAGAACGGCTTGGCTCGTCAGCGCTCCATCTCTTCGAAAACGAGCCGGCGCCGTGGCAGCTCGCGCCCTATCTCGGTGGCGGAGTCGCCTGGCGGCCAGTGCTCACTAAAAACGCGATTTGCTGGCGCCGTTATACCATCGAACTCGCTTTGACGGCTGAAGGTGCGAGTATTTCTGAAGAGATGTTGCGCGCTTTGGATGGATTCGAGCAAGTCGTAACAGAAACGCCACGGACAGTTGATTTCATGATGGACGAAGGCGAGTTATTATTCTCCGACAACACGCGAACGATTCATGCACGCACACCGTTGGCCGATCCAGCCACCTCGACTCGGTTGATGATTCGCAGTTGGATTAGAACTTCCTGAAGAGGAGTTGTTTAAATTGCAATTTGCTCAGCTCAGCGATCATGTAGAGAGTAATGGTTCAAATACACCGATGGACTTGAAGGCATTGCCTGGTGTCTGGATCAACTCGAATCCAAATACCAGTGGCATTGCTCGAATGGTGATGTCTGAACAGGAAGGGAAGTTATCGTTACAGGTGTTTGCTGTCGGACCTGATGGACCGATCGACTGGGGCAATACAGACGTGAAGGTGTTTGCCGGTCTGCCAACTTCGAAAGCCGGCGCAGGCTTTACCTGCAATTACGACTTCGGATTTGCGGAAACTGAATTACAGGGAATGATCATGAAGGGCTTGCTGGTGCTGGCGCAGGTTCATCGCTTCAAAGACGACAGTAAGCGCGCAGACTTCTTTGTGCGTGAGTATTTTGCGCTGGAGCACGGACGATACTAGATATGAATCATTTGGTTGAATTCAAACAAACGGGGCATCTGGATCCGGAGTTAATAGATCCAGCTGCGACGGCGAACGCAGAGAAACTGCTCGGCCGGTGGGCCAACACAAATCGTGAAACACGTGGGGTCGCGGAATGTGAGATTAAACGTGACGGTGATCAATTCAGTATTCAGATCTTAGGGGCGGGAGAGAATGGTCCGATCGCGTGGCCACCGGTGCGAGTAAAAGCGCTGGCAAATCTCGAGGAAGAAGCAGGCCAGCGGACAATCGCACTGGCGGCGCGTTTTGAGTTCGGGTTCATGAGGTCGGAGATTTACATACGTGTGAATAAAGGTGTGCTGGTGATCGTTCTGTACAATACCTTTCAGGACGACAGCGGCAGATCAAACTACCTCAATCGAGAGTTTTTCTACCGCGTGCCTCCGAGCTGAGTTATCTGCCACGGATTAACACGGATTTTCACTGATCAGTAGAGTTCTTTATCTGTGCTATCCGTGTTAATCCGTGGCCTATAAAGGTATGACCTTCACTTCCACCAGATTCGGGCAGTTTACTTACTTCTCCACACAGCTCGGAGACACGAACTGGAGCGGTAAGAACATCCTCGACTTTGGCGGGAACGTCGGTAACATTTTGCTTGACCCGAATTCAACCATCGATCCGGAACGCTATTGGTGTCTCGACGTCGATAAAGACTCAATCGAACAAGGCAAAGCAGCGTTCCCAGGATCGCATTGGCTTTTTTACGATCGATTTTCGTTCTTCTTTAATCCAAACGGTGTCCGATCGCTGCCGCTCCCTCAGATGGACGCGGAGTTCACTTACATAGTTGCGTTCTCAGTCTTCACGAATACATCCGAGACTGACATGCTCCAACTCGTCGACGATCTCAAACGTAAATTGATGCCGGGCGGTGCACTCGCCTTCACTTTTATAGATCCTTATTACGTCACGTGGGGAGCCGATCGCGGCAGAAACAATCTGCAGTGGCGACTTGATCTCGAAACAGAAAGACAACACATCACTGAGGCCGAGGCGCAGGATGTTGACGCAAGAGCAAAAGGTGCGAAGTGGTTCATTCTTGTAAACGGCGGCGACTTGTATATCGAAACTGAAGACGTTCGTCCCTATCCGTCTGAAGAGCAACGAACATTTCACGTCTTTCATACGACTGACTACATCCGATCCCTGTTTCCGAAGGCGACGGTTTTGCCTCCGGTGAACAACGAGATGCAGCATTGCTGCATAATCAGAAATTGAGCGATGGATTTTGTACCTCTCACGCCGGAGCAGCGTCAGTCCTTTGATGAGGACGGGTTTCTGGTTGTTCGCAATGTTTTGGATAAACAGGCAGTCGAGCAGTTGATCGAGGCCGGCGATCGTCGTGCGCGAGCGTTTCTCAACAAACCGGAGCTGCTCGAGAAAGAAGAGTACAACCACCTCGATCTTCGTCCTGGCTTACTCAAGGAGAAACCGTTTTTTTCACTGCTCGCGCACTCGCCGACAGTGCCGCTTGTCGTTCAGTTATTGAGCCCGAATATTCAGCTGCATTCGCTGGCGTTGATCTATAAGCGTCCGGTAAGTCCGGCCGGCACACCGTTCAGGCGTGGATGGCACCGAGACATTCGTATTCCGAAGGATCTGGGTCATCGCGACTTGCCTCGGGTAGGTATCAAAATCTGCTACTGCCTGACGGATTTTCACAAGCCGAATTCGGGGATGACATTGTTTGCGCGTAAGAGTCACTTGAGTTCCGAGGCGCTCAAGATTCGCAAGGGAAAAAATGATCCGGATGATGTAGAGGTTTGTGATTTAAGACTGAATGCTGGCGACGCAGTTTTGTTTGAGAACCGGATCTTTCACACTGCGGCTCCGAATCGCAGCGATCGCGTCTCAAGAGTATTGATGTATGGTTACGCGTATCGATGGTTGAAACCGGAAATCTACCTCGAGATTCCGGATGAGATGTTGTTGCGGCAGGCAGATCCGATCCGCCGGCAGTTGCTGGGTGGCTATCGCGACGTGGACACGGCGCCGTGGGCACTGCAACGCTGGGCCAAAACTCACGGGGTTGAACCCGAACCGGTGCCATGGACGGTAGATTTGTGACTAAGAAGTTTTTCACGCAAAGTCGCGAAGGAACGCAAAGGCGCATTCAAGGTTAGATTTGCGTCTTTGCGTGATTTTACTTTGCGCCTTTGCGTGAAACTATTCGGGAAACAATGAACCTCAGATTCCACTGGATGCTTCCGAAAGCCGGCGAGGTGTCGCTGAATGGTCCACAGACGCCACGCGAAGCCTCGCTTTATCGTCTCGCTTCAACGCGAGATGGTTCGCCTGCGCCGCGTCCGGACGTCGCTGGTTGGACGCACTTTGGCAAAAGCGCGGAAGTAGCGGGCATCGATTCACTGCTCGTCTCGTTCAGTCGTTATGAACCGGATCCGATTCTCGTCAGTGCCGCGCTTGGCCAAACCACTACTAAACTGAAGTTCATTGCCGCCTATCGTTCCGGTTTGATGAAGCCAACTACGTTCGTCCAGCAGATCAATACCGTTTCCGCTTTCATGCCGGGACGTCTCGCGCTCAATATCGTCGCCGGCAGTTCAACCGCGGAGCAGAGAGGTTACGGCGACTATCTTGCTCACGATGAAAGATACGCGCGCGCCGAAGAGTTTCTCGAAGTTTGTCATTCGTTCTGGCGCGAAAACGGCGACGTCAATTTCGACGGCAAGTACTATCGCGTCGAGCAGGGCAAGCTGCACACGCCATTATTTGCCGGCGCGAGTCAGATTCCTGAAATCTATATCTCTGGTCACTCCGAACAGGCGGAGCAACTGGCACTCTCAAAAGGCACGTGTTTGTTACGCGTGGCAGACACCGTCGAGAACCTGAAACCCGCAGTCGCGCGTGTGCGTGAACGCGGCATTGAAGTTTGTCTGCGCATGTGCGTGATCTCTCGGCCGAGCCGGGCTGAGGCGATTGAAGTCGCCGAATCGCTCTTACCTCAAGACGACATGGGCCAGTATGAGCGCAGCGTTGCTGTTAAGAACGATTCCCAGATGTATCGCGAAGCTTCTGAGGCTGAAGCGAAGTGGCTCAGTCCGCTGTTATGGAAAGGCTTTGTTCGTTACTACGGTCCTGTTTGGACGACGCTGGTGGGTTCTTTTGACGACGTCGCGGACGCGCTGCTCGAATACAAAGAGATCGGAGTCACACAATTCATCATGTCGGGATGGCCCGAGTTGGACGAAGTAAGGACCTTCGGCAGCGAGGTGGTGCCGCGAGTGCGGAGGGCAGAGACGCGTTTATGAGTTTGCGATTTCACTGGATGCTTCCGAAGGGCGGCGAGGTTGGAATGAAGACCGCGCAGGAAACGTCTCGTGTGCTCACCACCAAAAGCACGTCAAAAGCCTCACTGCCGGACATGGAAGGCTGGCTGAGATTTTCACACTGCGCGGAAGACGCAGGAATCGAATCGGTCTTGATGTCGTTTAGCCGTTATGAGCCTGACACTCTGGTGATTGCGTCTGCGCTCGGACAGTTGACGAAGAAATTGAAGTTCATCGTTGCTTATCGAACCGGATTCATGCAGCCCGCGACGTTCGTGCAACAGGTGAACACTCTTTCCGGTCTGATCGACGGTCGCGTTGCGCTGAACATCGTAGCCGGCAGTTCGACGGCAGAGCAGAGAGGTTATGGTGACTTCCTGGACCATGATGAACGTTATGCGCGTGCCGACGAGTTTCTCGAGATTTGTCACGCGTTCTGGCGTAACAATGGTGAAGTTATTTTCAAGGGAGACTATTTCCAGGTTGAGTCGGGTCAGCTATCAACACCGTTCATGGCGCCCGATCGTAATGCTCCGGAGATCTATGTTTCAGGACATTCGATGCAGGCCGAGCGTCTCGCACAGCGGCAGGGTTCCTGTTGGTTGCGCTTGATCGACACGCCGGAAAATCTTGAGCCGCTCGTTATGCGCCATCGCCAGAATGGGATCGAGATGTGTTTGAGATTGTGTGTGATATGCAGGCCGACGCGTGATGAAGCCTGGAGCGCCGCGCGAGCACTCTTGCCGGATGATGATACAGAGAAGCAGGAGCGCAAGATTCTTAACAGTAGCGATTCGCAAACTCTCAAACAGGCGCTCGCCAAGGCAGATGAAGTTGGTTGGCTGAATGAGAATTTGTGGGCCGGGCTGGTGCCGTTCTACGGATCGTCGGCGATCACTCTCGTGGGAACGCCGGTAGAGTTGGCCCGCGCCTTCCTGGAGTACAAGGCCGTCGGGATTACGCAGTTTATTATTTCCGGATGGCCGAAGCTCGAGGAGATGGTGATCTTCGGACGTGAAGTTATACCGCTGGTTAGAAGCGCTGAACGAGGAGCAGGCGTCCGATTTCTGAAGCATTATGAGATTTAAGTCATGAGAAATCCTTTCTCTCACTTTGTTAATCGGTTGCACGATGCACGCGTCTCTCTCGACCCGTATCCCCACTTTTGTCTGGATAATATTTTTCCTCTCGATTATTATCAGGCGCTTTTGAAAAATCTGCCGGCGAGTACGTCGTACGAAAACCTTTACGAAGTCACCACGCTGAAACTCGATCACTTTCGCCACAGAGATCAGCGAGACATGAACGCCGGTTGGACCAACGATCTTTCCCTTGAGCAGAAAGCGTTCTGGGACGATTTCGATACCTGGTTTCTCGGCAACGATCTCGCGCAGGCGGTGCTGCAAACTTTTCCTGATCAAATGAACGCGCGGTTTGGTGCTCAGAACCACTGGCCGGCAGTCAGTGTCGAATCACAGTTAATTCGCCACCGGCCGGGCTACTTTCTTGGTCCACACTCCGACTTGCACACTAAATTCGTCGTACTGCTGATCTATCTCGCACCAAACGAGAATATGTCGCACCTCGGCACCTCTCTTTATCGCCCAAGAGATGCAGGCTTTGCCTGCCCGAATTCGACGCATTATCAATTTGAAGATTTCATCAAGGTGAAAACTGCGCCGTACAAACCAAATTCTCTGTTGGCGTTCTTTCGCAGTGACGTCTCCTTCCACGGATTGGAACCGCTTTCGGAACACGACGTCCAGAACAGTGGGCGCGATTTGATCCAGTATGTGCTGTACGACAAGGCGGCTAGAGAGCAACAACTTCACGAGCGTCGTCTCGCTACGGCAAGGCGCGGTGCGCCTTGAGTGAGAACTCCAACGGTCTGCGCCGCATCGTCTTTGTCGCACCGAGCTTTGCAGGTGAGAGCCTTCGCAGCGCGTGCGCAATAATGACGCTCGGAAATGTCGAATTGCTCGGCATCTGTAATCACCCGTTTCTGAATGACGATCGTTCTGTATTTCGTGAGGTTGTTTGCGTTGACGACACGAATGATTCCACGCAGTTGTTGGAGGCGGCAGGATTGTTACGGCAAAAACACGGACCGCTGAACAGAATCGTCACGACTTACGAAATACTGCTGGAGCCTGTTGCTCAAACTGTCGAAGCACTTGGACTTGAAGGAATGAGCGTCGAAACCGTTCGTCGCGCACTCAATAAGTCGTCTTTGATAGCGACTCTCAGACAGGCCGGAATCGGCGTGGCTCGCAGTCAGATATGCACCGATGAAGCATCGTCCCGATCGTTTGCGCTCCGACTCGGTTTCCCACTGGTGCTCAAGCCACTGACCGGAAGCGGTGGGCTGGCCACCTGGTCCATTCACGACAATGAGCAACTCGACCTCGCGCTCGTACTCACTGATCCGTCACCCACTCGGCCATTGCTCATTGAAGAGTGTCTCAACGGCCAGGAACTTTGTCTCGACACGATCACGATCGCAAACGAGCCGCGTTTTTATTCGCTCTGTGTTTATCGCCCCTCCATCCTGCAAGCACTTGAAGATGCTGCGATTCAATGGCGCTGCGTGCTGCCGCGTGACATCAACGATGATCGCTATCGACAGTTTATTGTTAAAGGATTAGACGCCGTTCGTGCTTTGTCAGTCGGCGACGCGATGACGCACATGGAAGGGTTTCTGCACAACGATGGCCGGGTTTGCTTCACCGATGCAACTCTCAGACCTGCCGGCGCAAGGATCGCACCGATGCTTGCTTACGCCTACGATATCGATCCTTACCGTGCCTGGGCACGTGCCGCGTTGGACGGAGCCTTCGATGGGCCATGGACGCGTAAATTCGCGGTGGGCACAGTGTTTCTACGTAGCGCTGGTTCGGGTGCGATCGAAAGCATCGACGGGTTCGAGATTATCGAACGTGAACTGAAAGACGCGATCGTTGACGTTCGCCTGCCACGAGCTGGTTCTCGGAAGGCGTCGACGTATACCGGTGATGGATACGTTACCGTTCGGCATCCTGAAACAACGGCGGTCGAAGCGGCTCTCGATCTCATTTCGCAAACAGTTCGCATCAACTACGACAATTCCGAATTGTCGATATCTCGGAAAGACGAATGGACTAAGCGCTTACAGTTTTATCAATTCTACAAACCAGCCTGGGAGATCGATTCTCACACCAGCATATAAGAAGGAGATCATGGCAACAGAAGCACCGAGAGCTTTCAATCGTGAGATGTATCACGATCATCCGGAAAACGTATTCTATGGCACTGACGACGGATACCAGGACGGATCGTTCACAGAGTTTCAGGAGATCCGCGATCACTACGAATCGGTCGCGCCGGAACGGCGTGATAACATTCACATGATCAGCGTTGTCGGAGGCCTCTACGGTCTAAATCTGATTCCGCTATGGAAGCCAAAGTCGATCACGATCTTCGATATCAATCCCACTGCGATCACCTATTTTCAAGTCATTCATCGCGTGCTCATCAGTAGTCGCGATGGCCGGCATTTTCTCGAGCGCCTCACAAAGGGCGACTACGATGTCGCTACCGAACGCGAGCGTTTTGTGCGGGAGAATATCCGTCTCAAACAGGAAGGTAGATTGCCTCGCGCGCGTGGTTCGACGAAGCGTCCGTTTGAGCAAAGCTGGCAAAATGTTTTTGCGAATTTTGAGTTAACCAAACAGATCCTGTCGGAAGTGCCGATCGAGATTCGCACGGAGCCGATGGAGAGTGAAGGCTTTGCCGGCTGGATTCGTAATCACAACAATCTCTGGATCTATGCTTCCAACATTACGGAGTTTCATTATTTCGATCTGGAGTTTAATGATCCTGCTAACGTTGTTGTCGTACAGATCATCTATCCGGGACTGAAAGCGCAGGTCCTGGACCTCGCTTCCTCCAAAGGCGGACCAGTGAAGGTGCACTTCAGAATTCCGTTGGAAGCAGAGAGTATAGATGCAGGGGAAAGTTCAACTCGAGGTTAATCCGACTTACAGGTGCAGCGGCGGGACGCGGCCGCTCGAGATTCTGCCCTGGCTGCGCGAGGTCAATGAAATCTCTGTTATCGATAACAGCGAGATCCCGGCGCTTTCGATCGTAGTTAACAAGCGAGTCGTCGCAGTCGTCGATCCGTTTGACGATGTAGAACTCGACTCGCGGTGGGATGAGGGCGGCTCAACACGGCAACGGATCCAGGAGTTACGGCCGCTAATCGTCTTCAAGTACCAGTGGCATCGCGGTGTTGAGTATCCACCTGGTACGGTCAGCGCTGGTTATCCCTGCGCCAGAGATTTGCCGTGTCCTGATGACCTGTTAACACGAAAGCGGCATATCGCTGTCACCGCTCGAATGCGCGTTAACCACGACTATCATTGGGGGAGCGACACTGAGTGGATGAAGGAGCGTTCTTGCATTGTGGGCCAGACAACCCTGTTGAGCCAGCTGGGCCACGATGCACGAGCCGGTCTGACGAGCGCGGCAGAATACACGGCCGAACTATGGGATTCGCAAATCGGTTTTGAGTGGCGCGGCAGTGGCTACCTCACGCACCGATTGATTGAATATATTCGCGCGGGTGTTGTGCCGATCACACGTCCGCTGGGGAAAGAGTGGCCGATACGCGAGGACGTTGTCCTCGAAGATGGCGTTCATTGCGTCTTTTGTTCCGATCCATTTCGCTTCGCTCAGGAAGCGAGCAGGCTGCTACTCGAACCCCAAAAGATCGCTCACATGCGCCGTAACCTTTTAGCGTTGTGGGAAGAGAAACTTTGCCCCAAAGCACAGGGATACTGGCTCTGGTCCAAGATTAAAGAGGCCACGGATGTATCCGTGTAAATCCATGGCTAACAAAGGAAGAAAATGCCGAATAAGACTAGAATCGCAACGAACGCCGCGCCACCTTCGATCGGCACACACTCTCAAGCGATCCGTACCGGCGATCTCGTTTTCCTCACCGGACAGACCGGTCGCGATCCCGAGACCGGCGAACTGGAAGAAGCTCTCGAAGCGCAAACGCGCCGCATGTTGTCAAACATCGACGCCGTTCTGAATGCCGCCGGTTGCACTCCGGCAGACATCGTCAAAGTCACGCTTCTCTTAACGGACATCAAGAACTTTAAGGCGGTCGACGCCATCTACGCTGCATGGCTTCCGGGACGCGGCGTGACCCCGCTTCCGGCGCGCACTGCGTTCGCCGTCGACGCATTGCCCGCTGGAGCGCTCGTTATGCTCGAAGTAGTCGCCGCTTATCCGAACGATTGATCATGCGTCTCACCATGGTGATTGGTGGCCTCGGTGGTGGCGGAGCCGAACGCGTTTGCATCAACCTGGCCAACTGTTTGGTCAAGCGTGGCGATCACGTCACTCTTCTCACAATCTATCGAAATACCGCTGCGGCTGCATATGCGATTGACTCGCGCGTGCAACGACGATCGGTTGACTGGCCCAGGTTGCCCCGCCATCACGAGCTCAATGCGGTTGCTATTGCGCCGATACTGCGTGGTTTGCAGCAAGCGGGCTGTGTGCAGCAGCTCACACAGCACATAACGTTCTTCGCATTGTTACGTCACTGTATCCTCGCTCAGAACCCTGATGTCGTGGTCTCGCACATGGACATCACAAACCTGCGCGTGCTTGTCGCGATGTACGAGACGAACGTGCCGGTTATTGCGTGCGAGCACACGGATGCGACGCGAGTGTCGATCGGATGGTGGCAAAACGTGCGTGCAGCGCTGCTGCCTCGGGCATGTGCCGTAGTCACACCGCACCCGAAGAGTGCCGAATGGCTCTCCAAATACGGCGTTAAGGTCGCGACGATTCCAAATCCGTTGATTGCTCCAAATGAGGTTCGTGTCGAGCGCAATGGCCATCGTCGCCGCCTCATCGCGTTGTCGCGCTTGTCAGAAGATAAGCGACCTGATTTGAGTATTCGGGCGTTTGCTAAGATCGCCGGAGAGTTTCCGGAGTGGGATTTTGAGATTTATGGTGACGGTCCAATGCGCGCTACAGTTGCCAGGTTGATTGAGCAGCTTGCGCCGGGACGAATTCGGCTTCGTGGTTTCACTGAGAAACCTTACGACGTTCTTCGGGATGCGGATCTCTTTGTATCGACTTCGTGGGTTGAAGGGTTTGGTAATTCGATCTGGGAGGCGATGGCGTGTGGCGTCCCGGTTGTGGTTACTGAGGCAGGAACGACTATTCGCGCGCTCGTGCGTGATGGAATTGATGGCGTAATTAGTAACGACACCGTCGCGGCCCTTGCGAAAGATCTCGCAACACTCATGCGTGACGATGGAAAGCGCGCCGCAATGGCAGGACGGGCGAGGGAAGTCGTCAATCGGTTCTCACTCGAAGCATCTCTCGCGGCGTGGGACAAGCTGCTGGCCGAGAACGTAAATTAATCCTGTCGAGATAAATATCTGCGCTTTAAGACTTCATACAAACACTGATCAGGATACGTCGCATTTTTATCCTGGCCCGCGGCACGCCATCGTTCGTTCCAAAGGTGAATCGCGTAGGAGTTTTCGAGCTTCAGATCTGCGTTGAGCTCCAGCACTTTGTGCCAGTCAGCGTAACCGATTGGACAGAACACTTCCGGCCGCTGCACGTATCTTTCCAACGAAAACTCCTTTACTGCTGACGCCATCAATCTTGGACCAATCTCACCCCAGACGAGGCGCTCAGGATCTTTCGTTTCACAAACGCGCCATGCGTAAGAGATCACGTCACTATCAACTGGCGCTTTGAAGATGCCGCTATTGATAAACTCCTGGCCTTGCGCGAACTCACTTGAAAAGACGTAATCCTGATCAAAATCGAAAGGCTTCAGACAAATCGTGTCGGTGTCGATCCACCACCCACCAAGTTCAAGCACCAGCTTGTACCGAAAGTAATTCGAAAATCCCGCATAACTCGCCTGCTGTTTGTACTGGAAAATTCTCGATGTCGGCAGGATCTCGTTGCCGTCCTTGATCGTAGTTCCAGGAGGGATGTTTTTCACATCTTCGTAGACATAGAGATGGTACTCATGCCCGTTTCGCAAGAAGGAAGCAATCGACAACTGCTCCATCACGGAGAGTTCGTTGCCGACCCACAGTCCCTGGATGATTTGATTCATGAAGCTTGACCCGAAATGTTGTTCCTTTTCATTCTCACCGGGCTTTATTTCATTCTAACTGGAGCTTTATTTCATCTCACCGGGCTTATTTCATTCTAACTGGGGTTTATCTCATTCTCACCGGGGATTTATTTCATTCTCACCGGGTTTTGTCTCATTCTCACCGGGCTTTAGCCCGGTGTCACCTGGTTGGCACGAGAAGGAACCGTTTTAACGGTTTTCATGTCGCGGTTCCCGCAAAACCGTTAAAACGGTTGAGACGCCTATTCTGCAAATTTGCACCGGGCTAAAGCCCGGTGAGAATGAAATAAAGCCCAATGAGAATGAGATAAACCCCGGTGAGAATGAATAAGCCCAATGAGGATGAAATAAACCCCGGTGCGAATGAGATTAAACCAACCGGTGAAAATGAAATGAAGCCTGGTGAGAATAAATAAAACTCTATCTAACTCACGTATGGTGTGCGGCCGGGCGTGATAGTTCGCGTCGGATCCGGGCGCGCTCGATTTCATACTCACGAACGTAGTTCTGGGCCATCGCGTGATAATGATAATCACGCATGGCTTTTTCTCTGCAGGCGCGCGGATCGAGTTCGTTGATCTTGCTGATGGCTGTGATGTAGTCGTCCTCTGTCTGGCAAACAAACCCGACTTCCGGAGTAATGATCTCCGGACATGCGCCCCGGTCACTGCAAATCACAGGCGTGCCTGACATGAGCGCCTCCACCATCCCCAATCCGAACGCTTCGTCGAGCTTCGTCGGGAAGAGAAAACCCTTTGCGCCTGCAAGCAGCTCCGCTTTTTCCTGGCCACGAACATCCCCCACGTATCGCGCGTCAACTGTCCGGCACATCTCCTGCACCTGCGCAATTCGTTCGTAACTCTCGCCCGTGCCCGCAATCACGAGTTTGAAACCGAGCCGTTTCGTTAACGAAATAACTGTGTCGAGTCCTTTCCATGTGCCCCAGTCCATCGTCGACATGAACACGAAGTAATCATCTTTGGTCTCGCTGTAGATATATTCCGCCGGATCGATGCCGTTCCAAACGTAGCGATCGTGTCCATGTAGTTGGGCCAGTGTTTGTGAGACGAAAACCCAATTGGGTGTTGATAGTGCACGTGCGCGTCCACGAGTGCGCTCATCCATATGACAAGTTGCGACCCAGGGCTTTCCGCGAGCTTCCCACTCGGCGATGAGTGCAGCATCACGTCCGGAAATCGTGTGCAGTACGTCTGCCTCAAACATCGGCTCGAAGATCAGTTTGAGTCCTTCAGGTAGTGCCCGCGCCGATGAGTTCTCACGTAACTCACGCACGAGGTAGAAAACCTCGTGGCCCAGCTCGGCCAGACCTTTAGCCAGCAGATCCTGGAGGATGTAGCCGGATCCTGACGGGAAGGCTTTCGGGTGCAGACCGCTACCATGCCCATTAGAGGCCGGATACTCATGATCTGAAGAAAGCAGTATTCGCATTTAGTATTTAAGCAGCGCAAACTGCGTTGATGAATCGCGCGCGATCGCTGGTTTTATGTTGCTCGTGAACAAGAGACTGGCCTGCCCGTCTAATCTGGTCCAATTCGGCGTGGTTGTTCTCAGAGAGCACGTATTCCATTTGATCTTTCAGGTTTTGTTGCGAAACCGGCACGTAATGACGACCGGCTACAAAACCGAGCTTTTTGAGATGGCCGCTGACGGTTTCATCGGCCAGCAGCAGCGTGCCCGTAGCTGGAATCTCGAAGAACTTGGCGACTAGATACGAAAACGGAAAAACACTGTCGGCAAACCCGGCGCGACACTGCTGAATTCTTTGAGCATAACCACGACCAATTCTTCCGTCTCGTTGATAATCGTAGCCGCAATAGTATCCCGGGTGACGATGATACTTGATGGCGTATGAACCTTCCCGGTGCAACTGTAACATCCGTTGGCGCAACGGATATGCTTCATTAATCGCACCGCTTAAAAAAATTGAGTTCTCCGCGCCGGAATTCAACGCCAACATGAAATCCGGCGAAGCTGAGTGTGGCACCCACACGACTCGCTTCTTTACAAGCTCGGGAAACAACCTGGCCCAACGATAAACGTAAGGGCTAAGGATCACATCGGAGACGGCAAAAACGACCGTCTTCATTTCCCGCATCCGCCGCCCCCACCAGTGTAGGTCGTCGGCGAAGAAAACCTTCCGGCACTTCAGGCGTTGCATCTCAAAGATGTGTCTGTAGACAAGTTCGTAAGCTTCCCAAAAGATAATGATCTCGGGCAATTCTCCAAAAACGGCACGCAGTTTGTGCTCGAGCGATCCGGGCCGTTGCCAGAGATTGTCGCTTTCAATGTGTCGCCAGCCATGAGTCGTGATCAAATCGCGCTGGATGTAATACAGCTCACGAGAAACGTAAGTCCGCACCGCTTCCAGGTGAGAAATGATCAATTTCATCTGTGGCTTATGCTGCTGCGCCGAGACTTACCTCGTCGAATCGCAGTTGGACCAGACGCTGGATCTGGCGCGCGCAGTTAACATAGGCGGCCATTCCTTTGCCGATCGGATCATCGACGTCAACTTCATTGCTCAGACAATAAGTCTTGCCTGCGACTGACGGCAGCATCTCAACTACAGCTTTTCGAACTGCGGCGGTCATGCAGAAGATCATCTCGGCTTCGGCGGCGAGTTCGGGTGTCAGGTTTCGCGCAGCGTGTGGTTTGACGGGGACGCTCAATGAACTCAGGACCTCTGCGGCTTCAGGGGTGATTGGCGCACCGACCCGTGCAGACACTCCCGCACTGAGTGCGCGCACGTTCACCGTCTCGAGAGCGCTAAACGGAATACCGAGACGCGCAGCGATCTCGGCGTTCGCGATCGCAGCAGCCATTGGTGAACGACAGGTATTGCCGCTACAGACAAACAGAAACAGACGCTGAGGTTGCGGTAGTGCCGGCGCAAACCCTAACCAGCGTTTGATCGTCGCCAGAAAACGATTGAAGTGATGTAGTGGCGAAAGAAAAGCAAGCGCGATAGCGATGAAAGCGGCGCTGATGTTTTGGGCCGCGGTAGGCGACGCCTGGTTATAGAAAGAAGCCAGAATTGCCGTGGCGGTAAATCCCGAAAGCATGCTCGAACCGCAATGCATCGGCATGCAGAAAGTGTTTTCGCGTCGATCGAGAAAGATCAACGTTGTGCAGACACAGAGCGCCGCATAAAACAGACCAACGAATGCGGCAAACACCGCGCCGGGAGTAGTTACGAAGGTTGTCAGCCCGGTGCGAAATCCCATCATCACGTCGCCGGCGCCAATCAACGCGAGGATCACGAGCACCCCAACGAGTAGTGGTGAAGCAACCATCTGCTCCTCGACAAAATATCGCAGCGTCGCCGTTCGCTCGCCTGATTTTGCCAGGCGACTCATGAACTGCAGCTTGAAAAAATACGCGGTGAGATACGCAGCCACATCGATAATCGCCGCGATCGTCAACGTATAATTCGACGCATCGCTCAAGATGACCAGCACTGCTGCGAGACTGACAAGCATCGCGGTCCATGAAAACCAACGTACGCGGCGACCAACTATCGAATCAACGATTGGCGCGATGATGAGCGTGCCGCCGCGCAGCAGAACCAGTACCAGCACGATCGACAAACCGCCAAAAGTAAATGCGAGCGTGGTAGTGCCCATGATCGTCGCCATGCACACTCCCGAAAGAAACGTCAGGCGTCGTGGGAAGGGAATTTGATGACCGAAAAATTCGCGTCGCCCAGCATACTTCCACCAGCCCATCAGCGTGATGAAACCAAGCATGCCGATCACAGTTGCAATCGCGGAGACCGGCAAGAGCACTGTGCCTTTTACTGGTCCATGTGTGCTGCTGAAGAGCCCGTTTGAAAGCGCTTTCGTCAGTCCGCTGTAAGGTGTGTAGAAGAGATAGAAGCCGAGTCCGAGTGCCCAGATTTCAAGACTGTACCTTCGTTTTTCCGAGAGCATTTTGCACCTATGGTTTGTAAAAAGAGGGATCGTGAGTTAGTCCAAGGATCGATTTACCAATCGTTGCAAGAATCTGATCGTCGTTGTCGTGTCTGACATAGAAAGACAAATCTCGATAAACACGTTCGAGCGAACTTGGACGAATCAGGCAACGTGCACCACAAGCGCGAATCGCTTGTTTCACTGTGTCTTCCGCGAGATGTTCCATGACGTGGCGCGCACGGCTACCTCCCAGCTGAGCTTCGAGATATCGGCCCGTTTCCCACAAACGAGCGACGTGTCTTAACCAGAGGTGACCGGTTTCGACGTTCACAGACATCTGCCCGATGTGATGCTGAACGTATGGATCGTCAATTTTCTTTTGCGTAGTGATGTAGTTGAGCGCGTAATCGTAGGCCGCTTCGGCAGCGCCCAGGAAGGTGGCTGCGTAATGAGGGATGAAACACGTTTGCCATCCCTCTTTCAAATACTGGCCCGGATAGCCTATTAGATCATCGTCAGGAATGAAAGTGCGACGAAAGTGGACCAGGTGACTGGCCGTGCCGCGCATTCCAATCGGATCCCACCACGACGTGTCGATTTCCACGCTCGGATCGGAAAGATTGCAAGCCATCATCAACACCGAATCGAGATTCGCGGCCTCTGCATGGCGCACACCGCCTGGTCCAGCCGTGTTGACGAGCAGTATGGCCCACTGTGCGCCGCCTGCGCTGGTCGCAAAGGCCTTGTTGCCGTCCACGATGTAACCGCCGTCAACTTTTTCAACCGTGGTGCCGAAGCGAACCGGCTCGTCGGGTTTGCGAGCCTGCGGTTCACCGCTCCAGGCGACCCATTTCTCACCCCGCTCGACCACGCCCTTGAACCAGCGAGTCTTCTGCTCTTCAGTGGCCATACCGTCGAGCAGCACGAGCGAGTTGACGTGTCCTTCCCAGCAGCGTGCGAGCGACAGGTCAGCGCGCGCGATTTCCTTGGTTATCATCCAAAGCGTGAAGACGTCGCCGGTGTATGGACCAAGGCCGCGGCCACCGTGTTCTTTGGGAACGACTGGGGCAAGCAAGCCAGCACTAAAAAGATCTTCGAAGTCTTCGGTAGGAAAACTGGCAGTGCGATCGTATTCAGATGCACGCGACGCGAAGTTTTCGCGCGCGAGTACACTGACGCGATTGATCAACTCCTGCTGCTCGATGTTTGAATCAGTAGCAATCATGACACTGTGGAACGAATCGGACACTGTGGAACGTACTGTAGGGGCGGCCCTCCGTGGCCGCCCTTCGTCGAATTCACGTAAAAGAGTTCCAAGTAGGGCGGCCACGGAGGGCCGCCCCTACAGTAGCTTTTCACGAGCCAAAGCCACTGACATTTCCTTCCCTGTCATTAGACGAAATTGGTGTCGCACTTGTGTCACCAATACATCGCGACCGTCGATGGCGACTTGTTGCCGCGCGCGTGTGGTGCCCACCAGTGGCGTCGGACGCGCACCGTAAACCAGATCGATCACAACTGCGTCGTCATTCATCGTTTCAAGCTCAAAGGGAGCTTCATCGGTGTCGCGTCCCACAGGCGTGGCATTGACGACGATGTCATAACCCTCAGCATTAAAGTCACGCAAGGGAATATATGGCAGTCCCAGCAACGCTGCGGCATGTTCGCCTCGCTCTGCGCCGCGATTTATCAGCGTTACGCCCGCGCCAGATTCAACGAGGGCGGCCGCGATGGCACGACCTGCACCCCCACAGCCAATCACTGCGGCACGTTTTTCTCTAACACTTACACTCCGATCGCGACTCGCAGTATAGACCACGTCCGGATCGGTTGTATCGGCAATCCACCAACCATTGTTTCTGACGAGAATGTTGGCGGCTTCGGTCTGTCGCACCATCTCACTGACCTGTATCGCCCTCAACACAGCCTCTTCTTTGTGTGGCGAGGCCACAGTCATTCCATTAATCGGCATCCCAAACTCGTCGAGTTTTCGCGATACGACAAACTCGCGCCAAAACTCCTCAAACGACTCCACTCGCAACGGCACAAACAACGCGGGATGTTCCATCGCGCGATAAGAAGCATTGTGTAAACGTGGTGACAGCGAATGAAAGATCGGATTGCCGATGATCGCAAACAACTCTTTCGCTGGAGTTACTTCCGGAAGCCCGTAATCGGCGATCAACTTACTAATCGTCGGTTCCATCGCGGCGACTGAGCCACCGGCGACCAGTCCAAAAGTGGCGGGTGCACCCACGTGCAGTGCAATAAGTCGATTCCAGAATCCAAGCGGTCCATTCGAAAACGCGATTGTGTCAGTACGTTTCAGAGACTTAAGCAAAGACAACGGCAGAAACTCTTCCGCAATCGTCGCTGCATTCGTGACAATTTTGTAAACACCGGCGGCAACAGAGGTGAGCTGGCTGAAACGATCGCTTAGTTGTAACTGATTGTTAATGCTTCCATACCACGACACGAGCCGTTTCTCGGCAGGAATCAATTGCAGCAGCTCTTCGGAAAGATCGGTCTCTGCTTCGAGCTCGACCCGATCGTAAAAGCGGGCGGCTGTCTTTAATCGTTGCGGCCGGTTCAACAACTCGCCATCTGTTCTCAAGGCGTACAGCAACCGGCCCTTGAAGTGGCTGCGCAACCAATCGGGATCGATGTCGCCCACAACATCTGCTCGTACTTCCAACCACTCCACCGCATCTGAAAGCGCAGTCAACTCTGCTCCATCCGGTGAAGGAGGATCCAGTAAGGTCGCGATAAGTGAGGTCGGTGGCATAAAAGAGTCTTTCGTTTATGTGTTGATTACTCGTGAGAAATAATGCAGTCGCAGAATAGAGCGGCGTAAATATACTTTGCCTGAACCGATTAGTCCACAAATTCCGCTACGCGGCTAGTTGTTGCAACGAGCAATAATGGCTATTCTTAGACCAAAAAAGGATCGTTTGCTCATGGAAGAAGCTTCGACGGACAAGACATTCGCGGTGATGCCACCGGCGCCTGACCATAATCCCGTAAAACAGGCCACCGCCAGGGCGGAAGAACTGGGTGAAAAACAAATAGCCACCACGCTTGGCTACTTTTCCACCATGCCCGCCTCTACCGGCATCATCGCCAATCCCGTTCTACATCACACGCCGGTTGATTGTAACGGAACTCAGATCACATTGGATATAAGATCATTCACTATTCGCGGCACAGTTCCGGAATCGGACATAGTGGCCGGCAAGATTGGTCCATTTGACGTTATTTTTACCGGACTATTTGGCGCTCCAGGCGACAGCAAGAGTCTCTCGGAATTTATCAATCAGAAGTTCTTTCAGAGTCTGTCCGGTTCTTTAATTGAAGATGTAGCGGCGTTTGTAAAAAAGTTTCCCGGGCTCGGTCCGGAAGTGGCCATGCATCACTTCGCCATTCTCGGCAAAGCCAAACTCGGGCGTGAGGAACACCAGGATCGAGGCATCCATGACGAGCGCGATGCGGAGTCGCTGCTCATTGAGATGATTACGCTTCACATGGAGAATGTCGCCACCGGTGGCGTCTCCGCGTACATGAATCATCTGCTGATGGATAATCCCCAGGTCTCTGAGCAAAAGCTTGTTTCGGCGACGCGAAAATTCATCGACGAAGAAGTGAAGGAAAAGAGAAACGCATTTCAGGTTTCGTACAGCCTGATTCTGGGCCATCACGCAAACGAGCACGAACGACTGATTCTCGAACGCATGGGCACGATTCAGATTCACCATGGTTCGGCTGGCTCGAGCATGGTGGCGCGATACATGGCGACGCTGCACACGTTCTCCGTGGCAGACTTCTTTATTGCGTCGCACATGGCACTCGATGGTGCAAGACACTTCGGTGCGATTCACGACATGTCAGACTTTGTTCAGGAACTCGAGCCGTTAACTCCTCAGCAGCGCAGTGAACGAATCCGCGAGAAGATGTTGACTGGCGGCTTGCCGACTTTTGGTCATCCTGAAATTGCTGCTGCCGGCAGAGGCAATCAGGTGCAACAGGATCCGCGTCCGGCAATTTACATCGATCCTGTTTTCAATGCGATCGATGCGGGGCAGTTGAGCATCTCACCGAACCAGTCTGAAAGACTCTCGATAGCGCGACTCATTTATCTGACGGCGTTTGTTAATGGTGTGCTCAAGCCTGGCAAGGAAGACAGCCCGCCGTTGCGGCTGACGGCGAACACAGATTTTGGAGCGTGGTGCGTTCAGGAGGCGCTCGGAATTGAGGAATCGGATCGAACGCTCCTGACTTACATCTTCCGTGGATTTGGATGGATGATGGATGCGCGCGAACAACTGCAGCAGAAGATGATTCGTCCGGTAATCGCGCCGGATCCGAAGATCGTGCCGAAGTCGAGCGATGATCCAACGATTCCTGACCTCGTGGCGCGCGTTCACAAACGCCTGACGCAGGACGAGCCGTTCAAGGCTCAGAAGTAGAGTTTCCCGCAAAGGCGCAAAGAAGGGCGCAAAGACTATAAACTCTTAATCTTTGCGTCTTCCTTTGCGCCTTTGCGCGAGAAATTCTTCTTACATTCCTATTCCCTTCAGATGGTATCGGTCGGTGTCGTAATACTTTTCCACGTCCACGAGATTCAACCCACTCTGCACGGTTGTAAGATCCACGAGTGATAACTCGCAGGCCGGCGCAACTCCGCGTGCCGAGACCATTGTCGCGAACCGATTCTCAGCTACCGCCTCCGCCGCCCTGGCCCCAAACATCATCCCCATGATCCGGTCGATTGGACTTGGTGACCCGCCTCGCTGCGGGTGTCCGAGGACGACTGCGCGTGCTTCGTAAGGAGTTTCGGCGGCAATTCGTTTTGCCAACACTTCACCGATGCCACCGAGTCGCACGTGCCCAAACGCATCATGACGATCATCAATCGTCACCATCTCGCCGTCTGCTGCGCGCGCTCCTTCGGCAACCACGATCACTGAGTACCTCGGCCTGCGCGACAATCCACGACTGAGATCCGACGCTCCCATACGCGCGCTCAACGAGTGAAAAACTCGCTCGTAGCGGAACGGCTGCTCCGGTATCAGGATCATGTGTGCCTGTCCGGCGACGCCCGACCAAAGCGCGAGATGCCCCGCATGTCTTCCCATCACTTCGACCACTTGCACCCAACCATGCGAACCCGCAGGAGTGCGAGATCTTTCAATTACTTCCGTGATGTTTCTAAGCGCGGTATCGAAACCGAGTGTGTAATCAGTGCCTGCGAGATCTTTGTCGATTGTTTTCGGCACACCGACGACCGGCACTCCTTTTTGCCCGAGCGTCGCAGCAACGCCGAGTGTGTCTTCACCGCCACATGCGACGAGCGCATCCAGTTTCAGACGTTCGATATTTTCAACTACTTCATTCGATCGATCCTGTGATTCGCCCTCCTCATTGACTTGTTTGAACGGATTAGTGCGCGATGAACCGAGATTAGTGCCGCCATCACGGTCCCAGCGACGCACAGTTTCACGATCCAGCGGCAACACTTCGGGTGCTGGATTGATGAGACTGCGCCACCCATCGAACAAACCGATAATCTCAAGCCCGAGTTCTGAACCACGATAAACCAAACCTTTGATCGCGGGATTCAAACCGGGCGCATCACCACCACCGGTCAGAACCCCAACACGCTTCGCTTCTGCCATCGTTCTCCTCTTTTTTATAGGTCTTAAGGTCCTGTTAGGACCTATCTGTTTGCTTCCTTAATCAAAACTACATCGCTCGTGATTACACCGCGCGATGTAACCAGACTGCCGTCCTTAAGCCACCCAAACGCAAAAATCTTGCCCTCGTCAAAGTTTGTCAACCGCTTCGGTGCGCTGCCGTCTATTGGTTGTCCCCAGAGGTTGTCGATACCTCCCCTGTGGTCCACGTATACGAGATGATTTCCATCCGCACTCCAGTGCAGCGGCGTGTCCCATTGAACCTGCACGGTTTCCGCAACGTCAAATGTGTTGAATGTTGCACCGCCCTCGAAATTGACCACCTTCAGACGCCAGCGTGAGTTTTGTTTCTCGTCGTTGTACCAGAACGCGATCAACTTCCCATCCGGCGACACTGCCGGTCTAATCGATATGCCATCCGTAATTTGCTCCGGCGTGCCGCCTTCTGTCGATACACGCCAGAGCCGGTACGGTTTTTCCGGGTCTGCGTGTTGAAACACAATCCATTTACCATCGGGCGAAAAAGTGGGCCACGTGCTCTCTGTCGCATCAAACGTTAGCTGCTTCGGTCTGCTTCCGTCGCGATCGATCCTCCAGATCTGAAAAACGCCAGTGCGATTGGAATGAAAAACGACGTAACGATTATCTGGTGAGACAACAGGTGCATAATTTCGTCCGCCGGCCGAAGTCAGCGGCCGCTCATCACCGCCCGTCGCCGCGATCTCGAAAATGTCAGCGATGCCGCTGGCGTCCGATGCATAGAGAATTTTGTCGTCGGGTGCCGTCGAAAGATCGTAGTAACGGCTAGTGCCTGAACCAATCGGAGCTGGTTTCGTGTCGTTCTTGCGCAGCAGCCAGAGCCGCGAGAGAGTTTGGGTTTGAACGGTGATCAGCGCGCTGCCGTCTTCACGTAAACTCAACTCACGATAGTCACTCAGGTCGTTTGTAAGCGTTCGCTGCGATCCGTCGCGAAATAGCTGCCAGATCTGTACAAAGGCCGCACCGTGAGCTTTCGCGAGCATGATGACACCATTGCCATCCGGATGCACCGTTACTCGGCCAAGCTCGTCAAATCTCTGTTGTGAGAGAGGAATATTGCGCTCTGCACCATTGATCAGATCCCTTTCGAACAATGTCACTCTGTAATTGGCAGAAGTGTCGCCTGTGTAAGAGGGATCCGAACTGACGATTGGTAACATCAGCGTTCTATCGTCTGCGGTCCATTCCGGTCGTGATAGCGGATCCCAGCCAAACCGCTGCGGCCATTTGCGTGTGCCGATAACCTCCTCGCCACTGCCATCCGCGTTGGCCACGATCAGTGAATCTGTTTGACCCTGGGGGTCGAAGCGAATGAATGCTATTCGCTTGCGATCATGCGACAGTGCAGGGAGTCCTGCCTGCAACTCGATTCGCATTGCTGCTGCGCCGATTCCAAGCACCGGAAGCCTGAAGATTTGTGCGGCCTGGTTCCCTCCGGATTCCGCGTAACCGAAATAGACATAATTGCCGTCAGGCGAAAAAGCGACCCCCAGATATCGTCCTTCTCGCGGCGCCACTAACTGCGCATTGCTATTGATATCGACCTGCCGCAGCCACAAGCTTTCCTTTCCACGCTCGCCCGTTACATATGCGATGTACTTGCCATCGGGCGATAGCGCGCCCATCAAAGCGTTGCCGTTTGTCGTGAGCTTTGTGACTTCCACACGTTCGAACGGCACGCGCAGCTTTAGGTCACTCCGCCGAGTTCGCAGGTGGTAAGCACCAAAGATAACGCCTACTAACCCTAGTGCGCCGGCTAACCACATGATCCAGGTTCGGTTGCGTAGGAAAAGACTCTCAAGAAAAGCGGTAGGTAGTTGTTTTAACTCATTAGTCTCGACGTTCCGATCGCGACCAGTCGATGCGCGCGCATACTCGCTTGCGCCCGATCCGCTTCCCGGCAGGATCGAGCGCTCCAGCATCGAAGTCTTTTCCAGTTCCTTTCGCAGACTGCGAAGATCGATGGCCAGTTCCTTGACGATCTGGTAACGCTCGTTTCTATCCTTGCGCAGAGCTTTGCGAACGATTCGTTCCAACTCGGGCGGCACGTCTTCGACGTGTTGAGAAATCGCCGGTTGTTCTTTTTCAACGATTGCTACCACGACGTCGGTCGGAGTTTCACCGATGAACGGAGCGCGGCCTGAGGCCATTTCGTAAAGGACGACGCCCAGTCCCCAGATGTCGGTGCGCTCGTCAATAGCGACGCCGCGCGCTTGTTCCGGCGACATGTAAGCTGCCGTTCCGATTACCATTCCCGGTGAAGAGTGGAACAGAAGTGTTGACATCGTTGTGTGCGTTGCGGCTTTGTGACGTTCGGTAAGTTTCGCCAGTCCGAAGTCGAGTATCTTTACGTAGCCTTCCGGTCGGATCACGATGTTCTCGGGTTTGATATCGCGATGAATAATGCCCGCTTCATGTGCTGCTATGAGCGCGTCGGCGATCTGAATCGCGATGTCGAGCACGTCGCCGAGTTTCATCGCCCGACTTCGGATACGCTGGCGCAGCGTCATGCCCTCGACGTACTCCATCGCGATGAATGGGCGGCCGTCGTCTGTTTCACCGACTTCATGGACCACGCAAACGTTCGGATGGCTCAATCTTGATGCAGCGCGTGCTTCCTGAGTAAAGCGGCGCAATCGTTCCGGATCTTTGCTCACAAAGGCGGGCAGTACTTTCAGCGCTACACGACGGCCGAGGATCGTGTCGGTGGCGAGATAGACCTCACCCATCCCGCCTTCGCCGATGAGGTTCACAATCTGGTAGTGCTTTAACTGTTGTCCGGGAGTGAGTTTTTGTTCGGCGGCAAAATCGTCGGCAGCCTGTGCGACGGCAGGAGACTCCATGAAGCTGCCCGCAACTTCGTATGAGCGAAGCAACGATTCGACTTCTTCGCGGACATCCGTGTCACCATCGCAAGCCTGCTCGAGAAACGATTCGCGTTCGGCGCCATGACGTCCGAGTGCGCCCTCGAATATTTCTTTCACACGTTGCCAGCGTTGGGGGTCCGTCTCGCTCATGCTTTTCTGCCACCGCTAAGCTCGCGATGCAGCCAGGCCTTGGCCATACTCCAGTCGCGTTTGACGGTAGCGGGTGAGATGTGTATCACCTCTGCGGTTTCCTCAACCGTCAAGCCGCTGAAGAAACGCAACTCGACGACGCGGCTCTGTTGTTCGTCGATCTTCGCTAATCGACTCAGCGCTTCGTCCACTGCGACAACATCCAAATCCTGACTTCTCACCGCAATGTTAGCATCGTCCAGTGAAACCTTGATGTGAGAACCGCCCCGTTTGGCGCGTTTCTTCGTGCGCGCGTGATCGACGAGTATGCGCCGCATCATCTGAGCCGCGATGCCGAAGAAGTGTGCTCGATTTTGCCACTGCACGTTGCGTTGATCCACCAGTCGCACGTAAGCCTCGTGAATGAGGGCAGTTGTTTGCAGTGTGTGTCCGGGCAGTTCTCGGCGTAAATATCGCGCGGCCTGGCGGCGCAGTTCGTCGTAGACGATGGGCATCAGCTTATCGAGCGACTCCTTGTCGCCGCGACTGTAGCTAACGAGCAGGTCGGTTATGTTTTCTGCTTCCTTCGGCACTTTGTGATGAGAATAGAGATTTCTCCCGCAACGGCGCAACGAAAACAAGCAAAGTCCGAAAACTCGCTTTCTTTGCGCCGTTGCGCCGCTGCGGGAGAAATTTCCTTTTTTGAGCCCCTTTCTTTGAGACTGTCGCGTTATTACGTGAAGGAGGTTCTATGAGAAACAAAATTTATACAGTGATTGCAATTTTCGGTATGTTCCTGGGATTGGCGGTGGCGAATGCGCAGGGGCAAGCAGCAAGCAAGGTAACGGTTGAGATCCCTTTCGAGTTTTCGGCAGGCAAGACGACGTTGCACGCGGGCGTGTATAGCATCAAGCGCATGTCTGGCGATGTCCTGAGTCTTCGCAGTGAGGACGGCAAGTCAGCAGTGATTCTGAACGCGCCAGTGACACACAACTCGAACGATCCGAACGCAGTCGAGCGGCTGGTTTTCAGCAAGCAGGGCAATCAATATTTCCTTTCGCAGATCTGGCTTACGGCTGACACTGGACGCCAGGTTTGGAAGGATCGCGGAGATGAGAAGGCGGAGCGCATCGAGATCGCTTTGCGCGTAAGATGAAATGACGGTTTGCCTCGCGCGCGTATCCGAGAGTATTGTTTGCCGCGAGGTGAATCTGATGAAAACATTGCTAAAACGCTTCTCTCTGATTGCGGCACTGCTCCTGGTAGCCGGCTCGGCGGTGGCCCAGGAGCGTGCCGCAATCCTGACCGGCGCCGAGCTAACGCGCGTCGTTCCAACCGGTTTCTATTTTCAGGGCCTCAGTGCGCCAACCCAGATGCGCAACTCCGCGGCCGCACGTTTCGGAAAGGATCGTTATGTGATCAGCGGTCTGGTTGATACGTCCGGTTACTCAGCGGATGTCAGAGCAAAGTATGTTGGTTTTTTGATTACTGATTCCGCCATCACACTCAACGGAGAGTCTTTACCTCCCGGTGCCTACGGTTTCGGTTTTGCCACTGAAGGAAAGATGACTGTGATGGATCTTTCCGGTAAAGATTTACTCTCAGTGGCTGTTACTAACGACAAGTCGTTGCGGCGCCCTCGTCCTTTGATGATGGCCGCAGACGCGGGCGGTGTGCGTCTCTATAGCGGCAAAGATTACGTTGTCATCGCTGCACAGTAATACCAGCGATGCGCCAAAAGTTTTTATCCGTAGTTTGCCTATCGTTACTGTTTGCGTTTGCGTCACGAGCGCAAACGTCGCCTCAGAAGCCGGAGTCTCAGGAACCGAAGGGTGGTGTTTCAACAGGAGCGCCTGCCACCTACACTTCGCGTCGCACTGTCGGAATCACTGACCCCTCGGCGCCGGTTGTTTTTGAAGATGTAGCCGACAAAACGGCCCTTGGAAGTTTTCGACATCGCTCAGGCGAAGCGCCTAAAGACTACATCTTCGACACTCCCTCAGGAGGCGTTGCGATCTTTGATTACGATGGCGACGGACGCCCGGACATCTATCTTGTAAATGGATCGACGATGGCGGCAATGCGAGGCAAAGAAAAAGCGCCGCGCGCCGCGCTGTTTCGCAATCTTGGCAACTGGAAATTTGAAGACGTCACTGATAAAGCAGGCGTCGCAAACGAGCGTTGGGGCTTTAGCGTCGCGGTCGGTGATTACAACAACGACGGACGCCCGGACATGTTTGTCGGCAACTTCGGTGTCTCTCGTCTATATCGGAACAATGGCGACGGTACGTTCACTGATGTGGCTGAAAAAGCTGGCGTCGCCCGCAAGGGCTGGAGCACAGGCGCAAGCTGGGGCGATTACGATGGCGATGGACGGCTCGATCTGTTTGTTCCGGGTTACGTGCAGATTGATCTCAACAATCTACCGCCGAATCCTTCGGATGTCGGCAAGTCAGGTGCTGTGGGACAAAACTTCTGCCAGTTTCGTGGTGTGCCGGTGATGTGTGGACCACGTGGTCTGCCCGGAGAAGGCGATACGCTCTATCATCAGAAGTCTGACGGTACGTTCGAAGATGTGAGTGTCAAAGCAGGCGTTAACGATCCGGAAAAGTATTATGGATTCACCTCCACGTTTGTTCACGTCGACGAAGATAAGCTGCTCGATCTGATCGTCGTAAACGATTCGACGCCGAAACAGCTTTACATAAACAAAGGCAACGGCACGTTTGAGGAGATTGGGTATTCGTCAGGTGTGGCGCTCAACGAGAACGGTCGCGAACAGGCAGGGATGGGTCTCGCCGTTGGCGATTATGACAATGATGGACGCATTGATTTTCACATCACCAACTTCTCTGACGATTCAAACGTTCTTTATCACAACGATGGCGACAACAACTTTACCGACGTAACGTTTCAAACAGGTCTGGGTGAAGTCTCGATACCGTTTCTTGGTTGGGGCACCAGTTTTCTCGACTTTGACAACGATGGCTGGCAGGACTTGTTCGTTGTGAACGGTCACGTTTATCCGGCGGCGGACGCGCATCAATGGGGTACGAGTTACGCACAGCAGGCGCTCTTGTTTCGCAATCTGAAAGGAAAGTTTGAACGCGTTGGGGCGCCGCCGGGAAGTGCACTCGCGAACGCATGGCCGGGACGAGGTCTTGCGGTTGGCGATCTCGATGGTGATGGCCGGCTCGATCTCGTAATCAATAATCTCGACGCTAAGCCGGTTGTATTAAGAAACGTGGCTGCATCTAATGGCCATTGGCTTGGTCTTAGACTGGTTGGCGACGTTTCGAAAAAGAGTCCACGCGACGCGATCGGAGCGATTGCGTATCTGACTACCGGCAAGCTGCGACAGCGCCAGGATGTTCTGAGTGGAGCGGTTTACTGTTCACAGAATGATTTGACACTGCATTTTGGTTTGGGCGCCGAGACGAAGGTGGATAAACTCGAAATCAAGTGGCCTGATGGCAGCACAGAGTCCTTCGACATTCCTGCTATTGACAGGATCGTTACCATTACAGAAGGCAAAGCAGGCACGCGATAGTTTGACTGTTCTCTGTGGAACCTCTTTGTTCTCTGTGTCTCCATGGTTGATCTCGCCCAAGAAAAAGTCACCACAGAGACACAGAGAACACAGAGATGGCACAGAGAAAGCCTTCGAATCGACTGGAGTTTGAAACTTGCGACGACTTGATCTGCGAAAAGCTCAGGCAGCTCGCCTCAACACGATCCGGGATATAAACCGGCAGATCGTGTTGAACTACGTGCGCGAGCGTGAGCCGATCTCGCGCGCAGAAATCGCTCGCGAGACTGAGCTTCAGCGTTCGACAGTTTCCGCCATCGTCGAAGATCTCAAAATGGAGGGGCTCGTCGAGGAGGTTGGAGAAGGAGAATCGACGGGCGGCCGGCGGCCAACGCTTTTGAAATTACGCGCTGCCGAACCCATTGCGCTCGGAGTTTCAATCACGCCAACCTGCACCACCGTTGCCACCAGTGATCTCGCCGGTCGCGTTCTCGATCACGAAGAGTTTCTCACCGATCCCGAAAAGACAATCAGTCAAGTCATCAGCGTTGTGCGTGACTTCACCACCCGCTACAAAGGTTCGATAGAAGGTGTTGGTGTAAGCCTTCCGGGGCTCGTCGATCCATCGACAGGAACCGCCCTCTACATCCCTTACTTTCTTTGGCGCGATCTACCGATCTCGAAAATGATCTCCGATGCGGTTGGACTTCCGGTTGTGATCGATAACGACGCCAACGCAGTCGCTCTTGCCGAACTCTGGTTTGGACGGCCCGAAGTAAACGACGCGCGGGATTTCATTCTCGTGCTGGTTGCTGAAGGTGTCGGCACCGGAATTATTTTCGACGGTCAGGTTTATCGCGGTCAGCGTGGTGCAGCCGGGGAGTTTGGTCACATGGTGATCGGGCGGGGCGCTCCCGTTCCGTGTTCTTGTGGTAGTGACTACTGTTGGGAAGCGTTTTCTTCGGAGCGAGCCGCCATCGCCCGCTATTTGAAATTGTCCGGTGCGACAACAAATCCGGAAATTACTTTTATTGAAGTTGTGGACCGCGCGCTGGGTGGGGAAGAGAACGCTACCTCGGCGTTAATTGAGACGGCGCGACATCTGGGTGTTGGTATTTCCAACCTGATTATCGGCTTCAGCCCTGAGGCTGTCGTAGTTGGTGGCGAAATCGCTCGCGCCTGGGATCTGATTGAGAATGCGCTAACCGAAACCATCGCAAACAGCGTTCGTCGAGGGCTGCCTTCGGCCCGTATTCTTCCTTCGACTTTGGGCGAAAATCCGACCCTTCGTGGCGCCCTGAGCCTCGTTCTCGCCAGTAAATTTGCCGCCGCTTTCGCCGCCTAAAAGTTCGCGATCCGAACTAAATCCGCCTGAATCCGAGGGCTAAAAAAAATGTTGACACACTACCGGAATCTGTATTAAAACTTAGTTCGCTGCGACAACAAACTAAGTTTTGAAGTGCTAAAACCGAGGTAACAAGCCTTTTCACCTCGGCCAATCCAAGTAGGTTTAAGAATAATTTCACCTTAACAACGCGGGTTCACTCCGCGTCGTTTGTGTCTTGCTTTCAGCTCTTGAGGAATCAAAAATGAGAAAGCCATTCGCTGTGTCTGCCCAGCTTCTCCTGCTCGCCCTGTTGACTTTCATTCTCGCCGTTTCGGCCGCCGCTCAAAACAACAAAGGCGCGATCGTCGGCACTGTTAAAGACCCTAATGACGCTCTGGTTGCAAAGGCGCAGATCAAAGTCACGAGCGTAAAAACCGGCGAAGTTAGAACCGCTGATACCGGTGACGACGGTACCTACGTCATCACCAACCTCGAACCTGGTAGCTACAACGTCTCGGTCGAGGCCAGCGGCTTTCAGTCTGTAACGTTCGAAGCGGTGCAGGTCGAAACTAACTCGCGTTTGCCGCTGGATGTGAAGTTTGCGAACGTCGCAGGGAGTAGCGCGTCAGTGACTGTCACGGCTGAATCAGCGCCGCTCGTTGAAAGTGAGACAAGCGTTCGCGGCGATCTGATCACGGGCAGGCAAGTTACCGACTTACCCATACCGCAGCGAAACTTCACCTTGCTGGCAGGATTGTCTCCCGGTGTTACGCGTCCAAACCTCGGCTTGCTAGGTGGCGGGGGCAACTTCGTTGCCGGTGGTGGTGGACAGAACAACACCGAAGCGACGCGATTCCGTGAATCGGGTGGCTCAGTGTTGGTCGTTAACGGCGCGCGCGCTACCAACAACAACTTCACGCTCGATGGTGTTGACAACAACGAGTCGCAGTTTGGCCAGATCGCGATTTATCCAAATCCCGATGCGATTGCGGAGTTCAAGATCGAATCGAGTGTCCCCTCTGCCGAATCAGGCCGTGCAGGCGGAGGCATCATTTCCACGACCTTCAAATCAGGTGGCAATCAGTTTCACGGTACGGTCGGTGAGATCTATCAGGGCCGTTTCCTAAGCGCTGCGGCAAGCAGATTCGATGATCCGACTTCACCACCAGTGCCGAATTACGTAACGCACAATTATTACGGCACGGTTGGTGGCCCAATCTTTCTGCCGCGTCCAGGCGAAGGCACTCCCGTTCTTTACGACGGCACAAATCGTTCGTTCTTTTTCTTTTCGCTGAATGGTCAGAGGAACAGCACTCCGATTTTTGGTGGCACGGGCGATCCGCAGGCAGTGCCGGTTCCGACCGCGAGAATGCGCGTTGGTGACTTTAGCGAACTGCTGCGCCCGGGAACGACGCGCACCTACAGGCTTGCCGGCGGCGGCACTGTGGTAGCGCCGCAGGGCACCATCTTTGCGCCAAACGGCACGCCAATTCCGGGTAACGACCTGCGTAATTGTCCGAGCTGTGGTCCATTCTCAAACTTCGCGCGCAACTACGTAAACTCTTTCCCACTGCCAAATCTTTCCGGCGCCGGAAGAAATTTCCAAACTAATCGCAAAGAGCATGCGAACGTCGATAGCTACGACATCCGCATCGATCATCGCATCACTGGCGCGAATTCAATCTTTGGCCGTTACAGCAAGTCAGACACGGCGCGTTCACGCGACAACTTTTTCCCGCTCGGAACGTCGCCGACCGGTAACGATCTACCTGCTGGTCCATCAGCCGGCGATGAATTTGGCAACTCGAAAGGGTTCACCCTCGGTGATACACATGTGTTCTCGCCTTCGGTGGTTAACGATGCTCGATTTGGTATCACGAGAGTACAGATCGGAATCTTCAACACTGGCGTCAACGGTACTGGCGGATTCAGTCCAACAGTCTCCGCAAACCTGGGTGCGCCAAATATCAATCTTGGTCCAAACAGCAGCGGCATCGTGCTAGTGGGTATTGTCGACGAGTTGACCGGCACCGACCGCGCGACGGAGTTCACCGGAGACGGCGGTCCGTTCTACTTCCTCTCGAACAATTTCCATGCAGCCGATGCGGTCACGGTGGTGAAGGGAAGTTCGACGTACAAGTTCGGTGGTGATTATCGTGTCAGGCAGAATAGTAACTACGATGGTGGTCGCAACAACGGTACCAAAGGAAACTACCAGTACGGCACGACCGACAGCGGTTTCGTTTCCGGCAATTACAACGGAATCGGACCGAACGATACCGGCTCGTCGCTCGCCAACTTCCTGCTTGGTTACCAGCCGGGATTCGTGGGCCGCGGTGATCCGGGTGGTCCATACTTCCAGTCGAGCAAAGAGATGGCGTTCTTTGTGCAGGACGACTGGAAGACCAGCAGCGACTTAACTCTGAATCTCGGTCTCCGCTACGACATCTTTACGGCTCCGACCGAACGCTTCGATCGACAAAGCAATTTTGATCCGGCGACTCGCACGATCCAGATGGCTGGCGAGAACGCTTCCGGCGGTCGCGATCTCGCGAATACCGATAAGAACAACTTTGGACCACGCATCGGCTTTGCCTACAGCGGCTTCAAGAGCGATAAAACTCTGGTCCTGCGCGGTGGCTACGGCATTCTTTACGCAACCGACATCAGCGCTGCACAACCTTTGACTTCGAACCCGGGTACGGGCGCCGCCAGTTATGCCTGTACGCCGATCACTAACCCCTCGGGTTGTCCCGCAGTCTTCCAGGCTCGCAACCCGTTTGATGCCGGCATTCCGACTGCACCGTTCACGGTGGCAGCGCCGGGAACCAGTTTTGCTGCGCCGACAAACGGCGGTTTGATCCTCTTCAACGATCCGAACCGCAAGGATGAGCTGTATCACCAGTACAACCTGACCTGGCAGTATGAATTCAGACCGGGCTGGCTTGCAGAAGCTGCTTACGTCGGCTCGAGAGGTCGAAATCTTTTGGTGCTTCAGAACATTGGCACTGGCAACGACGAGGGTGGGCCTGGTTCGCGAGAAGTGATATTGGTCAGCACCAACAGCAGCAACCCGATCACCGGTACGCGATACAGAGGTAAATCGAGCTACAACGCAATGCAGAGCAAGCTCGAGAAGAGATTTACTAAAGGCCTTGCCTTGTTGACTTCATACACCTGGGCACACGCGATAGATGATTCGCCCGGTGGTATCTGCAACAACGGTGCGAGTGCGCGTGACTGTGGTCCGGATGATCCGACCAGGCCTGAGCTTGATCGTGGCAGCTCCGACACTGACGTCAGGCATCGATTTACATTCTCGAACGTTTGGGATTTACCATTCGGAAGAAACAGGCGTTACGGCAGTGACATGAATAAGGGTCTTGACGCGGCTGTTGGTGGCTGGCAATTCAACAACATCGTGACATGGCAGAGTGGACCAGTGTTCAACGTTACCTGCAATGGCGGACGTGTTGATCTGATTGGCGATCCGAATCCCACTTCCACACAGGACGCGCAAGGTCTAGAGCTTAACCGCGCTGCCTTCCGTTGTGCGCAGACGAGGATCTTCCCGAGCGATACAAATAGTCCGCACATCGGCACTCTCGGTCGCAACGTCTTCCGTGGCCGGCCGCAGTTTTACTGGGACGCTTCGCTCTTCAAAAACTTTCCTGTCAGCGCGATTAGCGAGGCGTTCAATATTCAGTTCCGGTTCTCCGCTTACAACGTGCTGAATCGTGTGAATCGTTCGGCGCCAAATGGCGATATTAACAACGCGGGCGACTTTGGGCGCGACATCAGCGAGCAGCGGCGCCGTCAGATGGAGTTCTCTCTCAAGCTTCTCTTCTAACGTCAGTAGGGTCACAAAGAAGCACGAAAAGCACAAACGTCTCGGTAGCAGCGTTTGTGCCTTTTGTGCTTCTTGCGGCTAGAATTCAAGTCAAATGGGTTTACTTCGTGCGCTTTTTTTTCTTTGCTCAGTGTCGCTCATTGTTGGTGCGATGCCGCAACGGACGTCGCCGAACGTCGACACGTTGTTGAGCGAGGCGGGCGCACTGGTCCAGGCCGGCCGGCTTCCGGAAGCGGAAGCGGCGACGCGAAAGATTTTGACGACACATCCACGCAATGCTGAAGCGCACAGCCTCCTCGGTGTGATTCTTGATCAACGCGGCCTGACTGCCGATGCGGAAAAAGAATACGGCACTGCTCTTCGTTTGAAGCCGAAGCTTGTGAGTGCCCTGTCGAATCTCGGCGTTCTATTTGCGAAAACCAACCGCGGCACTGAAGCGATTGCAACATTTGAAGAGGTGTTGCGAATCGACCCAAAACATGAAGGGGCGATCTTCAACCTCGGTGCTTTGTACGCGGCGCGCGGAGACTACAAACGCGCGGTTCCGCTATTGGAAAAAGCCGCCGGCCAGGATCCAAGGATGCTATTTACGCTTGGGATACGCCTGGCTGAAGCCCACGAGTATGCCGATGCGGTGCGTTTGTTTCAGCGGACCAATGAGTTGCGTCCGCACACGTATGAAGTTCTTTATAACCTTGGGCTCGCTCTGTATAACCTGGACCGTCTCGACGAAGCGCTGCAAACAATGTCGTCCGCAGCGGCTTTAAAACCGAATGAAGCCGATTCGTACTACCGACTTGGATTGATCTCATCTGCACAGGGTGACACAAAAGCGGCGCTGACACATTGGACCAAAGCGCTCGAACTGCGCTCGGTGTTTGCTGAAGTTAACTTCATGATCGGGGAAGAGTTGCTCAAGAAGCAGCTCGCCGAAAAGTCGGTTCCGTTTTACGAGAAAGCACTGGAACAGTCTCAGGGCCAGTTGGTCTATCAACTCAGACTCGGCGTTGCGAATGTGCGTGCGCAGCGTTACGAACGGGCGCGCGAAGTTTTCACCAGAGCGCTGCAACGATATCCGGATAACGCGAACCTCTACTTCTTGCTCGGTTACGCCGCACGAGCGGAGGGGCAGTATGACCAGGCAGTGGACGCCTTTCGGCAGGCGCTCAAGTTGCAGCCTGATATGGCGGATGCGCTTGCGAATCTGGGATACATCGCGAGCCAGCGTGGTGAGAATATTGAAGCCGAACGGTTGTTGAGACGGGCCATCCAACTCGAGCCAAGAGGTTTTCCTTCGTATCACGATCTGGGGCGTTTGCTCGTGAAGTTGAAGCGTTATGAAGAGGCTGTACCGTTACTGACACGGGGCGTGGAATTGAACGATAAAGATCCAGGGATGCACTACCAACTCTTTCTCGCTTACTCGCGACTCAAGCGTAAGGATGAAGCGGACAAAGAGCTGGCGGAGTTTAAGCGGTTGGATGCAGTGAACCGGCACGGTGCCACACCGCTGATGGGAACGAAGGATGGAGAGACTTTGCCGCCGTTGCCTGTGTCTGCCGCGGGCGACAGCGCAAAGCCACGCACACCGAAAGACTGAAAACATTTCACGCAAAGGCGCAAAGGGAGCAAAGAGGAATCAATAACTTTGAGTAAAGCTTTGCTTCCTTGGCGCCTTTGCGTGAAACAAGCGGTAACATTTTGAGCGAACAACGAAAAATTTGGCTCTGGTTGACGTTGGTCTTATTGTGCTCGGTTTCTTCACGCGCGTTTGCGCAAAACCCTTTAGTCACGAAAGTCGATCCACCCTCATGGTGGGCCAATCACACCATCAATCCGGTGCGGCTGCTCGTGCGTGGCGCCAACCTACGCGGAGCTCGCGTCAGAGCCTTGAATCCGGAGTTGCGCATATCCGGAATCTCCGTCAACGATCGCGGTACTTATCTTTTTGCGGACGTCGAAATCAGTCCTTCGCTACGGCCAGGTAACTTCCCATTGCTTGTGGAGAGTACGAGCGGTAGTACCTTGATCCCCTTCCGCCTCGAAGCGCCGCTCGAACGACGCAGCAACTTTCAGGGCATCACGAATGACGATGTGATTTACCTGATTATGACCGATCGCTTCGCCGACGGCGATCCATCCAATAACGCTCCCAAAGATTCTCCACCTGAAGCAAACGATCGCAACAACCCGCGTGGCTTTCACGGTGGCGACCTGCGCGGCGTGATCAATCAACTTCCATATCTCAAAGACCTCGGCATCACGGCGATCTGGTTAACGCCCTGGTACGACAACTGGAATGGTGTGAATCGTTGTGGTAAGCCATGGTGCCCGAACACCTATTATCACGGCTATCACGCGGTGGATTATTACGCGGTCGAAGATCGCTTCGGTGATCTGGCGACACTGCGCGAACTGGTCCAGAAAGCACACGCGCTCGGCATAAAAATCATCCAGGATCAGGTTGCAAATCACGTTGGTTCGCAACATCCATGGATCAACGATCCACCTCTCAACACCTGGTTTCACGGAAACCTCGCACAGCATCAGCTCAACCGATTCAGAAATAGCGTTTTGTTATCACCACACTCGAATCAGAAGGACTTTCGCAACACCCTGGATGGCTGGTTTAGCGATGATCTGCCTGACATGAACCAGGAAGAGCCGGAAGTCGCACGTTACGAGATTCAGAACGCTTTGTGGTGGGTTGGTATCACGGGCATCGACGGCATTCGGCAGGACACGATCCAGTACATGCCGCGTTTCTTTATTCGCGATCTCTCAAACGCACTGCACCGGCAATATTCGAGGCTGTGGATGGTCGGAGAAGTATTCGAGCGCGATGCGGCACACACGGCTTTCTTCATCGGCGGTCACACAGGTTGGGACGGGATCGATACAAAGCTCGATTCCGTTTTCGACTTTCCGTTGTGGAATGCATCGTTGTCGGTTTTTACAAACAAGGCGCCCGTTCGTTTTCTCGCGTCCCAACTGAAGTACGATGGACTTTATCCTGATGCGTCGAAGCTAACCGTGCTTGCAAACAATCACGATACGATGCGCTTCCTGTCGCTCGAAGGGGCAACGATGGCAGGCGCCATGATGCACACGGCTTTTATCCTGAGCGTGCGTGGCATTCCACAACTTTATGCGGGTGAAGAGATCGCGATGGAGGGCGGGGAAGATCCTGACAATCGTCGTGATTTTCCCAGTGCTGCATTCAGGGCTGAAGGACGGACCGCCAGGCAACAGCAGATGTTTGATTGGACGCGCACGTGGACCGGCATGCGGCGAGAACATGCAGCGCTACGTTCCGGGCGTTTGATCGATCTTTTCTTTGACGATGATGCGTACGTGTTCGCGCGCCAACTCGAGCGAGAGACGATTGTGATCGCGATCAATCGTGATAATAAGGCGAAGCAGGTGAGTGTTCCGTTGGGATCAATAGGGTTGCGAGATGGGGTCGTGTTGAAGGCGTTGATTGGAGACGTGAGTGGTAGCGTTGTGAATGGCGAAGCGTTGATCACATTGCCGGCTCAGAGCGCGATAGCTCTCGGTAGTTTTTAGACAGGATTTACATGATTTTATCAAGATGAACATGATGAAAACCAATCCTGCAAATCCTGAAAATAATCCTGTAAATCCTGTCCAAAAAAGACGTAGCGGGGTCTTGCTCCATCCCACTTCGCTGCCTGGACCATACGGTATCGGTGATCTTGGTCCCGAAGCATACAACTTCGTCGACTTTCTTGTTTCCGCTGGCCAGACTCTCTGGCAGGTCTTGCCGCTTGGTCCAACCGGTTACGGCGACTCGCCTTACGCCTGTTACTCAGCCTTCGCTGGTAACACTCTGCTCGTCAGTCCCGAGCTGTTAATCAAAGAAGAATTGCTTGATGAGGCGCCGCAATCGGCGGCTGCGTCAAATAAAATCGATTTCGGCGACGCCCACATCCTCAAAGATCAAATCCTGCGCCGCGCTTATGAGCGCTACACGACGACCACAAGCACGACGCTCCGTAGCGCCTTTGAAACGTTCGCTCAGGAGCAGGCACACTGGCTTGAAGACTACGCGTTGTTTCGGGCTCTGAAAGACTCACATGGAGGAATTGCGTGGAACGAATGGGAACCGTCGCTCGTGCGCCGCACGCCTGCTGCGCTCGACCGCGCTCGCGCAGACTTGCGAGAAGAAGTCGAAGCACACATGTTCTACCAGTTTCTTTTCTTCCGGCAGTGGTTCGCTTTGAAGCGTTACTGCAACGAGCGTGGCATCAGCGTCGTCGGCGATCTACCGATCTTTGTGGCTCAGGATTCCGCTGACGTATGGACCAATCCTGAGCAATTCAAGTTAGACAAGAATGGGAAACCCGTCGTGGTCGCGGGCGTTCCGCCGGATTATTTCAGCAGCACCGGACAACTCTGGGGAAATCCGCTTTACAACTGGGAACGCATGCTCGCCGATGGCTTCAAGTGGTGGATCGAACGTGTCCGCGCAACCTTGACTGTGGTCGATATCGCGCGCGTGGATCACTTTCGTGGCTTTGCCGCGTGTTGGGAGATTCCCGGTGGTGATAAGACCGCCGAACGCGGCCAATGGGTGGAAGCGCCCGGAAGAGAATTGTTCACTGCTATTCGCAAGACGCTCGGCGAGTTGCCGATCATAGCGGAGGACCTGGGTGTGATCACTCCGGATGTGGTTGCGTTGCGCGAAGACTTTGGCTTTCCGGGAATGCGCATCCTTCAGTTTGGCTTTGGCAGTGATTCGAAGAACATCGATCTGCCGCACAACTACGTTCCGAATGTTGTTGCTTACACGGGCACGCACGACAACGACACCACGGTTGGTTGGTTTCAGAGCGTTGCCGGTGAGGGCTCAACGCGTACCGCGACGCAGATCGAGCGTGAGCGGAAGTTTTGCATGGATTATCTGAATACCGACGGCAAGGAGATCCACTGGGACTTCATTCGTGGCGTGCTTGCGTCGGTAGCAAACACAGCGGTCATTCCGCTTCAGGATCTGCTTGGGCTGGGGATGGAAGCGCGCATGAATCTTCCCAACAGCACTGAGGGAAATTGGGCCTGGCGGTTCAATACCTTAACAAGTGATTTAGCTGTTCGACTCAACGAGCTATCGCAACTTTATGGAAGAAACTAGACCACAGATCACCCGGATAATCAGCACGATCGGTGTTCATCTGTGTCTAACTCTTACTGTTATCGCGCAGGCGCCGGAGATCCTAAAAGTGGATCCGCCAAGCTGGTGGACCAGGAGTTCTGTCAATCCTGTTCGCCTCATGATTCGGGGTAGGAATCTTCAGGGTGCGCGGGTGCGGGTCGACGGAGCAGACCTAAGGATAGTCGGCACTCCAAAGATCAACGATGTAGGCACATACATCTTCGTTGATGTTTTTATTGCACCGAACGCGCAAGCCGGAGAGCGCGTAATTTCTGTTACGACGCCACATGGATCTGCGCGCGCTTCGTTCGAAGTGCTTAGACCATTGAATCGCGCCGGTCGTTTTCAGGGGTTCTCACCGGCAGATGTGTTGTATCTGATCATGATCGATCGCTTTGCCGACGGCGATCCGTCAAATAACGAACCCATCTACGATCGTAAGAACAAGTTTTACTACCACGGTGGTGATCTTCAGGGCGTGATCAATCACTTGCCTTATTTAAAGGATCTCGGCGTGACCGCTATCTGGCTCACTCCCTGGTACGACAACTACGATCGTCTAAACCAGATCGAGCTCAAGGAAGATAAACCCAGCACCGGATTTCACGGTTACAATCCGCAGGATTTTTACGGCGTTGAGGAGCACTTCGGCAATCATGCAAAGTTGCGCGAGCTGGTGGAGACAGCGCATCGCTCCGGTATAAAGATCGTTCAGGACCAGGTAATGAATCATACTGGTCCATATCACCCCTGGGTCGACGATCCGCCCACGCCTACCTGGTTCAACGGGACCAAAAGCAACCATCTGAATAATGTTTTCCAAACGTGGGTGCTGCACGATCCACGAGCCGTCGAGTCGCTGAAACGCGAAACTATGGAAGGATGGTTTCTGGATTTTCTGCCAGATCTCAATCAGCACGACCGCGAAGCCTCGCAGTATCTGATTCAGAACACGCTTTGGTGGATCGGCACGACCGGCCTGGACGGGATACGAATGGATACTTGGCAATATGTGCCAAACTCCTTTTGGCGCGATTGGACCAGGGCCGTTAAGCGTGAATTCCCAAATTTCAAAGTCGTTGGTGAAGTGAAAGACGGCGATGTGGTCCACACGTCATTCTTCCAGGGCGGCAGGATTCGATTCGACGGCATCGATTCCGGTCTCGATTCGTTGTTGGACTTTCCGCTCTTTTATCCGATCCGTCATGCGTTCGCAGAGGGTAAGCCGGTTGACGAAATTCCGAAGACACTCGCAAAGGACTATCTCTACAACAATTCGGAAGTCCTGGTCACTCTGTTAGGTGGTCACGACGACGGCCGCTTCATGAGCGAGAAAGGGGCGACGGTCGCTGGACTCAAACTGGCGAATGCTTTTGTGCTTACGACTCGCGGCGTACCGCAGCTTTACTACGGCGACGAGATCGCGTTGGAAGGCGGTGACGAGCCGACAACGCGTGGCGACTTCCCCGGCGGGTTCCCAGGCGATAAACGAAACGCCTTTACCGCCGGGGGGCGCACTAAAGATGAGCAGGAATTGTTCGAATACATTCGACGACTTACGACTCTGCGGCATGAACTTGAACCACTCCGAACGGGAGCGCTCGTTAATCTCTACGTCGCAGAGCAGCAGTATGCGTACTCACGTACGCTTCAAAAGAGCGCGGTCTTGATCGTTTTTAACAACGACGATAAGGGAGCAGAGATCGACTTTGATGTCTCGCGGATCGGTTTCAGCAATGGATATGTGATGCACGATCTGATGGCAGTTACCCGTGATGTTTCCGTTCGCGATGGCAGATTTCGCGTCGCTCTACCCAAACGTTCAGTCGGAATTTTTGTCCCGGTGTTTATGGGCAGGTAAGTCTTGTACTGCGGTCAAAGGAATCTCGTATGAATAAACCACGCTTGAGCTTCTGGCAGATCTGGAACATGAGTTTCGGATTTCTCGGGATTCAGTTTGGCTGGGGTTTGCAGCTGGGCAATATGAGCGGCATCTATGAGAAGCTCGGGGCAAATCCGGATCAACTGCCAATTCTTTGGCTCGCTGCCCCTCTTACCGGTCTGATCGTTCAGCCAATCATCGGTTCTATGAGTGATCGCACTTGGACTCGTCTGGGCCGTCGCCGTCCGTACTTTCTTGTCGGCGCGATCCTGGCGAGTGTTGCGCTATTCGTCATGCCTACGTCTTCGACGCTCTGGATGGCGGCAGGACTGCTGTGGATTCTGGATGCCAGCATCAACATCAGCATGGAACCGTTTCGGGCTTTTGTCGCGGACAAACTGAATACGGACCAGCGCACGTCAGGGTTTGTGATGCAGTCGTTTTTCATCGGCGTGGGGGCGACGCTTGCTGGCTGGTTGCCACTTGCATTTCGTCGCTTCGGTGTGTCGGGAAACACGGAGAGTGGCATTCCGTTAACAATAAAATACGCCTTCCAAATTGGTGCAGTGGCATTTCTTCTGGCCGTGCTCTGGACAATCTTTACCTCGAAAGAATATCCGCCAGAGGATATGGCTGCTTTCAATCGCATGCGTCGTGAGAAAGCCGGATTGGCAGCCGGCTTCGCCGAGATCATTGCGGCCTTGCGAGAGATGCCGCTCACGATGCGACAACTCGCACCAGTACAAATCTTCACCTGGTTGGGACTCTTCTGCATGTGGTTGTTCTATGTTCCGGCGGTTGCTCGTCACGTCTTCGGGGCGATTGATCCAAAATCTGAAGCCTACACACATGGCGTTGAATGGGGCGGCTTTGCCATGTCCTTTATGAATATCACCTGCTTTGTGGTGGCCTTTTTGTTGCCCAAACTCGCTGCCGCCACAAGCCGAAAGACGGTGCACGCGCTCTGTCTAATCTGCGGCGCACTCGGTCTGCTGTCGATCTATTTGATCAATAACCCGTGGCTGCTCGTGCTTTCGATGGTTGGGGTTGGCATCGCGTGGGCCTCGATCCTGTCAATGCCCTACGCGATTCTGTCCGGTGCTTTGCCCGCCGCCCGGATGGGCGTTTACATGGGAGTCTTCAATTTCTTCATCGTGATTCCCGAGATCACACAGGCGCTGACATTTGGTCCGTTGATTCGCGGAATCTTTGGCGAAGACAATCCGCGAAGTTCGCTTTATGTTGTGCTCGTGGGCGGCTGTTTCATGTTACTAGCTGCATTGCTCGTCACGCGGGTTGATGATGTCGCCGACCTCCATACAAGCGGTGACGCAGTAATCAATGCAGATCGGGAAGAACCATTAACGGTTCCTGAGTCTGTACAGGCAGTTCCCAGCACTGGACTGATCGATAAGGAATGACTCTCAAGGTTTCTGTTTCACATAAGTTTCTCGCGCAAAGACGCAAAGACGCAAAGGACGCGCCAAGCACATCCTTTGCGTCTTTGCGTCTTTGCGCGAGAACATTCGTTCTTATACTCCTGATCGCTAGTTTGCTCGTGGCCCAGTCGGCGCACGATGTTTCAAAGGAAACGGCGCGACCGGTGCGGGACTGGGTACGCGATGGGGTTATTTATGAGATCTACCCACGCGCGTTTTCACAGCAGGGAAACTTCAATGCGATCACTGCGCGTCTCGATGAACTCAAGGATCTCGGTGTCACGATTCTTTGGCTGATGCCGATCCATCCGATCGGACAGGAGAAGAAGAAGGGAACGATCGGCAGTCCCTACGCAGTTCGCGACTACTATGGGGTCAATCCTGACTACGGCACTGCTGACGATCTGAAACGACTTGTGCGCGAGGCACACGCCCGCGGATTGAAAGTAGTAATCGACATCGTCGCGAACCACACTTCGTGGGACAGCGTGTTGATGAAGCATCCGGAGTTTTACAAACGCGATGCAAAAGGCAACATCACCTACCCTTACGACTGGTACGACATCGCCGCATTAAACTACAGCAATCAGCAGCTGCGACGTTACATGACGGACATGCTCAAGCACTGGATCCGCGAGTTTGATCTCGATGGATTTCGTTGTGATGTCGCGGGGGAAGTGCCGACCGATTTTTGGGAGAATGTGCGTCGTGAGCTGGAAGCCATTAAACCGGACATCGTTATGCTCGCTGAGGCGCACAAAGCTGAACTATCAGTGACGGCTTTTGATCTCGACTACTCGTGGCCGCTTCACAGCGCTTTGACAAACGTGTTGCAGGGACGTGCTCGCGCTTCTGATCTGCGTGATGAATGGGAGAAGGAAGTGAAAGAGTGGCCGAAGGGCGCGCTGCACATGCGTTTTTCGGACAATCATGACGAGCGGCGCGCCATTGCGCGTTTTGGTGAACCGGCGGCACTCGCTGCGTCAGCGTTTGTGTTTACCCTCGATGGAGTGCCGATGCTCTACAACGGCATGGAGGTTGGTGATACCACCGAATCTGGTGCGCCGGCGTTGTTCGAGAAGCTGCCGATCTTCTGGTCCATCGCCGAACGTCGCAAGGAGTTTCCGCAATTTTATAAACAGATGATGGCGTTGCGGCGTGGTAGCGCGGCGCTGCGCCGCGGAACGCTCGAGTGGTTGAAGAATTCAGATGAGTCACGTTTGATTACATTCATTCGTCGCGCGGGCAATGAAGAGGTTCTAGTAGCGATTAACTTCTCGAGCCGTCCGTTCTTTGGGACGGTTGAAGTCGCAAATGGTGAGAAGTTTGTTGATGTAGATAAGCGAGTAGCGGGGTTGCCGGTGATCGCTTTGGATGCGTGGGGCTATCGTATTTTTAGACAGGATTAACAGGATTTGATCAGGATATCCAGGATTGCGCTGCTAATTGTTTGCGTTGGCCATACAGCGATGGCTCAGGGTACTGACGCGCACTGGGCCACGGCGGCGAAGAATGGCTTTGGAACGTCGAACACACTCGCTTCGAAAGTCTGGTTCACACTTGCCGAAGGAGTGTTGACGGAAGTTTTCTATCCAACAATTGATATTCCAAACGTTCAGACCTTGCAGATTTATGTCGATACAGGTGAGCGCGTCGAAACTGAGATCGATGACACCATCCATCGTCTTGAACTGCCTAATCCCGAAGCGTTGACTTTTCGTCAAATCAATACTGCAAACAGTGGGGCCTACACGATAACCAAGACATACATCACTGATCCCCGACGCAACACGGTATTGATCGACATCGACTTCAATTCACGCGGCGACCTGCCCGCATACGTTCGTTACGATCCATCGCTTAACAACAGTGGGTGGCATGATGTGTGGGGTTACGTAAGAGGAGCGCTCCTGTCGACAGACAAAAATATTACGTCCGCGTTGATGTCGAGTTGCGGCATTAAAGGTTTATCGACAAGCACGCGTGCAAAACCTAACCTGATTCAGGACATCAAACTCTACGGAAAACGCTGTACCCTTGCATTGGGTTTTGGTGAAACAAGAGCACAGGCGGTGAACAATGCACGTTCGTCTCTCGCTCGTGGTTTCGCCGCTACCAGGCGCGAATACGAAGCCGGATGGCAAAGATACGTTGCGAGCCTTCCACGCATCGCGAAGCACCAGCGCCAGTTCAATATGGCCGCGATGGTCTTGAAGGGTCTTGAAGACAAGACTTACCGCGGTGCCGTGATTGCATCACCTTCGACTCCGTGGGGCGGTGGTTCCAATGCAAATGAAGCTAATACCACCGGTTATCATGCCGTCTGGTCGCGTGATCTCTATCATGTGGCAACAGCATTGGATGCCGTTGGCGATCGCGCTGCCGCTAATCGACTACTCGATTATCTCTTCAACGTACAGCAGAAGCCTGACGGCAGCTTTCCACAAAACTCGTGGGTTGATGGGCGTCCTATCGGAAACGGCCTCCAGATGGACCAGGTAGCGTGGCCGCTTGTACTTGCCTATCAGTTGAAGCGACACGACCGGCGCTCCTGGCTCGAACACATCAAAACCGCCGCTGATTTTATTTTGCGTCATGGACCACGGACGGATCAGGATCGCTGGGAGGAGAAGCCGGGATACTCGCCTGCCACAATTGCCGCCCAGATTGCTGGACTCGTCTGTGCTGCTGAAATCGCTACACTCAACGGCGATAGGACCACAGCCCGCAAATATCTCGAAACAGCTGACGCCTGGGAACAGAACATCGACAAATGGACCGTCACCAGGGAAGGAAATGCCTCCGGGTATTACCTGCGAATCACCGAGAACGACAATCCGAACGACGGCGCCAGGATGGAAATCAACAGCAGTAGTCGTGTCGTTGATGAGCGCAGAATTCTCGATGCCGGTTTTCTGGAGCTGGTCCGCCTCGGTATTAAAGCACCACAGGATCCGTTAATCGTCGAATCGCTCAAACTTATCGACCAATTAATAAAAGTTAGAACACCGGTTGGTGACGCCTGGTATCGATACAATCACGACGCCTACGGTGAAACTCCTACCGGCGGAAACTACGACGCGCGCAACGGGCTCGGACGGCTCTGGACCTTATTAACGGGCGAACGCGGTGAGTATGAATTAGCAGCCGGCGACATCGTTGCTGCGCGCAAGCGATTGGATACGCTCGCAGGTTTTGCAAACGACGGATTGATGATTCCCGAGCAGGTCTGGGATCGAGAAAAGAGTACGGTTCCAGGTCTTCGCTTCGGAGTGGGAACGGGATCGGCGACGCCACTCGCGTGGTCCATGGCGCAGTTTATTCGGTTGGCGATGAGTATCGAGCGCCGGCGTAATGTTGAGACACCAAGAGTTGTGTGGGAACGGTATGGTAGCCGCGGATAACGCAGATAAAAAGCTGATTTTCGCTGCCGATCTCGGTGGGACGCATCTGCGTGCCGCGATGGTGGACCATCGGGGCCGAATCCAATCTCGCTTCAAACAGAACACACCGCAGGTCCAGGATGTCAATGCCATCGTCGACGCAGTAGTTGCTGCCGTTCACGAATGTGAAAAGCAAATCGGCGGCGCCGGTAAGATCTCGGCTGTCTCGCTTGTAGTTCCCGGCACCGTTAACGTCAACGAAGGGTCCGTGGTGAAGGCGCCAAACCTTCCGTGTCTTGATGGATTTCGTTTAGCTGCTGCATTGACTGAACAACTCGATTTGCCTGCCATCCTGGAAAACGATGCGAATGCCGCGGCTGTCGGTGAGATGTGGCAGGGCACCGCCGTTGGTTGTAAGACAATCATCTGCTTGACGCTCGGGACCGGTGTCGGTGGCGGAATCATTCTCGATGGCAAGCTCTGGCGCGGTGTGGATGGTGCGGCTGCTGAGATTGGCCACATGTGCGTCGATCCTTTTGGCGGCGTGGCGTGTACGTGTGGGAGTCGTGGTTGTCTTGAGGTCTTTGCTTCGGCGACGGCGATCGTGCGTATGACACGCGAGGCGAGTCCGCGGTATCCGGATTCGATCTTACAGGGCCGCGAGGATCGCACTGCGGAGATGATCTTTGATGCCGGTCAGCAGGGAGATGAGCTGGCGCTCGAGATCTTCCGCCGCATGGGTGTGTATCTTGGGATCGGATTGGCGAACCTGATCAATATCCTGAATCCAGAGATGATCGTGATTGGTGGCGGTGTAGTAAATGGTTGGGATCTGTTTGAGAAGCACATGCATCAGCAGGTCGAAGAGCGGGCGTTTCCGTTGCTGAGAGTGAAGATCGCGAGGGCTAAGTGTGGGGACGATGCGGGACTCCTGGGCGCGGCGCGGCTCGCATTCAAAGATTAAGTGTAATCCTGTAAACGAACTATGAAGCGACTCCTTGTACTCACAGCCATTTGTGCGAGTTGCTCATCTGCATTCGCGCAGGACATCACCACGCTGGAGAAAATCGGGCCGGTTATCAACCTCATCAAAACCGACAAAACTGTTACGCTCAACTGCCAGGATAAATCGCAGGTCCAGCTGACAATCCTCGCCCCGGATCTCATTCGCGTCCGCGCATCCTTTACCAAACCGACTCCCGCGAAAGACCACTCCTGGGCCATTGCTAAGTACGACTGGACCACCCCGCGTTGGAATCTCAACGAATCACCGGACCTCATCACTATCACGACCGATGAACTTGAAGTCGTCATCCGCCGCTCACCATTGCTCATTGAATTCCGAGATGTGCGTACGCATCGCGTTCTCAACGCCGATGAACGGCCAATGTCTTACGACGCCACTGGCCGGCTCGCCAGTATGATGTTTGATCCAAAGGCCGGCCTGTTTGTGGCAGCGTCAAAGAAGCTCGGCTTCGACGAACATTTCTACGGTCTCGGCGAAAAGGCAGCACGTCTCGACAAGCGACGCGGTTCTTTCGTGAACTGGAATTCCGACACGCCCGGTTATACCGAAGGCAAAGATCCGATTTATCAAACGATCCCGTTTTACCTTGGATTGCAACGCGGCGTCGCCTACGGAATCTTTTTTGACAACAGCTACCGCAGTTATTTCAATTTTGGCCAGTCGTCACAGCAGCGTGCATGGTTCGGCGCTGAAGGCGGCGAGATGAATTACTACTTCTTCTATGGCCCATCAATAAAAAAAATTCTCGGCCGCTATGCTGACCTCACCGGGCACATGCCTATGCCGCCGCAATGGGCGTTGGGTAATCAACAGAGTCGCTGGAGCTATTATCCCGACACGATGGTCGAAGAAGTTGTAAACGAGTATCGCCGTCGCGATCTGCCGCTCGACGTTATTTATCTCGACATCGATTACATGAATGGCTATCGGGTATTCACTTTCGACAAGGAAAGATTTCCAGATCCGAAAGGCTTAACCGAGAAGCTGGGCCGGCAGGGAGTGAAAGTAGTAACAATCGTCGATCCTGGCGTAAAACATCCGACTGATAAGAACGAGCGCTATCACGCCTTCGATCAGGGGACGGAGAAGAACTTCTTCCAACGCCGGCGGAACGGCGACCTCTTTGTGCCGAGAGTCTGGCCCGGCGACAGCGTTTTCGTAGACTACACTTTGCCTGAAGCGCGACGCTGGTGGGGCGATCTCCATCGTGCTTACACGGATAGCGGCATTGCGGGCATCTGGAACGACATGAATGAGCCGTCTGACTTCGTGGATCAGACCGGCAAGAACCAGTTGGACGTCGCCAGTTACGATGAAGGCGAGAAATCAACTCACGCTAAGAATCGAAATACGTTTGCGCTGTTGATGTCGCGTGCGACGTATGAAGGACTTGAGCGTTTGCAACCGGATCGGCGTCCGTATGTGATCACGCGCGCGGCGTATGCGGGAATCCAGAGATACGCGACGATGTGGACCGGCGACACGAACAGCACCTGGGAGTCGCTGGCTTTGAACATTCCGATGTTTACGTCGCTTGGTCTTTCGGGTGAGCCGTTTGTCGGTAGTGATGTTGGCGGTTTTATCGGGCGTGGCAATGGTGAGTTGCTGGTAAGGTCATATCAGGTCAGCTTCCTGGCGCCGTTTTGTCGCAATCACAAAGTGATCGACGGTTACGACCAGGAACCCTGGCGCTTTGGAAAGTACTACGAAGACATCATTCGTCATTATCTGAAACTCCGCTACACTTTGTTGCCGTTCCTCTATACGACTCTCGCAGAATCGCACCGTTCGGGTCTTCCGTTATTCCGGCCGTTGCTGCTTAACTATCAGGACGACACGAGCACCTATAACATCGACGACCAGTTCATGGTTGGTGAAGACTTGTTGCTCGCTCCGATTGTGAAGCCGGACGTGACGCGTCGACTGGTCTACTTGCCCGCCGGCAGTTGGTACGACTATTGGACCAACAAAAAATATGCGGGCGGAACAATGATCAATGTCGAAGCGCCTCTGGATGTGGTGCCGATGTTTGTGCGCGCCGGCGCGATCATACCGCAAGGTCCGGCGCTCAATTACGTTGGTGAAAAACCTGTCGATCCGATTACTTTCAATATCTATCCTGACGACGGCGGCACGGCTTCGACGACTCTTTACGAGGATGATGGTCTGAGTCCGGCGTACAAGAACGGCGTTTTCCGCAGGACCACAGTCAATTTCCGCCGCGGCGTAGTCTCAATCGGCGCGGCCGAAGGGTCTTACAATCCAGGCCCAAGAAAATTGAACTTCGTCGTGAAAGCAGGGCCACGGATCATTCGGATCGATCAGTAATCAATCGGTGTTTATCCGCGGCCCAAGCTGGCCGCCTACGTCACTTCTGCGCGACAGGTTTGTGACAATGATTTCAATTGACATTCCCGCTAACAGGTATATTCTCTCGCCACGGTTCAAATGTCTCGTGAGTCCGCCTCGATCTCGGATCTCATCTGCTTCAGTTGAAACGCATACAAGCGGGGTCGTAACACAAACTAGCAAGAGCGAGCGAAGGGCACGTAGCAGATTCTTCCCACCCGACCAAGTCTGTTCAGCACATCCCTTCTGCTTTTCCCGATCCGTTTCTTTTGCGGGTCACTAACCTACAACTCCCGGTAGTCCCCTACAACTCTGGCCAAAGGAAGTGTCGAACTTTCTTCTCACGCGGTGGACGGATTCCACTATTTAGGGGGAAAACTATGAGATGTTTGAGATTAATCGTTCCGTTACTCTTTCTGGCGGCTCTCCTCATCTTACCAGCCGCGAATCGTACGGTTCACAGTGTCGTTCAGGAAACAGCCGATCAAGCAAACAGGGCGGCATCCACGGATGCTACCTGGACAGACGGTTCTTCTGATCTCGAAGGAGTTTCGAAGACCGACAACACAACCTTTTCCTTCTTCAGAAATCAAGAACCAACTGGTGCGGGACTGGCATCAATAACAGAATCGTGCGCACAACCACCAATTACCGAGGCTCCGGCATTTGGCTTTGACGGCGAGACCAACGGTCTTATCCTGCAGGGTAAACCACCGGACGATTGTGCTGAGCCAGTGCCAGGCGATTTCGAGAACGACAAGGTGATCTTCGACGAAATCGAAACCGTTGAAGAGGGATTGGGCCCGGTGTACAACGACCGAGCGTGCGGCGCGTGCCACCAGAACCCGGTCACTGGCGCCATCAGCCAGATCACCGAATTGCGTGCGGGCCACACAACAGACAACACCTTTTTCGACGCACCAGGCGGGTCGCTGATCAATCAACGCGGAATTCCGACCGGCGATGGACACAAGAGTGCGAAAGTGCAGGAACGTGTGCCGCCGTTATTCACTGCCGCGATTATCTCCGGTGGCGCAATAACAGCCGAAGAACCGACGCGAACGCTCCGCACCTCGCTTAATACGCTTGGCGACGGATTCGTCGAGGCGATTACTGATGGAACATTGATTTCCATCGCAGCCCAGCAACAAGGGCAGACCGGTGGTGAGGTACGCGGGCTTGTAATCAACGTGCCCGTGCTCGAGGCCGGTGGTAAGTTGCGTGTCGGACGCTTTGGTTGGAAAAACCAGCATGCCAGCCTGCTTTCATTTTCCGGAGATGCTTATCTCAACGAAATGGGTATCACCAATCTCCTGGTACCAAATGAAAACACTTCCTTAGGACGGTTCGTCGGCTTCGGATCGGGGTTCGACCTCGTCCCGGACGATACACCGTGCGAGGACGATCCATCCCTTATCTGTGCTGAGGACCCTGAGCAGGACATCGAGGTATTTGCGGAGTTCATGCGCGCGACTCAGGCGCCGCCGCGAGATGCCGACATCATCGCCAAGTTTCAGACAGACGTGAACGCTGGAGCAGCGCTATTCGAATCGATGAATGGCCAATACAGTTGCAGCGTTTGCCATGTTCCGACAATCATCACCGGGAACCGCTGCCAGCCGATCAATGGAGGAGAATTCAAGATTCCGCTGGCCCTGGCGCGTAAGAAGATCCACCCGTTCGGCGACTTTCTGCTGCATGACGTCGACACGGGCGACTTCATCGTCCAAAACGGTGGGCCGATCACCCGGACCAGAGTGCGCACGCCTCCGCTTTGGGGAGTACGCACACGACCGCAGTTAATGCACGACGGTCTATCGCTGACGTTCAACGAAGCGATCCTGCGTCACGGGAATGAGGCGTTGCAGGTGAAATTGCGCTATCAGGCGCTGACGCCCACGCAGAAGAGGCAGTTGATAACTTTCCTCGAATCATTGTGATTCCTTTTGGATCTCCTGGGACCGCAAGGTCCCAGGAGTCCATTTTATTGTAGGAGTAGTTATGAACAGGAGATTATTAATAGTTCTCTGTTTGGTGACGCTGATGGCTTGTCACCACGCAACAGAGAACAACCCGCCGGTAAGCCAGCTGCCGGCCAATCCAGTCGCCACTGAAACGCCACGTCAATCGGTACTGCCACCCACCGAAGCCGACTTGCGCACGGTGGTCAAGAGAAACTACGAAGACGTTGTGACAGTAGACGACAGTCGCCCGACGCCGTTCATAATCGGCGACTTCAATGGCGACAGTTCAGAAGACATCGCGGTTGTAGTAAAACCACAAAAGCTGTCAGAGCTGAACAGTGAATACGTCAACTGGATTCTCGAAGATCCACATCAACTGCAGCGGGCTTCAATGAACGTGCGTAAGAACGACCTTCTTCTTGCGGTGATTCACGGTCACAAAGGCGAAGGCTGGCGACATGAGTTGGCGAGGCAGACCTACTTGCTGAAGAACGCAGTGGGCACGGATTTGGAAACGATGTCGATCCAGCAACTGCGCAGCTCAGGCGAAAGCAGACGGCTACCGCCGCTCAGAGGCGATGTGATTCGTGAGAAACTAAACGGTAGTGGCGGAATCATCTACTGGATTGGAGGAAAGTACGCCTGGCATCCAATTGGTTGATCCTTCAACGATGGCACTCATTAGGACTTTGGATACCTGATAAGAATCTCGCGGCGGCCGAACATGCGCGCGTCAATTGAAAACGCTCCGGGACCAAGCAATGCAATCGCAGTGGACAACACGATCATATCGAGGTTCTGAGTCGCGAAGTGAAAGGAAGAGAAGATGAGCGTTACCGACCCTAGTCCGATCAGGACGGCGACGATTGGTGTTACGAACCCAATCAACAAACACGCGGCGCCGGCGAGAACCAGTGCTGCAAGCACCCAGCCATACAGGTTGGGCTCTGACGATCGAACCTGCGTTACGGTCTCAACAATCAAGGTAACGGCAACGAGTATCCGCAGGAGCAACAAACCGAACCCGGGCCAACCAGCTGGAAACGCAGAGAATAACTTTTGCAGAGTAAACTCTCCTTTTGGTGAAGACGGTTTACTCTACCGGATCTGAACAGAAGCCGAATCCAGCGATAAAGGTAACTTTCGATACCTCTTTGGAGTTATGCCACAAAGAAGCACAAAGAATCAGAAATCCCACCCGTCGGTGGGATTCTGAACTTTGTGCTTCTTTGTGGCTAGAGTTGGATGATGCCGCGGCGCAGGCCGATTGCGACTGCCTGTGTGCGGTCGGCGGCGCCGAGTTTTTCCATGATGTGCTTGATATGGACCTTGACCGTCTCTTCGGAGATGAAGAGTCGTTCGGCGATTTCGCGATTTCGGTTTCCATCCGCCACTTCCCGCAGCACCTCAACCTCGCGTTCAGTCAGAACTTCATCGCTCATGTGTTCGAGTAATTGAGAAGCGATCTCTGGCGGAATCCGTTTTTTCCCGGCATAAACCTGGCGAATTACGTCGAGCAGTTCAGTTGGCGGCATGTTCTTGAGTAGATAACCACGAGCGCCGGCTTGCAGCGCTCGTTGAACCTCAACGTCGCCCTCGAACGTTGTCAGCATGATTATGCGAGCTTCTGGAAACTGAGTCCGAAGTGCAATCAGCACGTCGATGCCGCTCATGTCCGGCAACCTTAGATCCAGCAAAGTGACGTCAGGCGATTGCTGGCTGAACATCTGAATGGCTTCAGCGCCTGTCGATGCTTCGGCGATGAGAGCCATGTCCGGCTGGCTGTTAACTAGTGCGGCGATGCCTTCGCGCAGCAATGGGTGATCGTCGACACTCAAAACTCGGATGGGAGATTTACTGCTCATGATGCTTTCTTTCTATTATAGTCAGACCAACCGCCAGATTGGCTCACGACCTGGACCAATATGATTGATTTGCATTTGCGGGAATTATCAACCCGATTGCGCGCCTTTTCAATAGAATCTGCCGAAAATACCTCGATGGTGGTACGAAAAATACCTTCCATTGCGTGATGTGCCATTTACCTGAGTTAACGACAATACCGTGACACTAGCGAATTTTTGGAGGTTCCTATGGGCACGATCACGACGAAAGATGGGACGCAGATCTTTTACAAGGATTGGGGCTCCGGACAACCCGTAGTCTTCAGTCATGGCTGGCCATTATCGGCCGATGCTTTCGAAGACCAGATGCTCTTTCTTGCATCACACGGATTCCGTTGCATTGCACACGATCGCCGTGGCCACGGCCGCTCGAGTCAACCGTGGGCTGGAAACGATATGGATACTTACGCCGACGATCTTGCCGAGCTCGTCCAGGCGCTCGATTTGAAAGATGCCATTCACGTTGGTCATTCAACTGGTGGTGGTGAGGTCACACGTTATATCGGTCGTCACGGTACGAGTCGGGTTGCGAAGGCTGTACTGATTAGCGCCATCCCACCCTTGATGTTGAAAACAGAGAAGAACCCAGGTGGCTTGCCGATAGACGTCTTCGATCAGCTTCGAGCCGGAGTTCTTGCCGACCGTTCACAGTTTTTTAAGGATCTCAGTGAGCCGTTCTACGGTTTTAATCGACCGGGCGCCAAAATTTCGCAGGGCTTGCGCGACTCTTTCTGGCTCCAGGGGATGCTCTGTGGATTTAAGGGCGCTTACGACTGCATCAAAGTGTTTTCTGAAACTGATCTCACCGAAGATCTGAAGAAGTTTGATGTTCCTACACTGATTCTGCATGGTGACGACGATCAGATCGTTCCCATCGGCGCTTCCGCGTTGTTGTCGTCAAAGATCGTTAAGAATGCGACGTTGAAAGTGTATTCAGGCTTCCCGCACGGCATGTGCTCGACGCACAAGGACGTGATCAATGCGGACCTGCTGGCTTTCGTGAAAGGCGAAAAAGCGGCGGCAGCGTAGCTTCGCGCAGAGCGCGTGAGCGGAGTGAGTCGGATCGCGGTTATGTTGCTATTATTAGCGGGGGGCAAACATGAAACATGGCAGATCCGATTCACATCCTTTTGCAAACGACAATTCCAACGGTTGAAGACGACTGGAACATCGACCGGTTTTCTTTGTTGCGTGATCATCTCGCGTCGATCAAGAACAGCGACGGCACATCAATTTACAAAGTCACGACGCGCAATCGTGAAGTGGACGCCGCAGGCAACGAGGTTGTCTTGAGCGTGCTCGACACGACTGACGTCGACGAACTCTGGCTTTTTGCAGTTGATACGGGCCACGGATTGACGAGTACAGATTGTCAGGGTATCACGCGGTTTCACCAGCGAGGTGGCGGCATTCTGGCGGCGCGCGATCACCAGGACCTTGGCTCATCCTTGTGCACGCTCGGCGGCGTTGGTCGTGCACATTTCTTTCATACACAACATCAGGATCCTGATCCGTCACGTCATGTTCGCGACGATCGGGTGACGACCACAATCTCCTGGCCCAACTATCATTCGGGTTCGAACGGTGATTATCAAAAAGTGACGGCAGTTGAACCGGTCCATGAACTGCTTCGAAAGAGTTCAGGTGTCATCGAGTATTTTCCGGCTCATCCGCACGAAGGCAGCGTTGGTGTGCCTGAAGGTGAAGACTGCGGGCGCGTAATCGCCACCGGTGTGAGTCAGGCAACTGGTCGTGATTTCAATCTGGCTGTAGCTTTGGAGTGTAGAGACGATCCTCACGGTAACCGGCTTGGTCGAGCTGTAGCGGAGTCAAGCTTTCATCATTTCGTTGATTACAACTGGGACACATCGATGGGTTGTCCAAGCTTTCTCATCGAGCCACCAGGCGACGAGATACATCGGCACCCTGAACGTTTGGCAGATATCAAGACTTACGTGAGTAATCTTGCCCGGTGGCTGGCGCCGAAAAAGGAATAGGTCCTATTCGTCTATAGGACCTATTGATCATTCGACTATGCCTAAATCCAGTTGATTCAAACGATCGGGCCTGGCGATTATATCGACCTCGACGATCTTTTCGCCGTCGATCTTAAAGCTCAGCGCGCGGAGTAAACGGCCATGTGGCGCCAGAACAAGGCCGACCGATCCGTTCACCAGCACAGCTTCCACAAAACGCGCAGAACGCGAAAATGCAATTGCTCCCTGAGCCCAATTGCGTGCGCCACGGATTTCTGTCGGTGTGCCCGGGCGTCCGGCTCCCGGATCGAGATGAACTATAACATCCGGATCAAGCACGGCCAGCAATCCTTCAAAATCACCGGCGCGCAGGGCTGTCAAAAACGCGTCGACAACATCGCGCTGGCGTCGCAGATCTTCACTCGGAACCGACGTTACGCCTTGCACACGTCTGCGTGCACGACTAGCGAGTTGTCTGGCGGCTGCGGGCGTCCGCCCGACGATCCGTCCAATCTCGTCAAATGAAACGGCGAACGTGTCGTGCAAAACGAATGCGAGTCGTTCCGCCGGTGTTAAGGTATCGAGAACAACAAGCAGCGCGAGACCAACTGAGTCCGCAAGGAGCGCTTCCTCTTCAGGATCTGGTTGACCGTCACTCGTTAGTTGGTTGACCTCCGAATCGAGCGATTCTTCACGTCGCGACTTGCGCGAGCGCAGCAGATCGAGACAGACACGGGCTATCACGGTCGTCAACCAGCCAGCGAGATTCTCAACCTCGCGAGTATCTGAGCGGCTCAAGCGCAGCCAGGTCTCCTGCACTGCGTCGTCAGCCTCATTTACCGAACCAAGCATGCGGTAAGCTACCGAGCGTAGATGACTCCGGTTTGTCTCGAATTGTTCAGCCAGCCATTCCTGTCCGTTCATTTTGTGCCTCTGATAAATGCCGTGTTTCTGTAGTTTACCGTGCCTGTCACATTTCGTCGTTGTCGTTCGTCATAGTAGTGACGGACGAAGTCGAGAAGATGTGACAAATAAGTAAAAGGAGATGCAATCATGGAAGCGAGAATGAAAAATCCGGCGCTGATATTTCCAGAGGCGATGCAGGCGCTCTTTGCCTTGAATGCCGTTACTGAGAAGGCCGGTCTACCTTCGAAGACTGTCGGACTGGTGCACCTGCGGGTTAGCCAGATTAACGGCTGTAGCGTCTGTATCGATATGCATGCGCGGATGTTGCAGCACGAAAAGGAAACAAACGAGCGTCTTTTCACGGTAGCCGCATGGAGAGATGCACCGTATTTCACTGATGCAGAGCGCGCGGCGCTGGCGTTGAGCGAGGCAGTGACTAGGCTCAGTGATCGACCCGATCCGGTGCCTGATGAGATCTGGGAGGAAGCAACGAAGCACTACGACGAGCGTGCCCTTGCGGCGTTGCTGCTGGCGATTTCTGTGATCAATGTCTGGAACCGGCTGAACGTAAGCACGAAACAGGTCGCCGGTGAATGGATGAGGTCAAAAGAAGCGGAGTCTTGGTTGGAAAGCAAAGCGGCGCACGCATAAATCAATTAGCCACGGATAAACACGGATGTTTATCCGTGGCTTAACCAGTTGCAGTGTAAAGCGTAGCGATGGAAAATAGCACCTCCTTAAAATCAAGTTCGAAAGTGAGGTGCGGCTTTGTTACTAACTCTTCTCCTTACGCTGGCATTCGCTTTTCCTTCAGCACAATCTAAATCTGCAGTTGTTAATGCTTCTGACGGTGTCCCGATTCATTATGCGGACACCGGCAAGGGTGAGCCTGCGCTGGTCTTTATTCATTGCTGGGGCTGCAATCGCAGTTTCTGGGAAAACCAGGTTGCTGAATTCTCGAAGACGAATCGCGTCGTAACGATCGACCTGCCGGGACATGGCGAGTCTGGGGTGGGACGTAAAAACTGGACGATCGAAGGTTACGGCGAAGACGTCAAAACGGTCGTCGCTAAGCTCGGCCTCAAGAAAGTCGTACTGGTTGGCAGCTCGATGGGTGGTCCCATTGCGCTCGAAGCGACGAAACGCATGCCCGACAACGTGGTGGCAATCGTACCAGTCGACAGTATGCAGAATGTCGAGCAGACAATCACGCCCGAACAACTCGACGCTGTCATAAAGCAGATGCAGGCTGATTACAAGGGTGCCGTGACGGGTTTGTTGAATCAGTTTTTCTTCTCGCCAAACACGCCGGAAGCTGTGAAGACGCGCGTTATTGCGGAAGCGGTTTCACGCCCGCCGGAGACGGCTATCGCGATACTGAAAGGAATCTTTGCTTACACACCCGGTCCCACGCTGAAAGAGATCAAGATTCCGATCAAAGCAATTAATGCAGATTTGAATCCGACGAATCTTGAGATCAATCGGAAGTACGCGCCGCAGTTTGACGCGGTGATTATCAAAGGCACGGGCCACTATCCGATGCTCGAAGATCCGGCGCGCTTTAATCAAATGCTCGCGGATATTTTGAAGGGTTTTCCGCGAAAATAAGAGTGGGGTGTTTTTTGTAGGGGCGGCACTCCGTGGCCGCCCCTACAAAGATGTCTCGGCAAGACGGCGGCGGATGTAGTTTTGTTCGACGCGGTTGGTAGTCAGCGAGAGCGCGGTTGTATATGCGACTTTCGCTTCATCGAAACGACCCAAACGTCGCAACAGATCTGCGCGAGAGGCATGAAAGAGATAATAATTCTGCAGGGCACCCTCAGCACCGATTGCGTCAATCAGATCTAAGCCTCTCTCAAACCCTGCAGCCATCGCCACTGCCGCCGCGTGATTCAGCGCCACAATCGGCGATGACGTGATCCGCATCAACTCTTCATACAACGCTACAATCTGTCGCCAGTCGGTTTCATCTGCGGTCTTTGCTTCTGCATGCACCGCGGCGATCGCCGCCTGGAGTTGATAACCTCCAACTCGCCGCAACCGCAGCGCTCTCTGCACAAGGTTCAAACCTTCTTCAATCTCGGCAGCATTCCAACGCGAACGATCCTGCTCCTCAAGCGTTACCAACTCGCCCAGCTCGCTGACGCGGGCGTCACGTCTCGAGTCCTGCAAGAGCATCAACGCCAGCAGTCCGAGATTCTCCGGTTCATCCGGCAGTAACTCGCAAAGCACACGTCCCAAACGAATCGCCTCTGCGCATAGATCGTTTCTGATCAAACTCTGACCGGTGCTGGCAGCGTAGCCTTCGTTGAAGATGAGATAGATGACTGCCCGAACGGCGGCCAATCGATCGGCAATGCGTTCGAGGGAAGGAATCTCGTAAGGAATGCCGGCAAGACGAATTTTCTGCTTCGCGCGGACGAGCCGTTGGGCCAGCGTCGGTTCGGGCACGAGAAACGCATGCGCGATCTCATTGGTTGTCAACCCTCCTAATGTTCTCAGTGTGAGAGCAACCTGTGCTTCGCGTGTCAGAGAAGGATGACAACAGGTGAAAATCAGTCGCAAACGATCGTCACTGTATTCCACAACGTCCTCGAGCGTCTCAGCCTCGACGTAAGGCTGCAATCGATTCGCTTCGTACGCGAGTTCTGTCTGTTTGTCAGTTCGGGTTCTATCGCGGCGAAGTGTGTCGAGGAGTCTGCGGTGGGCGACAGTAGTCAACCAGGCGCCGGGGTTATTGGGAGAACCTTCAACTTCCCATTTCGACACGGCAGCGGTGAACGCTTCCTGCAGAGCTTCCTCCGCCAGATCGAAAGATCCCGAGATACGAATCAGAGTCGCAATGATCCGTCCGTATTCGTCGCGAAAAACTTTTTCGAGGGTCTCGCGTGCCTGCGTCATGCAGGCAGTTTAGCCACGGATTTGCACGGAAGGAAATCCGTGGCTAATACTTACGCAGTAGCTGGCGCCGCAGTCTCGACGAGTGGCCTCACCTCGATCGTTCCGGTTCGCGCGGAAGGAATTCGCGCGGCTATTGCGGTGGCTTCATCAAGGTTCTTGGCTTCAACCAGGAAATAACCAGCCAGTTGCTCGTGTGTTTCCGCAAACGGACCATCCGTTACCAACTCTTTTCCATCGCGTACGCGAACGGAGGTGGCGGTGGTTACCGGCTCGAGCTTAGATCCAGTCACGAAGTGTCCGCTGGAAATGAGTTCTTCTCTGAGCTTTCGATACTCACCGTAAACCTGCTGGCGTTCTGCTTCAGTGATCGCGTCCCAACTCTGTTCGCTATGGTAGATCAGCAATAGATATTTCATTTCATCACTCCTGTTGTCAGTTGAAATCCTGCCTTCGACTGTACGACGGGTGAGGAGCCGTCAAATCGACACGGGGCCAACAAATTTTTAGCCCACTGTCTGCCCATATCCGAGCCACTTGCGAAGATAACTGACCTGGCCGGTGTGATAAGTATCGTGAAACGCCAAAAACGCGACCGATCCACTGAGTTTTTTATCAAACGATGGCGGACCTTCAGGCGCCGGCTTTGATAACACCTCCGCGGGCGATTCGTTCAATGTCGACTTGAGCTGTTCCGAGACGTGGCTCCATGCATCGCGCATCTCATCGATGGAGGGATACGCGGAGTCCGCAACTCGCTCGGCGCCGCGAGCAAAGAGCGGCGCCCACGAACTATTCCAGTCAACCCCGAGCGTCTTGAGAACATACGCTCTGTGAACGACGACGTGGCCCAACAGCCACATGAGGTGATTTGAATCATCTCCCGGCGTACGGAACCAGTCCTCAACTTTCACATCCGCAATCGCTTTATTGATGATGTCCGTATTAGCTCTGAACATTCCCTTGATATTCGAAAAACTCGTCTCCATCTCAACCTCCTCCGAAATCTCTTAACTCAACAATACGTCGTTCTATTCCCCGCCAGATCGACAAGATCATCCTGCTTTTCCTGAAATCCGTTAATCTTCGAAGTTTTGAGCAAAAAAATCATCTGACCAATTCTTCTCTGTGCAACCTCTGTGTTCTCTGTGTCTCTGTGGTTAACTGATTCGCAGCAAACACTCACCACAGAGACACAGAGAACACAGAGGTTGCACAGAGAAAACAGTTAGCCAGGGCTTCTTGTGCAGCGCGAATTTGACCTAATCACTCTCCAGGTCTTTTGGCCTGACCAACCAATCGAGCGTCGCTCGCTTATCAAGCGCCGTCGCCCACCTGGTCGTCTTTAGCAACAGCTTCGCGATAGCGCCCGTCGGCATCACCTCCGTGTTTCCTGTGAACAGTAGCAACAAATCTTCCAGGCCCGGATTGTGCCCAACCAGCATTACCACTTTCCGATCGTTATCAATTTGCGATACAACTTCAGCGAGCCGTTGCGCACTCGCTTCGTAGATGCGTTGATCGTAACGCACTTCGGTGGTCCACCGGGCTGCCTTGAGTACACGCTCCACAGTTTCCCGCGTACGTTCAGCGGGAGAACTCAAGATCAGCTCGGGAACGATTATGTTCGTCTTGAAATAACGGCCGATGGTCTCAGCAGTACGCTTGCCACGACGGTTCAATGGGCGCTCGAAGTCAGGCAAAGTCTCGTCTTTCCAACTGGATTTTGCGTGACGCAAAAGGAAAAGTGTTTTCATCCGACTTTAGTTCAGATAAGGTTTACCTTGCTGTAACACAGTTTACCTAAAGTGCCTGCAATTGAAACTCGCAGCGATAGACATCGGTTCGAATTCCATCAAGCTCGCCGTCGTTGACGCGGCCGACAGCAATTCGTTTGCAGTCGTGACGCGCGAGAAGGAAGCTATACGACTGGGCCGTCAGACGCTCCAGAAGCGACAACTGTCCCGCGACGCCATCGAACGCGCGCTTGGCTGCATTCAGCGATTCAAAACAATTGCCGAAACCCATCAGGCTGAGAACATCGTTGCTGTTGCGACGGCCTCCGTGCGTGAAGCAAACAATGCGGCGCAGTTTATCAAAGCCGTCGAGCAGCACACCGGTTTGCGGGTCGAGGTTCTCTCGGGTGTCGAAGAAGCTCGTCTCATTGGTCTGGCTGCATCTCATGGTTGCGCCCTCAGGGAAGCAACCAACCTCAATATCGACATCGGCGGCGGCTCCAGCGAGATTTCTCTCTTCTACAACGGCACTTCTGTGTCGCTGCTGTCGCTAAAACTCGGAGCCGTCAGACTAACAGAACGCTATCTAAAATCCGATCCACCAAAAGCCAAAGAGATTGCGGCGCTGAAAGCTGAAGTGCACGCGGCTTTCGAACGTCCGCGACGCGAGCTGCGCAACGCTCGCTGGCAACAGGCGTCCGGGACATCGGGAACCATACTTTCGATCGGCGCTGCATTGCGTGATGCCGGTTCGAACGGTGTCGATCGAAAGAACCAGGCTGTGCAGCCAACCGAAACTGATATTCCGCTCAGCAAGCTGGCAGAACTAAACGCGCGTCTGGCAAATATGGATACGGCCCAGCGGCGCACATTGCCGGGAATCAGCTCGCAAAGGTCGGAGATCATAATTGCCGGCAGCCACATTTTGGAAGAAGCGATGCGCGCGCTCGGAATAAATGTAATCCGCACCTGCGACTGGTCTTTGCGCGAAGGTGTGATTATCGACAGTCTGCGAGAAGTTGAGGATGAATCGCGACCGGCGCCGAACTTTGCGGATCAAAAACTGAGGGCAGTACATGCAGTCGGTCGCCGGTTTGGTTACGAGGAGAGTCACGCGCGGCAGGTGGCAAAACTTGCTGAGAAGATTTTTGACTGTCTCGCGCCCACGGAAAACCTCTCGCGCCATCAGCGCACACTCATGATGGCGGGCGCATTGCTTCACGATATTGGTTATCACATCGCGCATGAGTCGCACCAGAAACACGCGCTCTATTTGATTAAGAATTCCGAGTTGACTGGTTTTTCGGAAGCCGAGCGAGCCGTGATCGCCAACATTGCGCGTTATCATCGTGGTCCATTGCCGAAGAAGCGCCACTCTGATTATGCTGCTCTCAACTTCCCCGACCGCGAGATAGTTTGCAAGTTGGCTGCGATCGTGAAACTGGCAGATGCTCTCGATCGAAGTCACGACAGTCGTGTTTACGATCTCGAGTTTAATCTGCAGCCGGGTCGTTTGCGTGTGGAATTGCTGAGTGAATTGGATTTAGAAAACGAGTTGCTGGAAGTGCAGCGGAAGCGAGATCTTTTTGAAGAGGCATTCAAACGAAATCTGAGTTTCGGCGTGCGCCGGCAAAAAGCGCAGCGCGCGTGATCCACACTGAATGGCAAAAGCCAAACGAATAAAGGGAATCGAATGTAATTCCGAAGCTCCCGCCGGGATGAAGCTTGTGCTCGTGACGAGATTCGGAGAATTAAGCGACTTCCGGAACGCTGCACTTGATTGGACCGATCCGGAAGGGGTTCACTCAATGCGCGTCGCTTCGCGCCGTCTGCGAAGCGCGTTGCGGGATTTCATGCCCTATCTGCGCAAGCGACGACTCGCTTCGGTTCTCAAACCTCTGCGGGATATTGCCGACGCGCTCGGAGAGGTGCGCGATCAGGACGTTGCGATTATGGCTTTGGAAAAGCTGCAGACACACGTAGCGGTTGAAGTTTCATCTCTGCTCCAACAGTTGATTGATGCAAGGAAGGAGATTCGTGACGAGGCGCGTAAAGAATTAGAGACGATGTTAGAGGACAGTCAACTCAAGCAACTGGAACTCAGTTTTATCGCAGGTGTTGATGAGGCAACAACAGAAGCGACAGCGCGGACGCCGTCGCCGCTTTTAATCAGTTTTCGCAAGATGTCGCGCGCGATAATTCTCGACCGGCTGAAGGAGTTGGAAAAGCTGAGTAATGGACTGTTCCGGCCGTTTGAGGTCGAAGATCTTCACGACATGCGTATTGCGGCGAAGCGCTTACGTTACGCGATCGAGCTTTTTCAGCAGTGCTGGGGACGATCGATGGCGACTTACGCCAAACGTACGGCCCGACTGCAGACCGCGCTCGGCGATGTTCACGACTGCGACGTCTGGATCGAGAGTTTTGGTACGGAGATTAATGGCGCCAGAAAACAAAAACAGGACGAGAATCTGAAAGCCTTCGTGTGGTTATTGAGTCATTTTGTTAAGCTTCGCACGAAGCATGTGCGGAAGGCGTTTGAATTGTGGCGCGACTGGGAAGCCCAGGACACGAGCGGAAAGCTGCGAACGTTGCTCAATACTGAACCAAAGCCTGCCCGCAGGCGCCGCGAAACTAAGGTAGAAGAAGAGTCAGTTGCAGCAGTAGTTAAGATTGTGTAAGGGGGAAAGCTAATGCCAACGAGAAAAGCGGAAGCTGAATGGTCAGGAAACCTGGCGGAAGGCAGTGGCAGGTTGAAGGTCGGTAGTGGTGCGTTTGATGGTCCATATTCGTTCAAGTCGCGATTTGAAGAGGGTCAGTCAGCCACCAATCCGGAAGAGTTGATCGGTGCAGCCCACGCGGGTTGTTTTACGATGGCGCTCACGGCGGCGCTATCGCGTGCTCGCATTACGCCGACGCGAATTCACACAAACGCGACCGTCAAGCTGGAAAAGATTGGCGAATCGTTCTCGATCACGGGGATCGCTCTCGAAACCGAAGCCGAGATACCCGGGCTGGATGATGCAGCGTTTCAAGAGTATGCGCAGGGTGCGAAACAGAATTGTCCGGTATCCAAGGCACTTGCGGGCACTGAGATCAGTCTTGTAGCTCGGCTGCTCTGAAGCGATATCAAGCTAAAAACACAAATTCGTTAAGACTTCTCGGCGTCTCTTTTTCGCGTTATACGAATAGGGCGCGGTGTCGTATGAAGAGATGTCCCATATGCGAGAAGGTTTACGAGTACGATTCGTTGCGGTTTTGCCGCTTCGATGGAGCTCGTCTGGATGACGTCTCATGGCGTGAGGCGCCGACGATTCTATTAGAGCCTGATGAAGGTTGGTTTAAGCCACAGATTTACACGGATAAACACGGATCAGAAAACAACAGAGTGAACTGATCCGTGTCATCTGTGTAAATCTGTGGCTTAAACATGTAGTTATTGCCAACCGCCACCAAGCGCTTTGTAGAGCTGGACCACGGAAACCAACTCATCCCGCTTTGTCTGCGTCAGGTTCAGCTCGGCATTGAACAAATCACGATCGGCATCGAGCGCGTTGAGGAGCGTGTCGACACCGCCCTCATATCTCAAGTGTGCTAAACGTGATCGGTCCTGCAACGTCTTCACCAACAGCTCCTGCTGGATTCGAATCTCCTTCACTTTTCGATATTGCACGAGCGCATCTGACACTTCCCGAAAAGCGTTTTGAATCGTTTGCTGGTATGCGACGAGCGCAAACTCCTGTTGCGATTTCGCAAATTTAACGTTCGACTTCAGCCGGCCCGCGGTAAAAATTGGCTGCGTCACCTGCGGGACGAAAGTCCACGCACGGCTGGCTCCTGTAAACAGACTCGACAGTTGATTACTTTGAAATCCAAGCAGTCCGGTCAAACTGATCCGCGGAAAGTACGCCGCTTTCGCAGCGGAAACCAGCGCCCGCTGAGCCACAAGACTTTCCTCAGCAGCCTTGATGTCTGGCCGCCGTTCCAGCAATGACGATGGCAGACCAGCGGGCACCGCGGGTAATTCTTCCTGTTCCGCCAATGCTTTTCCACGCGAGATTGGTCCCGGGTTGTTTCCGAGAATGAGACTGATCTGATTCTCCGTCTGTTCAATCGCGCGCTCCGTGTCGGGAATGGTCTGCGATGCCTGGTAGACCAGTTCTTCCGCCTGGCGTACGTCCAGCATCGTCGCGAGACCACCTTCCTGACGTGCCTTGATCAGGCGCAAAGAATTCTCGCGTGTGGCAAGCGTTCGCTTGGCGATGTCGAGCTGACTATCGAGTTCAAGCAAATTGAAATAGCCGGTGGCCACGTCGCCCACAACCGTTGTCATCACCGCTTTGCGATCTGCTTCAGAAGCGCGCAGGTCCGCACGCGCGGCTTTGGTCTGATTACGGAGCCGGCCCCAAACGTCGATCTCAAAAGTCAGAAGATTCAAGAGAACGCTGCCAACGCTGCGACGTTGGCCGCCTTGTCCTGAAGCCGCGAGTTGTCCGTTTTGCGACTGTCGATTGCTGGTCAGATCGGCGCTGGCCTCAAACTGCGGAAACTGATCAGAACGTGCAAGACCGAGATTGGCCCGCGCTGCATTGATTCGTGCTCCAGCAGTTCGCAGGTCGTAATTCTGGACCATCGCGGTTTTGATCAGATTCTGTAGCGCGGGATCTTTGAAGACCTCGAACCATTTCAGATCGCCGATTGAACTCTGATCGGTTGACTCAGCGCCACGGAACGTGTCGGGCGTCTTCACCGGCGCAGGCTGATACTTCTGCGCCATGACGTTCATGCACGAGAAGCTCAAAACTAAAACACTAGAAACGACTTTGCGTGTCCAATTCATAGGTCAATATTCAACAGGATTGACAAGATTTAGGCAGGATTAACAGGATTTCAGCTTGGCAATCCTGCAAAATCCTGTAAATCATGTCTAACTTAGTCTCCAGACGCGGGTTCCAACTGTGGTTCGGGCGCCTGAACAGCATGCTTCTTCCCGAATCTCATTGAAATCTTCTCAACCGCGTAAAAACTCACCGGTATCAAAAAGCTCGCGATCAGCGTGTCAGCAAGCATACCTGCGATCACAACCGTTCCTAATATCTGTCGCGCCGCAGCACCAGAACCGGTCGAAAACCATAACGGTAAACATCCGGCGATGAACGCGAGCGACGTCATCAGCAGTGGTCGACGTCGCAAGCGTGCTCCTTCGAGCGCCGCCTCCAAGAGCCCGCGTCCCTTTTCAAATTCCATCTTCGCAAACTCGACGATCAGAATCGCGTTCTTCGCCGCCAGACCAATCACAACAATCAATCCGATCTGCGCGTAGACACCAAGATCGAATCCGCGCAACCAGATACCCATGAACGCACCAAACAACGCAATAGGCACAGTCAACAGAACAGAGAAGGGAAGCGACCAGCTCTCATAGAGCGCCGCCAGAATCAGAAATACAAAAACAAGCGACAGCGCTAATGCCTTAATCGCGGCCCCTGAAGTCTGTTTCTCCTGATAAGAAAGGTCGGCCCAGTCGTAACCGATTTCTCTCGGCAGCGTTTCACGCGCGACCTGCTCAAGCGCTTCCATTGCCTGGCCCGAACTGTAACCGGGCGCAGCCGCACCAAGCACCTGCGCACTGCGATAAAGATTGAATCGATTTGTGTACTCGGGCCCACTGATCTTCCGCGTCGTCACCAAAGCGGAGAGCGGCACCATCGTGCCCTCGTTATTGCGCACGTAGTAATTGCCGATATCTTCCTCGGTGCGGCGCATCTCACCTTCCGATTGAAGAAACACGCGCCATTGCCGGCCGAACCGATTGAACTGATTCAGATACAGCCCACCAAGATATGCCTGCAGCGTTTGGTAAACGTCCGCAACCGCGACTCCCTGCTTCAACACTTTGTCACGATCGACATCGGCATAAATCTGTGGCACGTCTGCGGAAAACTGCGACATCACACCCGCGAGCTCCGGGCGCTTGCGTGCGGCCGCAAGAAACGCCTGTAGATTCTGATCGAGAAACTCAACCGATCCACCGCTGCGATCCTGTAACCACAACGAAAAACCACCAGCACTACCGAGACCCGGAATCGATGGCGGCATAAAGGCAAACGCCATCGCCTCGGGAATCTGAGTGGCAAGTTCGCCATTGATCTTCGCGATGATTGCTTGCGCCTGAAGCTCGTGTGACGTTCGTTCATCCCACGGCTTGAAACTCATGAAGAAAAACCCCTGGTAACTCGCCGAAATGCGATTCAGCAAACTGAAGCCACCGATGCCGGTGTAGTAGCGAACGCCTTCCGTGTGACCAAGAACCTGCTCTACTTTCTTCAGCACCTCGTCAGTGCGCTCGAGTGAAGCAGCCGGTGGCAGTTGCACGTGCAACATCGCATAGCCGTAGTCTTCTTCCGGCAGAAAACTCGTCGGCAGAGTTCGGCCCATGAATGCGTCAGCAAGCGTGAACCCGCCGATAATCACAACCCCGATCACGGCCTTGCGCAGTAAGGCATGACTCCAGCTCAGATATCCATGCATCACCTTGTCGAAGCCACGATTAAACCAGCCAAAAAAGCGCGCCGGTATACCGCTGGACTTCTGTCGTGGTCGCAACAACATCGCCGCCAGCGCCGGCGAAAGCGTCAACGCGTTGAATGCGGAGATCAGCATCGAGATCGCGATCGTCATCGCAAACTGATTGTTCAGACGTCCCTGAATGCCTCCCATGAACGCGACCGGGAGAAACACCGACGAAAGGATCAGCGCGATCGCGATTACTGGTCCACCAACTTCTTTCATCGCCTGAATTGTCGCTTCACGTGGAGATTTCCCTTGTTCAATGTGATGTTCGACTGCTTCTACCACAATGATCGCATCGTCAACCACGAGTCCAATCGCCAGCACAAAAGCAAATAACGACAATGTGTTTATTGAGAAGCCGAGCAGCGGAAAGACGGCAAACGTACCGATGAGCGATACCGGCACAGCAATTACGGGGATCAACGTCGCACGCCAGTTTTGCAGGAATAGAAAGACGACGATGATCACCAGCACCATCGCTTCAACCAAGGTGCGAACAGTTTCTTTAATGCCTTCGCTTACCGGCAGTGTGGTGTCGAATACAACCGCGTAATCCAGATCGTTTGGAAAACGTTCTTTCAACTCCGCCATCGTTTTCTTCAGACCTTCGGCAGTTGCGAGCGCATTCGATCCCGGCGCCTGAAACACAGCGACAATCGCGCCGGGCTGACCGTTCATGCGCGAACTCTGTTGGTAGTTGAGCGCGCCCAGTTCAATCCGGGCGACGTCGCTCAACCGCACGACCGAGCCGTCAGGATTTGCACGTACAACGATTTGCCCGAATTCTTCCGGCGTTTCGAGACGCCCTTTCGCGCGCACCGTGTAAGTCTTCTCCATGCCTTCCGGCGCCGGCGCCGCGCCCACGCGACCAGAAGGATTTACATTACTCTGTTCGCGAACGGCGTTCGCGAGATCCGGAACTGCCAAACCGAGTTTTGCGAGCACGTCCGGTTTTACCCAGATGCGCATCGCATAGTCACTCGAACCAAATACTCTCACCTCGCCAACTCCGGGCACGCGATACAACACATCGTTCACGTTGATGTTTGCGTAGTTGGCAAGAAACAGTGAGTCGTATGTTTTGTTGGGCGAGTAAAGACAGAAGACGAGCATCGGCAGTCCGGTGGACTTCCGCGTCGTGAGCCCAAACTGATTCACATCAGTCGGCAGATTCGGTTGCGCCTGGGCCAACCGGTTCTGAACGTTGACCTGATCGATGTTGACATCGGTGTCGACACCAAACGTAACCGTCAGCTGCTGGCTACCATCGTTGGCGTTGACGGACTGCATGTAGAGCATGTTGTCGACGCCGTTCATCTGTTGTTCGATGGGAGTCGAAACTGAATTCTCGATCGTGATCGCGTCGGCGCCAGTGTAGTTGGTCGAAACGATGACCTGCGGCGGCAAAATTTCGGGAAACAGCGCCAGCGGCAGGCCCGACATTGCTATCAGACCACCAATAACAGTGACGATCGCGATCACAATCGCAACGATCGGTCGTTTAATAAAGAAACTTGAAATCATGAATGCTCTCTTAGTACTTCTCTGTGCAACCTCTGTGTTCTCTGTGTCTCTGTGGTTGATATTTCTCCGGACCTTTTAACCACAGAGACACAGAGACACAGAGAACACTAGGTTGCACAGAGAAAGCTCCGTTATTTTGCTGCTACATACGGCTTTGGCTTGACGACCATTCCCGGTCGCACCTTTATCGTGCCTTCGGCAACAATGACGTCACCCGCAGCCAGGCCTTCCTTTATTACCCACATCGAGCCGGTGCGTTCCCCGACTTTCACCGGACGAAATTCAATCTTGTCGCCTGCCCCAACAACAGCGACCTGATACGTGCCCTGCAACTCCGAAACTGCACGCTGCGGCACCATCAGCGCATCCTGCTCGAGACTCGTTACAGCTCGCACCTTGCCATACTGTCCCGGTCGCAATCCGTTGTTCGGATTCGGAAAGATTCCTGCGATGCGAATTGATCCAGTCTTCGGATCTACTTGACGATCGGCGAAGTAGAATTTGCCCTTGTCCGGGTAAGTCGATCCGTCGGAAAGAATTAGCTCGAGCTCCAGGTTGTCGAGACTGCCGTTCTGCTGTGCCTCGCCGAGAAACGGCTTCGTGTAGCGCAGATAGTCCTGCTCGCTGAGCGTGAAATAAACCTTGATCGGATCGAGGGTCGAAACCGTTGTGAGCGCGTTACTCGTCGTGCTCACGAGATCGCCGACCTGCGCCTGGGCCAGACCCGCAATGCCGTCAATCGGTGAAACAATCCTTGTAAATCCGAGATTCAATTCGGCAGTCTTAACTGCGGCCTGAGCATTCTCGAGCTGGCCTTTTGCAGTTGCGACGCCTGCTCTTGCCGTACTGATCTGCGCCTTCGCGTGTGCGATCTGTGCCCGCGCTGCTTCAACCCCGGCGCCCTGTGCGTCTACCTGCGCCTTCGAAGCAGTATTCGCCTGCAGTGCGTTGTCGAGATCCTGCTGTGTGACGGCCTGCTGTTCTGCCAGTGGCCGGTATTTCTTCACGTCGAGATCTGTCTTAACGTGATTGGCTTGTGCCTGTTGGAGTTGAGCCTGTGCTTGCGAGAGCTGACTATTCGCCTGGGCCAATTCAGCTTCCGCCTGTGTGATCTGGGAATTGGCTTGTTCCAGTTGTCCCTGATATTGCGCTACCTGGCCTTTAGCCTGATCGAGTGCTGCCTGAAATGGTCTCGGATCGATTTCAAAAAGCAGTTGGCCCTTCTTCACGAACGACCCTTCCTTGTAGTCCTGTCGGAGTAAATAGCCTGTGACCTGTGCCTTGATCTCTGCGTTGACCATACCTTCTGTTGTTCCGATCCATTCGCTGTAAATCGGCACGCTCTGTTGTTCGACTTTAACGACTTCAACTTCCAGCGCCGGCGGTGCTGCCTGTGCCGGTTTGCTCGAGCGTGCAAAACCAACCAGCGCAGCTAACGCCCCGATGGCGACAAGAGTTAAGAGAACTCCCGACTTGCGTCTTCTTAAAATCGTGTAGTACCTGGCAATTCGATATCTCGTCATTTGTTTTCTCCGGTGATCCCCCCGAGCAGGTGAACTCGCTACCGTGCCCACGATTTCGGCGCGAGTTCACCTGCTATCGCACACAGGCCGCGCCTGCCTGTGCAACTCAAAACTTTGCTTTGTTCATTCACTGCGCGAGGCAACTCAAGCAACAGCCCTGCCATTGCGTGTTCTTAAGGAAATGGACCAATTGGAGGTAAGGGTGTTCATCGTTTTGTGACGATAGTTGGTCAGATGACGAAATGTGGTCACTGGCTCTTGCCACAGATTTCTGCGATGAGGCATTTGCTCATGATGCTGGTTGAAGCAAGTTTAGCGCCGTTGTCGTGCATCTTCTTTAACAACTGCTTGCCGCGATCATCGATGAAACTGACGCTTGTGAGGTCGATAAGCAGACTTGACCACTTGTCTGGCTCTTCCTGCCAGCACTTGTCCAGCTCGTCAACACAGGCGCCCGCCAGCTTTCCTTCCAGCACTACCCGCGTCGTTGCAGCTTCACTATGACAACTAATTCTAATGAGTTCATAAGCCATCGCGTCCAAGCCCCGTGCAATTTCCTTGCCGCAGAGTTCCAGCCACAAAAAAGCACAAAAAGCACATAAGAGGCACAGCAACAAAAGTCTCGATTGAATCGTTTGTGCCTTTTGTGCTTTTTTGTGGCTGACGTTGTAGACTAAGCGAATGCTCAGGGAGGTAGAATTGAAAGGCAGCGCCGTGCAAGTTCCCAGCGTCGATGTTCAAACGCAGAAATACCTGACACTGCTTGAACTCTCAAAGGCTATCGCCTCTCACCGCGATTTATCCGAACTTTTCCACGACATCGCTTGTCGTATGCGAAATCTCTTTTCGTTTCGCGATCTTGCCGTCATGTTACACGACGACGAGCGGAACGTGATGCGGTCGTATTTATTCGAAGGTTGCCAGCCCGACCAGTGGGTCAACCAGGAACGCACCGAAGTTACCGTCGATGAATCGATCAACGGTTATGTTTGGAGCACTCAACAACCGCTCGTAATTCGTGATCTGGCGGCGGATGATCGGTTTCCGTCGGCACAAAAGCTGCGCGAAAAGAACATCAAATCCGTGTGTTGTTTGCCGCTGACGACTGTCCATCAAAAACTTGGCACGTTGAATTTATGGAGCGAGGAGGTCGGCGCATACGACTCGTTCGATCTGAAATTCGCGCAATTGGTCACTTCCCAAATCGCCGTCGCGGTCGAGAGTCAATTTTATCGCGAACAGTTGGCGCGTGAACGTGATCGTTCGCAACTGCTCCTGCAAGTCAACAATACGCTGGTCACAAATCTGAATCTGCGCGAGTTGTTGCAATCGATCTCGAGTTCGTTGGGAGCCGTGATGCCGCATGAAGCGGCGGCACTGACTCTCTACGACGAGTCACTGAAAGAATTAAGAGTGGCAGCTTTCGATTTTCCAGATCACGAGAGCCCCTGTGCGGCCGGCAAGATCATCCCATTTGAAGGCAATCCGATCGGTGAGGCATTTACCACGCGTAAAACGGCTCTCATTGACTATGACCCGGCAGTCCACGGCATGGCTACAGGCTGTGCCTCACCGCTTATCTTTAGAGACCGTGTGCTGGGTGTACTCGCGATCAAGAGTACTCGCCCACATGCATTCTCGCGTGACGACGCGGAGTTGTTCGAACAGGTCGCAAACCAGGTCGCTATTGCGGTTGAGAATGCACTGGTTTACAACGAGATCGAGACGCTTAAGAACAAGCTCGAGAAGGAGAAGTTGTATCTCGAAGAAGAGATACGAAGTGAGTACAATTTCGAAGAGATCATTGGCAGTAGTCCGATTCTAAAACGCGCCTTGCAGAACGTGCAGACCGTTGCGACCACTGACTCAACCGTTTTGATCTATGGTGAGACCGGAACCGGAAAAGAACTGATCGCACGCGCGATTCACAATCTGAGTGAACGACGTGAGCGCACACTTGTGAAAGTGAATTGTGCGGCAATTCCGACTGGTTTGCTTGAGAGCGAACTATTTGGACATGAGAAGGGCGCCTTCACCGGAGCGATCGATCGACGTGTCGGCCGTTTTGAACTCGCACACGAGGGCACGATCTTTCTTGATGAGGTTGAGGACATTCCACTCGATCTGCAGTCGAAGCTGTTGCGTGTGCTTCAGGAGCACGAATTTGAACGGCTTGGCAGCTCGCGCACGATGCGTGTGAATGTGCGTGTGGTCGCAGCTACTAATGCAGACCTCGCGCAGCTGGTTGAAGAGAAGAAGTTTCGCAGTGACCTCTACTATCGGCTGAATGTTTTTCCGATCAATGTGCCGCCGCTGCGGGAGCGACCGGAAGACATTCCTCTGCTCGTTCATTTCTTCGCGAACAAGTTTGCGCAACAGATGAGGAAGCAAATCGAGAGTGTGCCCAAAGACGTGATGTCAGCTTTGGTGGCTTATCACTGGCCGGGCAATATTCGCGAGCTGCAGAACCTTGTGGAGCGTGCCGTGATTCTTTCACGCGGCTCAACGCTGGAGGTACCGCTGACCGAATTGAAACAAACGGCAAGAGCTACCAATCATTCAAATGGAACAACTCTCGAGAACGTCGAGCGCGATCACATCCTCAAAGTCCTCGATGATGCCAAATGGGTGATTGGCGGTCCCACCGGCGCTGCGGCGCGTTTGGGCATGAACCGCACCACGCTCAATCATCGCCTGCGAAAACTCGGGATCAATCGCCCACAACCCGCGAAAGTCAGTTAGCAAGGTTGCGCGTTGAACACCGCTCTCCAAGGAGGTGTTCAATCGACCACTCGATCTTTGTTTATCCGTGAAAATCCTTGGCTAAGTCGTGATATCTTTAACCCTATGCGCCAAACCCCCTCTCGGGACTGGGTCCCGCCTCTGCTGATTTGTATCGCAACACTTTTCGTCTCTTCTCAGACCCAAGCTCAACAAGTCTGTTTTACGGCGCAGGAACGCGCGCGGGCCGAGCAGACAGCGAGAGTTTATCGTGCGCCTGATCTCGGTTATGACCCGGTGCTTGGCTATAACCCCGCCAAAGGTCCCCGCCGCGGGGCGCTGCCTGTTGACGCCAACGGGATTGCAAGGCCGGTCAGGTGTGTCGCCAATAAAGATGAAACTCCCGGGGCGGGTACGACACCAAAATTCCATTGCTCAGTGCCGGGCGTGACTGACGAAGTCGGGAATCCCATCCGTTACAAAATCAAGCCACACTTCAAAGGACAGTCGCCCGACAAGCGCAACGGCGAGATTTATGGCGAATTTTTATCGTCACGGTTTTCGAAAGCACTCGGCTTCTTCGCTGATGATGAGTGGGTTGCTGATGTAAATTGTCCGGATTGTCAGAAGAGTTTGACGAAGAGTTTTCAGGGCGCGAGTTTCTCGGGATTTCAACCCGCAGCGGGTGTCGAATTGCCGCTCGGGCGCGGCATCGATGTTAATTGCAACAACAAAGACTCTGGGTCTCTGGCTGAGTCACTGCAGAAGCTGTCGTCAGCTGGCGGCGCGGCGCGCGCAGAGGTCGACGCTTTCAAGCTCTGGTTGGCATTCTTAGATCATGGCGACACGAAAGCGGATAATCACAAGTTCGCTTGTCTCAAGTCGAGGAAGAACGCCGATAACACGCGTGTTTGCGAACCCGGCGAAGCAGTGTTCTACGTTGGCGACATGGGATCGACCTGGGGTTTTTCAAGTTCTAGTGAAAAGAAGGCGCGACTGGACGGCTGGCGCAGTAAAACACCGATCGAAGTCAAAAACGGAACGTGCACAACGACTGCGAAGAGCGTTGGTGATACTCACATCAGCGAGGCCGGTAGAAAGTTGCTCGCGGACAACTTGCAGCGGTTACTCGATGCTGAACGGCGCAACAAAACAATCACGAAGGTGTTCAACGCTTCGCGAAATGCGGAGCGTGATCGTCCCCCGGCCGAGTGGACCACCGAATTTATTCGTAAGGCGCGAATGATCATAGACGCACGATGCACAAACTAGGATCCACAGATGAATCAGCAATCAGAACCCACGGGTGATTCCAAGCCAAAACGTTTCTTTGCCTGGTCAGTACTCAACCGGGATTTGTGTCAGGTGGAATTCTTCAGACGAGTTCTCGAAGAAGCGGCTGACAAATCAACTCCGGTGCTTGAGAAGCTAAAGTTTCTCTCAATCTTTTCTTCCAACCTCGACGAATTCTTCATGGTGCGCGTCTCCGGCATCAAGGAGATGCTGAGTATCGATGACATCGGACCGATACCCGGTGAATTGACGCCCCCTGAGCAACTCGCAGTTATTCGCGAGCGAGTGCTCCCGTTTGTTGAAGAGCAAACGCGTTGTCTTCGTGACGAGGTGCTTCCGGAGCTCGAGTCGCATGGCGTAGTGATCGCGCCTTACGACACGCTTTCGGAAGAAGAGAAAAGTAATCTCGCGCAGTACTTTACGAAGAACATCTTTCTGGTGTTGACCCCGCAAGCCGTCGATCCGGCGCGGCCCTTTCCTTACATCTCTAATCTCAGTCTGAACATCGGGCTAACAGTTGAGAGTTGTCCTGAAGATACGTTTGCCGGAGCACCGTTGGGGACTGAAGTCAGATTTGTTCGTATAAAGGTACCGCCGGTTGTGCCGCGGTTGATCCCGGTCGGGAAAGGTCAATCGAAGTTTGCTCTCGTCGAAGAGGTGATCGAAGCGAACCTGCACTCTTTGTTCCCACGGATGAAGTTGAGCAAAGGACATCTATTTCGTGTCACACGAGATGCAGATGTTGAGATTCGCGATGATAAGGCCGCGGATTTACTGGCGCTGATTAAGGAATCGCTGCGCGAGCGTCGTTTTGGTCTGGCCGTACGGCTTGAAGTGGCATCAACGATGCCCTCCGAGATGGTCGAGTATCTGACCAACTCACTGCGCATTGAAACGCAAGACGTTTATAAGATCGACGGACTGCTTGATGTTTCCGATTTGATGGAGTTGTACAGCGTCAACGAGCCCGATTTGAAAGACAAACCGCTCAAGACTGTCGTGCCTCCCGGTTTACGCAGCAACGAGTCGCTTTTCGACACGATCAAGAAACAGGATGTGTTGCTTCATCATCCTTACTGTTCCTTCGGCACCGTCGTCGACTTTATCGATGCAGCCGCAAAGGATCCGGATGTGGTAGCGATCAAGATGTGTCTCTATCGTACCGGAAAGAAGTCGCCGATTCCGCAGTCGTTGATAGAAGCGAGTGAGCGTGGCAAGCAAGTCACCGCAGTTGTCGAGCTCAAAGCTCGCTTTGACGAAGAGCACAACATCGAATGGGCTGAGCGACTCGCGGAATCAGGCGTACACGTGGTCTATGGATTAGTCGGTTTTAAGACGCATAGTAAGGTAACCCTTGTGGTACGGCGTGAAGCACATGGTCTGCAAACCTATACTCACATCGCGACCGGCAACTACAATCCGACGACCTCAAGGTTTTACACGGATCTCGGCTTCCTAACTAGCGATTCAATCATCGGTGATGATGCGTCTGACGTGTTCAACTTTCTTACCGGCTTCTCAGTCCCGAAAGAATACAGCCGTTTGATGGTTGCGCCGCTGAACCTGCGAAAGCGCATGATGGCTCTGATCAAGCGCGAGACAGAACACGCACGCGCGGGACGGCCTGCGCAAATATCAGCGAAGATAAATCGTCTGACGGATCTGAACATCATCGAATTGCTTTACCAGGCTTCGCAAGCCGGCGTTAAGATCGATCTGATCGTGCGCGGCGCTTGTATGATTCGTCCCGGCGAGCCCGGACTCTCTCAAACAATTCACGTCAGAAGTGTCGTTGGGCGATTTCTCGAACACAGTCGTATCTTTTATTTCGCAAACGGAGGCGAGGAAGAGCTCTACATCGGGTCAGCCGACTGGATGTCGCGTAATCTCGACCGTCGAGTTGAGGTCGTAACACCCGTGCTCGACCCGCAGTTGAAGAGTTATCTCAAAGACACGGTCTTAGCCGCATACCTCCGCGACAACGTCAAAGCAAGAGTCATGAACTCTGATGGTACTTACGAGCGTTCGGCAATTGCCGGCGACGAAGAGCCGTTTAATAGTCAGCTATTCTTCGAAGGGCCAAACAGCTCACCAGCTGCCGGCAACGTTCATCCATTGAAGAGCAAACGCTTGTGGTCTAAGCAATAAAAATCGCAGTCCGGCCACGAAAAAGGCACCAAAAAGCACAAAAATTTCGCGTTCAAGTTTTAGGGGCTATTTATCCAGATCCGGTTGATGGCTTGAACCTCGAAAGGACATCTCGATATGAACCGTGTAACAGTTGCGGTGTTGGGGACGTTTATTGTTCTTCTGATAGGCGGTGGAATTCTTACTTACGTTTTGCGCGATCAGCGACAACCTGCCGCAGCACCCGCCGGCGCCCCCATTCCTGCGCCTGAGAACCAGCGTGGTGGAGTGCCGTTGCTGGGAGAGCTCTTCGGCCCCGACGCCTCAGGTCTTACACCTGCCAGTATTTCGAGTTGGGAAGCAACGTCTGCGCGGATTGCGTTGCGGTTTTCGCTCGCAGCATTTCTGGCAGGGTTATTAGCGTTTCGTCCACGTCGTGGCGTTTCTTATGCGCGGCGCAATCCGTTCGTGGCCCAAACGCAGATTCTGATGGCTGTGGTTGCAGGCGGGATGATGATGGTCGTAGGAGACAGCGCGGCACGCGCATTTGGAATTTTTGCCGCGGCATCGCTCGTGCGCTTCCGCACGAACATTCGCGACCCGAAAGAGATCACGGTGTTGCTGGTGTGTCTTGGAGTTGGTCTTGCAGCCGGTGTCGGACGTTGGGACATGGCGATCATCCTGACGTTATTCGTGCTGGTCACTTTGTCAGTACTCGAATACTTCGAACAGTCTCAGGTCTTTCGTTCGATGGAGGTTTCGGTACACACGAAAAACATCGACCGAACCGACGCGATACTGAAGGATCTTTTCCAGCGTTACCGGTTTGACTACGAGCTTCGCGAGCTTGACCGGGAGGATGAGGACGAGCCGCTGGGCAAGATCGTTTACCTCGTAAACCTCGATCCGGTCGTAAGCACGAGCAAACTAAGTGAGGAAATACTTTCAGGAGATCGTGAGAATATCGATAGCGTTGAATGGGATCAAAAGGAGAGCAAGACTTACACTTACCGTTGAGAAGAGCGGATGGAACTACCTTAGCCTCAAGGCGCTCTGATTGCCTGAATTGGTGCTATGCAATAGACTGCAAATTCGGGTTGTAAAACACTTCGGAGGGACTGATGGCTGGTCGCAGAATTGTAGTGGGAGATCTTCACGGTTGTTATGACGAACTGATGGAGTTGCTCGAAAAAATCGGTATCGGTGATGACGACCGCGTGATTTGCGTTGGAGATCTGATCACTAAAGGGCCGAAGAGTAAGGAAGTCCTGGAACTGTTTATGACTGACGCGCGCTTCAGCACCGTCATTGGCAATCACGACTTAGCGCTGCGTCGCAAATGGAATGGTGAGGACATCGAATTAAAGCCAGCCCAAAAGGAAACTCACAAAGAATTAAGGGCTGAAAAAGACGCTTATGCCAGCTTCTTCAACCGGATGCCGTTCATCATCGATCTTGAGACGCACCTGGTTGTCCATGCGGGTCTGCGTCCGAACGTGGAACTCCATTCGCAAACAACCGGTGACTTGACGCGCCTGCGAACGCTTGGAGGAGATCGCGAGAGCGACGAAGGAACTCCGTGGTATCACGTCTATCACGGAGAAAAGATCGTTCTCTTCGGCCACTGGCCCGCTCCCGAACCCCGTCGCGGACGGAAAGCCATCGGTATCGACACCGGCTGTGTCTACGGCTACAACCTTACTGCCTACATCATCGAGAGTGACGAGTTCGTCACGGTCAAAGCAAAACGCGCCTACGACGAGTCGTGACATTCCTGCCCCTGCTAAGCTTTACTCAAAAATAATAATCCCACCGACGGGAGTCCGTGGATCGTTCAGATCCTTTCTAAAAAGCCACCCCTCAACTCGATTTCTGAATTTTTGTGGCAAAGCCACGCTGCTAGTCGGGTCGCTCATCCTTACCTCTATAACCGTTCTGATTCTTTCGTCCGAAAAATCGGTCCAGCCAGGTTAGACGTCGACTCGTCCGATCACCGTCGAAAGCAATTCTACCCGGTATCACCAATTCAACCTCGGTCCCCGCGCCGGTACGGCTCCAAACCTTGAGGCGGGCGCCGATGGCATCTGCCCGTTCCCGCATACCTGCGAGTCCCCAGTGTCCATCTTTTCCCACACGCAGCACCTGAGAGTCGATGCCTTTACCATTATCACGCACTATGATGCGCAACTCTCTTGCCGAATACTCGAGCTCGACCTCTATCTTAGTCGCTTGAGAATGCCGTGCAGCATTGACCAGAGCTTCGCGCCCGATCCGATAAGCTTCGTCGCGAATAACCGGGTGTAATTTTCGAGGTGTGCCTTCGACGATCACGCGAAAGTCTCTTTCCGTCTGGACGGCGAGTTCTTGTTGAACGCCGGCGAAGGATTTTTCAAGATCGTCCGAACTGACAGGTGAACGGAGACCGCTTACCGTCTTTCGTCCTTCCTCGATGACCTTGCTCATCAAAGCTAGGACTCTACTTACGAGCGGCTTGCCGGGCGCGTCCGCCGGCATTTGATCGGCAGCGACATGCAGTTGCATTGAGGCGCTTAGGAAGCCTTGTAATAAGGTGTCGTGTAGGTCCTGAGCAATGCGAGTCCGTTCAGCAAGTCGTTCTTCAAACCGCAGATTCATCTGCTGAGTTAGGCGTCGCAGTCTTGCACGGTACAAAGCCAGTGTGATCAGCAGGACAGTCAACAGGACTGCTAGACGGAACCACGCAGTTTGCCAGAGCTTTGGCTCGATCTGGAATTGAACCGAAGATTCGAGACCATTCCATAGACCAGCGCTATTGCTCGCGATTACATGAAAACGATAAGGACCAGGAGGAAGGTTTGTATATACAGCTTCACGTGAAGCGACTGGTTCGCTCCAATCCGTATCGAAGCCATCAAGTTTATATCTGAATCTCACACGTTCAGGCACAGAGAGACTCAAACCGGCATAAGAGAAGGTGATTTTTTGAGTGCCGCCCGGTACGCGCATCAAACCCTTTGGATCAATTGAGCTTCCATCCACGGTTACGCCCGCAATATGAACCAGCGACGGCACCAGGTTGTTAGTCACCTGCGTTGGATCAACGACTGACACTCCTCGATAGGTAGAAATCCAGATGCGGCCGCGCGGATCGCCAATGACGGATCTGTCGCGTTTCACACCTTCGATACTAAGTAGACCGTCAGCTATTCCGAACTCTCTGACGTCAGACTCGCTCAGGCTACCGGACAGTAATCTGTTTCGATTCACTCTGAGAATGTGACGAGACGTCGAAATCCAAAGCCCCCAATTTCGGTCCTCCGCGATTCCCAGTATTGGTTCATGTAACGCAGCCGGTAAATTACGAGGCACCTCAATGTGATCGGAATCGAGAAACGCGATCCCGTAGTCAGTGCCGATCCAGAGAGTGCCGCCGGCGCCTTCAGCCAGACAATTCACGCTGCCAGGTGGCAGACCATTGGCGCTTTTATAGGTCTTCCAGGCACCTTGAGAGAGCGTGGTCAAGCCGTCTGTAGTAGCAAACTGCATCGTTCCATCGGTCGTCTCCAGGATCGAATTTACGGCGTTAGATCCGAGTCCGTCAGCAATTGTGAAAGTAGTTAGTTTCCCATTTCGGAGCCTGGAGACTCCGCCGCCGAGGCTTCCGGCCCACACACTGCCATCGCGGCTAAGATAGACCGAGTAAATTCTGTTTCCAGCAAGGCCATCTGCTTCAGTGTAGGTCCTGGTTGTGAAAGAACCGTCCCGATAGATCAGATGAGTGAGACCACCCCGCCGCCTTCCGAGCCACAGCTCTCCCCTCGCGCCTGTGATTGCGTAGACTACGTCCTGGTCCAGTTTGTCGTTCTTTACATCTCCAACTTCGGTTCCCTTTTTCCAATACAACCCTCCCTCAGCAGGAGCAAACCAATGGCGACTCTCATTGTCGACATAAACTATGCCGCCGCCTGTTGAGGAAGAGTCTCTTGAGGCTGAATAGGTTATGAAAGCAGTGTCACGCAGTCGCTCAATACCGTAGCGATTTCCCAGCCAGAGATTTCCTTCACGGTCTTCAAAAATCGCGTTTACATCTCCCAATGAGGCCGTGTCACTTTCGGACGAGGTAAGCCCGGCTTTGTTCAATCTCAGCATGCCATTGGACATGCCGACCCAGATGTTAGCTTCACGATCACTGGTCATCGATAGCACTTGTTTATTGCTGAACGATGCGGGCACTCCCGGCCTGGTAATCTCGTTACCATTCCAACGTACAAGCCCCATATCAGTGCCAATCCACAATTCATTTTCGACCGCCAGTAAGCTGTTAATCTTCCGGTCGGGCAAGTCCCATGGCACGGGTGACCTTTGGCCATTGCTAATGAAAAACAGACCGGCATCTCTTGTCCCCGTCCAGATTTTGCCATCGGCAGTTTGGGCCATGGATATGATCAAAATATTAGGTAACCCTGAACTTGAGATCAGCTTTGAGAAACGCCCGTTGCTATAGCTGAACGTGCCATTCGAGAGAACAGCGAACAATGCCTGACCGTTTGTTCCACGGCACATTGCTGTGATACCTGAGCGAGCGCTGTCCAGCTCTGGCATAACATCCTGAAACTGTCCGTCACGGTAACGCAACAAGTCCCTGCTGAGGGGACGGATCCAGAGATTGCCATCCGCGTCAGTCAAGAGATCAATGACTGGACCCGAAGGCAATACGGCCGAGTTCGTCTGATTAAACGGGAGGAAATTCAGTCCGTCGAAACGAACGAGTCCGTTTTCAGTGCCGAGCCACAAATATCCGTCGGGAGTTTGAGCGATGGCATAGACAGTTCCACCGGAGAATCCCTGCTGAGCTTCCCAACGGTTTCGCAGGTAATCAGAGACTGCTCGATTCGGGTCGAGCGCTTGCGCGGTGGAAGCGAATAACGTGACCGCTAAACCGACCCAGGACCATCTGACTACCAGACGCTCATGGAACGTATTCGAATTTCTCAATAACCACCTCGGCGCCATTTTGCAAAAGGCTCGGCGCTTTACCGTAGGAGAAAAGCGCCATACGAACAGATTCAACGCCTGGTGAGGGAACTCCCGATGTGAAAACATGTTCGCTCACGACCTTGGCATCGCGATCGGATATCAAACCTTTGATCGTTTTGCATGACAATCTTCCCGGCTCCCATTTCCAGGAGTACGTAACCACTCCGGCCGGTACAGTAAACCTCGCTACATTCGCGGCCACATAGAAAGGTTGGACCACGTATTGCGCATTCTTACTCGCAGGATCGCCCCAGCGGCTGATCTCAATGTCCATCTCACGGTTGTTCTGGTCGTGCCCTGCGTAATCCCAGGTGAACATACTAAAGACAACAGAAGGCTCTAGCTGGGATGTATCCCGAACGACAAAAGAGTAAGTTCCATATCCGAAGCTGTGCGTGAGAGCCACTTCGGCACAGGTCAATTTATCGTCCTGCTTCGCTATGCGAAGATGCAGGGCCCCTTTGTCGTCAGTCCAGGCATTCGACGGATCGTAGAGGTTCATTGTGTCGCCGCGACTACTTGGAGCATTGCGGATGCGCCATTCGTATCCGCTAAACCGCAATGTGGGTGACGGCGGCGAGTCGGCGCCTTTGACTGTAGCGACGGCGACTACTGCATCTCCAGGATTTGGCAGCGCGGTCAGCGTTGTCGACGGACGATAAGTAGGGTCGACCAGCAGAGCCGCATACTCGGATCCGAGGTGAGTTGAATTTATCCAGCTACCATCGGGCTGGAGCTTTGTGAATGGCGCATCTGAGAGTGGCTGAATCCACCATGCGCCGGTCTTAACGTACAACACGATCTGTTGCCCTTGCCTGGCGCCTTCGACTTTGCCTTGAATGATGTCGAGCTTGTTGGGATCGCTGAGCGCAGCCTGCGGGACGCGAGTCAATTTGATCGTTGGCCCACTTGCGGTCCGTTGCAGATGACAACCAGCAAAAAAGATGCAGACTATCAGCAGTCCCGCATGTTTGTGGATCCGGTTGGCAAAAATTTTCACCTTCATTCGCTTTGCATGGCAGTCCGATGACAGATCACAATTCCTGAGTGCGGCTTACTTATGTTAGCACCATGCTGCCATCCAGGCGTGGACCAAAACCAGTCCTCCAAGGTCTTTTGTCAAAACTTTCGGATAAAGTCCCTAAAGGAATGAATATTCGATAACGGTGAGGTTTGTAAGCTGAACGAAACTTCACACGCCGCTGGTTATTGAACTTCGCAGTGCCTGCGTAGCTAACCATTGTTCACTCTTCTTTTGGCGCAGCTCAAGAATCCATTGCTTTACTGCTCTGAGTGATCGGAGTTCAGTGTTTGGCTCAACACCCGAATCTGGCAGTATTTTTGGAGCTCGCTCGACTTTCTCCGCAAACCGGTCCGCCCTCCTGATGATTCTGATTCCTTCTTTCATCTGTTACCTCATTCAGCACTATGAAGGAATCTCGAATTGATTACATCACTTGATCGGAGGCTTTTTTGATTCCTCTTCTGACGTAGGCACCAATACCAAGATCGAGTTAGGAGGTTCAGTTGAAAAACGCCGAAGGTGTTGGCTAATTTCAGCCCTGGGAATGAACAACAAAATAAGGAATGAACCCTGAAAGGGTTCGCCAAGAGAGGAACCCTTTCAGGGTTGAAACAAACTTTGGATTGATGTCCCCAGGGTTGTCGCTGCGCTCCAACCCTGATGTTATGAAGCAGCGCCTCCGTTCGTGAGTTGTTAGACTCACGTT
>DASYSD010000032.1:0-27751 GCA_036003745.1 Pyrinomonadaceae bacterium
GCTGCTGATCGTCGTGTCCATAGTACTTCGTCACGCCCAGGATCACGAGTCCCTTGCTCTTGTATGCGTTGTGCCAGCGTGCCAGGTTCGGCAGTGTATATCGACAGGGACCGCACCACGGCGCCCAAAAATCAATTAAAACCACCTGACCGCGAAGATCGCTGAGTTTTACTGGTTGCTGCTCGACCCACTGGTCGGCCTCGAGTTCCGGCAAGAGCGTCTTTGACGAAACCAAACTGTCGTCAAAAAGCTGGTCCAGATTTAATGACGGATTGACTCGGAACAACCGCGCGGTCGCATCTTTATACAAATTCGCCGAAGGCAGCTGAATCGCGATTCGTCGCAGGTTAGTCAGCGCAGCGACTGCCAGATCCTTCTGATCTGTCTTCAGATAAGAATCTGCCAAAAGCACCGTCGACTTCAACAGCATTTCATCGCGACGGAATACTTCGCCTTTATTCGTCTCGATATACTTCTTCGACGCTTCGAGCATTTGCTTTGCGTGCGTTGTCATTGAGGTGTAATCCTTCGCACGCAAATACGCGTCGGTGATCAGAAGTTCCATGCGATAACGATCATCAGCGCTCTGTGGTTGGTGACGAACATATGCTTCGACGGCAGCGTTCGCATCTGCGAGCAGACCTTTCCTGACCGCATAGAGCACTACAACGTTGCGTGCTGCTTGTGCTTTTTGACCATCGGGATCGTCTTTCAGGAGCAGGCGCATCGTCGCCAGTGCTGCGTCAGCGTCTCCGGCAAGATGATGAAGCATGCCGAGGTAATAGAGGTCGTCACCTTTAAGAGATGAACGGGACTGAAGAGTCGCAGCATTCTTGACGGCGAGATCCTTCTGCTCTTTCTTTGTTTGTACTTCGAGCTTGGGATCGTACGCCAGCTTCTGCTTGTTGAATTCCTGGAACTTTCGTCCCAAATACCCATTCGCATCCTCGTAGAGTGTCTGAGCTGTGCGGTTATCTGATTTCGGGTCTGACTTGCCGCTCGGAGCCAAGCCCTGAGCAAGCGTCGACAAAGAAGCCAACGATATCAGTAGAAGAACGGATAGAATTCTGGAAGTCATCTTAAAACGGGTTGAGAGCTAAAACGATCGGGACTAAAAGGAGCCAGTGAAGGCGACGTTACGCCGGCTACGACGGCTTCGGTAATCAACTCCGCAGTCAAAGGCGCGAGTAGGATTCCGTTTCGGTAATGCCCGGTTGCATAAAAGAGCCCGTCAATTTCACCACAAGGCCCCAGCACAGGCAAACCGTCAGCGGTTCGCGGCCGCAATCCCGCCCAGGTATCCACGACGGGCAAAGTTGCTATACTCACGGAAATCTCGAGTGCATTTCGCAGAATCGAGCTAACTCCACCTGCCGTGACCCGCTTGGCAAAGCCCGCGTTTTCGCTCGTCGAACCGGCAAGCAAACGGCCATCCTGCCGTGGCACAAGGTAACCTCGCGGACTGTAAATCACATGTCGTGTTAACTGCGGTTTCGACTCCAGACACACCATCTGGCCACGCACCGGTTGAATCGCCGGGTCCGGACAGCCGGATGAACGCAGCAGAAAACTGGACCATGTTCCGGCGGCGATGACTATTGATTTACAAGCGATCAAGCCGCGGCTTGTCTGCACGGCTGTGACGCGACCTCGCTCGAATTCCAACGACTCGACATTCGTCTCGGTTAGAAGATCGATCTCGAGACTATCAACACTGTTCGCCAATGCTGAAAGGAGCCTTCGATTCTCGACTTGAATGTCGTTTGGGAATAGCAGCGCACCAAACGCCGACTCGGAGATGCAGGGTTCAAGCTCACGCGCCTCCACTCCACTTAGCAACTCGACCGCAAGACCTGCCCGCGCCTGCCAACGGTATCTTTTTTCGATCTCTTCCTGATCGTGTTCGTTGAGAGCGAGATAGAGGGTTCCAGTGGTGTCGAGCTCAATGTCAACGCCGGTCTCTTCACGAAGTGATCTGGCGAACGCGGGATAAAGGTCGCGACTGTTGCATGCAAGCTTGAAAAAATCGTCTTCGGTATCTGCTTCGACTTGCGGCAACAGCATGCCGGCTGCAGCAAACGATGCTTCCGTACCGAGCGTTGCTCGTTCAACTAAACAGACGTGGCGCACTCCGCGCAAAGCCAGCCCGCGCGCGATCGCCAAACCAATAACGCCGCCACCAACGATGACGACGTCTGCACTTCCTTTGCTATAGGCCATTTGGTTACTATCGAACTATGCATCCTATCACACTGATTCCGGGCGACGGCATTGGCCCCGAAGTAGCCTCTAACGTAGTAAGAATCATCGAAGCGTCAGGCGTGGAAATTCAATGGGAAACTCATTATGCGGGCGCCCAGGCACTCGAAAAATTCGGCGAAACACTGCCGAAAGAACTGCTCGATTCGATTATCCGCAACAAGGTAGCTCTTAAAGGTCCGATCACCACCCCGGTGGGAAAGGGATTCACTTCAGTTAATGTCGGCCTGCGTAAAACGTTGGATCTTTACGCGAACCTTCGTCCTGTGCGGGCGCTGCCTAATGTGCCGTGTCGTTATCCGGAACTCGATCTGATCGTGGTGCGCGAGAACACGGAGAGTTTATATGCGGGATTGGAACACGTCGTTGTGCCGGGCGTGGTTGAGAGTTTGAAAATCATTACGGAGAAGGCTTCGACGCGTATCGCACGCTTCGCTTTCGAGCACGCGACGCGTGAATCGCGAAAGAAAGTAACAGCCGTTCACAAAGCAAACATCATGAAGCTCTCGGATGGTCTGTTCCTCGACTGCTTCCGGAAGGTCAGTGCTGACTATCCTGAGATCACTGCCGACGACAAGATTGTCGACAACGCGTGCATGCAGCTCGTAATGCGTCCCGAACAGTTTGATGTGATGTTGCTTGAGAATCTCTACGGCGACATCGTTTCGGATCTGTGTGCCGGTTTAGTTGGTGGACTCGGTCTGGTTCCGGGAGCGAACATCGGTGAGAAAGGTGCAGTGTTTGAGGCGGTGCATGGTTCAGCGCCGGATATTGCTGGTCAGGGTATCGCGAATCCGACAGCGCTGTTGCAATCAGGGATTCTGATGTTGCGTTACATCGGTGAGCGCGAGGCGGCGGAGAGAACTGAGAAAGCGATGCTTGCTGTTTTCGAAGAGGGCAAGGTGCGCACGCGCGACATCGGCGGAACCGCAAAGACCGCAGAATTTGCGGATGCGATTATTCAGAGGATGGTTTAGACAGGATTGACAGGATCTTTCAGGATGAACAAGATAAATCCTGTCCATCCCGTGAACATCCTGTCAGTCCTGTCTCATCAATGCCTCAATCTCCTCAGCCTGCTTCGGCACTTTGGTCGTCAAGACTTTTGGCCCATTGCTGGTGCACAGCACATCATCCTCAATCCGCACCCCAATCCCAAGATACTCTTCCGGGATACCTTCGCTATCAGGAGCGATGTAGATCCCAGGCTCGACGGTCATGACCACACCGGGCTCCAGCACACGCGATTCCTGCCCGAAGTAATAACGTCCAACATCATGCACATCAATTCCAAGCATGTGTCCCAGGCCATGCATGTAAAACTTCTCGTACTTCTTCTCTTTGATCAGATCTTCGGGCTTTCCTTCCAACAATCCCAGTTCAACCATACCTTCCGTCAAAACCTCAATCGAATGCTGTTTCAACTGGTCGTGTGTGACGCCCGGTCGCACCATCTCCACACAAGACATCTGGGCTTTCAACACCAGATCGTAGATATCACGCTGAGGCTTCGTATAACGACCATTGATTGGGAAAGTGCGCGTGATGTCAGAAGCATAGCCTTTGTACTCTGCGCCCGCATCAACCAGTAGTAACTCGCCATCACGAAGTTGACCATCGTTGTTAATGTAATGAAGCACCGTAGCGTTTGGACCACCTCCGATGATGGACGTGTATGCCGGTCCGGCAGCACCGCGACGTCTGAATACCTGTTCGATCAACGCTTCGACTTCATATTCCTGCATGCCCGGCCGTACCGCCTTCATCGCTTCGCAATGAGCTTCCGCAGCGATATCGGCTGCAGTCTGCATGATCTCGAGCTCTTCGGAGCTCTTTAGCACGCGCATCTCATGAATAATCGTCGCCGGATCGATAATTGTTTGCGGTGGATGAATCGGCTTACGATTCAGCGAACGCATGCGCGCGATCTCCTGGATGATCCGGTTGTCGAGATACTGGTCCACACCGAGCCGGTAATAGAGCACATCGGCGCCATCGAGAAAGTCTGCCAGCTTCGAATCAAACTCTTCAATCGGAAAAGCAGCTTCAGCCCCAAACTCATTCTTCGCGCCTTCGACACCGGCCCGACGTCCGTCCCAGATCTCTCGTTCAGGATCCCTTGGCCGCACAAACAGTGTGTACTTCTTGTCACCTTCGAGCTTGACGACCGCGAGAGCATCCGGCTCTTCAAAGCCAGTCAGGTAGAAAAAATCGGAGTCCTGACGGAAACGATAATGAGTATCATTCGAGCGCCTCGTGTCGTGCGCGCCGGGAATGATAGCCACGGACTTTGGCGCCATGCGCCGCAAAAACTCCTTGAGCCGGGGTCTGATCATCAAAGCTTCTCCTCGCCACAAAAAGGCACCAAAGTCACTAAAAAGATTTACCTCGCATTGTACCTGACGGCGTCTTGGATGGATAATCACGCTGCACGATGAGTATTCAAACTCTTTCAGCGCCACAGACGCGCGAGATTATTTCAGTCGATCCTTCTACCGGTGAAGAAAACGGGCGTGTGCCTTTGATGGATGCGAGCGAGGTCGCTGCGGCAGTTAGCCGGGCCAGAGCCGCACAGCCTGCATGGGCCAAACTCTCTTATCAGGAACGCGCCCGATTCATTCTGCGTGCTCGTGAGATTGTGCTCGAAGAGCTCGAACAGATAGCCACACTGATCTCACGCGAAACGGGCAAACCAACAACCGAAGCAATCTCGATGGAGATCGTTCCGACGCTCGATCTCATGCACTACTTCGCCGAGAACATGAAGAAACTTCTCAAACGCCCCAGGATCGGTTTGGGCCAGTACAATTTCATGGCCCGCACTTCATATATCGTTTATAAACCGCTCGGCGTGGTCGGCATTATTTCGCCGTGGAACTTTCCCTGGGCCACCCCGCTCGACGAAGTTGTGATGGCGCTGATGGCTGGCAACGCGGTTGTGGTGAAGCCGAGTGAATTAACGCCGCTGACGGCGTTGAGGATCGCAGACGTCTTCAAAAAGGCTCAACTACCTGAAGGCATGGTCCAAATTGTCACCGGCGACGGATCAACCGGCGCCGCGCTTGTTGATGCAGGTGTAAACAAGATCATGTTCACCGGTAGTGTGAACACAGGAAAGCATGTTGCTGAAACAGCGGCCAAACATTTAACACCGGTGGTGCTCGAGTTGGGCGGCAAAGATCCGATGATCGTGCTTGAAGACGCAAGCCTGGAGAATGCGGCCCGCGCGGCGATCTGGGGAGCTTTCTGTAATTCGGGTCAGGCCTGCGCCTCAATCGAACGTTGCTACGTTCATGAATCGATCGCTGGCAAGTTCATTGATCTCGTCGTCAAAGAAACGCAGTTGCTCAAACAAGATAAAGCGTCAACCGAGGCGATCGACATCGGTGCAATGACGAATGAACGGCAGTTGCTGATTGTCGAAGATCACGTCGGCGACGCGGTTGCGCACGGCGCAAAGGTGCGAACTGGTGGTCATCGCTTAAATATTTCCGGCGGCTGGTTTCATGAGCCAACGGTGGTGACCGGAGTCGATCACTCGATGAAGCTGATGCGCGATGAGACGTTCGGCCCAGTTTTGCCAATCATGACCTTCAAAACCGATGAAGAGGCGATTCAGCTCGCAAACGACAGTCTTTATGGTTTGACCGCCAGCGTTTTCACCGGCGACATCTCCCGTGGGAAGCGGCTCGCCGAGCAGATTGACGCCGGTACCGTGATGGTCAACGAGGTCGTTTACACGCACGCTGTGGCGCAAACCCCATGGGGCGGCGTCAAGCAGAGCGGTTACGGCAGAACGCACGGGCATCTCGGGCTGCTGGAGATGGTCAGTGCCCAGCATATTCACGTCAATGCAATGCCGGGTTTGGCCGATGTCTGGTGGTTTCCCTATACAAAACAGGCTGGCAAGATGTTTCGCGACTTCGCCCGGCGCTTCACAACCGGGTCGATTCTCACGTCTTCATTACTCTTACCGCAGATAATTCGGCGGCTATTTGAGCCACGGATTCCAGGGAAGTAGGTAGATTCAAACTCGACGCAGCTGGAAATCTGATTTATTTCGCCATTTATTCATTTAATACGGAGCTCGATAGTGGTATACTCCCGGCCTCCCGGTACTGCCGCAGTTCGTAGCTCATAAAAAAGTCCCTAGCCCTGAGATTTTTGGAGGATGTCCGTGAAGAAAATTCATGCCTTACTGATGATGACCGTTCTATGTAGCGTTTCCTCAATGCCCCTGTTGGTTCATGCCCAAAGTGATACTGCACTTCAACATCGGGCCGAGATTAGCTATCCAATCAAATTCGATAAGACAACCAAACCGCTCCGCGAAATGTTTGACACAGGCGAGCGGCCTGAACCGGCTCGTGGCGGAAAAGACTTTGAGCCTGGCAGGCCGGCGCCAGTCGGAAACCGCAACATCCCGTTTACTGATTCATTGGCCGATAAAAGCGTCGGTTCGCCGTCTGCCCTGGCTGAGATCAAGGCGTCCACAAATGGCACTCCCGTAGATCCAAACTTTCGTGTGGCGCCGCCGGATACTACCGGCGACGTTGGACCAAATCACTACGTGCAGTGGGTGAACCTGCGCTATGCGATCTACACGTTGACCAGAGATGGCAGTAACCAGATCACTGGATTCAATATCGTTCCTGGATTTCCAAAGAACGGCAATGTCGTGTGGCAGGGGTTCGGCGGTCGTTGCCAGTCAGACAACGACGGCGATCCGATCGTTCAATACGATCAATTAGCCGACCGTTGGATTCTCACTCAGTTCGCCGTCTCAGGCACGCCGTATACGCAGTGTGTGGCTGTGTCGACCGGTCCTGATCCGACTGGAACCTACAACCGCTACGCGTTCTCTTACAACAGGAGCTTTAACGACTATCCGAAGATGGGTGTCTGGCCTGATGCCTATTACATCAGCTACAACATGTTTCGAAATGGCCGTTCGTTCACCGGTAACACGGTGTGTGCTTTTGAACGCGCGCAGATGTTGGTCGGCGGCGTGGCGCGTCAAGCCTGTGTCAACACTACCGCGGGCCACAGCCTCGAACCGGCGGATCTCGAAGGTACAACACTGCCACCGGCTGGCTCACCAAACTTGTTGATGAGCATTACCTCCACGGCAGTCCAGTTTTGGCGATTCACAGTGAACTGGGGCGCCGGTACCGGCACGCTGACTGGTCCGACTAACGTTTCCGGAGTGGCTGCATTCAGCAGAGCGTGCGGAGGAGGCACTTGCATTCCGCAACCCAGTACCACAACCCAACTCGACTCGCTCGCCGATCGACTGATGTATCGACTGAGTTATCGAAACTTCGGCGATCACGAGGCGCTGGTCATTAACCATTCCGTGACGAGTGGGAGTGGCGTTGGTGTTCGCTGGTATGAGTTGCGAAATGCTGCTGGCCAGACTTTTGGCAGTGCTGCACCCGTGCTTTTCCAACAGGGAACGTTCGCTCCAACCAACGATTTTCGCTGGATGGGTAGCGCGGCGATGGATAAAACTGGCGGTATCGCAGTTGGTTACAACATCTCCAGCTCATCGATCGTGCCGAGCATTCGTTATGCCTACCGCGGTCCTGCGGATCCTTTGGGAACGATGGGCAACGAAACTTCGGTCCTGGTAGGAAGCGGATCGCAAAACGGAAATTTGACACGTTGGGGCGACTACAGCACCATCAGCATCGACCCGGTTGACGGCTGCACGATGGTCTTCACCACGCAGTTTCAACCAGCTACTGGTAACTTCAACTGGAGCACGTTTATCCACAGCTTCAAACTCTCTACCTGCAACTGAACGCAGATTAACGCGGATGACGACGGATTTGATCCGTTTTCATCCGCGTAGATCTGTGTGCTAGTATCTGCCGCTCGTGGCACTCTGGAAGAATTACATGTACCGGCGCGAGCGCTGGTACCACCGACGAGATAACAACCGGCTTGTCCGCCCTTTTGAATGGGGTCTGGAGTACATCGTCGACCACGTAAATGGCGACGATCCTCGCGAATTACTCCACAAACACACCGCGCGCGTGATGCCGGCGAGTGAGGACTTTTATGCGTTGTCGCCGGTCACCGATTATCGTCTCAAAGGTGATCAACTGACCTGGACGAGCACGGTGCAAACACCTTCGCCCGAAAACAACATCGCGCACGGTCGGTTCTTTCCAGCAAAGGTTAAGAACGGACAACGACCTCGGAATGCGGTGGTCGTTTTGCCGCAATGGAATGCACAACCCGAAAGCCACGTCGAAGCATGCCGGATCTTCAACATGATCGGGATGTCGGCGCTGCGTCTGACGCTTCCATATCATCTGCAGCGTAAGCCGCCGGAGCTCGAACGCGCAGATCATCTTGTAAGCTCAAACATTGGGCGTACGATTCAATCGATGCGCCAGGCTGTATTGGACACTCGTGCGGCAGTGCGCTGGTTAAAAGCGGAAGGCTATGAACACGTCGGTATTCTCGGTACCAGCGTCGGCTCGTGTATCGCCTTTCTCGCCTTTGCGCACGAGCCCGAGCTGAAAGCAGGCGCCTTTAATCACGTTTCCGGTTACGTTGCGGATGTGGTGTGGCACGGATTATCGACGGCACACGTACGAGCAGGTTTTAGCGATCAACTAACGCTGGACGAGCTTCGTAACTACTGGGCGCCGATCAGCCCGCTGCCATTTATGCCGCGTGTGGCCCGGATGGGCCACCGGCCAATTCGTTTTATTGTGGCGCGCTATGATTTAACTTTTCCGCTTGACCTGTCACACGAAGCCATCGCAGAGGCGCAACGGCACAAGCTTCCGCTCGATGTTGTTTGGCTTCCCTGCGGCCACTACACGACGGGTGAACTTCCCTGGAAAGCGATCGACGCCTGGAAGATCGCGACGTTCTTCAGAAAACAATTCCGAGAATAGGTCTAAAGAAATAGGTCCTATAGGTCGTATAGGACCTATTAACGTTTCTCTTTGTGCTTTTGTGCTTTTTTGTGGCCTATTTTGCTAAAGGAAACACCGGCTCAATATCCACCGGCACGCTCTTCAGCTTATCCAATGCCTGCCGCATCGGCGGGCGGATCACCGCAAACTTATCCAGCATCGCTTTCGCTTTGTCGTAAGAACCTTCAGCCTCAAGCGTCAAGAGATCGTGCGTGAGTTTTGTCACTCCTTCTTTAACCTTCGCGTGATCGACGCTGAACATTCCTTTCGCTTCGTTAAACTTTATCGCCCCTTCGTCAGTGAGATAGTTGAACTGCATCGCGACACCGCGTCCATGTGCCTCAGTGATACCAAAACGTACTGACCGAAACATACTTGCGAGATAAGTTGTATAAAGCGTTCGTTCCATGCTCTTCTCGATAATCCCGTGATCGATCATGTACTGGAGCGCCCAGAGTCCGGTCATGTCGGCCTTCGCCTCTTCAATCGCCGAGTAAAGCTCCTTCAACTGTTTGCGAACGGTTGTTTCCTGCCCAGCAACGGTAATGTTGTGTGGTCCAAGTCCGTGCATCAGCTCGTGGCAGAGGATGTGCGTGAAGAAGGAATCAAAAGCGAGTGCTGATTGCTCCGATGGGTCGAGAACAACTTTGGAAATGGGGATCAGAGTCTTATTAAACTTGGCGTCCTGCACGTTCTTCAGCATCACGCGCTTGGAGCCTTTTTCCTTTACCACGCGCTCGTCATTCGGCAGATTGAAAGCAGCGGTTTGCACGCCACTATTGCCTTCGCCCGAGCCGAAGATCTCATTCACCACGCGAATCGGCGAAGCGGCGCCCAGTTTCGGATTGCGATAACCTGGATCGATTGGCAGGTTATTCTCCAGCTCCTGCAAATGTGCGCTGAACTTGGCTAGCTTTGCCGTCTCTGCATCGTCACGCAGGGTTACGTATGCTTCAAAAGCAGCCTTATAACTGAATAGCTCGTCCTCGTAGGTTTCGTATGGTCCAATGGTGACGTCGATTGGTGAGTCGAGATCCATCCAGGCGACGTCGCTTTCGTAGTAGTCGCCTGAGCCGAATGCATCCGCTCGTTTGTTAAGGAAGTTCTTCAGCGTCGCGTTAGTTGTCAGTGTTGCTGCCTCACGCAATAACGCTGCTGCCGGCGCCAGGTATTCTTTGTAAGCTTCGCTATACGGAACGACGGTTAGCTTTCTGGCTGCTCCACGTCGAATCAGGTAGAAAAAGCCGGTTGCCTTCTGCTTATCATCATCCGAGAGTCCCTGAAGCCATGAATTAAACTCATCCTTCGTCATGTCGTCAGGATAGTAGTTGGCATTGAGCGGCTTCTCGCGTGGCACACCGTCGATGAATGGTTCCTTGTCGTCGAGACGCGACCATGGTCCATCGTTGATATAGAAATAGTGAAGTCGCTCGCGACCAACGGCCGTTTTGTCCGCCTGCAGCTTCTTCTCGAGCGCTTCGTTGCCGCTCCAGACCTGACGCAGGAACAACGGGTCGAGTAGTTTCGCCGCCGCTATGATCTTGTTGAGTGCAAGCCGATCTTTGGGTGTGAGCTTCGACGTGTCGGCCGTTAACGTGGTCGGCGCAAAGCGCGCGATCTTTCGCGCCAGCTCCGGATCGCCGCCGGCAGGTTTTTGACCAGTCAAAGTTGTGGAGAGAAGTGTCATTGTTAATACTGTTGCTATGAGTAGTTTCATGCGGGTTCTAGAAGTGACTAAAGATATCGCTCACGCGACATGAGAAGCCCGAAAGGGCAGGTGTGGTTAATGTTTCTTCCTCGCCCAACGTTTCCTGAAGAATCAAGGAGGACCCCTGATTGACATATCTCTCTACGGTGCTGTTCTTCGGATCAACAATCCAGTATTCGGGAACGTCGTGTTTTGCGTAAAGTTGAAGCTTCGCTACACGATCGCGACGAATGTTGGACGAACCGGGCGACACAATCTCAACAACAAGAGCCGGTGGGCCAGTCAAGCGATCATTCGTGACAATTGTGTCGCGCTGATTGTTAAGAAAAAAGACTAGATCCGGAATTACACCGCTGTAATTGCTCAGAATCAGTCCTGGATTCATGACAGCCACCCCAATCCGACTACTTTCAAGAAACTTTTGAAATAGGAAGATGAGGTTGCCCAAGACTACTTGGTGTGTGAGGCCTGGTGAGCGGGACACAAATAGTTCTCCTTCTATTATTTCGTAGCGATAGCCCTCTTTGTATGGGATCGCATCCCAATCGGCAATGGTGAGAGGTTTTAGTTTGGTGATCATAACGCTCCGATGTTTGTGAGTTGTAGTGAGTTTACCACACCTATAACGCTTGCCGGTTCTTCAGAATCTTCACGAAAGACGCTGAATGCAACTCCGGCAACGTCAATCCTGATAACTCAATCGCTTCCGCTTCAGTGATTGCGCCGCAGTTGATGGCGCGGAGGAAATAGTTGAGTAAACCCTGCCCCGTAGCCGCATCGTCAAACACATCTCCGACGAGAGTCGCCTTCGCAGCCTTCTCCACAAAGTTCTTCAACCGCTCCGACGCAGCCTCCAGACTCTCGAGGAAGAACGCATAGACTGCGGCATAACGTGTCGGCAGTTGTGCGGGATGAAGATCCCAGCCCTGGTAAAAGGCGTTGATAAGTGAATGCTGAATGTGGTTGTAGTGCAGTCGCCATGCGCGATGGACCACTTCCCTGTTCTCTTCGATTTGCGCCTGAGTCAGAGGCGCACCACCTTCAGTGAAACGATGCGGCGCAACCGGCATGATGTTCGTGGCGCCATCGGAAAGCCAGATTCCCGTACCTGCAAATGAGACTTGCATCATACTCTTCGCGAAGTCGCAGGCAGGGTGCAGCATGTGCTGGTGAGCGGCAGTGATGTTGCAACCGGCAGTGTAGTCGTAAGTGCCGAAGTGAGCGGCCACACAACGACCTTCAGCAGCGGCAAGCAACAACGGAAGATTAATCTGTCCACGATGATTGATAATCGACTGCGTGGTTTCGATCATCATCTCAAACTTCAAACTACCTTCAGCCAGATCGGTCTGCTTCTCCAGTGCTGTGAGTATTGTTGCGAGAGTGGAGACCTGTTCCGGAATCGTGATCTTCGGCAGCGTCACAACAAAGTTGTCAGGCAGACGACCTTTGTTCAGGTCGACGAGGGTCGAGACAAAAATCTCGAGCGTGCGAAAACTTCGAACACGCAGCTCCTCGTTAAATGGCTTGATGCGAATGCCGATAAACGGCGACAGGCTTCCATTCTTACTTCCCTCGGCCGTCTCGGCGGCGGCCGAAACTGCGTGACCGTCTTCTTCTTCATCGGGACGATTCCCGTATCCGTCTTCAAAATCGATGCGAAAGTCTTCCACTGGTTCGCGTTGAAGTTTTTCAACTACGCGACGATAGATGGTGTGGGCCAGCCAGGCGCCCTTTTTCTCTTTGCGTGCCCGCTCGGGTTCGCCTTTCAAAAAGGAAACAAGCTCGTTCGCTTCCTCGATTGAATCCGGCAGCTCTTCAGAGCCGGGCAGTTCCAGAGCGCGGGCAAAATTCAGAAAATCAGGGGCAAACTGATCCAACGAACGCCTCGCGAGCGAACCCAGGCGTTTGGCAGTATCAGACTTGAATAGATGCGCACCGCCATAGACCGTGTGCACAGGCTGCCGCCGGCCGCTTTCACCCGGATAATGACTCATAAACTCTTCGTTTGCCTGGCGCAGCGGCTCACTCAGGGCAGTTAGAGAACTGTCGGAAAGAGAAGATGTCATGGTTGACCTCACATCGGAGTGTTGCGATTAGTCTAACAGACCGTCTGAATTGAGCGCCTCCTTGGAGTGCGGCGGCCGCACTCCAAATAGGTCATTGACACAACATCACCCGCTTCGCTATGTTCCTTGTGAGCCTTCCGCGGGTTCGCCCCAATTTCTCACCTTAGTTGCGACACTAAACCCAGAAATTCGAGAGGTTTTATGAAAACAATCCTGCTTGTTTTGGGCTGCGCCGCCCTCCTGTTCCAACCCGCAAAAGCACAACCGCAGTCTTCGCCAGAACCCATCAAACACGGCGGCAAGATTGAAACCAAATACGACGGCTTTAACTTCGAGACCGTGATGCGTCTGCGAAAGATGAAAGTCAATTGTGACGGTCTGAAGGATACGTTCAAGAACGACTGCGTGAGTATTGAAGTCGCATTGCATTGTCCGGGAACGCAGATCAACTACGTGAGGCACGTCACGCTACAAGTTGTGTTCGAGAATAAAGACTGGGTTCACCTCCATCCGCCTGACCAGAGAGATCTTATCATCGTAACAGACACGGAAACGCTGCGATTCGGCCGGATGACGCCGGTGAGCACCAACAGGCCAGGCACGTGGGATACGAAGATCGAAATACTGGAAGCTAAGATTCCATACGAGTTATTTAAGAAGATCGCGTTGTCACAATCCGTGGGGATCCAGGTGGGTACCAGCGCGGTGGAGCTACGTGAAAAAAATCGCGCCGCTCTAAAAGATCTCAACAGCCGCGTGATTATGCCGGCAACCAACGCCAGCGCAACGAACTGAGACGCGGATTTTCACGGATCATCCGTGTCGAGCGGTGGCTCCTTTTTCTCCATCCGTCAGCCTCAACACGGAAGCTGGCCGCTCGAAGTTTTTTCTGCCGAAGTGATAGAGCTCGCGCGTGCCGTCGTCGTGAATGACGATCGTGAGGCGGTCGCCACTCAACGTATCAACCTGAAATTTCCGTCCCACACCAGGAAGGTTCGACTCGCTGATACTGGACATTGATTTGCTCCTTTATCGTTGCCTCAAAAGTCCTTCTCATTCACACCGGGCTTCAGCTCGGTGGAAAGACACACCCACATGGTGAGAAACCGTTTCAACGTTTTCCCTGGTGAAAGTGGCGAAAACCGTTGAAACGGTTTCTGTTGATGCCTGCAATCTGGCACCGGGCTAAAGTCCGGTGTGAATGAGACAACATTTGAGGCAAAACCGCTCCTCTACGGTCCGGACCTAGCGACACATCTGCCAAAACTTGATCGCTTCAACTGGTCGCACGAGCATTAAGATTTGTAACAACAAACTATCGTGAATCCAAATAATCAGAATCACTTCCAGGAGCACAAACAAAATCAATGAGCGTTCCAAACCAAGTCGTCGTCCGACGAGAAAACCCACGAGGGCACAGGCCAGATCGCCGACTGAATTAACCACCGTGTCGCCTGTGTAACCGAGTGCGGCAGTTTCAGTCCGGTATTTGTTGATAACGAAATTGGTATTTTCAAAAACTTCCCACGCGCTCTCCAACAACAACGCCAACCAAAATTGCCACGCTCCAGACAGACGCTTAAACAGCAGCGCCATCAGCCAGAAGAATAAAAAGCCGTGCAGGATATGAGTGAGGCTGTAAGGATCGAGCAACTGTTGCGACGTATTTGAACTGCATGAATCACCAATCCAGATCGCAAAGCGGCCACATGAGCAAATAAAACGGCGGCCCTCCACGCGCAGCGACACGATCATCGCGAGCAGGACCAGGCCCACAGCGATACTAACGGACATTTTGTTACTACTGGATCTTCTCGTCATGCTTTATCGGATACACAAAAAGCACAAAAACCACAATTCGTTTTTGTGCTTTTGTGCCTTTTGTGCTTTTTTGTGGCACTACTTCTTTTGCCGTTCTAATTCTTTCTGGAATGCTTTCTCAGTTTCTGCGATGAATTGTTTATAACCATTTCCATCGATAAATGGATTCGGCTTTGTGCCTTGCTCAAGAAGCTTCGACTTCCTCGTCATATCAAAGAAATTTGCATGCGGCGCAAGGAAAACGTCACAGGGCAAACTCTTTAATACCTGGAATGTTCGCTGGTAGTCCGCGACGATTTGCGGGTAGTTGGGATTATCGACAAGCTTGTAACCGGGAGCAGTGGTGCTTCCTGCAAACACGACGTTGTATCGCCTGCGGCCGTCCATCACTGTCATGGTCCAGGTTGTGTTTCCCTTCGTGTGGCCCGGCGTCAAGTGAGCTACCATCGTAACGCCGCCGAGTTGGACCTTGTCGCCATCGCGCAAAATACGATCAGTTTTGACCGGTTCAAAAGGATACTTGTCGCCGAAATTAGGATCGCCGTTGCCGCCTGCAGCAAGAAGCGCGGCATCGGCCTCGCTCGTCATCAACGTTGCGGCGGTCAGTCGTTTCAACAACGCGAGACCACCTGCATGATCGTAATGCGCATGACTATTGATTAGGATCTTCACATCCTCCAGACGAAAGCCGAGTTTGACCACGTTCTGCTGAATCTGCGGCACTGTTTCAACAAAACCGCTGTCAAGAAGAATGTGGCCCCTGGGCGTAACAATCAGATACGAAGCGATGTCGGAAGCACCAACGTAATATATGTTTCCGATGATGCGATACGGCTTGACTGGCTGATTCCAGGATCGGCTCGTCTCATCCGGTTGGGCATAGACGGTTGCCGGAAGCAATAACAGCAGACCAAGGAAGAGCAGGTATGTTCGTTGTTGGAAAAGGGAAAGAGTCGCGCACATGACCGCTGTCTTAGCGCGGTGTGACGTTTATTTACTCAAAAAGTTGTGGTGTGGCACGGGCGCAAGTGCCAGATAGGTTATCACTAAGAAACCGATCGCTCTCACCATGTGATTACGGCGACTGCGTGAGAAGGAAGTCTTCAATCAAACGGCGATCATTCTCTTCTTTGATTCTGGTGAACAGTCTTGTTCCCAGTTTTCTAATCGTCTCCGGTTTGTCGAATGGCAGACGATCGTACATCTTTCCGCCGCTGAAGTGACATGGCATGCACTTCGATTGAAAGATCGGCTTTAACTGAGTATCAAAATCAACTCGCGTCTTCGCGGCTGACGACGTCGAGCCGGCGGTAATAGCGACAACGTTCGGCATGCGAGCGGACTTCACCGTGCTGCCCGATTCAACCAGCAACAGTCCCATAGCAATCAAGATCAGAACCGATCGCATGGGGCAATCATACGCCGGTGCAGAGCTTTCCACAAAAATTTGAATCGCTAATCTTTGCTGCTGCGGTGACTTTCGATGGGTTGCGGCAAGCTTATGGTTCCTCGTCCTCATCGCTACTAAGCCACTGGTCCAGCCCAACCCAGACTGAATTATCTTTGACGTCGCACGATTTCAAATCCTTCGCCTTTGCTTTGCAGATCTCGAATTGATAAACGGGATGAATTTCCCAAACCGAAATTCTTTTCGGATTTGGACGTACATCGTCATGACAGGGGGTGTGGCTATTATCAAAAAACAGCGGACCGGTGATTCGGACCGGACGGTCGAATTTGTCCAATTCGACCAGCCTATTCCACTCTTCCGGACGGAAATGAGGGGACATTTCAGCCGTTACACTATCGCAAGGATCGGGTTCGTCGATGGATCGATCCATGGTCAATTCAATGTGGATATCGTTGTCGTCCTCTGTGGTCAGTTTGCAATTAACGTTTTCACCTTTTCCCTTTCCCACATTTGAGTGATGAGCTTTCAGGAGAAAGGTAACGAATTGGACCAATGTGCCTTCTCCGATTTTGGTCCCGCCGGATGAGTCAAAGATATCAATGAGACTGTCCCGGCTTGTCTTTAACCCTTTCTTGAGTCCATTGGCGTCCGCCAGCATTTGCAAGCCCTTAAAGTCGTCATAAGTAATCGGGACCGGCTTCCCGTCAGCGCAGAAATTGTTTTTGGCATGGTTCTCGAGCACCTTGGCCATGTCATCTCCCCCATTACCGTCCGCGGTGCACTTTCCATCAATTTCAAGCCCGGTTGACTTAATACTGTCGAAGGGAAGTTTGCAGCCGGGTTTGAAAAGTACGGGGCCTGCACCCGTTGCGTCAGCCGTAGAAGGAGCTGCGCCCCTGTTGGCGCGGTTCAAAGCCGGGGGCAGAACGGTTGCGAGCGCGAGCGGGATCATCGCCGCCGCAGCCTTAGTGCCGGTCAGTGTTCGTCGACCGCTGGAGGGGGGCTTTTTGGTGGGTCTCGCTTTCATCTTGCCCTCCTCTAGCTCACTTTGATTGTTTCTTTATCGGATACGCCTACGTCTTGCTTCGATGTGGCAGTGACAGTTACGGTCGTGGGTTGTCCGGATTTTGGCGGGGTGTATTTCCCGTTGTCATCGATTTCTCCGAAATCAATCGGGTCGATCGCCCACGTAACTGTTGTGTCCGATAATCCAAGAACCTCAGCCTGGCATTGAACAGACGGGCCACCGAAAGTTGTCTCACTGCGATCAGTTTTGATCGTGACTTGTGGCCCTCGACCAGAAAGTCCCTCCGGCGAACTCTGTTGAATGCCCTTGCTGACCAGGTATGAGCTCGAGCTAATACCAAGTAGCACCAATATTCCACTCGGAATGTCTTTCGGGAACGCTGGGGGAGCAGCGGAGGCAATAATGAGAAACAGGCTCGCGGCAATCACGAAAGTGAACACGAGAAGCTGAAAGCGAGACATGCTGGCATCGCCGGTCGGTTCACTGATGAGGCCACTGAGATCGATTCTCCCTGTAAATACGTTGTACAGGATAGCGACGCCGATCAGGCCGAGGAATCCCAGGGCGACCCATGCCGCCAAAGTACCCACCCATCTCTCAGTCCATTGCGGAGTGCTTTGCGAAGCCTGCAGAAGTAGTAGTAGTAGCATCGTTATTCTCCTTTGCCGTTTCTCTTAAACAGCATCATGTAGGCCTTGCCGCCCAGGTAGACCGCGTGACTACCGCCAAGCAACGCCAGTGTTTCGGTGGACACGTCCGGTAACACCCCGGAGGTGCGGTTTTGCATCACACTGTTCAGGTAGAACATCGCAGTGCCAAGTGTGAACACCAACAGTTGAACTCGTTCAGGACTGAAGTATTTCGTTCCGTCTTCTTTTGTGCCCCAAAGCAGATAATTCGTGTTGATCTGGCCAGTCAGAAGTCTGTGCGCAATGATGGCCGCCAGGCCGCCAAGAAACACCAGTACTTCCAATTTCACAAACCAGATGATCTGGTCGAAAGGCATCGTAAGAACCCCTTGGTTGTGACTGTTTCCCGTGGTTCTAAAACTAATTTTGTGACTGCTCGCGAGCAAAGAAAGGCCAAAAACGGAATTGCGAGGTGCGCGAAAAGTACTCCCGTTTAGAATTCGTGTCAATGCAAAAACAAGGGTCTGTGAAACAGGCCAAACTCGACTCGCGCGCCGCGAGGTCCATTAAGCTGCCTCTAACGTGATATGTGAGAAACCCAAGAATCGTTTCATATCCGATTGCCGGCTGGCTTTGAAGAATCCGAAAGCTATGCATCGCGCACCAATGTTGCTCTCGCAGCCAGGCGTTACATCGGCACTTGCCTCAGAATCAACTACACCTTCAAAGGTATGTTGGTTCTGAGGCAAGTGCATCATTCGCATATGTGGTTGGCTTGCTTCAAAAGTCTCCTTCTCATTCTCACCAGGCTTCAGCCTGGTGAGATGAAGGTTATTGATTGGCTACCGTTTTAACGGTTTCCGCGGCAAAAACGGAAAACCGTTGAAACGGTTTTCTGCCTTATTTTTACTTCTTGCACCAGGCTAAAGCCTGGTGAGAATGAGAAAGACTTTTGAGTCAAAGCATATTCACACTGTTCACTTCGCGGTCAGGCGATCGGTTTCAAACGCATAGGCTACTTGTCCCGCCGTCAACACCAGCAATCTCTTCCCGTCCAGGCTGAAACGTGTGAAGACGGCCCGAGTCTTGAAGCGAAGATGTGCGTAGTGGTTGCCCGTGGCCAAATCATATACAGTAAGCTCGCCGGGATAATTCTCGACGACGATCTGTTTACCGTTCGGATTCATGGCTGCGTTCGTGCCGAAGAACCTATGCCTCAAATCGCCGTCCTTGATCGAGTAAGTAAGCACGCGATTGTTGTCGTCGCGCAAAACCAGCCAGTCGCCTTCAGAGAAACCCGACTTGATGTCAAATGAACCTTTGCCTGTTTCCAGCAAGACAGTACCCATCGACTTATTTGCAAACGCATCGAAGATTTCGACCACGTAGTCGTCGTCCTTGTTACCCATCTGACGCGAGCGTTCCACCAGCGTCGGATCTTCTTTCAGTCGGGCCTTGCCGGCTTCACTGCCGAGACTCCAGTAAAAGATCGTGCGGCCGGAGAAATCGTCGAAGAAGTATCCGGGAGCTTCCTTGGGAAAGTCTTTGGTCCATATAACCTTGTCGTTCACGAGGTCGCGCAGTTCGAATCTCACTTCGCGGGTCAGCGTTTCACTAGAGTCATCGTCCAGAATCGATCCGGATTCATCAACCTCAGCCTCTGCTTTGCCCTTCTCCTTGACCTTCTCTTTTTCACGGTCTTTTAAGGTCTTGAGGCTCGTGCGAACCAGGATGAACCGTCCATATTGTCGCGCGCCTTTCTCAGGTATCTCTCGCACCACATTGACCGCTCCTTTTGGTGCGTCAAGGTAGACAAGGCTGTGTTTTACAGGTTCAAGCTTCGGAAAATCTCCAATGGCAGAGCCGCTAGCCGCGACAATCGCGCCCCGGAAACCCCTCACATGCAGCTTTCGTTCGCCTGTGTTCAAGTCCCACATCCCGCCGCGCGTCTTGGAGGAAACTGCGAGCCACTGCATATTGTCTGAAACATTAGCGGCGTAAACGCGGTTCATCGAGGCGACCGGGATATCCGCGGAGGCGATTTGCGTAGTGCGAAGAGTTTTCGTCTCAACATCAAACTTTGCGCTGGCGATGGAAACATTGCCTGAGATCAACTCAGAGATAAACACGTCGTTCCAGAGAGCGACGTTAGCTTTGTTAAAACCACCGACAAGCTCTCCCCTCTCCAGATCGAAAAACGAAATCAGGCCACGATTCGATTTAACGATGACATACCGCGGATTCGCCGTGAGCTCCATCTCCGTGGCGGCTAGAGGGAACTTCGCGAGTCTCTTACCCAGCGGAAACGTGAATACTCCGGCGTCTTCGCGGCTCGACGGCAGGGTAGCGAGAATCTTGTCCGGGCTAAGAAAAATGAACGATCCGCGCGTCGCCTTCTTCAAGTCGCCGCTCGCCGAGATTGGTTTGGCGGTCGACAGGTCAAGTGCCAGCGCATCGGTCTGGTAGATATCGACCGAGTCGATGAGGATACGGAACCGAAACTTGTTAGAACGAGCGGCAAGGAGGTAGTGCGAGTCGGGAGAAAACTGGAGGTTGAAGAAAGCGTTATGGTGTGAAGCATCGTCGTCATCAAGCGTCCCTAAGATCCATAGAAACAGCTCGAGTTCGTTTAGCTTGGCGAACTCTTTCTTCTGAAAAACTCTCTTTCCTGTTTGAGTCTCCAGAACACTCAAACCCAAATCGTAGTCGACACACGCCAGGTATTTGCCGTCAGGTGAAAACTGCTGTTCCCAACAGTCGCGCCTGATTACGAGTTCGCGCACCTCGACTGGCTTGGCGTCGGCAATGCTCCATTTTTCAAACCGCAAAGACTCCGTGCCAAACACGACGAATTTACCGTCGGGCGTAAACCATGCAGGGCGAGCATCGGTTGTTGGTATCTGGAAAACCACTTTCAGTGGATCTCGTTGGAAGAGGGTAATCGCGAAGTCGTCCTGCGCTAAAAAATATTTACCATCACTGGCTATCGCCACGTGCCAGATGTCGCTCTTGAGTTGTGGCGAGAGTTCCCGTTTCCAGAGTAGACCCGGCAGTTCTTCGGCGATCTGGCTCTGACGAAGCGAGACCACATCGGCCTGCCAGCTTAGATACTGCTGCGAGGCATTGGCGCTGCGGTTATCGCGGCATGGCGCCGGAAGTAATTCCGTCGCTTTGCTCATCTCACGTAGACGCTTCTCGGTCGGACTCGAGCCGCCGAAAATGTTTGTGAACCAGTTACCTGACTTGGCTTTCGCTTCAGTGAGCCGCGCAAAGAATTGTGAAAAGGCGTTTGGATCGTAACCAGCCGCCACCATTGCAAACAGACCAATGCGATCTGCTTCGAGCTGCTGGGCCGATTCGTGGTTTGAAGCCTGTGACACACGCTTGGTGCGCTCTCTTTCGATGAGCAAATTGAACTTTTCCGTTATGTCCTTGCGATCGCCGAGCTGCGTAACGTTGAGGATCTTTTTGAAAAGCTCTGACACGTCGCTGGCGGAGTGACGTACCGTCGCGTGGCCCAGTTCGTGCGCCATCACGCCGGCCAATTCGTCTTCCGTTTGAGTAAAGGCGATTAGTTTTCGCGAAATGAATATGTATCCGCCGGGCGTGTTGAAGGCGTTCGCCTCTGGGATGTCTATGATGAAGAACCGAAACTTTAGTCCTGTGGGTGGCATGTGGCGGACCAGTCGGTCGCCGATATCCCTGATGTATGCGAGTAGCTTTTCGTCGTGGAGGTAGCGCGTGTCGGCGGCCATCTTCTGATAAATCAGATCCCCGAGGATCATCTCCTGTTCGGGAGAGAAGATGTTGTAGTTTTGTGAGTTTGCTGTAATTGCGGGAGGGTTGCAGTCCTGAGCGGAAGCAACAACACAACCGAAGGCTAAACAGATGAACAGCAAGAGGGGGAAGGTATTCTTTCTGGACACGGTGTCTCTCCGTAAGGACTAAGGTAATCAGAGGATTCGATTAGTATCCGCTTAAGCCGCGATAAAGCTATAGTGCGGTGTGCAGATTCGAACAGTAGCTTAGAGCATGCGGGCGGTCAAGCAAAAGTTCCTGACTGAGCACCTATTGTCGCAGAATCTTTTCCATCGCTTTTCCTTTTGCGAGTTCATCAATCAGCTTGTCCAGATAGCGTATTTTTCTCATCAACGGATCTTCTATTTCTTCCACACGAACACCACACACTACGCCCTTGATAAGTGAACTACGTGGATGAAAGGCTGGTGCTTGAGCAAAAAAAGTTTCTAAATCGCTTCCCTGTTCGATTTGCTGCTGTAATCCCGCCTGGCTATAGCCGGTCAACCAGCAGATGATTTGGTCGACTTCTTCCTTCGTACGGTTCTTACGTTCCGCTTTTTGAACATATAACGATATATACCTTCGTGAACTTCATCGCGAAAACTCTATGTTCAGACATCGCCATTCCCTCCAGTGGGTTCTGGTCCCGACGCATCGACTCAATTGAGCACTAAGAAGGCCGCCAGAGTTAATTCTAGCGACCTTCGTCACACCCTGGTAGCGTGCGAGTCCGACCTTTTTCATGGGACATTAGTCAGACGCAAATTAGTGTTTTCCGGGCAAGCCAACGCAATGGGTTTTCCATTATTCAGCGTCGGGCTGCTGTAAAGAATGCCGAAAGACTTCGGCACGCCGAAGTCCGGATCGGGAAAGGTAGTTTTGTTCACGGGGACGCTGTTCATGTTTTGCAAGCCATAATTTGAGACGTCGATACCGGTGTTGGTCGTTCCATATACTGCTGCTACTATTGTGATCGCCATGGTGAACTGAACCTCCTTCGGGGGTGTAGGTGAGAAAACGAACTTGTTGACCCTTTATCGAGTCGACAATAGTGAGATGAGCAACTTCATACTTGTTCTTTTGCCGTGTACAGTGGCTTTTCTATCTCCTTTCTATTTGGTTTCCTGGCGCGTTGGGGGTTTCTTAGTGCGCCGATGTTTCAACGTGCTTGTGTCCTGCAATTTCAGCTATTGAGTGATGAGATCATCAGCGGCTGAGGAACGTTTCGTCAACGATACGCAATTGCTAGCACCAGTCCATTTCATCACACAACGTCGCCACAGCGGGGATGGCCTGCTTGATCGAACCGACACATTGGAGATCTAAATGCTGGTGCCCTATTTTGGATTTCTCTGTGCAATCTCTGTGTTCTCTGTCACTCTGTGGTTGTCGTATCGTGCATTCCTATAACCACAGAGACACAGAGAACACTGAGGTTGCACAGAGAAGAATTGATTGGGGCACTACCATCTAAATTATTAGCTTGCGGGATCTAAAAGAAGGATTGTGCTGAGGCTTGAGTGTGCCTTCGATTGTTCGCATATAGAACTTGTGGCCCATCTTGTAGCAGTCCGTGTGCGTAAAAAGACTGTCAATCGGCAGATCCGAAGTGCGATAGACTCTGGTGCATAAAAAGCCATGATGATTTCGTTCAGCCGCTATCTTGCCGTTGCACTTGGCGTTTTGACGCCTTTCGCTGAAACGATTCGACGCTGGAGCACATGGCGCGCCGACCCACCTGCCCTATTCGACGATTATATTTTAGGAGCCTTTCTTCTTTATGGAGCTTGGCGTGTTGGTCAAGATGCTCGCACGGGTCAGCGTTTTTTGGCGGCTGGTTTTGCATTCATGTGTGGCATGGCTTACTACAGCTTTTTCGCTCAATTACAAAACCTAAGAATAGGTGTGCCCGATCCGGCGCCGATTTCATCTTCTTGGGTGGCGGTTATAAAAGGCACAGGGCTAGCGTTAGGAGTATTGGGTCTAGTGCTCAGTCTAAGAAGACTACCTGAGAGCAGGAATTGACAAAGACCGTACAAACATCGGGACAGCTATGTCCTACCCGAGAGACGTTCTTGCAGTTACTAACACCGCTTGGCACCAGAAAAGGCCGCCGGAATTAATTCCACGCGACCTTGGTCAAAATCGTGGTAGCCCACAGTGGACAATCTTCGCAACTTGTTCCTGACGCCAACAGCAGAAATGCCCAGGTTTCTCAAACAGTTGCGAGAAACCCTCTGGATCCGGTAAGGGCATCTATATCGTCTGGATGCCGCCGCCACCAGCGTGGCACGTCATCCCGCATCCATCCCGGCGCACGCTAAGTTCCTTATTGGCGAAGGAGTATCGTCCACAGCAGTCGCGGCTCGCGAAGAACGAGTCCGAGCCAGGCCAGCCCACAGAAACCAATCGAGAAGCCGATCTCGAACACCCCACTCCCACCCCGGACGTGGGTTGCCACCGCACCGCCGAGTAATGCGGTCAGCAGGATCGCCCCCAAGACGGCTGTCTGAGGTAGGGCGTAGAGCGCCGTGCACGTGAGCACGACGATTCCGATGCCGACGGCCATGTTGGCGGTCAGGCCGAGTCGCTCGCATGCCTCCACGACAGGGGTCACCTTGAGGATCTTAGTCACGCCGTCGAAGACCAGGAAGAGAATCACCAATGCGCTGACGATCCACCCGGCCCAGAACATACTGCTCGATGAAGTTTCCGTTGGCATGTTTGCTCCTTTGAACGAAGTCGGAAGCGTTCGAAGGAGAGCACCATAACGGATCACGTCTCGTCGGTCTTGTATAAAAGCGACAACTGCTCTTCCCCGCGAATGATTTGCGCCGGTGTCTGCCCGACGAAGTACTTCAGCGAGTGGGTGAGATGCGCTTGGTCGAAATATCCGGCATCGTGAGCCACCGCTGCAATGGGAGAGCCGTGCCGGAGAAGGTTAGTGGCATGGCGGGCACGCTCGATCTGACGAATGGTGGCCTGGGTCATCCCCGTCGCGCGAAGAAAATGCCGCTGCTCGGTGCGTTGCGATAGTCGCCGCGGCTGGTCGCGCAGGACGGCGTGGACGTGCGGGTCGCTGTCGATCAACCCGCGCTTCACGAGTCTCGTTACGAATGTTTCGACATTATCGAAGCTGGGGTACTCCCATGCGGACCCGTTCAGCCAGAACGACCGGCTCGAAGCTTCGGGCAGGGTCACGTCGTTCCGGTCGCGGAGCATGCCCGTGGGCAGCAGGGGCATGAATGTGCCGAGCTTGAAATTAACGCCGATCCACTGGCCATCCGCGGGACAGTCGGCCGAGGTCGCTCTGGTCTCCGGTCCACGGACGGTGAGAAACGTTCTACCCGCCAGTCGGGTGACAACCATCACCCAATGGCTCGCGGCCATCGAGAGAAAGATGCCGGCCCGTTCGCTATGACTCCGCCAAACCCTTTCAACAAAAGGCGAGTCCGATGGCCTGTCTTCAAACGTGATGAACAAGTGTCTGCCTCCTCCCGGGTTCTAACGTAAGCGTGCTACTTTACCTAAAGTTTGGCCGTGACTGGCAGTATAGCCTCGCCGGAAGCGTCAACAAACCAGCCTCATGTGATAGTTCCTGAAAGTAACACGGGCATTATAGTCTGACCCAAAGTGGTCGAGCCCCGGCTTGATCATGCGAGCGAGTGAGTCCCTTTTCAGCGAGACAAAATAGGCGGCAAGAAATATCGCGTCGTGGACAATCTTCGCAACTTGTTCCTGAGGCCAACGGCAGAAATGCGCAGTTTCTTGAACAGTTGCGAGAAGGGGTTTAGTCCGGCAAGTCAAAACTACCTTCACTTTATGAGACGGCCGCCACGGTCAGCAAGGGTAGTAAGACCAAGATGGATGCGTAGGCCAACACCAACCCCAACGTCCACCACCTGCCATAAAACCCGCCGCGCGAATTTCGCAGCACATGTATGATCCCGTGGCTCTCCACAAGGCCGCTAAGAATTACCTTTTCGGCCTTCAACATGATCCCGCCGATGTACCTGATCTGGAGGAAGTATTTCACGATGATCACGGCGTACATGAAGAGACCGAGCATGCTCGGCAATGCGACCCATAAGTTCCGCGGATATCTGATATTAAGTCTCTCCGCGAGGGTGAATATGCCCGCCGCTGCGGTGAACGAAAACACTGAAGCCTGACCCAACAGACCTGTGAACTTCTGGCCCATCACAAGCTCGTACTTGCAGCACTCCGAATAGTAAGCCAGCCAGTCCTTATGTTCGTGCAAACCGTCGATTGCAGAATCCGGCGCGCTGTTGTCAGGCATCCTTGTCACCTCCATGCAAGCTAACCACAGGGATCATGTCTACCATGGTCGGCGTGGCAAGCGGATTGTTGGATGCTCCGTGATCATTCTTTTGCCTTCTGCAGCGAAGCTTTCACACATTGCCAATTCCCATCCCGTCTTATCCATATCGTGAGAGAGAGAAACTTACCTTCCAGTGGTCGACCATCCTTTTTCAATTTGAATGAATTTAGGCTCGTCACTACGGCTGAATTCTCATAGACCTGAATTTCTGCGTCATTGATCGTCGCCGATTCAATCACCAATGACGGGTCAGGTTTCATCAAACTCAGATACTGCTTTCTATCGCTACCGCCCAGGAATGAGAATTCAGGAGCCAACAGTTTTGCAACTTCGGCCGCATCGCCCTTTAACTCAGCCTCATTCCAACTCGTAATTAAGTTTAGTAATTCTCCCTGAGGAGAAGGAAGACTGGGTGACTTGGTTTGCGCTAAAGTCAGCATGCCTGAAAAACATAGAAGTATTGAAGCGAAGAGGACTTTCATACGATGTATCCTTAAAGAGTTAATCGAACATCCAACTAGGTGTATCCTGATCCGGATAAAATCGGGAAGCGATGTTAGCCCTGCGTTTTCTTCAGCATAAAGTGAGAGGCTCGATTCCGCCAATCTATTGTCCTTCTGTCCGGCAATTCCGTTATTGAGTATGAGATTCATGAGCACCTGAGGAACGTTTCGTGAACGATACGAAATTGCTATCATCGGTCCACCCGCACTGTCAATAGCACCTCATCACACACAGTTGCCAAAGTAGGGATAGCTGCTTGATCGAACCGACACATTCGCAGATCTAAGTTATTCAGCTTGCGGGATCTGAAAGAAAGGACTGTAGAATTCTGATTAAAGTGCTTCTGTCCCAAACCGCGTCATATCGTGGTAGCCCACAGTGGACAATCTTCCCAACTTTTTGCTGACTCTAACGGCGGAGATGCTGATTTTCCTCCAACACTTGTAAGGAGGGATAAGGAATCGCATTGCTCAGTGGTAAGTATTTCACTAGAATCCGCACTCTGGCGTCGTATCCACAGTCCATCGCAACGGGATATGTTCGATGACGATTCCCGCCAATACACGATTGGGCCGTTACGAAATCCGCTCCAAGCTTGGTGCAGGCGGCATGGGCGAAGTGTATCGCGCCCGCGATACTGAACTCGGTCGAGATGTAGCAGTAAAAGTGCTGCCATCAGGCCTCTCTTCCGATGCTGACCGGTTACGCCGCTTTCAACAGGAAGCGTGTTCCGCCAGCGCGCTAAACCATCCAAACATCCTTGTCGTTCACGACATCGGCGCCCACGATGGTTCTCCTTACGTCGTATCGGAACTTCTCGAAGGCGAAACACTGCGCCATCGCATCGCTGGAACGCCCCTGGGCCAACGTCGCGCCGTCGAGTATGCCCTACAGATTGCCAACGGTCTTGCCGCCGCACACGAGAAGGGAATCATCCATCGCGATCTAAAACCCGACAACATATTCGTCACCAGCGATGGCCGCGTGAAGATTCTGGACTTCGGTTTGGCGAAGCTCACGCAAGGAGATGGAGACCAACCGCAAACAGAGATCCCCACTCGTCGGGTGGACACTGATCCGGGTGTGGTGATGGGCACTGTCGGCTATATGTCGCCGGAACAGTTGAAGGGCCGTGCGATTGATCAGCGTTCAGATATCTTCTCGTTTGGAGCAATTCTGTACGAGATGCTTTCCGGAAGGCGTGCCTTCCATCGCGAGTCGGCCGCTGAAACGATGAGCGCGATC
>DASYSD010000033.1:0-176060 GCA_036003745.1 Pyrinomonadaceae bacterium
CTGGCACCTCGCTCATCCAAAAGAAAACTGGCCGTCATTGATCTACTGGGGACACTACGTGGGCCACGATAACAATCGAGATGCTATTGGGCTCTCGCTGAAACTCACGCGGAACGTCCTTAACACGTTTACGAGTTGGAAACCACAGGTGCTCCATGACCTGCACGAGTCAGTTCCTTATCTCTACGACAACACGATTGGCGACGGCCCATACAACGCGTGGGTCGATCCAATTCTTACCGACGAATGGCAGATGATCGGCTGGAACAACGTTTCGGAGATGACGAAGTTTGGCATGCCCGGCGTGTTTGCGCATGGCAACTTCGATACGTGGTCGCCAGGTTATCTGATGTTCATCGCCGCTACTCATAACGGCATCAGTCGTTTGTATGAAACATTCGGTAACGGTGGCGCGGACACCCTCGAACGAACGTTGTCGCCGAGTGAATATCAACGCACCTGGTACAGGCAGAATCCGCCGCTTCCGAAAGCAAAATGGTCACAGCGAAACAACAATAATTACCAGCAGACTGCGCTGCTCACGTCACTGTATTACTTCGGCAATAACAGCAAACTGTTTCTCAAAAACTTTTATCTGAAGAGTAAACGGTCAATCGATAAACCAAAGAACGAAGGTCCGGCGGCTTACGTGTTTCCCGGTGACGATGTGAGACCAGGCAATCAAGCTGAGCTGTTGCGAACGCTTCAAGCTCAGGGAGTGGAGATCAGTAAAGCAACAGCGCCGTTCACTATCGCGGTGCGAAAGAAAGCGGGCTCCGGTAACAGCCAGGCCAGACCTTCTGCTTCGCCCTCCGCTTCTCCGTCGAAGACAGAAGATCGAACGTTTCCAGCGGGCAGTTATGTTGTTCGCATGGACCAGCCCTACAGTCGCATCGCCGACGCTCTTCTGGATCACCAATACTGGGCGCCAAACGATCCCCAAACTGACATTTACGACGACACCGCCTGGACGATGGGAGAACTCGCGAACGTCGAAGTGCTGCGAGTGACAGACACGAAAGTGCTGCAAGCGACAATGGATCGCGTCACTGGCGAAGTCCGATCGCACGGTGGAATCGCGAGTGCAGGTTCTGTCTTCCTGATCAATCACAACGCCGACAATGCCCTCGTCACCCTGCGTTATCGCTTGAAAGATGTCGAGATGGACGCAGCGGAAGAGCCCTTCGAAGCCGCTGGACGCAAGTTCAATCGTGGCTCGTTTATCATTCGCAGAGGGAACGGCGACGACTTACGGCGAGTTGCTAATGAACTGGGCATTCAAGTTTATGCAGTGGCGGATGTGCCGTCAGTGAAGACACATCCCGTCAAAGCGGCGCGAATCGCGATGATGCATACGTGGATGAGCACGCAGGACGAGGGCTGGTATCGTGTGGGACTCGATCAATCACAGGTGCCGTTCGCATACATCAGCACGCAGGACGTTTCGCGCGAACCGAATCTCAAGAGCAAGTACGACGTGATTCTGTTTGCTCCGGTGGGAAGAGGATCACAGGCGATCATCAACGGCATGCCGATGTACGGTAATCCGCTTCCCTGGAAGAAAACACAGCTCACACCGAATCTCGGCGGCATTGATGAGACTGACGATATGCGGCCGGGACTTGGTTGGAACGGTTTACAGAACCTGCAGAAGTTTGTGAAAGATGGTGGGCTGTTCATCACCGTCGACGACACATCGGAATTCGCAGTCAACTACGGATTCACCGCCGGCGTTTCGGTGAATCGTTCGCAGCGTCTGCGTGCGATTGGAGCCATTTTGCGGACGAAGACGGTAGATGCGGCAAGTCCAATCGCGTATGGCTATGGAGACTCGCTGGCGATGTATTGTTTCAACGGCGCTGTTTACAATCTCAACAACGGTGTTGGTGGACGTGGTGGGCGCCAGCAGCCGCGCGCCACTGGTCGCGGCACACCGGACGATCCGGACGTGCCACAAGGTCGACCGCCGGCAGAAATACCTGAGCCGCCGTCGCGTGTTGAACCATGGGAAGCGCCAAAAGTAACAGATGAACAGCTTCGCAATGCGATTGGGTTGATACCGCCCAACCAGCGACCACGTGTTGTCCTGCGTTATGCCGACAGTCGCGATCTGTTTGTTTCGGGACTACTGGATGGAGGCGATGAGATTGCGCAGCGCGCTGCTATCATCGACGTGCCTTCCGGTAACGGCCACGTGCTGCTCTTCTCCACCAATCCATTCTGGCGCGGGCAAACCAGGGGCAGCTATTTTCTGATCTTCAACGCGATCATGAACTGGGACAACCTCAACGCCGGCCGCAAGCTGGACGAGAAGTAAACGCGCGTAGACGTGAGAATAGGTCCTATTGGACCAATAGGACCTATTCTTCTTACCGATCCCATTCTTTGAGTCCGTCCACGACCCGCAGCACCTCGCTGCGTTTCTTCTCAAACACCGCGAACATAAAGATGATCGTGGCTCCGGTGACGATTCCAGCCACGTACCACAACCACGTCCAGCCGAAGTTTGCAGACGCGTACCAGATCATGGTGACGATCGACAGCAAGAGAAAGATTGATCCGAGCAACAGCAAGCCACGAATACGAAACAGGATTCCGGCAAACACACCTGCCAGCGAGAACGATCCCAGAATCAACGGCAACCACGGTGAATTTGCTACACCGTTGATGAAAATATCAGCCGTCGAAGAGACATAGATCGTCACCAGCGAGAGATATCTAACACCGGTCATTTGGTCCTCAGTAAGGTTCTCTTCATTCAGGTAAGCGGCTATCAGAACCGAGAACGCAACCGGAACCAGCCACAACTGCGGATGCTGCAGAAACTGATAATGCTCCGTGCGTTGAAACGCATACCAGAGGCCTGCGTTTCCAGCCACGGCCGCTGCAATCCCAAATGGGAACGAACGTCGCAGGATCGATAGCAATCCGTAAAGTCCGCCGACGATAAACAGCAGCACTGAAAAGTCGACTTCCGAGGAAACGATCCAAAACCCAAGCACCGGCAGTAAAGGAACAAACGCACCCGTGCGTTCGAGTGGTTCTGCCAGCACGAGCAACTGCCGTCGCCGCAGTGCTTCGCTCGTCACTACACCGAAGTATGCGACCAACATCACCGCCAACGGCCAGTAGCGTTCGATAAAACCGGTGAACAACCACGGCATCGTCAGACGAATATGCAGAAACAACAGTGCCAGCAAGACCTCGCCTGCGTAGACATACATCGTGCGTTGACGCTCCGAGAGGCCCAACGGATCATGATTAGGCGACAACGCAAACAGCACAGAAATTACAACGGCCGCCACGAGCGTCAAAGCAATCGCAACGAGCGCGAGTGGATGAACCAGGACAGCGCCAAAGTCGAGTTGATAGCGCACTTCTGTACCCAAACAGAAAAACAGTGCCAGGATGCCGGCGCCTAACACCCACGGTACGCACGCGCGTGCAGCAGTGGTCCATTCCGCAAAACGGGCATTTGCTTTGTCGAGAAGTAAACCGTAGAGAGCCGTCAGACCAAACACTTCAACCATCAAAATCACGCTGCGATTCAGCCAGGTTGCATTCATTCCCGGCGTTAGCCACGACCAACCAATGAAAACGGCTCCAATGACGCCCACTATGATTGCCGCACGCCGCCCCGCTCGCGCTCCCTTGCCTTCAGTCAAAAGACCAAAAGTTAAGAATTGGACCATCAATGCGAATGCAGCAGTTATGCGCAGGTCAAACTCGAAGAAGCTGAGGCTTATGCCGTACGCCAATCCACCAATTACTGCCACCGCAAGACTGGTAACAACCAAAAGCCAGTTCAGTTGAGTGGCATCAGGCTTCATTCGTTCAGGCATATGGAGCTGTCTTGTGAAGCTGATAAGGCGGTGACGCCAATGCCAGATGAACGCGGTCAACAAAGTGTAGGCTGAAAGAATGAGCGTCACAGACCAACCGAATCGAGTTGGACTCAACTCTAGTTGCTGGAGCGCAATTGCGCACGCGACGAGACCAAGCGTATACAGGCCCGCGACAGCGTATTTCGCGTAGCGATCCCATAAACACGCCATCATCAACGTCAATACCGACAGCATTCCCAACCACTTCAAACCGAAGCTGTTCAGGACGTTCAACTCATTCACATCGAAGAAGTCAATGAGTACGAGCAAACTCACTTGACCCAGCAAGTAAATCGCCAGCAGATTATGAAATGAAAAGTAATATCTGATCGCTCTTTCACTGCGCCTGGCTCGCAGATCAAGGGAGAGCCAAACGAGACCGGCAAGCGAATTTGCGATCAGCTTGACCCACAAAAACTCAGCGAAATGATGAGGAGCCTCTCCCCAATGAACCCACGCGAGCCACACGCAAATGTTGAAGAGTACGCCCGCTGCAAAAATGTAGGCCCGCATCTTAGTACGCCAACTGAATACTGCAGCAAGGACAGTGATCGCCAGCAAGGGGCCCATGGACCACCATCCGTTGGCGGGATAAACCAGCATGCGGAAACTCAGAAATACCACGAACAAACCCGCAACCGTGACGAGCGCTCTGGAAGTCGCTCGCCACTTGGCGCCCAGATCAAATACATATCGCAGCAGGTTAATTGGAAACGGAGCTGCCTTGCAGCGTTCGGGCGTCAGTTCCGCCGCTACGAACAACAGCCAGGCTGTAATGGCGATGCAAACCGTTAGCGTATGCACTCCGGCGTCACCACCAATGCTCGCCATTCGAATCGCAATCAGAGAACTAATGCTCAACAGCAAACCAGCCAGACCGAAGGCCGAGAGTCTTATCGTTTGACTCAAACTCAACCAGAACGCCGCAATTACGGTAGTTAACAAGCTCAGCCATGCTAGAGAACTCCCGATCGCGATAGTGCCAACAGTCACGTGTCCGACTTTTGACACGACCATCATCGCGCCTGTCAAAATTAGAGCAGCATTGAGGCCCACCGCACAAAACAGTTGTAACTTCAACAGGAACTCACCGAATCGTTGATCACCCTGATTGAGTTTGGCCTGCCAGCGACGGCGCGTGCTTAACCACGGCATTATGTAGACTGCACACGTGATGGCATTCAGTTGCAGAACACGCACAAGGACCACGCGGTCTATTGCTCCGTGAGCAGCGACGACTGTGAGCAGGAACGCAAGCGTCACCGTTGCATTGAAGCAAGCACCAGCATAGTTTGCGAACTCAGGCATGCGCTCACGGAGCGCATATCCAATCAGCACCAGCGCCAACAGCACCAGCGGCACACCATATGAAAAGTCGTTATCGAACAAGGAGAAGACGCCGCTGATTGGGTGGTCTTGAACAGCCAGGCCGAAGATTGCTCGACAAGCAGGGACCAGCGTCAGCAAGATAAGCGGCACCACCGTGAGTGCGAACAACACTGTTCGTGTGTCCCGTGCGAAGAATTCGCTTTCACCTTCAGGTGTGGGCCAGCCGAATGTGATCAGACGTTGTGAGATCCTGCGGCGGCACCAGATCACGAGCGATCCACCAAGCAGAAATAGAGCGGCGAACCAGCGCCACGCGCTGGCAGTCGCTATCTGATTTTCGAACCGGCCTGCAAACAAAGGAACGATCGCTGAAAACACGGCCAGCGCGCCGAACAAATAAGCACTGCGGCGACGTTCCCGGTAAGTCAATAACATCGTCAGTATCAGCAAGCCGAAAACGATCCACGAACCCAAACCGAGAGCTTCCTCATGCGGAAATCCGGCGAGGTTAAAACCCGTGTACTCGCTTCCAGGCACCAGCAGTTCGCGTGTAATTCCGGAAAGAGATCCATAAACCACCAGCACCAGAAACGCCGGAATCAACAACCAAATGAGAAATCTGTCGATCGCGTATCTGCTGTCGAGCAATCTTGAAGCCGCTGACAACCAGCTATTTCCGTCCTGCGTGGACGAGGCGCCCGATATACGTCGTACAAAAAGTCGCAACGAGATCCAAATCAAACAAAACAGTGCGAGGACGGTGCCTTGAATCTGCAGTGCAGCCGGATGCAGAAAAGCATGCGGCAAGTATGAGTACCACTCGTACTCCTGCAGCGCCGCTTTGACAGTCAACACGAGCGCGCAAATCAATGCGATTTGAAACGCGTTGAGTATGCTGAGACGACGATTTAGCCATTGCAGCAGTAAAAGTATCCCTGCGATCCAGAACACTCGCTGCGCCTGCATCCAGGTAACTTCCCACGTGTTTGCCTGAAACAGACTAAGTACTCCCAGCACAATCGAAATCAGCGCTGTGGCGTTGAGCGCTTTCGAGAGAACTCTGCCGCGCATGTAGCGAGAGCTGATAATTGCCGCGATGGAGCAAATCGTCGCATGTGCGAAGAGCGCCGTTTGCCACGGAAATGCAAACTCGGAACTGCTGAAGTTATGAGCGAGTGAAAACAGCAGCAGCGCAGATCCTATCCACGTGAACACGGTGAGCTGGCGTCGCCAGGCAATCCAGAAAGCACCGAGAGCGTAGAGCCCGTAAAGGATCCACAGTGAGTATTGCTCGAAAGTACCGATACCAAAAACCGTGGCAAGTGTCAGACTCACAATTGCCGTCAAACATGCAGCGACGTGGTAGTAATGACTGTCACCTGCTCTCCCGCGTTGCGATAACCATTCCGAAACAACAACGAAGAGGGCGAAAGCGCCGATGAGTAATTGTCCGCTGCTGACGGAGAGACTCACGGCAAGCAGCGACATCACACGCAGGTTTTCCCACGTGATGTTGCCGGCCATCACATGACCGGTCACAAGAAAAGCGAGCGCGAAACAAATTGCCGCGATCAGGTGACCGGCAGGAACTCGCAGCGTGACCGCGAGGACTGTGAATACCGCGAAGTTAAGTAATGCGGCAGGAACGATACTCGCCGGATTGGGCCAAGCGAGGATCATGCCCGCCAGCACAATCATCACGCCCAGAATTCCGAGTGCTGTCCCTGCCGTTCTCGAAGCGACGAGTTCCCTGTTTGAAATCTTTCGCCAGAGAATTGTTCCGGTCGCGAGCATCGGCAGTCCCCACAACGTGACGAGGGGCGCCAGGTACATCATCGACATACCAATCGGACCAGACTTGTACAGCAGCAGCGCAAACGGCAATAACGCCGCAAAGCTCATCGTCCCGAGCGCAGTGAAGACTGTTGTGGTTTCGGTTTCGTCGATCTCATGATCGTGGAGCACGAAGCGCAGTGCTAGCCCGACTGTCACCACATAACACACCACCGGAAATGCACCGAGAAAGACCAGCAGCCACGGAGAAACGTCTGGCGTCGCAAAATGCCGTACGAGTAGTTGCCCAACTGACGATCCCAGCACTCCAGCTGAGAGGATGTGTGCGCAACCGGGCGTGATGATCCGCCCCGCGAAATAGACCAGACAGAGAAATATCGCCGGCGCGACGAGTTCGCTGCCGATAACCAGCCCTCCCGAGGTGTTGCTTGCGGAAACCGCAGCAATGGCGAGAAAGTTCAAAGGCACGAGCAGTGTCGCGATAGTCAGAATGCCGCGACTCGTCGTTGGGAGTTTCCAGCGGTGTTCGGTGTAGAGACCGATACCGAAGAGAATCGCGGTGACAGTAGTGAAGATCAAAAACTTGAGTACAGGAATCTCCGAGATCTGCGCCCAGAGACTCACGACGAGAGCCGTCGAACAACCGATGATTAAGAGACCACCGATGATCTCACCCCAGCGAATGTTGCTCTCTTCCATGAAGGCGTTGAGTACTTCGGAGAAAGATCTGCGCGGTGGGCGTGGTGGCGCCGGCGGAGGTTCGGGGCGCGGAGGTTCATCGTTGTCCATGAAGGACGGTACGGGCTTGATAACAACTTCATCGTCATTCGCTACAGGCACCACAGAAACGAATGCGGGTGTCGTTTCGACTGAAGGCGGCGCGGGAGCGGGAGGCGGCGCAGGAGCTTTGGCGCGAGTGGGATTAATGAGTGTGATCCGTTCCGCACGAATCTGACTCATTACCTGTTCGTATGTCTGATCGTTTAATTTTCCGTCCTGGTAAAACTGAACGATCTGGCGTTCAGTGATGGTGAGATCTTTGAGTTTTGCTACGACAGGATCGAAACGCGGCACCACTTCAACAGTGACCTTTTCATCAACAAAAGCCCAGCGGTAAATAGCCGCGATGCCCAACCAGATTACGTGACCAACAACAGTTATGATTGCCAGGACGATGAACAGAGTGAACAGAACTTCCATAACACCTCCGCCAAACTGACATAGACATCAGTTTCACAGGATTTTCATGATTAGCAGGATTTACAAGATGTCGTTCTGTAATCGCAGATAGCTTGTCTATAATCACCAGGACCCAATGAACCTTTTCGACGCTGTCTTCACGCACGACTCCTCGTCGCCGGCCATCTATTTCGGCCGTCGCAAAATTACTTACGGCGAACTGCGCGCCGGGACGTTGAAGATGGCGCGGCTGATTCGCTCGCTTGGCGCCGAGCCCGGCGACCGCGTCGGCCTCCTGCTCCATGATTCGCCTGAGCTTGTTGAAGCATTCATTGCCACATGTTCGCTTGGGGCAATCGCCGTTCCCATTAACATGGCGCTACGCCCCGATGAGCAGTGTTCGATCCTTCACAATTCCGGTGCCAGTTTGGCCTTTATGGAAGCGGACATGCGCCATGACTTGCTGACACATGCGCCAGAAAAGCTGCGGTCACTGAAAAACGTTGTTAGCGTGGGGCGCTCTGAGGACGAGGATTTGGGCGAAGTGACTGACGAACTCGACTTCCCCGAACCAGTCGCCGACCAGCCTTCTTTCATCCTCTACACGTCCGGCAGTACTGGCGAGCCCAAAGGAGCTGTTCACCGCCAATCAGACATCTTCTACACGAACCAAACGTTCTGTCGTGAAGTGTTGCGGTTGACGACTCGCGATCGGCTGTTCTCATCTTCGCGGTTGCCGTTTGCCTACGGCTTGGGCAACAGCTTTTCTTTTCCGCTTTTGAATGGTGCAACCACGATCCTCTCTCGCGAGAAGCCGTCGCCGGACGTGATCGAGAGAGTGTTCGTGGACCATCGTCCCACAATCTTCTTTGCCGTTCCGGTTGTCTATAACCTGCTGCTCGAGCATCACAAGCGCGGTAAGAGGCTCGACTGTTCGAGTTTGCGCTTGTGCGTCTCAGCGGGCGAAGCGCTGCCGGCCCATCTCGGTGAAGAGTGGGAACGTGAGTTTGGCGTTCAGGTGCTTGACGGAATCGGATCCACTGAGATGCTGCATATGTTCATCTCAAATCATGAGAACGAAGTGCGATATGGCAGCAGCGGCCGTTTGCTCAAAGGCTATGATGCACGACTGCTTGACGAACACGGCGAGGTGGCGCCGGAAGGTGTCGAAGGCAACTTGTGGATAAAGGGCGATAGTGCCGCGGTTTACTACTGGGAAAGACCCGAGATTACGGCGCAAACGTTTGTCGATGGCTGGGTGCGCACCGGAGACTTGTATCGCTGCGACGATGACGGCTACTGGTACCACATGGGGCGCAGCGATGATTGCTTCAAATCGAGCGGCCAATGGGTCTCTCCGGTTGAAGTAGAGAGTGTGTTGTTGCGTCACGCCGGTGTCGCTCGTGCCGCCGTAGTGGAAGATTTTGACTCCGATCAGCTGCCTTGCGCGTGTGCGTTTGTTGTAAAGCAGGAGTTAGAATCCGATTTGCACCGACTCGAACACGAGTTGCGAAAGCTGGCTTCCGAATCATTGCCGCGCTTCAAACAACCGCGAAGGTACGTGTTTGTGAACGAGCTGCCATACACGGCAACCGGAAAAATTCAGAGGTTCAAGCTGCGGCAGCAGTTGAGTGACAAATAGGTCCTATTGGACCTATAGGACCTATTTACAATTTAATGCAAAGCATCCAGGAAACCTTCGCCCCAAATCTCGCGTGCTTTGGTTGTGGACCGTCCAATCCGAAAGGTCTGCACGTTCGCAGTTTTCCCGATGGTGACGAGGTCGTCGCCGAATGGCAGCCAAGCCCGGAATACGAAGCCTATAACGGAATGTTGAATGGCGGCATTATCGGGACCCTCCTCGACTGTCATTGCAACTGGGCCGCAGCGTGGCATTTGATGCAGAAGAGCGGCGCTGATAAACCGCCTTGCACGGTCACCGCTGAATACACAATCAAACTCTTGCGCCCGACTCCGACTGACCGTCCGCTGAAACTCGTCGCACGCATCGTCGAATCAACTGACGACAGAGCCATCGTCGAAGGCGAGTTGATCGCCCACGAAAAGGTTTGCGCAACCTGTCGAGGCACTTTCGTCGCAGTCAAATCCGGGCACCCGGCATATCACCGTTGGTAGTTTTCAAGTGAGATCCGAAATGATTCATCGTCCTCGTCGACTTCGCAGAACAGACGCCATCCGTTCCCTCGTGCGCGAGACCCGCCTCGCACCGGAAAATTTTGTGTTACCGCTATTCGTTTGTCCCGGTACGGGAGTGCGTCGCGAAATTTCGTCAATGCCAGGCGTGTTCAACCTCTCTATCGATGAGGTAACAAAAGAAGTCGCGGCCGCTTACGACAACGGCGTGCGCAGCATCATCCTCTTCGGACTTCCGGAAACAAAAGACCTGGTCGCTTCCGGGGCGTACGCGGAAGACGGGATTGTGCAACGTGCGATTCGCGCGGTTCGACAGTCATCGCCGGATGTGATCATCATGGCCGATACGTGTCTCTGCGAATACACGTCACATGGTCATTGCGGCGTCGTTCGCGGTGGAGACGTTATCAACGACGAGTCGTTGGAGTTGTTGGCTCGCACAGCATTGAGCCAGGCAGTTGCGGGAGCCGACATTGTTGCGCCTTCGGCGATGATGGACGGCCAGGTCGAGGCCATTCGCGAGATACTCGACCGTGAAGGTTTTGAGAACACAGCGATCATGGCGTATGCCGTGAAGTACGCATCCGGGTTTTATGGACCATTCCGGGAGGCTGCCCAGAGTGCGCCCGAGTTTGGTGATCGCCGTGCATATCAGATGGATCCGCCGAACGCTCGCGAAGCCATGCGCGAGGCCGAACTCGACTATTCCGAAGGCGCTGACATCCTGATGGTAAAGCCTGCCACCGTTTATCTCGATGTGCTGAGCATGGTGCGTGAGCGATTCGACGTTCCAATCGCGGCGTATCACGTCTCGGGCGAGTATGCTCTGATCAAAGCAGCCGCTCAGAAGGGTTGGATCGACGAAGAACGCGTGATGATGGAGACGCTCACCAGCATTAAGCGCGCCGGCGCCGACATTATCCTGACTTACTATGCCCGAGAGGCCATCAAAGTATTAACCAGGTAATCTTTTTTCTGATCCGTGAAGATCCGTGTAAATCTGTGGCTTATTCTTCTCGGTGTTTGTGCGCCGCTTGCTTTCTCCCAACCCTCAAACTGCGGTTGTGAACAAAAGCCTCAGCTCAACGTCCTCGCGGTGGTCAATGGCATCAAGATCACTCAGCATGATTTAAGTATCGATACCAGAACTCAGGTGAGCCTCGCACAAGAGACTGTCATCACAGCCCGCGCTCAGGAACTAAATCTCCAGATCAACAAAACGCTGCTGGAAGCAGAAGCAAAGAGACGCGGCACCACCAGCGCCAAACTCCTCGAGCTCGAAGTCATGGCAAAGGTAATCCCACCAACAGAAAAAGAGGCACGAGCCGTTTATGAGCAGAATAAGAATCGTATCGGCCGCAGTTTTAGCAGTGTAAAGAACGAGATCCTTACCCAATTGAAGAACGAACGAGAGACGCTGCGTGCAAACCAGTTTGCAAATTCTCTGCGGGCCGGCGCCCAAGTCAGTGTGTCCAATCTGCAAGTCACGGCACCGGCTAACGAAGCGGACCTATCGCGCGTGTTCGCCACTGTCAACGAAGTGAACATAACTTCAAAGGACATTGAGCAAAGCCTGCTGCCGCTAATCTTTCGCGTGCAGCAACAGGTCTATGCGCTTCGTAAACGCGATCTGGATATCAGAGTCAACGACCTGCTGCTCGAGCAGGAAGCGAAACGACTCGGCACAACGCCCAAGGCTCTGATCGATCTGAACGTCAGAACCAGGGTGCCGATCGTCAGTGAAGAGCAGGCGCGTGCTTTTTACAAGGAACAAAAGGGACAGTTACCAGGCAGTTTTTCCGAACTCAAATATCAGATTATGCAGGTGCTCCAGGAGCGGGAAGCGGAAAAGTGGTTTGTGGCATATGCGGACGAACTAAGGAAGGGCGCGGCCGTGCAGATATACCTGACGGCACCTACATCGCCGGATCTTAGACAGCTCTGTTGCAACCCTGTAGACTAGGCCCGCTTCTAAGGTCACACCGCTGGAGAACAACGCATGAAAATGCTGCCCGGCTTTCAGCGAAAGCGCCATAGCAAAGGCTTTTTTGCGGCCTCGAGCCTGCTGTTGTTGCTTGCTACGCAGACAGTTGCGCAGTCTGGCAGGCGCGCTCCGAAGCCTGTCGAGCCTCCTGTCACCACACCCAAAACTGATTCTGAGTCGAGTTCTAAAAACACCGCCAGAGATTTAAAACAAAGGGTTTCTCTGCTCGTCGGGAGCGAGCCGTCTTCCAAACACCTGCTCAGCGAAGACGCCATCTTTGCAAACTTTCTCAATCATCTCCGTGAGTTTAAGAATGTCAGCACGACTGAAATGGGCGCCATCAAGCGCGACAGGGCTGTTAAGCGCGCGAAGAGCGAAACTGATTCTGTAGTTGTGCTGATGCAGTTTGACGTTGACGAGTTTCAGAATGGGACTTTGATTCTCAACCCAACGGATTTGGAAGTTCACGTCTACGTATTCGAGCCGAAAACGGGACAAAAGAGGTTTGAAGGAAAAGTGTATTACAAAGCGGTGGGTGGTCCCATGCTGAAGAAAGATAATTGGCCTACTGGAACGCCGATCAGGATCACGACGGAAGCCGTCGGCATCGAGGCCGCCGAGCAGGTCCGCGATTGGCTGTTTGTACAAGAAATCAAGAAGAATTAGCCATTTCATCCAATGCCTTCCCTAATCGATCGAGTCCTTCCTCAAGCGTAGCTGTGTCGCCCGCGATTCCGATCCGAAAGTGTGCGGGCATCTCGAAGAACCGACCTGGCACAACCGTCGTCTCATACTTCTCGCGCAGCAGTCGACAGAGTTCTTCCGAACTTCCGTGACGCACACGCGGAAACATCACCGTTCCGAACTCAGGTCTGACAACCTCCAGATCCTCACGCGTATCGAGAAACTCATTAAGCAACTTGCGGTTTCGATCGAACAACTCCTTCGCTCGTGTGCCGATTTCTTCGAGCTGCCCGAATGCAACGACGCTCATTCGCTCACCTGAATGAACGGGAGTTGACGCAAAGAGATCGTTAAGCAGCCACATGCGTTTGGCGAGTTCCGGTGCAGCCAGTATCCAGCCACATCGCAGTCCGCTCAATCCGAACGCCTTCGTCAAACTGCTCGTCACCACAAACTCGGTTCCCAAATGAAAACTCGTGCGCGGCGAGTCTTCAAACAAGGTCTCCATGTAGACCTCATCGACCAACACAGGAGCGCCTACATTGCGTGCGAGTTCGCCGATTCGTTTCATTTCTGAATCGTCGATCAACACACCGCTCGGGTTGTGCAAGTTTGTAATCACGATCAGTCGAGTTTTCGGAGTGATCAGAGCTGCGAGATCCCGGCTGTCGATTCCAAACCCGTTTTCAAAGCGCCGGTAAAAACGTTTCACGTCTGCGCCCAGGTAATAAGCGAGGGCAAGCATCGGTTCATAAGCCGGGTGTTCAAACAACACCTCATCACCGGGTCTTATTAGAGCAGCCATTGCCAGGTGATTCGCAAAGGTTGTTCCTGCCGCCGTCACCACTTCTTCCGCAGCGACTCGGTAACGATTTGCAATCAAATCCATCAGTGGCCGGTAACCATAGCCGCCGTTTGTGATCTCGAGATCGTCGAGCGAGACGCGTAGCTCACGCAACTGTAGATTTCCGAGGCCACTGGTCGCCAGATTGTATTTTGCGACTGAGCTCGTTTTGGCCCAATTCATATACGACGAACTCATAACCTCGCGAGCGGCTGTCATCTGCTGTTCCTCTGTTGCCAAAACCAGTATGCCGGAATGCCTGCGATCAGGATCGCGATTCCTATCAAAGTATTTTGCGGGAAATGAAAGATCGTATTAATCGCCACCAGCCAACAGACTGCTATGAACAGGATCGTCGTAAACGGATGACCTGGAACTCTGTTTACTATCGCTGGTTCTCGTTTGCGAAAAACGAAGATACAGCAGGCAGTCAGTCCAAAGAAAATCACATCGATGGAAACGACGTAGTTAAGAATGCGTTCGTAAGTGCCGAGTAACGCGATCGCGATTGCCAGTAATCCCTGGAGAGCGATAGCTACTATCGGCGCTCGGGTACGTGGGTGGACCGTGCCCACACTTTTGAAGAACAATCCGTCCTGTGCCATTGCGAAGTAAACGCGTGGGGCCGTGAGCATGCTTTGACTCAAAAAGCCGACCGTTGAGATTGCAATCCCGGCTGCAATGATGCGCGCGCCGAAATCTCCGAGTGCACTTCGCATCACGTCTGAAGCGGGTGCTTTGGATGCTGCAAGTCCTGCTGTTCCCAGAACATTGATGTAGACCACATTCGCAGCGAGATATAGCAGCACAACGCCGACGACACCGAGTATCAATCCACGTGGCAGATTCTTACGTGGCTCTTTGATCTCACCAGCCACAAAGGTCGCGGTTTGCCAGCCGCCATAAGCAAAGATGACCGGGACGAGCGCGGCGCCGAACGCGGTCAGCAGGTCTGACGAGAGTGGTCTGTCCAGCACAGCGGAAGGACTTGGGCTTCCCTGTGCGAACAGAAATCCGCATAGAACTAACATCGCGATGGCCAGGATTTTCAAAACCATCAGTATGCTCTGCACTGTGCTGCCGGCACGCACACCAAGACAATTGATCACTGTCAGTAACGCTAGCACCATCGCAGCGAGATAAGCAGATGAAATCGGAGTGTGCGTCAGTTCGACAAAATAACGTGAGAACGTGACCGCGACTGCCGCCATGCCACCGGTCTGAACCACCAGCAGCAACACCCAGCCGTAAAGAAACGCCACCGCCGGATGAAACGCTTCGCGCAGGTAGGCGTATTGGCCACCAACGTCCGGACGCAACGCGGCCAACTCCGCCCAGATGAAACCGGCTGCGAGTGCGAATAGACCGCCGAGTATCCATGCGCCGAGGATCAGGAAGGGAGTATGAACCTGAACCGCGACCACCGACGGGTTCATAAAGATGCCTGAGCCGATAATGCCACCCATCACGATCATCGTGGCATCAAAGAGGCCGAGCCTTCGTGCTAGTTGAGTATGATTTTCCGTCTGGTCCATTGAGAAAGGATCTACAAGATAACTCGCAGCCATCATCTTGTAAATCCTGTCCCTCTTTTGACACTGGCACGAATCTTTCGATACCCTTTCAAGTTTTGCACGAGTTCTCTTGAGGTTGATTTTGTCCGCACACGCTGAAGCCATTATCACTGCCGGTTTGAGACCTGACCTCTTCGCCGGACGTGGAGTCTTAACCAACAGCAAAACACTTGTCCTGACTGCGCTAATCGTTCTGGTTGTTGCCGGTTTCGGTTTTCGCGCCAACGGCTTGAGCGCTGAGGGTTTAAGTGAGGACGAACTCAATAAACTTAACGCCGTCGCCGATTACCGCGCGCATGGTCTGACCGGTGCGAACGGCGAGCATCCGATGCTGATGAAGGCGTTTCAGACGGCCAGCATCATTCTGGCGGAAAAATGGAACAACACTTCGTTCGTAGCGTCTCATCCGGCAAATCAGATCGCGCCTGAAACTGCTTTGAGACTACCGGGCGCAATCGTCGGTGCATTGAGCACAGTGCTGATTTTCCTGATCGCTGCCGAGCTGTTCGGAGTCGAAGTTGCACTAATCGCAGCAGCGTTATGGGCGTTCGATCCCACCGCTATCGGTTTTAATCGCGTGGCGAAGGAAGACTCGTTCCTGCTGTTCTTTTTCCTGCTCGCGAATGTGTTTTGGTTGCGCGGACAACGTGTTGCAGAGAGCAGCGATCGCAGTCCAAACAAGTACTACTGGGCCACCGCTGCTTCCTACGGCGCGATGATCGCTTCGAAGTACGTGCCGCATCTGTTCACGATCAGTATCTGCTACTACTGGATGTTTCAAAACATTCCCGAGACGCGTTGGCGCTTAGGTAAGAAACGCCTGATCACGTTCTTTTTCATCATGGGCCTCGTGTTTCTTTTATTGAGTCCTACGATTCTACTTCCGGAGACGTGGCGTCAGATGGGATTGTTTGCCGGCGGCAAGCGTATAAGTCATGACGGCTACGAATTCATGAATAAGCTTTACCCGCAACGTTTTGACGACTGGCTCCATGGCATTCCCTTCTACTTCTATTTTGTTTTCACCGCCGTCAAGCTGCCGCTTCTGACTGTGCTGGGATTTGTGACCGGGCTGCCTTTGCTGTTTCGACGGAAACTGGGCGACGGCCGTTATTTCATTCTGTTCTGGTTGATGTTGTGGGTCGTCGCGTTCTGTTTCTCCGGCGGAAAGTTTACGCGCTATTACACAACCGTTTTGCCTGCAGTGCTGATAACGAGCGCGCTGGGGATTCAGTTTGCTGGTCGTTGGGTTGCGAATGGAATTGCGAGATTCGATTGGGCCGATAGTTTGAAACACTATGCGCCGGCAAGTCTGGCCGTCATTGTTATTATTGGAGCGGTGGTTAATTCGATTCAGGCGGCACCGCACTTTCGCTTGTTCACGAATTCGATCGGTGGTGGTATGGCACGGGCTGGTTATTACTTCCCGCATGATGAGTTTTACGATGCGAGTATGCGCGAGGTAGTCGCCGATATTGCGCATCGTGCAGGACTGCGTGCACGCGTGGTGAGTGAGAGTCCTTCGTTAGCGGCTTATTACGCAGAACGAGCAAACCGGACCGACTTGATCTGCATTTCACTTTCAGACCCTGAAGCCCTCAAACAACTCAGCGCCGGAGACTTTATAATCATCGCCCGCGGGCGTCGTTACTTCAGCAACGATGCCCTCATCACCACCCTCCGCGACCGTTCGACGCCAGTCGCCGAATTCAAACTCGGCTCCATCCGCTCCGCAAAACTCTACCAACTCGATAACCAGAGCGCTGTGATGCTCAAGTAGTGTTTAGCCACGGATTGACGCGGATTCGTTATGGATTTCTATCCGGGTTCAATCCGCGTTCATCTGTGGCTGATCAATATCTTGACTCAATGTGAGGTTTAGGTTAATCAGTAAAAAGTTCTGCGGATCCTTCCGCAACTGCCCTTTCACAACTAAGTTGATCTTCGAGCTCTTCGACAAAAGCTTCAAGGCTTCGATCATGCAATACTGCGGTTGCCAAAGCTCGCTGCTCCATCTCGGAAAGATGCTGAATCTCTGCAACAATGCTCTCAACATTAGGTAAGGTTTTTACTCTGGACATATCGTGCGTTCCATTCTGGTGAGTCATTCACCTCAGTATACCCAATCAGTGATTACCCTAGCCGTATGTGCTTTTGGTGCCTTTTCGTGGCTAATGCCTCAGCTCAACCTCGATCGGCTTCGCGTCTTTCGAATCGTAGCCCTCGGGCCAGTTGGAAATGTTTACGCCGTAGAGCCAGTCCGATTTGGGCGTAACCTCGAAACGAACTTTTAACGGCAAACCGCGCATTGCCCGCAGACGCAGAAACATTCCTGTCAAACGCCACTCCTGAATGATTGGCTGCCCTTGCGCCTCAACCGGGATCAAACGCGAACCGCCATCCCACCCCTCAACAAAAAGTGTCACGCGAGTTTTCACAAAACCAGGAGGCGCATCTACTGGCAACACCGGCTGAATGTGCGCGCGCACTACGATCTCGCTGACTTTTCGTCGATCTTCACGCGCCGGAATCGTGTATTCGACATATCCGGATCCAAATCCCCAGATGTATCCCACTCCCTCACCAATCTTTTCAAAACGCTGAGCTTTAGCCATCTGCGGTTTGAATTGATAAAGGACCGTCTTGTCGTCCCTCACGGCGATCGCCGGCAACGTCGCCGGATCGCCATCTGCACGTGACCACGCAAACTGACGCGGGATCAGGTGCCGTTCATTGTCTTGCAAACGGGCGGGCAACTCAGCCGTCTGCAACGAAGAAAACATTTGCGACGCGCGACCGATCTCACTCAGCAGCGCTTTATCTCGCGGCGTCGAATAAGTAACCCCGTAACCTCTGCGTGCATCCGGCGTGAGAATCCAGAACATTGCACCGCCTGCTCCCGCCCTTACATTGCCTTCAAAGAAGGCTTTGTACCAATCCACCTGCGAAGCGCCGTTGTGACCTTCAACGCCCATTCCAAACTCACCGAACACAAGTGGCTTTCCGATCGCAAAGGCAGCCGCAGCACGATTCTCGATAAACTCCTGCAACGCCTTCGGTGAATCTACAAAGCTGTTGTGATCAGGCCGTGGATAAATATGCACATCGCAATAGTCGATTGTGGGAATCGCGTGATCGGCCAACCATTCACGACGCTCAGACGACGAGCGATAACCCCAGTCGCCTGGCGCAATCAGGTGGTTCGGGTCAAGTGACTTCAGATAAGCACTCATCTCCGCAAACCACGCACGTCGCTCGGCCCAGCGCCCTGTGATCGCCTGGGCTTCATTCATCAACTCCCAACCGAAGATCGACGGATCGTCACGATAAAGCACACCGGTGATCGTGTTTCTACGCGTCGCGAGTTTTTCAAGGTGTTCGCGATAGAGGCGGCGCGTTTCGGGACTCGAGTAAAAGAGCATCGCCTTTTCATTGTTGATACCAAAGTCGTAACTGTCGTCAGCGGCATCGTCGATTCCGGCCCAGCGCAGATACTGCGTTACACCACCTGTGTCGCGCCACCAGTTCGTGAGGCACAGTTGCACGTAGATGTTGTTCTTCGCTGCTTCAGCGATGACTTTGTCGAGATGTACAAAGGTGTCTTCATTCCACTGTCCCGGTGCGAGCCGGAAATAGTGCTGGCGGGGCCAGTCTTCGAAGTCGGCCATCGGTTTCACGTCGTTTGGACCACCTTCTCCAAACGCCCAAACACGCACCACCTTGATTCCTGCCTGGGCGGCCTGTCGCAGTGTTTCAGGCATCCGCTCGCGATCTTCGTCGCGATACATCACGGCCACGTTCGCGCCAACAAAGCGAAACGGTTTCTGGCCGATAAAAAACCGTCCGCCTCGCTGGCGGATAAACTGATTCTTTGAACCGTTATCAGCAGTGTTCGGTGAGGCAACTAAAAATAGAGCCGCCGCGCTTCCAACAATGACAAGCGCGGCGACCGCAAGCAGTTTCTTATTCATCAACGCAATAGCGGACAATCAAACTATCTCGGATCCGTCATTCTAACAAAGCCCATAATCGCACAGATAGCGCCCAGTACCACAAACAGGTTGAAGAATGCGCCGACGCCCAAAGCCATCGAGAGATCAACCGAATTCTGCGAGATGCCCAGCACCGCAAATATCCCGAACAGCAGAAAATGCAGGTGATAAATAACCAGGCAAACAGCCGCGTAGGAAAACCAGCGAGCCGAAGGTCCGAATGCAGGCGATCTGGCAAAACCAAGGACGGCAGCTATCAACCAGGCAACACCACCGGCAACCAACAACAAGACCACCACTGGGAAAAAATAGTTTGGCTGCGTCGCCCGCAGTTGTGGTTGCTGGAATAGCATCATGAGCAGTGGAAACATTTCGGTGAGACTCTCCTTCGTTATCTAATCCTGTTCCTGAAACTTCGTGTCACTCGTGTTCACAAAAACGAGCGCCGTCTGCGCACGTAAAGCCGCTTTGGTATGTGCACAAACGGCGTCCAATATGGTGTCGGGCAACAGGCGCAAGTTTACACAGCGGGAACTAACTCTGAGCCCCGCTGTCCGCAAGTGGTCAGCGCTGCTATTGCGTAATGTGAATCTCTTCCTCTTTGTTTACGTGGCCGAGGAAGTATATCAAACCACAAACAAAGGCCACTGCTGCCAACCCGAGAGCGATCCATCCTGATGAATGACCGCCGGCGGGGTTCGGATCGGTCACAAACCTATAGAAGTAGAAGATCGCGCCGATGGCGGCCGCAATTCCCACTAATACCGCGAGAATATCTTTCAGGCTTTTCATTTTGAACCTCCGGCCAGGTAATTAAAATATGAAGGTTAAGGAAAAAGCCAATCTTTTGCGCTAATTATGGCGTCATGTTAACGCCGGGGTGTGAGGGAATGCAAGTCAGATATTTACTGAGGCTCTATCCACAGATGACACGGATTCTTTGAACCATCTGTGTAATCTGTGGACAGCACTATTGAATGCGAACTGGAGGAGAGACAATGCGCCTAGTCGGTTTCAAAACAACCGGATAAAGGACCTCAGCACCCTGTAAAGTAATCTCTGCCCTATACATTTCATAGCCTTGTGCTTGTACAAACAAGATGTACTTTCCTGGGGGCGCTGATAGAGTGTTCGACGAAACGATGATCGGTCGTCCCGTGTATGGAGTGCGCTCGAGCGAGACGCGAGGATTATAGATGGACAGAGGTCGCCCTTGTTCGTTCTGAAAAGTGAGTTTTAAGGTGACGTCAGGTGTAGCCGTCGGAGTCGGACTCGGCGACGGACTGACAACCGGCGCGGCATCGCCGGCAAACCACAATTCGAGCGTGCCCGGACGGACCGAAGACGACGGCTGAAGTCCAACTAGCGCCCAGCCTTGCCCGTCTATTTCACGAACCTTTGCGAGCGCCTTATCGCGATTGTCATTGTTAGACTGGTCAGAACCATCGGCCGTCTTGTAAAAACGCAGCTCGTTACCTCTTGGTGTTCCCTTCTCCACTATTTCATAAGGCGGAACGATGAAGCCGATTCCCCTTAAGGCGTCGGCAATCTTGTCGGCACGCGCACGTTGGTTATTGCTCGCCAGTTGGAAATAGACACGCGGCGGCAGTCCTACGATCGGTCGATTCTCAGTTAAAAGCGTGTTCTTCTCTTGTGCGGTCTTGATGATTGATTTGGTTAACTCCGAATCGGATTGCTGAACTTCGTTGAGTTCCTTCAGTGAGCTGTAAAAATAGTTGGCCGCGTAAGAGATTTCCTTATCTTTTTCATTTGCCGTGACAGCTACGATTACCTGAACGAGATCGCGCGGCAGTTCCCCTTTTTTATCCAGATCGATAAATCCATTTACAGATTCCAGACGCTCCTTCGGATCTGCGCTCGTCAAACGGTTTAAGAGTCGAACAAGATTCTCAGACCGATCTCTTTCTCTTGCCAGCTCCGCCTTCAAACGATTCAACCTGAGATATAAGAGTCCGGACACAACCAAACCTGCCAGCAGCACGAGACCGAGTACGATCAGGATCCGTCTTTCTTTTTCTACTTGTTTTAGTTTTTGTCTGGTCTGCGCAGCAAGGCGTTCCGCTTCGATCTGCGCGAGACGTGCGGTCTTCTTGGCGCGTATCCAGGGGACCAGAAACTCACTGACGATTTCGTAGAAATAGATTCTGTGACGAGGCTCGCGCCGCACTAGCCTGCTATCAACCAAAGCGTTCAAAGCCCGGCTGATCTGTTCCTCGGAAAAGTTCTCCTTTTCGAAAGACTTCAGATCCGGCTCGGAGACAATGTTCCGGGTGTTGGTGGAAGTAATCATGTGGCCCAACAACGCGATCGACGGCTCGTACAAATCTCCCAACTTCTTCAGGGAGTCAGCCCAGTAACCTTCGAGGACCTTCTGAATGTCGGACCCGTTGCTTTCAAAATACTTCGCGGGATCACGTGAGTCCCATAACTTACGACAGACGATTTGGAGCTCCGTGAGGTTGATGAAACCATTCTCGCTTCGCTGCTGAATCTGTATTGCGATCTGCTTCGCAAGATGCTCCAGGTCCCTGACGTGGCTTGGTTTTCCTGCAAACCTCTCTTTGACCTCTTCATCGGCAAAAGGCGCCAGAATGATGTCCTGAGCCTCCTCAACGCGCGGTGGAAGCAATCTGACATACTGGTCCAATAACTCAGGGGCCGCCTTGAAGAGAATGTTCAACTTGGCCAGATATTCCTCTCGGAAAACGAAGAGTAGCTTTACCGGCAACCCTTCGTCCTGGAGGATCGATGTCAACACAGTCAGAATGCTCCCTTGAATTGTTGAGGGGGCGTCCTTCGATGGGAGGGTACTGCCGCCCGGCGCCGTATCTTCAAATAGCGTGATGAACTCTTCAAATTGATCGAAAATCAGAAGCGGGCGCGGTTCATCAACGCTGCGGCGCTGGCGAAGTCGATCCAGTTGTTTATGAAACTCCTCCAGTGAGATTTCAAAACTCAGCGCGTTGTCGTCACGCGCCGCTGGATCGGTGAGATCCGAAGGAAGATACGGTGGGCCATCATCTGTTTCGATTGGAATACGCTCAACCTTGATCTCGCGCCCACGGCGAGGCTGTACACGCAGGCGATGTGCGTACAAACGCTCTTTGATCGCTTCCGGAATCAAACCGGCGTTGACGAGCGACGACTTGCCTGAACCGGAATCACCGTAAAGCAAGACCCCACGATTGATCAGGATATTGCGCAACAGATCCCACGTTTCCTCTTCACGCGCACAGAAAAGTCGCTGATCGATAAAACGAAACGATTCGATCCCGCGATACGGTATCTCCGGCAGAGGTTTCGTATCTTGCGCAATTGGCGTCACGGCTTGAATACCTTTCCAAGATCCGCATGCAGCTTGGGAATGCAGTCCCAGAGATTGAGCACGATGAATGAGACGTAACGTCGCTGGTTCTCCCAGACGTCGCGAATGAGCACATCCGGTTTTTTGTCGACTGAATAGTTTGGTGGGATGCGTGCGGCATCCAGTTTCCAACGCAGTGTCTTGAACAGCAGCCGAAGGTTGTAGTCCATCAGGCTATAGCCGACAAATAGCGTGGGCCACTTCATCAGATGCGCCAGCACGTTGTTTCCAAACGGGTGGTAAGGCGGCTTGTCGCTCATGCGCAGCACAAACTGTATGTAGTCTTCATCAGTGAGGACGATGGATTCCGGTGTGTCAACATCGCCGTGTATCTTGAGTAGATAAGGTTGTTTCGGATCCGGATTGCGAGGGCAGTCGACCGTCTCTAATTTATTGTTGATATTTGGATTGTAGATGCTTACCTGATACGGCGTCGCGATATTCTCCGCCTTCGCTTTTTCTTCCAGCGCTTTTTCGTAGAGGTGATCGTAGTTGGTGGTGATCACGATCGGAAACTCGAGGTCCGCGAGCATGCGAAGGATTGGAGATGGTTCACGATTTACGTGAACGGCATTCGTGATCTCCTCTACTAATCGAAAGCGGCTTCGAGTTTCTGTTTCAAAGTGTTGCGAAACTCTTTGCAGGTTCCACCAATCCGCGCCTGGATAATCGCCTTTTTCAGCCAGAATCTTTGCCAGTTGGCTTCCCACTGGCGGCGCTTTCTCAGGTGGATAATGATACTGCGTGAGCTCCGGCGGAGGCGGCACATGTATGGCAGATCCAAGAAAGAGAATGCATTCATGCGCGGCGATCCGCTTTTCAATGTACTCGATATCCTTCTCGTACGATGCCTGGTCTTCGCTGAGTGGTTTGGCTTCGGTCTGGCGTTGGGGCTCGCTGATTCTCGCACGGTTTTGGGTATCCGAACGGTAGGAGGGTTCTGGAATTGGTCGCTGGTCCTCATTCGCTGCGGCGAGCCACTGCGCCTTTGCCTCCTCGATGTCAGCTAAAGCGTCGGCAGCTGTCTTCGCTGGTTTGGAGTAGATCTCGAGGTCGGGTATGTCCGCCACATAGCCGTGATCTCTTTCACTGTAGTAAATGTTGACGTGATAGTCCTTCACGATTTGTGCTCGCGAGGTAAAGCTTTTCTTCGGCGTCCGGTGAATCTTGTTACATCTTGTTAATCCTGTCTATAAAAAGTTGTCTGAATCAGGAGACGCGCGGTTTCAGGATGAGCCTTTTGTCGCCGGCGCGGCGCGTGACCTGCTCGCGATCGAAAAACTCAAGTAAAGGAATGGCATACTTGCGTGAGACCCCGGCGAGGTCTTTAAAAGCAGGAACATCGATCAAGCGATCCGGCTCGTGTTGGGCAGCATAGGTTTGCAGTTTCGTCTTCAACTCCTGGACCACTTTTGTATGCATGAACATCTCGCCCTGGATCCGCAAGAGAGTTCGATCGTCAATCAGTAGTTGGAGAATCTTGCGCGCTTGAGAGCGTTGCGACGCCGACACGCTCGCTTTCGTCATCGCCTCGTCAATCGTGGGCGCTTCGACACCCGCGGCGAGGTAAAGCTGTTCTATGCGCTTACTCAGCTCAGTCTCCTGCTCTGACAGACCCACGGTGTGTCGACTCGAGCGTACAATATCCTTTTCAGAAACTACCTTGCCTTGCTCTTCAAGTCCGGTGATCACACCGCTGAATAACTCAGACGCCGAATGCGCAAACAACTTTTCACGTAAAGTCTCGCGCAACATGCCGCGCGCAAGCGGCTCGCGCTTGTGATAGCGCTCCAATTCAGCCACGACCGCCCCACTGAGCTTGTCGAAACTTGCACGTGCAATAAACAAGCCGCCGACCTCAACGACGGTCCCGTGCTTCAGAACTTCCGACGCGACTCCTGCAAGCACGTCGTTGGTCCAACCTGTCGCGGCTGCCAGACGTTCCAGTCGTAATCCCGTGTCGCCCGCAGCTTGAACAAAGGTTTCGAACTTCGTCCCACGCTCATCGTGCATCAGGGAGCGCAACAGATCGAGCGTGTGTTCCATTTCCCTTCCGCGATGTTTGGTTGCAAATGGATCCACGATCACGCCGCCCGCAATCGTTTCTGCAGGCGAATAACTTCGCAAAATAAATCGATCCCCATGCACTGCTACCACTGGGGCTTCAAGTCTCAGCTGGGCCAGTCCACTACTGCCCGGCGCAATCTGTTGCACACCCTCAAGGACTCTAACCCGTCCCAAAACCTCTGCAGCGCCGGCGTGGAAACGAACTCGCGAACGCGATCGCACCGGGCGCGACGCGCCTGGCAATGCATCGATCACAACGTCGACAATTTGTGTCGGTCGCAAACGTCCCACGGGGGCCAACACCATCCCGCGTTCGATCTGCGCGGTATCGACGCCGGCAAGATTCACTGCCGTCCGCTGTCCCGCGTGTGCTTCGCGAACCGACTTGTTGTGTACCTGCAATCCGCGCACACGGACGCTGGTCTTTGCCGGCAACAGCTCCAGTTCTTCGCCTTCGGTGATTTTTCCCGAGATCAGCGTGCCCGTAACAACCGTCCCAAATCCTTTCATCGAAAACGCGCGATCGATCGGAAGTCGCATGGTGAAGTCATGAGACCTGGGCGGAACACGCTTTCCCATCTCAGTGAGTCGCGACTTTAAATCGTCCAGGCCCGCGCCCGTGCGCGAACTCACGGCGACCACTGGCGCATTGTCCAGAAAAGATCCTTCGACCAGTTCCCTCACCTCGTCTTCAACAAGAGCGAGCATGTCTTCGTCTACCAGGTCCTTTTTGGTAATCACTACGAGGCCATTGCTAACTCCGAGCAGGCGGCAGATTTCGAAGTGCTCGCGCGTTTGCGGCATAACACTCTCGTCCGCAGCGATCACAAGGGCAAGCAGATCGATGCCATGCGCGCCCGCCAGCATATTTCTGATGAAGCGTTCGTGACCGGGAACGTCGACAAAGCCGATGCGAAGGTCATCCAGCTCAAGATCCGCGAAACCGAGATCTATGGTGATGCCGCGACGTTTTTCTTCAGGGAGGCGATCGGGATCGGTACCGGTCAAAGCACGCACGAGGGCGCTCTTTCCGTGATCAATATGACCGGCGGTGCCAACGATAATAGACGACATGTTTAGTCACAGATGGTAGTGGTTCAGTTTGAAAAAACGCCGAAGGCGTTGGCTAATTTCAGCCCGGGGTTCGAGCGCAGCGAGAACCCTGGGAAACCATATAAAGAAAAGATCTTAAACCCTGAAAGGGTTCGCCCCGAGGCAAACCCTTACAGGGTTCAAGAGAAGGCTGGATACTTGTCCCCAGGGTTGTCGCTACGCTCCAACCCTGGGCTGAAATTAGCGAACGCCTTCGGCGTTTAAGACTCTGAACCACCACCTCCAGATTACGCGGCTTGCTTCGCAAGAATCTGTTCGTAGAACTCGATGTATTGAGGGATTACCACGTCGGTGCGATAGCGGCTGATCGCCGACTCGCGCGCGCTACGGCCCATCTCTTTGCGGAGTTTTTCTTCAGAAAGCAGGCGCGCTGCGTCCGCTGCCATCTTGTCGATGTCGCCCACAGTACTGAGATAACCGGTCTCACCGTCCGTCACAACTTCCGGAAGCCCACCCACACGCGAAGCAACCACTGGAACTTCACACGCCATTGCTTCTAATGCCGCCAGTCCAAACGACTCCTGATCGGAAGGCAACAACAACACGTCTGATGCAGAAAGATAGTCAACGATGCGCGGTTGTTTGCCAACAAACGAACACTGATCAAAGATGCCGAGACAGCGTGCGCGATGCTCGCAATTCGTTCGCTCACTGCCGTCGCCAACCATTATCAAACGCGTCTTGACACCCTTCTTCAAAACACGCGCGAGAATCTCGACGCAATCAACTGGTCGCTTTACAGGACGGAAGTTTGAGACGTGAATCAGCAAAGGTTCGTTGTGAGGCGCCAATGTTTGGCGCAGGCTTTCGACTTCGAGGCGCTTATAGTCGTACTGGCAAACAAAGTTTGGAATCACTTTGATCTCGTCAAAGTGAAAAATCTCGCGGGTGGCTTCTTTTAGATAGTTAGAGATCGCCGTCACACCGTCTGACTGCACAATGCCATAGCGTGTGATCGGCAGATAGGATCGGTCCGCGCCAACGAGCGTGATATCTGTTCCATGCAATGTGGTGACAACCGGGAGACGCCGGCGTGGCTTAAGTGACTCGCGTGCAAGTATCGCGCTGATTGAATGCGGAATCGCGTAATGAACATGCAGCAGATCGAGATTTTCTTCTTCAGCGACTGTCGCCATCTTTGTAGCGAGTGCGAGTGTGTAAGGCTGATGTTCAAACAACGGATACGACATCATCTCGACTTCGTGGAAACGCACGCGTTCGTTCAGTTCGGTCAAACGGGTTGGCAATGCTGAAGAGATGAAGTGAACGGTGTGACCGCGTGTAGCGAGTTCTTTGCCGAGTTCAGAGCCGACTATACCGCTACCGCCGTAAGAGGAATATACCGTGATGCCTATGTTCATTGCGTGAATGGTTCTTTGTGCTTAGTTCTTTGTACTTTGTTTCTCGTTCAAAGTACCAAGTACAAAGTACAAAGTTCAACTCACAAAAATGTGAGGCAGGCGACCCTCGCTATCGCCTGCCTCTATCTCACTTTGACTCACCTTCTGAGAGGGGGGCAAGTGAGGGCGGGAGTATAAGCCCGCGCAGAATATTTAGCAATGATTCCTGCAACTTCGGCGCAGCTTTTATATAAGAAAGATTTAGCGGTCGGATAAGCGTTTTCTTTGGCGCCTCCGGGCCTAACTGCGGGTACCCGGTAAAAAGGTTATAATGTGACGACGAAAGAGGAGTTAAGATGCCGAAGATTAGTGATATTGAAGAGACGCCGAATCCGAATGCGGTTAAGTTTATTTTACGCGAACCGGTGAGCAATGGTGTCGCGCGGCAGTATGGCGCCGCGGATTTGGCCGAGAATGATCCGCTGGCGAAATCGTTGTTTGACGTTGGTCATGTCGTGTCGGTTTTTTACATGGACCGCATGATCACAGTTGAAAAGGATGATGAAGGCGACTGGGATGAGTTGTTACCGGCGCTTGCGGTACCGATTCGTGCTGCCGAAGCAGTCAACGGATCCGCGGCAGCGGCAGCAGCGGCGGTTGGTGGTCCAATTGCAGCAGTGACAAGTGACGATCCGCGGTTGTTGAAAATCAACGAAATCCTGGATGAAAAAGTACGCCCGGCGTTGATGGGCGACGGCGGCTATCTCGAAATCATCGGCTTGGCCGACCACACCCTCAGCATCCGCTACCAGGGCGCCTGCGGCAGCTGTCCGAGCTCCCTCACCGGCACGTTAATGGCGATTGAGAGCATGCTCAAGCAGGAAGTCGATCCAGAGCTCGAAGTGATTGCTGTGTAAGAAAAATATCCCTCATGATGAGCCGTCGCACAATCCGGACTGTTGCTTTCTTGCTGGCAATGATCTCGGCTCTGGTCTTTGTCCTCGGATATGATTTTGTCTCCAACCGGAATATCCGTCCAAAGGAAAGCACCCTCGATTGGTAATCTAGCTCTTCATGAATTGGAAGTTTCGGAACGTACTGTAGGGGCGGCCCTCCGTGGCCGCCCGTGGTTTTGAATCGAGTTCGCCATACCCGAGGCCATAGCACCTTGAATCCCTTGCCCAAGCCACGGGCGGCCACGGAGGGCCGCCCCTACAGCACGTTCCGCAGCGTCCAATGTTTTTGGAACCGAACACGCCTCGCTACGTGAACTACTCCGGCTATATCCATCCCGCGTTGCAACTACAGGAGTATCTATGCGCCTACCCTTCACCGCAATTGCGTTGAGTGTTTGTTTAAGTCTGTTTGCTTCCGCCGCGCTCGCCCAGCCCAAAAAACCGAAAGCCAGCAACGAAGAAGTGGACGCCGAAGCGGCGCAACAGCGCACCGTCGCGATTTCTCTCGTTACGAGTCTGGCCGAAGAAGCGCGCAGTTTTAAGGATCAAACACGGCGGGCACGCGTCCAGGCGCGGGCAGCCGACGTCCTTTGGGATACAGACCCCGAACGCGCTCGAGAACTCTTCCGACGCGCATGGGAGGCCGCAGAGATTGTCGACGCTGAAGCCGCGAAAAAACGCTCGGAAGAAATGAGAAGGATGGAGTCGGAAGGCGGACCGGTTGTAGTACGTGGCGGTCCAGATTTGCGTAGCGAAGTTCTGCGTCTGGTGGCAAAGCGCGATCGCAAGCTTGGCGAAGAGTTTCTCAAGGCTCTCGACGAAGCTAATGAGAAGGCACGGAGCGAGGCGGCAACCGATCAGCGCAACAATCCCGGCAACCGGATCGGAGCGTCGCAACGACTGCAACTGGCGCGACGACTCGTCGAAGACGGTGAAGTACAACGCGCACTCGAATTCGCAACTCCAGCGCTCGATACCGTAAGCCCGGACTCCATCTTCTTCCTCTCCGCCTTGCGCGAGAAAAATGTACAACTCGGCGATGCAGCGTTTACAACTCTGCTGGCACGTGCAGCCCGCGATCCAAACTCAGACGCCAATACCGTTTCAGGCTTGTCGTCTTACCTGTTCACACCGTTTCTCTACATAACATTTGAAAAGGATGGCGGATCTAATCAGAGCCGATCGAGAGGCCCAACGCCCGCGCCGGAAATCGATGCGACGCTGCGGAACAACTTTCTTAAAGTCGCATTTCAGATCCTCATGCAACCTGCGCCGCCGCCCGATCAGGATCGGACCACATCAGGACGTACCGGAAAGTATCTGATGATCAAGCGATTGCTGCCGCTCTTTGAGCAGTACGCCGCGGATCTCGCGCCGAATCTGCGAACACAAATGACGGCGCTTGCTTCGTCTGTGCCGCCCGACATGCAGCAAGGCGAGAATCGTGCTGTCAGTGTCGGAATTCAGCCGGAGTCGTCGGAAGGCGATCCTCTCCAGCGAATGCAGGAACGATTGGACCGTGCAAAGGCTTCGGACGATCGCGACGCGATCTATGCCGATTATGCAGTTGCCCTCACGCAGGACGGCGACCCGCGCGGAAAAGATCTAGTCGACAAGATCGAGAACACGGAACTGCGAAAGAACGTGAAGGCTTACACCGATTTTCAACTCGTTCAAGTCGCAATTCGAAATAAGGACGTCGCTGCAGTTGCTCAGCTCGTTAAGTCCGGCGAGCTCACGAGTATTCAAAGGGTCTGGGCTCTTACCAGTGGCGCGAAACTGGTACTGGCAGCGGAGCGTTCGCGTGCTGCCGACATGCTCGAGGAGGCACTCGCGGAGAGCCGTCGCATCAGTGCCAGCGATCCCGATCGGGCCAGAGCGCTCACGGCCGTCGCGGCCGGTTTTGGCGAGATCGATCGGGTGCGTTCATGGGAGATTCTCGGTGAAGTGGTGAAAGCGGCGAACAGTGCGGAGGCTTATACAGGCGAAGACAGTCGTATCTCTTCAAGACTGCAGACCAAGTTTATGGTTTTGATGAGCAACGGCACTGCTGAAGACTTTGACTTGCTCGCAGTTTTCAGGCATCTTGCACGCGCCGATCTTCTCCGTGCAATTCAGCTCGCAAAAACATTCACCGGCGAGGCTCCTCGGGCAGTGGCAACGCTGGCAATTGCGCGTTCTGTGCTCGAGAAACGTAAAGATTCAGCGTAGGCCATCCACAGGTTACGCAGATTTTTAGGAGTGGAAAGCATGAAAGAGTTCTGGATTGTTTTGTGCTTGCTGGTATCTGCAACCCTCACTCACGCGCAAACTAACGACACAAAACAAGCGACGACCGCAAAAGCGCCGGGAGCGAACTCCGCTGCCTTAACGGAAGAAGAGCTCAAACTCAGAGAACGTCGCGCCAAAGCCCGAGCTTTGTTGGTCTCACTTTCAAGCGATGCACGCGCGTTTCACGATCAGACGCTGCGAGCGCGCTCCCTTGCGCGGATTGCCGACGCGCTCTGGCGAGTCGATGCGGAACAAGGTCGATTGTTGTTTCGCAAAGCCTGGGAGGCGGCTGAAGTATCCGATCAGGAGGGTGACAGAAAACTCCAGGAGGAGATTAACAAACAGAAATCGGTGACTGGCGGCGGCTATGCCGTTAACCTGCCACCAAATGTACGTCAGGAAGTGTTGCGGCTTGCGGCTCGACACGATCGAGTTCTGGGCGAGGAGTTTCTGGAAAAGTATAAAGCGCAAAAAATGGAGGCCGCAAATTCGGCGACGACAGCAAAGCCGAATCCGAATCGTTTAAATGAAGCATTGAGCCAGCGCATTGGCGTAGCGTCGCAACTGCTTCAGCTTGGTGAAACTGATCGCGCGCTCGATTTCGCTGACCCCGCACTATCTTTTGTAACGACGCAAACTATCAACTTCCTGTCAGAAGTGCGCGAGAAGAACGCCGCCGCGGCAGACAAACGGTATGCGGCTTTACTTTCCAGCGCTGCAAATAACCCTCAAGCAGATGCCAACACAGTTTCACTGCTCTCCTCGTACATCTTTACTCCGCACCTGCTTGTGACGTTCAGCGGCGCCGGCATGTCGACTTCGCAGAGTTCTTCGACGATCACGCCTGCAGCAGTTTCGCCTGAACTACGGAACGCTTTCTATCAAGTGGGTGGCACGATTTTGCTGCATCCATTACCTGCGCCGGGACAAGCGGATCAAACATCGGCGGGCGTGGACGGAAAATACCTGGCGATAAAACGTATGTTGCCGTTTTTTGAGCAGGGCGCACCGCCGGAAACTGTTGAGGCACTTCGTACTCACTTGAATGCCTTGAACACGGTCGTCTCTGAAGACGCGCGCCGTCGCGACGACGATTGGATTAACAGAGGCCTTAAGTCGGAAAAGCCTGCAACTGATCGCGAACAGTATTTGCTCGAGCGCATTGACCGAGCAAAAACATCCGCCGAGCGCGACTCGCTCTATATCGAGTTGGCTTACAACACGTCGAGCCGAGGTGATGCGAGAGCGCGAGAGTTTGTAAGCAAAATCGAAGACTCCGAAATCCGCAAACAGTTGCAAGCGTATATTGATCCGTCACTCGCGACGTACTACGTAGGAAAGAAAGACGTCGATCAGGCTCTGGAGATGGCCCATAAAGGTGAACTGACTCACATTCACAAAACGTGGGTACTCACTGAATGCGCGAAGATTCTCGCCAAAACTGATCGCGATAAGGCACTGGAACTGATTGATGAGGCCGAAACTGAAGCGCGCCGAATTGAACCGTCCGATCCTTCCCTTGTGCGGGGACTGCTTGCAGTGGCGAATGCATTCAAAGTGGTTGACCCGGCTCGCGTTTGGGATGCGACTTTTGACGCCGTTAAAGCCGCAAACTCAGCCGAGGCCTTCACGGGTGAAGATGGTGAGTTAGTGATGAAGTTTCAGAGTAAGGGGACCTCATCGGTTCACACCAGCGACGTTGCCGAATTCGATCTTGATGGCATCTTTAGAGAACTTGCCGTGAAGGATTACGACCGGGCGGTTGAACTGGCGCGTGGATTCCAGGCAGAGGGCCCGAGGGCGGTTGCGACCATCGCGATCGCGAGGGCGATCTTAGAACCGAAAAAGAAATAGGTCCTATAGGACCTATCACGAATAAATATTCATCGGTCGGGTCAGCAGCGCGAGCGGGTCGTCGACGTTCAGCGCCTCACGCACATAAAACGGCTCGCCCGCCTCAACGCCAATCAGCGATCCAAAGTATCTCATCCGAAACTCAATCTCCTGCAGAAACCCGCGCTGACTGATTCGCGTCGCCGGCTCTTTCGACGCTGCATCGTAAAACTGTGAAGCGTAGGCCCTGATCGCATCCATCTTCTCATCGACAAACCCGGATACATCAACTACAAACGACGGCACGATGCGTCGCGAAAAGAGTGAATGCATGATCGCCGGCATTGGGACTGGCGCCAGTCCAGACTCCTCGTCGTAACGTCTCATCGTTGCCAGCCGAGCTGCCTGTCTCACAATCACCGACGTATTTGCGTGATCCGGATGCGGGTCGTCCTCGTGTGTTGTCAAAAGCACTTTCGGTTTGTGCGTGCGAAGCACTCGCACAAATGCCGTCCGCGCAACTTCAGTGGGCCAAACGTGTCCATCCGGCTGATCGAGATTTACACGCACATCGAGCTTCATTACTCGCGCCGCATCGAGTGCTTCTTTCGCGCGGGTCTCGGGAGTGCCGCGCGTTCCCATCTCGCCGCGGGTCAGATCACAGACACCGGTTCGATAACCGAGAGATTTCAGTTTTAGCAGTGTTCCCGCAACAGACAGTTCGGCGTCATCCGGATGCGAAAAAACTGCGAGCACGTCGAGCTGGATCTCTGTCGAACTCATTGCCGAAGTTTAGCTTAAAATACACGCATGAAACTAACGATTCTTGGTTCGGGCACCTCAGTGCCACACCCGAAACGTGCTACGCCGGCACACTGGCTCGAGACTTCGAAAGGCACGGTTCTGCTCGACGTCGGCGCCGATGCTCCACATCGCATGGCCCAGGAGAACCTCGACTGGCCTAATCTCGACGCCATCTGGGTTAGCCATTTTCATCTGGATCATCTTGGCGGCCTGACACCTTTTCTTTTTGGCTTAAAATGGGCGCCGCAGACCCAGGATAGGATCCGCCCACTGCGAATCTTCGGCCCAGGCGGCCTGCGCGCCATCATTGACGCGGTGAACGAGTCGAACGATTACAGGTTGTTCGAACAGCGGTTCGCGATAGAAGTCGTTGAAGTTTCACCAGAAAGCGAATTCGAGATCCTGCCAGGCATTACTGCGAACACGTTTTCGACGCCTCACACGGAGGAAAGTTTGGCGCTTGCTTTGAAAGAAGACGGCTCGCAACTTTTTGTCTACACTTCTGACACTGGTTTTTCGGATGATTTAGCATCGTTTGCAAAAGACGCTGCTTTGTTGCTGATGGAATGTTCCTTCAGGAGAAACAAAGCTGTGCAGAAGCATCTCGAACTTCCGGACGCGATGCGTGTGGCCCACGATAGCGCGGCTGAGAAAGTGGTTTTGACTCATCTTTACCCGGAGTGGGACGACGTCGACCTCGTTTCAGAGGCTCGTGCGTTGTGGCCCGGAGAGACGATCGAAGCGAAAGACGGATTAAAAGTTGAGGCCTAGAACATTCCCCCCGCAACGGCGCCACGGCGCAACGCAGAGGTGAACAATTTCTTCGCAGCGCCGTTGCGTCGTTGCGTGAGAAAAACCCCTAAGGCTTGCTCATCATGAAACTTCTTCTGATCTTACTCTGTCTTCTTGTCCCGCGCATCGACGTGCCTTTGCTGGAGTCAGGTCAGGGCACTACGTTGCGAAAGCTGACCTCAGCGCCTGCCGAAATCAAGGTTCTTTCCTATAACATCCGCTGGCGCAGCGGCGAAGATCTGAAAGACATGATCAAGCTGCTCAAGGATGATCCAGAGATAGGCGGCGCCTTAATCCTCGCGCTCCAGGAAGTGGACCGGAACAAAAAACGCAGCGGCCACAACAACACCGCCAAACTCATCGCCGACGAGTTGGGCCTATATTACGCCTGGGCCGCGCCGCCGACTGCTAATCCAACCGACGAGGAAGAAACCGGGGTCGCGCTGCTGAGCGTTTACGCTCTGTCAGACTTGAAGCGCATTGTTCTCCCGCATCCTGGTCCAGGTCGGCGCCGGCGAGTTGCTTTAGGCGCAACGGTCGAGATCGAGAAACGCCAGTGGCGCGTATATTCCGCACATGCGGAGACGCGGATCAAGTTTGATAAAAAACTCGAACAGTTCAAAGCTGTCATCGAAGATCTCTCTCACTATCCCGCCAGTATGCCCGCGATCATCATGGGCGACTTCAATACCTGGGAACCGAACGCACACGGCAAAGTCACCAAACTGTTTTCGGATGCAGGCTTTAAAACGCCATTCGTCGACGGTAAGAAAACCTTCAAACGGCGCATTCTATTCGTGCCGCTTGAGTTGAAGCTGGATTGGGTTTGGCTCCGTGGGCTTGAAGCAGCGAGCTGCGGTATCGATCGAGAAATTGGAATTTCTGATCACTATCCTTTATGGACCAATGTTAAAATGCTGAACCGTTAGTAGCCACAAAAAGCACATAAGCATAAATCTGATTGAAAAGCGCAATAAATTGGATCTCCCGTGCCTGGAAAAACTATCTTGTGCTTTTTGTGCCTTTTTGTGGCTTAATCTTCTGCTCTTCTTGTGGCTATGAATTGTCCTAATTGCGAGAGAGTCGTGGCGTTGACCCGTGGCCGCTGTCAGGCTTGTCGTACAAGGCTGCCGGCGTGGTATTTCGTCGCTGGTATTGTAACTGTGGTTGGTCTCTTCGTGGCGTTCAAGATAGTGGAAGTGATCATTTAGTTACCTCACTCCCCATTCCCACATACCAAAACCGATCTTCTTATCAAGTGGCTTGCCGGCTTGCTTCAGTGACAGAGCAATCTGCCCGCGGTGATGCGATTCGTGCGAGATCAGGTATCCGAGAAACGCAGCTGCATGCGGTTTGAAGCCTTTCACTTTGCCGCCGGCCTCGAGGCTATTTGTCAGTAATGTTCCGATCGCCACACCTGAATCAACTAACGACTTCCGCAGCAGCTTCTTATCGCTTGCCTGCTCCTTCTCAACTTTTGTGAGCCCCTCGAGCAAATCAGGAGCGGAAGCCTTCAACCACATCAGACGTACGTTGTGCATATGGGCAAATTGTTCACCGACGCTCCGGCCTTTCGAAGCGGAGTGACTATCGAGTGATGCGGGATCGACGGCATCAAGAAGGTAGAGATTGATGCGGTCGTGAATCTGCCAGGTTTCGAGGAGTTGGTTGGTCACGGGTCTGGGTCCTTGAAGAAGATTTCTCACGCAACGGCGCGACGGCGCAACGCTCGTTTGACGTAACGCCGTTGTGCCGTTGCGCGAGTAAACCGATTGAAAAGGTGGCGGCGGGCTTCGCCCCCGAAAACCCACCGCCGGCCGTGATGAGGTGCAGCAATACGGGGAAACCTGTCAGCGCACTCGCACCACGATACTGTTCACTCTCAACGCATTACCCGTCGCTCGTTGTAAATCCGCAATCGCCTTGTTCAGATCTGTTTGCGCCTTTAACTCCAGCCCACGCGCCTCAGTTAACGCCGTTTGTCGTTCTAAAACCAGAAACGTTGTCGACTGGCCAGCGTCCAGTTTCCGTTGCTCACTCGCAAACTGTTGTTCGTTTGCCTCGCGGGTTGCACTTGCCGCACGTAAACGAGATTCAGCACTACGCATCGCTTGCAATGCATTACGAACATCAACCTGAATAGTTTGCTCGAGTTGTTCGCGCTGAGTTCCGATACGTTCGGCTTCAACCAGCGATCGGCCCAGATTCGCTTCAGCCGTCCGATTCCGCAAAGGCAAACTGATTTGCACGCCGACTTTGAAGTTGGTAAAGCGATTCGACAACAGATTCTCCACCGACTGTCCAAAACCGCCGATAAGATCCGGCGAGATAGTTTGCACGGGCAAATCCGGCAAAAGACCAAGACCCAGCAGACCAGAAATCTGGTTGACGCGATCCCGCACTTCGAGACTCGATGCAGTAAACGGGTTCACGCGAGAGATGCTGGAAGAACCAGCCAGACCGTTGACGCCGTATGTACCGACCAGATCAATCGCCGGCTTGGTCTGATCTTTAAAGAAGCGCTGGTCGATCTGATTGATCTCTCGCAGCACATTCGACTGCTGCAACTCCGGCCGGTTCTCCATCGCAGTTTTCAACGCGTCCGGAAGCGACACATCCGGCACCGCAAGATCGACCGGATCAGTAGGCACGATCGACTCACTCCAAAGTTGCGCTTTTTGATCTTGCGCAATCAAATTTTTCAGATTGTTCTCGGAGCGAGACACTTCTTCCAGCGCGCTATAAACACGCTGTTCGTACGTTGAAATCTGTGCTTCAGCAGCGACAACATCGATCGGCGCCAGTTGACCTTCATTGACCAGACGCTTGTTGTGCTCGAGCTGTGTGTGTGCCACTGAAACCGCGTCACGCTGTACTTGAAGGCTGCGCAATGCAAACACGAGATCCCAGTAAGCGCGTTGAACGCTGGTGATTGTATCGATTGCACGCTGGCGAAATTGAGCATCCGTTAACGAAAGATTCTTTCGCGCAATCGCAATTTGCCGGCGACTGTTGTCGATCTTGAATCCACGCAGCAAAGGCTGCGTGTAGTTGAAAGTAACAGCAGTCGGAAACTGCGGATTCAGTGAGGTGAACTGGTTGTTTGTCGTCAACCGCACTGAAGAGGCATCCAGGCGATAACTCCCACCCAGAATGGGCGACTGACCTTCCAGTCGCATTGTGCCCGTGTAATCGCTGGTGATGGTCGATCCGTTTTGTCCACCCGCCAGAAAGCTGGAGATGGGACTCTCGACGCGCTCGTAAAACGCTTGCGTGCTAAGTCGCGGATCGTAAAGACCTTGCGCGCCAAGCAGATCAAACTCGGCAATACGCACATTCTCACGGGCTACTTCAATGTCTTTGTTATTCTCGAGTGCCATCGACAGTGATTCACGCAGTGACAGCGGACGCTGGCGATTCATGTCAACGCCGACGCGATTCAACTCTGGCAGCGGTTTTTGCGGCGCACGGAAGTCGGGCGCGACCGGCGGCACGGGCAATTGCTGGATTTCTGATTGCGCCATCGCAACCGATCCGACACTCAACACCAGAACGATCAGTGAAAAAATCCTTTTTCGCATTCCAATACCTATCCGTAATAAATCTGTGTTCATCTGCGGTTCACTGCTTCGAGATCAATCCGGCTGCGGCGCTTGCAGCGCGGCGACGAACGCGTCCAAATGTTCCCCGCACTTGCTGACCAATCACACCCCAAACACGGCTCCTAGCCAGATCGTCAAAGAGAGAATAGAAAACCGGCACTGCCAGCAATGTCAGCAACAAACAGAGCGTCTGTCCGCCCACGACCAGCACACCGATCGATCTGTTTGTCCCCGAACCTGGACCAGTAGAGATCGTCAAAGGCAACATGCCGGCGACGAGTGCGATCGTCGTCATCAGAATCGGTCGCAAGCGATCTCGATTCGCGCGAATGATCGCTTCGAGCCGTTCCATGCCCCGCGCGCGTAACTGGTTCGAGTGATCGATCTGCAGGATCGCGTTCTTCTTGACGACGCCGAACAGCAGCAACAATCCTAATCCGGAGAAAATGTTGACCGTCTGGCCGGTCATGAGCAGTGAAAGAATGCCAAACGGAATCGCTAACGGCAGTGTCAACAGAATCGTCACTGGGTGAATGAACGACTCAAACTGCGCCGCCAGCACCATGTACATAAAGACGAACGACAGAATGAAAGCGAGTACGAAGTAGTAAGCGGCGCGACCAAGTTCCTTCGAACGTCCTGCAAGTCCGGTTGAATACGCAGGATCGATATTCATCTCCTGCTTAAACTGGTCTAACTTCGCAATCACAGCGGCCTGCGAACCGCCGGGTCTGACGTTACCTAGCAACATCACCTGTCGCTGGCGGTTCAGACGATCGATCGCCGCTGGTCCGGTTCCCTCCTCGACCTTCACCAGGTTGTCCAGACTGACCCAGCCGACCTTCGCCGACGACACGATCATTCGCTTCAAACCTTCGACACTCGTGCGGAACTCTCCTACCGAACGCACGCGCACGTCGTATTGATCCGTTCCTGCGTTAAAGGTCGAGACTTTCTGACCGGCGACGAGTGAGTTGAGCGCCTGTGCGATGTCCCCGACTCTCACGCCCAGATCCGCTGCCCGCGCGCGATCGATCACCACTCGCAGTTCCGGCTTACCGCTGATCAGAGTTGAATCAGCATCGACCACGTCCGGAATAGTCTTCATCTTCGCCAGCATTGCGTCCGAGTACTGCTGCAGCTTGTTCAAATCCGGACCACGCAAAACATACTGAATGTCCGCGTTCCGGAATCCACCACCGGAGATTGTCGCCACCTGTTGCACACTCGTGCGCAGTTGTCCCGGGTAGAATTTCATATACTTGGCCAGCACTTCGTTACGCGCACGCACCATCAGATCTTGTTGCGAGATTTTGCGTTCTTCGATCGGAGTCAACTTCACGTAAATGGTGGCGACGTTTACCAGCTCCTGCTGTCCTCCGCCAATCGTTACGAGCGTGTCAGTCACTCCGGGCAAACTCCGCACGTCGTTAGCGATGCGTTCGGCAAGATTTGAAGTGTTAGCGAGTGAAAATCCTTCCGGGGCGCGCACGTTCAACTCAAACTGCGCCTGATCGTCAACGGGTAAGAAGTTCTTTCCCACGAACATGAAGAGCGGCACGATGCTTAAGATCACAATCGCGCAGGCGCTTACGATCACCCAGCGATGGGCCATGGACCACGTCAACAACTTCGTGTAGGTGCGGTCGATCGGACGATAAAACCGCGATTCCTTCGAACCATGATCGGCGGGCTCAGTGTGACGCTCGAGAGTACGCTCTTTTTCGTCATCGCTGCGTTTGATCAAACGTGCCGCGAGCATCGGCGTGAGCGTGAACGAAACCAGCAACGACACTGCGATCGCGAACGAAGATGTCAAACCAAACGACGACATGAACCGGCCGACGATACCGCCCATGAAACCGACCGGCAGAAACACGGCCAGCAGTGAAAGAGTCGTGGCCATGACTGCGAGACCGATTTCCTTCGTTCCTTCGATTGCAGCCTGGAAGGGTGGCACACCCTTCTCTTCGATAAATCGAAAGATGTTTTCGAGGACCACGATCGCGTCGTCGATCACGATACCGACCATCAACGTCAACGCCAGCATCGTGATCTGATTCAACGTGAAGCCCATCGCCGCCATGATTCCGAAGGTCGCGACCAGCGAAGTCGGAATTGCGAGACCGGCAATCAACGTCGAGCGGAAACTCCACAAGAAGACAAATACAACGATGGCCGCGAGAATGCTGCCCTCGATTAAGTGAGTTTGAATCGCTTCGATTGAGGCCTTGATAAAGATCGACTGATCGCCGACGACTTCGGTTTTGAAACCCGGCGGTAACGTCTTGCTAATCTCCGCCAAACGCTGCTTCACGGCGTCAGCAACTGCGACCGTGTTCTGACCTGACTGTTTCGAAACGATTAAAGTTACTGCTGGTTGACCGTTCAAACGCGCTTCGGTCCGCGCCTCTTCGGCTCCGTCTTCTGCGTAACCAATATCGCTGAGTTTGACTGCGTAGGTGCCGCGATTCGCAACGACAAGGTTGTTAAATTCGGCGGGCTCGACGATTCGGCCCATCGTGCGCACCGTTAGTTCGCGCGCGCCTTCGTCGACTCGTCCACCCGGCACTTCGAGATTCTGCGCGCGCACGGCGTCGGCAACTTGTGTGACCGTCACGTTGAAAGCACGCATTTTGTCCGGGTCAATCCAGATCTCGATCTCGCGGCGGCGGCCACCGATGATCTGCACGTCACCGACACCATTGATCGATTCGATCTGCTGCTTGATCTTCTTGTCCGCAACGTCAGTCACCTCGCGCAACGAACGTGGAGCGGAAACGGCAATACGAACCACCGGCGCTGCATCAGTGTCGAGCTTTTGTACGATTGGCTGTTCCGCAGTGACCGGAAGATCGTTGACGATCAGATCGATCTTGTTTCTAACTTCCTGCGCGGCGACGTCGGGACTTTTTTCCAGCAGGAAGGTGATGAAGACTTGCGAAACACCTTCGACCGAGGTTGAGCGAAGTTCATCGATGCCCGAGATCGTGTTGACTGCACCCTCAACCCGGTCGGTGATTTCAGTCTCGATCTCCTGCGGCGACGCGCCTGGATTCACGACCGTTACGGTGATGGTCGGCAAATCGATCTTCGGAAACAGATCGACGCCCAGCGACTTGTAGGAAAACAGCCCAACGACCGTCAGGCTGAGAATCAGCATCGTCGCAAAAACAGGACGGCGAACACAGATTTCAGCAAGCTTTTGCATAACTAAAAATTCGTCTGTCGATCATGTACCCGTAAAGTTTGCTTCACAGGATTTACAGGATGATTCAGGATTAACACGATTTCTTTTGTGCCTTTTTGTGGCTACTTTACGGCAATGCCGTCGCTTAGTTGTTCAAGATTGCTCGTGGCAACCAGCTCAGTAGCGGCGACTCCATTTCTGATCTCAATCAAATCGCCGTCCGTTTGACCGGTCTGCACCAGACGCTGTTCCGCATGTCCGTTTTTGATCACGTAAACACGACTGACTCCTGCTTCGTTAACAACGGCCCGAGCCGGAACCAACACCGCCGGCTCAGCGCGCTCCTGCAGAATTCGCACAGTCGCAAACTGTCCCGGCTTCAAAGCATTACTGCTGTTCTCGATTTCGGCTTCAACAGTCAACGTGCGCGACGTTGCCGTAACATTCGGCGCGATGCGCGCGATGCGTCCGGCAAAATTCTTGTCAGGCCAGGCACTCGTCGTGATGGAGACTGACTGGCCCACCTTCACTTCCGGAATTGCCTGCTCGGGAATATCGATACGAATCCGCAACGGATTCGTCCGGACGATAGTCACCACTTTCTGCTGTGGCGAAACGTACTCACCGAGATCCGCAGTTCGCTCCACCACGAAACCATCAAGCGGCGCCGCAATGACGGCGTAGGAAAGATTCTTTTTGGCGAGCGCGAGGGCTGCCTGTGCGTTGGCGACATTGGTGCGAGCGACATCAACCGCGGCATAGTTCTGCCGCGCCTGGGCCAAAGCGACTTCGTACTGCTCCTTCAACTGGTCGCGGCGAGCACGCTGTTCATCGTAAAAAGAACGCGAGACGTCGCCTGATTCGATCAGCTTCTCGGCGCGGCGCAAATTCTTTTCGGCCAGATCAAACGCCACCTTCGCAGCTGCGACTTCAGCAACACGATTCGGATCGAAAGCCTGTCCCGACCTCAGTCCGATCTTCTCTTCAGCCTGGCGGACCGCGGCTTTCGCCTGTTCGACTTGTGCTACTGCCTGGTCGACACGAAGTTTCAATTCAGCTTCATCGAGTTGAACCAGCGTCTGGCCACGCCTGACGTAACTGCCAATGTCAACTCCGATGGCAACGACTTTGCCGGATGTTTGCGGCGCCACGTCGGTCTGTTGGTCGCCCGCAAGACTGCCGGTCGCCTCAAAAAACCGCGGTAGTTCACGCTTGATCGCGGCAGCAGTGGCCACACCTTCAACAATCGCCGGCTGTGTGTTCGCGTTTGGCTCGTCTTTCCTTGAGTTCGCCTTCGAACCCCCACAGGAGACAACGAAAGCACCCGCTGCGACGAGCGCCAGAAGCAAAATCAGAACTTTTAATTTCCTTTGAAATCGCATTGTCTTTTTGATTTTTGTATTAGTTACTTGCCGTGGGCGAAGTGATTCCGTGCAAAAGAATGTCAGTGAAATACTTTGCCGCACTTTCATTCGAGATATTCAGCAGACGACGGCCCGGATCCCAAAGATTGTTGTTAAGTGAATGATGCATCACCATGCCGATAAAGCAGCGCACGACGATCGCCGGGTCCATTTCGAGCAGTGCGCCTTCGCGTTGACGCTCGCGAATATAGCGACCGAGAAACTCATAAACGCCTCGCACAAACTTGTCGAAGAATATTTCCGCGAGTTCGTGCTTCTCGAGTGCTGAGTGCAACAGCAACCTCTGAAACTCAGGATCTTTTTCGTGATGGTTCAAGGCAGCAAGCGCGAGTGTCTCGAAGACAGCGCGGTCGTCTTTTCGCTTAATTGCATCGGCGGCCATCTCTGCCGGATCGAAGCCATCGTGAGAACACGCTTTATGATCGAGAATGGCAGTGTAGAGCTCTTCTTTGGTGGCGAAATGTCGAAATACCATCGCCTCCGACACGCCCGCCGCCTGCGCGATTTCTTTCGTAGTGGTGCCGCGAAACCCTTTTTGAGAAAAAAGGCTCACTGCCACTGCGAGAATCTGCAGCCGTCGCTCTTCTCCCGCCATCCGAGCGCTACCTGCTGCGCCCTCAATCGTCATTTGCTTACTCAATTGCTCTCTTCAGTTCCTCTCCACCCGTAGGTAAAGTAAGTACTTACTTATCACCTTTAATAAAGAAGTGTCAAGCACTTAGAAAATCCGTTCTTTATCCGCGTTTATCTGTGTTTCCCAATTGTACGAATCCGATCCTTTTGGTAAGGCTTTGTATCCTTTCGCAACAAGAGATCAACCCAACATCGATGCTTTTGCGCGTGATCGGTCGGCACAAATCTTGCTGAATTCTATCTGCCAAATTCCTATTCCGAATCATAAAGGAGAATTCCGACATGCCAGAAAATGGAAGCATCAACGAAGGAACAACCGGAACCACTGGGACACCTGCAACACCTGCAACACCCGGCACAACCGGAACAGCAGGAACTGGAACCGCTACTGCGCTCTCGCAGACAGCGCACGACTACGGTCAGAAAATTTCTGACGCCGCAACCTACGCTAAGGATTTCGTAACCGACAAAGTTTCCGTTGTCGGCGACAAATTCAAAGAACTCCAGAACGCGGATCTCGGCGAGCTCGCGGAGAACGCTAAAGCATATGCGCGACAGAAACCCGGCCAGGCGCTACTAATCTCAGCCGCTGCGGGTCTGATACTCGGCCTGATTATCCGGGGACGGCGCTAGGCGGCTGCCAACTACGGACAGGGGGTGAACCAACATGGCGGCAACGAGAACAAGTCTGACCAGGACGGACGAGATAGCCACGCGCAGCGACACTGAAAGTCTTCCAAATCTTTTCAGTCGTCTCGGCGACGACGTAATGCAGCTATTCAACTCTCAGCTCGCATTGTTCAAAGTTGAGATCAAAGAAGAGGCAAATGCTTACGCGCGTGGCATAACGATGATCACAATTGGCGCCGTGATCGCAACGGTTGGATTTGCACTGCTGAATGTGGCGATTGCCTTTGCGGTATCGACTCTGTTTGCGCAGGCGAATTTCAGCCAACCGGCCAGTTACGCGCTCGGTTTTGTAGTGACTGGCGGTTTCTACGTTCTGGTGGGCGCGATCGTCGTGATGCTGATGAAGAACCGGCTTGCCAAACAGGACCTGGTACCCCAAAGAACGGTTGACGAATTGAGAAAGGATAAACAATGGCTGAAGAACGAACTCTAGGGTTGGCTCGCGCGCATGAGCAAACGTCTGAGGAGCCTTCCAAAGAAGAGCTTCAGCGTCGTTTGGGTGAGGCGCGCGATTCAATCTCAAGTACAGTGACGGAGATAAAAGAAACCGTGGCAAATCAGGTTAAAGCAGTTAAGGATACTCTCGATTGGCGCGAACAGTTTAAGAGACGTCCGGTCGCGTGGAGCGCTGCCGCGTTAGGAGTCGGCTTCGCTACCGGTTATTGCATCGCGTCGTATGCAAAGGGCGATAGCGCGGGATACGATTCGGCTATCGATCGTTATGGTGAAGAGTCGAGGCAATATGCTGGCGCCGCGATGGCTGCTCCGGCTCAATCGTCGCGTTCAACTCACGGAAACGGGACACACGACTCGGGACCGAGCTTCTTCAAGAAAGTCGTTCACACCCCGGCGTTCGAACGAGTTCGCGATGAAGCGGGAAATATCGGCGATGCCTTTGTGCAGGAGCTTTCGAAAACAGCGAAGAGTGTGGTGCTTCCGGCATTGATTACGTCGCTACGAAACTTTATCGGGGATCATCTTCCCAACGCTGAGAAAAAACCTTCGCAACAACAGCGAGCGTCGTCAACATACCAACCTTCGCTGGAACGCAACCCCAGCTGAGTGTTTTAGCCACAGATGATCGGCGTCGTCTGTGGCTAAATACCATTGTGCCTTTGCGGGGGTTAGGGATAGACTCTCCCGCATGCTCAGGCACCCTCTCAAAATTCTTTGCACCTTACTGCTCGCATTCTCGGTTGCGGTCGCAGCACAGGATGACGAGCGTCAACGCGCCTTTCAGCTTTATAAAGACGGCAAACACATCGAGGCAATGCCGCTCTTCGAGAAGCTGGCCGCTGCTAATCCGAAAGACCGCGATGTAATTGAGGCGCTCGGTCTGATGACCGCCTCACAAACCGCGTATCTGAAAGATCCCGCGGCTCGCAAAAAAGCGCGCGTGCGTGCTCGTGAACTGCTGCTTCGCGCTCAAGAGTTGGGCGCAAACAGTGCCCTGTTGAAGTGGATGCTGGAGTCAGTTGTTCCGGAGGGAGGAGAGGACAATTCATCGTTCTCGGCGAAAAAAGAGGTCGACGACGCAATGCGTGAAGGTGAGGCTGCCTTCGTTAGCAACGACATGCCTAAAGCTCTCGAAATGTATCACCGAGCGCTCATCCTCGATCCAAAGCTTTATGAAGCCGCATTATTCATCGGCGACGTCTACTTCAAAACATCGGATCACGCGAAAGCGGGTGAATGGTTCGGACACGCAATCGCCATCGACCCCGATCGCGAAACTGCCTACCGCTACTGGGGCGATTCACTGATGCGGCAAGGTCGCTTGACTGAGGCCGGCGAGAAGTTTGTTGAAGCATACATAGCCGATCCTTACAGCCGGCTCTCGCGCGCGGGCTTTCTCAACTGGGGAAACAAGGCCCATATCAATCTTGCACACCCGCGAGTGGACATCCCCACAAACGTCACCAGCAAGGACAAGAGCACAACCATTACTCTCGATGCGAACATGCTGGGTAAGGATGATAAGACTGGCGCAACCGCAGCGTGGATGTTCTACGGAATTATTCGTGCGAGCTGGCAATCAGAATTTGCCAAGCAGTATCCAGATGAAAAGACGTATCGCCACAGCTTAAAAGAGGAAGCGGCTGCTTTGCGTGGAGCTCTTGAAGCTGTGAAGAATCAGAAACTGGATCCGAAAAATATCGATCCTTCGCTTCAGATTCTCCAAAAGCTGGACTCAGAAGGACTGTTGGAAGCTTTCGTGCTGCTGGCGCTGCCGGACGAAGGTATCGCTCAGGATTTCCACAATTACCGACAAAACAACCTTGAAAAATTGCGCCGCTACGTCAAAGCATACGTACTCACTGGCGGCGGCAAACAATAATAGGAGCAGGCGCAGAGAGCAGGACTCGACCTGCTCCGGAAAACTGCCCCTGCCGCCTTCTCTATCTCGCTCCTGGCACCGGCTTGCGGGGCAATTTCTCATCACGCATCGCAGTCTGGTAGATGAACGCGGCCATGATCGTCGCCGCCTGCTTCATGTCGTCTGCCTGAATACGATCAAACACATCCTGATTTGAGTGGTGCGTGCGAGTGTCGTATTCAATCTCATCCTGAATAAACTGGAATCCCGGCAATCCGATCGCGTCAAACGACAAATGGTCCGTACCGCCGGTGTTCGCGACCGTGAGCGTGGAAGCGCCTATATCTCTGAACGGAGCTAACCACTGGCGGAACAGCGAACGCACACCTTCATTTCCCTGCAGGTAAACGCCGCGGATCTTGCCGGTGCCGTTGTCGAGATTGAAGTAGCCACTCAGGTTTTCGTACTCGGCTTTCTTAACCAGTGTTGGTGCAGCCGGAGCAGTGCCGTTGCCGTTACCACCACCCATCGCGTTGTTATTCGCGCCGCCATTTGCAGAAGAGGTTGCAGGATTCTGCAGACTGCCAAAGTGTTCCGCCACATATGCACGTGAACCGAGCAGGCCCTGCTCTTCACCACTCCACAATGCAATTCGAATCGTACGGCGTGGTTTGAGTCCGAGCATCTGAAGGATTCGCACCGCTTCCATCGCGACGGCACAACCCGCAGCGTTGTCAGTCGCGCCCGTGCCCGAATGCCACGAGTCCATGTGACCACCCAACATCACGATCTCATCTTTGAGATCGGTACCTGGAATCTCTGCAATCGTGTTGTAGCCCATCTGATCCGTATCCTGCCATGCGACCGAGAGATCGACAGTCATCTTCACAGGCTCACCTGCCTGCAACATACGCACGATGCGGTTGTAGTGCTCGACGGCCAGGACGACCTGTGGCGTCACCTTTGGTGCACTCTTGTCGTATGGCGGCGTGCCACGTCCAAAAGCAGGCGCCGGCGCGTTGGGATCTCTTGGCGGCTGCGGCACTGAAGCCGATTGCACGAAGATCGTGCCGCCATCGCCACGACCTGGATCGACCAGAACTGCGGCGTTTTCGGCTTGGAAGAAACGTAGTTTAGCGTTTGCCAGCTCCGCCGCCGCTCGGAAGGTTGCATTATTACCGAAGTTTCCGCGACCGCCGCCCGGACGTGGTTCGGGCGCATCTGCGAGCGTGAGCAAGTCTTTTTCATTCAAGCGCGTGCCCTGTGTTTCGAAGTGCGCTACAACTTCGCGAAGTGGCGCAGTCAAAACGATCTTCCCGGCGAGCTTGCCTTTGAACTTCTCGAAGTCTGCTTCAGTTTTGGCGTCGAAATAAACGACGTCAGCAGTAAGAGGACTGGCCAAACCGGGAGACCATGCTTTCGGGTAGGCAATCAACGGAATCGCCGTCGGCTCGATCACCTGGGCCGAGAACCTCTTCAGCGTCCAGCCACGACCGAAGGGACCCCACGCTTCGAGATGCGCATTCTGAAGTCCCCACTTTGTTAACTGATCGCGTGTCCAATCGTTGGCGCGCTTCATGCCCGGCGAAGCGGTCAGGCGTGGTCCAATAACGTCGCTCAGGTAACTCAGAGTTTGCATTACCTGCGAGCGATTCATGCCTTCGTCCTTGATGCGCTGGATTGGATCGTTTGGATCCGGAGCCGGAGCGGGAGTCTGCTGTGCGAGCAGTGTGGCAGGGGAAGCAATGAAGATCAGAAGCAGCAGTAAAGCTGCAGAGCGCCGAAATTTCATGATGGGTCTCCTCGAAGAAAGTAGGTGGACGAAAAATAATGCATCCGGCGTGGAAAGGTTGCAAGTCCGAAAACCGATCTCAGTTAGCAGGCGAGCGAGAAGGACGTGTGGCGGGTGGTTTCACGATCGGTTCCGGCGTCTCGTTTGATTTGTAACCGCAATCCTCATTCGCACAATACCGGAACGTGCCTTGCTTCTTCGACGTCTTCTCGAGCAGGAACGGCGCGTTGCATTGCGGGCAAGTTTCTAGGACGGGCTTGTCCCAGTACACAATGTTACAGTTCGGATATTCCGAACAACCATAAAATGCCTTGCCGCGTTTCGATTTCTTAACGACAATGTCGCCCTTGCAACCCGGGCGCGGGCAAGAAACGCCGACAGTCTCCTGCTTGATGTACTTACACTTCGGATAGTTCGAGCACGAAATAAATTCACCATAGCGCCCGAAACGCTTCACCAGTTGCGCGCCATCAACTGGACATTTTTCATCCAGCGGTACCGGAGCCGGAGCGGCCACGCCTGTCTTGCCGATCTTTCTGATGTTCCGGCATTCAGGATAACCAGTGCACCCCAGGAATGGACCAAACCGTCCACGCTTCAACTGCATTGGCTTGCCACATAAATCACACGTCTCAGGTTCCGCTTCCTCACCATTGGCAGCCTGCAGTTCCGTTGAGTTTCCGGCGCCATCCGAGTTTGCGGGTGGCTCGGCATCACGCGTCGCCTCGCAGTTAAGACACTTCAAGTAAGAACCAAAGCGGCCCCACTTCTGGACCATGCCCGGAGTGTTGCACTTCAAACAGACTTCATCAGTCGGGACATTCTTCTCTTTGATGTCCTTGATGTAACGCTGAAACTGTTTGAGGTCGCCCTCAAACTTGTCGTAGAACTCACGCAGTGCTTTGGTCCACTCGATCTTGCCTTCCTCGATCTCGTCGAGCTCTTCTTCCATCCGAGCCGTGTAACTCTCGTTGAAGAGATCGTCGAAACCGCCATCGATCAGGAGATCGTTGACAGTCTTGCCGAGTCCAGTTGGATGAAACCGCCCCTGGAGTTTTTCGACGTACTCACGTTCCTGAATGGTCGACATGATCGCAGCGTAGGTTGAAGGCCGGCCGATTCCCTTCTCTTCGAGCGCTTTCACGAGTGTCGCTTCCGTGTATCGCGGCGGCGGTTCGGTGAAATGCTGTTCGGGCGTGATCGAGTTCAACTTCAGCGTCTCGCCCTTTTCGACGAGCGGCAGACTGCGTTCTGCTTCATCATCTTCCTCGGTTTTCTCGTCGCGACCCTCCTGGTAGATCTTCAGGAAGCCATCAAACTTCTGCACTGAACCAGTCGCTCGGAAGATAAATCGTCCAGCTTGAATGTCGATGGTGGTCTGATCGAAAACCGCAGGCATCATCTGCGATGCGACAAAGCGCTGCCAGATCAGCCGGTAGAGTTTCAGTTCTTCAGGTTTGAGATATTTCGCCAGCGAGTCGGGGGTGCGGGCAACTTCAGTCGGACGGATCGCCTCGTGCGCGTCCTGCGCATCCTTCTTCGAACGATAGTGAACAGCCTTTTCCGGAAGATAAGCAGCGCCGTATTGGCGATCAATGTATTCGCGAACCTCACCGAGCGCAGCGTCGGAAACACGCGTTGAGTCAGTTCGCATGTAAGTGATCAAACCGACAGAACCTTCATCCCCCAGTTCGACGCCTTCATAAAGTTTCTGCGCGAGCATCATCGTCTTCTTCACCGCAAAGCCGAGTTTCCGCGAGGCTTCCTGCTGCAGTTTCGACGTGATGAACGATGGAACCGGATTTCGTTTTCTTTCCTTAGTGGTGACGTCACCGACTACAAATGTCTGTTGCTTTGCTTCAGCAACAATCTCGTCAGCCTGGGCCTGATCTTTGACGAGGATCTCGTTCTTCTTCAGATCCTGATCGAATCCGCTGGTCTTGACTGTCTGTTCACCTACTTTGAACAGACGCGAATCAAATGCGGGCGGCAGTTTCGAACTCAGATTCGCACCGATGGTCCAATACTCGGTTTTAACGAACTGCTCGATCTCGCGTTCTCGTTCGACCACCATTCGCAGCGCTACTGACTGTACCCGTCCCGCACTCAAGCGGCCGCCAATCGTGCGACACAGCAACGGCGAGACTTTGTAGCCCACCAGCCGATCGAGTACACGACGCGCCTGTTGCGCATCAACAAGGTTCTCATCGATCTGGCGTGGATGCTCAAACGCAGCGTTAACCGCGCGCTTGGTGATCTCATTGAACATCACGCGATACGCAGGTTTGGCTGGTCGCTTGGGAACAATCTCTTCGGCGAGGTGCTGGCAGATCGCTTCGCCTTCACGATCCGGGTCGGCTGCGAGATAAATCGCTTCAGCTTCTTTGGCAGCCTTCTTCAGTTCAGCAACGATCTTCTTATTGTTTCGTTTCTTCGAGTCGGGAATGAGCTCATAGGTAGGTTCGAAATTGTGCTCGACGTCGACGCCGAGCCCTTTCGAAGGCAGATCTTTAATGTGACCTATCGAGGCCTTAACCAGATAGTCCTTTCCTAAATACTTATTTATGGTTTTCGCCTTTGCAGGCGATTCAACGATTACCAGGTTCTTTGCCATTTACAGTTTTCTCACAAAACATCTTCCGGGCAGTGCTCTTACCAGCTCTCTAACTTCTAAAGAGAGCAGTGCGGCTGTTAACTCCGAAATCGGGAGCTTGCTCTTATCAAATAACCAATCTACGTGCGCCGGGCTGTCCGGCGTCAATAACTTAAATACTGAAGTCTCCGCTTGCGAAAGTCCTTCCGGAACGAACGACAGTCGATCCGCAACTGACGTCTCTTTCTTCCGCTCACCAACCGGCGGCGGCAAAAGCGTCGCCGCAATCTGCTGCGGCAGTTCCGTGGCGATGTCCTGCCACTGCTGCACGAGCTTGGCGCCTGCACCCTTGATCAAATAGTTAGTGCCGAAGGAATTTCGAGAAGTGATATTTCCCGGCACAGCAAACACCTCTCGATTCTGTTCCATCGCCAGGCGCGCGGTTATCAAAGAGCCTGAATTCTCTGCCGCTTCCACAATTACGACTCCAAGACTCAGCCCGCTAATGATGCGGTTTCGGTACGGAAAGTTTTCCGAGACCGGAGGCGTGCCCAGAGGAAACTGGCTGACCAACGCCCCGCCGCGGTCGAGGATTTCCGCCGCTAACTTCTTGTGATCACGGGGGTAAACCTCGTCTATGCCCGTCCCAAGAACGGCCACCGTCCGTCCACCGGCGTCCAGCGCACCTCGATGCGCCGCGGCATCAATTCCCCGGGCGAACCCCGAAACAACCGTTATGCCGCGCTGCGCCAAATCCCGCGCCAGCATGATTGCTGCGTTCTGCCCGTAGGTTGAACACCTCCTCGACCCTACCACACCAATACAGGGTCGATCCAAACAGTCTGACCAGGCGCCCTTAACATACAAAACGATGGGCGGGTCGTAGATTTCACGTAACGGTGAGGGATAAACGCCATCATCCAACAAAAGGATATCGCCACCGAGTTTCTTGACTGCCTCAATCTCGGCTTCAGCGCGAGGGAGCAGGTCGCGGGCAATGATGGTATCGACGGCCTCGGGCGGCAGTCGCAACTGCTCCAGCTCGGCTCGTGTCGCCTTATAGACTGCCTCGGCAGAACCAAACCGCTCGAGGAGTTTGGCAGCGGCGCGAGGTCCGATGCCGGGTGTCATATTCAGCTCAACCCAATCTCTTATCATGTGAGGAAATTCCTTGTAAAAGAACTATTTACGCAACTTTCCCGTTTGGCGGAGGCGTGTAGGAATCGAACCTACCTGAGCCCGCTCTCACGGTCTCACTGACGGTTTTGAAGACCGCGCCGTTCACCAGAACAGATTCGCCTCCAGCAGGAAACCGTTGAGTCGGAAGTCTGAAACCCTACGCGCCATCAGGCTGGACTGTCAAGTTATGCAAGAAGATTTGACCTCTGCCCGCCGTCTCGCCTATTATTCGAACGAACGTTCGAACTGGAAATCCTGTTAATCATGTTAAATCCTGAAAATCCTGTCATCTCGTTCCAAACGGCACCAGATCGGTACCGGCACTGGAAACTCCAACTCGACGGCCCGGTGGCTACACTCTCGATGGACGTCCAGGAAGACGAAACGCTCGCCGAGGGCTATAAGCTGAAACTTAATTCCTACGATCTCGGCGTTGATATCGAACTGGCCGATGCCATCCAGCGATTACGCTTCGAGCATCCGGAAGTCCGAGCAGTCGTCATCACCAGCCTGAAGCCTCGGATCTTCTGCGCCGGCGCAAACATCTACATGCTCGGTAGTTCCTCGCACGCGTTTAAAGTGAACTTCTGCAAGTTTACCAATGAGACTCGTTGCGCTATTGAAGACGATTCGAGGCACTCAGGCCGTCGTTATATCGCGGCCCTGAATGGAACCGCATCTGGCGGCGGGTATGAGCTGGCAATCGCGTGCGATGAGATCTATCTCGTCGATGATGGCAATTCAGCAGTCTCGTTGCCGGAAGTTCCTTTACTCGGCGTGTTGCCCGGAACCGGAGGGCTGACTCGTCTCGTCGATAAGAGAAAGGTGCGACGCGATCGTGCTGACGTGTTCTCCACACTTGCCGAAGGTTTAAAAGGAAAGCGCGCGAAGGAATGGGGTCTTATCGACGGTTACTTCCCAACGAGCAAGTTTCAGGAGGCGATCGATGCGCACGCAAAGCAGTTGGCAGATGGAGCGCCAACATCAATAAAAGGTATCAAACTCCATCCGCTGCAGTTTGAGACTACCGACATCTCACGAAACTACAGATATGTGAAGCTCAAACTGAACCGCGAGCAGCGTTATGCTGATTTAACGATTCAAGGTCCGAAAGGTGTACAGCCGGTCACAGCAGACGAGATCTACGAGTTGGGCGACGCCTATTGGCCGTTGCAGGCTTATCGTGAACTCGATGACGCGCTGCTGCACCTGCGCGTGAATGAACCGTTGATTGGTCTTGTTTGCATTCGCACAGAGGGTAAACCGGAAGACGTTCTGGCAATCGATGAAACGCTGGTCGCGAATCATGACCATTGGCTCGTGCGCGAGATCGTGTTGCACATGGCCCGCGTGCTGCGACGTCTCGATCTCACAGCCAAAAGTTTTTTCGCGATCGTAGAACCGGGCAGTTGTTTTGCAGGAAACCTGCTCGAGTTGTTGCTCGCATCCGATCGCAGTTACATGCTCAACGATCCGGAGGCGGCAGACATTTCGATCGCCGTGTCTGAAATGAACGCGGGCGCATTTCCGATGAGTAACGGTCTGACTCGCATGCAATCGCGCTTTCTGGCTGAGCCCGAGAAGCTCGACGAAGTATTTGGAGACAAGAAAACTTTCAGCACAGAAAAAGCAGAAGAACTCGGGCTGATCACTTTCGCTCCAGACGATCTCGACTGGGAAGACGAGATCCGCGTCGCGATTGAGGAACGCACTTCCTTGTCGCCCGACGCGCTGACCGGTATGGAAGCGTCGCTTCGTTTTGCTGGTCCCGAAACTCTCGACACAAAGATCTACGGTCGCTTAACGGCGTGGCAAAACTGGATCTTCCAGCGACCGAATGCTGTCGGCGAGAAAGGCGCATTAACAAACTACGGTAAGCCAACAAAAGCGGAATTTGATTATAAAAGAACATAGGTCCTATAGGACTTATAGGACCTATTCAATTTGGAAATCACGATGAACTTATACGATCGCATTCCCAACAACGTTAACCTGTCGGAAGACAAGAAACTTCAGCGCGCGCTCGAGAAGTGGCTGCCAAACTATCTCGACTGGTGGCGCGAGATGGGTCCAGATGGTTTTCAGGAGAAAGACGTTTGGCTGCGCACCGCCATCGATGTTGGCTCGGAAGGTTGGGCCCATTTTGACTACGTAAAGATGCCTGAATATCGCTGGGGCATTTTTCTTGAACCACCGCAACCAGATGCAAAGGTCGGTTTCGGCGACAACTATGGACGTCCCGCATATCAGGAAGTACCAGGCGAGTTTCGCAATGCACTGCGCCGGATCATCGTGACGCAGGGCGACACGGAACCCGCCTCAGTCGAACAACAACGGCAACTGGGTAAGACCTGTCCATCACTTTACGACCTGCGCAATCTCTTTCAGGTGAACGTCGAAGAGGGCCGGCATCTTTGGGCCATGGTCTACCTGCTGCACGGTTATTTCGGACGCGATGGCCGCGACGAAGCCGATGAACTGTTGGAACGACGCAGCGGTAATCCCGACAAGCCACGCATTCTCGAAGCGTTCAACCAGCCATGCGACGACTGGCTCAACTTCTTCGCCTTCACGATGTTCACCGATCGCGACGGTAAGTATCAGCTTTCAGCGCTCGCAGAATCCGGCTTCGAACCGCTTGCACGCACGTGCAAGTTCATGCTCACCGAAGAAGCGCATCACATGTTTGTGGGTGACACGGGACTGGGTCGCGTTTGCCGCAGAACGGCGCAACTGATGAAGCAAGGTGATGTGCGTGAACTCGGTGGCATTCCGCTGGAGATCATTCAGAAATACATCAACTTCTGGTTTTCCTATTCGCTCGATCTGTTTGGCGGCGAGATCAGTTCTAACTCAGCCGACTTCTTTGCCGCAGGTTTGAAAGGTCGTTACAAGGAACAGGAACAGTACACCGACCACTTTGCCACAAATGAAACCCACACGATGACCGTTGTCGAAGACGGTCAACTAAAGACGCGCGAAGTGCCGTTGCGAAATGCACTGAATGAGGTGCTGCGTGGCGAGTATGTAAAAGATTGTGAGAAAGGGCTTGCGCGCTGGAACAAAGTGCTCGCCGAGGAAGGCGTGAGTGAGCGTCTCTTTCTACCGCATCCACGTTTTCACAGGCATGTTGGCGAGTTCGCCGGGCACACATTTGATCTGCAAGGAAATCTGATCTCGCGTGAAGCGTTTGAGCAGCGCAAAGCCGAGTGGTTGCCGACACTCGAGGATCGCGAGTACGTCCGCAGTCTCATGCATCCGGTATACGAGCCGGGTAAGATTGCCAACTGGATCGCGCCACCAGCGGCGGGGATTAAAGGCAAGCCTTTTGAATTTGAGTACGTGAGGCTGTAAATCCGTGCTTATCCGTGGCTAAAAAATATGTCTCGCTACGATCAGAAACTGGAATTCATCCTGCGTACCGCAGCACGCATCTTTGCGGAGAAGAATTATCACTCCACGTCGATGCGGGATATTTCCCGCGCGACGAATGTCAGCCTTGCCGGTCTGTATCATTACTGCAAATCCAAAGAAGAATTGCTGTTCCTGATTCAGGACAACTGCTTCGGGCGTGTGCTCGAAAGATTGGAGCAACGACTTGAGGGCGTCGAAGATCCGATCACGAAGCTTGGCATCTTCATCGAGAACCACTTGTCATTCTTCGCGGCGAACATGTCGGAGATGAAAGTTCTTTCACATGAAGCTGAATCGCTGCGTGGCGACCTGTATACTCACGTCTCAACACGCAAAGATAAATACACAAAGCTGGCGCGCCAGATTCTGCGTGAGGTCCAGGAGAGCCAGGAGATTAAAGAACCGATCGACCTGACAGTCGCGACTTACGCGCTGTTTGGAATGATGAACTGGATTTACAACTGGTACGACCCGCAGGGAAAACTGAAAGTCTCTGATTTGGCTGGCAATGTTATGAAGCTTTTCCTGAATGGTTTTCTGCCGAACGGAATGTGTCATGGCGTACCGATACCGTCAGAGAGTCCGAGCGTTTGGAGCCACGGATAAAAGGCATGCTAAAACTCGATTATGAAGTGAGGGATGGGATCGCGATCATTACACTCAACGATCCGCCCGCAAACACTTACAGCTATGAAATGATGCAACAGCTCGATCGTGCGATTCTCGATGCGCGCATGGACGAGGCTGTTCAGGTAATTGTGCTCACTGGTAAAGGTGAGAAGTTTTTCTGCGCGGGCGCCGACATTCAGATGCTTGCGAATGTGACGCCCACTTTCAAATACTATTTCTGCCTGCACGCAAACGAAACTCTCAATCGTCTGGAGCAAACTCCGAAGCTGGTGATCGCAGCAATTAACGGTCATTGTGTCGGTGGTGGTCTCGAAGTGGCGATGGCAGCCGACCTGCGCATCGCGCGAAAGAGGGCAGGCAAGTTAGGATTGCCGGAAGTCTCGCTGGGCGTGTTGCCGGGCACAGGCGGCACACAGCGTCTGGTACGAATTGTTGGTAAGTCAAAAGCGATTGAGTTAATGACAACCGGACAGTTGTTTGATTTCGAACGTGGTCTGGAACTTGGCATTCTGAATCAAATCTTCGAAGCGGAAACAAGTGAACAATTTGCCGCGATGGTCCATGATTACGCGCGCCAGTTCACGACACCAAACAAGGCGGCGCACGCCGTAGGCCGGATCAAGCGCGCGGTGCAGACAGGATCGGAAATCTCATTTGAACCGGCACTCGCACTCGAGCGAGAACTGCAGCAACAACTCTTCCAGTCGGAAGATGCGAAAGAGGGGTTGGAGGCTTACGTGAACAAGCGCAAGCCGGAGTTTAAAGGGAAGTAGATTTTTGGATCTTTGTGCTTGGTGCTTTGTACTTGGTTTTGAACAAAGCACAAGGTACAAAGATCAAAGAACCAAACCGATGTCAGAACACATTCAAGTCACCGAGGCTGATGGTATCGCGACGATCACACTAAATCGTCCCGACAAGCTGAACGCCTTTATCGGTCATATGCGACGAGATCTGGCCGAGGCCATCGAGCACGCTGGAAGTGATCGAAGTGTTCGCGTAGTTGTCATCACCGGAGCAGGTCGAGCGTTTTGTGCTGGCGGTGATGTCGCGTTCATGGCGGAATTGATGCAGCGCCGCGACGCGGAAGAGTTTTCGCGCATCCTCGGCGCTGGCCGGCGCGTGATTCTCGCGATTCGACAGATTACAAAACCGGTGATTGCTGCGATCAATGGTCCGGCATCAGGCGCGGGATGTAACCTTGCTCTTGCATGTGATCTGCGCATCGCTGCAAACACGGCAACCTTCAGTCAATCATTTGCGAAAGTCGGACTCCATCCTGACTGGGGTGGAACTTACTTCCTGCCGCGGCTGGTCACACCGAACAAGGCTTGTGAGCTGTTCTTTCTCGGCGACTCGATCGATGCAAACGAAGCTATGCGATTAGGAATTGTAAATCAGGTTGTGGCGCCGGAAGAGTTGGAAAACGCAACCATGCAATTGGCCCAACGTTTGCGAGTTGCGCCTCCAATTGCGCTGGCAGCGGCAAAGCAGGCGGTCTATGTGAGCCAGGCTAACGAACTCGAAGAGATGCTTCGCTACGAGACTGAAGCACAGTTGCGTTGTTTCGAGTCTGACGACGGTCACGAAGGTGTTCACGCATTTCTGGAAAAACGCGAACCCAAATTTAGCGGACATTAATCCGTTCTCAATCCGTGTCATCCGTGGTTAAAACAGCTCTGATCACCGGCGGCGGCCGAGGCATTGGTCGCGCAATAGCCCTGGGCTTTGCACGCGAGGGCATCCGTATCGTCGTTGCTGCTAGAACCGCCGAGCAGATCAACCAGGTCGCTGACGAGATCGGCAACGACGCAATTGCAATCGTCTGCGACGTTTCAGATCCGCAGAGCGTTGCACGGATGTTCAGCGAAGCTGGCGACATTGACATCCTCGTCAACAACGCCGGCATCGCAGAAAGCGCGACCCTCGTCAACACCACCGACGAACTCTGGCACCGTCATCTCTCGATCAATCTCTCGGGCACTTTCTACTGCACGCGCGCCGCACTGCCCGCGATGTTGAAGAAGGGTTGGGGTCGAGTAATAAACATCGCTTCAATCGCGGGAAAGACGGGCGCGCCTTACATCGCCGCCTACTCTGCGTCGAAGCATGGGGTGATGGGTCTGACGCGATCGATCGCACTCGAGATCGCCACGACGGGAATCACAGTCAATGCCATCTGTCCTGGTTATGTTGATACAGACATGGTGTCGCGAGGTGTCGAGCGGATTACTACCCGAACTGGACGGACTGCAGAAGAAGCTCTGGACACACTCAAGAAGATGAGTCCTCAGAACCGGCTCGTCACACCTGAGGAAGTTGCGGCGCTCGCATTGTTGCTTGCTTCAGACGAAGGCCGTGGCATCAATGGCCAGGGTATCAACGTTGACGGCGGAACAGTTCTGTTCTAATCCGTGTCAATCCGCGGCTAACTCATACACCAGCCTAATAGGCAAGCCCATGATATTGAAGTAGTCACCTTCGATCTCTTTGATGAAGAGCGACGCCCTTCCCTGTATACCGTAAGCTCCGGCTTTGCCAAACGGCTCACCAGTGTTGATATACCAATCGATTTCCACATCACTCATCTCCGAAAAACGGACACGCGTGGTTTCGCAGGCAACACGCGTCTCACCACCAACACGCACCAGCGCAACCCCGGTCAGCACGTCGTGCCACCTTGCGTTCAGTAGATCCAACATCCTTTTCGCATCTGCCTCGTCAACTGGTTGGCCCAGGATCTGATTTGCCACGACTACTGTTGTGTCTGCGCCAAGTACCAATCCGTGGTCCAAACTACTCGCAACCGTCTCGGCCTTCGATCGCGCCAGTCGCTGCACATACGCTGGCGCTTCTTCGTTAGGCAGCACCGTTTCATCGATCCCGGCGACAGCTATTTCGTGTGGCCAGCCCGCGCGTTCCAGAATTTCCGCGCGCCGGGGGCTTCCAGATGCGAGCACCAGTTTTTCACGGAGATGGTTTGCGTTTTGTTTCATGATTAGTCTATAGCATAAACATGAATCAACTGATCAAATCATTACCGGGAGTGTTGCGGGTCGCGGGCGACTCGGCGGAAGTGGCCGAAGCCGCAGCTATCGCCGCCTGGAAACACGCCGCCGGTGATGGTTTGAAGGAACACGCCGTTCCCTTGAAACTGGAAAACCGGACGCTGACGGTCGTAGTTGCAGATACCATTTGGCAGAAGCAACTCAACTCCATGCGAGGACAATTGCTTTTTCGTGTTAACTCGATTCTCGGCGAACCAATCGTCGGCTTATTGCATTTTGTCGTCGACCCAAACCTTGCGAAGCCACACGTGGAGCAACCTGGGCCAAAGGAAGTGATGCTCGATAATGAAATACCGCTTGAATTATGGTCTGCGGCCAACGCGATTCAGGATAAAGAGCTGCGCAAGAAATTCTTAAGGACTGCTTTACTCTCTTTGAGACACAAAGGTTAGAACAATGCCTATCAATCAATCGGATATTGAAAAGGTTGCGCAACTGGCCCATCTGGAACTGGCTGAGGAAGAGCTCAAAACTTTTGGCCCACAGATGGCGGAGATTGTCAGCTACGTTGAACAGCTCAACGAGATCGATACCAGTAACGTCGAACCGGCGATTGGTGGTCTAACACCCGAAGGCGCTAAGACTGATTCGTCCCGTAACGATGAGATCGAAGGCTCCCTTGGCCAAAAAGTCGCACTAGCTGAAGCCCCTGACCCGGCGGCGGGACACTTCCGAGTGCCGAAAGTGCTGTGATCGGCTTCGCAGGATTTACAAGATGTAAGATGATGAATCCTGTTCATCCTGAATCATCCTGTGAATCCTGTCATCAAACACCGGCGCTAAGAGTCGGTAACTAGAATTGTATGTCGCGTCAAACTGTTGAATTCTCGATCACCGCAGCAGAGAAGCTGAACGAAACGCTCAACGCCTTTCTGCAGATCGATCGCGAGGGTGCACTGCAGCATGCCACCGAGATCGAGCAGAGCGGTCACGCCGGTCCACTGGCGGGAATTCCGATTGCGGTGAAAGACAACATCTGCGTCAAGGGGATGCAGGCATCGTGTGGTTCGAAGATTCTCGGCCACTATCATCCACCCTACAACGCTACGGTTATCGAACGTCTGACGAAGGCCGGCGCAATCATCATCGGTAAAACTAACTGCGACGAGTTTGCGATGGGCTCGTCAAATGAAAACTCGGCCTTTGGACCAGTGCGCAATCCGTGGGACACCACGCGTGTCTCGGGTGGTTCGTCAGGAGGCTCAGCCACTGCAGTCGCTGCTGGAATCGTCCCCATCGCTCTCGGCTCCGACACTGGTGGTTCGGTGCGCCAACCAGCGTCACTCTGTGGCGTTGTCGGTTTGAAACCGACGTACGGCCGCAACTCGCGTTACGGTCTCGTCGCGTTTGCATCGTCGCTGGATCAGATCGGCGTTTTTGCACGCGAAGTTGAAGATGTTGCGCGGGTGCTCGGTGTTATCGCTGGTCGCGACGCGCACGACTCAACCTCCGCGGACGTTCCAGTTCCAGATTACACCACATCTTTGACCGGCGATTTGAAGGGCGCGCGTCTGGGTTTCCCGCGCACGCTATTCGGCAAGGGTCTGGATACTCAAGTGAAGCAATCGGTCGAGAGCGTCGTCGATGTTTACCGCGAACTCGGAGCTGAAGTGGTCGACATCGAATTGCCAAACGCAGGATATGCGATTGCGGTTTACTACATCATCGCGACCGCTGAAGCTTCTTCAAACCTCGCTCGTTTTGACGGTGTTCGTTATGGATTTCGTGCAGAGGACGCGCCTGAGCTGCGCCAGATGTATCGGAAGACGCGCGAAGAAGGATTTGGTCCTGAAGTTAAACGGCGCATCATGCTCGGTACTTACGTGCTTTCTGCGGGTTATTACGACGCTTACTACCGCAAGGCCCAACAAGTGCGCACACTCATCAAAAACGATTTTCTCAGAGCGTTCGGGCATTGCGACGCCATCATCACGCCAACGTCGCCAACACCGGCATTTGCGCTTGGTGAAAAAGTGGACGATCCGCTGGCGATGTACTTGAACGATATCTACACGGTGACGGCAAATCTGGCTGGTGTTCCGGGTATCAGCGTACCTTGTGGACTGTCGTCGGAGCGTCTGCCGATCGGATTTCAACTACTTGGACCATACTGGTCCGAGCCAACGCTGCTCAAACTAAGCCACGCTTACGAACAGGCGCGTCCCTTCCTGGAACGACCGCCAATCAGCGCGTCTTAACCATAGATTTCACAGATTTTTGCCGATCGGATTTATCGGGGATGAGATCGCCGGTGAAGATCTCGACCACTCCTTTAGCTGTGCCTACGACTGGTGTCACGTCAAGGCCGACGTGGACCGCACCCGGTATCAGACCCTTCTTTTTGATTTCGTAACCGGCCAGCCCAAAGGCAAAGATGGACCCAATAATCGGAATGGGCTTGATGAGGCGCTTGGCAACGCCCCAGCCACCGGCCCTGATGAGTCTGCGTTTGAGTGTGGTCATTGTTAATCCTCTAAACGTGATAGCATGCATTTTGATGCGACTCAAGCTTTTTTGGCTGGCCTACGCAATTCTCGTAATTGTGTTGATACCTTCCTGTCGTTCCGGCTCCAGCAACCAGAGCCGTCTGCTGATCTACACACCACACGGCCAGGATCTACTGAAAGACTTCATCGCCCGCTACAAGCAGCAGTATCCAAATGCCGACGTACAGTTTCTCGACATGGGTTCGCGCGAGATTCTGGAACGTGTGCGCGTCGAACGTAACCGGCCGCAGGCGGATCTCTGGTGGGGTGCCTCGCACATGACGTTTCAAACTGCCGCTGAGGAGAATCTACTGCTCGAGTTTCGCCCAACATGGGCCGACAAGGTTCCGGCTGCGGCACGCGACACTGCTGATCGCTGGTATGGCACTTACGAAACACCGCAGGTAATCGCTTACAACAGCGACGCCGTTAAGGCCGAAGAGGCGCCACACGACTGGGACGACGTGCTTGATCCGAAATGGCGCGACAAGGTTTTGATTCGAAATCCAAATCCGTCAGACACGATGCGCGTCATCTTCGGCGCAATGATCTGGAGGTTTTACAAAGACACCGGTACACCGGATAAGGGTTACGACTGGCTACGTAAACTCGATGCAAACGTTCACGAATACACCGCCGATGGTACGCTCCTGATGCAGAAGCTCGGGCGGCGCGAAGGCTTGATCACGCTTTACAACATGCCGGACGTGCGGCTTTACAAAGAACAGAAAAACTTTCCGGTGGGCTATTCAGTGCCGGCCAGTGGCACGCCTGCGGTCATCGACGGCATCGCGCTCATTCGTGGTGGACCAAACGCAGAGGAAGCGAAACGATTTTACGAGTTTGTGACTACGCCTGAGAGTCTTGCGTACGCAGCACACAAGTATTATCGCATCCCGGTGCGCAGCGACCTCGATCGTTCGCAGCTGCCCGCCTGGATGAACGAGCCGTTCACACGTATGCCTGTCGACTGGGACCTCTTGCGCAAAAATGGCAGCGATTGGTTAAGATACTGGGACACCGAGATTAGAGATCGCCAATAAAAGCCATCCACAGATTACGCAAAAGATGCCTTTACTCTCGCTGAAAAACCTCTCCCGCACTTTCGGCTCGACGCGCGCGGTTGCAGACGTTTCTCTCGACGTCAATCAAGGCGAATTCTTCGGATTACTTGGTCCATCGGGCTGCGGCAAGACGACCACGCTGCGGATGATCGCCGGTCTCGAGAAACCTGATTCCGGTAGGATCGAATTTCAAAACGCGGACATCACAAAGCTCCCGCCGGAACGACGGGGCTTCGGGATGGTCTTTCAAAACTACGCGCTCTTCCCTCACCTGAACGTCTTTGAGAACGTTGCCTTCGGTCTGCGTGCGCGTCACAAAACAAAGGCGGAGATGAATGACCGCGTCACGAGCGCGCTCGATCTGGTCCAACTACCAGGTTATGAAAAACGTGCAGTCGACGAACTCTCCGGGGGCCAGCAACAACGCGTCGCAATCGCCCGCGCGATCGCAATCGAACCAGCGCTATTGCTGTTTGACGAACCACTTTCAAACCTCGACGTCTCGCTTCGCGAAGAAACACGAAGCGAACTGCGCGAGCTGGTGACGCGTCTCGGGCTCACGGCAGTTTATGTCACACACGATCAGGAAGAAGCGTTTGCACTCTGCGACCGGATCAGCGTGATGGTCGGCGGAAAACTGATGCAGACCGGTCGTCCACGGGAACTCTACGAGCAGCCGGCGGAGATCTCTGTCGCTAGTTTTCTCGGCCGCAACAACCTGATCAAAGCGATGCGTCTGAGTTCGAGCAAGACAAGCGAAGGGGAATTCAAGACGCTCGAAGGCGGACACACGCTCCGCTTGCCCGTTAAGCACAACGACCTCGCGCCGTTGAATAAACCCGTATATCTCGCGATCAGGCCTGAGCATGTTCAACTCAGCACCAACAACAATGGCGCAGAGAATTCCCTGCCCGGATACATCCATGAGATTGTTTTTGGCGGCGCAACCTCGACCGTGCGCGTCGATGCAAATGGTTTAATGCTCGAAGCGCTCGTGTTGCGGACTGACGGTCTGAATGTGAACCAACCCTGCAAAGTAATCCTCTCTCCGGATCATTTGTCCCTGCTAAAGTGAAGAAAAAAGTCCGTCCTTTTCCGTGGAGATCCGTGGCCCTGCTTTTGGTCACCGCTATTGTGATCGTGTATGGCGTGATCTACCCGAACATCTCGGTCGTCCTGAGCTCGTTTCAACGTGGCGGAAGTTGGACGCTCGCCAACTATCGCGAAATACTCTCGCAGCGAATCGTAATTGAAGCGATCGTGAGCAGTCTGGGATTGTCAGTCGGCACCGTTGTGTTCTGCGCGCTAGTCGGTGTGCCCCTCGCCTTTCTTTTCGAAGGTTTCGACTTTCCTGCCCGCCGGCTTTTTGCCGCGCTCGCGGCGTTGCCGTTGGTCCTGCCGCCGCTTGTCGGTACGGTTGCTTTCATTTTTCTTTGCGGCGAGTCGGGCATCCTGGCCCACGGCATTCAAAATCTCTTTGGGCTCGCAAATCCACCGTGGCAACTGCGCGGCTGGCCCGCGCTTTTGCTCTTTCATACTTACACGATGTACCCATTCTTCTACGTGTTGACCGGCGCTGGTTTGCGCCGGATCGACGCCAATCTCGCCGAAGCAGCACGAAGCCTGGGGGCATCCAGAATCACAGTCGTCAGACGCGTTTTGTTACCACAACTGACGCCGTCACTCATCGCCGCTGCATTGCTGACGTTTATGACCTCGATGGCGTCGTTCAGTGCACCGTTGTTGTTCGGCGGAGACGTCCGTGTCTTGACGCTCGAGATTTTCACGGCGAGGCAGCGCGGCGACCTTGTGATGGCTGTCACTGACACCGTGGTTCTCGCGATCATCTCTCTCGGCGCACTGATCCTTTTTCAACGCTACGAAGGAACGCGAAAGTTCGCAGCAGCGGCGATGAAAGGCGCACCACGTCGTCGTGTCTCCATCGCGAGTGGAACACCGCGAGTGCTCGCGACCATCGTCGCAGTTAGCTTCGCGGTGATCCTTGTTCTGCCGGTGGCGACACTGTTTCTGGTAAGTTTCGCGCAGGAAGGATCATGGACCACTCAGACGTTGCCGTCCGTCTACACCCTGGCAAATTACCGGCGGATTGTTGGTGACGCATATGCTGCTGAAGTCTTCTTCAACAGCTTTATGATGTCGGCCATCGCTGCGGTGGCAGCGCTGCTTTGGAGCTTCTGCGTTGTCACTCTGTTGCGACGGTCAAGAGAGACGAGGAAGCTGGTAGGCGAGGGATGGCGCAGATTGCTGTCGCTGCTGGTTTTGGTTCCCTGGGCACTGCCGGGAACCGTGGTGGCCGTATCCGTGGCTGAAGCTTATGGTGGTCCAAGCTTGTTGCTGGGTTCTTTCGTTCTCGTCGGAACCTTCTGGATCTTGCCGGTAGTTTATTTTCTCCGGTTCATGCCCCTGGTCGTACGCGCGCTCCAGGCCAGCATGGAGCAAGTGGATCCGACGCTGGAGGAAGCCGCAGGCTCGCTGGGTGCGCGCACGTGGCAGAGGTTCATGCGAGTGACGCTGCCATTGGTGTGGCCAGGCGCGGTCGCCGGTACCCTGCTGGCATTTGTGATCGGGTTGGGAGAATATGTGGCTTCAGTGCTGGTGTTTGTTCCCGCAAATCGACCCATTTCAATTGCAATTGCATCTGAGTTGCGGGATTTCAATCTGGGCGCCGCGGCAGCGTATGGAGTGGTCTTGATCGTGATCATTTCGATCAGCATGATCGTGGCAGGACGTTTGGAGCGCTTACGGGGATGAAAAGAGAAAAAACGAGTAAATAAATGCGATTCGGCTATTTTGACTTAAAACACCTACGAGCTTGCCTTGCACTACTGCTGTGCACCTTTCTTCTCTCCCAGCAGCCGCACGCACAAACCGGTGATGCTGGTACTGACAGAATTGATAAAGCTGCGCTGCACCAGGCGCTACTCGATCTCACCAGCCCCTGGACCGTCATGTGTGTGGCCGCACATCCCGACGACGAAGACGGCAGCACCCTTACCATTCTTCGTCGCAAATACGGAGTTCACACAGTCTCTTTGTTCTCAACTTTCGGTGAGGGCGGTCAAAACGCCGTCGGCCCCGAACTTTACGAAGAGCTCGGTGTGATTCGCGCACGCGAAACAATGGCCGCCGCTGAAGTGCAAGGGTCTGAACCGCACTTTCTCGGTTTTCGTGATTTTGGTTTTTCGAAGTCCGCTGAAGAAACTTTTCGTGCCTGGGGTGAGAAAGAAGTGCTCCGGCGCATGGTGCTGCAAATTCGTTTGCTTCGTCCCGATGTGATCATTACCAATCACGATACGACGAGCGGTCATGGACATCACCAGGCAACCGGTCGAACGGTGCTGCAGGCATTCGATGCCGCCGCCGATCCAAAACAGTTTCCTGAACAACTCGCACAAGCCGGTACCTGGCAGGTTCAACGACTGTTCGTACGTTCACGCGGTGAAGCAACCGCCGGAGCGCAAGTCGTCACTCTTGATCCAAACGAAACGGATCCGGTTCGCGGCACTACTTACGCTCAACAAGCGCTTTCAGGACTACACAAACATGCCACTCAGGGCCCATGGCCCAAGACCGTTCCACCGGGAGGTGCGCGGCCAATCCGTTACGGCCTCGTCAAACAGGGTCCAAACACGCCACCCGTTCCGGCAAACGCAAAGACACCGGTTGACGGGTTGACTTTGCCGGAGGCTGTCGCGTCTAAATTGGCGCCACCGACGATCGATAACAAACCGCTGACGGAGTTGACCGACCGTCGACTCGAGCTGCTCGTCTCGCTCCTGAGCGCAAAGCGGCGCGGCGTCTTCACAGCGCCGAAAGAAGTTTTCGACGTCGACCCGCAGCGATTCAGGCTAATGGCGTCGCGTCTCGATAGAGCGCTCGCTGCCGCCGCCGGCGCTTCTGTGACGTTGGGTTCGGACAACTCGGCCGTCGTTCCTGGTGAAGAAGCTCAACTCGCAGTAATTCTCAGCAACGCGGGCGTCGCTGAAATTCAAATCAAACAACTCAGGTTTCGCGGACTCGGCATTGAAATGAAGCTGAATGTTGCAGACAAGATGTTACCGGGGACGGATACTGCCGCTGAAGTAAAAGTGACAACGCCGAAGACTACGAGCCTGACCGTGCCGTCCTCCGAGCATCTTTACGACGGCCGGCTCTTCGGGGAGTCTTTGCGGGTCCAGGCTGAGTTAACGATCGAAGGCGTCTCGTTTTCCGTCGAGAATGAAGTGCGTAGAGAGGTGTCACCGGCGGTTGAGATCGTAAGTGTCGAGCCGTCGCCGTATGTCACCACTCCGGCCACATCGCAGCGGCCTTTGGAATTCAGAGTTACGTTAAAGAACCATCTCAATTCCGAGTTTCGTGGGTTGTTGCGCGTTAGTGGGCAGACGTTGGAGACTGGTCGCGAGATAAGTCTGAAACCGGATCAGGCGGAAACCACGAACTTCGTCGTGCGCCCACTGCCGCTGAGCGGACAGATTCAGGGATCAAACATTGCCATCACCGTCGACAATCCGGTTCCGAAAGAACCGATTGCGAAACGAAACGTTCCGCTGGTCTATGCGGACGCGTTGGTGGCGAGTGGACGGCGAGTCGGATATCTGCCGAGTTATGATCGGACGCTTGAGCGCGCGCTAGCGGCGTTGGGAGTTGACTCAAAGCAGCTCACAGTCGACCAAATCGCGAAATCTGATCTTTCGTCGTTTCACACGATCATTATTGACAATCGTGGTTACGAAGCGCATCAGGATCTGATTCCGGTCAATAACCGGCTGCTGAAGTTTGTGGAAGACGGAGGTACGTTGCTTGTCTTCTATCACCGGACGAACGAGTGGAACCCGAATGAGCAACGCGGGCGTCCACAGCTTGCGCCGTTTCCGATCATCATCGGCGACGACCGTGTAACCGAAGAAGATGCTCCGGTAGCGTTCCTGGCACCGAAACATCCCTTGCTGCACTTCCCCAACAAGATCACACAACAGGATTTTGCGAATTGGATTCAGGAGCGCGGACTGTACTTTCCGCGCGAATGGGACCAACGTTACACGGCCGTTCTCGCGACAAATGACAAAGGTGAACCACCGTTAAAAGGCGGACTGTTGGTGGCGCCTTACGGCAAAGGAAACTACATCTACACGAGTTATGTGTGGTACAGACAATTGCGCGCGGGACTGCCGGGAGGCTACAGGTTTTTTGCGAATCTGATCAGTTATGGAAGAAGGAAAGAAGACTAGCCACGGATCTGCACAGATTTGACTACGGATTAGGCTGGAGACTCGAGCATCTCCTCTTGTTCAAGAGGTTCTTCTTCCAGTTTTACGCGGGCGCGTTCGAGGAATGTTTTGATCATGTCTCGGACGCGTTTCTGCATCTCAGCGCTGATTCGACCCTCACCGACAAGAATCGCCAGGCGATGAAGGTCCATCGCGTGTTTGCGGCGTAGCTCGACGTGCTGGACTATCCGGATCAAAACCTTGTGGCCACGTTCTTCAAAAGCAGCTGCGTAGCGGAGGTAGTTCTTCATTTCCGACCGCGCTGGCGACCACTCGAGACGTTCTGGAGAATCCTCGGTTTTCTCAACGGTGAAAGTCGCGTGCACTGGCCCGATAACGGGCACGTCCGCGCGGACCATCCAACGCATAATGCCGCCGGCTTCCTTCCGTATGCCTTCGATGCCGGGCATCAGATCCGCAAAATTCCGGAGCTCGCCAAAAAACTCACGTGCCTTTTCGAGGGTGGTACGTAACTCCAGTTGATCCGCGTAGGAGGCCTTGATTCGAAACATTTAATCTCCGTTAACCGTTTTCTCCGAGACGTTGATGCGTGCCGGGAGCGATTTGGTTTCCCGTGTCGCCATTGCTAAGTTACACGAGGACTGTTTGCTAGTAAACATCTAAGTTCATTGGGTAAGAATTATTTAACATGAAGTCACACGACAGTTGCCCGCGCTGCGAGAAACGCGGGATGAAACCATGGGCGGACTTGAGCGACGAGGAACGGGAAGTCGTGAAGCGGTTGCCCGCCTCCGCGGATTACTCGCTTGAGGAACGAAAGGCGTCACATCGCTGGTGCACACGTTGCTGGTACGAGAATTTAGCCGCGGATGAATACGGATGAAATCCGGATTTTTTATCCGCGCTCATCTGTGGCTAAGATACGTTGGTACGCAGCACGTATAACTTTCATTTGATCCGTTAGTGTCTGCTGTAAATCGTTAGCTGATGAGAAGCCAACACGCGTCGCCACATCGCCCGCGGTGGGATGATTCGGATCAGGGAAACGCGTCGAACGCCCTACGATCAAACGCAGGTTGTGATCTACCGACCGCAACAAACTGTATCCACCACTCAACGCTGAAAAGTCTTCGTCATTGAGCGACCCTTCTTCACGCAATCGTTCCAACGTGAACGACGTCGAGCGGTCGTCGCCTTCGTCCATCACATCATCGCGCAATTGTAAATAACGCGACGCAAAATAAACATCCAGCATTCCACCTGGACCATACTTAATGTCAGTCCCGAGCTTTCGGCCACGACTTCCCTTCTCTTTTTCAAGCCGGTCACGCACGTGGCGTGTAACCGATCTCAACTCATTTGGATCCAGTCGCGACGCGTTTGCGTGTATCCGGTGACGAGCATGCGTCTCGACCATCCTGCCGAGCTCCTGATCGCCGCCGACACAGCGCAACTTGACGTAAGCCAGCCACTCCCACGGAGCGCTCTGTTCTTTCAGGTAATCAAGAAAGCCCTCGGAGCTGGTTACCAGTGGTCCATTCTTCCCGTGCGGCCGCAAACGCATGTCGATGCGATAGAGATAACCCTCCCTCGTAATACTCGAAAGAGCTGCAATCATGAGTTCAATCAGCCGTGAATAGGTCTCGTCCTGTGTCAGTGTTTTGATTGGCGAAGGCACCAGTGAGTCGTACGTGATCAGGATGTCTAGGTCCGATCCGTAATCAACACCGCTCGTGCCGAGTCGTCCCAGGCCATAAAACGCGATGCGTGGACCTCCGCTAAACGAACCATAACGACGCGCCATTTCGCGGCGCGCGACGAGATAAGCAACGTTCATACTTGCGACAGCCAGATCGGTTTGTAAATGGTTCGCCTCGAAGATCGAGAGTTCGTTCCCGGCGTCCTGGGCTCCGATCTCGACCATCAACTCGGCCCATCGCAATCGCAGAGCGGCGAGCTCCGCAGGAAAACTTCGCTCGGCATCGACTGCGGCACGCAGAATTGCACGGTAATCGCGTCTCGACGAGGCAACGGTCGGTCGATCGAGAGAAGCAATCAACGCCGGGTTTGCAGCGATCGTTTCGGCAAATGAGTCCGAGGAGCCGCAGAGTTGCGCCAGCATCTCGAGATTCGCTTCTGAGATTACGAAGTGTCCCTCTGTTTTTTCCACGGAAGCGGCGATGCGCGCCACCTGGACCAACGCGCGATGTGGATTTAACGCCTTCCCTGACAGCGCGAGCAGTTGATTCGCGAGCGATCTGGGCCGGCTTTCCGAACGCTGATCCATGTACAAAGCGAAAACCCGCGCCGCTGACAGCGCCAGAGCTGCGTCCTTGTCGACGGCGTCCAAAACGGCTTGTGAACTCTCAACGTCTTCACGGGGCGGCGCAGACTCTTCGGCTTCGGAAAACAACCGGTCGTAGGTATTGCGCACATTTGTCGTGTGCGTTCTCAACGCTACGACGAAGTCGCCGGCGCCACTGAATCCCATACGGCGTGCGATCAGCGCCTGCGAGTTTTCATTCTCAGGAACGGTATGGGTTTGTAAACCGTGCTCCATCTGTAGGCGATGTTCCAGACAGCGCAGAAAATAGTAAGCATCCGATAGATCGCTGCGCTCAGTTTGTGTGATAAAGCCACGGTCGGCCAGGCGGCCGAGACTTACGAGCGTGTGTGACACGCGCAACCAATCGTCGCGTCCACCGTGGGCCAACTGCAGCGCCTGCGCAATAAACTCGATCTCACGAATTCCGCCGCGACCGAGTTTTACGTCGAAACCGCTCTTCTTTTCGACCTTACGGTCGATCTTCTGTTTGGCAAGGCGAACGCTTGCGAGCGCGCCTGTGACAGAGACATCGGGCCGAAAAATCGTTGGGGTCACGGCAGCTTTGAACCGTGAGAAGAGTTCCGCTGACCCAACTGCAGCGCGCGAGCGAATCAGCGCTTGACGCTCCCAATCCTGCGCCGTGTGCATGTAGTAACGAACCGCTTCCTGAAGTGAACAAGCGAGCGCGCCATCACGGCCATGTGGACGAAGCCGCAGATCGACTCGATAAGCCGCACCTTCACCTCCTGATTGGCCCACCAGGCGCGAGATGGTTTCGGAGAGCTTCACGAAGTACTCGCGATTGCTGACTTCACCACGCTGTCCCGTACCGGACGTGGTTCCATCGTCTGAATAAAGAAAGACCAGATCGATATCAGAAGCGTAGTTCAGCTCCAACGAACCGAGCTTCCCAAGGGCGATAACACAATACTCTGCAGTAGCGCTGCGACCACGATCGTCAATATGACGCGGCAAGCCGTAACGATTGTCGAGATCCTGGCGCGCGAGACTCAACGCATAATCAAGAATCGCGTCTGCAAGATTCGACAGCTCTTCCGTCGTCTCCACGAGCGTTTGCGATCGACGTATGTCGTGCAGGTAAGTCCGTAACAACTCGCGACGTCTGAATCGCGCCAGCAATACTTGTGGATTGAGAGATGAGTTAGTTAGAGCAAAACGCGCCAGTGCTTCTTTCAGCTCATCGATGGTTCTGACGCGCGGATCAGCACGTTCGCGCGAGAGCCAGGAAAGATATTCAGCGTTTTGTTCGATAGTGGTGGTGAGCAACGGACTCCAGGCAGCGAGAGCCAGAACGTCCGCGAGCAAGGCCGGTTGTTTTAAGACGGTTTGATAAACACGCGGCTGCTCTTTCGTCAGCCGCTCGATAAATAGACGAGCGCCGTTCTGATCGGGAAGATCGCGGAGGAGATGCTCGAAATTGGTGTCAGGCTTGGGCACGACCATAGTATAAGCCACGGATGAACACTGATTTTCAATGATCAGTGTTCATCCGTGTTCATCTGTGGCCGATTAAATGTCGTAATACAGCGAGAACTCCAGCGGATGCGGACGCATGCGAAGCGGCGTGATCTCACGATCACGTTTGTATCCAATCCAGCGCTCGATCAATTGCGGACTGAATACATCACCCTTGAGCAGGAAGTCGTGATCGGCTTCCAGGGCTTTTAACGAATCATCGAGCGAACCCGGCAGAGTAGGCACGTCCTTCAGTTCTTCCGGTGAAAGATCGTAGATATCCTTCTCGAGCGGATCGCCAGGATCGATTCGATTCTGAACGCCGTCCAGTCCGGCGAGCAGCATTGCTGCAAACGCAAGGTAAGCGTTGCACGACGGATCGGGTGGACGAAACTCCAGCCGCTTCAGTTTGGGATTTGTCGAAAACATCGGAATGCGAATCGCCGCTGAGCGATTGCGTGCCGAGTACGCCAGATTCACGGGAGCCTCAAAGCCGGGAACAAGACGTTTGTAGCTGTTCGTCGTCGGCGCAGCAAAAGCGACGACTGCGGCAGCGTGCTTCAAAAGTCCGCCGATGTAATAGCGCGCGATTTCCGAGAGTCCGGCGTAGCCGTCACCGGCAAACAGCGGTTTTTCACTCTTCCACAACGACTGGTGACAGTGCATTCCCGAACCGTTGTCGCCATAGAGTGGCTTCGGCATAAACGTCGCTGTCTTTCCAAACTGGTGCGCAGTATTGCGAACTACATATTTGAATATCTGAAGATTGTCAGCGGTTCCCAACAAAGTGGCATAACGAAAATCGATCTCACATTGTCCCGCAGTGGCAACTTCGTGGTGATGGCATTCAACGGTGACGCCACACTTGCCCAACGTCAGCGAAATCTCCGAGCGCAGATCGGTCAGCGAATCTGTCGGCGCACAGGGCACATAACCTTCTTTCGGACGAATGCGATAACCGAGATTCGATCCGGCAAACTCGTTCGCGTCGCGACCGCTGTTCCAGTGTGCCTCGTCCGAATCCACGGTGAAGCCGGCTGAATTCTGGTCGTTATGAAATTTGACTGAATCAAACACGAAAAATTCGGCTTCGGGGCCGAAGTATGCAGTATCAGCAAGGCCGGTAAACTTGAGATAACTCTCAGCGCGCTGAGCAACTGAACGCGGATCGAAGGCATATCCTTCTTTTGTTATTGGGTCGACGGCGCTTCCTATCAAACAGAGTGTTGGCTGTTCTGCGAACGGATCCATCCAAAAGCGGGTAGCGTCCGGAACGAGCAGCATGTCTGACTCGTGGATCGCAGCCCAGCCGCGAATTGACGAAGCGTCAAAGCCGAATCCATCTTCAAACTGATCCTCTCCGAGTTCGGCAATCGGAAAAGTCAGGTGTTGCCAGGAGCCCGGCAAATCCGTGAAGCGAATAGAAACGAATTTGGCGCCCTGGTCGGCAGCATATTTCAAGACAGTCTTAGGGTTCATTTGATCTCCTGCAAGATTAAGGGAGTGTTGGGGGTGCTCTTCGCCCCGGCGTGGATTGTCGTGCGAAGTATTTGGGCGTGCTTAACGACTTTCGGAAAACAGTCGTGCGGCATTGAAGGACTACGCGTAAAAAACCGTGATTATAATCGCCAGCGGAATGATGTCAAGGGCAAAACCGGCTTTCTCTGTGCAACCTCTGTGTGCTCGGTGCCTCTATGGTTGGGGGTAGCTGAGTCACAACAACCACAGAGACACAGAGCACACAGAGGTTGCACAGAGAAGAAAAACCTAATGTTTTGAGGCAAATCCGCGACCTTAATGGTCCCAAATGAAACAAAAAAGTTATAGACCGGCAGGACCATTTTCTGTTACATTGCGCGACTAAAGCGTTCCACCCAAACAAAAAACTCCGCAACTCGATTCGGAAAAATGTACACCTGTGTTTCAGCTAAAAGCATTCATATCGTTCACGTTTTATTTCTAAGGCAGGAGACCGCCAATTGACCACGGCAATCGAGCAAACGCTCGAAACTTATGGAATCGAAAACTGGGGAGCTGGCTACTTTGATGTTAACCGCAAGGGCAACCTTATCGTTCGCCCCGTCGAGGGAGATCCCCGGTCAGCGGACCTCAAAGAAATCATCGACGACCTTGCCAAACGTGGTATCACCACGCCCGTGCTGCTGCGCTTTCCGCAGTTGGTCGCAGCTCAAGTAAGAAAACTTCAGCGCGCGTTTAGCCGCTCCATTCGCGAGTTTGAATACCAGGGCTCGCATATGTGTGTTTACCCGATGAAGGTAAACCAGCATCGTTCCGTGGTCGAGGAATATCTGCGCGAAGGTTCTCGTTACGATTTCGGACTCGAAGCGGGTTCGAAGGCGGAACTCTACGCCGCACTCGCCCTCGAACAACCAGGCGACAGCCTGCTCGTCCTCAACGGTTTTAAGGACCAGGAATTCATCGAACTGGCATTTGCAGGCGCAAAAGTCGGAAAGAAAGTCGTGATCGTGATCGAAAAGCTGAACGAGCTCGATCACGTTCTCAATGTAGTCGAGCGTCACGAAGGCGCGCTGCCAATGCTCGGCATGCGCGTGAAGCTTTACTCGAAAGGCTCCGGTCGCTGGGAGAAGTCAGGTGGCGAAGCCGCGAAGTTTGGTCTAACTACGACCGAGCTTCTCGAAGTGATCCGGCGTCTCGAAGAAGCCGATCGCATGGAAATGCTGAAGCTGCTCCACTTCCACATCGGCTCGCAACTCACCGATATTAAACGCATCAAGAATGCGATGAAAGAAGCAGCTCGCGTGTACGCCAAGGTCTACCAGATGAAGGTTCCAATCGAGCTGCTGGACGTGGGCGGCGGTATGGCTGTCGATTACGACGGTTCGAAAACCGCGTTCGATTCTTCGGCAAACTACACGGCACAGGAATTTGCCAACGACGTCATCTACACCATCAAGCAGGTGTGTGACGACGAGAACGTTCCGCATCCAACGATCATTCAGGAATCCGGACGTTTTCTCGCCGCTTATCACGCGATTCTCGTCACGAACGTTCTCGACGAGATCGAAACCGTCGTGGAAGACATTACTCCGATCGAGATCGACGAAGACGATCCACAGGTAGTTATCGAACTGGGCGACTTGCGGGAATCGATCACTGTGAAGAACTATCGCGAGTACTATCACGACGCACTCGAACATCGCGAAGAGTTGTTCACGTTATTCAACCTCGGCTTGATCTCGCTCGAAGATCGCGCCAAGGGTGAAGTGCTTTTCTGGGACGTTTGCGAGCGCGCCGACAAATACGCGCAGCAAGCGAAATATGTGTCAGAGGAGTTTGGTGAACTGCGCCGTCTGCTCTGCGCCAAGTACCTGACTAACTTTTCGGTGTTTCGTTCGGTGCCGGATCACTGGGCACTCGATCAACTTTTTCCGATCGTTCCGATTCACCATCTCAACAAACCACCAACAGAGTACACCACGCTGTGCGACATCACCTGCGATTCGGACGGCATCGTCGACAAGTTTGTCGATCTGCACGACGTCAAGCAGGTGCTGGAACTTCACGATATCACTCCCGATGAGCCGTACTATCTGGCATTCCTGCTCGTCGGCGCATACCAGGAAGCGATGGGAAATAATCACAACCTCTTCGGAGCGCCGCACGAAGCACACGTTCATATCGATGAAGAAGGTTTTTTGATCAAGAAAGTGATCAAAGGCACCACTGTCGGCGCCGCTGCGGAGCGTGCACGCTACGAGCGCAGCCTATTGCACGATGGTTTTCGCCGTTTGATTACTCGACGCGTTAAAGACGGCGAGCTGAGCGAGGCCGATGGAGCCGAGCTGGCCCAGTTCTACGAATCACGTTACGAGGCTTATACATATTTAGCAGTGAACGGTGTCAAGACTCGTTCGCGGCGGCGTACTGATTATTAGGCTGATTATTAACATGTAATACAAAGCAATCTTAACGAACGTTCACCGAGAGGTTGACAACCTGCATGGTCACTCAACGAAAACCAAAAGCATCGAAATACCTGACCACCCCCACGCGTCCAGTCCAGGTGGACCGCGATCGTTCGGTGGCGGGTCTGCTCGAGAAGATGGAAGGAACAGGCTTTGGAGGACGCCAACTCGCCGAAGCACATCGGATCTGGCTCGACATGCTTGGCGATAACACGACCATCATGGTCGCCGCTTCCGGGGCGCTGATTCCAGCGGGCATGCGCCGCTTGCTGGCTTACGTGATCAAAAACCGCTTCGTTGATGTGCTGGTCCTGTCGGGTTCGCTGCTCTTCCACGATCTACATGAAACACTCGGGCGTTATCACTTTCAGGCCCACCCAAGCATGACTGATGCTGAGTTGGAGTCGGCCCAGATCAGTCGTATGTGGGATCTCCTCGCAAGTGACGAGGAGTATCGGGAAGCCAAGGAGTGGATCGGTGGATTCACCAATCAACTCGATCAAACGCGCACCTATTCGCCGCGCGAGTTTTTACACCTGCTGGGCAGGGAGCTGGCAGAGATTGCTTCGGAAGATGGCGTGCTGACTTCCGCTTACAAAGCGCGCGTGCCGATCTTCTGTCCGGCCATTGCTGACAGTGGACTTGCAGTCGGCATCGCTGGCGCGCGTTTTGAGAAGAAGAATAACTTCATGTTCGATATTATTCAGGACGTGCTCGACATGATGAATGTAATGGCGAATGCACGCGTGTCCGGAATCTTGAATCTCGGTGGTGGGACCACAAAGAGTTTCATACAACAGGCTGCGCTCTCGTCGTTCATGCAAAAGGAGCATCATCACGGACACAAGTACGCAATTCAGATCTCGACCGATGCGCCTCATCCGGGCGGAAGATCAAATGCAGTGTCATTTGATGAGGGGTTGATTTACGGAAGACTCGCGCGCGGTGCACACACCGCTTACGTTCCCTGCGACGCGACTATCGCGCTCCCGATTCTGATCACATCGCTCTCGCAGACGGCGGCAAAGTACATGAAGGGACGTAAAAAGCCTAACTTCACATTCGGGCGCGAACTGATCGTCGAAGCACCCTAAATCAAAAAACGGGCTCGCCGAGTCCCTTTTCAACCACTCGACTCATACCTCTCGCGCGATTACGCTGTGCGTACATCGCCTTGTCCGCCTGCTCGATTGCCTGACCTAAATCCGTTAGTGAAGTAAAACCCGCTACGCCAAACGAGACCGTGACAGTGAGACGCAGTCCAATCCAGCGCTCGCAATTCTCTTCCAGAATCTTATTCAACTTTTCAATACGCCGGCTGGCTTCCGGCTGCGGCAGCTTGAACATCAGCACAAGGAACTCGTCGCCGCCCCAACGGAACAGCATGTCGTCTGCACGCACCAGCGACCGCATTGCCCGTGCAACCGCACGTATCGCCTTGTCGCCCGCTGAGTGTCCCCACGTGTCGTTGATCGGTTTTAGATTGTCGATGTCGAGCACTGCCACGCTTCCTGAAGTCACGGAATCACTATGACCCGCTTCCGGTCGCCGCAGCAGCGAATGAAACGCGTGCCGGTTCAGCGCCTCCGTCAGAGGATCCATCTGGACCAGCAACTCCAGTTGATCGCGCGCCTGCAGCAGGTTTCGATTCGCCATTTCCACTTCGCGGCGAACACTCTCCATCAGCACCATCACCGTGCCAAAGCCAAGCAATATTTCAAACAGCAGATCGAAAACTGACGTGTAGTGCAGGTAACTCGAAGGAACCGTTATTCCCCAGAACCCTTTGCGTGCGCCGAATGCAGGCACGTAATGCAGAAAACTGATTGCCAGCAGCAACAACGCCGCTGACATCACTCGAATACCAGAACCCGGTTCTTCGGTGCGCGACCCTTTGCGCAGGGTAAAGAACGAGATCATGAACAACACTGACATGATCGCCGCATGGATCATGAACAGGTCGTTGAAGTCGTGCGAAAGGTACGGTAACACCAACGCCAGTGTTAGCGCCGGGATGAAGAAGTAATTGTGTTTTTTGGTGAGCGACGCACCGGTAATCTGCGTACGACAGCCCGCGATGAACAACAGTCCGAAGAAATATTCGCCGAAGAAGTAGCACGAGTAAAGAAGTGTCCGTTGCGCACCGATTTGGAACCCGGCGAACAGACTAACGAGCGAAAGAGAGAGGCTTGCCCACGACACAGTCCAGTAGTTAAGAGCTCTGCTCTTAATTGAAGACCGCATGAAGATTGAAAGTAGCGTGATCAGGAGGACGCCCACGCACTGGATAGCCAAACCGACATTCGAATCCATATGAACCGCGACCTCGTTAGGAGAACGAGTTTGAAAGGAAAGCTTCTGGGCGGAAAGCCGGGGACGGAAGACGGGTAAGATGACCCACCTGCCTTGGATTTTAGCTGAGGACGGCCCGCCAAGCCAAGAGTTTTCTTAAGTTATTGAAGCGTCGTGGTTTTAGCCACGGACGAACGCGGATTTTAGGTCAGCCACTGGAGGACGTCCTCTTGCGAGCTGCGGGTGCCGCCAACCACGTGAATGAAGTATTCCTCGAGAGAAACTGGTCCCTGGCCGTCACCCTCGATCCGTATTCCTCTGCGCAGTCGTTCCAGCGGCCCGGAGGCGAGTAACTTACCCTGCGAGATGATCGCAATGTCAGTGCAGAGACGTTCCACAATCTCGAGTACGTGGGAGGTGAGAAAGACCGTCAGTCCCCTCGTTGTCAGTCGCGACAGCAGATCCTTCAACGTTCGAGACGCAATCGCATCAACCCCTTCAAAAGGTTCATCGAGAAACAGTATTTCCGGCCGGTGAATCAGCGCGCAGGCGAGTGAGAGCTTCTTCTTCATGCCATGCGAATATTCGATGATCAGCTTCCCTGGTTCATCCTGTAACTCCATCAACTCGAGCAGCTCTTTCGAACGTTGTGCAATCTCATCCGTGCGCAGCCCATACATCCGTCCGGTAAACGACAACATCTCCGCGCCTGTTAATCGTTCAAAGAGGTTGAGGTCCTCCGGCACCACGCCGATCCGTCGCTTAACTTCCATCGGCTGCGCGGCGATATCGAGACCGAGAACTCTTAAGGTTCCACTGGTCGGCGCCAACAGACCCGTCAGCATCTTGATGGTGGTCGATTTGCCGGCGCCATTCGGACCAAGAAAACCAAAGAAGCTCCCGCGATTCACACTCAGATTAATGTGATCCACCGCTACAAACTCCGCAAATTGTTTGACGAGTTGCGTTGTCTCGACCGCGAGCCCTGCTGCTGACATAAGCCACAGATTAACGCGGATTTAGAACTGATGGCTAATGGCGCAGGTAAGCTCGTGCATCGTCGGCGCGAATAAACGCGGGAAGTTTCTGGTGTGTGCTCATCAGGAAGGCGTTTGAGCTTGCTCGCAGAGCATTGCCGTGAGTGGCGGCCAGACGCACAAACCGGCCAAAGGGTGACCAGCCATAATAATAACCGTCGTGCAAACTGAGCAGCACGTCGGCCGTGTGCTTCACACGCGGGGTAAAGATCGACTTGTAAATATTCGCGACTGCATTCGGATAGCGATGTCCGGCCGTCCGCTGAAACCACTCTGAATCGGTAGCAAAGCCTTCCGGAAAAGCACCTAACTCAAGTGGATCTCCACGCAGCATCAAGTATCGATAACTATCTACATCCGGCTCATATTCAATTCGCGCTCGGCCGCGCGCGTTTTCAACGACGGCGGCAGCGCCGTCCTTGTACACTGCGAAATCGATGCCCGTAACTTCTACGCTCGCGGCCGCGACTTCGGGAATAACACTCTCGTCCTGACAATAGATCGCAGCATAACTGCAGAGACCAAACGCCGGAATCACCACCTGAAAACCTCTGCGCTGCAGCGTTGAGGCAAGATCAACGCGCCGGTTTTCTTCAAGATTCATTCCATGGTCCGAGAACATCACGATCTCAGTCTCGTTGCCACAATAAGCTTCAATCTCTTTGAGAATCTTATCGAGCGATTCGAGTGCGACCGCGAGACGCTCTGGTCCCTGCGCATGAAGCAGTCCGTCAGTCGCCTTGAGAAATGCAAAATAGTCGCGGGCTTGCGGCGCTGCTTTGAAGCGCTCGCGGAATCGTTGCATGTCAGCACGCCAGACTTTCTCCGGCGCCACGTAGATCAAGAATTCAAACGGCAAAGGTTCCTGATAGTCGAGCTCATCCATGTACGACGATGGAACTTTGTCAGGCGTGCGACGGCCAATGTACTTCCGAATGCCACCACGCAACTCACGCGCTGATCGATCGAAATACAAACTCTCGTAACCCGCCGGCGGTGAAGCGCCCAGCATCGCCGAGAGCGCGACGTTCGTCATTGTTGGGAAAGGGGAAAGCAGCCGTGCCGGTGGTCCAAAACTATCGAACAGGCCTCGATTTTTTGCCTGCTCGATCAGCGTGTGAGGAACGCCATCGAGACAAAGCAGCAAACGTCGCATTTACAACCTCCAATCACTGCTCGGCGTCAGGTTTAGTCGTCTCGGACTTGTATGCGTGTCGCAGTCCTTTCTTCGCTTCGTCGTGTGCGTCGTAAACGTTTGGACGCGCCAACACCTCTTTGTACTGTGCTACCGCTTCATCACGTTTGCCCGCCACGTCGTAAGACCGCGCTGCATACAAATGCGCCATCGTGACCAAACCAGCCTCGGCACGATCGACTTTGGTTGCCGCGAGAAACTCCTTCGCCGCACGATCGTGATATCCGGCCATCAATAACGCTTCACCGTATTTGAAATGAATCAGGTCCAGTGCCCGCGCCGCGCTGTCACGAACGTTGCGATCGCGTAGCACTTCGTCAAACGTAGCGAACGCTTCTTTCTCTGCCTGAACCGCGCCTGGCAGATCTTTCTCTTTTCGTTTGACGTTCGCGAGCGAAACGAGTGCGTCAGCAGTCTCGAGTCGCAGCAGGTAATTGCGCGGGTACTTCGCGCTCAACTCGCGAGTCAGTTTGAGTGCGTCAGCAAAACGTTTTTCGCGGGTATAGAGCAGCACCAGAACAGTCTTCGCGTCGTCCTGTGACCAACGACCGTCTCGGGCAACCTGCTCGAGCATCGCGAGCCCCTTGTTCTTTGAACCGCGATAGCCTGTGGCTCCGGCAATGATCTTCACCGGCAAGGGCAACGAACCAACCACGTACTCGTAAAGACCGATCGTAATTTGCGCATCGATATATTTTGGATCGAGCTTCAACAGCTCTCGATGATGATCGACTGCATCGTTACCGTCGCGCAGTGCCGCAAAATGACGCCTCTCGACGGCTTCTTCAAAAGACGCTTTCAGCCCCTGGGTGTTGGCGAGAAAGTCCAGTGCTTCGACGTTCTTGGGTTCCTGCTTGAGTTTTACTTCGGCCAGACGTTTTGCCTCGCGCGTGAGGTTGCGAAACTCAGTCACGATCTTCGGATCGACTTTGTCGTCTCCGTTTGTATAGAACGACTCCGAGCTGTAGAGCGACACTTGCAGCCGCCGCGACTCATAGAGCGTCTTTATCCAGAGCCGGGCGGCAAGTAGTTGATAGCCTCCGGGATGATTTGGATAGAGCTGAACAATCTCTTTGAAGTCGCGCTGTGCTTTGTCGTAGTCGATGTTGTAAAGAGCATCGAGTCCGCTGCGTCGCAGTTCTTCGAATCGCGCGCGTTCTGCATCCGTTAACCATGGGGATGAAGGCTGCTGCGCCGGTACAGCAAACACCGTCAACAACATCAAAACCAAACCACCAACAAACTTCATCAGCTCCTCCAACCAAATCCGTAATAAATCCGTGTTAATCAGCGGCCGTAAACGACTCCATGTACTTCACGCCCGATCCCGTATTGAACAGGACCACGCAGTCGCCTTGGTTTACGTCTCCTGACTCAATCAACTTTCGCAACGCCGGCACACAAGCCGCACCTTCCGGCGCACAGAAGATTCCTTCCGCGGCACCAATCTCGCGCGTCGCCGCAAGCAACTCTTCATCAGTCACCGAAACCGCCGTTCCACCCGAATCGCGCAACGCATCGAGAATCAAGAAGTCGCCGATTGCTTTCGGCACGCGCAGTCCCGAAGCGGTCGTCGCTGCATTCGGAAACTCATCTGCGAATCGCTTCCCCTCCGCAAAAGCACGCACGATAGGTGCACAACCTGCTGCCTGCACGGTCACCATTCGCGGTCGCTTGCTTCCAATCCAACCCATGCGCTCCATCTCGTCGAACGCCTTCCACATTCCGATCAGCCCTGTCCCGCCTCCGGTCGGATAAATGATCACGTCTGGTAATTCCCAGTTGAGTTGCTCAGCAACTTCGTATCCGAGCGTCTTCTTTCCTTCAACGCGATAGGGCTCTTTCAAAGTCGAAACGTCGAACCAGCCTTCAGCTTCTTTTCGCCTGCCAACTTCGGCGCCGCAGTCAGTTATCAGTCCATCCATCAACGTCACGTGAGCACCGGTCTGCTCACACTCGACCACGTTAGCTCGCGGTGTATCGCGCGGCATAAAGATGAACGACTTGAGCCCGGCTCGCGAGGCGTAAGCCGCCAAAGCTCCAGCAGCATTTCCCGCTGATGGCACTGCCAGCTTCCGGGCTCCCAGTTCCTTTGCCATCGACACGGCAACCGCCATTCCGCGGGCTTTAAAACTCTGTGTCGGGTTCTGTGATTCATCCTTGATGTAAAGCCGATGAACACGCACCCGCCTACCCAAACGTTCGGCACGCAGCAAAGGCGTCCAGCCTTCACCAAACGAAATAATATTTTTTTCGTCTTCGACCGGGAGCACCTCGCGATAGCGCCAGAGATCCGAGCGCCGCGCCGCGAGCGACTCCCTGGTCAAAGTCAATTTGGCGCGCTCTAAATCGTAGCGAACCAGCAAAGGTTTGCCGCAGGCAGTGCAGAGATTGAGCAACCGACGTGCCTCGTGCTTCAGACCACAGAGGCCACATTCTAAATGGGTAATATTCATAAGTAGGGTTTTCCTGCATTAGGCTGGTGCAATAAAACTGTTCCAACTGTAAGCCACAGATAAAACGCGGATGAAAACGGATCTAATCCGTCTTCATCCGCGTTGATCTGTGGTTAATACAGGTGTCAGTGGTCGTGACCGCTGTTGCCGTCGATCTGGCTACGGACTTCGCCGCCAGGCCATCTCGTACTGTGAACGTTTACGTAGGTCGCACCGGCACGAATCGCACTGATTAGCTCATCAAGTTCTCCAGCGCTGATTCCGCGCTCATTTGCCAGGTTGGTGACATCGGTCGCCGTGATGGTGCCAGAGATCGTGGCTGGCGGGGCCGGACAGGGCTGAGTTCCGGCAGGACCATTTCCAAGATTAGTGCAAAGGAAGACGCTGATGGGACCAGTCACGCCTTTTTGCCCAAAGTGAATATGAGCCTGCTGGACGGCGCCTTCGAGGTCGCTGTAACTGAGCTCCCATTGTATCTGCGTCTCATCATTGCTAATGCGCGCGTTGAAAGTTCCGTTACCGGTAGTTGAAACTGCGCCACCAGTTGTCCCGGTCTCCTCATATCCAGTCAGAACTTCGCTGATCTTCTTGAAGCCCTGGCCAAATATGAGCGTAGAAGCCGACACCAAGGCAATCACTGCAAGAGACAATCCTAGTCTTCGCATCCCTTTTTCCCTCCAAGATTCTTATGTAGCTAAGTGGGGGGCGCATCATATCACAGGGCAGCGACAAAGGAAGAAGCTAATTGCGGGATTTAGCCCGAAATTAAGCTCGAGAAAGTCAGAATTCACATGTGTGTTTTTTGTGTAATCCTGTTCACTGCGGCTTGGATTCGGCTTGGGCTTTCCTTAACACCTGAATTATTTCGTCTCGACGCGATGGCTCGAACAGTTCTTGTCGCCCCTCAGCATAATCGAGGGCATTATGACCTTCCTGATCACGGTCGTTCACATCAGCTCCTTTCTCAAGTAAATACCTGACCACTAAGGCAGTCCCGGCACCTGATGCAATCATTAACGCCGTAGCACCACGAAAATTCTTCTGATTGACGTTCGCTCCGCTGGCAATCAGCAACTTCACCATTTCCAAATCATCAACCGCGTTCGTCAGTGGAGACGCGAAAAAGTCTCCCTTAGGATTTATCTCTGCTTTGGCGCCAATCAGAATCTTCGCAATTTCGACGCTGTTAGGGCTATCAGAATTTATCGCGTTGTTCAGAGGTGTAAGCTCGCCGGCATGCGGCGACATAACTATTGCATTCGGATTAGCCCCTGCCCGAAGCAAAGCGTTGACCGTTTTTACATTACCAGTGCGTGCAGCGAACATCAGCGAGGTGTCCCCGACGTAACGTTTCAGGTTTACATTCGCTCCACGTTTGATTAGCTCTTCAACCAGCTCTGCATAGCCATGCAATGACGCAACCATTAACACAGTCATGCCCGAGAACTCTGATTCGTCTGGTGGGAAAGAGACATTTACATTCAGACCATTGTCCAGCAGACGAAGTACCTTTCGAGTGTCACCGTTAGCCGCCGCATTCATGAGTTCGCTTACTTGCTGTGATCTGTTTCTGGCAGCACGTGAAGTGCGCTGCGCTTTCTGTTGTTTAGGTGCAGCAGATGTTTTGACCGAGTCGCTTGGTACGACAACGGACAGAATCAGACCAGCAATGAGGAGTATAAGGTGTCGCATTCCCGACTTTTGTCGTCCTTTACGCTCGGCAGTTACCTCGTCATTATTTTTAGATCGCGTTACAAAATTTAACAACTCTCCCGACGTAGCCGCTTCCTTAACGGATTTCTTCAGTCAGCCAAAGGGAGATATCTATGCGCCCCTCAGCGTCCCGTTCATCCCTCTATAAAATCACCTGTTTAGTTATTGCAGCGGCGTTAATTGTGACACCGCTTGGCCATTTTCGCTCTCACACCGTCAAGGCTTTCATGCCTAATGACTTCTTTGCCCTCGGCTTCGGAGGGCCTAAAAGCTGGTCACATACAAAGATTACCGAGGGCGCCATCACGGGCTTGTACCAGGAATTCTTTGGGAACACGTCCGTAGACCGGCGCGGTCGAGCTGCGATAGCCAATATCAGCGATGCAAACGCCCGAGTCGATCTTGGCGACGAGTTCGATTTCTCGGCGCCGCATTTCACCAGTGAGAATTTCAATGGCGCTCAGCAGCGTCTCACCAGTTTCAAAAGTAAGGTGATCAGTATGATGCAGGGAGCGCCAAGCAACCGAACGATTTCCCAGGCGCAGATCCTCCTCGGTCGAGCTTTGCACACTCTGCAAGACTTCTATGCACATAGCAATTGGGTCGAACGAAACCCTAGTGCTCCGTCGACGCAAGTTCACCCGACGATCGGCGTCGTGGGCCAGCCACTAAACAGACCGCCCCGCGGTACAAAAACCTGCCAGTTTTGTGAAAGAAATAACTGCGACCAATGCGATAACATTCTCGTCCAGAATGCGATATTAACAACGGGCTATTACGGCGGCGACGACGGCCGTAGTGGAAAGCCCAATGGGAAATGCGCTCACGGCGGCAAGGTTAGCGTAAGGCGAGACTCTGCCGGAGACGGTTCTATAAGCAGTGGGATCAACAAAGATACTACCAACTGTGAGATAAGCCCGCGAGAAGACCTTCACGATAAAGCCAGAAACTTCGCAATTGAAGCTACAAAGAAGTATCTGCGCGAAATCAGGAATTCAATCGGGTCGGTGTTTACGGCGGCGCTCCTGGCGGGCAATACACAGCTCGCATTCGTCGTCGATACGACCGGCAGTATGGGGCCGGAAATTGCGAGTGTCAGACAACAGATTTTCCAAATCATCAACACACGGATTAGTCTGGGCATTCCCACAACTTACATTCTGGTTCCCTACAATGATCCGGCAATCGGAACAGTTACCGTAACCGACGACCCGAACGTCTTTACTACTGCCGTTAACGCGCTGGACGCGTTCGGAGGCGGCGACTGTCCGGAACCGCTAAACAAGGCTTTGCTTCGTGCCTTCAGCGAGATCCAAAGCGGCGGTGACATGTTCTTGTTTACTGACGCAAGGGCAAAAGACAGCGATCTCACTTTCTCAGTCGGAACATTCGCCCGCACGTCGGGTATTCGCTTGACCAGCGTGTTTTCCGGCGAGTTCGATTGTCCACTATTGGATGGAAGCCTGAGTACCCTATCGTTTGATACCGGTGGACAGTTTTTCTCGCTTGGCGAATCAGAATCCGGAATGCTAGCCAATCTCGGCAATTTCCTTGCCGTTCCGAATCAAACCGAGTTGTTCTCACGCCTCGGTACGATTGGCGCAGTCGCTCAAAACTTCACCATTCCCGTGGACTCATTCCTTAACCGGATGATTCTTTCGGTATCAGGAACCGGTGCTACGAACATTGTAGTGAGGCGGCCCGATAACACTATCGTGCAAGCTACAGATCCAAACGTAAGCCAAATCTCGTTGAGTAGCGGCACCTTCTATTCCATTTTAAATCCCGCCGTAGGAACGTGGACCATCTCGATTGCCGGCACGTCAGGATTCGGAATGAACCAAAGTCCGGACCTCGATTACATCACCGATGCGAACGAACTGAACTTCGGTGAGCCGGAAAGCGGACCATCAAATCGGTTTGAGGCAATTGCGCCGCTCGCTGCCGCTGTTGCCGCAGCACCTCCTCAAAGTGGTCAACAGTTCTCAATTCGAGTGGCTGGAGAGAGCACAATCGATGTGACCTCTTTTGAGTTCATGGAATTCGCTGACTTCGGGGCTCATCCCGGATATAGACGGATCGTGGGTTCGCCCGTTCCAGGCAGACTCACTCCCGTGGCGCTTACATTAGCTGCCGCAGGAGCCAGTACTGCTGTTGTTCAATTCCGAGGTCTCGACGGATCAGTTTTACAAACACTCAACCTGCAGGACGTTGGCTGGTCAGATGATCCTTCAGAAGTGCGAGCAACCGGGTGGAAGATCTACTTCGGACAAGTGGTAATACCCAGTGTGCCTTTTCACGTATACGTCACCGGACAAACGACCAATGGCAATGCTTATCAGCGGGTACTTCCCGGCGTCATTCGGCCGCAGACAGTCGAGATCAGTGCTCCGCCAATCGCAAACTTACAACCCGGTCAATCCATGACTTACAACATGCAAGTCAAGAATTCCGGCCCGGCAGATACCTTTCAATTGACAGCCGTTGACGATGAGAACTATCTCGGCGGAATATCACCGGCCAGTTTTACGTTGGGCACAAACGAAACGAAGAACATAAAGGTCCAGATAAAAGTGCCATCAAATGCAGTTCCGCTCACTCTGGACACACTCAGGTTCACCGTGCAAGGCACGAACGTATTCAACACGGCGATCGTCGGGCCGCTGATGGTTGATCCGATAGCCGCGTTGGCACTGGGCACAGTTACTGCTACAGCGATCGGTGGTGACGGTGATGCGTTTATCGAGCCTGGTGAAGGCGCTTCACTGAGTTTTCAGTTGATAAATAACGGATCGAATACTGCCTCTAACATAATCGCCGGTCTTTCGAGTTCGACAACCGGGGTTGTAGTGTCGCAAAACTCTTCGGATTACGCCGACATTGGACCAGGAGCAAGCGGGACAAATCTTTCCCCGTTCATCGTGTATTTGCCGCCGAATTTTTCGTGCGGACAAACAGTCGATCTTCGGTTGAGAGTAAGTTCAGAAGGCAACACAGTAAGTGAAGGTCAGTACCACGTCTCAATTCCAACCGGCCAAGCGGTGTCGAGTAGTACTCTCACGCGCAGCTTTACAGGGCCGGCGGTGTCTATTCCGGACAACATAGCCGCGGGAGTGGATGTTCCCGTCACGGTATCCGGTTTTACCGGACAAATTACCGACCTGAACTTTCGCATTGATGGTACTAACTGTTCGACTACCGCTGGATCGACTACAGTCGGTATCAGTCATACGGCGGCTTCTGATCTCATTCTGAAATTAAAATCACCATCGGGAGCATCAATTAACCTGATAACGGGCACCGGCGGGGACGGAAATAACTTCTGTCAAACCACCCTCGATGATGAGACTTCCGGTGCTTCAATCCAAACACTTACGTCGACGAATGCGCCATTCACGGGGACCTTCAAACCTGATGATTCCCTCAGCCTGTTTCGCGGCGAAAGTGCTAATGGTATCTGGACACTGAACGTCAGCGATACTGCGTTATCCAACAGCGGAACCGTGCGGGCGTTTTCGTTGCTCTTTTCGGGAACTCAGTACAGTTGTAATGCTGCGCCCGCGGACACAACCGCGCCGAGTTGTACATCAACGGGGTCTGCCAGTTTAACAACGCAGGATACCGGTACCGGACTCGCTACAATCCACGTCACTGCCGCTGAGAACGTGAATGTAACTGTTCCAACGTTTACGCCAGGGACAACGGCTCCGGTCGTTGTAACCGGGACCTTAATTGACCCGAACATGAACGGCTTTTTTGAAATAGAAAGTGTCGACGTGGCGGGTAACGTCAGCAATTGCAACCGGACTATCACGGGCGCCAGTTCAGCTTCGATCATTCTGAGCGACGACTTCAACGACAACAACCTGAATAGTGGTCCCCTGACCATCAATGGCGACTACTGGAGGACAGACACTCTTCTTACTATTTTCACCACCAATTTCAATCTGCCTGTCGCAGAAACTGCACAGCACCTGGAAATTGGTCCATTGCTGGTGAATACTGCCGATGCCTATGGCGGCGTTGCCACAGCTCTTCAGTACACCTTCCCCGCCGGTGGGTACAGTTACGTGGAACTCGGTCAAGCACCTTCGGCGCAAACGCATGCTGATGCGGGCTTCGCCTTCGGCAATTTTGTGGGTTACTACCAGATTCGTGTTTCTCATGGTTCGTTGATCGGCGTAAAGAACATTGTATCCAACGAGACCATCCTCTTTTCTATCCCCTACGACCCAGTGGCCCACCGCTTCCTGCGCATCCGTCACGTCTCAGCGTCGGGCAACGTCGTTTTCGATACAGCGCCAGGGAATGGCGGCGTCCCTGGAACCTGGACGCAGCGATACAGCGAACCGTGGAACTCGACCCTCGGCTTTAACAGCTTTCAGTTTGAAATGAGGGGCGGCACCCTGGTGGCAGAACCGAATCAACCCGGAAAGGTCATCTTTGACAACTTTCAATTTGGCACGCTCAGTCCTTAATCCTGCAGTTGGAAACACGTAGCCATTACTGGACAAGAGCTCGGGTCCGTTGGCTGGCACCCGGGCTTCTATCCACAGATTGGCCACAAGTTTTGTGACCGCTTTTGCGTTCTGCCCTCGCTTCCTTTACTTTGTTCCCTTCCTTATGACGACAAGTTTGCTTGCTCTCGACCTCGACGGGACGCTCCTCGATTCCCGCGGCCTTATTTCTGAGCGAAATCGCGTCGCGATCGACAGCGCGCGCGAACAGGGCGTGCACGTTGCACTCGTTACCGGACGTCGTTTTCGTGACTCGCGGCCCGTCGCTCTCGAGTTGGGTCTTGATGTTCCACTGATTTCACATAACGGCGCCCTGACCAAACATGCCGCCACACTTCAAACCGTTTCAGTGTTGCCTTTACCGGTGGCAGCCGCGCGCGATGCGCTGCGTGTCGGTCGCGCCGCCGGCGCTGACGCGCTGCTGAGCGACGACCATGAGGGTTTAGGTGTGCTTGTCTACGATCACATTCGCGGCGGGAACTCAGCGGCTCACAAGTACATCACCTGGGCCAGACGAATTCACGGTGAAGAGGAGAGCGCCAAAGCGGTGCAACAGGTGAACTCACTCGAAGCTTACCTGGATCACGATCCGATTCATCTCGCCTTCTCAGGCGGTTGTGATGAGATGGACCAACTCGAGGAGACACTCAAATCAGAGCTCGGTTCAACGGTGAAGATCCTGGGCACGAAGTATCTCGAACAGGACTTCACCCTGCTCGATATCGTCAACCCAGCGGCGTCGAAAGGCGCTGGCGTTGCCGCCGCAGCCGCAGAGTTGGGTATCAGCCGCGAGGAAATAATGGCCATTGGCGACAACTACAACGATCTCGAAATGCTTCTGTTCGCGGGCACTGGCGTGGTGATGGCCAACGCGCCTTTGTCTCTGCGCGAAATTGCGGGCTTACATCCAACTGCTTCCAATCGTGAGGACGGTGTGGCTGCAGCAATCGAACAATTCATATTGAGCAATTTATATTGAAAGCGCAATTAATCAACCAGTAAGGAGAAACCATGGCAAATCGAACTGCAGTGATCCAAACAAACAAAGGGACGATTCGAGTCGAGCTGTTGGAGTCGGACGCACCCAGGACCACCGAGAACTTCATCACACTCGCTGAGCGTGGCTACTACGACGGCATTATCTTTCACCGCGTGATCAAGGGCTTCATGATCCAGGGTGGCGATCCGACCGGCACGGGGCGCGGTGGTGAATCGGCCTGGGGCGGCCGCTTCAACGACGAGATCGATCCGAGATCTTCCGTTTATCAGCGCGGTTACAAAGCGGGCACAATGGCCATGGCTAATGCTGGTCCAAATACAAATGGATCACAGTTCTTCATCATGCACGTCGATTACCCGTTGCCACCGAGCTACACGATCTTTGGAAATGTGACTGAAGGTCAGGACGTCGTGAATGCGATTGCGACTTCGCAGACTGATCGTAATGATCGGCCCATCTCTGAGGTAAAGATGGAGAAGGTGACGATCGAATAACCTTCGCGGATCAGAGTGGCATTGCACCGTGACCGATGCGAGTAGCCTCGCGGATTGCATCGGTCACGTATTTCTTTGCGACGCTGACGGCTGCTTCGAGGTCCAATCCTTTTGCGAGACTGGCCGCGAGCGCGGCGGACAAGGTGCAACCCGAGCCGTGCACCTCACCAACGTCGACATAGTCTGTTCGAAACTCAGTAAAGATTCCGTTTTCGGTTAACAGAACATCGAGCGCCTGGGAATCGAGACTCCGGTGGCCGCCTTTCACCAGCACTGCGGCGGGACCAAGTAACAAAATAGCCTCAGCAGCGTTTCGCATGTCTGTTTCAGTGTGAATCGGAAACCCTGCCAGTTTCTCTGCTTCCGGAATGTTTGGGGTAACAACGCGAGCGAGCGGAAAGAGCCTGGTTTTCAGAATGTCAAAGGCCTCGTCGTCGATCAGTACATCGCCTGAGGTGGCGACGACGACCGGATCCACGACCGGCGCAGGTAATTTTTCTTCTGCAAATAGTCGGGCAACTTCAGCAACGATCTCGGCTGTCGGCAACATGCCGGTCTTCGCTGCGGCAACATGCAGATCGTGAACGATCGGTTCCATCTGCGCGCGTAGAGTCGCGGCGGTTTGATGCTCCGCGCCGAAGACGCCAATCGTGTTCTGGAACGTGATCGACGTTATCGCCGCGGCTGGAAAGCAACCGAACGCTGCGATCGTTTTGATATCCGCAACGATCCCTGCGCCTCCCGAAGGATCAAGCCCCGCGATACTCAACACCACTGGTTTCATCATCGTTAAGAATACTGGAAGATCTCGGTACGTACTGTGGGGCGGCCCTCCGTGGCCGCCCCTGCGTGGGAATCAACCCTCGGAATGCAACGGAGGGGTGGCCACGGAGGGCCACCCCTACAGTACGTTCTATGTGGCGTTATTGAATTTGTGACGAATGGTTTCGACGATATTGTTCAAATTCTCGGCCAGGTTCAATAAACTAATACCGGCGATTCCAACGGAGCCTACCTCAAAACACTCAGCGACATTCTCGAGCGTTATGCCCCCGATAGCCAACACCGGAAACTCACCCAACTCTCGCGTAACCTCACCCAACTTATCCACTCCCTGCGGTGGTCCAAAAGCGCGTTTCGACTCCGTTTCGAAAACTGGCCCAAACACCACAAAGTCTGCACCTGCAGCTTGAGCGGCGCGAGCTTCTGCCAATGAGTGAGTTGAAACGCCGATCAAAAACTCTGAACCAAACGTTTTTCTCACCACTCTCGCACGCAACGAATACGCCGTCAAATGAACGCCATCTGCGCCAGCCGCGCGAGCGACGTCAGATCGATCATTGAGGAGCAACCTCGTCTTGCTGCTCCGCGTAATCGACACTGCTCTTCGGACGAGTTCATAAAGCACTCGGGCGGACAACAATTTTTCGCGTATTTGAAAAAGCGGAACTTCGGAGTCTACGGCAGCTCGAACCAACTTCAGGATGGCCAAGAATTGCGGATCGTCAGGAGTTGTTTGTGGAGTCGTCGCGCCGCTCGTTATCGGATAAATGATCGGCAGTGGAAACTTCGGCGGCATTGTTCCTCGACTTCCTGGATGAGCTCGTCTCGTTCTGCAAAGCGACGACGGTGCGCTTGAAGTTGAAGATCTCCCAGAAAGCAATCCCGAGATTCAGCAGCCCGATCCCGCTCACCGCACCACGAACCCAGCCCGAAGCAACGACTGCCTGCAGTCCCTGAATACCGGTCTTGCGCGCAGCATAAAGCAGAAAATAATTATTACCCCAGTCGCTAATTCCCCACATCCCGTGCGGCCACCACGGCGCCACAGTGAGAAAAATTCCAATCTCGAGGCACAAGATAATGTAGAAAACAACGCTTAACTTCGCTGACAACTGACTATTCCTGCTTCTGCCTTAACTGGCTCAACTTCTCCGCAACTTCGCGATAAGAAACATCGACGCCGTAAACTTCGGTGTAAAACTCACGCGCCTGCTTCAAATCACCGAGCTGCTCGTATGCGGACGCTAACTCGTAGCGCAACGCTTGATACTCGTCCTCAGTATGTCCCGGTGCCTGTAATCCCTTCTTGAACCAAAGCACCGCCGCTTCCGGCATGCCCTTCTGAATGAAGCAATGCCCGAGCATGTTGCAACACTGAAGGAATCGCGACGTGCCGTCGCCCGGCTTCACCAGACCCACCGAAGTCTGAAATTCCTGGATGGCCTCGTCCATGAGATCCATCTCTTTATATGCCGTGCCCATATTGTAATGGGTTTCAAAGTCTTCGCGAACCTCGTCGCCCTCTTCAGCGGCGCGAAACTCTTCAAAGAGCTCGGCAAGACCGGAGTCTATTCCCTTTGCGACCGGCTTGGCAGTGCCGGCGTTGTTGCCGCCGTCACCTGCCAGTGATGCATACGCAGTGTCGCTGTCAAAAGTTACTGCTTCGGTTGCCGGAGTCGCAGTCAGTTCTTCAACGCCGCCAAATTCAAAAACTGCAGGCGCCTCGGGCTGCTTATCTCTCGCTGCCAGTTTGTCACGGCGCGCTTTAATCTCGGGATGCATGCCAAACTGTTTTTCGAGCATCTCGAGTGTGTCGACCGCAATATCGGCGTAGCCCTGCGCGATATAAAAATCAACACTCTCCAGTTCCTGGCGCATCATGTTGTCGAGCGGCTCTCCTCCTTCAGCGCTGTCTGCAGCGGCAGCAGGCGCAGCCGTGTCAACAGGAGTCACGATGCTGAAGTCAACTTCCTGAAAGTCGTTGGCAGAGGTCGCCGACGGCGCAGACCCCGTTTCGCTTAGATCTGCGAAAGACTGTTCGTTGAGATCTGCAAACGACGCTGTTGGATCAGAAAACGTGGAGGCTGGCGTCGCATTTGTCTCAAATTCATCAGCGGTGACCGGCGCCGCAGCAGCAATCTCGTCCTCGTCCTGAACGACGGCGAACGTTTCAAACTGCGGAACTTCGTTTTCCGGTTCCGGCAGCGGTGAAAAGTCTTCCGCCGTCTCTTCCTGCAAACCGCCGAGAAGATTCAAACGATCAAGGTAGCGCTGCTCGTCAGGAGCGAGCCGCACTAACTGCGTTAACGCGTAGCGTTCCTCGTCGACCAGTTCCGACGCTTCTGCTGACTCCGCGAGTCGTTCCAGCGAAGAACGCAGCGCATCCATATCTCGTTGCCACCAGTGGATGCGCACGAGCATTCGCAGTGCGGCAACGTGATCGGGATTGCGATCCAAAACCTGATTGACGATCTCCAGCAGTTCACGCTCCTCACGTCCTGCGAGCATACGCTCGATGACAGTCGAGAGAATGCGGATCGTTTCGTCAACTTCTCCGACTTTCAGATAAAGACGGGTGACGGGCAGAAACTGCGTGTAGTTAGAAGCGTCCTGGGCCATCAGCAGCGACGTGGCCTTCTCCGCTCCTTTAGGATCTTCCGCCTCGAGATACGCGCGAGCCAGCATCGAAACGAGTTCGTTGTCATCTTCACGCGTTTCCACAACGCGCTCCAGCACCTCAGCGGCTTCATCAGCGGTGCCACGCGCGATGTGAGTCTCGAGCATGCCGCGTAGTGCTTCACGATCGTCTCGGACCAATTGCAATGCTTTCGAGTAAGCGTCGAGCGCCTGGTCCTGCGCGCCCGTCTGATGAAAACGATTCGCAGCCTGCACGAACGCCGCCGCCGACTCTCGCCGCATGTTCTCTTTCAGATAACCATCGGCGAGTTTGAGGCGAATATCTGTGTTGTTTGGATCTAAATCGGCGATCTTGTGGAGGATTTCAAGCGCGCGTTTATTGTCGCCCGAACGCGTGTAAGAATCAGCGACTACGAGATACTGCGATCGCGCATCGTGAACCAGTCCCTGAGAGGCGTAGAGCTCCGCAAGCTTAAAAGCGATGATCGGATCGCGCGGCCGCAGGCGCTCGATCTTCTTGTACATCGCGATCGCTTTTAGGTTGAATTCCTGCGCGCTGTAATGCTCCGCGATGCGGTCGAAGCAGGAAACAGCTTCCTCTTTCTTTCCTGAGCGCACGTAAAGATCACCCAGCATATTCAAGGTAGTGAGATCGTCAACGTCGTGATCGACGATTTGCCGATACTCCTTGATTGCTGCGTTGATCTTCCCTTGCGCCAGGAATTTCTCAGCGGCTTTTAGGACCTTAGCTTTTTCGAAAGCCATCAGGAATTCTTAATTCGTTTAATACGATTGTCGGCGGCATTAATCGTAGCAGCGGGCAGCGGGACATGCCATTCCAGTTAAGCGCGCGTTCTTACTCGACTTAGCAACTTCCGGCAAACAGCCGCGAGATACGCTAACATGCGTAAATAAAGGGTGTCAACGCAACTATTTCTGCAGGATAGCGATGATCACAAACGCTGAAAATTCGCGTGGAAAACTTGGGCAGCAAATTGCCGTTTTCGGGCTTGGAATCTACGTTGCCTTTGCGCCGCATTCGGTGGCGGCAAGCGTCATCGGTGTTGCGATCGCAGGCGTCGGGTGGGTGATCAGGACGTTCCGAACCGGAAATCTGGGGCTGCGGCGTTCAAAATTCGACATCGTCATTGTTTTGTCACTGTTCTGGACGGTCGCCTCGGCACTTCTTTCCGAAGAACCTCGAATTAGTATCGCCAAGCTTCAGGCGTCATGGTGTGTCTTTTTGTTTTATCTCGCACGAGCGACGATCACGCGTTCGTCCGCACTTGCCCTGGTGGCGCTGTTGATTGTCTCCGGTTCCGCGGGCGCGCTTTACAGTGGGTTCGATCTTATGCGTGGACGAGGAGTTGTGGTTCAGTCGATTGCGGCGAACAGTCCGTTGCGCCAGGTTGGTATCCAGTCTGGCGACACCGTCTGGCAGATCAATCGACGTCGCGTCTATTCGGTAGCTGATGTCGATCGGTTGCTGGCTGAAACACCGCCAAACACGCCCGCAGCAGTCGGAATAATCTCGCAAGGCGAGCAAATTGAACGTTCACTACTCCTCGTTCAACCCGCGACCTCTGGTGTGACTGGGAGCGAGCACAATCATCGTTTCCGCGCGTCGGGATTTACGCGGCACTATCAAACCTTTGCCGAGTTGATGCAGATGATTGCGCTGCTTGCACTAGGTCTCGCGCTCGCTAATCTCAGAAATCACGGTCCGAACAGATATTTCCGCATGGCGATTATCGCCGCAGCAGTATTGACTGCTGGTCTTGTATTCACAGCGATGAGAACCGTCATCGTGGCGTTTGTGATCGGTGGGACGGTTATCGCGCTGCGATCTCTGCGTGGAACAATGAAAATCGTCTTTACGTTCGCATTATTCTTTGTTCTCGCTTTCGCCGCTGTCGTCGTCTGGCAGACGAGAGATAGAGGTGCTGTGTTACTCGGCGATCCCAGTTCATCGTTGCGAATGCAGGTGGCGCGGGTTGGCTTGTCGCGGATCTTTATTCACCCTGTCTTTGGACATGGCATGGATGCGATGCAAAAGCATTGGAGCGAGTGGGGCTTTCCCGGCAAAGACATGCTTCATCTGCATTCGACGCCTCTGCAACTCGCGTTTGATCGTGGACTGCCGATGCTGGCGCTTTGGATCTGGCTGATGATCGCGTTCTGGTTGTTTATAGCTCGTGCGGAAAGAAGTGCTGCCGATTTGAGTGATACAAACTCTTATGGAATTCTGCTGGGCATTCTCGGGGCGTTGACAGGATTTCTCGCGAGCTCGTTGGTGAATTACAACTATGGCGACGCTGAAGTGACGATGATGTTTTGGTTCTTGATGGGTGCAGCGTCGTCCATGAAATCAACTCAATAGGTCCTATATGTCCTATAGGACCTATTGATGAACTCCGTGCGCCCAGATTACCGAGGTTCTCCGCCTTCAACGCGGAGATTATTCTGCACCGAGAACACACCTGGAACGCGGTTCGCTGCCATGTAAGCGAGATTTCGATCGCCACTGCCTGAAACCACACCTTCAAGCGTCACATGGCCGCGATCCACGACGATGTGCAGCGAAGGATTCGCGCCCTGCAGATAGCGGTAGAGTCCACCCATCCGCGCAATCGAGCGATAAGTTTGAGCACGGATTTGATCGTCAAAACCAGATAGTGGCAACACCTTGATGTTGTTCACCACGCGCGTCACGCCGGAAATTCTCTTCACTCTCCGCTCAGCATCCGAACGCGTCGAAGCACGCACTACCTGACCGTAAAGAGTAACGTTACCTCCATTGATGCTATAAGCGAGATTGTCGAAAACGCCATAGTAAGGAAGCGTCACCAGCTCATGCCGCACGCGCTTGGCTAACTGCGGATTCGAAGCTCCCTGAGCCATGGCGACGGCAGGCATAATCGCCAGCAACAATATTGCGAAGATACTAATCGCAAGTGGAGAAATTGAGTGTGTCTTTCTGTTTTTCATAACCTTTAAACCTCCCGGTTTCCCTTGAGATTAGATAGACACCGCAAGGCAGTGGTTGGTTACGAAAATCGCGAATCTTTGCTACGATTTCCACCGAAATGACACGACCACAAACATCTGAAGCTGCTCCCTACTATTTCAAATACATTGACCTTGTAACCAGTGAAGATATCGTTCCGGCGATTGAGAGTCAGATGGGCGAAACTCTTCAGTTTCTTCAGGGCATCTCCGAGGAAAAGAGCCGGCACTCTTATGAACCGGGAAGGTGGACCATCCGCGAGGTCCTGAATCACGTCAATGACGGCGAACGTCTCTTCCTCTATCGCGCGTTTTGGTTTGCGCGCGGGTTTCAGGACTCGCTGCCCAGTTTCGACCAGGATCTGGCCGTGCAAGCGGCGCACGCGAACAATACGTCGTGGGCGCAACTGGTTGAAGAATTTAAGAATGTCCGGCTGGCGACGATCTCGTTTTTCCAGAATCTGCCCGAAGAGGCCTGGTCAAATACGGGAGTCGCCAGTGATTACCCGTTCACCGTTCGTTCCGTGGCCTACATTATCGCCGGGCACGTTGCGCACCATCGGAACGTCCTCGCTGAGCGGTACCTGTAGACAGGATTAACAGGATTTTGAAGATTTATCTTGTGATTTTTGTAAATCTCGAAAATCCTGTCCCTTTTGGCATCGTTTTCGGGTGGGTCTGACAATCTTTATCCTTGTTTTACACCCCCTTTCGGGTGTACTCTGGAAACCCTGCGGAGAGCACTCACTCCGACTTCTACCGTCCGCAGGCCCCATCCACCAGAGCCATTCCAGGAGAATCGCAAAATGAAGAGATGCCCCCAGTGTGAGTTTATTTACGAAGACGACCAGAGTCTTTGCGATATGGACGGCGCTCTACTAGTCCTCGACTCACGCACATTGCCAAATCATCACGCTCTCACGACCGTACCCGCGAAGCCTCAGCCAAAGCGTCATCGCGCTGTTCCGGCCTTTGCCAGCCTGATTCTGGCGCTGGTGCTGGGAATGGTTTACTACGTCTCGATTTATCGGAAAGCCGCACAAAGTGCCTACGTGCCTCAGCCAAGTGCTGCAACCACCGTGAATGCGGTTCCGGAAGTGAATCCCACACCCGTTGCTCAGCCATCTGAAACAGTGCAGCCCGAGACACTCGAAGAGCCGAAAACCCCGACCAAAGCAGCCACAACACCGGTTGTTAACAAACCAAAAGCTAAACCCGGGCCCACCATACAAATCAAAACAACCACCGAACCCAAAAAGGACGAATCAAAAGTTGGCTCAATTCTCAAGAAGACCGGTCGCATTCTCAAAAAGCCATTTAAATTCTGACATCATGTGATCCCCCGATGAAGCGTTGCCCCCAATGTCTCTTCCTCTATCCTGACTCGGACGAAAAGTGCGACTTCGATCAGACACCGCTCGAGGTGGTTGACGACTCAGCTCTTGAGCCTGCTGCAACTCGTCCGAAAAAGAGCCGTGTTCTGCTTCTCGTCGCAGCAGTTGGTCTGATTCTGGGTGGGCTCGTCGTAGGTCTGTATTACGGCCTCAGCCAACAATCACGGAAAGCCGCGGCCGCCACGGAAGCGTCAACCAATGTTCAGCCGAGTCCTGTGTCTTCTCCAGTATCACCGTCACCATCGCCATCTGTAGTTCCCTCACCTTCGCCATCGCCTTCGCCTTCACCGAAAGCTTCTCCGTCGATCGCAACTGCACACACACGTGCGACGATTGATCCGGTCTCGACCAGTGGACCAGGGCTGGGAAACCGGCAGGGTGGAAAACCCGTAATAATGCTGGCGAGCGGCGGAAAAATCGATGCGGACGAGGTTTGGCGGACAAAAGATGGTGTATGGTATCGCCGCAACGGGATTGTCACCCTGCTGAAACGCGGCCAGGTGAAGAACATCGTGACGCGTTAAGCACTGACTTCACAAGTTCATAGGAGGCAAGTTATGAGAATACCGGCTTCCATCCTGGCCTTAACTCTGATTCTTGGCGTAGCGATTTCCTGCAAGCTCGGTGAACGACTTGCAGGCGACAAGAACGCCGGCACCGTGAGTGCGCTCTGGCCCGATGTTCCTCCGTTTCAAGGCGCGACGAAAGCGGACCTCGAGATTCCACTCGGTGCGCGGCTGTTCATTCGCGGCATGATGCAGGGTAAGGTCAACTTCATCTCATTCCGCACAGACAAGACGGCCCAGGAAGTGAAAGACTTCTACTCGAAGGATCGCATGAAAACAGCGGGCTGGGACGCAAACGAAAAAGGGTGTATAGGCGATACGGAAGATTCTCAGAACCACGGCGCCATGTGTTTCTTTGAACGCAAAGATGGAGGCAAGCACGAGGGCCTCGCAATCGTCGTCGCCCAGGACGAAAAACTTCCCGAGACCAACATCTTCTACGCCCGCGTCGACATGACGAAATAGTTCGCAGGAAAGATAACGGGCGGGCGGCTCAGGCAGTCTGGCCGGTCAAACCTCCTGAACGCATCCGCCGTATTGCCGCGGTAAGGGTTGCGTGATAGTCTCCCGTCCACTTCCACCAAGACAAAGGGGACATCAAGATGAAATTCACGGCGAGACTTCTAGTCGTTCTAACCGTCGGTCTGTTGGTCTCTCTTACGCTGATCGATCGCTCACCCTCAGCTAATGCTGCGCCGCTCGATCTCTCCGGCGAAATAAATGGCGCACCTTACCGGATCAGAGTGCCTGAGGTCTGGAATGGAACACTGCTGATCTTTGCACACGGTTATCGCGACAAAGCCGATCATCCCGGTGAGATCGATAATCGCAATGCGGACGTCGCACCAAACGCCGCGCTGGAGGCTCCGTTGCTGGCACAGGGTTTCGCATTAGCAGGCAGTGCTTATAAAGACAACGGCTGGGCGGTTGGAGACGCGATTCAAGACACAAAGAATCTTGCAGTCTTTTTCCGCGAAAACGTTGCACAGCCACAACGAACGATCATTGTCGCCGCTTCACTCGGAACCTTCGTCGGCTACAAAAGTACGGAACAGTTCAACGGGATCTACGACGGCGCACTCTGTCTTTGTAGCGCGGGCGCCGGTGCGACTCGTTTGTGGGATAGTGGCGTGCCTCTTTATCTTGCTTACGACGTTGTCTTCGGAATTCCGGCATCGTGGGGAACGGTTGGTGAAGTCAGAAATGATATCGACTTCGACACCGAAGTGCTCGCAAAACTGGCGCCCGAACTCAGCAACATCGCAAACTTTCCAAAGTTTGAATTCATTCGACTGGTAGCTAAGAATCCTGGCCGTGGTCTCACGCCGCCACCGCCGCCCGCATTCTTTCCGGGTTGGGCGTTGACGGATTTCTTCTTCTTCACTGAAGCGCGCGCAGAGTTGCAACGTCGTGCGGGTGGTCCAATCGTTCAAAACCTGGACCAGAGTTACGACCTTACTGCTGCTGAAAAAGCATATCTCGCGGGCATCGGACTTCCGACTCCGGTGGTAGATGCGTGGCTGGCGCAGATGAACGCCAGACGAAACATTGAAGCGAAACCGTCGGCCCGAAATTACGTGCGTAACAATACGGACTTCAACGGCAAGATTCGGAATCCGATTCTAACCGTGCATACCATCATCGATCCGTTGCTGGTGGTTGCTAATGATCGTGCCTATGCGGAGTTGAACGCTTCAGCAGGCCGCGAAGAACTGCTGTTTCAGACGTTCACAACTGGCGTCGGTCACTGCAACTTAACTGGACCACAAGTCCTGACTGCGATTGGCGCGATTGATACGTGGGTGCGCACCGGTGTGCGTCCGACGGCGGCGACGTTTCCCGCTCCGCTCGGGTTCAATTCGGCTTTTGTCCCGCCGGAGTTTTAGGGCTGGATTGACAAGATTTTTCGGGATGGAGAGGTCAATCCTGTAGAATAACGCACGAGCCCTCTTGCTATACGGGGGAGTTTTCGAAGGAATCGTGCGGTGAGTTCTTCCTTTTTGTTAACCAACGCCGTTACTGCCGGCGACGAAAGCGCTGTGTCCGCGTTACTGTCTAATGGTGCGGACGTAAATGAAACTACGAACGGCGGTCAGACGGCCCTCATACTCGCGGTTATCTCCGGTCACATAAATCTCGTACAAATGCTGATTAGTGCGGGCGCAGATCCGCAGTTGCGCGATAATCTCGGTCTCAATGCGATCGAGTGGGCACAACGCAGGGGACTCAGTGAAGCGCACGCGATCCTCACCAAGAGTCCTCAATCAGTTATTCGACCCAAGCGAATAGTCATTCCAGTCGAAGGACACGAGGAGCCTGTAGCTGAACCGCCTCCAAATCTGAGCACCAATGAGATCAAAGAGAATGTTGGCGATGATGAGAAGAGTCGCCGCTGGTTAGCCGGATTAAAGCAGCGGCTGGATGAGCAAGCGACGCGGCGACTGAATTCCAATGAATCGCCACTGGAATCTCCTTCAGATCGAGAGGCGTCTCCGCAACCGCCATCTCCGATTAAACCCGGCGAACAGGAAGTTCAGGTAGTCGATACGAATATAGCTTCAGAGCCGGAACGACCGAAAGCTCCAACGTTCACCAGCGCACCGAGAATACTGACGCCACCACCGGCAACGACCGGCAAACGCAAACGCTGTCCGCACTGCAACGCCATCTATAATGGCGATCTCCTTGCATACTGTGCTCATCATATAGTGCCGCTCGTTGACGCAGACGAACCGATCATCACCGAAAAACCAAAATCGAGTGCACCTCTGTTCTGGATACTCCTGATTATCACTCTCACCGGATCGATCATCGCGGCCTCACTTGCAACCACATATCTATACAAATCAAATCAGGCATCGACACAAACTGCTGCTGAGCAACCGAAGACCGTGCAAAAAGGCACGCCTGAAGTCGGTGCGGAGTTAGCAGGCAAAGCGGTGTCGCTACCAGAAGCCGAGTGTCCGTTGAGAGGGTCAGAACCCGTTTCGGGCACGGTGACAGTGTGGATCCTGGTTGACAAGAATGGACAGGTTTACCGGGCGCGTGGCTCCGGCGGCGATTGGCTCATGCGCGGCGCTGCGACTGAAGCCGCAATGAAATCAACCTTCGCTAAGGAAAAGCTTCGCGGCCGCGAAACAGAAGGAACGATCACCTACACGTTCAAGCCTTAGGCAATATAGGACCAATAGGACCTATCCGACCTATCCTGCTATCCTTTCCTCTATGGTCGATTCACAGCAGACCCGCATCCTTCCGGATGAGCTGCGCCCGACTGTCCCCGCTCCCGGCACAATTCTCCGTGAACGCTATCGACTCGACAGCGAGCTCGGTCGCGGTGGCATGGGCACCGTCTATCGCGCCACCGATTTGGAACTTCAGCGCGAAGTCGCCGTCAAGGTCCTCTCAGCAACCTCGCAGAATTCCGAAGCACGCGAGCGGCTGGTGCGCGAGGCGCGTGCGGCCGCTGCGCTCAATCATCCCCACATCGTCACCATCCACGACGTCGGCGAAGCGAGTGGATTGCCATTTCTGGTGATGGAGCTCGTCGCTGGTCCGCGTCTCTCGCAGGCGCGTCCGACTGAAATTTCGCGGGTAGTCGACATCGCCGTACAGATTTGTGACGCACTCGAACACGCACACGCAAATCAGATCGTTCATCGTGATCTGAAACCTGACAACGTACTACTGTCAGGAACAAGCGAAGCAAGCACGGTGAAGCTCGCCGATCTCGGGCTGGCCTTGCCTGCTTACGGCGCACGTATCTCGCGTGCTGGTGTGATCGTCGGTACAGCCGCATACATGGCGCCGGAACAAGCGTTGGGCCAAGCCGTAGACGGTCGCGCAGATCTCTACGCACTCGGCGTTCTGCTTTATGAATTGACAACCGGACGCGTACCTTTCAAGGGTGATGATCCACTCACGATTGTTTCTCAGCACGTGCATGCACCTGTGGTGCCGCCGCGTGTACTTCGTTCTGACATTCCGCCCGCACTCGAAGCGCTTATTGTCCGGCTGCTCGCGAAAGATCCGGCACAACGATTCAGCACGGCAGCTGAAACTCGAGCTGCGCTACTCGATTCATTAAAGAGCAAAGATGGATCTGTACCCGCTGAAACCGGGCCGGTAGCTGCAATTCTCGACGCACTGTCACGTGGCCGTTTGGTTGGTCGTGCTGCCGAACTCGCCGAAGCACGCGAGCTTTGGCAACGCGCTCGCGAAGGCCGCGGACATGCAGTGCTTCTAAGCGGCGAACCTGGCGCAGGCAAAACTCGTCTCGCGCGTGAGATCACGATCCAGGCCGCGGTTGACGGCGCGCTCGTGCTATCTGGCGGCTGTTACGAGTACGAAGCCGCAACGCCTTATCTTCCGTTTGTAGAGGCATTTCGTCGCTGGGTACGCGAAGAGAAGAGTGACGATACGTTACGCGCACTACTGGGTGACGCGGCTACACAGATCGCGAAACTCGCACCCGAGATCGAAACGCGACTCGGGCCGTTTCCAGAACGTCAGGAGCTCGCAGCGCACGAAGAACGCCTGCTCTTTTTTGATGCTGTCGTGCAGGTGTTTTCAAATATCGCTCGGCGGCAGTCGTTGCTCTTTTATGCTGACGATCTTCACTGGGCCGATCGCGGCACGCTCTGGTTGCTGGGCCATCTGCTGCGTCAACTCCGCGACGAACGCGTGCTAATTTTTGGCGCCTATCGCGAAACTGAACTGGACCGTGCGCATCCACTCGCAAAATCGCTGGTCGACTGGAATCGCGAACGGTTGATCACGCGTATCGTGCTGCGTCGCTTCAACGAGTCTGAAACCGGCGACCAACTCGGGGCACTGCTGGGCGAACAGGTCAGCGGCGAATTTGCCGTTGCTGTTCATCGCGAAACCGAAGGCAATCCATTCTTTGTCGAGGAAGTTTTGAAAGCGCTGATTGAACGTGGTTCGGTGCGGCGTGAGAGTGGACGCTGGCGGCGCTGTGACATGGACGAGCTACTGATTCCGCAGAGCGTCAAAGAAGCGATTGGCAATCGTCTCGATCGAGTGAGTCAAAACACCAACGAGGTGCTGCGTGTGAGCGCGATACTCGGCAAGGTGTTCACTTTTGAAGATCTGTCGGCCGTTGCCGAGCAGGACGAAGATACTTTACTCGATGCCCTAGATGAGGCGACTGGCGCACAGCTCATCGCTCCAGGCTCCGGTGATTCATTCAGTTTCACACACGACAAGATTCGCGAAGTTCTTTATGAAGAGCTCAATCCAATCCGTCGCCGGCGCCTGCATCGTCGCGTGGCCGAAGGCCTCGAGCGAAATCGCGAAGCCATTTGCTGCACCGTTGAGAAGTTGGCCCATCACTACATTCAGGCCGGAGATCATCAACGCGGTCTCGAGTACGCCAAGCAAGCCGCTGCTGAAGCGGCGCGTGTTTTCGCATTCGACGAAGCAATCGCGGCGTATGGTCGCGCACGCGATTGTGCCGAAGCGCTCGGGCTAACGGAGGAGCAACTCGAACAGGAAGAAGCAATCGGCAAAGCCTTCATGCTCCACGGCGACACAATTCCCGCTGCCGAACACTTCGAACGTGCGCTCGCCCTCGCGACCGATCCGGCAACACGAGCGCGATTACAGTGCCAGGCGGCTGCTTCTCTGGTAACTACCGGTGATCCGCGCGGCAGTGAATACCTGCGCGAAGCACTGCAGGTTCTGGATCCGGTGACGAATCCGCTGGAAACAGCAAACGCATTATCCACTGAAGCGCGCTTTCACCACCTTGCCGGTCGTCACAAGAAGGCGATCGAACTGCTGTTGCGGTCCAGTGAACTTGTTGCGCCCGCCGCTGAAGGCGATAGTGTCAGCAGCTTCGCTGCCCCGATGATTTCTCAAATCTATGCGTTTACGGCCGGTGGCTATCAACACTTTGGTCTTTACGACGAGGCCGATCGCTGGGCCAGATGTGCGATCGCTTTTGGGGAGAAACACAACGTTCTCTTCGCGCAGGCAGTCGGCAACGAGTTTCTCGGTGAAGATTGCGTGCATACAGGAAATTTCAGAGGCGGACTCGAATACGCCGAACGCGAGATCGAAATCGCTAACAAACTGCGCTCACGCGAACGCCGCGTGTGGACTCATTTCTACTCGGCGCAGTGTCATCTGTTCCTCGACGAAATAGAGCGTGCAGAACAGGAATTTCTTGACGGCATTACGCTTGCGGAATCGATTGGAGAAAATCGGGTGTTGTCGTTGCTGCGGCCAAGTTACGCGATCGTGCAGGCGATTCAAGGTCGCTACGACGAAGCGTTGCAAACGGCCGAAGCTAATCTGCGGCGCTCATCGCCGAGTTTGTTGTACTCGCATTTCGAAGCGCTGCGATGTTTTGCTGAGGTGAGACGTCGTCGCAGTGAGATTGAAGAAGCTGAACAACTCTGTCGCCAGGCTGAAGAACTCGTGTCACCCACGGATTCGCGTGTCAGCCGGCTATGGCTCGGGCCACTCTACATTGAAGTTCTACTCGCCGCGCACAAGCGTGATGAAGCAGTGAACAAATTAACCGCTTACCAGGCGCTCGTCGCCGAGTGCCAGTCGCCACGTTTCTCCAACGAAGCCACCCGCCTCGCCGCAAAGATCAATTAGCCACAAAAAGACACAAAAATCACAAAAGAAGAAAGGGAAGAAAGCAGCCTTTCTTTTTTGTGCCTTTTGTGGCGTCATCTCTTTATTTGAGAGATGCCACGATTTCGCAACCTTCTGTGGCCCAAGCAGGAGAAGAATGCGAGGCATTCCCTCGAATTTCGGAAATTCCAATAGTTTTCCCCCACGGTGGCGGGAAGGCGCAGTGTCAACTGCTGTTAGGTTGACCCTTGCGCCTTCGCGTCTTTTTAGTCACCGACTGCTTACCGCATCGCCGTTCTTTAAATAACGATCCAGAAAATCGAGAATCCCTTTGTAAGCACGGATCTCGTTCGCCTTCTTCGTAAACCCGTGACCTTCGTTGTCAAACAAAACGTATTCTACAACACCGCCGCGCTTCTTGATGTTGTCCACTATCTCGTCTGACTCCGGTTTAATCACGCGCGGATCGTTTGCACCCTGCAACACGATCAGCGGCTTCACGATCTTGTCCGCATGAAACAGCGGCGAAACTGCCCGCAGATTCTCCAGATCCGTATTCGGATCGCCAATCTCTTTGTAAAGCGACTTGCGGAACGATTCCCAGTACGGCGGAATCGACTGTAGCGTACGAACCCAGTTTGAAACTCCAAACAGGTCAACACCAACAGCAAACTCCTCCGGTTTAAATGCGAGCGCGGCCAGCACCATGTAGCCACCGTAGGAACCGCCCATGATTCCAATCTTCTTTTCATCAACGTAGCCGAGCGACGCGAGATACTTCTTCGCCTCAACACAGTCCCAAAGCGGTTCGCGTCCGTGTTTGCCGTCGTCAGAGGTAAAGAACGACTTGCCATATCCGCTCGAGCCGCGATTGTTGACTCCGAGCACTGCGTAACCATGGTTCACCAGGTACTGTGTGATGGCGCTGTAACCTACGCGGGTCTGTCCACCTGGACCACCATGTACGAACACAAGCGCCGGAACCTTGTTCGTGGCACTTGCATTCTTTGGCTTGTAAAGAATCGAAGGCACCTCGACGCCATCAAACGACTTGTAACGAATCACCTGCGAATCAACGAGATCGGCGGAATTGATTTCAGGATTTAAGCTGTCTGTTAGTTTGGTCGCCTTCTTCGTTAGGAAGTTATAGACGTAGAGATTGCTGGGGCTGCGATCGCCATTTAAATAGAACGTCATCAGCTTTTCGCTTGACGAGATATTTACTCCGGTAATGTCGGCGTTTGGAAGTTGCGGCAGAGTGACCAGCTTGCCGCTTGCGGTTTCGTAGATCTTGATCTTCGTCCGCGCATCTTCGTTGATCGCGGTGACGCGATATTTTCCGTTATGAGAAAAATAAGTGTATGCGACGTCCCACGGCGCTTTCTCAACCAGCTCGCTCTTCCCTGTCGCCAGGTCGTAACGCGCCACATATCTGAACTCGCTGCCGGTGTCGGTCAGGTAGTAGAGATACTTTGAGTTGACGTCGAACGTTTCAGCACCGTTGGCGACATCACCGGTATGCGCGGTGATGTTCTTCATTTCTTTGGTCGCGGTGTTGTAGAGAAAGATATCCGAATCTGCCGTCGAAGCGCCGTTCTTCTGAAACGCGATGTATTTCTTATCGTCAGAAATAGTACTAACGTCCAAACCGGTTTCGTCTTTGTAGATCAGCGCCGGTTTGAACGTGTCGATCGGCATTTCGTAGATATCGAAGAACCGCGGATCTCTTTCATTGGTGGAGTAGAAGAAGGTTTTACGGTCGTGACTCCACCCGAGAAAATTTGCTTTGACCTTGTCGCCGGGCGTGAGATCGCGTTCGGATCCATCCTGCTCTCGCAGGTAAATGTGGTTGTTTTCGTTACCGCCGCGGTCGTAGGTGTAAAGAAAGCGCGTGTCGTTGGGAAAATACGAAACGGCGAACGTGCTCTCTTTTGTTGAATTGGTTAACTGCGCCGCGGTGCCGCCGCTCACCGGAACAGAATAGACGTTGTAGATACCCGTCTTGTTACTGTGAAACAGAATCGATTTTTCATCGGCTGAGAAGGAGCTGCCGCCGGTGCGAACAGTGTTCATGAACTGTTCGATGGTGTACTCCTTAGCGGGTTGTTTTTGTTTCTTGGGCTGCGCAGCCGTTGGGAACGCAGCAATAACCAACATCAGAACAAGCACTGAAGCACGTCTCATGGCGATCTCCTTTCGTCGAGGCCACAGAGTATAGCCACAAAAAGGCACAAAAAGCACAAAGATCCCTACAGAGATCATTTTGTGCTTTATGTGCTCTTTGTGCTTTTTGTGGCTTGGAGCGCGTCCATTTGTGGTTTCACCACAGACTCGTAGCAGTCAGGACAAATGCTATGGCTGAACTTCGCTTCCGAATGATTTGTGACGTACGTCTCAACGTTCTGCCAGTAGTTCTGATCGTCGCGCACGTGCTTGCAGTAAGAACAGATTGGAAGGATTCCCTGCAGCAACTTTACGTGGGCCAACGCGGCTTCAAGTTCCGCGACACGCTCAGCCAGGTCTTGCTGTAGTTCAACGACTGCTACGCCAACTTTTACACGCGCGCGCAGTTCGTCACGATTAAACGGTTTCGTAATGTAGTCGTTCGCGCCACCGCTGAGCCCTTCGACAATATTCTGTTTGCTTCCCTTTGCTGTTAGCAGAATCAAGTATGTCGGGGTCGAGGTTTCAATCTGTCTGACCCTGCGACAGACCTCAACACCATCGATACCAGGCATCACCCAATCGAGGATCGCTAACCGCGGTGCATTCTCCTGCTGCAACGTCTCCCACGCCTCGGCGCCGCTGCGAGTTACGATAACTTCGTAGCCCCAACCGGCCAGCGTGCTTTCGAGGATACGGCATGAGACGAGGTCGTCTTCGGCAATTAGAATTCTCACAGGACTAGTCCAGACCGGGCAGATCGCCTTAACTGGGTCGCAATGCCCCAAAATTTCAGGTTAGGAAGCGCTAAATCGCCTCGGGAGCAGAAAGGGTCAATTGGTATGCCAGTAGATTAGGCAAGAACGGTTGGTTGGACAGGATTGACAGGATGTTTTCAGGATTTACATGTTAATCCTGAAAAATCATGTAAATCCTGTCTACAAGGAACGCGAGTATCAGGCTAGAACAGGTAAATCAGGTCCTGCGGATCGTAATCACCGATGAGGTCGATGCCCGAAGCAGCGAAACGACGGGCGCCGGCGATGGCGCTGTTATCGTCTTGATGATCCTTCAACCATTGCGCATGTTTGATCAACAACGCGAGCGCCATCGTGCGTCCAAGCGTGAGACTAAAACGGCGTGCACCTTCTTCGATCGCCGGCTGGCCCACACGCATCGCATCCGCCAACCAGCTCGCCGCATGGTCCAACGCTGAACGTACCACGCGACCGGCCGGCGCAAGCCTCGCGTCACTAACATTCTCAACACAATGCATCACCGCCATCTCAAATCGCGCCAGCCCTGCTTTCAGATCATTGTCTCCACTCTGTAACGCGCGCAACGTATCGAGCGCGAGCACGTTTGTCGTGCCCTCCCAGATCGGAAGCACCTGGCTATCGCGTAACAACACCGGCAGTCCGGTATCTTCAACATAACCAGCTCCGCCGAATGACTCGAGCACTTCACTCGCAACCATCACTGACTGCTTTCCGGTGGTGAGTTTCATTACCGGTGTCAACATGCGGAGCAATAATGAATCGTCATCACTTATCTCACGCGTTTCGCTTCGACCGGTTAACTCAGCGACGTGGAAAGCCAGCAGAAACGCCGCCGCCGCCTCTGCAAGCAGATTTGCGAGCGTGTCTCGGTGCAAAGGTTTCTCCGATAACGGGGCGCCAAAAGCTACACGTTTCTGTGCGTAATCGTAGCTTAGCGCGAGGCCACGTCGCATGAGGGATACGGCGCTGATGCCGTTCCACAAACGCGTGATGTTCAACAGCGGCGCGATATTGCGCACGCCATCAGTCGAACCCTTGACGAGTTGCGCGGGTGTGCCGTCCAGAGTCAACTCTGCCGTCGGCACCTTGCGCGTACCGAGTTTGTCTTTGAGGCGGTTGATCTGAATGCTCTGCGGGCGACCATGCTCATCTCTTGTTTCGACGTAGAAGAGTGCGAGCCCGCGGCCGCCGGGCGGATTACCTTCGGGACGCGCGAGTGTGAGCGCCATCTGCGCGCCTATCGCAGACGTGAACCACTTGCGCCCGTATAGACGAAACACTCCTGAGTCGTCTTTCGCGACTGTTTCTGTCAGCCCAACATCAGAGCCGCCGGTCAATTCAGTCATCCACTGGCCGGCAGTCCAAAACTCTTCTGGGTCACGTGTGATCAAGTGAGGCACCGCGCGATCGATAAGCGCCTGATTACCGGAACCAAGCAGCGTGCGAGCAGCGCCGTCAGTCATGGCGAGTGGACAACTGTAGATATCGGTCGACGGAGTAAACAGATAAGCGAGTGCACATTGATGCACGCGAGAGAGACTGCCATGCTTTTGTTCGTAGGCCGTCGCGACCACACCATGCTCAGCCGCGATACGCTCAGCCAAACGCCAGAGTGGCGTCAGCTCGATCTTGTCGACGCGATTCCCCCACGCATCCCATTGCGTGAGCGTTGGTTCATTCAACCTGTCAGCCAGTTGCAGCTCGTAAAGATCGGATCCCGCGATTCGCCCCACTTCCACGAGCGACTCTTCCACATCGCGCAGCACCTCAGGCCCAAGCACTCGCGCGAGATACGTACGCAACAGGTGATCGTCCGCATATTGATTTCCTAAAGTTGGCGGTGCTTGCTGAAACATATTTTGGGCTGTGATCGCGTTGCAGCAGGTGATGCAATGCGATTCTACAATGCAACACTTCAGAAATCACAAGGCGATCAAAAAATCAAATTAACTATTGACACTGGACCAAAGCGGGATTAAAGTCTGCCGCACTTCCCCCGCACTCAACGACCCGCGATTGCCCAGAACCAATCGCAAAACGCCAATCACGTTCGCCGATTCAATTGAAACACTGAGTTTCAAATTTTCGCTTAGAACAAGCGCCTAATAAAGTCTCCTCAGATGTAGACCTTAAGAGCAGGAGCTTTTTTACAATCATTCGCGGGCCTTCTCAACGATGCCCAGGGCCAGCGAATCAGTCGATTCAGAAATCACGCTACAGTTTCAGGCGCGGCAAGAGTCCGCACCAGGGAGGGGTATGTCACGCGGGTCAAACGATTAGTTCTATTTGCGCTGAGGATAGTACCGGTGGGTTTCGAACTCGTCATGTCTCAACCTCGAAACTACTGGCAGAGACTCTGCATGCCTGTCTATCCGCTTGGCTATGTAAACCGTTTCTGATCTGAGGAAGTTAATGCCAACACAAACAGATGAGGAGAGAGAGTATGTCCACAAGGCGAAAACTAACCCGATGGCCGCTTTGGATATTAATCATTTTGGTCATAACTGCAGTTGCATTTGTGAGAGGTCGAACCAAAACACGATTGGCAAACGAAATGAATAACTCGACCGCTCGGTGGAGTCAAACTGGGGTCTCTCAGCAAACGACACGCACAGCAAGGGCTCGCAATTTGTCGCTTCAGCCGTTGGCATTCAATATGGCGGGCCGTCTTGGGCAGAGATTTTCCAAGCGAGCGCAATCGATCGTGACGGCAACTTTGAATGCGGGAGCAGACCAGCGGGTCATCGACATTACCCGCAAACAGACAGATAACGGTGAGCAGGTAGAAATCAAGACTGTCGGGTTGGAGGGGCTGCTCACCTGGCACGCAGGAACAGGTGCGCTGTCATCAGGCGCACGCGCGGGCGGAAGTGAACGCGAGTTGATCGAGCGATTAGTACTCGACAGTCCCGATCAATTTGTTTGCTCCAGCAGGCGGCCGCAGCGCATCGCTCGGCTATGGGAGTGGCGATGGAGTGCGGCAGCAGTTCACCCTCAAAGAACGGGATGTTGAGACGGGCCTAGACTACTTTCTTGGGCGGTATTACTCGCCAATCCAAGGCCGATTTACTTCACCAGATGAGTTCAGGGGAGGCCCCGTTGAGCTATATTACTTTGTTAGTGATGCAGCAGCGAATCCCACTTTTTACGCTGATCTGAGAAACCCGCAATCGCTCAATAAGTATCAATACAGTTACAACAATCCCCTCCGCTATGTTGATCCAGACGGACATGCGCCCGATCAGAAATGCAATTGCCCTACAGATCAGGAAATCATTGAGGCCCTTCAATCAGGAGTTAACAAAGTCGCAGATGCAACCGGGATTACTTCCACTGCGGTAAAAATTCGCCTCGTCGGCGCGTTCGCCCTCAGCGAGGCCCTAAGTCTGATTGAGAAGTATGGGGACCGAATCGCTCCATGTAACGACTGTGTATATAATTATCAGAACTCCTCCAGTCAGAGAGCGAACCTAAAGGAGTTGTTATCGATGGTTCCAAGCATCCCGAAGCTGCCGCAAACGCTGCCGATGCACAGAAGGCAGGAAGACCCAGCGAACTGACCGTAGATCGACCTGGAGCTGCCGACCGACGACGCGAATCTCTACAGGGAACTAAGCCAGTGCCTGGTAAAGACCGAGATGAATATCCCCCAGCCGTTTTCAAAGAAGGTGGACGCGGCGCGCAAGTTAGACCAATTAATCCTAGTGACAATCGCGGAGCAGGTGCTTCTATCGGACAGCAAATAAAGGACGTGCCAAATGGAGACAAGGTCAAAATTACGATTATAAACTGGCTGATTTCAGCGATATATTAGAGCTAAATCGTAGGTCTCTCTGTGAGGTTAAGTTTGATCGGATTTCACTTAAAAAAGCTGCTATCAATCTCTGGTGTTGCGCTCTGCAATTCTGAACCAAACCCGCCTGCATTTCTTAGGGACATGGCGGGTAGTCTTGCCGATCAACTGATTGAGTTGTTGCAGGAGCGGAATGGATTCTATGCGTTTGAGCACGCCTTGCATGTCCTACCTTCAAATTGTGTGAACACTGAACCAAATAAGAACAGCGAGCCCCATCACCTACAAACAGGAAGAGCGCTGTTAAGTCAGGACGATCAAGGTCACGTTATGGGATGGCCCATGGATCTGGAGCGTTGGAACATGGATGTGCTTTGGCGAGGTGAATTCGAGGCAGCGGCTAAAGGCCTTTTGTTTTTTGCGGAGGACCTGTTCGGTGTGCAGTTCGCATTGTCTAGTGGAAAAGTGTGGCGATTCGATCCTGAGTCCGGCGAAAGAAGCGAATTCGCTCCCGATCTCGATGAATGGGTTAAGAAAATACTGGCGGATTATTCTTACGAGACTGGGTATGGACTCGCGCACGACTGGCAGCAGCAAAACGGGCAACTTATGGACGGCCTGAGACTGATTCCAAAGATACCATTCATCATGGGTGGAGAGTATAAGGCTGACAATCTATTCGCCATAGAGGCATCGAAAGGGATGCGATATCGGGCCGATATCTGGAAGCAGATTCGTGACTTGCCAGACGGCGCACCTATTCAACTCAAGGTTCTGTGGTGATGCACTTCTTTCGCCTGAGTGGAATACACGAACTCAGAGAAAAGCGTTTATCGCTGATGCGCCATCATAGCTTCAACGACGGCGAAGATCTTATGCTGTTGGTTGCGGGGCAAGGTGGCGACCTCGAGTTGGCGTTCAAGTTGAGACTTGAGGCCGCGTTTCGATCGCTGCGCGCCGCTGTCGATGCCCAGGACTTCTTCCATTGAAACATCGTCACGTGAAAACATATAGGGAGGGCCTGAATGCGCGAATCCGTGAAGAACAAAAGCACTTACCAGAAGCAAAGCGTCTCTAGGCGGCTCAGGCGGGGCTTTGCCTCAGAAGTCCTTTTCATTCTCACCAGGCTTTAGCCTGGTGCACAAAGTAAAGCTAAGGCAGAAAACCGTTTCAACGGTTTTCCGTTCTTTTTGCTGCGGAAACCGTTAAAACGGTTTCCAATTAATAACCTTCAACCACACCAGGCTAAAGCCTGGTGTGAATGAAAAGACTTTTGAGGCAAAGCAGTCAGGCGGCGTTCACTTCTGCTTCCGAGGCGCTTTTAGCTGCCAATCGTTCAGCGCGTGGTGCGGGCAAATACCTGACCGAACAACTCCAAGAGAAGGCAAAGGCCGCAATCGCACAACAACAATTAAACGAAGCTCAGGCTAAGTTTGATCGGGCCATTGGTGAACCAAAACCCGTAGAAGTAACCGGGATTGTTCTGAAGATATCCTGTAGAGTCAGGGGTGGCGCTGCTTGACTACGATAACATGATCAGAAATCTAAGGACGACATAAGCACGCGATCGCCAGCAATATATCTCCTGGTTAGAGTAATCCAAAGAGCAGTATTTGTTCAGATTCGCGGCCAGATTTGGGCGACGCCGTAATTGACAGATCTCCAACTCAGGCAGCGCATTGATTTCCTCAAGTTGGCCCGTCCCCGTCAACTATTAGCCACGGATTTGCGCGGATTTGAAGACCGATTTCTATTTGTGCTTTTTGTGCCTCTTTGTGGCTGATCGGAACTCAATTTGCGAATACTCACCGGGGGTGCTTAAATGTGCTAACTTTTTCCTCTTTCCGAAGCAGAGAGTCTTCCTTTTAAAGCGATGTCTTACGAGCCCCAGGAACAAGATCTCTTTCTTAAGTGCCTGCTCGAGGCGAATGTCGACGGGATTATTGCTTTCGATCGCGAGTTTCGCTACACGACCTGGAATCGCGCGATGGAGCGTATGTCCGGTCTGAAACGCGAAGACGTCCTCGGTAAAAACGCGTTCGAGTTGTTTCCCTGCCTCAAGGAAACTGGAGAAGACAAGTTCTATTTCGACGCACTTGCCGGTAAAAGCGTGGTCGCGGAAAACCGGCCCTACACGATCACTCAATCGGGCTGCCGCGGATACTTTGATGGTTATTACTCGCCACGTCACGACGAGAATGGCGACGTCGTGGGTGGAGTCGCGATCATTCGCGATATCACAGAACGCAAACTCGCCGAAGCAGCAACAGCCGACGATCATAAGCGACTCGCTTTCCACGTTGAGAACACTCCCCTCGCAGTTATCGAATGGGATCATGAATTCAGAGTGCTGCGCTGGTCACCCGCCGCGCAGAAACTCTTCGGATGGAATGCAAAAGAAGTTCTCGGGAAGCGCTTCAGCGATTGGGAGTTTGTAGTTCCTGACGACATTGAAGTGGTCAACCAGGTGGGCCACCGGCAACACCAGGGACAGGAACATCACGGTATTTCGCGCAATCGCAATTACACAAAACTCGGAACGATACTTCATTGCGAGTGGTACAACTCCGCGCTCTATAACGAACAGGGAAAGCTGGTTTCGGTTCTGTCGCTCGTGCTCGATGTGACAGTCGCGACGCGAATCGAGGACGCGCTGCGAAAGTCTGAAGCGCAGTATCGCTTGTTGTTCGAATCAAACCCGCAACCGATGTGGGTTTACGATCTGGCGACGCTTCGCTTTCTGGCAGTGAACGATGCCGCGGTGCGTCACTACGGCTATGCACGCGCGGAGTTCCTCGACATGACGATCAAGGACATCCGTCCCGCGGAAGATTTAAAGCGGCTCGAAGATTATCTTGCTGCTGACAGTGGGGCGGAACAGGGAGTCGAATGGCGGCATCGAAAGAAAGACGGATCCGTTATCAACGTCGAGATCACTTCCAATCGCCTGACCTTCGGCGGCAGATCCGCGGAGTTTGTTCTCGTCCAGGACATCACTGAGCGAAAGAAAGCGGAGACCGCGCTGCGCATCAGTGAAGATCGCTATCGCGATCTGGTGGATAACAGTCACGAACTCATCTGCACACACGATCTCGAGGGTCGCGTGCTCTCAGTAAATCCGTGGGCTGCGCGAGTGTTGGGTTATCCGCAGAATTCTCTGGTGGGAATCAACATTCGCGACGGGCTCTTGCCTGAATATCGTGAGAAGTTTGACGAATATCTGCGCACCGTAACCACAGAAGGCTCGGCACGTGGCGTGATGAAAGTTCGTACAGCCACGGGTGAGACCAGGTTGTGGGAGTATTACAACACTCTCCGGACCGAAGGCGTCGAAAAACCAATCGTGCGTGGCATGGCGCACGACGCGACCGAGCGTCGCCAGGCGTTGAAGCGTGAAAAAGAAGCACGCATGGAAGCGGAAGCAGCGAATCGCGTGAAAGATGAATTTCTCTCGACACTCTCGCACGAACTGCGCACGCCACTAACAGCGATCATGGGATGGGCCGACCTGCTGCTGCACGATGAAATAGCACTGGAGAAACGTCGTCAGGCCCTTGAGACGATCTTTCGCAACGCCAACTCTCAATGCCAGTTAATCAACGACCTGCTCGAAGTGTCGCGGATTATTACCGGTAAATTACGGCTCGAGTTTGTCGCTTGCGAGCTTCATTCCGTTATCGAAGCTGCAGCGGAGAGTATCCGACCGACGGCGGAAGCCAAAGGCGTTCGGTTACAAGTGCTGCTCGAACCGCACGTTGGTCCAGTGTTCGGCGATCGCGAGCGACTACAGCAGATCGTTTGGAATCTGTTATCAAACGGCGTGAAGTTTACGGGCCGCGGTGGCGTGGTCCAGGTGATGCTGCAACGGATTAATTCTCATGTCGAAGTCGTGGTGAACGACACTGGCGTGGGAATTAACTCCGAGTTCCTGCCGCACGTGTTCGAACGCTTTCGACAAGCTGACGGTTCAACTACAAGAAACTACGGCGGTCTGGGACTCGGGCTCGCGATCGTCAGGCACCTCGTGGAGTTGCATGGCGGAACTGCATGGGCCGAGAGCGCCGGAGACAATAAGGGTTCGACGTTCACCGTCAGACTACCTGCGATGAGCAATGAGGACCATCCAGTGCCGCAGGAATTGAAACAACCCGCAGTCACTGAAGTTGAAACACGCGACCAACGGCCTTCATCACTTCAAGGCTTACGTGTGCTGGTGGTAGACGACGAGATTGATGCGCGCACGTTGTTATCAATGATGCTTGAGAAGTGCGGAGCGCAGGTGATTGCGGTCGGCTCGTCGCGAGAAGGCTTGGAATCGGTCGAGAGCTGGCGACCCGACGTTTTGATTGCCGATATCGGAATGCCGGTTGAAGATGGGTACGGATTGATCAGAAAAGTGCGAGCACTGCCGCAGGGAAAAGGCGGACAAACACCCGCACTGGCGCTGACTGCGTATGCACGAACTGAAGATCGCGTGCGAGCCCTTTCAGAAGGCTACCAGGTTCATTTGGCAAAACCAGTCGATCGATTCGAGCTCGCCGCTGTCGTGGCTAGTTTAGGCCACAGATAAACACGTATTTTTAGCTGATTAGTCACATCCGGCCTGGCTGTCCATTAGTCGGCGCCAACGATGTCCGTTGCCGGTTGTCAGATCGTCAGCCTCAGCAGGGCCGTCGCTACCAGATACATAAACCGGCAACTCTCGCACCTTCTCATTCGCCCAAGCCTCTTCAATCGGTGTGATTAGACGCCACTGCGCTTCGACCTCATCACTACGAATAAACAACGTCGCATCGCCGCGCATCACATCGAGCAATAACATCTCGTAAGCATCAGGTGAGTCGACTCCGAACACTTTCTGATAACAGAAATCCATGTGCACGGTCGCGGTGTTCATCTCGAAGCCAGGCTGTTTAGCGCCAAACGAAACCGTGATTCCCTCGTTCGGCTGAATACGCAAAACGATCACATTCGGCTCGATCTCGTCAGTCGGAGTCCGCGCGAACAACGCTTGCGGTGTTCGTTTCAAGTGAACTGCGATCTCTGTCAGATTGCGACCGAGATGTTTTCCGGTGCGCACATAAAACGGCACGCCCGACCAGCGCCAGTTTGAAATCACAAACTCAACTGCGGCGTAAGTCTCGGTAACTGAACCACCCCCGACACCTTCTTCTTCCTTGTAACCTTTTACTCTTTCACCATCGATCTCGCCTGGTCCATACTGCGCCCGCACGGTTCTATCTGCGACCTGCTCCGGTTTCATCCGGCGAATCGATCGCAACACCTGCACTTTCTCTTCACGCACAGAATCAGCGTCAAAAGCAACCGGCGGTTCCATCGCAGTGAGCGTAAGAAGCTGCAGCAGATGATTGGCCACCATATCGCGTAATGCGCCGGCCTCTTCGTAATAACCGGCACGACTGCCGACGCCGCCGGTCTCTGCCGCAGTGATCTCGACGTAGTCGACGTAATTACGATTCCAGATCGGCTCAAACATCGAGTTTCCAAAACGAAACACAAGGATGTTTTGAACTGTGTCTTTGCCGAGGTAGTGATCGATACGATAAACCTGGTTTTCCTTGAAGACCTCAGCCACGGTTGCGTTGAGTGCCTTTGCCGATTCGAGATCGCTTCCGAAAGGTTTTTCGATTACGACACGACTCCAGCGCTCCTCTTCCTGGGCGAGCCCGGCTTCGCCAAGACGTTTCACGATTGTCGAGAACAGAGACGGAGGCGTGGCCAGATAAAAGAGACGATTCCTGCTCCCACCTTCGGCAGCAAGCTCGTCGAGACGATCTGAAACGTGGCGGTAGGTGTTTACGTCATCAAGTTCTCCGTGCATGTAATGAAGGCGTTCGGAAAACTTCTGCCACTGTTGTTCATCGAGGTGCTCGATCTTCTTTGAGCTCTCGAGCGCTTTGTGCACCAGCGTTTGAAACTCCTGCTCGCTCATTTCGCTGCGGCCGACGCCCAAAATGCGAACGCTCTCCAAGCATCCCATGTCTAACAGACGGCACAGGGCCGGCATGAGTTTGCGCTTGGTGAGATCACCAGTAGCGCCAAAGATCACCACCACACATGGCTCAGCTTGCGGCAGTGCTGGTTGTTCAACCTGAACTGGATTTGGTTCGACTACTATTGCTGACATAACTTATCCTGTGAATCCTGCTTAAATCTTGTCAATCCTGTGAAGCCTACTTCCGCTCCACGTGCCCACCAAATTGCAATCGCATCGCCGACAGAATCTTGTTCGCAAAATCGGCCTCGCCACGCGAACTGAATCGCTGGAACAACGCGGCACTCAACACGGGCACCGGTACACCTTCTTCAATCGCCGCATTGATGGTCCAACGACCTTCACCCGAATCGGAAACACGTCCCGAAAAACCTTCGAGCTGTGGCGCTTCCGCTAAAGCAATCGCCGTAAGATCCAGCAACCAGGAAGCGATGACACTGCCGCGACGCCAGACCTCTGTGATATCCGCCAGGTTGAAGTCGTATTGATAGTGATCCGGATAACGCAGCGGCGTTGTTTCCGCGTCCGCGCTTCTTTCGGCCTTCCCCTCGTTCGCGTGATGTAAGACGTTCAGTCCTTCCGCGTATGCAGCCATTAGTCCATATTCGATGCCGTTATGGACCATCTTCACGAAGTGGCCCGCGCCCGCTGGACCACAGTGCAGATAACCTTCGGCAGCCGTGCCGGAATCCGCCGGGCGACCGGGCGTTGGCGAAACTGCTTCCCGTCCCGGAGCGAGCGTTTTGAAGATTGGATCGAGATGCGTCACGACGTCTGTCTCGCCACCTATCATTTGACAGTAACCTCGTTCCAGCCCCCAAACGCCGCCGCTTGTTCCGACGTCGACGTAATGAATGCCTTTCGCTTTGAGTTCTCGCGCGCGCCGGATGTCGTCGATGTAGTAGGAATTTCCGCCGTCGATCACGATATCGCCGGCAGCCAGGACGGTCATGAGATCGTTCAGAATCGTATCCACAAGCGCGGCCGGTATCATCAACCAGATCGTTCGCGGCTGTTTGAGCTTCGCGATAAAACCATCCAATGATGCGGCTCCGATTGCGCCGTCAGCCAGCAGCGCTTCGACGGCTTCGGGGCTGCGATCGTTCACAACACATTCGTGCCCTCCACGCAAAAGACGTCGCACCATGTTGGCGCCCATGCGTCCCAGTCCAATCATTCCGATTTGCATTAAAAATGCTCCTTGCCTTGTTTTGGTGTTTACCTGAAGATAACAGAAACTGAAACGTAAGGAGCACTCCAGATGAAGTGTTTGCAGCTGCTTGTCATTCTATTGGGTCTCGTTGTGTCCGTAATGGCTCAGAAAACGGCGGCATTCCCCTCAGGTCGCATCGTCGATCTCACCTATGCGTTTGACGCGAACAGCGTTTATTGGCCCACGGCCGAGCAGTTCAAACTCGAGACTGATTTTGAAGGAATAACGGACAAAGGTTATTTCTACTCGGCTTATCGCTATTCCGCGGCTGAGCATGGCGGTACGCATCTCGACGCACCGGTGCATTTCGCCAGAGGGCGTGCGACCGTCGATCAGTTGCCATTGCAACAACTCATGGGGTCAGCAGTGGTCGTGGACGTGACGGCGCAGTGTGCGAAGAATGCTGACTATCTGGTGAGTGTCGCTGATTTTGAGAATTGGGAGCGACGAAACGGCCGGATCCGTCCGGGCACGATTGTTTTGTTGCGAACTGGTTTTGGAAAGTATTACCCGGATCGGCAGAAGTATCTGGGAACCGATGAGCGAGGTGCGGCAGCGGTTGCGAAATTACACTTCCCCGGGCTCGATCCGGCGGCGGCTCGCTGGCTTACACAGAACCGGTCGATTAAAGCGATTGGCCTGGACACTGCGAGTATCGATCACGGGCAATCGACGCTTTTTGAAAGTCACCGGATTTTGTTTGAGAAGAATATTCCGGCGTTTGAGAACGTCGCGAACCTTGATCAGTTGCCGGTGAAAGGGTTCTCGGTGATTGCGCTGCCGATGAAGATTAAGGGCGGCAGCGGCGGGCCACTCAGGATCGTGGCAATTCTTTAAGTTTAGCCACAGATTTCACGGATTATGATTAAGATTTGCGCTGATTCTAAAGAGCTCGCACGTGTGGCGGCGGAGCATTTTGTTGCGCAGAGCGGCGAAGCCATCGCGCAGCGCGGATCGTTTACGGTTGCGCTCTCTGGCGGATCGACTCCTAAGCTTCTCTTCGAGCTTCTCGCTGAGTCAAACGAGCCGTATCGCGAGCAAATCGAGTGGTCCAGCATTCACTTCTTCTGGTCCGATGAGCGACACGTTCCGCCAGATCACCCAGACAGCAACTATCGAATGGCAAACGAAGCGTTGCTCTCGCGTGTCCCAATCACAGCGGCCAACGTCCATCGTGTGCCAGGTGAGAATCCAGACGCAGCAGAGGCGGCCGCACAATACGAACAAACACTAATCGAAACAACAAAACAAAGCCTGCCCCAACTAGACCTGATCCTGCTTGGGCTTGGCGCTGATGGTCACACGGCGTCGATCTTCCCCGGCTCTGACGTCTTGCGCGAAACAACGCGGCTCGTCGCGGCACCGTGGGTAGAGAAATTTCAGACCTATCGCATCACGATGACGCTGCCGCTGCTAAGCAACGGTGCTTCAGTTGTATTTCTGGTTAGTGGTTCTGAAAAGGCGAAGATTGTGAAGGAAGTTTTTGAAGGCCCGCAACGATATCCGGCCCAGGCCGTGAAGCCTGCTCGAGGGCAGTTATTATGGCTGCTCGACAAAGACGCCGCCGGCGAGTTCAAGTAGCCGGTACCAGTGATTCCATCGCTGAGAGCGGAACTGTCGGCGAAACATCTCTCTCGGAAGTCACGCGTCGCTGCTCAACCAACAACTCTTCAAACGTCGTTGCCGGCAATGCCTTGCTGAACAGAAATCCCTGCAGAACATCGCACTCGAGCGCACTCAAATACTGAAGTTGCTCTTTCGTTTCGACACCTTCGGCCACCACCGTCAGATCGAGCGCGTGACCAAGATTGATGATCGCGCGGACTATCGCCGTATCATGCGGATCTCTGCAGACATCGGAAACAAATGACTTATCGATCTTCAACGTGTCGATCGGAAATCGTTTCAGATAGTTCAGCGATGAATAACCAGTTCCGAAATCGTCAACTGCGACTCTGATTCCCATCAACTTCAACTCATGCAGCTTTTCAATCGCCGTTTCCGGATCCTTCATGATCGAGCTTTCCGTCAGCTCCAGTTCGAGCCAGCGCGGATCCAGATTTGTCTCCTTCAGAATGTGCGCCACATCCGCGATAAACGTCTGCTGTTGAAACTGCCGCGCAGAGAAATTAACTGACAATCGCAAAGGAACGAGCCCCGCGTCCTGCCAGGCTTTGTTTTGTGCACACGCCGTGCGCATCACCCAATCGCCCAGCGAAATAATCAATCCGCTTTCTTCCGCCAGCGAGATGAATTCTTTCGGATATAACAGTCCCAAACTCGGATGCTGCCAGCGCACGAGCGCTTCCATGCCGACGAGATGAAAACCACGAATGTCGACTTGCGGCTGATACTGAACCACAAACTCCGCTCGCTCGAGGCCGGGACGCAGATTGCTTTCGAGTACGAGTTGTTTGAGGGCGCGCGTAGTTCCACCAGCGGTGTAAAACTGATAGACGTTGCCGCCAATATTCTTGGCCCGATCGAGCGCCGCCCCGGCATTCTTCAAGAGACCGGCAGTATCGCGACCGTCGTGAGGATAAAGACTGATGCCGATGCTACTGGATATGAAGATCTCCTGGTCTTCGAAGAGAAAAGCCTGATCAAGTGCATTCTTGATCGCGCTCGCGACATTCGCAGCATCCTGAGCGCGCGGAATCTGCGTAAGCAACACCGCAAATTCATCGCCACCGAAGCGCGCGATCGTATCGCTGTCGCGAACGCAACTACTGAGACGCTGGGCCACTGACTGCAAGAGACGATCTCCCGCGGTGTAACCGAGCGAGTCGTTGATCGTCTTGAAGCGATCGAGATTGAGCAACAGCACCGCCTGCATCTGATCGTTGCGACGAGAAAGCGCGATCGCCTGTTTGAGCCGATCTTTGAAGAGAACCTGATTGGGTAGATCGGTCAGCGCATCGTGATACGCCAGGTGGTTCAGTTTTTCCTGTGTTTGCCGGTTTTGAGAAAGGTCGACTACAAAGCACACGATCTCTTCTTCATGCAACGCGGCGCCAAACAAAACGGGTATCTGAGTGCCGTCCTGTTTCAGAAATTCTTTTTCGAACGGCGCGCAGGCGCCAAAAGCCATTAGCTTCTCGAACGCTTCTTCGTCGAGGCGATGATGTTCTGGTGGTGTCAGATCATGAATACTGCCCGGTAAGTTTTCGGAAGAGTAGCCGAGCAGGTTCAGAAAACTCTCGTCGGCATTGAGAATGTTTCCCGCCAGATCGGTGAATAAGAGGGCGACAAGATTGGTCGCGACCAAATGCCGCAGGGCTGCGTCGACTTTGGGTTCCATACAAGAATGATTTCGCTTGAAGTCCGGAGAGGTGAGATCGGGCAAGTGGGTTGGCCGTCAACCGCCCAACTAGGCTAACAGAGATGAGGAGCAGTTTTCAATCACTTTGTTACATGCCCCGCCTTGGAGTGCGGGGCATGTGCGCTAGCGGACAGAGATGGTCGTCGCCGCTGCTGGGCCGGGAGGCATTTTGTCGTTGAGATATCGTGTCATCATTCCCAACAGGTGACGTTGCGTGCCGGGTCCTTCCGAGATCGAATGTGACCGATTTGGATACGCAAACATCGAGAACTGCTTGTTCCCCGCGACCAGAGCGTTGATCAACGCCTCAGTGCCCTGATAATGAACGTTGTCGTCGCCGGTTCCGTGAATCACGAAGAGATTCCCTTTCAACTGTGCCGCAAAGGTAATCGGCGAGCTCTGTTTCCATTCTTCCGGATGGTCCTTGGGAAGTCCGCAATAACGTTCCTGGTAAATCGTGTCGTAGTAATGAAGATCGGGCACGGGCGCGACGGCCACGCCGGTCGCATAAACGTCCCCGTACCGAAACATCGCATTCAGCGTCGACGAACCACCGCCGCTCCAGCCCCAGATTCCGATGCGAGCGGGATCGACGAACGGCCACTTCGCGATGGCACGAGCCGCTGCTGCCTGATCCCCTGAATTCACGATTCCCATCTTGCGATAGATGATCTTGCGCCATGCACGTCCACGCGGCGCCGGCGTGCCACGGTTATCCACGCTCATTACCACATATCCCTGCTGCGCCAGCATCTGGTGCCACATGCGATTTCGACCGCCCCAACTATCCATCACGGTCTGTCCCCAGGGTTCGCCATAGACGTAGAACAGCACCGGATAACGTTTCTGCGGATCAAAGTCATGCGGCTTCATCATCCAGCCATCGAGCCGAACGCCTTCACCGATGTCGACTTTGAAAAACTCCGACGGAGTTTGTTTCAACTGCGCGAGACGGTCCTGCACCTGTTTGTTATCGATCAGAGTTCGCTGGATCGCGTGCTGCGGCAGTCGCACGACTTCCGTAACAGGGACGCGGTTGAAGCTCGAGTAAAAATGGATCGCAAAGTCACCACGCGGTGAGATGTTGTAACTGTGCACGCCGGGAACGGTGTCAGGCGTTACTCTTTCCGCCTCACCACTGCCGTCGATACGTTTGCGATAGAGGTAGCGTTGCGTTGCGTTTTCAGGTGAAGCGAGATAATAAATCCAACCATTCTGGGAATCGACTCGCTCCACACTAATCACATCGAAGTTCCCGCGCGTAATCAGCGTCACATCGCGGCCGTCACGCGACACGGAATAGAGGTGCCGCCATCCGTCTCGCTCACTGGACCAAAGAAATCGCTTGCCGCCGTCGATCCATTCGACGTCGCCGCGCGCGATACCGCTTTTATCCCAATCGATGTCGCCCCAGGCGATGTCGACCCAGGCTTCGTCTTTTTCAGTCAGAACCGGACGAACCTTTCCGGTGCCTGCCTCGGCAAGCATCACGATGTTCGTGTCCTGACGACGATTGAGTTGTTGAATTACGAGCTCGTTTGAGTTTGCCGCCCACTCCATACGCGGCAAATAGTTGTTTCTTGGATCGCCGGGAATTTCGATCCAGCGAGTTGGACCACCATTCGCGTCCACGACCCCGACGCGCGCGGCAGAATTTGTTTCACCGGCTTTCGGATATGGGAAGGAGGTAACAACCGGATACAGCGCCTCGGTGTCGTTGATCAGCTGCATCTCCTTCACGCCTTCGGAGTTGAGCTGCCAGTAAGCAATCTGTTTGCTGTCGGGACTCCAGCGAAAGCCATCACGACAGAAGAGCTCTTCTTCGTAAACCCAGTCGAACGTGCCGTTGACAATGTAGCGCGAACCGTCAGTAGTAAGTTTCGTGATCTTTGAGTCGCCAGAAAGATTCTCAACGTAGACGTTATTTTCGCGCACGTACCCAACACGCTGACCATCGGGCGAAAACTTCGCAAACATCAGACTCGATGGTTTGGCGTCAGGACCACCGAGTTTCTTCAGCGTGCTGGCCTTGAGGTCGAGCACCCAGTAATCGCCGCGCGTATTGCTGCGCCACACGCGTGCGGAATTTGTGAAGATGAGTAACTTCTGCTCGTCTGCAGTCATTGCAAACTCTTCGACAGCGAGTGGTTCCGTGGTGCCCGGCGGGGTGAGTTTCTCAGTTGATACTTTGACCGTGCGATCGCCGGTTGAGACGTCGTAACGAACGATGTCGACGAAGGTCTTTTTAGTTGGTGATGGTTCGAGAGCGAGATAGCCGCTGCCATCGTTTTGCCATTGAACCGGGCCAAGAAATCGAGTGCGATAAGTAAAAAGCGAATCAACTGTCAGAAGTGACGGATCTGATTGTTGTGCGAATACCGGGAGGATTAAGAAAAGAAATATTGGGATTATTTGAATTCGTCTTTTCATCATTGAGCCCCTACGTCATTTTGGACAGGATTTACAGGATGTAAACAAGATTAACAAGATAATCCTGTCTATCCCGAAAAAATCCTGTAAATCCTGTAAAGCTAATCTCCACGTCCAATGAGCGCGGCGATCGCTTTGATCATGTCCGCCTGCTCGATTGGCTTCGCCATGTGCTGCTGGTAACCTGAACTAAGCGCGCGCTCACGATCTTTTCGCGAAGCGTAACCGGTTAATGCAATCGCCGGCGTACGACCACCGCGTTCCCGCGGCAACGCTCGCAACTTTCGTATCAACTCGTAACCATCCTGATCCGGCATCCCGATATCGCTAATCATCACATCCGGCAACTCGGCTTGAAACACGTTGAGCGCCTCCGCCGCTGACTTGGTTGACGTCACCCGCGCGCCATGACGCTTCAGCATCGTGCCGAGCAGTTTGCGTGAGTCATCGTCATCTTCAACCAACAACACATGCACGCCATCTAGCCTGACGACGCCACTACGACCACTTCTACGTTCAACTTCTCTGCGGCGCTCTTCAGCACGCGCCGGATCTCTGCGCTCCTGCGCGAGTGGAAGATCGACTGTAAAAACGGAGCCCTTTCCGATACCCTCGCTCGCTGCGCGAATTGTTCCACCGTGCAACTCAACGAGGTGTCGGGCAACCGCAAGACCCAATCCGAGACCGCCCTGCTTTCTCGAGATCGACCCTTCTGCTTGTCGAAAACGATCGAAGACGTACGGAAGAAACTCCGGTGAGATTCCGTCACCGGTATCGCTGACACTCAGTCGCGCAGTTGACTCAACGCAAATCAGGTCAATATCCACACTACCGCCCCGCGGCGTGAACTTGATCGCATTCGAGAGCAGGTTCCAGATCACTTGTCGCAGACGGTTGGGATCACCCTTTACCAGACACTGGCCGGGGACGAACCGAGTTTGCAGTTTCATGCCTTTTACGTCGGCCGTCGGGCGCAATGCATCAAGAGCAGCGTCGACTATCGGTGCGAGATCAAGTGGATGCAGATCGAGCCGCAGGTTGCCCGTAATGATTCTTGAAACATCGAGGAGGTCATCTATCAATCTCGCCTGCGAACGAGCGTTGCGCTCGATTGTTTCAATGGCGCGCGAAGCGTTCGAGCCTTCCACTTCACCATTTCTGATCATCGAAGCCCAACCGAGTATAGACGTCAAAGGAGTGCGGAGCTCGTGCGAGAGTGTCGCCAGAAATTCGTCCTTGAGTCGATCCGCTTCTTCCGCGTGTCTGCGCGCGTCGCGCTCACGCACCAGCGACGCGGCTCGCTCTTCCTCCGCGCTTTGTCGCGCAGTTACGTCAAGGACAAGTGATAAAACGGAGATCAACTTGCCGCGCTCGTCGCGCAATACCGAGTTGTACCACTCGCAAAACAGAATAGAGCCTTCACGCGTGTAGTTGCGATTACGCAGCACCCCCTGAACCTCCACGCCTTCACGCTGGCGGTTTGTCACAAGAGCAACCGCATCTACGTCGTCAGTGAAAACAAAGCGCCACTCGTTGACGTGTTTTCCGAGTACTTCTTCCGCCTTCCACCCAAATAGTCTCTCGGCAGAGACAGACCAACGCGACACGCGAAAGTCGCTGTCCCATTCAACAACTGCGAGCGGCGAACTCTCGACGTGAAATTCCAATCGCCGGAATGCGGCGTTTGTAGCTTCCTCGGCTCGCTTGCGTGTAGTGATATCAGTGATGACTGCAATGCCGCCGGCGATTTGCGCGTGTTCGTCGAGCAGCGGTGAATAACGGCTCTCGAAAACACCGGTTTCCGAAGGACCGTAAGGATGATCTTCTGAAACTGATTCTTTGCCCGCCAGAGCGGCCGAAAAACAACTGTCGTTATCGCCCTGTCGCAGGAACGGAAACACGTCAACCGCACGTTTGCCGAGCACTTCATCGCGGCTGAGCCTGGAGATCCGCTCCATCGCTCGATTCCAGGCAATGAACTTGCAATCGCGATCAAACGCGAACATACCGTCGACGCTGGCGTCGATTATTCGGTTGAGCAGGAGTGTAGAGTTGTTTTTCAAATTCTGGAGCCACGGATCGGTGCGAATCTGTGGTCTATTGTCAAAACGTGAGCAGCGTCAATCCGGTCGCATCGCGAACCAGTATATTTGTACCAAGTATTACGGGACTGGCAAAGGTCGTTGCCTGCGCCACTTCATAACGGCGCTCGACCGTAAACGCCGGCGTGCCGCGCTTAGCGACGATCAGGTCTGCGCTATTAGTCAGGATGACGACGTGTTGCGGCGTGAGCAACAAAGAAGCGTGCTCGCCCTCTCTGCCTTCCGTAGCCCAACGCACTGCACCCGTCTTCGCATCGATCGCAAAGAACTGTCCCTTTCGCTTCGAAGAATGACCATAGATCAAACCGTCGCCAAAAACCGGAGAGCTCATGTACATCGCGATGTCCGGATTTTTCCAGCTTTCGGTTGCCTGCCACTTGCCGCCAGTTTGTGCTAACGCATAGGCGTGCGTTCCCTGCCGCGTTCCGGACACGACGAGATGTGCGCCAGTCCAAAGCGGTGTGGCGATGTTCTCATGCCATTCATCAGGAAATGGCACAGACCATAACTCTTTACCTGTTTTCCCATCGAGACTGACGATTGAGCTTTCAGTCATAGTGACGATCTGCTGGCTGCCACCAAGTTCGATAACCATTGGCGAAGCATAGCCTGGTCCAAGTCCACGCCATTCCCACTCGGTCGCACCCGTTGCGGGATTCAGCCCGAGCACCTGCCCGCCATGAATGTCGCTGCCGATTTGGACCACGAGTCGTCCATTGACGATCAGTGGTGAAGCCGCTGTTCCGCAAAACATTTTCGAAGTATCGATTGACTTTGAAAAATCCCTGGTCCAGAGCTGTTTGCCGGTCGCCGTGTCCCACGCATTAACAATTCCGGTTACTCCGAGTGTGAACAGTCGATTACCGGCGACAAGTGGCGTTGCATTGGGTCCCTTCGCCATTTCGACGGCATACTGGTTCTTCTTAAACTCAGCCTGATACTTCTGCTGCCACAGCACCTTGCCATCCGCGAGATTGATGCTCGCGACGATCTCTTCGGGATCGCGACGGCCGAGCACAAACACTTTGCCGCCCGCAACCACCGGCGACGAATAGCCTTCACCGATCTCTACGCGCCAGCTTTGCTTCAGTGATGGCGGCCACGACGCGGGCGCATACTTGCTCAACACCGAGCCGTCGCGAGCAGGCCCGCGCCATTGCGTCCAATCCTGCGCATTGGCCACAACTGTTGCCGCAGAAAATACGAAAAAGAGCATGTAGAAAACTCGCAATTTACTCATGAGAACCCCTTCAAAGACGGGAGAGAATCATGCCACAAAAAGGCACAAAAAGCACAATTTGAATTGAAACCGCCTTTTTGTGGTTTATGTGCCTTTTTGTGGCTTAAACCACGTCAGCGAAGCTTTTTCGAGTGCGGGCAAACCACCAGTAACCAAAGAGGAAAATAAGCAGAGCGAACGCTGTGAAATAGGCAAGACCACGCCAGTCGGGCGCTGCACCATCGAGAAAAATCCGCCGGTAACTGCGCACCAGTGAAGTAAAGGGATTGAAGTTGATAAAGGCACGAAAACGTTCCGGCACGATCGACTCGGGATAGATTATTGGCGTCAGGTACATCCACGCCATCAGCAGCAAAGTGATTCCCTGCGTGATGTCGCGCAGAAAGACTCCAAGCGACGCAACGAGCCATGCTACGCCGAGAGTAAGCACCAGTTGCGGAATCAGCAGCACGGGCAACCAGAGTCCGGTTAGTTCCAAACGCTGCCGTACGATGACCGTTGCGATCAACAAAGCGACTGTGGCAAACAGTTGGTTCCCCAGTGCCGCAAACACCTGCGCCGCCGGCAATGCCTCGAGAGGGAAAACCACTCTTTTGACGAGATTCGAGTTGGCTACGATAGTGTTAGCCGATTGCTGTACCGACTCCTGAAACATCGTCCACGGTAGTAGACCGCAAAACAGATAAAGAGCGTAGTCCCAATGAGACTGACTGGCGCCAAAACGTAATCCGAAGATGCCCGCGAAGATAAACGTGAAGATCGCGATCATTACAACTGGCGTCAACACGGCCCACGCGATGCCGAGCGCTGAGCCTTTGTAGCGACCCAACAGTTCTCTTTTCGCGAATGAGAAGATCAGATCTGCGCGTGAAGGGAGTTGCCAGAGCGGTCGCCAGATTTCGTGATGTATGGTGGATTGCATGTACTTTGTACTTTGTGCTTTGTATTTTGTACTTTGTGATTGGAGAACTGGAAACTTACCAGGTACTAAGAACCAGGTACAAAGTACGAAGCACCAAACACTAGGAAACCACTCCTCTCCCGCGCCAACTGTTTTTGTTATGCCAACTGATCTCGACGTCGCGCGCATTGATGTCGCGCCACCAGGTTTCGAACTCTTCACGTGAAATATAGAAGGCGGTCGGGGCCACCAGGTGATCAAAGACGATCGTGTGCTGCTCGCGCCAACCGAAGCTCGAGATGGCGTTCAAGTAGTCGTTGTAAAAAAGATGCTTTGCGATCGGCGAACCACTCTTGTTGAGTGGTTGATACACTAACTTCGTGGCAAGATACAAACAGGCCGCTGGAACTTTTGACAGCTGCAACAGTGCGCGTTGATCGAGCCGCGACGTGATCTTTTCGCGGACCGGATTCAGCCAGCGCGTGATCCACTCGTTATTCTCTGCTCCGTAAACCCACGCTGATACATGTCCACCAGGTTTCACCTTCGAGACCAACGACAAGAATCCTCCGCGAGGATCGGGCAGATGATGCAGGACGCCGACGGAAAACGCATAATCAAATTTTCGCGCCAACGGCAGGTGATAAATATCAGCTTGAATGATGTGCGCGTTAGGCAGCGATCGCGTCGCTGCGAAAGCAGTCTCAACTGCATCACTGAGATCGATGCCAATGACTTCGCGTGCTCCCCACTGTGCGGCGAGTCGCGTGTGGCGGCCCTTGCCACAGCCTCCTTCGAGCACAACTTTGTCGCGAAAAAACTCAGGCGTAACGGGCGCGATCCAGCCGAGAAATTGTTCCGCGTATCGTTCGTCTTCCTGTGTGAAGTGCTGCCATTGCCAGCCAAAGTTTGCTGCGGTCGCGAGCTTGTCGCTTTCGACCTGTTCAAGATTCGCGAAACGTGGAATCCCGGAAGTAATCGGAAACGAGGCCGAGCATGATAAACAACGAAGCTCACCCTCCAAGATCTCTTCCGCTTCGGTCCTGGCAACCGAGAGATCCAGAGCCCCTTCACACGATGGACAGATGAGAAACGAGAGCAGACTTTTCTTCAAGCCCCGCCACTATAACATTAGGCTCTATCTGTGAAAATCGGTGTAAATCTGCGGCTGGTTACATTCGCGAGGGTTGTGAGTGGCTACCATCCCAAAGCGGTTCTGGTATTCGGCGGAATTAAGAAAATTGCAGACCAGTGAGCGGCTAGCGTCCGGGTCGCGAAGCGGTTTGCTCTTCAGGGTGTTAATCCACGCGTTGTATTCCGCTTCATCCGGATTACGACGCAGGTGAGTGAAATACTGGAAGAGCACCAGGGCTTGATTGTAGTTGGCATCCGCCACACGCTGATCAGATGCGATGCGCGTCAAAACCATCGCGCGGCCATTAGCCACATCGTCTAACAAGCTGATCAATAAGCTGCGTTCAGATCCGAGATTGACACCAGAGGTCTGAGCCAGAATGGCAATAATCGAATCGACGAAGTCCGCGGGCCTCATGGTCGCGGGAAACTTGCGTTTGAACTCAGGTCGTTCGACAAACGCACTCGCGAGTGCCATGCGAGCGGCTTCGCGCTCACCCTTGTGACTCGTCAGCATGGCTCGGTCCGTCTCCAACTCGATGAAACGCGGCATCCGGCCTAACGCAGTGGAGTACAAGCTGTATAGAAACACACCGGTTGCAGGCAGTTCACTCTCAATCAACAAATTCGTCGCGATTTCAACTCTGAGGGCGCGCAAACAATCGCTGCGAGAATTGCACGCATTCATTTGGGCCAGCAGGCGTTCGACAGTCGTTTGATTCGGCTCCTGGCCGATCAGATCGGCGTACTGTTGGGTGATGAAGAAACGATAATCATCGACGGGATTTGTTGCTGAAAGAGCCGCTCCGGGATCGATCGTGATCGCGCCCGGCACGTAAGCAGTCTCGCCGGAGTTTGACTGGAGTCGCAAAGTGTAATCGCCAAAAGGTGCATTAGACGCTACCGACACTTCAACACTGACGATTGGATATGGCGCTGCGATCTGTTCGCGCGCAAGCGTTGCCGGATCGATATTGAAGTATGGCGAGTTAACGCTGATGCTCGTGCCCGGCACCTGGTCGACGCCCTCTCCGCCGAAATAGATCTTCACGCGTTTGCCGGGAACGAGCGGAAGCGCAACGGTCGAAAGCTCAGCGTTGAGTCCGACGACTTTTGGACTCAGCGCGGACAATTGCGGCGGCACCAGACTGGAGTTCAGCGGTGTCGGCACATCTGCTTTGACCGATAGCTGACCGGAAAGTTCGAAACTACGAAACTTCTGTGTTGTAGTTGTGCCATCTACAGGCGACGAAACAATCACGCGGTACTGCCCGGGCGTTAGACCTTCCAGGTGATACGTTCCGTCTTCGGCAGTCACGTCGCTGGCAATGACGCGCCCGTTGACAGTACTTTCGGCCCAAACATTCACGCCGTTCAGCGCGGTCAATACTCCCGGCGTGCGGTTATCGATAAGACGTCCTTCAATTCGCCCAAACCTCGATCGCGAACCATAAAGACCGACGATCTTCTGACGATCGTCCTCGCTTAGAGTGCGCTCGGTGAGCGCCGGCAAGCCGAAAGTTCCATTGAACGCCTGACGCCCCTGCATCGTTGACGACAAAACCGCAGAATGGTCCAGACCAAGCAGGTGTCCAATCTCGTGCGTAAAAGTAGCTTCGAGATCGTAGGTGCCCGGTGTGCCGTCAGTTGAGAACTGCAACTCAGTTCCGTCTTCGGCTCTTGGTCGCGGATTGATGCTGATGTCTGCTTCGGCGATGTTACCGGTTTCCGGATCGAAGAAGACGCGTGTACGCCCGGTAGTCGCATCGGAGTTAAATGCTTCGTTCTCGGTTGTGGCGGCGATCGTCAGCAGACTTATGCCGTCACCTGCGTCGGCTGGGCTTACCGAACTCGCCTGGGACCAGGTCACGACAAAATTGATGTTCGACAGACTCGACCAGCGAGCAAGGGCGCGACGCGCGGCGCCGACAACGTCGCTGTCCGGCTTGATGTTCGCACCGGGAGACATGAGCGAAGTCGACAGCGAAACTTCGATGGTCTTTTTAGGCCATTTGATCTTGCGAGCAGTTTGGGCTGAGGGTTCAAACTCGAATGAGTCGCGGATCTCGAGTCGCTCTCTGGAACCGAGAGTCAGAAACATTGCCACACTCGCAATGATAGCGACTAGATAGTGCATCAGACTTTCCCTGGGCGAGGTCGAGTTACCGGTAAAGCGTGGACGCTGGGACTGGGGGAGCGGACCAGCCGAGGCATGGTATCACGGTTTTGGCCGCCGAGAGGCACAAAAAACGCGCCAATGATGTGGCGTCATTTGCGCGTTTTGTGCTTTTTTCGGACGAAAATTAATTGATCGTTATGTGCGGTGCGGTGTCGGCCGGGCGACTGACGGTTGTAAGCCCGGATTTGGTGACCGAGACCTGTATCGGTACGTCTCCGGCGCCTGCGAGCGAGGCAGGTAAGGTGAAATTGATAATGTCAAAACCGGGCATTTCCGGATTTGGCTTTACCACAGTGATCGCAGTTGTCGAAATGGCTGTGGTACCCACGGTCACCGTGATTTCACTGGTCGCCGCCAACCTCACTCCAGTTACGCTCAACTCGATTACCGTCGCCACAGTGTTACCGCTTCCGTCCGTCGACGTGACGCTAAAAGGCTCTGAAGTTCGCGCGAGTGGATTGGTTACGTTGAAAGCGGCGGCGCGCCCCCCCGCGTCGTTTGTCGACGTGAAGATATCCGGCTGTGCGCCAACGACTTGCACTAACCCACGAAGAAGCGTATCGGTGTTTGCCCCACTATTCAGGATGTTGACTGCCACGGTTCCCAGTCCTGTAGGCAAACTAATCGGCATCACGAAGTTGATCTGTTTACTGTCGTTGCCAACGAAATAGAGTCCCGCCGCGCCTCCATTCACACTAAGGGAAACGCCATTAAGTTCGACTGGTAAAGCCGGACTACGTTCGGTCTCGGAAGCCGCGGACTCGGTCACTGTCGCATCTGAAGGGGCGAGTGCTATCGTCGAGCGAACAATACTGAGTTCACCTGGAGCGAGACCAATCGGAGCACCTGGAGAAGGACTTGGTGTCGGTGTCGGTGTGGGCGTCGGACTTGGAAGCGGAGTCGCAGCAGCTACCGGCATAGTGCTGGCGCCGGTAAAGAACGAAAGCACCGCAGCCGACTGCGCGGTGATTGTCGGTGTCAACAGATAATAAACTTCCGTTGAACCATCCGTATTGCCGCCGCCAAGCTCCGCACCGCCAAGTGAAAAAGCGATGCGTTTGTGACTAGCGCTGGCTATTCCCCTGGTACCGCCCGCTGATGCGAAATTGGTCACGTTGGTAATACGAGTAAAAGTATTTGCCGACGAAACGGGCACCTGCGTCAGGTACAACTCCCCAGACGCATCGGCGTTCATACCATCAGTAACCGCGGAAGGAATCGTACCATCAGGTTTGAAACTCAGGAATGAAGTAAAGACGAGAGCCGATGGCGCCAGAGCAGCGTTGTAATCTGTGAACGTTGGGAAGCGAATGAAGTCGGTTACCGTTGCTCTGGTGCCAACTTCATTAAAGGTGTCAGTCGCAATTGTGTAGACAAAGGTTCCATGCACCAGCGTCGTCGTCGGAGCGCCACCAGACTTCGGATCGGTCGCACGTGATTCGAAGGTGATGAGTTTTCCATCGCGACTGAGTCTACGGCCCGGACTCAAAAGATTTGTAGACAGTACATTGTTCGTTGTGCGCGTGACCTGAGTGAAATTGATAGTAGTGCCGAATGTCGCGACGAAGACTTCTGCATTGTTGTCGGAATTACTCGAAGCCAGGTTTGCGCTTGACATAAAACACACTACGGATCCGTCGGCAGACAGAGAGGGGTTCGTCTGAAAGATAAACCCAAGGCCGGGCGTAGCATCCTGCGTAGTCGTTACCTGTCTAGTGGTTTTACTTTCGATCGTGTAAAGGAACAACTCCGGATTGGCATCGGCGTTCCCACCGGTAAGATTTCTCGTCGAGATAAAAGCGAGAATCTTGCCGTCGTCTGAGATCGTCGCTTCGCGATTGTCGTCAGCAAAAAACGGCGCCGCGGATGTTGAGCCCGGCGTTGGTGCGCGGCTGGCAGTTGTTACCGTAACCGCTGGATCGAAAGTTCCCGCATCAAGAGGGTCAAGTGGCAAATCAGTGCCGAGTGTTAAATCTACGTCGGCAACCGGAGGGACTCTGTAAATCCAAATCTCGGAATTAGCATCCTTTTGCCAGTCGGTACTCTCAATTCCAGTTGGATGCCCCGGATCCGGGGCATTAGAACTAAACACGATGATGTAACTGCGCTTACCATCCACGAGTGTGGGAGCCAGTGAAATCATCGGGGCGCGGTTATCCACCTCGACCTGCAGTTGGCTCCGGTCCTCCGGTGTCGGAAGTGGAGTCGGTGTCGGTGACGGCGTCGCTGTTGGACTTGGTGACGGACTTGGCGTTGGACTTGGTGACGCCGGCGGCTTGGGAAGACTTCTGGTGTCCGTGATCTGGAAGATACGACGCTGAGCGTAGTCGGCTAAAAAGATTTCGCGATTGCCGTCGGCGTTCCTCTTGTTCTGTGTCGCCACGTCACCATTCGACGAGAAAACCACGAAACGGCCATCGGCACTGATGTCGGTCGCTAACGAACTGAAAGGGTTGTTCGGACTTGAAGTAAGTTGAACTGAAAACGGGTCCGGAGTTGGACTCGTCGTTTGGGCCGAAACGGAGGCAAGCGAGCCCCCGCTAAGCGCTGCCACGATGATGGCGCACAAGAAACAGAAACCTTGCTTCACGAATTCCTCCGCAACAAAGACGCAAGTACGAACAGATTAGATGCCTCGGGGAGCTGAGCAGCGTCGTACGCAGGTGAAAGTATTATGCCGGCGACGATTAAAGAACGGCCATTTTAAGCAGAACCCCTCCGCTTCGCAAGCAGGAACCGATTTCTTCAATAATAGGACAATATAGGTCCTATAGGTCGAATAGGTCCTATTTAGGAGGATACTGCCCGAGTAGGCGCTCATCATTGCCCAATTAGCCGCAACCACTGAGGAACCACACGGTCCAGGGCTAAAACGCTCTCGGCATAATCCAGCGAGTTCCGGGAAAGCGCTTCGCGTACATTGCGATTCGAAAGCAGGACGATCAGGTATTCATAGAGCAGTTGAGCTTCATTTTCGTCATGGGTGACTTTCCAGCACACCCGATCGGGAAACTCCCGGTATTGATTGATGTCGCTAATGATCGCGGGCTTTCCGGCTGCAAGCGCTTGCGTAAGCGTTAAAGACCCTTCACCCATTGAAGGATTCCGCAAGTTAATTACGACGTCGGAGCATCGAAGGACAGCGAGGTAGTCCGTGTCGTCGAGATAACCAGTGAAGGTGATGTTTTCGCGGTATTCGCTTGCCTCGACCTCCGACTGCAAGCGCTTTACTTCCGGTGCAGTTTCGCCGGCGAAGATCAAATGCACCGGATAACCTTGCGCCAATAACCTCTTCGCGACTTCCACTTGCAGTTGCGGCATCTTGTTGGTGTTGATGAAACCCAAACAACTTAAGATGAAATTCCTCGGATCGATTCGAAATCTTTTCTTGAAGCTCTCTATCTGTTCACGACCCGGCTGAGCATCGACTTTGGCGAACATTGGAATAACATGTATGTGACCGGCGTCAGAAAACTGCTCCTTAATCCAACGATGATGAACGATCACCTTGCGGCTTCGATTCACGATCGCGCGAGACATGGGAACCGTGCCGACATAGCGCCGTAGCCTCGGGATAATCCCGAGTGTCTTTTTCCGGTCCGGCTCGCCGTTGGTACTATCCAGAGCCTCTTCATAGAGTCGCCAATCAGCCTGGAGATAGAAGGCCTCGTGCATGAACGCGCTGAGGTTGTAATCATGCAATACGATCGTGGCGGGAAAGTTCCAGGCCAGTTTATAGATCTCTTTATGAAATAGACTGTTATTCCCGAGATGGTAGATCGTTTCATCGTACCACTGATGCTGTTGCGGGAAGACAGTTAACGGATAAACACCAACCTCATTTTTTTTCAATTCGTCTGACAGATCTCGACCGTCGCAATAGAGATCAATATCGAGAAATGGTCGAAGCTTCTTTACAAGCCAATAACTGTAATTGGCAATGCCACTCTTCTGCGGTGGAAGAGGCGATAGCCACGCTATTCGGCGTTTCTTAAACTGCGTAACTTCCATCACGAGAGCCGCTCTTAGTGCACCTCAACTGTTAATATCACTGTATGTGAGCCGTTATGCTGGAACCAACACACACCCTCGCTAACCAAATCAAACTCTAATACGTGCTGGCCAGTCGATGGCAGTGGAACTTCAGCGACAAACTCCAGCGTTTCGCCCGGCATGATTTGCCGCCCGTCATCAGGAAGGTTTTGCCGAAAGTAATCCAGATTGATTAACTTGCCGGTCACATCAAAAAGGTGAGCGCCAAAACGAACAGCGCCGACGCGAGCATCAGACGGCAACCAGGCTGCCGTGCCGGTATTCCTGACCACAACATTCAAAACCAGTGGTTCACCTGACTTTACGATCGTGGCGACGGCTTCAACCTGTAACTCATCAAGTAACCCAACACGTTGCCGGCTATCAGGCGGGGTTGAAGATTCTCCTTTAAACAGAAAAAAGAGACGTCTGTATCGCATCTCATCGCGAGTCTGTGCAACGTACCCGGCGCCGCTATTTTCGCCACTAAGATATGCGTCAAACTGGTCCAACGGCAGCAGTGCGGCTTCGGGATTGAACAGCGCCACGCGGAGGTCCGTGAAGCCTGCGGCTTGCGCGTCGCTCCAAATCTCCGACATCACCACGTCGTTTTCAATCAACCGGTTGGTTTTCATCTCATACTGCGACTGCGGCGCCTTCGAGTGTTCGGGGCCTGGCTCTGAGAAACCAGCAATGCCACCGGACTTAAGCACTCTTGCCATTTCCATCAGCACTTCGCGCGGATTGGGAACGTGATGGAACGCATCCCAGCAGCTAATGCGATCCACTGATTCATCCGGAAGGTCCAATGTGTAGCCATTGAATCGCAAAAAATGAGGTTGCGGCTGATCGCCGACGAGCGGGTTTCTTTTGTATAACTCTTCCCCGATTTTCAGGGCGGTGGACGACACGTCAACTGCAATAACGCGTAATCCCAACTGGCTAAGAAACCGAGAAGTCCAGCAGGAGCCGGCGCCGAAATCGAGAATCGTCATATCGGGAAGTAGTTTCAGTCCCCGTACAACTTGCGCGAAATTGATCAGCAGCTCAGGAGTTTCGTTTACAGCCGCAAATGGCTTGGCGTGCAGGTAATCCCAATTCTCCACTCTGGCGAAGAACTCTTCCGCAGTTTCACACAACTCCTCAACCGATGCCTCTTTCATGCGCTGGCGAACGTCGATAAAGTCTGGATCACTTGCATTGTCAGTTGCTGCGATGGGTGGTTCATCAGCAACGATCGTCAACTCGACTCCTGTGAATGCAGCAAGAGTTGTGAGTGCAGTTTTCTTCCAGGTGAACTCCCTCGAGTATTCATGTCTTCGCTTCTTTGATTCCGAATCCATCGGTGCGTGCAACGTTTGCTGAAGAGCATCGGCCATTTGCTCGACGTCGTACGGATCGAAATAAACCGTGAAGTCACGTCCTACTTCGGGAATGGACGAACTGCGCGACGCTGCGACAGGCAGGCCACAGGCGAGCCCTTCGAGCACAGGGAGTCCAAATCCTTCGTACAGCGAGGGAAAGAAAAGACAACGGGCTTTCTGATACGTTTCAACCAGAACTCGATCTTCGATAAAACCAGTCAGCCAGACTTTGCCACCGATACCGAGTTTCCTGGCGTGATTCAAAAGCTGAGTTTCGCCGGCTTTATCGCAACGACAGACGATACACAACTGAGTCGATTGAATTCTCTCGTCAGTTTTGTACTTCTCGTGAAGTCGGGCGAAGCCTTCTATGGCTCGCTCCATGTTCTTCCGTGGATCGAAGCCGCCCGGATAAATCACGTAATCGGTTGCGGTGGGAGTAATCGGAAATACAGGCGGCTGGAATGATTCGTCAACAGCCAGATGCGTGACAACGTGACGCTTGTTCGCCACTGGGAGCGCGTTCAAAAAATCCGACTTAGTGTGATGGGAGATGTGGAAAAAGAGATCAACATCGTCCACCAGGCGCTTTAACTTGTTCTTATGGGAAGCAATGCTGGCCGCGGGCCAATGTTTTGCATACTCCTTTTCCATCACGGAAATGATGAGGTCGAAAATCGTAACGGCGTAAAGGTAAGCACCGCTTTGACGAGACGGCAGGATCACGTTGTCCATCAACGCATTGGGCGACCAATAGACATCAATACCCAATCTCTCAATGTCGTTATTTAAGGTGTCGGAATAGAGCTTCTCGTATTCCGGTCCATCACCATTTCTGGAGACGAGAGTGTCGTAGGCCTCATTCTCGAGAATTTGTAGCTTTCCACGGGTCCAGGGTGACAGCACTGAAAGGTTAGTTCGCCGAGACGTATTGAGATAGAAATCGTTGGTGAAGTCGTACTGCAGCATCGACTCGATACTGTTTATAAAATACTTCCCTATCCCGCGAGTAATATCGGGCGTCGAGAGTGTTTGTCCGTCGATCAGTATTTTCATTCAGTTGCTGGCTTTGCCTCAAAGTCGTTTTCATTCACACCGGGCTTCAGCCCGGTGGAAAAGGGCACGCACATTATTGAGAACCGTTTCAACGGTTTCAATAGCGAAAGCGGCGAAAACCGTTGAAACGGTTTTCTGTTGATGCTGCACGTCTGGCACCGGGCTGAAGCCCGGTGTGAATGAAAACGACTTTTGAGGCAAAGCCTCGGTTGCCAGCTGGGAAAAAGCAAAAAGTAGAAGACCTCTATTAGTTGCATCTATCCGTACGACTCTTTTGGCCTTGCGAGCTCGTTGAGATAGCGACCCAACACCACGTCGAAAGAAAACTCACGAGCGAGATACTGCCGGCCGTTTGCACCCATCCGATGGCGAATCGCTTCGTGATCCTCCAGATACTTCAGAGCCTCGCAAAACTCATTTTTGCCAGATACAAACAACCCACCGTTGCACCGGTTCACATGACTTTGCGTCACTGCGCAGTTCGCTGAAACAACACAGGGTACACCGCAGAGCCAGCCTTCCATGATAACGATTGAAAAACTCTCATTTTCGGAGAGGTTGATAATCCCCAATGAATTCTCCAGCACCTGTAGCTTTCTTGCCTCAGAAACAAACCCAAGATCCACTGTAGCGTCACTCGGCGGCACGAGAGACTTGTCGCCACCACCGATAAAGAGGAGTTTTGTGCTTCCAGAGTATTTCGCCGTGTATTCGAGAAACCACTCGCCGAGAAGAGGGACATTCTTGCCCCGCTCTTTCCGCCCTGCATAAACAAAATAGCGTTCCGGCAGTGGTTCTGCCTTCTCTTTGATTTCTCCGTTACCGGAAGGAAGTTCAACTCCGACGCCAGTGACAACACTCTCGACGACACTCCGCCCAATTCGACGCCCATATTGCCTGATGGTCAGTTGTTTTTCTTCAGCCGAGTTAAAGAAGATGTGCCTGGAGTTTGCCAGCAACCGCTCAGTCGGAGCCCAGTAGAATTGCGGCTCATTGTGAAAGCATGGAATCAGCGAGATCTTGTTTGGATACTGATTGATTGCTGAATGCGTGAGACCATAGAAGTATGGCACTGCGAGCAATTCGTATTCGTCGTTTACGTAATCTGCGAGCGCCTGCACCAGATCATTGCTGTTGATGCTGTGGTTAAAAAAAGCTTCCTCTTCAATGGCAGAGAGACTCCTGCCACGAGACAGCTTACTGATGACAGAATCATATGGTTCACGCCTTTTTTCAGTTGCGAACCTTCGGGTCTGAATTCCTTCCACTTCATAGAGACCAGGCTGGTAGTGGTCCTCCCACCAACTGTCATAAGGCGACAACGAAGTTGTCGTAAACACACAGGTAGTAATACCCCTTTTGTTCAATTCGCGGGCCATCCCTCTAGCCAGGAGTTCCGCACCGCCAGCGAACTGTCCAAACCAGGGGGTTATGATGCCGATCTTCTTATTAAACATTTGGTTCCGAGCCGGAGATCAAGGCTTTCGAGCGATGATTCCGTAGTCTGGTGCACTAAAGAAGTATTCGTTAAATCTGTTGATTAATTCACTATCCCCTGCGAGTTTAACGTCCTCCCGCGGGCGCAATTTCAGTACATCCAGAGTGCGTAGGCCCCGCGCCTCGAGAAGAAACTGTAGGGTCTGGCTGGGAATCGGATTGCGATGTGTGGGGTCAGCGTAAAAGGTATGACTGCCAACAATAACGTTTTCGGGATTGGGCGTCTCGATGATAAGGAGACCTCCGCGCTTCAAGGACCGCAGGATCTCATCAAGCATTTTGATTAGCATCTCAAGCGGCAAATGCTCCACCAGATGAAAGATCGTCACAGCATTGAGACTCTCTGCGGGCAAGCTTCGCAGGTGAACCAAAGCATCATTCTCAACAACATTCAGACCAGCAGCACGACACTGTTCAATGAAGACTCGATTACGGTCCACCCCTTGCGCTTCGATGGCTTCCGACTTGAGGAGTTGCAGCCATTCGCCGCGGCCACAACCGATATCCAAAACACCGTCAGTGATTTCTGCTTCCTTTAGGATCGGAATGTAGACCTGCAAGCGGAGGCGAATCTCTTCAGTTGGTCCACGAAATTGGTCTTCAAATGAAGCATAAAGCGTGTCAAGCAGATGTTCTTCCTCCGAGGCCACGACTTCAGCAAATGAAGGATTCGTAGAAGTGTTTCTTGTGACTTGCTCCAGTAAGACTGTTAACCGCCGCTCCTGCATCAGCAACTCAATGTCCGCTTTCTGCAGGTCGGCACGGATTTGGCTGCCTAGCTGTTGCTGGTGATCCAAAAACGTTTTTTGTTCACTGGTGATCTGTTGTAGTTGCTCGAGAAGCTGCTGGTGAAGCAGAACCTGCTGAGCTTGTGATGAAATCTGTTCATTCAGTTTTAGTGACGACTCGTCGCTGCCGGCTAAACGCGCTTCTGTCGCGCTCGCAAATTCATGGTACTTAACTATCAGGTCTTCATATTGCCGCAAAGACAGTTCATTGGCCTGTTGTTGCTGCGTGGCCCGCTGCATAATCTCGAGTATCTGCGCTGAGATCTGCTGGAGCGTCTCGCTCAACTCTTTGTGTTGTCGATCCTGATGGGCGATGATCCTTTGCTGTTGCGACCAGTTATAAAACTCGAATCGATTTTGATGCTGAATCAAAACTGGCAACCGTGCGATAGCGACAACAAGTCGAATGATGTAGCCAATGACAGGGATGCGTCCGAGGCGTCTTACCGCAGCGGGCAAGGCCAGACCGGTGAGTTTTACCTGGCCGGCACCTTCGTGCGATGAATGTAAACTGGACAACACATCAATCTTGTTGAAGCGACCGCTTGCCAATTGATCCAGGTGATGCGCCATCCCGGCTTCATCGGGTTCTCGATCCAGCAGCACACGATATGCATGCCGCACAAAGTCCTCGCCGTGAAACCCCAGAAGGTCATTAACGTGGTAATGCTTCGCATGCTTGAAATTTCCATTCGCTGTATCAGGCGCATGCGGATTCGGAACCTCGCCCGGATGATGCTGGCTGGCAACTCTGGAGCGAATCTCGTGCATTAATCGCTGCACATCAAGATTGGGACCCGTGTCGTTATGCATAGATGATCGAGATTCTAACGTACAAACTGCGCTGGACTTAAATCAACAGATTGCAGAGATTACACGGAACTTGTATGTGTAATATGATACGACCATGGACCCAGTCCTGCGAGTTGAAGGCGTTTCCAAACAGTATCGCATCTATGAGAGGGCCGCTGATCGGCTTAAAGAAATGGCTACTCTCGGTCGTTTGCGAACGCACCGCGAATTCTGGGCACTGCGTGACATCAGCTTCGAAGTCGAACCCGGAACGACCTTTGGTATCGTTGGTCCTAACGGATGTGGTAAATCCACTCTGTTACAAATAGTTGCGGGTACTCTGCAACCAACGCTGGGAAGCGTTTGGCGCACGGGCCGGACGGCTGCACTCCTGGAACTCGGCGCTGGTTTCAATCCGGAGTTTACCGGCGTTGAGAACGTCTTCATGAACGCCTCGTTGACAGGGCTCTCCCATGCAGAAACCGTCGCGGCTCTCCCATTCATCGAGCGTTTTGCCGAGATCGGTGACTTCATCCATCAACCGGTCAAGACTTATTCGAGCGGAATGTATGTGCGTCTCGCCTTCGCGGCCGCGATCAGTGTAATGCCGCAAATCCTGATCGTCGACGAAGCCCTCGCCGTAGGTGATGCTGTTTTTCAACATCGATGCATGCGGCGGATTCGGGAGATGCAGGAAAGCGGAATGACGGTTTTGCTGGTCTCCCACGATCCAAATGCGATACGCGCGCTGTGCTCGAGAGCAATGCTGCTTCACGATGGACGTATCGAGGCATTAGGCAAACCCACGGATGTTCTCAATCGGTATCAAAAGTTGATTATGGCCCGCGAGTCGACCTATGAAGATAACCAACCACCTCAACCTGATGAAACGGTTGACGTCGAGTTGGAAAACCGGCCGAAGCTTTCATTTACTTACCGTCACGGAGATGGTAGTGCCGCCGTCACTTCGGTTGAACTGCTAAATGCCACACATCAACCCGTTGAGTTTGTAGAGACCGGCGAGGAGGTGATGGTAAGAGTTCAGGTTCACTTCCGCGAAGCACACGAAGCGGCAGTGTGCGGCTTTCTAATCCGTAACCGTCACGGAATTCACATTTACGGCACCAATACCGATTTGCAGCAGCTGAATCTTGGACCAGTGCAGCCCGGCGAAATTGTCGAAGTAACTTTCAATTTTAATTGCTGGCTCGCACCTGACAGTTATTCAATTACTGTTGGGGTCCATAGCCTGGATGGAGTCAGTTTTGATTGGCTTGACGGAGCACTCTTTTTTAACGTGATGAGTATTGTCGCTATGGAAGGTGTCACTAATCTCAACGCCACGGCAAGATTCCGACGGAAGGGAGTGCGTGTGAGTTCTGTTACAACCGAAACCGTGAACGCCTGAACCTCCGTCATGGAAAGAGTTTCTTCAAATGCAATTGCAAGCTCACTAGCCGAACGGAGCATCGGGAACCTCCTGCTCAGACGTCGATTTCTTGTCAGTCTATTGCTTGGTACGTGGCTGCCGATTGCTTTCTTTACCTTAATCGCTCCTCCCATCGGTGCGAGTGGCGGCCTGGCGAGTCTGAAGGCAGTTTTTCTCTTTCTCGGAACGGCTCACGTTCCAGCCACGCTCTTCTTTTATGCTGACAAGGATTTTTCCTCGGTTAGAAAGAGTCATCCAGTCAGATATATTTATGTCCCTCTTTTTTTAATCCTCGTGAGCGGGGCTGTTTTCACGTTCGCGAGTGTCACGATCCAGGCATTTACTTTGTTGATCTATTGGGCGTGGCAGGCATTTCACTACGGCCGGCAGAATGTCGGCATGTATGCATTTGCATCGATCGCAGAAACTGGAAGAGCGCCGAGAAGGGCCGAGAAGCTAGTCATCGATGGCGCAACTCTGCTGGCGATTCTTGGCACTTTCAAAGTAATGGGCACGGCAGTAGCACCTGCCTACCTTCGTGTGAGCTTTGACTATCTCTATCAGATCGGTTTCCTAAGCTTTATCGCGCTTACTGTTTTTAGCGTCGCTGTCTACTTCAAATACTTTCAGGAGACTTCACTCTTTAAGACGCTCTTTTTCTTCACTGCCATCTTCTTTTTTGCACCAGTGTTCATTTCTACTGACAACAACGTCGGATTCCTTAGCTACGCGATCGCACACGGCGTGCAGTACATCATCTTTATGTCTGTTATCTCAGTCAGGGCTGGTGACGATAAGCCGGGTCCGGCACTCTATAAGAGCCTGACGCTGTTTCTTATTTTCGTGGTGCTACTCGGTTTTGTGTTTTGGCGGGTGAATGATCTTCGTGAGATCGAATTCGTGAAAAGCACCTGGGCCTATGCGCGAATCGCTGACTTTCTTTTTGGCGCAGTTCTTGGAGCCACCATGTCCCACTTTGTGATCGACGCAAGCGCATGGCGATTAAGCATGGCAAAGCAGCGCTCGTACATCACCAAGAGATTCAATTTCGTTTTTGACTAGCATTGGTTCACAATAACCTTGCTTTCCCACAATCCGAGATCGAGCTTAGACAAAAACTATGAACCCGAACCCTTCAGGATGAGCGATTAAGCCTCAGCGCCTTTTCATAAACCTCCCACGTGGCTGCGGCGGTGCGTCCCCACGAAAACTTGTTTGCGTGGTGAATGCCGGAAGCCGAACGATGCTCTCGTTCGCTCGCATCGTTGAGTAGAGACGTAATTCCCCGCGCCAGATCCTCAACATCAGTCGGAGAAATCAGCCGAGCAACGTCCCCGACTGTCTCTACAATACTGGGGATTCTGCTGGTCACTATCGGCGCTCCGCAGACCATCGCTTCCAGAAGCGGTAAACCAAAACCCTCATACAACGATGGATATACAAACACTCCACACGATGAATAAAGCGCACGTAAGTCGTCATCGGGCAGATGTCCAGTGAACAGAACTCGCTCGCGGACATGACTGTTGCGTAAATAATTCATCAAGTCGTCCGAAAGCCATCCCTTGTCACCGGCAATCACCAAATGCAGATCTGTTGAAGTAGTTCCAATTATCTGTTCAAACGCACGAGCCAGAGTCAACAGATTCTTACGCGGCTCAACCGTGCCTACGAAGAGTATGAACTCAGCTCCAATTCCAAGTCGTTGACAAACAGGTCGACTCTCGGACGGAGGCATGCGATAGAAGCCCGCGCGTGCAGCTTCGGGGATCGCAAACACCTTCTCTTCGCTGATGCCCAAATGCTGACACACTTCGCCTTTGACTGTCTCTGACGGCGTAATGATTGCCGTAGCCTTACGCGCAGCGAGCGGCAGTTTGACACGGGCTCGTCGGACGAGGTGTTTTTCGTGTGTTTCGGGATAGAGCAGTAATGAAAGGTCATGAATCGTAAGAACAGTGGGACATCTAGTCCAATAGGGCAGCTCGAAATTGGTCCCGTGAAAAAGCGCAAACGACGCACGCCGGCAATAAAGCGGTAAATAAATGGACCACCAGCAGAGCCGTCTCAAACGGTTGAGGCCGGCGTTGATAAGCTGCAGGTTTGGCGGTAACAGCTCCGAGGCATCTACCGATGAGAATGCGGATGGCGAGACGAGTTCGAAGTGATGGCCGGAGGCGACACTGGCGAGCGAACGTGCCAACTCGAACGTGTAATGGCCGATGCCTGTCTTTTTCCTGGAGAGCGGTAAGCCGTCGAGTCCAAAGCGCATTCCTCACTGAATTAACTGCTTACGCATAAAAGATCAAGGCTGGCCTTCGCAAGAAGGCCAGCCTTGTTTAGGTAACGTTGGTCTAAAGCTACTTAGAACCGACCGATGTATTCCGGCGATTCAATAAAACCGCGCACAATCGTGTTCTCCAGGAAATCCGGATCGGCCGTCAACTTAAACCGCTCATTGTGGAAGATGTAACCACACTGAGATGGGTTAGGACTGCCGACGCAAATTTCCGGGTCACGTCGCAGGTAACCAAAGTATTCCATGGTCACAAACGCCTGCTTGTAGAACTTCTCATTCACCTGGGTGCTTTCGGCGATATTGCGCAGGACCTGAGCCCGCGTCTTTGTGGCGCCATTCAAGTCAGCCACCAGTTGCGCCTGGTTCGGAATGGTAACTCCTGCTGTATCGACGAGTGCCTGGACAAAAGCCGAGTTGGATAACGCATCATACTTGGCCTTGATTTCGGGACGCTGCATCCAGGCATCAGTCAACTGAACCTTCTTTTGTTCCGTTAATACCGGATCGTCATCGGGCACTGATATTGTCGCCAGGTCAGCCATAAACTCTGCATAGTGCGGCCTGTCGATCTTGGATGTATCGCTAAGCTCGGCCACGGTTGCGGGCCGTTGTCCCAGAGACACCATGTAGAGGTACATCACGTATGAACCTTTGCGCTGGAACTCGGGCGACCGGAAGAAATTGGCCGAAAGCGCACCTCTCGTATACTTAATGCACTCGATGTCAGTCGGTTGGCATCCGTTCAGAATGTTGAGATAAAACTGCAAACCGGCTGGCTCCGGAAAGCGCCGTAAGAAATCGATGTACTGCTGCGCAATGAAGAAATCATAGTCAGCAATGGTAATCGGGGTATTCGTTCCGGGCCTTAACCTCAGCGGCTTAACTTTGATGTTGCCATAAAACAGTTCCGATGGTAGACCGGGGGTTTCAGTGACAATTCTGAGCGTCGGCGGCGACTGGCTGAAACCGGTTACGGCAATGAGGACCGTAAGAAAGACTGTTGCTACAAGCTTTTTCATATTCAACTCCAAACTGGGAATCTTGCTTTTAAGAGGTTGAGGCTAGGCGTGCCTTACTGGCCGCTTGACAAAAACTATACTTGCGCTCTAACCATTCTGTCAACACTGTTTAGCAGCAACCTGATTTTAGAAACTGGGCCGACAAAATGACCCGGAAACTTGCCTCTTTGATGCTCCATCCTGGGCGATGGCCGAAAAATTTTAGCCTCTCTTTGACGGCCAGTCCAACATAACCCGATCTTCAGGTTTCCCAGGGAATCAGAGCATCCTGAAGGTCGCGGTATTGCTAACCAGACTTCGTGAAAACACCCTCACTTTACACGTGCCCGAACTCAAACCGTTGGGCAGTCGAAATGTGACCTGGCTGAAGGAGAATTCAGTAAACTGGTGTACGTCTATGGGTGTAATTTCAAACGACTTGTTGCTACTGTCAATTAGATTGACCTTTAGACCCGATTCGAATGATTCCGGTAAATTCAACGTGAAGATCACCACTCTCGTGTTTTGATCTCCCACCGGAAGTAAAAGATTTCCGCTATTAACCAGTGGAAACGGATCTCTCACGTGAAAAATCGACTCGAAAATCGCCGCCTGATCAGCCACTGGTCCGGATTCTTCAAGAAGTATCTGAGGCGCCAACCCAGGGACATTGCCAGGGCAGAACTGCTGGCCCCAATTTAGCTGGATCGCACCAGTGTCACCGCCATCACCACTGTCGTATCCGTCTACAGCGATTTTGTAAATAGTACCGGCCACTGCATTGAATGTGACCGTACTGGATTGCACAACACCCGGATCCACGTCGTCATTCTGAGCAACTACTGTCAAATCATTGACTTGCGTTCCCGTGTAAACTCCGAGCACAGTGTCAAAGTTACTTCCGGAAGTGTTGATGATGACGCTCTCGCTGATGGGTGCCTGCCATTGATACCACGCCGAATGAGTACCACCGTGATTGTCCGGTTGCGACGATAAATGATTTGGTTCTCCGGATTCCTTAGTGGCGCTTATATTAGTGCCCGTAACCGATCCCGAACAACCAGTGAGTACTTGCGCGGACACGAAATTGTCGTTAGCGGGTGGCGTGGGCGTTGGTGTTGGCGAAGCTGGTGGGCCAGCGACCCAGCCAACGTCGGATAAAAGGGCGAACGTCAGATCCTGTGGCGCCATAACGCTGTGGGTCAGATTACTGCTGATGTTAGGCTCCATTAACTGATTGGGTGATAGGCCCCTATCAAAATGGGAAACTGTGGATCCCGGGTCAACCGGATTGGGCGTATACATCAGCGCATGACTCGACCCGTCAGTACCAGAGGTCAGCACACTTGGCACACTCGCAGTTACCTGCGCACCTATCCACGCCAAGTTGCGGAAGTTGATTGCGGAAGCAACTCGCTCAGCGTCGGTCATCTCAGGCCAGGTTTTTCCGGTGGTGTTGTCGCGCAGGAATCGGTCGTACACGGATGGACGGTTAGATGGTTGAGCGCCGGTTTCCTCGTTCGTAAATGACGCAAACCCAAGGCCGTGAGCAAACTCGTGTAAAGCGACGGTCACGAGGTCCACACCCGTACCATGATTGTTATCTAATCCGTAATACCAGGGCTTCGAAGACAGGCAGCCCGCCGTTCCGATCCGGAGGTTGAACACGGCATCGATTTCAGCAGTGCCGCCGTTTCGATCGCTTCCACTCAACTTGTTGGCAAGCGCAGCACCGTACCAGGTATTTGGAAAGATCGCATTGGGGAAATTGCCGTGAAGAGTAGTAGTTCCGGCGGATGCGAGCGCTGCTGTGGTGTCCGTGCACGGCAGATCATTAGGCCAGGTCGCAGTAATCGTGATACTGGGTCCGCTCGTCAGGATGGCTCCCCAGATATCTGCGGCGTGCTGTAACGCATTCAGGCGTTGCTGTCCCAGGGTCGTACCGTTATTTCCTCCGACAGGCGAAACGGGTGTGTTGTCTTTAAAACCAACGCCTGCAGCGTCGCCCCCATCTACGACGGTGATGGTGACCGCACCAAGTGCGGACGAAGAAGCAAAAAGAATTGTCGCAAGCGCGAACAGGAGTACACGTCGGCTGGTGAGTAAATGCTTAGTCATTGCTGGTTAGTTCTTCTGTCGTGCAGGAGCCGGCTTTGTGGGAGCACCTGGGGTGCCTTCAACGCCGAGAAGCTTTGGATCGATTCCTAAGGCAGATGCAGCTGCTCGAGGATTATCAACGCACGAGGTTGTAACTGTGCCATCCTCATTCACACGAGCAACCGTAACGTGCCGGTATCGACCTTCGAGATCCATCGACACCGATCCGTCTGCATTTTGGACCTCGGTAAGTCCATCCGCCGATTTGTTGAGCATTTTCTTGAGCCCCGGAGCTAACTGTTCGGCCTCTTGAGCATTGAGTGGCTTGACCTTGCCCGTTTGAGGATCAACCTGAGCGTCCTGGCCGGCTACCTTCGCGGTCATGTATTTCTTGCTCGACTCTTTCGACGTGCTCTTGTCTCCGCTTTGTTTGCCGCTAACCAACTGCTTGGAAACAGCCGATATCGCTCCGATAGCGAGAACAACCAGCGCTAAAACAACCAGGGCGGGCAAGCGCTGAACGCCGTTAGCAGAGTCATTCTTCTTTGTTTTATTTCGCTTTTTCATTCGTCCCTCTTACTGATTGACGGTCATACGGGAAATCTGGAGAACCAGGATTGGGCTAATAGATTGTCTGCTTGTGAACCAATAAGACGCATAAATCGGGGAGCGCGTCACTTTTTCTGACTTCAATGCTGGGCCTTTAGTGAGGCGACAACATATGAGGCAAAGGCAACCCTGTTGGTTGCCTCATCATTATGGCGCAGCTTTGCCTAAAAAGTCAGCAGCGTCAATGAATTTTTAGAAAACTTTTTATGGCCGCCCGGAGGGTAGATAAGAGGAAGATTTCACGCAAAGGCGCAACGGCGCAAAGGAGGCCGTAAAGAGAACCTAAGTCCAGGGAGTGGCTTTGCGTCTTCCTTTGCGCCGTTGCGCCTTTGCGTGAGAGATCTTCTTTACGCGCGCCAGCAACATCAAACTACCGCGCGCGCTGCCCGATTTGCTCCGTTCCAAAGCTGCCGATTCCGTTCAGACGAAATGCAAAGACCACTCGGTTCTCTTTTCTCAGACCCACATTGAAAGTGGAAAACTGGGCTGTCACCGCACAACAGTCCCAGGCATGTCCAAGCGTCACTGTTGAACTAATAAGCGAGCTGTTGCCCCTGCCTGGACGCTTCTGGAAATCGAAAAAGAACGACGCGCCGCCATAAAGACCCCGGTCGCGATTGCCGAGAAAGACCGACGGGCTCCACTGCGAACCACGCACCGTGCCCGCCTCGAAACCACGCGTGTCGGCAAACCTTGCAAGGTCTCCAGTCAGCGCTATCGCTCGCGTGTAGTAAAAACTCTGGAACACCTCAACTAGCGATCGCGTCAGTCCAAATGTCGTCGACAACGCTCGCATCTCGCCGGTACGCGAGTCGAGATCAGTTCGAAAGTCGACGAAGAGATGTCTTCTGGGACGATAACGAGCGTCGATGTTGACCGGCGAGAACCGGCGCGGGACGCCGCCGTAAACAAATCCCGAAAGCGTGTTTATCGGATAAAACTGGTTGCGCCGGTTCGTGAGCAAAGCGCCGCCAAAGAATGGATCGAAAAAGTATTTGCCGCGCAGTGTTATGGTCAGTGCTTCGTAGGGCTGGCTCGAAAGCAAAGGCTTGTTCTGCCCGTCGCCATCCTTCACTGGCACATCGCTCACGTTTTCAGTCGAACGGCTAGTGAAGAAGCGATTGGCGATCCCAAACTCGATCTCGTTTGTGTCTGCAACCGCGTCGAGGTAGTCGAAGCGAATGATGCGATCGAAATTGTTAATGCCCGAGAGCTTCCGGTACGTGACATACGGCTCGATCACATGACGGAAAAAGAAATTGCCACCGCGACGAAAGTCCCTTGCAAACGCCGGCGGTCTCACGTCAAGTTCAAACTCTCCATACGACCTGGTTAAGTTACGGCTTAGCACATCACGCGTGTTCGGATCGAGTGAGTTGGAATAGAAAGTCACTCGTCCGGCTCCCGAGGCGGTGACGGACCAACCTGCGAAATAAAATGGCAACTCGAATCGAGGATGCAGATCGAGTCGCTGCACGATCGATGGCGCGATGATCGGATTCCCGCCGACGTCGTTCACAAACTGCACCGCATCTTCGACTGTCTCTTTGCGGCTCACACCATCGGCGGAGCCACTGAAAGAAAAATAGAGCGGCAGGTTTTTGAAGAAGCTAACGATTCCCGGACGCTTGTCGATGCTAATGCTCGGCAACTGGCGAATACGAATACGCGCATTCGTTAGCGAAGTGACCTGCGTGCGCGCGAGAAAGTTGAAGCTGTATTCGTTGTGATCCTTATTTATGAAAACCTGCGAGGTCTCTTCAGGCGAGATCGCTTGTTGAATGTTGTCGGAAAAAACCTGCCGGAACGCGAGATTCGAAGTGATGTTAACGTCGGCCACGGCGATGAACCCGTTTTTGAAGTAGTGCACGCCGTCGACGTAAAGACTTGAACCACCCTGATCGGGATGAGCGGCGTCAGCAGATGGGCCAAAGATACGATCCTTGACTGCATAAAATCCGACATTGAGATACGAACGAGAATTGGCACGCGTGCGCAGGTCACCACCAAATCCGAGTCCACGCGAAGTATAAATGTCACTACGGAAAGTGAAATCAGCGGAACGACCCAGCGTTTGATAGTAGGCCGTGGAAAAGCGCGCTCCCTTGGCGCCTGACCCGCCAAACGTTGGCGTCAAAAATCCCGAAGCGCGATCGCGTGCCTTAATCGAAACTGAAGCATACGGCAGATAGAACACCGGGATGTTCTTCAGTTTCAGTTTTGGTGAATAGACGTAAACGCGGTCGCCCGTTTTGATTCGCGTCTTGCTGGCATGAAAACTCCACTTCGGAACGTCTTCGTCACAAGCCGTTACCTGCACGTTCGTCGCGACAATCGTGTCGAGACTGATCTTCTCAACGCGATCCGCGGTGAAATAAATTCGCGTGCCGTCCTGTGTCTGATTTGTGAAGCCGGTTGAGTCGACGAAATAACCGGTCTTGGTGCGATAGTTCCACTCGCCGCGCGATCCAGTGATGCGTTGCTGATCCGCCTGATCGAAAACTACGTTACCTTCGGCGACTACTCTGTTCTCTGCTTCGTAAACCGTAACCTTGTCTGCCTGCAAACGGTATGTGCCGATGCGAATGTCGACATTTCCTTCGTAGTGGGCTATCCGCGCGTTTTCAGGACCGGAGCCGCTCTCCTTACTCGCCGATACGGTGATTTCGTCCGTGGCTGTTCCTTGCACACCACCCTGTGGTCTGGGCCGACGCTGAACCGGTTGATCTGTATTAAGAGGATTGACGTTGGGAGTATCCGTCATCGGATTCGCGACTTTGCGATCGACCGGATTGGTTTGCTGCGCGAATACAAACTGGCAAGCAAAGATGAGAATAATGATAGCCAGCGGATAACGGATCATAACTCGCGCGTGGATGCTAGCACGAATGACGTGTTTTGTGTCACAACAGTCGCAGAGCAACATCGATCAATTCGGCACGTACTGTAGGGGCGGCCCTCCGTGGCCGCCCGTGGTTTTGATCAGGGTTCAAGTAGCAACGGCCTCGGATTCGGCGAACATGATCAAAGCCACGGGCGGCCACGGAGGGCCGCCCCTACAGTACGTTCGATCGCGTTCAAACCCTGAGCTCGCAAAGAACTTTGTTATCATCCGCGCGTGCCCAAGCGACACAAACTGATGATCGTTGCCGGTGAGCCATCAGGCGATGCTCATGCAGCAGCGTTGGTCAATGCACTCCGCGAACATGGCGATTTCGATCTCTTTGGCGCTACCGGGCCGCTGATGCGCGCGGCAGGAGTCGAAACCATCGTCAACTCAGACGAACTTGCGATCATGGGAATCGTTGAAGTTGGTCGCGTCTTCCAAAAATTCATCAAAGCCTTTCGCAAACTGAAAGCAGCGGCGATTGAACGATCGCCGGAGGCGGTTGTCCTCGTGGATTGGCCGGAGTTCAATCTTCGACTCGCCTCGAGTCTGCGCCGTCGCGGACTGCGCGTGATTTATTTCATCAGTCCGCAGCTTTGGGCATGGCGACCGCGTCGTATTCGCAACATTAAACGCGATGTGGATTTGCTTTTATCGATCCTGCCGTTTGAAGCCGAATGGTACAAAGCTCGAAATGTGGAGCACGTTGAGTTCGTCGGGCATCCGTTATCAGGCGAAGTTAAGGCGCAGTTTGGACGTGAGGAATTTTGCCGGCGTAACGATCTCGATCCGGCGCGACCAATTATCTCTTTTCTTCCGGGCAGCAGGTTGAAAGAGTTGCAGCGAATTCTTCCGCCGATGCTCGCATCAATCAAACAAGTGCACGCCGCACGACCTGACGTGCAAGCAGTTGCGGTAGTCGCGCCGAGCCGAACCGTGGAAGAGACGCGTGTAATCTTGTCACAACATACTCCGGCAAATATCAAGTTGGTCCAACATCAAACTCGCGAAGCGCTCGCCGCGTCGGATGCAGCTGCGATCGCAAGTGGCACCGCGACGCTTGAAGCCGCGCTACTCGAAACGCCGATGGTGGTTGTTTACAAGGAGTCGCCGATTAACTGGCACACACTCGGGCGGTTAATCACGGTGTCGCATTATGGGTTGGTGAATCTCGTAGCCGGACGAGAGATTGCAACTGAGCTGATGCAGGAACAGTTCACAGCCGAAAATCTGGCAGCTAGACTGCTCGAGCTTCTCGAACCGAAAAAGAATAATGCTATGCGCGTGAGTTTGCGCGAGGTGGGCCATCGATTGGGCGAACCTGGAGCCTCTCAGCGCGCCGCGCAGCTGATCGTCAACTTCTTACAGAATGAGCGCCACCACCCCAACAAAACGTATTGACATTTTGCCGCTAAGAAATCCACAGATTACGCCGATCATTCTGTGTAATCTCTGGATTGCTTTTTCAGCTCTTCGATCTCGGCTTTGAGCCGTTTGAGCTCTTCGGTCATTTGTGGCAGCCGGTTCATGTGGGCGTTCATCCGCTTGTATTGGTCGAGCGGTTGAACGGGAATGCCCCACCAAACGCCCGGTCGCACAATCTTTCCAGGTAAGATCCCCGCTTTGGATCCGATCACAGCGCCTTTTTGTACTCGCGTGTGATCTCCAAAACCAACTTGTCCGCCTATCACTGCGTCGTCCTCAATCACCACGCTGCCGCTGATGCCTGTTTGCGCCGCAATCACCACACGCTCACCGATATCGCAGTTGTGACCAACATGGACCATGTTGTCGAGTTTTGTGCCACGGCCGATGCGTGTACGTCCGAGCGCCGCGCGATCCACACATGTGTGTGCGCCGATCTCGACGTCGTCTTCAATCACCACCGTTCCAACCTGCGGAAACTTCTGATAACCGAGATCGTGACGAACGTATCCAAAACCATCCGCGCCGAGACAAACACCCGCATGAAGGATCACGTGTGTGCCAATCGAAACTCCGTCGTACAGCACAACATTCGGATGCAGCACGCAATCGTCGCCAACAGTCACATTCGACCCAAGTACGACACCGGCTTCGAGTCTGGTGTAAGCGCCTACGTGAGTGTGGTCACCAACACAAACATTTGGACCAACATACGCGGTGAGTGCAATGTCGGCAGTTTCAGCAATAACCGCGGTCGGATGAATTGTCGGTTCCCTACGAACAGCGGGATGAAGTGCAGCACCAATCAATGCGAATGCAAGCTTCGGATTGGAAACTACAATTAACGTCCTCTGAGAAAACTGGCTCTCAACCCCCTCTCGCACAATCAAGCACGACGCTTTACTCTCTGCGGCTGCGGCAAACAACTTCTCATTGTCGATGTACGCAGTCTCACCCTCACCCGCGCGATCCAGATCGGCAATCCGTTCAATCTGCGTTCCCCCCTCGCCGACCACGCGACCACTTACGAGTTCTGCGAGTTCCTGTACTGTCATCTTCACGCTCTCACGAATCCTCGCTTCGAACCACGAATGAAATTTACCAGATGGGCCACGTGCTCATCGTCCAAATCGTCGAGCGTTTCCAAGGCATTCTGAAGCGGCAACGTCGATCGAAAGAGTATGCGGTACGCATCTTTCAACGCGCGTCTTTCGTCCTGCGTAAAACCGGCGCGTCTTAACCCAACGCTATTCACGCCACGAACGGTTGGCGGATTACCGTCAGTAATAAAAAACGGTAACACATCCTGCACGATCTTCGACTTCCCGCCAATCATTGCATAACGGCCCATCCGCACAAACTGGTGTGCGCCGACATTGTTGGAAAGAAAAACGTGATCCTCAATAGTGATGTGTCCCGCGAGCGCGACCTCGTTCGCGAAGACGTTGTCGTCGCCGATAACGCAGTTGTGGGCGACGTGCACTCCCACCATGAAAAAGTTACGCGAACCGATGCGAGTGGTCTCATCTGGACCATTGGCGCGATGAAACGTGCAAAACTCACGAATAATATTGTCGTCGCCAATCTCGAGAAAACTCGTCTCGCCCTTGAATTTCACATCCTGAGGCTCGCCACCGATTACGGCATGCTCGAAGATGCGATTACGCGCACCAATGCGCGTAAAGCGCTTGATGACCGCATAGGCTCCGATCTCACAATCTGGGCCGATTTCGACGTTATCTTCAATGATGGCTGTAGGATGAATGGACATTTCGAAACAGGATTGACAAGATTTTCAGGATTTTCAGGATAATCGTGTCTTGTGGATCCTGCAAATCCTGTTTATCATGCTCGACTGTTTTGGTGTTTAAGTAATCGGGGGGACCAGTAAGCCTTTGTTTAGTGATCAATTTCGTCGCGGAGAGTCAGATAAAAGCAAATTATCGGGAGTAAAGAGCTCCCGGCTGATCTCCGGCCTCTCAGATGTCGCCTGGCGCGCGTTTCAGTCAGTCAACCAGCGACTGCCGGAGGGCGAAGCGATTCGGCCCAACTGGGCCCCTGGTCCACTTCTCAAATCCTACGAACGCAGTGCTCCGCCACTTGGTTTCCCACGCGAGACAGATAGTCTCTGTCCATCCTGCGTAAAAGAAGTTCGCAACGCGGTGATCACCGGTGCCGTTCCGCTCGAGACGTTGATGCACGAGCACCCCGGTGAAATCAAGGCACAGATCCTCGAAGACAACGGGCAGGTCGTGATGCGAAAGGACTGTCCGAAGCACGGGCAATTCGAAGATGTGATGTCGACCGATCCGGCGTTTCTCGAAAGGATTGAATCACTCTTCTTTGGTCGCGACTTTCGCGCTGCGGAAGATAAAGACGTGCACCGTCACGGCACTTCGAACATCAAGTTTGGACGCGGCGCGGTTTTGACTGTGGACCTGACCAATCGCTGCAACATGATGTGCAATCCGTGTTTCATGGATGCGAATCAGGTTGGTTATGTTCACGAGCCGACGTTTGAAGACACCAAAGCAATTCTCGACCGCGCTGTCTCCTTTAAACCACGTCGACAGGTAATCATCCTCTTCTCCGGCGGCGAGCCGACTCTTTCGCCCTATTACCTTGACGCGGTCGCGTACGCGAAGAAGATCGGCTTCTATCGAATTCTCGCGGCGACTAACGGCATTCGTTTCGCTGAAGATCTCGAATTCTGCAAAGCCGCAAAGGCTGCTGGACAGCACGGCGTTTACCTGCAGTTCGACGGCGTTAGCGAAGAGAAGAACAAGCATCGGGGCGTCGGCAACTTGTTTGACGTTAAGTTGCGAGCGATTGAGAATCTAGCTGAGGCCGGGATCAAAGTCACACTCGTCGTAACCATCGTTAACAATCTTAACAACGATGGTATCGGACAGATCGTCGAGTTTGCCGCAAAGAATATCGACAAGGTGCAGACGATCGCGTTCCAACCGGTTTCATTTACCGGACGCGATGAAGACATCTCTGACGAGCTGCGCAAGAAGTGGCGCTATACGCTGGCCGGCATGACTCACGATCTGAAAAACCAGCTTGGCGGTCACATTCAACCGTTGCGCGACTGGTTCCCGCTCTCGTCATACTCGGCTTTCACAAGCGTGATGGACATGTTGCAGGGCGCTGATGCGCCGTGGGGCTGGTCCTCATGTAACTGCCATCCAAACTGCGGCATCTTCACGCTGCTTGTCGTCAACAGACAAACGGGTGAATTCAGATCGCTGTTTGAGTTCTTCAACTATGAACAGTTTATGAAAGACGTGGCGGTGATTACCGACACGGCCCGCGGTCGCAAGCTCTCGTACGCTCAACTGGGCATGGCGATCATGCGGAACTTCAATGCCGAACGAGCACCGCAGGGCTTCCCGATTTCGCAGATCATCAATCTGTTCAAGCCTTCGTCAACCAACTCCAATTCCGATCGCAACGATCGGATGGCGCAGAAGAGTGCTGATGCCAGCGACATCTGGCGCGTACTCTGCGTCGAGGGAATGTGGTTTCAGGATCTCTTTAATTACGACTTCCGTCGCACCGAGATGTGCGTCATTCCTTACGGCACTCAGGAAGGTGAGATTTCCTTCTGCGCTTACAACACTGGGGTCGGCTGGCGTCAAATCATCGAGAACATGCACAAGACTGCCAACCTCGCCGAATGGTACGAAGAGCATGGCCGGCACAAGGTCTATGCCGCCGGTAAGCCGGTGCCACTGAACACCACAAAGCATTCCTTGAGCCTGCCGGTAATTCAGGCCGTGTTGGCGGAAGACGCCGAAGACAAACCGGTTCAAATCAGTCCTTATCTCGTCGAAGACGAACAAACGATTTCGGTTTAGCGCCACAAAAAAGCACAAAAGGCACAAATGATTTGAAACTACTTGTGCCTTTTCTGCCCTTTTGTGGCATTGTTCCAGTTCAATGAACGTCCGTCGAAAACTCAGAAGGCTTTCCGACATGACCAAACTATTCGTGTTTGGTCTGCCCAAGTTTGCTATCGGCTCAATCGACGTCACCAACCGCTGCAACCTGCGCTGCGAACACTGCTACTTCTTCGCCGAAGATCACGACAACGAAAAAGAACTTTCGATCGAGAAGTGGCTCGAGAAGCTTGAAGCGATGAAAGCGGCCGGCCATCCCATGATGCTCTGCACGTGGGTTGGCGGCGAACCGATGGTCCGAAAGCAACTGATCGATGCAGGCAGACATTACTTCAAACACAACACTATCGTCACCAACGGCACGATGGAATTACCTGATTGGCCCAACTGTACCTGGGTCATCTCGATCGATGGTACCGAAGAAGCTTTCGCACGCATGCGCGCGCCCGGTATCTATCAGAAGATCAAGCAGAACGTCATCAATCATCCGGAGTTGAATATCCAGATTTCTTGCGTACTGACGAGCATCACGAAAGACTGCGTAGAAGAGTTAGTTGAGGAATGGGGACCAATCGCACGCGGTGGCATCATCTTTGATTTTTTCACACCCGTGACTGGACTCGATGAGGCACTCTGGCTCGACTGGCCCGAGCGCGATCGTTTGATCGATCGGATTGTTTCTTTGAAAAAGCGATATCCCGGTTACATCAACATGCTCGACTCCACGCTCGAGCTGATGCGATCAGACAAAGCGAAGAAGGTAACGGACAATTGTGGATTTCGTTTGAAGGCGTTTGCGTTTGGTCCAACTGGTGAGCAGAAGGGTAAGTGCATGATGGGAGACAACGCCGACTGCGATCGCTGTGGCTGCGTCGTTCCCTTTCACATGGCTACAATCAGCAGCCGGCGACTGATGCTTAAGGAATCAGTAAAGCGACTTACTGGTTAGGCGATTGGTCGCCGTCCAGATCGGCCGGCCTTTGCACCTCACGCAACTGGCCCACAATATCGCGCAGGCGTAAAGCCAGATCCTCGATCGTTTGCACTCGCTTTCGCGATCGCTCACTCAAATCTTCTCGCAACAGGAGTTGGGCCTGGCCCAACACACCGGTTAGGGGATTGTTGATTTCATGACGAATACGCGCCACGAGTGCGGCAGTCTCCTCGAGCTTCAGACGATATTGTGCAATCTGGTCTTCGTGTTCAGTCATCGACTCTCCGTCGTGTCTCCGGGAAACTGATAGATAAAAGCAATTGTCTTTGTTTTTCTTCAGGCGTGCCGCTAAAAAGCTGCTACAGACGTGCACATTGTGCATCTGCGAGCACCAGAGTTCAAGCATTTAATTTTTAGTGCGTTCCTTAATCTTAACTTCTTTCCAAATTGGAGGTGTCGACATGAACTTCAGAAGCTATCCCGGGAAAGTATTCGTTGTAGAGTCGAGCAAGGCCATTATTCGTGATGAGAAGTTGAAAGAAATGAAGTATCGGTCGGGTGAGGATCGTCCACCGGGCAAACGCGTTGGCGACGTGAAAATTATTCCGCAGCGAACAGAGATCAAAGTAACGGATGTGAAAAGCGATTCCGGCCGGCACACTTATGTCTTCGCTGTTTCCACGAATGGAGATCAATCCTTCGGTTGGACCTCGGCGATGAATCTCGAAGGCGGCTTCAAGAACGAAACAGCAGGCCTCGCGCCGGCGACTTGGGACCTCGAACCGTCAGGTACAAACATGACCTGCGTCGATGCGAACGCGTTGATTCGAGACGGCGCCCCCGACTTCGCCTCCAGAGGGACGGCGATTCCAGTGCGATCCTTTGTGGCCGTAACTGAAACTTCACCCGACGGCAAGTTTGTCAAAGTCAGCAAACTACAGATCGTCGTGGGCCAGATGCAAACAGGCGAGGAGATCGGTTGGACTAGTGCGGCAAATCTGAAAGAGGGCTGTTCCGATCTTTACTTCTCAGATGAATGGACCGACAGGAAAGGACCGAATGCGTGCTGGCGTAAAGGTGAATATCTTGGTCCAAAACTACTCGTGAACATCGTCGGCTTTGGCGGAGAGATGGAGCAAATCACACTCGACAGTCTCGCCCCTTATCTGAAGCTGAAAGACGCCGCGGAGGAGGAAAATATCCAGATCTCGATCAACAGCGCGTTTCGAACATTTCAGCGACAAGCCACATTACGAAGGCTGTTTGAAAAAGGTCAGGGCAATCTCGCCGCTAAGGCCGGTCACTCGAATCATCAACACGGCCAGGCATTCGATCTCAACACTCGTCACAACGTGTTTGATGGATCTGACAAGATTTACGAGTGGCTCAAGGCGCATGGCCCAAAGCACGGCTTCGTCCGCACGGTCTCGAACGAATCATGGCACTGGGAATTCAGACCCGGGGACGCCGCAGAATTGGCCGCCGCCGGCCAATTCAAAGTTGCGGGCGTCGAAGATCGTGCGTAACCGTTGGTTGTGGTTTTTTTCACCCCCAAATTCAATTAATTAATCTGGGTACTCTGTGGATAGAAGTTTCTGAACCAGACCACTGACAAGCGAAGCCTGGACTTCACCGTCAACCTGAAAATTCAAACGCGCCGCGCGCCCTACATGAAACTCGCGAATAGACGTCGCGCGTTTGACCTCCACGATGGCGTCGCCGTCAATGCCGCCACCGGCGAGAATCGTTAATTCCGGAGCTGCCGCGTGTTCGTATTCGGCGAGTCGTTGAACTCTCTATTTCAATTTGTCTGTTCCGCCGCTACTAAGAATTCGATCAACTTGCGGCAGACGTTTAATTTCGGTTAACGCGCGTAGCTTATCGTTCGCATCCTCAAACGCGTGATGGAAAGTTGCTCGCAAATGAGGAGCGCAAGCAAGCACGCGTTGCGTCAATTCGACATCCACTTCACCATCGTTCAAAAACCCCAGGACGAAACCATCGACGTCAAGCGATGCAAAGGCTTCTGCGGCTCGACACAGTCGAGCGATTTCGTCCGGGTCATTTATTTGATAGCCCGGACTTTCGCGTAGCATCACTCGAACCGGCAGTTCTATGGCATCCTTTATTTCGCAAACGAGTTTGAGCGAGGGCGTTAGTCCACCTAGATGCAAATCTCTGACTACCTCAAGGCGGTTTGCACCGCCTCTTTCAGCCTCGATCGCATCAGCAACTGAACACACGATTACTTCTAATAACGGAGTCATGTGGCGAAAGTCAGGCATTCAAAACTTAGTTTATTGATGGCCACAAAAAGGCGCAAAGAGCACAAACGAACCGTAGCAACTGACGACGATTCCGGGTTCGAGAAAAGGAATGGCTTCGGTTGACAACCGTAGCGACGATACGTAAATTCAAAACCCTCGTGCTGGGAGGTCGTCCAATGGTAGGACTCCAGACTCTGGATCTGGCTATCGGGGTTCGAGTCCCTGCCTCCCAGCCAAAGCTCACAAATTAATCAACGTCATCAATCTCTGTACCTTGAATCAAAAATTTTCCGCTCCCCGCTCCATCGTTAGTGTTCGCGTCGCTTTCATCTCAAAAAGCGCGTTGACAGACCCCCCATCCGGGAATATGATTCCCGCTTCCACGAAAGAACGAAGCAAGTGAATTCGAGGCATCGGGCCGTTCGAATCGTTCACGTTTCAGACGTCGAGGAAGTCTTGGGCTGAAACAGCGAACATAAGCGAGCAGTCATTTGCTCACTGCTCTGATGGATAGACCAAGCAGGTTCACGCTTAAGAGATTTGAAACTTACGCGTGATTCCCGATCGGATGCTGCCGATAAACAGGTAGGTGAACGACAGAGACACCAGAATCCTTACGTCTCACCTCAGAACTCCCCAGCAGATCTCCTGAATCCCGCTTAACTGCGTCTTCGCGGATTAGGCTAACCATTTGAAGAGGAGAAACACGATGTTACGACCGACCATCACGACAATTCGGCAGGCCTTGTTGGCCCTGCAAATAATCGCTCTCGTCACTTTCCTTTTTACTGTAACCTCAGATGCCGCTTATTCAGCGCCACCAGCTCCGAAGAAAATCTCTATAGCCGAAGCGCGCAGCTTGCCTCTGGGTACGGTCGTCACTATTGACGGCTCGATTACCGTCCCTTCAGGTGCGTTCAGCTCAAGCACCTTCGATCAAGGCTTCGCGATTCAAGATAAGACCGGTGGCATCTATGTCAGCGTTTCCGACAATCTGGGGTTTGCACTACGGCAAAGGGTCCTCGTGACGGGTACACTCGCCGATAGCGTGTTGCCTGGACTACTCGTGCTTGTTGATGTAACCGAAATCAAAGCTCATGAAAGTGGACCAAAAGTCCAGCCACTCCCCGTCGCAACCGGAGCGGTCGGCGAAGACACCGAAGGAAAGCTCGTCACGATAACGGGAACGATCACTCAGCCCATTGTGAATGATTTGCCATTCGGATTCATCATCGTTGTGAATGATGGGTCAGGTGAGGTGAATGCATTCGTATGCGCCTCCACCGGCATCGATGTCAGCGGTCTAAGCCCGGGCCAAACTATTGAGGTAACGGGATTCAGCAGTCAGTTTGCCGACCATTTTGAAGTCGATCCCCGTACGCAAAGCGATATTCGGATTGTTACGAACTAACTGAGTGGGGTGCAGCATTTGTTGATTGCCCCCACTCTTGCCCGGCAGGCGCTACGCATATCGCGCGGCGCGCCGTGGTCGAAAGGATCGAGTTAAGCTACGCGTGGGTGACAAACGTGAAGGAAGTTTGATAGCGCTTGCGGGCAAAGAAACTGCAGGACGTGCAAAGCCTTCAGGCACTATGCGTCTGACGGATTGGCCAGTGAGGCGCTCAATCGCGCGCACCGAGTGCTCATCGACGGGGGCTACGATCGAAATCGCCTGACCCTGATTCCCTGCTCTGCCAGTGCGGCCCACCCGGTGCACATAATCTTCCGGAGCGACCGGCACGTCGTAATTGATGACGTGTGAGACAGATTTAATATCTAACCCGCGGGCGGCGATGTCAGTTGCGACTAAAACTCGCGCCCGTCCCTCACTGAAAGCCCGTAGAGCTTGTTCACGTTGCGGCTGTGTACGATCAGCGTGAATACGTGTCACGGTATGATCGCGCGCTTTGAGAACATGAGAGAGCCGCTCTGCTCCACGTCGCGTGCGTGTAAAGATCAAAACTCGTTCGAACGGCTCACGCGCTTTTTCAAGGAGCTCCAGCAAGAGAGCCGTCTTCGACTCCTGCGGTACCTGGTATGCAATCTGTTCCACGAGTGTCGCAGCCCGACCACGAGTGCTGACTTCAACCAGCTCTGCATCTTTTGTTGTCGAACGAGCGAGCTGTTCGATGCCTGACGACATCGTTGCTGAAAACAGGAGTGACTGGCGTTTCGCCGGTAAGAGCGAAAGCACCCGCCGGATTGCGGGCAAGAACCCCATGTCCAACATGCGATCAGCTTCGTCCAGAACCAAAACTTCAATGGTTGACAGTTTGGCCGCACCGCGCTCTATCAGATCGAGCAAACGCCCTGGTGTAGCAATCAGGACAGTGGCTCCGCGCCGCAAATCGGCGAGCTGTGTTCTTATGTTTGCGCCGCCAATCGCAAGCACGCTGCGATTCGTCTTCACTGTGTTTAGCGCAGCGTAATTCTCCTGAATCTGAAGCGCCAGCTCGCGCGTCGGCGCAAGCACGAGTACGCGCACGCCAGGTCGAGCGCTTCCGCTCAGCCGTTGAATGATGGGAAGCAGAAATGCTGCTGTTTTGCCGGTGCCGGTTTCGGCACAGCCGATCACGTCTCGACCGCTCAGAATGATCGGTATTGCCTGACGCTGAATCGGTGTAGGTTTGTTATATCCGAGAGACTCGCAGGCACTCACTTGTGCGGGCGCTAGTCCCAGTTGAGAAAAATTCATAATGTTCCTTGTTTGTGTATTTTGTGCAGGACAGACTCTTCTATTCTCGCGTAACTTTTGACGCAAGGAATAGAAGAGAATCTGCCAAAGTGATGACGATTACCAGCGAGGTTCGCGCCTATTGCCGCCGCCGTGATTACCGCCACCGTGGTTGTTACCACCACGAAAGCCACCACGATTACCGCCAAAACCACGTCCGCCGCCCGAGCCACCGCGGCTTTCGCGTGGCTTCGCTTCATTGACTTTTAAAGCGCGGCCGGCCATCTCCTTACCATTGAACTGATCAATTGCTGCCGCAGCTTCGGCGTTGGAAGACATCTCGACAAACGCGAACCCGCGTGAGCGCCCGGTGTCGCGGTCTTCAACCACGCTTGCAGATTTAACAGTGCCCGCTTGAGCGAACAATTCCTGGAGATCCGCACTGGTGGTTTCAAAAGCGAGATTTCCAACATAAAGTTTCGTTGACATTCAGATATACCTTTCCCCTATGGGAGTGAAAAGAAGCTGCGAATCGGATTGGCTTCGGCGAAACGGTTGCCGTTCGAAGGACCGGGTTCGGATGCTCTAAAGAGAGCGGCTTCCAGAAGTTTGAAACAAGCCTGCCCTCGAACCATCCAAACGTCCAGCGCTGATACTTGTGGCGCAGGGCGCATCACCGTCGATGCGTGAGAGAAGGATTAACCGGGTACTACGATGCCTTATTTGGCGATAAGTTGCAACCTCTGACGAAAAAGGGCAGTGCGTTCACTCTTCTGGTTTTATATAAAACCTACGGCCGAGAACGATGATCGCGATTCTTCGTCAGGTTGGTCTTTGCACAAAAAACTAGAAAATCCCACCGAACGGGAGTCGGTGGATTGTTCAGATCCTTTCTAAAAACACACCTGAACCCCCTTCTAGTCCCACCAACGGCTGGGATTCAGGTTGCATAAAGTTTTTGAATTAGAAAGGATCTGAACAATCCACCGACCCCCGTCGGTGGGATTTTTTTGACTTTTTTGTGCAAAGCCTTCACATTGCGACATTCCCCGGTCTACCCTTGACAGTCTAGGGAGAATACGGATAGCCTCTGGCCTAGATAATCTAGGGGAGGCGTTTTTCTGATCATCATTTTAACTACCGAGAAAATCTGATGCTGGCCATTAAAGAGTTGAACAAGACATACGCGAGTGGGGTTCACGCATTGAAGGGAATTACTCTCGACGTGCCTCCGGGAATGTTCGGACTCCTGGGGCCGAATGGCGCCGGCAAGACGACGCTCATGAAGATTCTGGCAAGTCTGCTGGAGCCGGATTCAGGCACCGCGCGGATGCGCGACACAGACCTGATTTTGGAGAAGCATCAAGCGCGAATGATGCTTGGTTATCTTCCCCAGGAATTTGGCTTTTATCCCACGCTCACGGCCGAACAGACCCTTCATTATTTCGCCAGACTAAAAGGCGTGCATGACAGGAAAGAGCGCGAGTCTGTGGTGAATGCTTTGCTGGAGAGAGTAAACCTCGAAAGAGCGCGACGGCAGAAAGTCGGCAGCTTCTCAGGCGGCATGCAGCAGCGCCTGGGAATTGCGCAAGCGCTGATCGGAAAGCCGGCCTTGTTGATCGTCGATGAGCCGACCTCCGGTCTCGATCCCGAGGAACGAGCTCGTTTTCACAACCTGCTCGCGGAAACGTTCGCAGAGGAGAGTGTGGTGCTTCTTTCAACGCACATTGTCTCCGACGTTTCGAACCTCTGCTCAAACATGGCCATCATCCGCCAGGGGGAGATCATTGCTTCGTGCGCTCCGTCTCAAGCTATCAAAGAGTTGACCGGTTCGATCTGGGAAGCGATGTTAACCCGCGATCGGGTTGACGCCGTCAAAGCGAGTTGCAAACTAATTTCCTCGCAAATGTACAACGGCATGATGCGGGTCCGAGTCGTCTCGCCGAGCGAACGACCCGGCGAAGAATTCAGTCAGGCCACGCCAACAATCGAAGACTACTACTTCAATCTGGTCTCTCATTCATGATTCCGCATCCTTTGCACACGCCGTTTTTTGCCGTATTTCGAACTGAGGTTCTGCTTAACGCAAAGCGGCTGGCGCCGTATGTTACGGCGCTGCTTTGTGGCGGTAACGCCTTGCTTTGGTGGGGCTGGGGCCCGGCCACAGGACGGGGCCTGGCTACGAATAGTGATGCCTTCATTGGCGGGGTTTTGCCGGTCTTTTCCTTCATGACTCCGCCGCTGTTTACAGCCGTAATCATGGCAGATCCGGTTATCAGAGACTTTCGGGACGAGATCGATCCGTTAATTTTTTCAAAACCTGTGGGCCGGGCCAGCTATCTTCTCGGAAAGTTTTTGGGCAGTTTCTTCGTGCTCTCCTGCGGTCAGTCGGCTTTCGTGATCACATTGTTCGTGCTGCAGTGGTTCAGTCGCCCGGGCATGGTCGTGCAGGACGTAAAAGTCGTTCCTTACTTCAAACACTTCCTCGTTCTTGTAGCTATCTCTCACCTGTTTTTGGCTGCTATCTACTTTGCCGCCGGAACACTCACACGAAACGCCAAACTCGTGTATGCGCTCGGAGTTTGTTTTTACCCGGTTTATAGCAGCTACCAGCTTTTCGTCCTGAAAGGTTTGCCGTTGCTTTGGCGAAGAGTCCTCGATCCTTTGCTCATGAATTGGGGCCAAAGAAAGGGCGACGTTCACAGAATGAGCGCTGAGGAGTTCAATAAGTTAGTGTTTACTTATGACGCGGAACTTTTTATCAACCGGGCGATCATGTTGTTGATCGTAGTGGGAATACTCACGCTGGTTTACCGTCGTTTCATCAGCGCCGAGCGGCCACAGAAGGTCCATTTCTCGTTTCTAAACCTTTCGACTGCAAGTGAAAGGATTTCTTTTGAACCCGAACCTGCTCAAGACTATTGGGTCGAGCAGACTGACGAAATCCGCAGAATGCCACTTGCGCTTCCGAGCGTCAGCAGCGCCAACAGTGGAATTCGCGAGAGCCTTCGAAAACTCCTCGCCGCTCTGGCAATTGAGTTTCGCTTACTGCTTTCTGAACGCAGTTTGGTGGCGGTCATTCCCTTTGCGGTCTTGCTTTCGACGATGGAAGTTATTTTTTGGACTGTGCGTCCCGTAGGGTCGTCTTACTCAGCCGGGTACCTCTCCAACATTGCCGGGAATTTGCTGCTCTTCATGATAGGCATCAGCATCTTCTACACGGGAGAAGCTCTGCAGCGCGATCGCGATCTGAAGATTGAGTCACTGGTTTGGAGTCAGCCAATTCCAAATTTTGTGCTGCTGTTCTCCAAATTTCTTGCGACGCTGTTGCTGGTTTGCACTCTTCTGGTTGTCGTCGGCTTAATCGCGGTAGTGACCCAGACCTTGAAACGGCATGGACCAGTTGAGTTGTTCGTATATTTGCGTGTTTATTTCTGGATTCTGATTCCGAACGCGATCTTTCTCACCGCGGCGGCTACGTTCCTCAAAGTGTTCTTGCGGGATCGCTATCTTACTTATACGACGGCGATCGGGATTGGTGGCGGGCTTTTCTATTTATACAGCCAGGGCCACAGAGGATGGCCCTACAATCCGCTGCTGTTCAGGCTTTGGACGTATGAAGATTTGCAGGGTGGTGACAGTCTCTCTCGAATCGCGAAACATCGAGCGTATGTTCTGATTACCGCGCTCGTTTTGCTTGCGCTGACACATCTCTTTTATCAACGCCGCTCCACCGCCCGCCGAGTCCGTTTTTGAACGGTGAGCACCTCGAGATCCAGTCACCACTCCATTCAGGTCAAGACGACGCCAAAGGCGCACCGGCTCTCAATGTTGACTAATAAAGGGCGTTGCAGTTACTTAACAGTTTCTTGTCAACGCGCGATCGCTCAACATCTTTATGGACACTCTTGTTGCTCTTCTTGCGACTGGGCACGACTGCGTTTGGTGGGCCTGCTGCGCACATTGCGATGATGGAAGATGAGGTTGTGAGTCGTCGTCGTTGGCTGACGCGTGATGAGTTTCTCGACCTGCTTGGCGCAACCAATCTTATCCCTGGTCCAAACTCAACAGAGTTGGCAATCCATATCGGCCATCGACAAGCTGGTTGGCCCGGACTACTTGTCGCTGGAGTCAGCTTCATCTTGCCGGCAGTGTTGATTGTCACAGCCTTCGCCTGGGCTTACGTTAGGTACGGCTCGCTTCCTCAAGTCGCCGGCGTGCTCTATGGCGTCAAGCCCGTGATTATCGCCATCGTGCTGCAAGCATTATGGTCGCTGGGCCGGACCGCCATTAAGACAAAATTTCTGGCCCTGGTCGCGGTTGGCGCCGTGGTACTCAGCTTCCTTAGAGTTCACGAGCTGCTCCTGCTGTTTGGCGCCGGTGTAATCGTCGGAGTAGGGCGACTGATAGCGCGACAGTTTAGAAGCGGCCACAATCTCCTCTCACCGATCTCAGCATCCCCAGTTGCGTTGTTCCTGCAAGCAACCACTGCCGTCGCTACCCCCTTTGGACTGTGGCCTCTGTTTCTCTTTTTTCTCAAGGTTGGCGCAGTGTTGTACGGAAGCGGCTATGTATTGCTCGTCTTCATTCGCTCAGATCTGGTGGAACGATGGCATTGGTTAACGGAAACACAACTACTGGATGCAATTGCGGTGGGCCAGGTGACGCCGGGACCGGTTTTCACCACCGCAACTTTTGTTGGCTATGTGCTCGCCGGTCACCGCGGTGCGCTGGTGGCGACGTTGGGAATCTTTCTCCCGGCGTTCATTTTTGTTGCTGCGAGTGGTCCACTCGTGCCGCGTATCCGTAAGGCACCGGTTGCGGGAGCATTTCTGGATGGCGTTAACGTTGCTGCACTGGCGTTGATGTTGGTGGTCACTTATCAGCTTAGTCGTGCGGCGCTTGTGGACGTGAGTACGATCGTGCTTGCCGTGGTGAGCGCAGTCATACTGTTCCGTTTTCGAGTCAATTCCGCCTGGTTGATTTTAGGAGGCGCGATTATTGGCTTCCTTCTGTACTGAACGACTTTGCCTCAAAAGTCGGTTTCATTCACACCGGGCTTCAGCCCGGTGGAAAGGCACTTACATGGTGGGAAACCGTTTTAACGGTTTCCATAGCGAAAGTGGTGAAAACCGTTGAAACGGTTTTCTGTTGATGCTTGCGCGTCCGGCACCCGGCTAAAGCCCGGTGTGAATGAGACAACGCCTTCGGCGTTTTTCAAACTGGGCCAGTGAAATGAAACGGGCAAAAACATCATAAAAGATCATGAAACAGGCTTGAAACGCATACACTAATAATCGAGTTCCCTGATTTCCAAATCTCGCATAAGAGTAACAATCGATCTAAAGGAGCAAATCATGGCCGATAAGGTAATCGTCACGAACGTGACCGTGCTCAAAGAGAAATATGGCGCTGCCGGAATGAAAAAAATTGACGGCGCTTTAAAAGATCTGATTGCTGCGGACAAGAAGCGGGGCCTGGCCACCTCGGTAGTAGCGATCGACAACGCGACCGCAATGCAAAAACTGAAGGCTAAAGCGGTGAAGAACGCTGCCAGTCATCGAGAGAACAAAGAGGCGATTGATGGAGTTTACAAAGCCCTGGCGCCGGATTATCTGATGATTCTCGGTTCGATCGATGTGATTCCCCATCAGGACCTGAAAAACCCGCTCTTCTCAGACGATCCCGAAGGCGATGACGAAGAGTTTGCCGAAAGCGATCTTCCCTACGCCTGTGACGCACCGTATAGCCAGAAGATCAAGGATTTCACTGGTCCAACACGCGTAGTGAGTCGTCTGCCAGATTTAACCGGTGCTGAAGGCAGTCCGGATTATCTGTTGGGATTATTGGAAACTGCGGCCACGTGGAAATCCCTTTCGCGGTCCGACTATGACACCTATCTCGGCATTAGCGCTGATAGATGGCGCGAATCAACAAGCGAGAGCTTGAAAAATATCTTCAACAACGACGACGACCTCCAAACCTCTCCAAAGAAAGGATTCAAGTGGTCACTCAGCCTCATGAACCGGCGCGTTCACTTCATAAACTGCCATGGAGGCGACACCCTTCCTGAATTCCTGGGACAGCACGTGACTGACGACGACGACATGCCGGTTTCACACCAGGCTGCTTTCGTTGGGGTGAAGGGCCGCATCCGCGAAGGAACAGTTGTGGCCGCTGAATGCTGTTTTGGAGCACAGCTTTACGATCCTTCGGCCGTCGCCAAACGGCAGATGGGAATGTGCAATACATACCTGGATAAGAAAGCTTACGGCTTCTTCGGCAGCAGCAACACGGCCTATGGACCAGAGTCGGGCAATGACCAGGCGGATCTCGTCTGTCAGTACTTTATTCAACGAGTGCTGGCAGGCGCCTCACTTGGTCGCGCTGCGCTCGAAGCGCGCCAACGTTTTATCGAGAAGTCTTCTCCCCTGAGTCCAACAAATCGAAAGACGCTGGCCCAATTCAATCTTTTTGGAGACCCATCCATTGTTCCGGTTGAGAAGCCAACTTCGAAACTGGCTGCGCCAAATACTAAGGGTCTGCCGAAGGGGCTCACGTCGATGACCGTTAGCGGAGCTCCCAGCGCTAAAGCCGCCCAGCAAGCCGGCGCGGCCGAACGCGCTGAACGTCGCCAGATCTTGCGTGCAAAAGGTGAGCTGTTGTCACGCCTGCAGCCTTCAATGACTAAGTCCGCATCAGGTCCACCGAAGAAGGTGCAGACTTCCATGAAAAAGTTGATGACGGAGTTAAACTACAGGCCCTTTGGCTCAGTCTCCTATCAGGTCAAATCGAAGCCTGCGCGGTCGATGAAAAAAGGACTGGCCAAGGCTTTCGCTGCAAAGCAACAAGAAACCACCGGTTTTCACCTGATGTTTGGAAAGACTGCGTCTCAATCTGCCAGCGCCAAGCCGTCACCCAAAAAGAAGGGTGGAAAAGGCGTGGCGAAAAAGGTCCTGCCTACTGATTTTCAGAAATCGCGAGTGCGTAGGTTTGTAGTGTTGGAGGCAAAGGAGGTTGGCGGTAAGATAGTGGCCATCACTGAATCGCATAGTAAGTAGGAAGGCTTGTCTCAAAGGTCGGTTTTATTCACACCGGGCTAAAGCCCGGTGTGAATGAGAGAAGATTTCAGGCAACGCCAAGTAGGAACCAAATATTCGGAGCGCAGCCAAGGATCGTGCCCAGTGCCAGTAGGTTACTCCACGATTGAGATCGAAGGGCGGGTAACAAAACACCTGACCTCCAAGGGATCCAAGAGCGAACGGCAGGCGGTGTTTCTGGAAACTGATGATGGTTCTTACGTCCTTCGGCGGCGTGGAGGACATCCTTTCGTCGATAAAGTTCTCGATAGCCTTGTCGGGAAGACAATTCACTGCAAAGGCATCCTGACCCAACATACCTTGATTATCTCTGACTGGTATGAGGTCGATAAAAAGTGATCCGGCAGTATTCGCTTCAAACGTTTGACCGTTATCAGGCATAACAAATGAGGAGCGTGATGAAAGATCGCCGTCTTCATTCCGTGAGCAAATGTCAGAGAAGCTCCAGATTGGTAGCTCTCCTGCTGCTAATCATCTTTAGTGCCAGGCCCTCACTCGCTCATAACGAAGTTGTTCATCGCGACATGGTTGATTTGACGTATCAGCTGATGCGTCTGAGCCTTACGCCCACGCGCCTTCAGGCAATCACACTGTTTGCGCCTCCAGAGGGTTCTAATCCCAATGAGTGGGCAGCGTTTTTAGCAGCCGTCCGCTCAGCTCCACCGAAATATCACAATCGACCATCTGACCTGGGCAGATTGAAGGCGCCGAAGACAACAACCTGCAGCCAAAAGATGTACCAGGACCAAGTCCTGCCCGATCGCTGGTGGGACAAAAAAGCAGGCGAGCTGACGTATCCAGTTGCGATCGATTTCGAGGACAGCGGAGATTGCGGTGCCAATTTCGACTATAAGCCGGGAGGCATTTTCGAACCGGTTGATCCCGACTTTGATCGACGTACGCTCGATCACACGGGAGCTACGCTGGGCTTTTGGACAGCGGCCGTAGATCGTCAACTGAACGACACACACCTTTGGTTTCGTCCGACCAATGCCGGGGCTTTAGGCGCTGCCAAGAAGTTTATTGACGACCTCGGAGATAAAGGTCTCGGCGTCCTCTTGCTTCCGATTGTATGCGGTCTCAATTGCTTGTTTGATGATTGCGACGGCTGCGACCAAGACGCAAAGGATATTGCGGATACCGTAAATGTTATTGATGACACGAGTGGCTGGTTACCAGGCACTGGTATCGACATAAGCGGAGCGGATTGGGTCGGCGTCTGGCACCACATAAACATGACGCCACGCGCGACCAACCAATACGACGATCGACAGGGTGAATTCTTTGAGGAAGCTGGTCCGGATTTGCCGCCGGATGCGGTTGACGTCGTCCTAATGGCAGCGTTCGACGCCAGCGGTTTGTCCGTGAACTACGAGCAAAGCAGAGGAGTGGCGAACTATCAGATTGCAAACGCTGACGATGGACATGCCAACACAAAAATCCGAAATCATTCTCAATGGCAGTTCACAACTATCGCCCACACTCCTTTTGAACCAGTTGATAATCTGGGCTATTACGGCTGGCGAATATTTCGCGATCAATCAGACCATCCGTTAAGTTCGTTGGGACTGCCGCTACACGCCTTAGGCGACGCTACGGTTCCTATGCACGTCACGGCAACCTCGGCGTGGGGACATCGACCATTTGAAGATGCTCAGGAACGTCTCTGGGCCAAAATCAGAATGATCGAAGCACCGCCGGGAGAGCAGCAACGCTTGCTGCGCGACATCTTGTTGCGAGGTTTTGAATGGTGGAAGTTCGTTCAAAATTGGCGGGCAGCACACCCGGGTCATGCGACAGATACGCCTGTTAGAGAAATGACTACCGAACTCGCGAAACGCACTTACGACTATTCGATGTTGACCTACCAGCAAACCGGACAGCGTTGGCCGTTTGATCGCGGAGCTTCGACTCTCTACCTGACCAAGCAGGATGATGCGATTAATCAATACAAGAACTTTACAAACTCCGCAGAGTTAGTCCGTCCTTTGTTTGTAGACGGAATGGGCGCGACGCTCGCTCTGCTTGTCTCAGCTTCTGAAGTCTTACCGCCTGGTTAAATGAAAAAGCTGTTGCTTGCATTGCTGCTGATTATTCTCGCGACGGGCGGGATATTTCTGTATTGCCGGCGTCAATCGCACCCGGTAGAGACCGCCGTAGTTTCGCCCGACGAATGTATCAAGCGTGCTGAAGAATCACTGGCGCGTTGGCGACAGGAGAAAAAGCCTCAGGATCAAATTGAGAAGCTTTACCAGGCGGAACTTGCTCGTTGTGGCGGAACTCGGAATGGCGCTGCTGAAATTCTGGGAGCTGCGAATTTCGACTATACGCGGCTGGGTAGACTCTTTCTCACCGAGCATCTGAACCCGGCAGACTATCTGGCAAGAGTCCGGGACCGCAGTAGAAAGGTTCAAAAGGCAATTGCAGACGATAGTTGGTCACAGAGTTATCTCAAAGGCGATCGCGACAACGACCTGATTCCGGATGAACGCGATCGTTGTCCGGATACGCCGGATTTAGTTCCAACTGATGATTCAGGTTGTCCACAGAATGAACCGTTACCAGCAGCACCTTCGATTGAAGAGGTGCGTCGTGCAAAGGAAGGTCTTCAGATCGTCATCAGCCCGGCATGCAAAGACGCGCCGCTCCCCTCACTTTCAGAGCCACTACAGATTGGACGCGACAGTAATGATCAGGATAGTTTTCTAATCTCAGTCACAAGAGTTAATAATCAACCAGCCGGGTGCATGGTGTTTTATGAGATTAGTTTGCACTTAAAGCGTAGTTCTTTTTTTGGCGGCCTTCGCGAGAGCGATGCGCGTGTTGTATTTCGCACTTCGGAAAACATCGACACGTCCGCCGCGGCAGCTCAGCGACACGTGTTTCGAATCAAGAAATCGACGTTTCCTCTCTGGAACGATTTGATAAGCGTCGCCATCGAGCCAAACGATATCGCCGAGAAGCACGTGAAGGTGCGCGCTATCAGTGGCAACGGCTTATCGTCTGGATGGAGTGCCCCGAAAATCTTCAGCATGAGATTCAACAATACGCTCTTCCCAAACTAGGCCCATAGTAAAATCAGCTCAACTATGAACATTCATCTCGGACGTATTCATGCGCTCGTGTGGTATCCGGTCAAATCCATGGCTGGTATCCCAACGGATTCTGCTTTTCTTGGCTGGCATGGTTTGCAGGGAGATCGGCGCTTTGCGTTTCGCCGGCTTAACGACAAAAGCGGCTTCCCCTGGCTTAGTGCTAGCCGGCTTCCCGAACTCATTTTGTACCAGCCGCATGGTCTCGATGAGAACGCCGAAGAGCCCACGCCGACGCATGTCCGCACACCGGAGGGCACGAACCTTCCGCTCACAAGCGCAGAGTTGCAAACCAATGTGGCGGAGAAGCTCGGAAGTCCGGTTGAATTGATGAAACTCAAGCACGGAGTTTTTGATGAAGCGAGTGTGTCTGTGATCAACCTGGCGACGATCGACGCAATTGGCCGTGAAGCTGGACAGAACCTGGACACCAGGCGATTCAGACCCAACATTCTAATTGCTTCAGATGCTGCCGAACCATTTCAAGAGGACGGTTGGATAGGCGGCAGGTTAGTGTTCGGCAGCGAGGATGTTGGACCAGTGATTAATCTAACGTTGCGCGATCTGCGATGTGTGATGATTAACCTCGACCCGGATACAGCGAAACAAGATCCGCGGATCATGAAGGCGGCCGTGCGTCTGAACAAGAACAATGCTGGAGCGTATGGAACCGTAGTGCGCACGGGCCAACTCAGCCTCGGACAGTCAGTAAGTTTGATTGTCGAAACAGAAGATTAAGCCACAGATCCGCGTTCATCTGTGGCTAAATTATTGGATCATTTCCAATTTTTTGCAGTCACAATCTCACAGAACATTTCCTTCACTTTTTAAGTATTAGACAGACAGTCTTCCCAGGCGATCCACTACACACCAATGTTCCGAAATATTCGGAATACCTACCAGATTTTGGACGAGAGGAGCACCACGATGAAGCTGAAACTGTTTGTCGTCGCCACATTGATTGTGCTGCAGTCATCCGCTGCTGTGAGTGCGCAGCAAGTCGATGCTTCGCAGCGTTCGTACAAAGACGCGCGTCGCGTACTCGATGATGCGATCACCGCACACGGCGGACTCGAAGCGTTACGCGCGATCAAGGATTTCACTCTGAAGGAGAAAGGCAAGGTTCACGCGCGCTTTCAAAGTCCGGCTGCAGAACCGCCATTTGTTGTCGGCACTTCGGAAGAAACACTCATTGTCGACACTGATCGTGGATTGGTCTACGACGATTTGAAGACCGCCAATGCAGGATTCAACAATTGGAATAGAACTATCATCAAAGGCACAGAAGGTCAGAACTTTGATATGTGGTCCAAGACGGCCACGCCTGTTGCAAATCCTTCCGTAAACAATTTCCGCCCACAAATGCGTCGCTTGCCTCCGTTCGTTTTGCTCGAGGCATTGGACCGCGCCGCAACTCTGCGCTGGCTGGGTGAAGGAGAGATCGGCGGCAGAAAACAAAAAGTGATCAGCGTCATCCGTCCAGATAATCAACAGCTGGCGCTTTCCTTTGACGCGCAAACTAACCTGTTGACCAAATACGGCTATCTTTATGCCGATCCGTTCACGGGCGACTCTGAGATAGCGCAAACTTACTCAAACTATCACACGGTCGGAAAGTTGAAGCTTCCGGGCGCGCGTGTGCTGTACAACTCCGGCGGCGTTATTCAGGAAGCGGAATACACTGAGGTACAAATCAACACGAAGCCTGCGGAGAGTTTGTTTCAGGGACCGGAAGGATTTGAGAAGCTCTCGGCACCGCCCGCAAATCCAGCGCCGGCAGCCGTGGTTAAAGTCGCCGAAGATGTTTACATGCTGAATGGATTAGCCGGCGGCACACATAACATCATGTTTGTCGCCTTCAACGATCACATCCTCGTGCTCGAAGCACCGGAACAAATTCTTTACAACAGTAACTCGGTTCAGGCGTTAGCGAAGATCAAGGAAACCGTTCCTGGTAAACCAATCAAGTATCTCGTCTTAACTCATCACCATTCAGATCACGCAGGTGGTTTTCGCGAATACGTTGCGGAAGGGGCAACGATTGTGACCACAGCCGGGAACAAGAGTTATCTGGAAAAGGCAGCTGCGCTTCAGTCGACGCTACTGCCGAACCTGTCACTGCAAAACAAGTTGAAGATCGAGATCATCGAGAATAAAAAGCGGGTGTTTCAGGACGACAAACATGTTGTTGAGCTATACGACATCGGACCGAATCCACATGCGAATGAGATACTCGTTGCTTATTTGCCCAAGGAGAAGATCCTGTTTCAAGCGGATATGCTGAACCCCGCTGCGAATGGGTCGATCCCGATTGCTCAGGACGCAACGATCAGTTTTAGCGATAAGCTCCAGCAGTTGGGTTTGCAAATCGATAAGATCTACGGCGTTCACGGTCGCCCCACAACACCAGATGAGTTGCGAACGTCGGTTGAGAAGCGACGTGCATCAGAACTGAAGTCCGACATCTCTGGTCCAAAGTAGGAATACGCCGAAGGCGTTGGCTAATTTCAGCCCAGGGTTGGAGCGCAGCGACAACCCTGGGATCCGATCGGGAAATATTGATTAAACCCTGAAAGGGTTCGCCGCAGGAGAAACCCCTTTTCAGGGTTTTATCCTTTTTTGTTTCGCATACCCAGGGTTGTCGCTGGCGCTCCAACCCTGATGTTATGAAGCAGCGCCTCCGTTCGTGAGTTGTTAGACTCACGTTCAGCTTCTCTGACATGAGACTGAAAGGAGGCGCTGTGCAAAAAATATATATCGGCGTTGACTTTCATGCACGTCAACAAAC